>NZ_CP109007.1:5890000-7096140 GCF_036226665.1 Streptomyces sp. NBC_00691 | reverse complement strand
AACGTCGCCTGGCCGGCGATCTTGCCCTTCGCGTCCACGAGCGCGCTGAAGATGCCACCGGCGCCCCCCTTGGGCGCCATCGAGCGAACGCATCCCTGCCCGAACTGGGCGGCGACCTTCGCCGGGATCACCATGCGATACAGGCCCTCGCCGGAAGCGGTCGCCCTGGCCACCGTGAGGGAGCTCCGCGCGGATTGCGTGATGAACTGTGACAGGTGTTGCGCCAGGGGACTCACCGCGTCGAGCGGGATGCCCTGGCCGCGGTCGATCCTGTCGGGCATCGGATGTGCCTCCAGTGTGACGATCGGCTCCTCGGCCAGGACTGCCAGCACCCCGCGCAGTTCGGCCAGACGCTCGGCCGTCATCGACTCGCCCGCGGTCAATCCGGACACGCGGACATCCCCGGTCGCCAGCGTCCACACGGGCACGGTCGCCCTGCGGTCGTCAGTCATCGTTCCCCCCTCGTTCTCCGCCAGGAGAATACGCCTGGAGAGACACCCGAACGGCCCGAAATCGCCATCCGTGGATCACGGCGCCCTGGCCCCGCCCGCCGCACGCCGGACCGCGGGGAACACGACCACCACGCCGTCGGAGGGCCGACCGGCCGAAGGGCCGGCTAGCCGAGGAAGCTCAATCGCACCTGGCGGTCCGGGTTGTCCTTGTTCGTGTCCACCAGGCACACCGACTGCCAGGTGCCGAGGGCCAGTTCGCCGTCGATGACGGGGAGTGTCGCGTGCGGGGCGACGAGGGCCGGCAGGACGTGGTCGCGGCCGTGGCCCCGGCTTCCGTGGCGGTGCTGCCAGCGTTCGTCGGCGGGGAGCAGGTGGTGCAGGGCCGTCAGCAGGTCGTGGTCGCTGCCCGCGCCCGTCTCGATCAGCGCCACGCCCGTCGTCGCGTGGGGCGTGAAGACGTTGAGGAGGCCTCCTCGCCCCGCTGCCACCTCGGCCAGGAAGGCGACGCACTCCCCGGTCAGGTCGTACACCCTCTCCGATCCTCCGGTGGTGACGTCCAGGACGCGTGTGGTGAATCCATGGCTCATCCCCCCATCGTGACGGAACGGACGGCCTTCCCGCGCGCCCCACGCGGACGGCCCGGGAAGGCGCGTCACTCCGGTCCGGTCGTCCCGAAGTCGCCGCGCAGGGTGGAGCGGCCGCCGTCCGCGCCCGTCAGGACGACGGTGTACGTGTCCGACGAGGCGTCCCGTACCCCTTCGGCGTGGTTGTACTGGCCGGCGAAGGCATGCGGACCCGGCGGGACCGTCCGGCCCGGCTTGAGCGTCCACCGGTAGACCAGCTCCCGGCCCTCCTCGGTCACCGTCGCGGTGAAGTCCTCGGCGGGGCGGGTGCGCCAGTGGCCCGTGCTCACGACGCCGGGGGTGCGGACGACCCGCAGCTCGACGGTGAGGCCGCTGACCGGGGTGTCCGTGGTCAGGCGGAGATCGCTCTGGGCCCACCAGCGGTTGCCGCCGGGGTCGATGGTGGCGGTCGCCCGGGCGCTCGGGCCGGGCGCGGGGAGCGTGGTGGCGGGCGCGGCGGGCCGGTCGTTCAGCGTGGTCGCCGCGAGACCGCCGACGCCGAGGACTCCCGCGACGGCGGCCGCGACGGCCCCGACCGCCGTCCAGCGGCGCCCGGTCCGGCGGGCCGCGGGCCGGGGCGGCCGGGCCGCGGGGGCGGCCATGCCGCGCTCCACCCGGGCGAGCATGCGGGCGTGGTCCGGCCGGTGTGCGAGCGCCGCCTCCCGCAGCTCGCGGTGGAGACGTGTCTCGTCCATCAGCGCCTCCCCGACGCGAGTTCGGTGGCGGCCCGGGGGCCGAGCAGCCGCTGGAGCTCGGCCATGCCCTTGGCGGTCTGGCTCTTGACCGTACCGACGGAGACGCCGAGCGCGAGCGCGGTGTCGCGTTCGGAGAGGTCGAAGGCGTGCCGGAGCACGACGCAGGCGCGCTTGCGGAACGGCAGGGCGCGCAGCGCCGTCCGTACGTCGACGACGGCGGGGACGTCGGGGTCCTCGGTGTGGTCGGGGCGCCGGTCCCAGAAGGCGGCGATACGGCGCCGCTCACGGACGGTGCCGCGGATCCGGGTGCGGACGAGGTTGGCGACGACACCGCGGGCGTAGGCGGCGGGGTGGTCGGCGGCTCGGACCCGGTCCCAGCGGTGCCAGAGCGCGAGCATGGCGTCGGCGGCGAGGTCGTCGGCGGCGTCGGTCTCGCCCGTCAGCAGATGCGCGAGGCGGGCGAGTTCGGCGTAGTGGCGCTCGAAGAACGCCCGGAACTCGGACGCGCCGTCCTCGGCCTCAGTGTCCGCCGCGACCACGACGGTCCTCGGTGGGCGCGGAGGGGGAGGCGGGGCCGGACTCGCGGGATCCCGGCAGGGCGGACCCGGTGGCGGGCCGGGACGGGGCGGGGCCGCTGCTCGCGCGCGTGGTCAGCAGCGGCGGAATGAGTTCCGTACCCCGGGGTGCCTCCCCGGCGAGGCGTCCGACGAGCCGTTCGACGGCGAGGCGTCCCATCTCCTGGGCGGGCACGGAGACGGCGGTGAGCGGTACGGAGGCGTGGACGGCGACCTGGTCGGGGCAGATGGCGACCACGGAGACGTCCTCGGGCACGGCGCGTCCCTGGTGGCGCAGGAGCGCGAGCAGCGGTTCGACGGCGGCCTCGTTCTGGACGACGAGGGCCGTGGTGCCGGGGCGCTCCTCGAAGACGCGGGTGACGGCGGCGGCGACGGCCGCGTAGGTGCCGTCGACGGGCCGGTGGAGCAGCCCGATGCCATGGGTGCCGGCGGCGGCGCGCAGTCCGGTGAGGGTGCGGGCGGCGAAGCCCGTCGCCCGCTCGTAGACGGCGGGCGGCTCGCCGAGGACGGCGATCCCGGTGTGGCCGAGTCCGGCGAGGTGCTCGACGCAGCGGGCTCCGGCGGCCTCGAAGTCGAGGTCCACACAGTCGAGTCCGGCGATGTCGGCGGATTCGGCGGATTCGGTGGGGAGGCCGATGAGGACGGCGGGCCGCTCGGCCTCCTGGAGGCAGGGGAGCCGCGGGTCGTCGAGTCCCACGTCCATGACGATCATGGCGTCGGCGATGGCGCTGCCCTCGACGCGGCGGACGGCCTCGGGGCCCTCCTCGCCGGTGAGGAGCAGGACGTCGTATCCGTGGGAGCGGGCCGTGGTGGTGACGGCCATCGCGATCTCCATCATGACCGGCACGTAGAGGCCGGTACGGAGCGGCATCATCAGGGCGAGGATGTCGGTTCGGCTGCTGGCGAGGGCGCGGGCGCCCGCGTGCGGCCGGTAGCCGAGGGCGTCGATGCTGTGCTGGATCCGCTCGCGGGTGGGGGTGGATATGGAGCGTTTGCCGCTGAGCACGTAGCTGACGGTGCTGGCCGACACCCCGGCGTGGCGGGCGACATCGGCGAGGGTGACCACGTGCGCGCTCCTCGGCTGTTCCCAGAGTTCCGGGCGCACGGCGCCCGTCGGTGATTCGGACCCCGACCCTAGGCGGCCGCTCGTCGAGCTGTCCAGGCGGGCCGCGAAAGGCCCAGGGGTCGGGCGGCCTCCGGGGGCCGGGGGCGGCGTGGAGGACCGGGCGGCCCCTTCTCGGGGGCCGCCCGGTCTCGTCGTACGCGGAGCCGCTCCGTGCGGGGCGGCTGCTATTCGAGCAGCTCCGCGTACGAGCCCATGGCCAGGGCGATGTCCGCCTGGGCCCAGAACCGGTGGTAGGTGAAGACGGGCGCGGCGCCGCCCGCCAGATAGGCCTCGATCTTGGGCCAGGCCGGGTCGTCCTGGTAGAAGGTGCGGATCGAGGCGAAGGTGGAGGAGTTGTTCACCGTGTCGCCGTTCGGCATGGTGCCGGTCCAGCCGTTCGGCACGTGCACGGGGTCGTCGAAGCGGTTGTAGTCGGCGCGGGTCTCCGGGACGGCGATGCCCAACGGGTCCTGGTGGTGGGTCCACATGCCGTCGAGGAGGGCCTTGGCGACGCGCTTGGCCTCGGCGTGGCCGGACTTGGCCGCGTAGTAGGTGAGGGTCTTGGCGTAGGCGGCGGCCACCCCGACGTCGTCGGTGTAGTCGGCGACGGTGACGTGCAGGCCGGCGTTGGCACCGGGGCTCGTCGCGTTCCAGGTGTCGGGCGCGCCGGACCACTGGAGGGTGGAGGGGATGCGGTAGGTGCCGTCCGGGTTGATCGTGGTCCTGGACAGCGCCCAGGAGACCCACTTGTCGAGGACGGTCTTCGCCGCCGCGTCCCCGGTCTGCTGGTAGTACTCGGCGACCCGTTCCATGGACCAGGCCTGGAATCCGAACCACTGGTTGGACGCCGGGTCGTGGTAGACGGGCTTCTCGTCGTAGAAGAGGCCGTGGAAGGTGGGGGTGCCGGCCGGCGGGGTGGCGTAGCGGCCCTGCCAGCTGTTGGTGGCGCCGCCCGCGATGGCGCCCTCGTCGGACTGGAGCCAGCGGTAGAACTCCAGCTGCCGGTCGAGGCTGGTCGCCCAGTCGGCCGCGCCCGTCGTCGACTTGGGCTTGAGCGGGGCGTACTCGCTGAGCGCGTAGGCGGCGAGCGGGTTCTGGTAGCCGCCGTGGGCGTGGCTGGAGCCGATGCGCCAGGACCAGCCGGCGGAGGTGTCGGTGGCGCCGCCCCAGGCGTAGTACCAGGACATCAGGTAGTGCGCGCTGTCCTTGCCGGTGCCGGCGGGGCAGGTGGTGGGGCCGACGCAGTTCCCGGCCTTCTTGAAGTACTTGTCGAACATGGAGTACCGCAGGTAGTCGCCCATCTTGGCGGCCTTGCCGACGGTCGCGGAGACCTGACCGCCCTTGCCCTGTTCCTTGGCCCAGAGGTCGGCCCAGTAGGCGGCCTGGACGGCGCGGGCGTCGGCGTCGGGGGCGTTGGTGTACTTCCACTGCTTGGCGTAGGAGGCGTCCCCGGTGAACAGGTCGAGGTAGCCGTTGCGCCCGCCGTAGCCGAAGTTGTCGCAGGTGGGGTGGGTGACGGTCTCCCAGACGGACTCCTGGGGGCCGCGCTGGAAGGTGTTGATGTACGAGGGGCCGGTGGCCGTCGGTCCCGCGGAGCACTTCCCGGGCTCGTTGCCGAAGCCGTAGACGTTGTCGACGTCCTGCAGCCAGTGCATGCCGTAGACGTCGTCGGTGCCGTACGCGCTCTTGAGCTCGCCGGCGATCGGGTCCGCGCCGGAGGTGACGCCGGAGTCGAGCCGCGCCGGGTACTGGGACGGCAGGTCCCACTCGGGCGCGTAGGTGGCCGGCTTGGAGGCGTTGTAGGAGGAGGAGGTGGGCTGGTCGGCATGGGTGGGAATCATGAATTTCTCCATGGTCTCCCAGGCGCCGTTGAACTTGGTCCAGTCACCGGTGATCTTGCCGTACATGGCCTGGAGCCAGATGAGGTAGCTGTACGCCTCGGAGGTCGTCTCGTGCCCGTGGTCGGGGGCCTCGACGATCAGCGTCTCGACGGAGTGGTACGGGATGCCCTCGGGCGAGAAGTAGCCGTTGGCCGGGTTGGTGATCTTCCCGTGGAGGTCGAGGAAGCGGGCGTCGTACGTGGAGTTCGCGGCCAGCTGGGCGACGGTGACCTCGGCCTTGGCGTGGCCGGGTGCGGTCGCGGTGAAGACGGCGGAGCCGGTGCCGGTGGCCGCGGCGGCGACGGTCACCTTCTGGGCGGTGTTCCAGTTCGCCGGGGTGAAGGTGAGCGAGCCCGGGGTCGCGGTGAGGTTGGTGTTGCCGGAGGTACGGGCGACGCTCACCGTGACGTTGGCGGTGGGGGCGGTGGAGAGCTTGAGGTCGAAGGTGCCGGTGGCGCCCTGGCGTACCCCGAGCTGGCTCGGGGCGGCGACCAGCGCGGGGCCCGCGGCGACGGTGATGCCTACGGGCGCGGACTCGGCGGAGGCGCCCAGGCTGTCGTAGGCCTTGGCGTAGAGGGAGTGGGCGCCGGTGGCGAGCCCGGCCGCGCTGAAGGTGAAGGGAGCGGTGGTGTCGGTGCCGAGGAGCGCGGTGTCGCTGTAGAACTCCACCTTGCTCACCGTGGCGCTGTCGGCCGCCGCGGCGGTGGCGGCGAGCGGCACCGCGTCGCCCGAGGTGAAGACGGCGCCCGGTGCGGGGCTGGTGAGGACGGCGACGGGCGGCTGGTGGGCGCCCGTGCAGGGGGTGCCGTTGACCGCGAAGGAGGTGGGGGCGGCGTTGGCGCCGCTGTAGGTGAACTGGGCGCCGGTGGTGGTGGCGGCCCCGGCGGCGAGGCTGCCGTTCCAGGAGGCGTTGGTCACCGTGACGTTCTTGCCGGACTGGGACCAGACGCCGCTCCAGCCGTTGGTGAGCTTCTGGTCACCGGCGTAGGCGTAGGTGAGGGTCCAGCCGTTGAGCGCGGTGGTGGCGCGGTTCGTGAGGGTGAGTTCGGCGGTGAAGCCCGAACCCCAGTCGTTCGTCTTGTAATCGACGCTGCACTGCACGTCGGCGGCCTGGGCCGTGGTGGCGCCCACGGCCGTGAGACCGAGGGGGAGGGAGAGCGCTGCGGCCAGCGCGGTCAGCTGCCGGCGTGGTCGCGTTCGTGGTCGGAGGCGTGGCATGCGGGTGGTTCTCCTCGCGGCTCGGGAGGTCGGGGGGAGCGAAGAGCGAAACGTGCGTGGAGACAAGCTCTGAACCAGTGGGAGCGCTCCCACTGTGCAGTTGGGACGCATCGGCGTCAAGGTGCGTGAAGAGTCGAAGGCAATTGGCGGGGGAATTTACCCAACACCTCTTTTCCTTGGCGGCAGTTGCCGCTACGGTCTGCCCGACCAGTGGGAGCGAATCCGTCCGGTCGGCACACCGTCAGGGGTGTGCCCTCGCTGTGAGGACTCGCTCATGCGACATCCCCCACGTCTGTCCGCGCTGCTCTCCGGAGCGGCGCTCACGATGGCGAGCACCGCGTTCGCCCTCATGGGTACGGCCTCAGGAGCCGCGGCCGCACCCGCCTGCACCGTGGAGTACTCGATCGTCGGCCAATGGGCCGGCGGCTACCAGGGTGCCGTCACCGTCACCAACAACAGTGCCACGCTGAACGGCTGGAGCCTCGGCTTCGTCTTCCCGGCCGGCCAGATCGTCAGCCAGGGCTGGGGCGGCAAGTGGTCCCAGTCCGGGACCGGTGTCACCGTCGTGAACGAGAGCTGGAACGCCGCGCTCGGCACGGGCGCGAAGGTCACGGGCGGCTTCATCGCCTCATGGTCGGGCGCCAACACCGCACCCACCGCGTTCACGCTCAACGGCACGCCGTGCGACTCGGGCACGACCCCGACGCCGACTCCCACGCCCACCGATCCGACGACACCGCCCACCACACCACCCACCACCCCGCCCACCACTCCCCCGACGACCCCGACCCCGGTCACCGGTGCGCCCGAACTCACCGTGTCCGGGAACAGGTTCACCGACCAGAACGGCGCGACCCGACGCCTGCTCGGCGTCAACCGCTCCGGCGGCGAGTTCATGTGCGTCCAGGGCTACGGCATCTGGGACGGTCCCGTCGACGACGCCTCGGTCAAGGCCATCGCCGACTGGAAGGCCAACACGGTCCGCATTCCGCTCAACGAGGAGTGCTGGCTCGGCCTGGACAACATCAAGCCCGAGTACCGGGGCGCGAACTACGTCGACGCCGTGAAGGACCTGGTCACCAAGGTCATCGCACACGGCATGACCCCGGTGGTCGAACTCCACTGGACGTACGGCCAGTACACGGGCAACTCCGCGGGCTGCGCCGATGTCCACGCCACCTGCCAGAAGCCGATGCCCGACGCCCGGTACACACCGGCGTTCTGGACCTCGGTGGCGAACACCTTCAAGAACGACAAGCGGGTCGTCTTCGACCTGTTCAACGAGCCCTACCCGGACCGGGCGACCTCCACCGCGACCCAGGCCTGGTCCTGCTGGCGCGACGGTGGCACCTGCCCCGGCATCGGCTACGAGGTCGCCGGCATGCAGGACCTGCTGGACGCGGTGCGGGCCACGGGGTCGAAGAATCTCGTCCTCGTCCCGGGTCTCGCCTACTCCAACGACCTGAGCCAGTGGCTCACGTACCGCCCCACCGACCCGGCGGGCAATCTGGCCGCCGCCTGGCACGTCTACAACTTCAACACCTGCGCCGACGAGACGTGCTGGAACAACACCCTCGCCCCGGTAGCCGCCGAGGTCCCTCTCCTCGCGGGCGAGATCGGTGAGAACACCTGCGGACACGCGTTCATCGACCGCGTCATGAAGTGGTTCGACGACCGCGGCCTCTCGTACCTGGGCTGGACCTGGAACACCTGGAACTGCAACTCCGGTCCCGCGCTGATCAGTTCGTACGACGGAACCCCCACCTCATTCGGCATCGGACTGCGCGATCACCTGCGCCGTCTCACCCCCTGAAAGGAATCCCCACCCGCATGAGCCGCACCAGCCGCACCGCCCTCCTGGCCGCCCTCGGCCTCATCACGGCCACCGGCGCCACCGCCACCGTCCTCGGCACCGCCACCGCCGGCGCCGCCACCCCCGGCTGCAAGGTCGACTACCAGATCACCAACCAGTGGAACACCGGCTTCGGCACCAACGTGACCGTCACCAACACCGGTGACCCGGTGGCCGCCTGGACCCTCGAGTGGACCTACGCCGGCAACCAGCAGATCACCCAGGGCTGGAACGCCACCCTCACCCAGTCCGGCGCCGCCGTCACCGCGAAGAGCCTCTCCTACAACGGGACCCTGACCACCGGCGGATCGACCTCCTTCGGATTCAACGGCTCGTACAGCGGCACCAACGCCGTGCCCGCGACCTTCAAGCTCAACGGGGTCGTCTGCAACGGGGCCACCGAGCCGACGACACCCCCGACCACCCCGCCCACCACTCCGCCCACGACACCCCCGACCACCCCGCCGGCCGGCTCCAAGGCCGACAACCCCTACGCCGGCGCCAAGGTGTACGTGAACCCCGAATGGTCCGCGAAGGCGGCGGCCGAGCCGGGCGGCACCAAGATCTCCAACCAGCCCACCGGTGTCTGGCTGGACCGGATCGCCGCCATCAACGGCTCCTCCACCTCCATGGGCCTGCGCGCCCACCTCGACGAGGCCCTGCGGCAGAAGGGCTCCGGCGAGCTGGTCGTCCAGCTGGTCGTCTACAACCTGCCGGGCCGCGACTGTGCCGCGCTCGCGTCCAACGGCGAGCTCGGCCCGACCGAGATCGGCCGCTACAAGACCGAGTACATCGACCCGATCGCCGCGATCCTCGCCGACTCCAAGTACGCGGGTCTGCGGATCGTCACCACGGTCGAGATCGACTCGCTGCCGAACCTGGTCACCAACGTCTCGGGGCGCCCGACCGCGACGCCCAACTGCGACGTCATGAAGGCCAACGGCAACTACATCACCGGTGTCGGCTACGCGCTCAAGAAGCTCGGCGCGATCGGCAACGTCTACAACTACGTGGACGCCGGCCACCACGGCTGGCTGGGCTGGGACGACAACTTCGGCGCCTCCGCCGAGCTGTTCAAGCAGGCCGCCACGGCCGAGGGCTCCACGGTCGCCAACGTCCACGGCTTCATCGTGAACACCGCCAACTACAGCGCCCTGAAGGAGGACCACTTCACCATCAACGACAGCGTGAACGGCGTGTCCGTGCGCCAGTCGAAGTGGGTCGACTGGAACCGGTACACCGACGAGCTGTCGTACGCCCAGGCGATGCGCACCAAGCTGGTCTCGCTCGGCTTCGACAGCAACCTCGGCATGCTGATCGACACCTCCCGCAACGGCTGGGGCGGCTCCGCCAGGCCCACCGCCGCGGGCCCGACGACCACGGTCGACACCTACGTCAACGGCGGCAAGTACGACCGTCGCATCCACCTGGGCAACTGGTGCAACCAGTCCGGTGCCGGTCTCGGCGAGCGGCCCCAGGCGGCGCCCGCCGCGGGCATCGACGCGTACGTCTGGGTCAAGCCCCCGGGCGAGTCCGACGGCGCCAGCAAGGAGATCCCGAACAACGAGGGCAAGGGCTTCGACCGGATGTGCGACCCGACGTACACGGGCAACGCCCGTAACGGGAACAGCATGTCGGGCGCGCTGCCGGACGCCCCGATCTCGGGCCAGTGGTTCTCGGCCCAGTTCCAGGAACTCCTGAAGAACGCCCACCCGGCGCTGTAACACCCCGCACAGGCCCCGCGGCCGGGCCGGACCTCCGGGTCCCGCCCGGCCGCGGAAGCCTGCCCGGACGACGCCCGCCCGCAGTCCGGCCGACGCCCGCCCGCAGTCCGCCCGCAGTCCGCCCGCAGTCCGGCCGACGCCCGGCCCGCGGACGCCCGGCCCAGGCCCGCTCACGCCCCGCACGTCCAGCCCCGGCGACCACGGAGTCCCCACCCCGGCCGTCTCCGGACGGGCTCAGCACGACTCCCGCACGATCAGTTCCGTCGGCAGCACCCGGCGGCGGGGCTCCTCCGGGGCCTCGACGATCTCCTCCAACAGCATCCGGGCCATCGTGCGGCCCATCTCCTCGATGGGCTGCCGCACGCTCGTCAGCGGCGGATCCATCAGTCGTGCCACCGGTGAGTCGTCGACGCCGACGAGGGCCACGTCCTCGGGGACCCTGCGGCCCGCCTCCCGCAGCGCGCCGCGCGCCCCGGCCGCCATGACGTCGGAGGCGGCGAAGACGGCGTCCAGGTCCGGGCTGCGGTCGAGCAGCAGCCGCATCGCGCGCCGGCCGCCCTCCTCGGTGAAGTCGCCGGCCGAGACCAGCTCCTCGTCGGGGGCGAGTCCGGCCTCCGCGAGTCCCGCCCGGTAGCCGCCGAGCCGGGCGCGGGCCACGTACATGTCGAGCGGCCCGGTGACGGTCGCGATCCTGCTCCGCCCGCTTCCCACGAGGTGGGCGACGGCCGCCCGGCCGGCCCCGATGTTGTCGGAGTCGACGTACGGCACGGGCTCGGCCTCGGAGCGGCGTCCGTTCATGACGACCGGGAGGCCCAGTTCCCTGATCCGGTCGGGCAGCGGGTCGTCGCCGTGGACGGAGGCGAGCAGGACGCCGTCGACGCGCTGGGCGGCCAGGTACTGCTCGAAGCGCTGCCGCTCCTGCTCGCTGCGGACCAGGGTCAGCAGCAGCTGTTTGTCGGCCTCGGCGAGTTCGGCGCTCACCCCGCGGATCAGGTCGAGGAAGTACGGCTCCGCGAAGAGCCGGGCCTCGGCCTCGGGGATGACGAGCGCGATCGCGTCGGTACGGCTGCCGGCGAGCGCGCGGGCGGCCTGGTTGGGTACGTAGCCGAGTTCGGCGACGGCTCTGGCGACGGCCGTTCTGGTCTGTTCGCTCACCCGGGGGGAGCCGTTGATCACCCGGGAGACCGTGCCCCGGCCGACCCCGGCCCTGGCCGCGACCTGCTCCAGGGTGGGTCTGCCGCTCTGCCGTCCGCTCACAACTCCCGAACTCCCCTCGTAGGACAACGTGCTGCTCACCACCGGTCCGCCGGAGACCGAAGCGGAGATGGGAGCGCTCCCACACTAGTCCACGACCCCACCCCGACACCATGAGCCGCGTTCAGGAGATGACGCGACCCTCCCCGCCCAGGCCCGCGAAACCCCCGGAAAACCTTCCGGTAACGAATCCGCGTTCATGTCTTGACACCCGCACCCGCCAGGCAGCAACCTTCCGGCAACGACGTGGGAGCGCTCCCATCCGGGATGCGCACAGCCTTGCATCAGGTCCTGGCAGGCGCCGCCGAGCCGCGATCAGCCGGCCGGACCTCTTGGCGCACAACGAGCACCACCTTGGACGAGGAGAGTGGAATGCGCACTTCCAGCAGCAGACGCGGACGCCGTGCGGCGATCGCGGCGGTCGCCGTCGTCGTGACCGGCACGACCCTGCTCACCGGTTGCGGCAGCGACGACGACAACGGCGGCAAGGGCGGCGGGGGCGGCCAGAGCAACGAGAAGATCACGCTGCGGATCGGGACCTTCGGTTCCTTCGGGTACGACGACAAGACCGGCGCGAAGCTCTACGCCGAGTACGAGCGGCTTCACCCGAACATCAAGATCGAGGAATCGAACGTCTCCGACGGCCAGAAGTACTGGGACACCCTGAAGCTGCGCCTCGGCCAGAACAGCGGCGTCGCCGACATCCAGGCCGTCGAGGTCGGCTACATCGCCGAGGCGACCGGCACGGCGATGGCGAACAAGTGGGTCGACCTGAGCAAGGAGGGCGGCGCGAAGATGGACGCCTTCCTCGACTGGAAGGTCAAGCAGGCGACCACCGGCGACGGCAAGGTCATCGCCCTCGGCACCGACATCGGCCCCATGGCGATCTGCTACAACAAGGACCTCTTCGCCAAGGCCAAGCTGCCCACCGACCGCGACGCCGTCGGCAAGCTGTGGCACGGCGACTGGGCCAAGTTCATCGAGACCGGCGAGAAGTACAAGGCGGCCGCCCCCGCCGGCACCGCCTTCCACGACTCGGCGAGCGGTCTCTTCAACGCCGTCGTCTCCAGCGACCCGGTGCAGTACGCCAACACCAGCGGCGAGCTCGACTGGGAGAACAGCCCCGGCGTGAAGAGCGCCTGGGAGACCGCGGTGAAGGCCGCCCAGGGCGGACTGACTGCCAAGCTGCGCCAGTTCGACGAGAAGGGCAGCTGGAACGCCGCCTTCAAGAACTCGAAGTTCGCCACCGTCGCCTGCCCCAGCTGGATGACCGGCATCATCAAGGACCAGGCGGGTCCGGCCAACCAGGGCAAGTGGGACATCGCCGCACCGCCGGTCGCCGGCAACTGGGGCGGTTCCTTCCTCGCCGTGCCCAAGGCGGGCAAGCACACCAAGGAGGCCGCCGAGCTGGCCGCCTGGCTGACCGCCCCGGCGCAGCACGCCAAGGTCTTCGCGGTCAACGGCAACATCCCCTCGTCCAAGGACACGCTCACCTCCTCGGCGGTCCAGGAGGCGAAGCTGCCGTACTTCGGCGACACCCCCGTCGGCAAGATCTTCTCCAGCGCGGCGTCCGGGATCACCCCCGCCGCGATCAGCCGCTACGACGGCCAGGTCAAGACCTTCCTCACCGACAACGGCATCCTCGACATCGAGCAGCGCGGCACCGACCCGGCCAAGGCCTGGGAGAACGTCAAGAAGCTGGTCGACGACAAGATCGACCAGTAGCGGGGACACCAGCCGGTCCGCCGCCGCCTGCGGGCGGCGGGCCGGCACCGTCCGCACCACCGCACGCATCGACCTGGAAGGACGCCCCCGTGGCCACCTCCGTTCGGGCGAGGCCGGACGGCTCCCCGCCGCCCGCCGCACCGCCCTCCTCCCCCGGCCCGCGCGGCCACCGCTCCCCCGGCGGCCTGCGCAGCACGCTCTACCGCTGGGACATCAAGGCGATCCCGTACGTCTTCGTCGCCCCCTTCTTCCTCACCTTCGCCGCCTTCGGCCTCTTCCCGCTGATCTACACCGGATGGCTCTCGCTCCACCGGGTCGAACTCGGCGGGGACCCGACGTGGAAGGGTCTGGAGAACTACACCGATCTCGCGACCAGCGAGTTCTTCTGGAACGCGCTCTTCAACACCTTCACCATCGGGGTGATCGCGACCGTTCCCCAGCTGCTCATGGCGCTGGGTCTGGCGCACCTGCTCAACTACAAGCTCCGCGGCCGGGGCTTCTTCCGGGTCGCGATCCTCGCCCCGTACGCCACCTCCATCGCGGCGGCGACCCTGGTCTTCGCCCAGCTGTTCAACACCGACTACGGGATGATCAACGGTGTCCTGGGCTGGGTCGGCATCGACCCGGTGAACTGGGAGTCGTCGAAGTGGCCGGCGCAGATCGCCATCTCGGTGATCGTCACCTGGCGCTGGACCGGCTACAACGCCCTGATCTACCTGGCCGCCATGCAGGCCGTGCCACAGGACCTGTACGAGGCGGCCTCGCTCGACGGGGCCTCGCGCTGGCGCCAGTTCATCAGCGTCACCATCCCCTCGATCCGGCCGACCATCCTCTTCACCATCGTCGTCTCCACCATCGGTGCCACCCAGCTGTTCGGCGAGCCGATGCTCTTCGGCGGCAGCGTCGGGATCAGCGGCGGCAGCGGCAACCAGTTCCAGACGCTGAGCCTGCTGATGTACGAGAAGGGCTGGGTGACCGGCGCACTGGGCCAGGCCTCGGCCATCGCGTGGGTCATGCTGCTGCTCCTGCTGCTCGTCGGCGGGATCCAGGCGCTCGTCTCCCGCCACAACCGCAAGAAGCTGGGGGGCTGACCTCATGGCGCAGACACTCGACAGGAGTCCGGCCGGGTCCGGGATCCCGGCCGCCGCCCCGGCGGCGGCCCGCCCCGGCCGCCGCTTCCGGCAGACCGCCGGCCGCCAGCACCACGCGGGACCGCTCACCTACGTGCTGCTGATCGGGGCCGCGTTCGTCTCGCTCTTCCCGCTGTACTGGAACGTGGTCGCCGCCTCGCACAGCGGCGAGCGGGTCGTGGAGGCGCCGGCGCCGCTGCTGCCCGGCAACCGCCTCCTGGACAACCTCAGCTTCGCCTGGAACCAGGTCGACATGGGCGAGGCGCTGATCAACACCACGGTCGTGGCGAGCCTGGTGGCCGTGTCCACCGTGCTGTTCTCCACGCTCGCCGGTTTCGCCTTCGCCAAGCTGCCGTTCCGGGGCCGGGGCATGATGCTGTCCCTGGTGGTCGCCACCATGACGATCCCTCCGCAGCTCAGCGTCATCCCGCTGTACCAGATCATCACCGACCTCGGCTGGTTCGACCAGCTCCAGTCGGTCGTCCTGCCCTCGCTGGTCGCCGCGTTCGGTGTGTTCTTCATGCGCCAGTTCCTGGTGGAGGCGCTGCCGATGGAGCTGGTGGAGGCGGCCCGGATGGACGGCGCGCACAGCCTCCGGATCATCTGGCACGTGGTGTTCCCGGTGGCGAGGCCCGCCATGGCCGTGCTCGGCATGCTGGTCTTCGTGCAGGCCTGGAACGACTTCTTCTGGCCCTTCATCGCCCTCACCCCGGACGGCAACCCCACCCTCCAGGTGGCGCTCGCCGGGCTCGGCGCGGGCAACCACACGGTGGATCACGCCGTGGTGCTGACCGGCGCCCTGATCTCCACCGTGCCGCTCCTCCTGGTCTTCGCCTTCCTGGGCAAGCACATCGTGGGCGGCATCACGGCCGGCGCCGTCAAGAGCTGACCGGACGCCGCGTCCCTTCCTACCGAACGTCTCGAACGTACCGACCCCGTACCCGCGTTGGGAGCCCTCTCCTATGACCGCGTCCGAAACCCGGCCGCTCACCGCCACCCGCTCGTTCCCGTCCGGCTTCCTCTGGGGCGCGGCCACCGCCGCGTACCAGATCGAGGGAGCGGCGGCCGAGGACGGGCGTACTCCGTCCATCTGGGACACCTACTCGCACACCCCCGGCAAGGTCTTCGAGGGGCACACCGGTGACGTGGCCGTGGACCACTACCACCGGTTCCGCGAGGATGTCGCGATCATGTCCGAACTCGGGCTGAACGCCTACCGGTTCTCCGTCTCCTGGTCCCGGGTGCAGCCCACCGGACGCGGCCCGGCCGTCCAGAAGGGCCTGGACTTCTACCGGGCGCTCGTCGACGAGCTGCTCGCCGCCGGGATCGAGCCGGCGCTCACGCTCTACCACTGGGACCTGCCGCAGGAGCTGGAGGACGCGGGCGGCTGGCCCGAGCGGTCCACCGCCGAGCGGTTCGCCGAGTACGCGGGGATCGTCGCCGACGCCCTGGGCGACCGGGTGCCCCGCTGGACCACGCTCAACGAGCCGTGGTGCAGCGCCTTCCTCGGCTACGGCTCCGGGGTGCACGCCCCGGGCCGCACGGACCCGGTGGCCTCGCTGCGCGCCGCTCACCATCTGAACCTCGGGCACGGTCTGGCGGTGCAGGCCCTCCGGTCCTCGCTGCCCGCCGACCGGCAGATCTCGGTCTCGCTCAACCTCCACGAGGTGCGGCCGCTGACCGGTTCGGCCGAGGACCTGGACGCGGCCCGCCGGATCGACGCCGTCGGCAACCGGGTCTGGCTGGGGCCGATGCTGGAGGGCGCCTACCCCGAGGACCTGATCCGCGACACGGCGCAGGTCACGGACTGGTCCTTCGTCAAGGACGGTGACACGGCGACCGCGCGGCAGCCGCTGGATCTGCTGGCGATCAACTACTACACGCCGACGCTGGTCTCCCAGGTGCCGGAGGGGGCCGAGAAGCCGCAGGACGACGGTCACGGAAACAGCGAGCACTCGCCGTGGCCGGGCGCGGACTCGGTCGCCTTCCACCGGGCGCCGGGCGAGCCGACGGCGATGGGCTGGGCGGTCGACCCGAGCGCGCTGTACGACCTGCTGACCCGGGTGTCCGCCGCGTACCCCGAACTCCCCATGGTCATCAGCGAGAACGGTGCGGCCTACGAGGACGTGGTGTCCCCGGACGGTTCGGTGCACGACCCGGAGCGGACGGCGTACGTGCACGCGCACCTGGAGGCGGTGCACCGGGCGATGGAGGACGGGGCGGACGTCCGCGGCTACTTCCTCTGGTCGCTGCTCGACAACTTCGAGTGGGGCTACGGCTACGCGAAGCGCTTTGGAGCGGTCCGGGTGGACTACGACACCCTGGAGCGGACCCCGAAGTCCAGCGCCCGCTGGTACGCGCGGGTGGCACGGTCGGGTGAGCTGGTGGCTCCCGACGGCGCCTGATCGAGGCGCAAGCGAGGAAGGCCGTGCCGGTGATCCGGCACGGCCTTCCCGCGTGAGCCTCGCGGCGGTGGGCGACGGTCAGATGTCGATCACGCGGTAGCCGATGACGTAGACGCCGCCGGAGCCCTCCACCGAGCGCCACTGGGTCTCGGCACCGGCCTCGCTGCCGGTGACGAGCGTGGCGCCGAGCTTGTCGTCGCCGCTGGTCGAGTCGTCGTCCCAGAGGGTCAGGGTGCGGGCCTGCTGCTTGCCGAGGATGAGGGCCGCGTTGCCGTTGCCGTCGGCCATCGAGCGGACGTAACCGGTGCCCATGGTCTGGTACTTGACGCCGTTGCCGGGCCAGACCTTGACGGCGTTGCCGTTGGCGTCGGTGATCTTGAGGTACGCCTCGTCGTGGTCGCCCTCGCTGTTCTTCTGACAGTGCAGCTCGACCAGCTCGATCCGCACGTAGTCGATCGGCTCGGCCTGGGCGGTGCCGGCGAAGGCGGCGACGCTGCCGAGGCCGAGCAGGGCGGTGGCGGCCGTTCGGGCGATTCGGTTCTTGCGCATGTGGTCCCCCCACACATCGGGTCACTCACGTGACGGTGCTGCCGGCCCGCCCCGGTTCGGCGGGGCCGGTGTGCCGTTCCCCTCGGCACGACACCTACTGTGCCCGCCGGGCCCGCCCGGTTCTACGCGCGTTCCGCTGGACGGAACAGCGCCTCCCGAAACGCTGTCAGGGCGCGAGCGCGGCCGTCGGCAGGGCCGTTCTCCGCGGTCCGCCCCGGGCGAGCGCCCGGCTGATGGCGGCCCCCGCCTCGGCGACACCCCGGGCCAACGCGTCGATCGGCCGGCCGGCCGGTACCAGGCCGGCGAGCGCCGCGACCGTGCGGCCGTCCGGGGCGCGGACCGGCAGGGCTGCGCAGCACACCCCCTCCACCACGTCCTCCCGATCGAGGACGGCACCGCCGCGGAACGGTCCCCGCAGGGCCTTCCCGGCCGCGGTGTCGAGGTGGAAGGCGACGCCGTCCCGTACGGGGAGGAGGGGTTCGAGGTCGCCCGGGACCGAGCCGACGGTGATCGCCATGTCCTCGCGCAGCACGGTGAGGACCACGCTCGCGCCGGTGGCGGCCCTGAGCCGCTGGAGCGGCAGCCGGGCGGCGGGCCGCAGTCCCGGGTGCGGCTCCCAGGCCTGGCCGATGCGGTACAGCTGCGGGCCGACCCGGTAGCGGTTGCCCTTCCGTTCGACGGCGCCGAGTGTGACCAGCTGATCGAGCAGACGGTGGACGCTGCCCTTGGGAACCCCGCAGACGAGCGCCAGTTCGGTGACCCCTGCCTCGTCACCGCTCCGGCGCAGGGCGTCGAGCAGGGCGAACGCCCCTTCGAGCACGCTCCGGCCGCGTACGGGGCCGGGCGTGCCGCCCCGCTCCCGCCGGAGCCCGGCTCTGTGCGGTTCGCGTACCTCATCGGTGTCCATGAGTTGAGTCCCCCGACTCCGCGGGCCCGGCCGAGGTCCCCCGATGGCACGGCTCCGGGCATGTCTCCCACCATGCCGCAGCCCGGTCGATTCCGGCGAAGGGCTCGCGTTGTCCGCCGTGTCGCGGGGCGCGTGCGGCCGGTGCGGACGAGCGCACAGACCGTACGCGCCTTCGCCGTACGCGACGCTACGGCCGGTCGCCGAGCCAGCTCAGCTTGTGCCCGTAGAGCACCCGCTGGCAGTAGTCGGTCCCGGCCGGATCGGCACTGTCACGGTTGGCCGTGCAGTCGGCCGCCGACCCCGGACGGTGCTCGGACAGGGACCACAGCCGGCCCGCGCCGCGCTCGACGTAGAGGTCCTCGGCGCCGCGGGCGGTCTTGACGGCCTGTCCGTCCTGGACCAGTCGGCCGCCGTCCCAGGCGTAGCGCCAGAGGTTGCCGGGCTCGTCGGTGCCCTTCGACTCGTTCACGTAGAGGGTGCCGTCGTACGCCGCGGCGCCCTGTGCGCCGCCGTTGGCCAGCGGCAGGTAGTTGGCCCAGCCTTCGGCGGCGACGTCGGCCGAGCGGCCCTCCAGGGCCGCGACCGGGTAGGAGGCGATGCGGCCGGTGGAGGGGTGGTCGCTGTCGGGACGGCAGTACTCGCCCATGAGGAGCCGGTCCGGGGTGGTGCTGCGGTCCAGGGAGATGTAGGAGGCCTTCGGCGCTCCGGTGGAGACGCAGGCGTACGAGCCCTGGGGGTTGCTCTGCGTCGCCTTGAACTTCCAGGCGGCGACCTGGGGCATCACATAGCGGTAGCCGAAGCTGTACCAGACGTTGTCGTGGCGGCCGACCTTCGTCTTGTCCTCGACGTTGGCGGTGGTCTTCACGCCGTCCGTGTCGGAACCCATCGCGTCGTGCGTGGCGGGGTCGCCGTCCGGGTCGAGGTCCATGATGGTGCGCATGTCGAAGACGCGCAGGCCGTTGCGGGTGTCCGCGACGTAGAGGTAGTTGCCGTACCAGACGATCCCGCCGGCGTGCACGCCCTTCTGGATCGGGTACTCGGCGGCGTGCAGTCCGTCGAAGGAGACGTGGTCGGCCGAGTTCACATAGGTCCAGCCCAGCAGCACGTGCCGGTACTTGACCTCGGGGCTGCCCGTGGCCGGGTTGGTCCGGCTCTGGACGAACGTGATGCGGACGCCCTTCTGGTTGCAGGCGTCGTTCGCCTCCAGTTCGGCCGTGGTGCAGTCGCCGGCCGTCGGAAGCGGGTCGTTCTCCCGGCCCGGGTCCCAGCCGTCGTACGAGGCGAAGAGCTGGATGTTGCCGGCGTCGCCCCAGAGCTCGTTGTCCTTGGCGTCGGAGACGCCGGTCATGCCCTGGGGGACCCATTCCTGCGAGACGGAGTCGTCGCCCTGCAGGCAGTACTTGATGTCGGGGTCCGGGGCGGTGCCGAACGGGTCCCGGGAGCACCACGGCTGTACGGTGCGGTTGGCGCCGGCCAGCAGGTTCTGGACGCCGGACTTGGGCAGCACCGCGTCCAGACGGTTCACGCGCGTGGTGGTCTCGCCGTTCAGCGCGCCGGGCGCCATCGTGAAGTCGCCGGGCGAGGCCGCGCCGCCGGGCGAGGTCCAGGCGCGGGTGGTGAACGGCGAGGCGGGCGCCTCGGTCGTACGGGGTTCCTGGATCCAGCTCTGCGGGGCGGTGGGCGGAAGGTCCTCCGCCTGGGCCGGTGCAGCGAGGCCGGTGAACGCGAGCGAGGCCGTGGCGGCGGCCGTGAGCCACGCGCGACGTATGCGCCGTGTGGGCATGTGGGGTTGTCTCCGTTGCTCCTGGGTCAGTAAGTCGAACGGAGAGTTCCAGAACGCTTGAGCGAAACGCAAACGTGTTCGCATCACCGGCAACGGCGGTCCGACCGGATGCCGTTGAGGAGGATGGGGCCCATACCGGCATCGCTCGGGCGGCCCTGGAGCCGATCGGTGAGGACCGGGTGAAGGTTGTCGCCGGTTCCGGTGAGCATCCCCCTGGGAATTCTCCGGAATTCCTTCATGTCCCGGCCTCCGCCGTCCCCGCGGCACGACGCGAGCCGCCGCTCCGTCATCCGGCCCGATCGGCCCGTCGACCTCTAGGGTGGGCGGACATGAGAGACCCTCACCCGCCCGCCGCCCGGCCTCGCCGGCGCCGGGGGACCGCAGGCCTGGTCGTCGTGGTCACCACGGTCGCCGGTGTCGCGGCCGTGCTCGTCGCAGCGGCCCCGCCCTCACTGGCGGCGGCCCCGCCCTCGTCGGCAGCACTCCCCCGTCCGGAGGACGGCACGGCGCCGAGCAGTCCCTGGATGCGACCGCCAGGGGCGCCCGTCACCGTGATCGCCCACCGGGGAGCCTCCTCGGCCGCCCCGGAGAACACCCTGATCGCCGGCGAGGTGGCCCGGCGCGGCGGGGCCGTCTGGATCGAGAACGACGTCCAGCCCAGCAAGGACGGCGTGCCGTACGTCCTCCACGACACGACCGTCGACCGGACGACCGACGGCACGGGACCGATCCGCTCGCTGACCTCCGACGAGCTGGACGCCCTGGACGCCGGCTCCTGGTTCGCCCCGGCCTTCGCCGGCACGCATGTGCCGACGTTGCAGGCCCAGTTGGCGGATCTGCGCCTGCGGGGCGGGAAGCTGCTCCTGGAGGTGAAGGGCCGCCACACCTACGCCCAGGTGCAGCGGATCATCGAGCTGGTCCGCGAACAGGGCATGAGTGACCGGGTCTTCGTCCAGAGCTTCGACGTCTCGCATCTGAGGTACGTCCACGAGCTGGCCCCCGAACTGCCGTTGGGGCTGCTGAGGGACACTCTGGACGCCGACCCCGTCGCCGTCGCCGAGGACCTGCACCTCGCCTCGTACAACCCCTCGGACCCCGCCCTGACCACGCGGCCGGACCTCGTCCGCGACCTGCACGCGGCGGGGGTCGCGGTGAACGTGTGGACGGTCGACAGCCCGGCCCGCTGGAAGGCGCTGGACACGCTCGGGGTGGACGGGATCATCACCAACCGCCCGACGGAGCTGGGCGGTTGGTCGTCCGGGCAGATGTCCTGAGCCCTACGGCACGACCTTGATGTCGTCGACGAGGGCCCGGACCATGATCGCGTGGGTGTAGACGACGGTGCCGGGCTTGATCAGACCGCCCTCGCCGCCGTCGCCCCTCGCCTGGACGGTGCGCTCGCCGAGGAAGGTGAGGGTTCTGCTGTCGAAGATCCACTCGGTGCGCTGGCCGCCGGTCTCGTCGAGCCGTGCGACGGCGACGCCCTTGCGGCCGACGGCGTCGGTGGCGCTGTCCACCATGACGACACCGGGGATCTTCGCGGCGGCCCGGTAGAGGGCCGCCGTCAGCTTCGGGGACGGCCAGCTCTCTCCGAGCAGGTCCCCGATGGTGGTGAAGGCCTGCTGGTCCTTGCCGTTGCCCTGACCCTCGGTCTCCTTGTAGATCTTCCTCAGCAGCGCGTCGGGGTCGGTGGGGAGGGTCGCGAGGTAGTCGTGGGAGGGCGCGCCGAGGTGCGGCTTCGGCACGTTGCCGTTCTCGTCGCGGCCTTCGAGGGTGATGCCCTCGGGGGCGGTGGTGCCGGGCTCGATCAGCCAGCCCCTGAGGCCGTCGGGCGACCGCCAGGACTGCCGGGTGTGCAGGGGGTAGCTGACGAGGCTGCTCTCGCCGCCGACGGTTTTCACATAGGTGTTCGCGGACCGCGTCTCGATGTAGACGTACTGGCCGGCGCGGGCGTTCGGGACCTCGGCCCCGGCGGCGGCGAGCGAGATGCGGTCGAGGAGCCGGGGCGCGCCCTTCGCGTCGACGACGCCGAGGGAGGTGGTGAGGGCGGGGCCGGTGGCACGGTCGACGGGCCGGTCGCTGTCGCCCGGGGTGAGGGCGAGGACGCCGACGGCCAGCGCTCCGGCGAGTGCGGTGGCGGCGGACAGCAGGATCGCCTTGCGCAGGAAGGGGTTGTTGCGCGCGGGTCGGGCGGCGGTGCGGCGGTCGTCGTGGATCTGGCTCATCAGGCGCTCCTTGTGGAACTGGTGGCGGCCCTGAGGCAGGTCGTGCTCCTCGATCGCCGGGAGGCCTCCGGTGTCGTGCCGGTTCGCCGTACGGGTCGTGTCGGGGTCGGGGTTCATCGGATTCCTTCCTGCGCGGGCCGGACCGCGTTCACGCGATCACCTGTTGTCTGTCGGGTGCGGGAGCCGGGTTCCCGTTTTTCCGGGGGGTGTTCGCCTCTCTCTCCGGCGAGTTCCCTCTCGGCGCCGGTACGGAGCTTGGCGCGGGCCCGGGAGAGCCGGGAGCGGACGGTGCCGACGGGGACGCGCAGCGCGCGGGCGACCTCGGTGTAGGCGAGGCCTTCCCAGAGGCAGAGGACGAGGACTTCGCGTTCGGTGCGGCGGAGGGCGCCGAGCGCCCGCAGGGTGGCGGCGATACGGCGGCGGTCGTCGATCCGGCCCGCGACCTCGGAGGCGTGGTCGGGCACCGAGGCCTCGGCCTGTCCGGCGGCGGCGTACGCGTCGGCGGCCGCCCGGTAGCGGCGGTTGCCGCGGCAGTGGTTGCGGGAGACGTTGGTGGCGACGCCGAGCAGCCAGGGCCGGAGCGATCCCCCGTCCGGGTCCACCTTCCGCCGGAGCCGCCAGGCTTCCAGGAAGGTCGCCGCCATCACGTCCTCGGCGACCGACCAGTCGCCGGTCAGCCGGAAGGCGTGGTTGTAGACGCTCCGGGCGTAGGAGTCGAAGAGTTCGGCGAACGCCGAGGGGTCTCCGTCCCGGACGCGGGCGCGCATGTCGTTGTTCACGTCTCTCGTCTGTCCGGCCCCCGGAGCGGGTTCCCGTGACCCGCGTCACAGCGGGAGGCGAGTTCGGCCAGCAGTTCGGGGTTGACGATGCGCAGGACCGTCGCGATGTGCTCGGGGTCGGCCGCCGCCCACAGGGTCTCCCGGGCGGCGCGGTACTTGGCGGCGAGCCGTTCCCGCTGCGCGGGCGGCAGGGCGGCTGCCCGGTCCGAGCGGCTGTTGTGGGCGTTGTCGGCGATCTTCACGAGGGTGGCATCGGGGTCCTCGGTGATCCGCCGGATCTTCTCCTCGTACGCCGTGCCGGGCGTGTTGGTCACGGCCTCGACGAGGGCGACGACGCGGTCCGGGATCCCGGCGGCGCGGAGCCGTTCCGCCGTCCAGTCGGTGTCCTCGATGACATCGTGGAGCAATCCGGCCATGGCCAGGTGGGGGCCGAGGGGTTCCAGTCCGGCGGCGACCGCCCGGACGTGCTCGACGTACGGGACACCGGTCTTGTCGGTCTGTCCGGCGTGCGCGCGGCCGGCGAGCGCGTCCACCTCGGCGAGAGTCGTCATGGCCCCATCATCGCGGGGGTGCCCCGGCCGCTCCTCGTCCGCCCCGCGCCGCTTCCCCCCGGCCGCGCCCGGCCCTGCAACACACTCTTCACACGGGGGCGGGAATCCTCCGCGCGGACAGGCCGGTTGGCGTGGGTATGACTCTCGGAGTAACGCTCGGTTCGACCTCCGTCCAGCGCACGATCGACAGCACGGTGGGGCTCGCGCGGGAGGCGCGCGACGCGGGCCTGCACTCGGCGTGGTTCGGCCAGACCTTCGCGTACGACTCGCCCTCCCTGGCCGCGATCGTCGGGCGCGAGGTGCCCGGTCTCCAGGTCGGGACCTCCGCCATCCCCGTCTTCGGCCGTCATCCGCTGCTCGTCTCCAGCCAGGCGCAGACCGCCCAGGCGGCTACCGGCGGCCGCTACCACCTCGGGCTCGCCCTGGGCACCCGGCACCTGACCGAGACCGGTTTCGGCATCCCGTACCGGCGGCCCATCGGTCTGCTCAGGGAGTTCCTGACGGCACTCCGCCCGCTGCTCGAAACGGGCAGTGCCGACTTCCACGGCGAGCTGCTCACCGCGACGACGCCGTACTCGGCTGCGGTGCCGGGGGCCCGGCCGACCGTGCCCGTCCTCGTCGCCGCGATGGGGCCGCAGGCCCTGCGCGTCAGCGGTGAACTGGCCGACGGGATCCTGCCGTTCCTCGCCGGGCCGCGCGCGCTCGCCGAGCACATCGTCCCCACCGTCACCGCCGCCGCCGCGGCGGCCGGCCGCCCCGCGCCCCGGATCGTGGCCCTCGTCCCGGGGGTCGTCACCGCGAGCGCCGAGGTGGCGGACGTACGGGAGAAGGCGGCGGAGGCGCTGGCGCTGTACGAGCGGATTCCGTCCTACCGGCGCGCCATCGAGGCGTCCGGCGCCGACCGGGCGGCCGAGATCGCCGTGATCGGCGACGAGGAGACCGTCGCCGCGGAGGTACGGCGCTACCGCGAGGCGGGGGCGACGGAGGTGGTGTTCACGGCGACGGAGCTGAACGGCGAGGACGGCCGCGCCCGCACCTGGAAGCTGCTCGGCGAACTGTCACGCGGCTGAACCGGGCCCGCCCTCGGCCGCGCCGACGGCCGGTTCCGGCTGGCCCTCGCCCTCGGTGTCCAGGTGCGGGAGCAGCCGGTCCAGCCAGCGCGGGGTCCACCAGGCGTGCTTGCCGAGGAGGGTCATCACCGCGGGGACGAGCAGCAGACGCACCACGGTGGCGTCGATGAGGACGCTCGCCGCGAGACCGAGGCCGAGCATCTTGACGACGATGTTGTCCGAGACGATGAAGGCCGCGAAGACACTCACCATGATCAGCGCGGCACATGTGATCACTCTGGCGGTGATCTCAAGGGCATGGGCCACACTGGCCTTCGAATCGCCGGTGCGCAGCCATGCCTCGCGGACCCGGGACAGCAGGAAGATCTCGTAGTCCATGCTCAGGCCGAAGACGATGGCGAACATCATCATCGGCACGTAGCTCTCGATGGGCACCTTGCCCGAGACACCGAGCGCGGGCCCGCCCCAGCCCCACTGGAAGACGGCCACGACCACGCCGTACGAGGCGGCGATGGAGAGCACGTTGAGGACGGCGGCCTTCACCGCGACGAGGAGGCCGCGGAAGACGGTGAGGATGACGAGGAAGGCCAGCCCCACCACCACGGCGATGATCAGCGGCAGCCGGCTGGAGACGAGGTCGAGGAAGTCCACCTGGGAGGCGGTCGTGCCGGTGACGTACGTCTTCGCGTCGGTGCCGGCCGCCGCCTGCGGCAGGACGTCGTCGACGAGGTGGTTGGTCAGCTGGGTGGTCTTCTCGTCCTGCGGGGAGGCCACCGAGTAGGCGGTGCCGACCAGTACGTCCCCGTCCGGGGTGGCCTGGAGCGGGGTGATGTAGGCCGCGTCGGGGACCCCGGTCAGCGACTGCTTGAGCTTGTCGGCGAGGTCCGCGCGGTCCGCCGAGGGTACGGCCGACTGGTCGACGACCACGGTCAGCGGGCCGTTGGCGCCGGGCCCGAAGGCGGTGGAGATGAGGTCGTAGGCCCGCCGGTCCGTGAAGGACTTGGGGTCGGCGCCGTCGCCGATGTGGCCGAGCTGGATGAAGAGCAGCGGGAAGGCCAGGACGAGCAGCACGAGGACGCCGCCGGTCAGGAACCACCAGGGGCGCCTCTCCACCCGCTGCGCGTACCGGTGCCAGGTGCCGTGGGCGGGCGCTCCGGGTTCGGCGTCGGTCTCCGCGACGGGCTTGCGGACGTGGTAGCGGTCGATGCGCTTGCCGACGAGTCCGAGCATGGCCGGGACCAGGGTGAGCGCGGCGAGGACCGCGGTGACGACCGTGAAGGCGGCCGCCAGCCCCAGTTTGCCGATGAAGCTGACGCCGGAGACCCACAGACCGGACAGGGCGATGATGACGGTGCAGCCGGAGACCAGGACGGCGCGGCCGCTGGTGGTGGTCGCGAGGGCCGCCGAGTCGGCGGGATCGTGTCCGTCCATGAGGTTCTGGCGGTGCCGGGTGATGAGGAAGAGCGCGTAGTCGATGCCGACGCCCAGGCCGATCATCGTGGCCAGGGTGGGTGAGACCGTGCCAAAGGTGAAGGCCGCCGCCATCAGGCCGAGGAGCGCGAGGCCGCAGATCGCCCCGAGGAGCGCGGTGATCAGCGGCAGGACTGCGCCGATGATGCTGCCGAAGCCGATGAGGAGGACCACGATCGCGACGGCGAAGCCGATCGCCTCACTGGTGCGGTCGTCGGCCGCGGGCCGGGCGAGTTCGCCGAGCGGGCCGCCGTACTCGACGTCGACACCGGCGTCCCGGAGCGGCTGGACGGCGGAGTCGACTCCGGGCAGGTAGTCGGTGCCGAGGGTGGAGGGCGGCACGCTGAAACGCACGGTGATGTAGGCGGTCTTGCCGTCGGTGGAGAGCGGGCCGGTGTTGGGGACCCCGGCCGGCAGCGCGGGCGGGGTGGTGCCCGGCGGCGGCAGGGGGTTCTGGGCGCCGATGACGTCGGGCAGCTTCTCCAGGGAGGCGACGGTCGAGTTGATGACGGACGCCTCGTCCGTGAGCGGCCCGGAGGACCGGTTCAGGACGATCTGCGACGTGTAGCCGGCGGCGGCGGGGTCGTGCGCCTGGAGGGCGTCGAGCCCCTCCGTCGACTGCACCCCGGGGAGGTCGAAGTCGTCGGAGTACTGTCCTCCGACCGCCCTGTCGGTGATCTGGAGTCCCACCATGGCAGCCAGCCACAGCGCGATGACGACGATGAAGTGACGGGCGCACCAGTGACCCAGTCGGTACAGCGCACCCTTGGGAGGTGTCGGCCGGGTGGCGGCCGGGCTTCCTGCGTTCATGGGCAAGGCCGTGTCCGTTTGGGAAGTCCCCGAGCGGTCCCCCGCACCGACCGTGCGCGGGTCTACCCGTCCATTGTTCGCCTGCCTCGCCCCTCCGGCATCTCGACCGGCGCGGGAGGGCGTTCGGGCAGGCCAGGCGGGGTGTGACAGCCGGAATCGGGCCTGTCCGCCTGCACACCCGGGTCAGGTCAGCAGGCTGTTCGGGTGGGAGGAGCGGCGGGCCGCGGCGAGCAGGGCGTGCATCCGGGGGCCGGCCTGGTCGACGTCGGTGACGGGGGTGGGAAAGGGCAGCCGGACGTCCTGGTGACCGGCCGGGTGCTCCAGCCGCAGGGTGATGCCGTATCGGTCGAGCGCGACGGGGAGGGCGCGGACCATGTCCCGTGCGGGGCGCGGGCGGACGAGGCGGAGCAGCAGGGGGACGAGTTCGCTGTGCCCGTCGACGAGGTGGGTCAGCATGGACGCCTCGCAGGAGGCCATCGGGTCGATGTCCGTCGCGTGGAGCTCCTCCAGGGTGATGAAGCTCCGGCCGTCGGCGTCCTCCAGGAGGGCCTGGCCGAACTCCATGCAGAGGCTCGCGGTCGCCTCCGGCTCGTACGGGGCGGCGAGGAGCCCGGTGAGGGTGACGCGCGCCCGGAGCCGTTCGCGTACGGGCGTGGGGGCGATGTCGGTGAACTCCAGGCGCACGGGGATCCGCGCGGGCTGCCCGGCGTGGCTCTCCTCGGACGGGTCGTGGAGGTGGATGTGGCCCATGGGGCCGGTCCCGTCCAGGAGGTGCACCTCCTGGCGGTGTCCGTCGGACACCACCGTCATCGAGTGCGCGGCGGCGAGGATGGAGCGCACGCGCTCGGCGGGGGTGGGCCGCGTGGCGCGGGTGGTGAAGGGACGCATCCGAGTTCTCCCGGGACAGGTGACGGAGACAGCCCAGAGACTGCCGCTCGGGACCGTTACTTAGGTAAGCCTAAGCTAACCATGCCGAACGCGCTACGGAACGGCGAAATCCGCCACGCCGCGGGGCGGCTGACACCCCATGTGATGATCTCCCTTTCGCATTCCGGATCCACGCACGCCCCAGGGGGAGAGACCATGGGAACAACGGACGCCAACGGCGTCGACCTGTCCGGTGTCACCGGCAGACTCATTCAGACGGTCGACCTGGTGAAGGGCCCCGCGCCGCAGGCGATCGCCACCGACACCCTCAACGGGCACGTCTTCGTCCTCCAGGTGGAGAGCGCGGCCACGGCCGCGCAGGGCAACCTGTACCTCAACCGGATCGACCGCGGGACCGGCGCGGTCACCGGCTCGATGCAGTTGAAGGGCTTCGGCCACGGGCTCTCCCTGGGCGCCGAGCCGGTGGGCGCCGACACCTACCTCTGGACCGAGGTCGGCCCGCTGCAGATCTCCGCCGACGACGCCGCCTTCGGCAAGGCCGTCACCCGGTTCCGCTTCGTCGACGGCGCGGTCCTCGACGGGGCCCTGGTACCGCAGAGCCAGAAGTTCACCCCGCCCGGCAGCACGTCGAGCACCGGCCCGTCGCTGGACCCGTTGAACAACCACTTGTGCGTGATGTACCACAAGGACGGAAAGCGGCACTTCACCCGCTACGACCCCGCGGCGGCCGCCGCCGGCTCATGGGTCCCGGTGGGCACCACCTTCGTCATGCCGGCCGGCGAGGACGTCACCCCCGACGTGCCGACCCCCTACCCCCTGCAGAAGACCCTGGTCTCCCAGGGGTTCACGGCACTGGGAGACGTCCTCTACGCGTACCAGTGGGCGCCGTACGACAAGAAGAACTTCCCCGAGATACCCGACTCCTTCCCCGGCATCGCCTTCCTCACCTCGTACGCGTGGGCGACCGGCGAGCGCATCGACCGGCAGGTGGTCACCAACGCCGACGGCCTGACCCGGCGCGAGCCCGAGGGCGTCGCCGCCGAGGTCGACCCGGTCACCGGCGAGACCCGGCTGCTCTTCGGCTTCAGCAACACCGTCCCCGGCACCACCGGTTCCCGTGACGTCACCATCGGCTGGTACCCCACGAAGCCCGCGGTGGACGGGATCAAGGTGCTCGCCGACTGGGAGGACCTCACGCTCGAAGCCGGTGTCTCCCCCGGCACCGAGCGCCCGCGCGGACGGCTGATCGCCCTCGCCGGCACCACCTACCTCCAGTTGCGCGGCACCGTCACCTGCTCCCCCGGGCTGACCGCGGACGGCCGGATCGGGACCCTGCCGCACCGGCTGCGCACGACCCGCCTGACGCGCCAGAACGTGCCCCGCAACAACAGCGCCGGCCGCTGTGTCTGCCGGATCGAGACGGACGTCACCGGCGCCCTCCGCGTCTACGGCGCCACCAGCGACAACGCCATCACCTGGATCGACTTCGACGGCGTCTCCGTCGCCTGGCGATGAGCAACCCCGCGGACGCTCCCGCCGACAGCCCCGTCAGCGGCCCCGCCACCCCGCCCGCACACCCCACCCGATCCGGAGGATCGAGCATGACCCAGCACGCCACCAGCCGCCGCTCCCTGCTCACCGCGGCGCTCGCCGCCCCCGCCGTCGCCGTCGCGGGGCCGCTGCTCACGGCCGCACCGGCCGCCGCCGACCCCGTGGACGGCTGCCAGGTCGTCGTCGACTGGACCGCGATCACGGTCGACCCCGCGGTGGCCAACGAGCCCGGCGCTCCGGCCGAGGCCCGCGTGATCCGCCTCGCGGGGACGGAGTTCCTCCAGCTGCGCGGGACGGTCACCTGCGCGTTCACCGCCGACGGCCGGCTCGGCACGCTGCCCGCCACCATCCGCCCGCCCAAGCTGACCCGCGGCGTCTGCCCCCGCAACAACAGCGCGGGCATCAACGCGGTCCGCATCGAGGCCAACACGGCCGGCGCCGTCAACGTCTACGGTCCCCAGACCACCAACAAGGTGACCTGGATCCAGTTGGACAACTTCTCCTCCGTCATGCGCTGACGCCCGCGGGAGGCCGGTGCCGGCCCCGCGGAACACTCGAAGACCCGGGCACCCTCGACGACCCCGGGAACCCGCCGAAGGTCCGGCGGCACGCGCGTCACGGCGTGTCGCCCGACCAGTCGAGACGGCCCGGGTCCCCGGGGCGCGGGTCGTACAGCGACCTGCCCCCGGCGCCGTACCGCCCCAGCTCCGTCTCCAGCGCCGCGCCGGCCGCCCGCTGCTCCGGCGTCCGGTCGGTGACGTCGAGCAGCAGTCCGTCGAGCGGACCGCCGACCAGTTCGGCATAGACACGGCCGGGCCTCGGGCCCGGCCGGGGATCGTCGTGGTCCTGGCCGTAGACCCGGCCTCTCAGCAGCTCCTCGTCCCTGTCCATACGACACAGCGTCGCAGCCGCCACTGACAACGAGAAGAAGGTCACAGTCGTACGCCCTCCTGCTGCTTTGACGATCTCCCCTAGCATCCGAGCATGACGGTCCTGCCTGACGACGGGCTCACCCTGGCGTCCGAATTCCCCGAAGCGCCACACGAACAGTGGCAACACCTTGTGGCAGGTGTCCTGCGCAAGTCCGGCAAAGAGCTGTCCGGCGACGCCGCCGAGGACGCCCTTTCCACCCTCCTGGAGGACGGCCTCGACGTCCGTCCGCTATACACGGCGGCCACGGCGCGCGAGACCGCGCCCGGCACCGGGCTCCCCGGTTTCGCGCCCTTCGTGCGCGGCGGCCGCGCCGAGGGCAACACCCTGGCCGGCTGGGACGTACGCCAGCGGCACCTCACCGCCGACAACGACGCGGTCCTCGCCGACCTGGAGAACGGCGTCACCTCCCTCTGGCTGGGCGTCGGCGGCACCGGCATCCCGGTCGCCTCGCTCGCCACGGTCCTCGACGGGGTGTACCTCGACCTGGCACCGGTCGCCCTCGACGCGGGCGACGAGACCGCGGCTGCCGCCGGGCTCCTGCTCGGGCTGTACGAGGAGCGGGGCGTCGCCGACGACGCGGCCCGCGGGAACCTGGGCGCGGATCCTCTCGGCCACGAGGCCCGCACCGGCCGCCCGGCGTACGACCTCGCGTCCGTGGCCGGACTCGCGCGCCGCTGCGCCGACCGGTACCCGGGCCTGCGGGCCCTGACCGTGGACGCCCTGCCGTACCACGAGGCCGGCGGCTCGGCCGCGCAGGAACTCGGCTGCTCCCTCGCCACCGGCGTCGCCTATCTGCGGGGTCTCACCGCGGCCGGGCTGAGCGTCGCCGAGGCGTGCGCCCAGCTGGAGTTCCGGTACGCGGCGACCGCCGACCAGTTCCTGACCATCGCCAAGCTCCGCGCGGCGCGCCGCCTCTGGGCCCGCGTGGCCGAGGTCTGCGGCGCCCCCGACGCGGGCGCGCAGCGCCAGCACGCCGTGACCTCGACGGTGATGATGACGCGCCGCGACCCGTGGGTGAACATGCTGCGCACCACGGTGGCCACGCTCGCCGCCGGAGTGGGCGGCGCCGACAGCGTCACCGTGCTCCCCTTCGACGACGCCCTCGGCCTGCCGGACGCGTTCGCACGCCGGATCGCCCGCAACACCTCCACCGTCCTCATCGAGGAGTCGCACCTCTCCCGGGTCATCGACCCGGCGGGCGGCTCCTGGTACGTGGAGCGGCTCACCGACGAACTCGCCCACGCCGCGTGGGAGTTCTTCCAGCTCATCGAACGGGCGGGCGGCCAGGAGGCCGCGCTGCGGTCGGGGACGGTCGGCGAGCGCCTCGCCGAGACCTGGTCCGCGCGCAGCAGGAAGCTCGCCACCCGCCGCGAACCCATCACCGGTGTCAGCGAGTTCCCCCACCTCACGGAGAAGCCCGTCGACCGGGCGCCCGCGCCCGAGCAGCCGACCGGCGGCCTGCCCCGGGTCCGCCGCGACGAGGCGTACGAGGCACTGCGCGCCCGCTCCGACGCGCACCTGGCGGCGACCGGGGCCCGGCCCCGGGTCTATCTCGCCGCGTTCGGCCCGGCGGCCGCGCACTCGGCCCGCGTCTCCTTCGCCGCGAACCTCTTCCAGGCGGGCGGCATCGAGCCGGTCACCGAGGGCACGTTCGAGGAGAGCGGTGCCCGCGAGGTCTGCCTCTGCTCCAGCGACACGCTGTACGCGGAGCGGGCCGGGACCGTGGCCGCGGAGCTGCGCGCGGCGGGAGCCGAGCACGTCCTCCTCGCCGGCCGCCCCGGGGACCACCCCGGCGTCGACTCGTACCTCTTCGCGGGCTGTGACGCCGTCGCCCTGCTCTCCACCGCCCTCGACCGCATGGGAGTGTCCTGATGTCCATCCCCGACTTCTCCGGGATCGAGCTCGGGGCGCCGACCGCCGACGGCGGTCCCGACGCGTGGCGCGCGGCCGTCAAGAAGGCCACCGGCGGCGACGACCTGCTCTGGGAGACCCCGGAGGGCATCGGCGTCAAGCCGCTGTACACCGGGCAGGACCTGGAGGGCCTGGACTTCCTGGACACCCGCCCGGGCATGGCCCCGTACCTGCGCGGCCCGTACCCGACGATGTACGTCAACCAGCCCTGGACGATCAGGCAGTACGCGGGTTTCTCCACGGCCGAGGAGTCGAACGCCTTCTACCGGCGCAACCTCGCGGCCGGCCAGAAGGGCCTGTCGGTCGCCTTCGACCTTCCGACCCACCGCGGCTACGACAGCGACCACCCGCGTGTCACCGGTGACGTCGGCATGGCCGGCGTGGCCATCGACTCGATCTACGACATGCGGCAGCTGTTCGACGGCATCCCGCTGGACAAGATGACGGTGTCGATGACGATGAACGGCGCCGTGCTGCCGGTCCTCGCGCTGTACATCGTGGCCGCCGAGGAGCAGGGCGTACCGCCCGAGAAGCTGGCCGGGACCATCCAGAACGACATCCTCAAGGAGTTCATGGTCCGCAACACCTACATCTATCCGCCCGGGCCGTCGATGAGGATCATCTCCGACATCTTCGCCTACACCTCGCAGCGGATGCCGCGCTACAACTCCATCTCCATCTCCGGTTATCACATCCAGGAGGCGGGCGCGACGGCCGACCTGGAGCTGGCGTACACCCTCGCCGACGGTGTGGAGTACATCCGCGCGGGCCGCGAGGCCGGGCTCGACGTGGACGCGTTCGCCCCACGCCTGTCCTTCTTCTGGGCGATCGGCATGAACTTCTTCATGGAGATCGCGAAGCTGCGCGCGGCGCGGCTCCTGTGGGCCAAGCTGGTCAAGCAGTTCGACCCGCAGAACGCCAAGTCCCTCTCCCTGCGCACGCATTCGCAGACCTCGGGCTGGTCGCTCACCGCGCAGGACGTGTTCAACAACGTCACGCGCACCTGCGTCGAGGCGATGGCCGCCACCCAGGGCCACACCCAGTCGCTGCACACCAACGCCCTCGACGAGGCTCTCGCCCTGCCGACCGACTTCTCCGCCCGCATCGCCCGCAACACCCAGCTGCTCCTCCAGCAGGAGTCGGGCACCTGCCGCACCATCGACCCGTGGGGCGGCAGCGCGTACGTCGAGAAGCTCACCCACGACCTCGCGCGGCGCGCCTGGAAGCACATCCAGGAGGTCGAGCAGGCGGGCGGCATGGCGAAGGCCATCGACGCGGGCATCCCCAAGCTGCGCGTGGAGGAGGCCGCGGCCCGGACCCAGGCCCGGATCGACTCCGGACGGCAGCCGGTGATCGGCGTCAACAAGTACCGGGTCGCGACCGACGAGCAGATCGACGTCCGAGCGGTCGACAACTCCTCCGTGCGCGCCCAGCAGATCGCCAAGCTGAAGCGGCTGCGCGAGGAGCGCGACGAGCGGGCCTGCCAGGACGCGCTCGGCGCGCTCACCCGGGCCGCGGGCGGCGAGGGCAACCTCCTCGAACTGGCGGTGGACGCGGCCCGCGCGATGGCGACCGTCGGCGAGATCTCCGACGCCCTGGAGAAGGTCTACGGACGGCACGCCGGCCAGATCCGTACGATCTCCGGTGTGTACCGCAACGAAGCCGGCGCGTCCCCTTCCGTGGACCGCACCCGGGCCCTGGTGGACGCCTTCGGCGAGGCCGAGGGCCGTCGGCCGCGCATCCTGGTCGCCAAGATGGGCCAGGACGGCCACGACCGCGGCCAGAAGGTCATCGCCACCGCCTTCGCCGACCTGGGCTTCGACGTGGACGTCGGCCCGCTGTTCCAGACCCCGGCCGAGGTGTCCCGTCAGGCCGTCGAGGCGGACGTGCACATCGTCGGGGTCTCCTCCCTCGCCGCCGGACACCTCACGCTCGTACCGGCGCTGCGGGAGGAACTGGCGGCCGAGGGCCGCGAGGACATCATGATCGTGGTCGGCGGGGTGATTCCTCCGCAGGACGTGGCGACGCTCCTGGAGATGGGCGCGGCCGCCGTGTTCCCGCCGGGCACCGTGATCCCCGACGCGGCCCACGACCTGGTGACGCGTCTGTCGGCCGACCTCGGACACGAGCGGTGATCGATCTCGACACGTACGTCCGGGGTGTACGGGAGGGGAAGCGGGCGCTGGTCGCCCGCGCGATCACCCTCGTCGAGTCGACCCGCCCGCAGCACCGGGCACTCGCCCAGGAGCTCCTGACCGAACTCCTTCCGCACAGCGGGAACGCCGTGCGCATCGGGATCAGCGGAGTGCCCGGTGTCGGCAAGTCGACGTTCATCGACGCGTTCGGCACGATGCTGACCGGGCTCGGCCACCGGGTCGCGGTCCTCGCCGTCGACCCGTCGTCGACCCGTACCGGCGGCTCCATCCTCGGCGACAAGACGCGGATGGAGCGGCTGGCGGTCGACCCGGCGGCCTTCGTCCGCCCCTCCCCCAGCGCCGGCACCCTCGGCGGGGTCGCCAAGGCGACCCGGGAGTCGATGGTCGTGATGGAGGCCGCGGGCTACGACGTGGTGCTCGTGGAGACGGTGGGCGTCGGCCAGTCCGAGACCGCCGTCGCCAACATGGTCGACTCCTTCCTGCTGCTCACCCTGGCCCGCACGGGCGACCAGCTCCAGGGCATCAAGAAGGGCGTCCTGGAACTCGCCGACGTGGTGACCGTCAACAAGGCGGACGGCCCCCACGAGCGGGACGCGCGCGCCGCGGCCCGTGAACTCGCGGGCGCGCTGCGGCTGATGCACGGCGCGGACTCCTTCTGGACGCCGCCGGTGCTCAGTTGCAGCGCCCGGGAGTCGGCGGGCCTCGACGAGGTCTGGGGGCGGCTCGAACAGCACCGCGTCCTGCTGGACTCGACCGGCCGGCTCACGGCCAAGCGCCACGACCAGCAGGTCGACTGGACCTGGACCATGGTCCAGGACGAGCTCCTGCGCCGTCTCCACTCGGACCCGGCGGTCCAGGGCCTGGCGCCCGCCCTGGAACAGCGGGTGCGCGCCGGAGAGCTGACGGCGACGCTGGCCGCCGAGCGGATCCTGGACGCGTTCGGGGAGCGGCGCGGCTGACGCGTCACCCTTAAAGGGGGCCTTACCTTCGGGGAGGCCCCCTTCTCGCGTCCCCCCTCATACCCACTTTTTTGTGCGTACTGGTCGGGGGCGGGCCCCCTGGGCGAAGCTGGGAGCGGCCCGGAGGAAGGGAGAACGACAGGGTCTCAGGACGCGGCGGGTACGACGGGTATGGCCGTGAGCCTGTCCAGGCGACGATGGCCCCAGTCGGACAACGGGCCCAGCGCCTCGGAGAGTTCGCGCCCGAAGGCGGTCAGCGAGTAGACGGTCTTCGGCGGCAGGACGTCATACACCTCACGGTGCACCAGACCGTCCTCCTCCATCTCGCGCAAGGCCTGGGTCAGCACCTTCTCGCTGATCTCGGGAAGCATCCGGCGCAGTGCGCCGGGGCGGTGCGGGCCGGTCTCGAGCAGCCACAACAGGTGGGTCTTCCACTTGCCCTCGATGACGACGATCGCGGCGCTCACTCCGCACACGTTCGTGTCCTGGGCCCGGGCGCGTGACATCCGCGTCCTTCCTTCCTCCGGCTTTTCCCTCAGTTCATCCTTCTCCATGTCTACAAGGGAGTTCACCCATGTCTTCTTCCCGTGCAACCGCCGTCACCGTCATCGGTCTCGGACCGATGGGACGGGCGCTGGCCGCCGCCTTCCTGGCGGCCGGCGTACCGACCACCGTGTGGAACCGGACGCCCGGCCGGGACCGGGAGCTGGTCGCGGCGGGGGCCGTGGGGGCGGCGACCGCCGAGGAGGCGGTCTCGGCGAGCCCGCTGACCGTGGTGTGCCTGGTCAACTACGACGCGACCGACTCCGTACTGCGGCGGGAGGCCGTGACGGCCGCGCTCAAGGGGCGGACCGTCGTGAACCTCAGCGCCGACATCCCGGACCGGGCCAGGGACACCGGGCGCTGGGCCGACGAGCACGGCATCGGCTATCTCGACGGCGCCATCATGACGCCGACCCCCAGCATCGGGACGCCCGCCGGGGTGTTCCTCCACAGCGGTCCCGAGTCGCTCTACCGTGAGCACCGGCCGGTGCTCGACGCCCTGGGCGGCAGCCACACCCACCTCGGGGAGGACGTGAGCAGGGCGGCGGCGTACGACATCGCGCTGCTCGACATCTTCTGGACCTCGATGGCGGGTTACGTCCACGCCCTGGCGGTGGCCCGGGCCGAGGGGATCTCCCCGACCGAGCTGGCGCCGTTCGCCCAGGGCATCGGGGCGATCCTGCCTCCGCTGTTCCAGGAGTGGGCCGAGGACGTGGAGAGCGGCGGCTACTCGGGCGAGGGCAACCCGATCACCTCGGGGATCTCCACGATGGCGCATGTCGTACACGCATCCGAGGCCCATGGCATCGAGGCGAACGTGATGCGCGCCGTGGAGGGCCTGGCCCGCCGGACGGTGGCCCTCGGCCACGGCACGGACGGCTACAGCCGGGTGGCCGAGGTCCTGGGGCGCCGCTGAGGCACCGGTTCAGAGGCGCCCGGCGACGCGCAGGACGCTCTTTCCGAGGGTGGTGCCGTCGCTCAGCCTCCGCACCGCGACGTCGAGTTCGGCCGGGTCGTACTCGGCGGTGATGTCGATCCGGATCCGCCCCCGGGTCAGCAGGTCGAGTGCCCGCCGGGCGGAGTCGCCGAGACGGTCGGGGTGGGTTCGGCTCAGCAGGTCGCTGTTGTACGTCACGAGTGACCTCCCCGTCATGAGCAGGTCGCCGGCGTCGACGGGGACGGGTTCCCGGGCGTCGAGGCCGCCGTACGCCACCAGGCGGCCGTGCGGCGCGAGCAGCCGGAGCCCTTCCTGCCGGGTCCTGCCGCCGACGGAGTCGAGGACCACGTCGAAGCGCTCGTCGCCGAGCGCGGCCGGGAACGCCTCGCGGTGGACGATCCGGTCGAAGGCGCCTGCGGCCGCGTACTCCGCCCTGCGTGCGCCGCCTGCCACGCCGACGACCCGTCCCGCTCCGGCGAGTCTCGCGAACTGGGCGGCGAGACCGCCGACTCCGCCGGCGGCGGCGTGGACGAGCACGCTGTCGCCCTGCCGCAGGCGTGCGGCGGTGTGGACGAGGTCGTAGGCGGTCGGGGTGCCCCAGCCGAATCCGGCCGCCGTACGCAGCGGCAGGTCGCCGATCGGCAGGGCGAGTGCCGCGGGCACGACGGCCACCTCGGCCCAGGCGCCGCCCGTGGCGAGGGCGGTGACGGCTTCCCCGACCCGGTCGCCGTCGACGCCCGCGCCGACGGCGACGATGTGGCCGGAGGCCTCGAAGCCGGGGACGAAGGGGCGCGGCACGGGGAAGTGGCCGTCCCTGACCATCGTGTCACCCCACTGGATGCCCGCGTAGGCCACGCGGACCGCCACCTCGCCGGGGCCGGGGGCGGGTTCGTCCCGTTCGGTGATCCGGTAGTGGTCGTCGCTGTCGAGAATGATCGCCCGCATGATGCAGCCTCCTGAGCTGACTCAGTATCCTGTGTCGTGTCATGAGGAACGCTAGGCGTAACAGGTACCTGAATCAACACAGGTTCCTGTGTTGGGAGTGAGAGCATGGCGGAGATCCCGGTCGAGGAGTACCTCTGCACCCGCATCAGACGTGCCGAACAGGCGTTGATGGCGCATCACGAGGCCGTACTGCGCGGCCACGGGCTGACCATGACGCAGTACACCGTGCTGCTGACCCTCTCCCGCGAGGGCGGCCTCTCCGGCGCCCAGGCGGCCCGGGCCTGCGGGGTGACGCAGCAGAGCATGGCCAGCGTGCTGACCACCATGGAGAACAAGGGCCTCATCCGCCGCGACGCGTCCCCCGCGCACGCCAAGGTCCAGATCGCCACACCGACCGATGATGGACGCGCGGTACTGGACCGCGCCTACGAGGAGGTCATCGTCCTCGAACGCGCACTCACCGACGCGTTCACCCCCGCCGAACACGGCGCCCTGTGCGACCTCATCGACCGCGCGACGGCCGTCCTCGCCGACCAGACACCGGCCGCGCGCGGCCGCTGACCGCCCGCCGCCCGCGCCTCGGGGCCGCCGACGGCCTCCGGCATGCCGTCCGCGGCGGGCCGTGCTGTGCTGGTGAGTGGAAGCGGACGGCGCCCGGGGCGGCGCGGGAGGTGCCGCCGCCCTCTCTCAGGAGGAGTGATTCACCATGGCGATCTTCGTCCATGCCGTCCTTCCGGGTGTCACCACGGACCAGTACGACCAGCTCAACGCCAGGCTCCAGCAGACGCCCGAGGTCTTCGAGGGCTGCCTCTCCCACGCCTGCGTCCCCACGGACGACGGTCTGGAGGTCTTCGACCTCTGGGACTCCGAGGCGCACATGAACGCGTTCGTCGAGCGCATGATGCCGCTCGCGAGCGGCCTGGGCTGGCCCGGGGCGGACAGCCCGCCCCGGATCATGCCGGTGCACAACCACTGGATCCCCGGGGCGAACGGCTGACGCCCCCCGCCGGTCACGTGCGGGCCAGGAAGGCCGGCCGCAGCGCCGGGTCCACCGGGTCGTAGTACCGGTGGAAGACCGGGGTGGCGGAGCCGGAGACAGGGGGCACGATCCAGCTCCAGTCGGCCGGCGTCTCCCTCCCGTGGCGGCTCTCCTGAGCGATGTGCCGCAGGAACCGCTGGGACTCCGTGTGGTGGTCGGCCATCGTCACCCCGGACTCCTGGAAGGAGTGCAGCACGGCCACGTTGAGCTCGACGAGCGCCCGGTCGCGCCACAGGGTGCGTTCGCTCGACCGGTCGAGGCCGAGCCGGTCCGCCACCACCGGGAGCAGGTCGTAGCGCTCGGCATCGGCGAGGTTCCGGGCGCCTATCTCCGTGCCCATGTACCAGCCGTTGAACGGCGCCGCCGGATACCGTACGCCGCCGACCTCCAGCGTCATGTCGCTGATCGCGGGCACGGCGTACCAGCGCAGGCCGAGCTCGGCGAACCACGGATGGCCGGGGTGGCTCAGCGGCACCTCGCGGACGGCGTCTTCCGGCAGCTCGTACCACTCGGGCCGGGCGTCAGGGTGCTCCCGCACCATCAACGGCAGTACCTGGAAGGGCTCTTCGTCCCGCTTCCAGCCCAGGTCACGAGCCTGCGCGGTCAGCGGTGCGCTGCGCGGGTCGCCGTGCCACGCCCCCGTCGGCGTGCGGTGTCCGGCGTAGCGCACCAGCTGGTCGTTGACGATCCGGGGGCCGGGGCGGTCCGGCCGGTCGGGGGCGAAGACGGTGATCACGGGACGGATCCTGCCGCCGTTGCCGGCGAGCCTCAGGTGCTCGAAGGAGGCTGCGGCGATGTCGTCGGCGGAGGTGAGGTGCCGCAGGTCGCGCACCACGAGGCTGCGCCAGTAGAGCCTGCCGATGCAGCGGGCAGCGTTGCGCCAGGCCACGCGTGCGCCGAAGGCGAGTTCGGCCGGGGAGTGGGTGTAGGTGCCGGTGCGGTCGACCTCGGCCAGCACCTCACGTATCCGGCTCCGCGCCCCGTCGCCCGCTCCCGGCTGCTCGGCGTGGAACTGGCGGATGAACCGTTCCGCCTCGCGCCGGTCCACGAGGGACGACAACGGACCGCGGCCTTCGTGGGCGGGGGCAGCGGGCACGGGGTCCCCGGGCGCGTAGGGGCAGGTGCCGGTGCTGGGGACAGACTTCCGGCGGCGGCGACTGAAGATCAATGTGTTCCTCCCGGCCTCATGACTACCGTATGAACACATTCGAGCGCGGAGAGTGCGTGAATTCCCGGTCCGGGAAGAGCCGCGCTGGTAGGCTTTTGCCGATCATGCCCGTAACGGGGACGCCCCGGCAGGGGGTTCCGCCCCGCGCCACCGGGCGCGCGGGACGGAACCTTCCGTGCGGCAGGGTTCTCAGATCACGCCCTGCGCGGTCATCGCCCGCGCCACACGCAGGAACCCGGCCACGTTGGCGCCGAGGACGTAGTCCTCGGCGTTGCCGCCGTACGCCTCCGCTGTGGCACGGCACTCGGCGTGGACACCGCGCATGACCTCGGCGAGCCGCGACTCGGTCTGCTCGAAGGTCCAGCTGTCACGGGCCGCGTTCTGCTGCATCTCCAGGGCCGAGGTCGCCACGCCGCCGGCGTTGGCCGCCTTGCCGGGACCGAAGAGGACACCGGCCTCGCGGAACACCTTCACCGCCTCGGGCGTGCAGGGCATGTTCGCGCCCTCGGCGACCGCGAGGACCCCGTGCTTGACCAGGGCCACGGCGTCCTCCAGACCCAGCTCGTTCTGCGTCGCGCAGGGCAGGGCGATGTCGCACGGGACGTCGTACACCGTGCCCCGGGCGGAGAAGCGCGCGGTCGGCCTGGCCTCCGCGTAGGTGGAGATCCGGGCCCGCCGCACCTCCTTGACGTCCTTGAGCAGGTCGAGGTCGATGCCGTCCTCGTCGACGAGGTACCCGGAGGAGTCGCTGCAGGCCACGACGCGGCCGCCCAGGGCGTGCACCTTCTCCGCGGCGTACACGGCCACGTTGCCGGAGCCGGAGACCACGACCCGCCGTCCGTCGAAGTCCTGGCCGCGGGTCGCGAGCATCTCCTCCGCGAAGTAGACCGCGCCGTAGCCCGTGGCCTCGGTGCGGACGTGGGAGCCGCCCCAGCCGACCGGCTTGCCCGTGAGGACACCGGACTCGTAGCGGTTGGTGATCCGCTTGTACTGGCCGAAGAGGAAGCCGATCTCGCGCGCCCCGACACCGATGTCCCCGGCCGGCACGTCCGTGTGCTCACCGAGGTGACGGTAGAGCTCGGTCATGAAGGACTGGCAGAACCGCATGATCTCGGCGTCCGAACGGCCCTTGGGGTCGAAGTCCGCGCCGCCCTTGCCGCCGCCGATCGCCATGCCCGTCAGCGCGTTCTTGAAGATCTGCTCGAAGCCGAGGAACTTCACGATGCCGAGGTTGACGCTCGGGTGGAACCGCAGCCCGCCCTTGTAGGGCCCCAGGGCACTGTTGAACTCCACCCGGAAACCACGGTTCACCCGCACGGCACCGCGGTCGTCCACCCAGGGAACCCGGAAGAGCAGCTGCCGCTCGGGCTCGCACAGACGCTCCAGGATCCCGGTCTCGGCGTACTCGGGGTGCCGCTCGAGGGCGGGACCGAGGGAGTCGAGGACCTCGGCGGCCGCCTGGTGGAACTCCGCCTCCCCGGGGTTGCGCCGTCGGACCTCCGTGTAGACGGCTTCCATGTGTGCGCTGACGTTCATGGGTGTCTCTCGCCTTCTTCTTCCTCGAAAGTGCCGTTGCGTGCGGGCGACGTCACGCCATTGTTCCCCGGCGCTCGGACCGGTCCGCCACCGAGTCGGTCCCCGAGCCGGTCGGCCGCCGGCACACCGCACGCGACGGACACCCACCCATCAGCCGCGTCCCCAACCTCACTGGGCAAATACACCTAGCGCCCGCTGGTGTCGACGTCGTTGTCGATCCACTCGGTCCAGCCCAGGGGGTAGGCGTACGCGGGCCGCGCCAGGTTGCCACTGGTACGGAACGGGCGGCCGTCGTCGTCGATGCGGAGCGTGCCGTGCTCCTCGCCGCTGGACCAGACGAGTTCCAGGTACCAGCTGACGTCGTGCGCCTGGGCGCGCGCGGCCACGTTGAAGATCACGGGATCGGACTCGCTCGTCTTGTACGAGAACGTCCGCTGCCCGCCCACGGGGACGGCGGTGGGCCGCGCAGAGTCGAGGTCGACGGCGAAGGCCTTCGTCGACACCTCGCCGCCGCAGCCGACGCCCATCACGTAGTCGTTCCAGGCCAGGGGCGTCTTCTTGCTCACGACCCTGACGTGGAGGGCCTCCAGGACGACCGTCTCCTTCCTGGTGCCCTGCACGGTGAGCCGGAGCAGCTGGTCCCCGCCCGGCACCGCGTCGAGCGCGGCGATCCATCCCGGCGCGTCCTGCTCGGTGGGCGGCGGCGGAACCTGTTCCGGCTCACGGTCGATCAGATAGTGCTGGGTGCAGGGTCCTTCCCAGGTGTGGGGCGCGGTGGCGACGGTCGGCGCGAAGGCCGTCCCCGTCGGCCCGCCGCCGGAGGGCCCGGACCGCCCCGGCGCTCCGGAGGGTGGAGCCGCGTCGCCCGCCGCGCGTCCCTTCGCCGGTCCGTCCTGGCCCGCGAGGTTCATGACGAGGGCGACCGCCACGGCGGCGGCCACGGCGGTGCCCACGAGCACGGCGGCACGCCGGAGCCGCCGGCGCTTCGGAGAGGACGGGTCCGGTTCCGCGGGGGCCGGGCCGGGCACGGCCGCGGAGGCCTCCGGCGCCGCTTCGGGCGCTGCCGCGGACGCCGGCTCGGTCGGCGCGGCGGCTGCCGGCGCGGCGGGCGCGGGGTCGGCCTTCCGCCCGCGCGCCACGTCCGCCCGCACCCACAGCCGGTGCAGCTCGACGAGTTCGTCGGGCGTCGCCCTGCACAGCCGTGCGAGCCGCTCCACGGGCGCGTAGTCCACGGGTACGGCATCCCCGTTGACGTACCGGTGCAAGGTCGAGGCGCTCATGTGCAGACGCTTGCCGAGCGTGCCGTAACTGAGCCCCGAGCGCTCCTTGAGCTGACCCAACAGCGCCGCGAACTCGTCCCCCGCCACCGTTCCACCCTCTTCCGGCGTTCGTTCCCGCGTCCCTGGACAGGGACATCAGTGCAGGTCAGCGCCTTGATTTCATTCCAGCGTCCCGTACCGCCCGGGAGGAGCGGCAGCTGGAACGGATCCTGTCACACGCTGTGGTCGGCGAAGCAAGGCCGCCACGGGGAACCGGCGGCCGACGCCGTACAACGACCGAATCCCGACCCGTCGTCAAGGGGGACTCCCATGTCCGGACGCACCACCCGCACCCGTCTTCTCGCCGCCACGACACTCGCCGTGGCCGCTCTCTCGCTCACCGCCTGCGGCGGCGGAGGCGCGAAGGACGAGGGCGCCGCTCCGACCTCCGTCACACCCACCGCCTCGGCCGCTCGGCCCACCGGGACCCCGGCCACGCCCGCCACGGGCGGCACGACGGGATCGCCGGGCGCTTCGTCCGGCACGACGGCGGGCTCCACGAGCGGCGGCTCGACCGGCGGTTCGACGAGCGGTTCGACCGGCGGCACGACCGGTGGATCGAAGAACGGCGGTACGACCACGGGCGCCACCACCGGCGGGAAGTCCGGCGGCACCACCTCCGCCGGGAGCAGCGGCTCCGGAGGCGACGACGGGTCGAACGCCTCGGCCTCCGGAGGCGACGGCTCGGACGGGCCCTCACGGAACAAGCAGTGCGGCGCGGGCAACACGAGGGCCACCGCCACCCCGGTCGCCCGCCCGTTGAACCACATGCTGCTCACCGTCACCAACACCGGCTCCGGCCTCTGCGACCTCCTCGGCTACCCGGTCGCGCGCTTCGGCGAAGCCCAGTCCGTCCCGCCGGTCATCGAGGAGACCCACCCGCAGGCGGTCGTGACCCTCGCTCCGGGTGAGTCCGGGTACGCGGGCGTGATCCTGTCCGCCGCCGACGGCAGCGGACAGCACGGCTACACGACGACGAGCCTCACCGTCGGCTTCACCGACGGCACGACCGCGCGGCCCCCGCTCGGCGGCAAGGGCGTGTACGTCGACAGCTCGCTGCGCGTGACGTACTGGCAGAGCTCCATGGACGACGCCCTCAACTGAGCGGCTCCGTCTCCGGCCCGGCCGTCAGTCCTCAGGACCCGGCGGTGTTGAGGCGGGCGGCCTGCCGGGTCAGGTAGTCGCGTTCGGCGAGGTTGGGGGCCTCCCGGGCCGCGTCGGCGTACAGCCGGGCCGCCGTCGCCAGGTCCCCGGCCCGCTCGTGGAGATACGCCGCCGCCGCGGTGGCGCGGGGCAGGGCCGGGCCCCGGCCACGGGCGGCGGACCCCGGGGAGGCGCCGGTCAGCTCCGCGAGCGCCGCGAGCCCGGCACGCGGTCCGTCGGCCTCGCCGACGGCCACGGCACGGTTGAGCCGGACGACGGGGCTGTCGGTGAGCCGGGCGAGTTCGTCGTACCACTCGACGATCTGCACCCAGTCGGTCTCCTCCGCGGTGGGCGCGTCGGCGTGCAGCGCGGCGACGGCGGCCTGTGCCTGGTACTCGCCGAGCCGGTCGCGGGCGAGGGCCGCCTGCAGGATCTCGACGCCCTCGGCGATCAGCGCGGTGTCCCAGCGGCCCCTGTCCTGCTCGGCGAGCGGCACCAGGCCGCCGTCGGCGGCGGTGCGACCGGCCCGCCGGGCGTGATGGAGCAGCATGAGGGCGAGCAGTCCGGCGACTTCGGGGTGGTCGATGACGGTCGCGAGCCGCCGGGTGAGCCGGATGGCCTCGGCGGCGAGGTCGACGTCGCCGGAGTAGCCCTCGTTGAAGACCAGGTAGAGGACGCGCAGGACGGTGGCCACATCGCCCGGCCGGTCGAACCGCACGCCGGAGACGGTGCGCTTGGCGCGGCTGATGCGCTGCGCCATGGTGGCCTCGGGCACCAGATAGGCCTGGGCGATCTGGCGGGTGGTCAGCCCTCCGACGGCGCGCAGGGTGAGGGCGACCGCGGAGGACGGCGTCAGCGAGGGGTGGGCGCAGAGGAAGTAGAGCTGCAGCGTGTCGTCCACCGCGGGCGCGGGTCCCGGCGGCGGCTCCTCCTCGACGAGGTCCTCGCGCCGCCGCCGGGCGGTGTCCGCCCTGGTCGCGTCGAGGAACTTGCGCCAGGCGACGGTGACGAGCCAGCCCTTCGGGTCCCGGGGCGGGTCCTCCGGCCAGACCCGGATCGCCTCGACCAGGGCGTCCTGGACGGCGTCCTCGGCCGCCGCGAAGTCGGCTCCGCGGCGGACGAGGATGCCGAGCACGCCCGGCGTCAGGCTCCTGAGCAGGGCCTCGTTCACGGGACGGCCCGTCACTCCGTGATGGTGGGCGGTGCGGACAGGAACGGGCGCAGTTCGAGCCACTCGTGGATCGGCTTGCCGCCCGCGCCCGGTGCCGCGGAGAGTTCGCCGGCCAGTTCGACCGCCCGGTCGTAGGTCTCGACGTCGATCTCCATCCAGCCCGCGATGAGGTCCTTCGTCTCGGCGAACGGGCCGTCGGTGACCGGCGGCCGTCCTTCGCCGTCGTACCGGACGAACGTGCCCTCCGGGGAGAGCGCCTGGCCGTCGACGTATTCGCCGGTCTCCTTGAGGCGGTCCGCGAAGTCGCGCATGTACTGGACGTGCGCCGAGATCTCCTCCGGCGTCCACTGGTCCATGGGGACGTCGTTGACCGCGGCGGGGGCGCCTCGGTAGTGCTTGAGCAGCAGGTACTTGGCCATGGCGGTTCGTCTCCTCGGTGCCGGTGCGACCCATTGTGGTCACTTCCACCCCCGGGACGGAGCCGACGGCGGATTCTCGACACCGGCGTCCCGGCTTCTTTCGCACGATCGGCCGCGCCGGGGCTCCCACGGGCTCCCCGGGCCCCTCACCGAGCCGCCCGACGGGGATCGGACACCGCGGGACCCGCCTGCGCGTCGTCCGCCGCATGTCGTTCGACGACCCCGAGCCGGTGCTGTGATCACCATCACTCCGTGCATACGCGGACCGTGTCGACCGGACGCCTGGCGCCAGGCGTATGCGTGGTGAAGCGAAAGATCCGGGAGTGAGTGTTGACCGTTGAGGAGTTCGAGGCGTTCTACGAGCAGGCGGTCGCACGACTCACAGGGCAGTTGTACGTGATGCTGGGCGATCTGCACGAGGCTCAGGACGTCGTGCAGGAGGCGTTCGTCAAGGGCTGGAGCCGCCGACGGCAGCTCGACCGCGACGGGCAGCCGGAGGCGTGGATCCGTACGGTCGCCTGGCGCCTGGCGGTGAGCCGCTGGCGTTTCCGCAGGCGGACCTCGGACGCCTGGGACCGTGCGGGCGCGCCCCCGCCCGTCGAGGGCCCGGGCCCCGAGTACGTGGTGCTCATCGACGCGCTGCGCGGCCTGCCCGCCCAGCAGCGCCGCTCGGTGACCCTGCACTACCTGTGCGACCTGAGCGTCGAACAGATCGCCGGCGAGACGGGACAGTCCGCCAGCACCGTCAAGACGCACCTGGTCCGTGGCCGGGTCGCGCTCGCCGATCGCCTGCAGCCCCGGAACGTCGAGGAGGACCCCGGTGCTTGACCCCCAGCACGCCCAGGACCCCCAGGATCCTCTTCGCGAGATGTTCCGGCAGGCGGCCGCCTCCGGGCAGGCCCGCTCCCGCGCCGTACCGGTCGCGCGCATCGCCGAACGCGCCCGGCGCGCGCACCGGCGTCGCGTCGCCGTCGTCGCGGGGGCCGCGTGCCTGATCCTCGCCGGTGGCGGGGTGACCGCGGCGGCTCTCCTGTCGGACGCACCCGCTCCCGTCGTTCCGGCGGTCAGCCCCTCGGCCGACGCGCCGTCCCCCGGGGAGACCACCCGCCCGCCGACGAGCGGCTCGACGGCACCGGGCACACCCACCCGGGAGGGCCCCGCCGGCGATCCGTCGGCGACGGCGACGGAGCCGTCGGGACGGGTGACGACCTCGCCGCCCTGAGCACCGGACGGGCCGGACCGCTGGACACGGCCCCCGGGCGGGGCCCCTCTCCGCCCCGACCCCGCCCGGGCTCCGCACCCTCGCCGACCCGCCCCGTGACGCGCCGCCGTCGCGCGATCCGCCATGCCCTCCCACCCTGACGGAAGTCCCTCATGTCTGTGATGTCCCCGAGGCCGCGGGAGAAGACGCCGCCGCTCGCCGCGCTCCGTCCCCTCCCCCGCACCGACCGCCGCCCACGACCGCCGCGGCTGCCGCTCGGCGCCGAGGACCGGGACGTGCTCTGGCTGTATCTGCTCACCCGCACGGCCCTGTGGATCACCGCCTACGGCGCGCGGTGGCTCTTCCCTGCCGACGCCGACGCGCGCGACGCGGGCCCCGCCCTCGCGCCCTTCGAACGCTGGGACTGGGGTCACTTCCTGAACGTGGCGCGCGACGGCTACTTCCCTGGGGGAAGCGGCCCCTGGGGGGCCGAGTGGGACAACCGTGAGGCCTTCTTCCCGGGATTCCCCCTCGTCCTGCGGGCCGTCCACACCGTCGTACCGAGCTGGACGGCGGCCGGGCTGCTGATCTCGTTCGTCACCGGCGGGATCGCGGTTCTGGCACTCGTACGGATCGCACGTCTGTATCTGCCCGACGCGAACGCCGGCCGGCGGACGGCTCAGCTCCTGCTGCTCTCGCCCTGCGCGGTCTTCCTCGCCACCGGGTACAGCGAGTCGCTCTTCCTCGCCCTCGCCCTGCCGGCCTGGCTCGCCGCCCACCGCCGCGACTGGCCCCTGGCCGCCACGCTGGCCGCCCTGGCGACGACCGTCCGCATCAGCGGTCTCTTCCTCGCCGCGGCCCTCGCCCTCCACTTCGTCCTGACCGCCCGCGCCCGCTCCGACTGGCGGCCGCTGCCCTGGCTCGCCCTGCCGGCCCTTCCCGCGGTCCTGTACGCCTGGTACCTGCAGTCGCACACCGGCGACTGGATGGCCTGGAAACACGCCCAGGAGCGGGGGTGGTACCGCCACTTCCACACGCCGTGGGACGCCTGGAGCACCACCTGGGAGTCCGCGTTCGGCCGGGTCCAGACGACCGGTTACGCGTTCATGTTCCAGGCCGAGCTCCTCGCCATGGTCGTCGGCCTCGCGCTGGTGGCCCTCCTGCTGCGGCGGCGCCGCTGGCCCGAAGCCGCCTACGTCGGCCTCAGCCTGTGGGCCCTGGGGACGTCCTACTGGTACCAGTCCGTCCCCCGGGCGACCCTCCTGTGGTGGCCGCTGTGGATCACGCTGGCCGCCTGGACCCTTCGCTCACCACGCTTCAGGACCGCGTACTTCTGCCTCGCCGCACCGGTGTCGACGCTGTTCGCCCTGACGTTCCTGACCGGCCGCTGGGCCGGCTGACCGGACGGCGAGCCCGGGGCGCTCCCAGGGGCAACCCCGTACCGCGGCGCGGCGTCCTACCGGCCGTGACTGGACTCTTCGCACCCGACCCCTTCGACGACGACGAGGGGAACGTACGACCGGGCCCGTTCTGGCGCCACGCCCTGTGGGCGGTGGGCATCAGTGCCGCCGCCGTGGCCACGGGCTGGCTGACGTCGCTGTTCCGGATCGGCTTCAGGGAGTACGGTCTTCCGCCCGCCGCGCCCGGCCCGGTGTGGCCGTACCTGGCCGCCTGGGCCGTGATCGGCCTGGCCGTGGCGGCCGTCCTGCGGATCACCGCCGCCAGGGTCCCGCTCTACGCCCCGGGCCGGATCGCGGCCGGGCTGACGTACCTGGGCACCCGGCTCTCCCTGGGCTGGCGCCCGGAGGCGCCGCTGGTCGGCGCGATGGCGGCGGCGGCCCTGCTCGTGGCAGGCGTCTGGTGCGCCGTCGCCCTCCGCCCGCACCGGGCCGGCGAGAAGACGCGGCCCGAGGCGGACGCCGAGACCGAGGCGGGGGCCGAGGTCTAGCCCCGGCCCGGCCGCCGAGCCGGGCGCGGGCCTCAGCGGACTCCGCGGGGGCGGAACTGGACGCTGATACGGGGTCCGACGGCCCGACTCGTCTTGGGGACGGCATGTTCCCAGGTGCGCTGACAGGAGCCGCCCATCACGACGAGGTCTCCGTGGCCGAGCGGGAGGCGGAGGTGTGTGGGGCCGCCGGACCGCGGACGGAAGGCGAGGTCGCGGGGGTCACCCAGGGAGAGGATGGCGACCATGGTGTCGTGGTGGGCGGAACGGCCGGTGCGGTCGCCGTGCCAGGCCACGCTGTCGCGGCCGTCGCGGTAGAGGCAGAGACCGGCGGAGACGAAGGGTTCCCCCAGTTCCGCGGCGTAGTGGGCCCCGAGCGTCTGCCGGGCCTCGGCGAGGGCGGAGTGCGGAAGCGGCGCGCCTTCGCCGTAGTGGGCCAGGAGCCGGGGTACGGCGACGACGTTGTCGTACATCGGCCGCTCCTCGGCCCGCCAGGGCACCCGTCCGACGAGTTCCTCGAACAGCGCGTCGGCGCCGTGCAGCCAGCCGGGAAGGTGATCGACCCAGGCGCCGTCGCCGAGCGGCGTCCGCCGGAGTCCGTCCAGCGGGCCGAAGCGGATCTCTTCGCCCTGGTCGAACAAGGAACCCTGGAGTCCGGGCAGGGCGGGTGGTCGTGCTGCGGTCACGGACCCACCATAACGCTAAATCGAACACACAAGCGAGTGCGCGCCGCGGCGGGACACGCCTCACCGCGTCTCCTTCACCGCCCCCACGGTCACCGAGGGGGCGCGGACGTCTCGTCGCTCTCGTCGTCCGCACCCCGGTGACCGCTCCCACCGTCCCCGCCCCCCTCGCCTCTCATGTCACGGGCGTAGCGGAGACAGGAGGCGACCACCACCAAGGGCCAGGTCGACTGGATACAGGTCACGAGCCGTTCGGCGACGCCTGCGGATCCCCGCCGGTTCATCTCGACGAGGAACCAGACCGCGCCGAGGGCCATCAGCGCGCTCACGGCGACGGAGGGCGTCAGCCGCAGCCCCCACGGCACGCCGCCACGGCGCAGGGCGGCCAGGACCGGCCACACCGCGAGCAGCGTGAAGCCGGTCACGACGACCGCCCCGTGCCGCAGGGACCCGCCGCTGCTCGGCGCGGGAATCAGCGCGACCCCGAAAGCCGCGACGCCACCACCGGCGAGCGCCACCCGCCCGGCGCGAGCGGCGGGCCGCAGCCCCCACGCGGTGAGGAGGTGGCAGACGCCCAGCGCGAGGAACGCCCCGGTCATGACCCAGGACCCCTCGGCCCCGTAGGCGGCGAGGACGCTGATGGTCTGCGTGACGGGATCGTAGGCGGGCCCTTCGAGCAGGGCCGCGACGGTCCAGCCACCGACCAGCGTCAACGGGGCACACCCCGAGGACAGAAGGGCCCATCTTGGAACGGATCGCATCGAACCACCGTAGGACGAGGCGTTCTTCCCCCCTCGCATCACGGCGAACGCGTCAGTCGTGTTCCGCCCGCGACGACGTCCGGCCCGCGGGCGGGGCCGCCGGAGCCGTCACCCCGCGACCCGGCCGGCGGAGGCCGTGCCCGCGTGGTCGTCGCCCTGGTCGTCGTAGTCGATCGTGCCCGAGGTGAGATGCCCGGCGAGCCCGAGGAGCAGGAAGAGCCAGACCAGCACCTGCGCGCCGGTCCCCAGCCGGAGCGGACGGGTCGCGGAGTACGCGGGCTGCGAGGCGGCCTCGGGAGCGTCGCCCAGGAGCCCCTTGGGGTACACGGGCGTCAGCATCATCGCGTAGGCGGCCAGGCGCATCCGGTAGCGGACGACGGCCGCCGTGGCCCCGAAGACCGGTTCGGGGAGGCGGCCCAGGATGATGCCGATCAGCCAGAAGACCCAGCTGACGGCGAACCAGCCGGACTGGGCGAGGCTGCTGACGACGGCCGCCGGAATCATCAGGAACAGCCGGAACAGGACGGCGAGCCGGTTGAGCGGGGTGGCGCGCAGTTCGATGCGGACCGGGTAGTCGGGTGCGTCGAAGGCGAACGGCGGGTAGCGGTCGACGAGCAGGGCCGCGCCGGCCGAAACCCGGGTCTGGTAGGCGAGGACCGAGCCGAGGAAGGACGCGATCGGGTCGGGCAGCCGGCCCAGGACCAGAGCGCTGAACCAGCCCGCGATCGTGACGAAGAAGGCGACGAAGGAGAGCAGGGCGACCACGACGAACTGCGGGAGGAGCAGCAGCCAGCGCAGCAGGACCGTCCACCGACGCTGCTGTCCCGGCGGGGGCACATCGAGAACGGGCCGCCATTCGGGTCCGCCCGGGCCGTCGCCGCCGACGGCCTCCGAGGGCCGGGGCTCCCAGCCTGCTGCCATGACGGCCTCCGTCTCTCCCGCGTCCCCCGCTTCCCGGTTCACGTCGATGGTGACCCGGGAGTCAGTCCCTCGCACGACCACGGGGGCCACCTGGACCACACGGGACACGGGACGAGGCAACCCGGCGAAGGGCGGCTCCGCGGGAGGACGGCACGCCCCCTACGACCGGGTGGCCCCGGTGCCGTGCCGCGCGGTCAGCCGCTCGTACAGCCATGGCCAGCGGGCCACCGCCACCAGGGCCCAGACCAGTGCGGCCGGTGATCCGCGGCCGGCGAAGGCTCCGAGCAGGACCGGCGCGACGACGACGGGCACCCCGGCCCCCAGGCCCCAGCGGGCACCCCGGCCGGAGGCCGCTCCCGCCAGCAGGCCGACGGCGAGGAACGCGGTGATGCTGCCGCACATGAGCCAGCGCATCCCGGGCGGCAGCTCACCGTCGACGTGCTCCACGGCCCCGCCGAGCGAGGCGGCCAGCGCGGCGAGCGCGCCCGTCGACACACAGTGCATCGGCAGCGCGAAGCGCGGGGCGAGCACACCGAAGCCGAGCAACGGCACCCCGCACGAACGGCGCACCGCGAGCGCCCACAGCGCGAGCAGCAGAACGAAGGAGCCCGCCGCCAGCGCGCCGAGCCGGGAGGTCCACTCGGCCTCCGACGAGGCCTCCACCGACAGCGCGACGCTCTCGCCGATCACGATCAGGGTGAACAGCCCGAGCCGCTCGTCGAGATGCGCGGCGTCGAGCCGGGCGGCCACCGGCCGCGGGCGGGACGGCCGCTCGCGGCCGGCGGCGCGCTCCTCCCATTCCCCGCGTGCCCGGGCCAGGATCTGGTTGCGGGAGCGGGCGAAGGTGAGCCCCAGGTCGAGGGCGAGCCCGAGGGCCCACAGCCAGTACCGGGCCGGTGCCTCCGCCCACACGGACACGATCCAGGGGACGACGCCCGCCGACAGCTGCGCGATCGGCCAGTCGGCGACGACCTCGCCCCGCCGCTGCCAGACCCGCGAGGCCAGGAGCCGCACGAGCACATAGGCGAGGGCGAAGGCCCGCGCGTGGTCCGAGCGGATCCCGGGAACGGCCGCGGCCATGACGGCGAGCCCGAACATGCCGATCAGGACCGTCCGTGTGTGCACCGTGTCGGCGGCGACGTTGCCGTACGTCGTGAAGCACATCCACGCCGTCCAGAACGCCAGGTACAGGAGACAGTAGAAGCCGAGGTCGTCCGCGCCCGGGGTGCCGTGCAGCAGGTGCGCCAACTGGGCGACGCCCGCGACGGCGATGAGGTCGAAGAACAACTCCAGCCAGGAGGCGTGGCGTTCGGACTCGGCGGGAGGGCCGACGGGCGGTGTGCCGGGGGCAGTGTTGTCGGAGGCCATATCCGAGTGATCGGCCGGACCGCGCCCCCGCTCCAGCCCGTCGCGCGCACTCGGCGGTCTCACCTGCCGCCCGGCCCCTCGGACGCCGCAGGCCGGGAGCCTCGACCGGTCCGACACCCCTCACCCGCACAGGCACTCGCCCGCGCGGTCGGCGGTACATGCCGAACGGGCCCGCACCCCTGCCAGGTGCGGGCCGTTCGACTGCTCACGGTCCTGCCGGAAAGGGGGAGACGGCAAGCCCGTGAACACCATGAGCGGTCCCATGCGCTCATCGCCCACCTGCCCCCGATCCCACCTTCCACACGTCGCCTCGTGGATCGGGTCCTCGCGGTGCGGTGACCTGGGGCCTGTCGAGGCCCTAGGGCCGGTCGTCACACTCCCGTCGTCGCCCGGAGGGCGGCCCCGCGGCGTCTGGTGCGTGCTCTCGGTGTGCCGGGAGGAAGCCCTCGTACTGGACGGACGTACTCGGGCTTTCGCCCGGTGCGGCGAGAGTGCGTGCCAGGCGTCGCGGGGCAGACGGGAGTCTGACGACAGGCCCTAGTGGGCGGCACCCTCCTGGACGAGATCCCTGCCCCCCGGACCATCCGGGTCGTCGGCCGCGGCGGCGGCACGCAGCGCCGCCTCGACCCGGCGGTTGCCGGTCATGGTCGCGGTGACGGCGGTCATGGTGAGGAGCAGACCGGCGGCCACGTAGAGCGGGGTGCGGACGTCGTAGGCGGTGGCGAGCCAGCCGCCGAGGAAGGCGCCGAACGGGGCGGCGCACATGCCGAGCATGCGGGAGGTCGAGGCGACACGGCCCATGAGGTGGGCGGGGACGATCGACTGCCGGAGGGAGGGGGCGAGCACCATCGTGGCACCCATGCCCGCTCCGCAGACGGCGAGCGCGAGGCCCGCGACGTACGGGTTCGGGGCGGCGGCGAGTCCCAGGATCGCGAGCCCCTCGACTGCGGCCGTGCAGGTCAGGGCGGTGCCGGTGCCGAGTCGTCGGCCGAGGAAGGACGCGATGCCCGCGCCGAGCAGGCCTCCGGTGGCCTCCGCCGTGAGGAGCAGGCCGAAGCCGAAGGTGTCGATGCCGAGACGCTCGTGCGCGAAGAGGGCGAGCACGGTCTCGACGGCGAGGAAGGCGATGTTCCCGACCGCGGGGCGCAACGCGAGGCCGAGCAGCAACTGGTCCCGGAACACGTACGAGGCACCGGCCCGCGCCTGCCGCAGCAGCGACTCACGTGCCTGCGGTACGGGCACGGGTGCGGCGGGCAGCGACCGTACCAGCAGTGCCGAGACCGCGAAGGACAATGCGTCGGCGAGCAGCGGAACCGCTCGCCCGAGGGCGAGCAGGGCGCTGCCCGCGGGCGGCCCGGCGAACCCCGAAGCGGCGGTCTGGGTGCCGCGCATCCGGGAGTTGGCGCGCTCCAGGAGCACGGGGTCCCGGCCGAGCAGATCCGGCAGATAGGCCGTGGCGGCGGTGTCGAAGAAGAGTCCGCCGAGGCCGAGGAGGAAGGCGACGGCCGCGAGCAGCGGAATGCTCAGCGCGTCGAGCGCGGCCGCCGCCGCCGGTATCGCGAGCAGCGCCGCACGCGCCGCGTCCGTGACCCACATCGTGCGCCGCCGGTCCCAGCGGTCCACCAGCGCACCGCCGAGCACCCCGAAGAGCAGCCACGGCAGCGTCCCGGCGGCCGTGACGACGGCGAGCGCCATCGGGTCCCGCGTCAACGTCAACGCGAGCAGCGGCAGCGCGGCGTGTGACACGCCGTCACCGAGCGAGGAGACCGTCTGCGCGGTCCAGAGCCGTCCGAACCCGCTCGGCAACTTCCGTACGTCCATGGTCATTCAGCGTCCCCCTGGGTCTGCTTCCGTGATGCCGGGTGGAACAGCGCGAAGACGAAGGACGCGTCCGGGAGGGACGGGTCCGACAGCTCCCGGAACTCCTTCGCCAGGGCCTGCAGACGCGCCCCCAGCTCTTCGAACTGCTCGTCGGTGAGCCGCAGATGCGCCATCCCCACGTGCCGCTCGGTGTCCGCCGGCGCCGCTTCCAGGTCCGCCACCGCATGTCGCATCAGCACGTCCGGGCCGCCCTCGCCCGGATCCGGCAGCACGATCGACCGCGCGGCCATGGCGTAGTACCGCTCGGTGACGCCGCGGACCTTCCGGGTCCGTACGACCTTCACCAGGCCGGCCCGTTCGAGCAGTCGTACGTGGTAGCTGGAGCTCCCCTTCGCGAGGCCGACCCGCTCGGCGATCTGTGTGATCGTCGCGGGCTCGAAGCGGAGCACGGCCATGATCCGGTGGCGCGTGAGGTTGGAGACGGCGCGCAACTGCTCGTCGGTGGTGAGGCGGAGGGACTCGGGAGGATCGTCGGTAGGCATGACACCAATGGTCAACGTTTCTTGACCATTAGGCAAGGGGTATTCCCACCCGAGTCCGAACCGCCGTCCGGCGCGGGTCCGTTCCGCCTCGCGGCGAGGACGTGTGAAATCCGCGTCCGGGGTTACGAGCGAGAGTGCGGGGCCACTCGGGCAGCGGCCCGACCGGCCGGACCGCGGAGGCCTCCCCGCTCCTCACGCGTTCCTGCGCACGTGTACCGGAAGGCCGCGCGACCGAGAGTCGAATCGATGTGACAGGAGAAACCGATGTTGGACAGCTGGCGTGCACAAGCGGCCTGCCAGGATGTCGACCCCGACCTCTTCTTCCCTGTGGGGACCGGCGCACCGGCGCTGATCCAGGCCGAGGAGGCCAAGGAGGTCTGCCGACGCTGCCCCGTGCGCGAGGAATGCCTGCGCTGGGCCATGGACGACTCCCGCCATGTGACGGGCGTATGGGGCGGCCTGCGCGAGGACGAACGGCAGTCGTTGAAGCGACGGGCGCGCCGCCGGGCGGGCAAGGCGGAATGAGCGCTCGTCAGGAGCGAGAGTGTGCAGGTGTGCAGGTACGCGAGTGGCCGGACGCCGAGCGGGGACGGAGCCGGACGGCGAGGGACGCGTCCTGCGCCGTCCCCCACCCCGACGGCCGCCGTCCCCGCGCCGTTCCTCCTCACAACACAGAACGGCCTCACCGGGAGGGGGCCGGTGAGGCCGTTCCGCCGAGGGCTTGCCCGGCGACGCCGTTCGCTTCCTACGACTGGTCGAGCATGCCCTTGCGCAGCTGCGCCAGGTTCCGGGAGAGCAGTCGGGAGACGTGCATCTGGGAGATGCCGAGTTCCTCGCCGATCTGCGACTGGGTCCGCTCCTCGACGAAGCGCAGATGCAGGATCCGGCGGCTGCGGTCGTCGAGTTCGACGAGCAGCGGCGCGAGCGTGTGGAAGTCCTCGAAGAGCTCGAGGGCCTCGTCCTCCATCCCGATGAACTCGGCGAGCGCCGTGGTGTCGTCCTCGCCGTCGGGGCCGATGGCCGCGTCGAGAGAGGCCGAGTTGTAGCCGTTGGCGGCGATCCGCGCCTCGATCACCTCGTCCTCGGAGAGGTTCATCAGGCTCGCCAGCTCCGCCACGGTCGGCGCGCGGCCGCACCGGGAGCTCAGCTCCTCGGTCGCCTTGGCCAGCTCCAGCCGGGCTTCCTGCAAGCGGCGCGGCACGTGGACCGCCCAGGAGGTGTCCCGGAAGAAGCGCTTGATCTCACCGACGATGTAAGGGACGGCGAAGGTGGTGAACTCCACCTCCCGGGACAGGTCGAACCGGTCGATGGCCTTGATCAGACCGATGGTGCCGACCTGGACGATGTCCTCCATCTCGTCGCCGCGGGTCCCCCGGAACCGGCCGGCCGCGTAGCGGACGAGCGACATGTTCATCTCGATCAGCGTGTTGCGTGCGTACTGGTACTCATGGGTCCCCTCCTCCAGCCCCGCCAGCTTGTCGAAGAACACCTTCGACAGCTGGCGCGCGTCCTTCGGAGCGACCTCGCGGGGATATTCGATGACAGGAAGGTCCTCGATACCCGTCTCGACACCGATCCTCGTCTCCGTCGTCACCTCAGTACGCACTCTGATGACCTTCTCTCTTCGGTTGGCAACGGTTTGGCCCCCGTGGGGGCTCCGCCTACCCCCACTTCCACGAAGCATGTCAGCGAATTTCGAGCAAAAGGAATCCGGGGTCGAACGCGGCCTCCGGGGCGCCCGGATCAGGCGAGGGAGAGACGGGCCCGGACGCGTTTCCCGGACGGCTGGGGTTCCACGCTGACGCTCTCGCAGACCGCCACGACGATCTCGAGACCGTGCTGTCCGATGCGCCGCGGATCGTGGGGCCTGGCCACGGGGGCGGCCTCGTGCCGGTCGGCCACCGAGATGTCCAGCGCGTCCGCGGACCATTCGAGCAGCACCCGGCAGGGACCCGGCGCGTGCCGCACCGCGTTCGTCACCAGCTCACTGACCACCAGGCGCGCCAGCTCGACGTGCTCCTGGGACACCGGCCCGCCTCCCGCGACCCGCACCGCGCCGAGGAAGTCGGCCACGAAGTCGCGGGCCGAGGCGATCACCTCGGCCCCCTGGTCCGCGGCTTCGTAGGACACGCTCGCCGACAGCGTCGGCCGACACACCGGGCCTCGCCCGGTGATCACCTCACTCATCGCCGTTCTCCCTCACGTGCCCGTCGCCTTCCCGTCCCCCCGCCCGTCGGGGGGACGGGCACCGCCCCTTCGAGGAGTGGCGCCCCCGGACCCACACGTGTCCACGTCGTGACAAACCTTCGGACGACCGCTACCAGCGGTACAGCAGAGGGACCACTCCTGTCGACCCCCAGAGCATCACTTGCCCCGCCGCCCGTCGTGCATCCCTGCGCGGGGACGGGTTTTCTCCTGGCGAACGCGGAGCCGCCCCGTCCGCCGCCGTCAGGTACGACGCCGCGACCACCACCGGCTCCGGCGCGGCGGATGGACCGCCCGCCCCAGACGGCGGCCCACGAGGGCGTAGCCGAGCAGCGCGCCCGTGGTGTTGAGCAGCACGTCGTCGACGTCGAAGGCGCGCCCCGTGACCAGTGCGCCCTGGATCAGTTCGACCAGGAACATCGTCGCCACGGTCAGCAGGGCGACCCGTACGAACCCACGGGTCCGCGGGGACACCACCGGCAACAGCAGGCCGAACGGCACGCCCAGCAGGATGTTGCCGCCGAGCTGCTTGACGGTGTCCCGGAAGGCGGGCTGTTCGACGTAGGCGCGGATCGAGTCTCCCGGCCGGAGGTTCGCGTGGATGAGCATCTCCGAGGCCGGCGAGGGCTGGAGGGTCAGCCGGGCGAGGACGGCCCCGAAGGCGACCATCGCCGCGAGGGCCAGCAGGCTGACACCGATCCGGAGCCAGCGCCCGGGCCCGGTCTGCGGGCCCCTCTCGTCGTCGGTCCGCGGTTGCTTCCCGCGGGCGTTCCGCTTCGGCTTCGGCTGCTGCTTCTCGGTGTCGCTCTGCTGCTGCTTCTCGTCGTCCTTCGGCTTCTGCTTCTCGTTCTCCTGGCGCTGCCACCCGATCGTGACACGGCGCAATCCGGTACGTGACGTCATGGCCCCCACTCCCAGTTGTCCGGAAGCTCTTGGGGCCCCCGGGATCCGGCTGTCGCGTCTGCGCGCGATGTGTCGCTCGTGCCCCGCGAAGAGATCGTCACTCCCGTCCGGCGCCACTCCGGGACTCCGCTGTACTCATGGGGCGGATGATTCGGTACGGCCCCGGACCGCACGGAGCGCAGAAGCCCCCTTGCTGCCAGGGGGCTTCTGCGCTCCGCGTGCGGTGGTGGGCCGGGTCACGCCCGGAGCAGGCGTTCCGTCACCTCACGGTAGGTCCGCAGGGTGAGCCGGAGCTGCTCGGTGTCGGGACCGGGGCCGTCCGGATCCCCGTTCTCCTGCCAGCCCGCCCGCAACGCGGCGCGGCGGTCCCTCAGGGAGGCGACGAGGAGTTTCTCCGCCGCGGCGAGGACCTCGGCCGCTTCCTCGACCGACTCGTGGGGCGAGTCGACGAACCCCGCCAGCGCGTGGTGCAGGCGCTGTCCGAGGCGGTCGCTTTCGGCCTCACCGAGCAGCCGGCCGGCCGGGCCGCCGTCGCTGTGGGCGGCGGGCCCGTCTCCCGTACCGGCCGTGGTGCCGGCCGCACCGCCGGCGTCGTGCCCACGACGCTCCTCGTGGCCCGGACCGCGGCCGTCGTCGGAGGCCCGGCCTTCGCCCGGCGGCCGGTCCGCCGGGTCCCCTCCGCGCGGCGCGACGGGGGGCGCGAGGGGAGCGGGCGTACGGCTCCCGTCGTTCCGGCCCGTGGCACCGGGGTCTTCGGAAGGGACGGCGAACTGCGGCGCCTTCTGCGGCGGCACCGCCGGAGGCGGAGTGGGCGGCGGGGGCACGGCGCCCGGCGGTGCGACAGGCGGCGCCGCGGGGTCACCGGTGCGCTGGGCGGGCACGGCCACGGAGGGGGCTCCTCCGGGTCCTGCGGGAGCCGGTCCCCCGGCGCCGCCCGCCCGGCCCGGGATCTTCGGGGACGCGGGGTCGCGCGGCGCGTCCCCATCGGCCCCGCCTGTTCCCCTCGGGTCCCGGTTCTCGTATGCCATCACGCACCACTTCCCTTCGGCTTGAGGAGATGTCCACGGTGTCGCCCGGACGCCGAGCGTGTTGTCCGGGCGGCCTCGGTGCCGGTGCCCTTGCCGACCGCTGTCAGATCCTCGAACAGGGCACGGGCGTGCACCAGCGCCTCCCGGAGCTCCTCGGTGGAGGCCGACTCGGAGTGCGCCGCACGGCGTACCGCGCGCAGGCCCTCCACCCGGTGCGGATGGTGCACCGACAGGGCGGCGAGCTGCTCGTCGGGCCGCTCGGGCTCGGGGAAGCCCCGGGTCGCGGCGATCCGCGTGAGGAACTCGTCGGCGTCGGTCACGGCTTGCCGCGGGGCGTCGACGAAACGCTCCTGGATCACGGCCCATCGAGCGAGGTAGTGCTCGCGGACCGGCGGCTCCAGCGGCAGAGGGCGGATGCCCCCGTACCGCTCGACCCGCTCGCTGAGGTCGCGGTGGGCGGCCTCCCGGTCGCCTCCGTGCCCTTCGAGGGTGCGGTCGTATTCGGGGCCGAAGCGCCGCTCGAGGGAGCGCGTGCCGCCGCTCCGGCCCGCACGGGCCCTGAGCAGGGCACCGGCCACCAGTAGCACGGCGACCGTCGCCACGAGGATGAGAATTACGGTCAGGGTCGACATGTCTGCCTTCCTGGAAGATGACTCCTGGCTGGCTGTTCGTCACTGCTTACTGGGCGCCTGTCTGTTCGGCTTGCCGCTTCTCGCGCGGTCAAACCCGACGCTTGCCGAAGTCGTCGGTACGGCGCACCCGGACCGCTGCCGTTACCGCTCCCGGCCAGGCACGACAGCCACGCTCCGGTGTCACGCACCGAGTCCGCGCGCGGCGGCCGCCGGGTGTCTCGTCCGCGCGTCCGGATGATGGATGTCGCTCGCCGCCGGGCGTCTGTGGGTCAACCCCGACTGCGGCCTGAAGACCCGTGGCCGGCCCGAGACCCGCGCCTCCCTGGAGAACCTCGTCGCGGCCGCCCGCGAGATCAGGGCGGAGCTGTCGACCGACGACAGCCGACACCCCGGGTGACAGACGGTCGGGGGTCGCCGCGGGTCCTTCCGCGACGGCCCCGCGACCCGTGTCAGCGCGCGCCGGTCGCGGCCCGCGTGACGTACGCGTCGATGTGGGTCTGGGTGACGGTGTCGCCGTGCGCGTCCGTCAGTTCCGCGCGCAGTGACACGGTCCTTCCGGGCCCCGGCGTCGTCACCGTGAACCGTCCGCCGGACACCGCCGTCCGTGTCCAGGTGGCGCCCCGGTCCGTCGACACGGACACCGCCAGCGACCGCACCCCCAACTTCCGGGCCGCGCCCTCCACCGTCACCGCCACCCGGCTCGTGGTGTGCGCCGGGGCGGTGCCGTCGAGCGCGAGCTCGGGGCCGAAGCGTACGGCGCTCAGGGGGAGTTCCGTGGCGGTGGCCGTCACGGCGGAGCTGAACGTCCACGCCGCCGTGACGCTCCCCCGCGATCGCGTCGCGCTCGCCGTCAGCCGGTAGGCGGCCCGCCCCGCCGGCACCGTGAACGAGGCGTGCCCCGGCGTCTCGCCGCGACGGGTCGCGACCAGCGTGCCGTTGCGGTGCAGCGTGACGGTCGACGCGGTGAACAGGGGCCGGGACGGCACGTGGCCGTCGCCGTCGGCGAGCAGCGGCACCGCCAGGTCCAGGGTGTCTCCGGTGCGCTGCGCGACGGGCCGGGCGCCGGGCGAGGAGTCCAGGGCCGGGCCGAGGACCGGGGTCTCGAAGGTGTGCACCGTGGTGGAGCCGGGCGTGAACGAGCGCCCGAGGACGAAGTAGTTGTTGGCGGGCGCCTCCGGTTCGGCCGGTGCGCCGTACACGAGGTCCCAGGTGCCGCGCTCGGGCGTGAGGAGGAAGGTCCCGGTGCCCCCCGCCGGCACCGGCAGCGCCAGCGACGGGGAGGCGCCCGTCGCCGGCGCGAAGGAGACGAGGGCCGTTCCCCCGCCGGACTCGGGCATCCCCGCACGTACCAGCAGGGTGGCCAGGTCGCCGGGCGCCGGGTGCCGGACCAGGCCGGTCAGCGCCCGCTCGCCCCGGAAGGCGTAGCCGAGGGCGCAGACGCCGCCCGGCCGGCTCCAGTACGAGTCCACCCAGGTCCGCACGGTCCCCCGCTCGGCGTCCGGCCCCAGGTGCGCCACACGCAGGTCCGGCGACATCGACATCAGGTTCACGAACCCGGTGACTCCCTCGTACGTCACCTCGGCGAACGCGCCCCTCTGCTCGAACGTGGCGTCGGCGACCGGCGGCCGTATGTCCACCGGCCGCGCGACCCGGGCGTCGAGCACGAGGGTCATGTCGCGGTCGACGTCCAGCCGGGGCCGCACGAGCCAGTCGTTCCCCCCGTCCTCCTCCCCCACCGGCCTGGTGGAGAGGGTGGAGTCGAGCAGGTACCGCCCGGCGGGCACCTGCAGCGTCACGGTGCTCGGCGACTTCTTCACCTCCCGGCCGCTGCCGGCGTCGGGCCCGGACAGGGCGGTCAGCAGGGTGCGGTAGTCGGTGGTCGGCGCGCCGTCGCGGCCGAGGTGGACGAGGGTCAGCGCGTACGTGCCGGCGGCTCCGCGCGCCCCTCCGCCGGCGGGCTCGGCATGGGCCGTGGCGGCCGGGAGGCAGACGGCGGCGGTGCCCGCGGCCGTCACGACGCCGAGCCCGCGCAGTACGGACCGGCGCGTCGCCGTCCGGGCGGGGGTCGAAGGGACGGACGAGGGAGAGCACTTCGAGTGGACGTTCATGATCTGCACTGGCCCGGCCCGCCCCCGGGTTCCGGTGAGCCACGTCACCACCCCGGGTGTCGGCGTGAGGGGGTGGGCTGCGGGCGCGTCCTCCCCGCCGGGCTCGTCGCCCTCCGGTGACGAGCCTGTCCGCTGTCCGTGACCGTCACGATGCGCCATATGGCATGGATCACGGCTGGCACGCTTCCCATCGAGGTCGCGGCGGGCCGATTCTGAGCGACGACAGAACTCGTTCCGGGGTCGAGAGCGATGACGGCCGTGACAGCCCGAGCAGTGAACGGAGAACACGCGTGATTGTCGGAGTCCTCAAGGAGGCGCGGCCGGGTGAGAACCGCGTCTCGGCCACACCGGCCACGCTCGAGCCGATCCGCGAACTGGGGTACGACGTGGTCGTCGACTCCGGCGCGGGTGTCGCCGCGGGCTTCCCCGACAGCGCCTACGAGGCCGCAGGGGCGCGCATCGGGGACGCGACGGCCGCGGACGTGGTGCTGGGGGTCAACGCCCCGAGTCCCGCGCAGTTGGACGGCGTACGGGCTGAGGCGACGGTGATCGCGCTGTTCGCGCCGGCGTTCGACCCGGTGATGGTCGAGGAGCTGGGCCGCCGGCCGTTCACGGCGCTGTCGATGGACGCCGTGCCGCGTATCAGCCGCGCGCAGTCGATGGACGTGCTGTCGTCGATGGCGAACATCGCCGGCTACCGGGCCGTGGTCGAGGCGGCGCACGTGTTCGGGCGGTTCTTCACCGGCCAGGTGACGGCGGCGGGCAAGGTGCCGCCGGCGAAGGTGCTCGTCGCGGGCGCGGGCGTCGCGGGTCTGGCCGCGATCGGCGCGGCGGGCTCGCTCGGCGCGGTCGTACGGGCGACCGACCCGAGGCCCGAGGTGGCCGACCAGGTCCGGTCGCTGGGCGGCGCGTACCTTTCGATCGAGTCCCCGGAGACCGAGGTCTCCAGGACGGGTTACGCCAAGGAGATGGGCGACGACTACAAGGCGCGCGAGGTGGAGCTCTACGGCGCGCAGTGCCGTGAGGTCGACATCGTCATCACCACCGCGCTGATCCCGGGGCGTCCGGCGCCGACGCTGATCACCGCGGAGATGGTGGCGAGCATGAAGCCGGGCTCGGTGATCGTCGACATGGCGGCCGCCAACGGCGGCAACGTCGTCGGCACCGTCAAGGGCGAGAAGACCGTCACGGCGAACGGCGTGACGATCATCGGGTACACCGATCTGGCGGGCCGGCTGCCGGCGCAGGCCTCGCAGCTCTACGGCACCAACCTGGTCAACCTGTTGAAGCTGCTGACGCCCGGCAAGGACGCCCGGCTCGTCCTCGACTGGGACGACCCGGTACAGCGCTCGATCACCGTCGTACGCGAGGGCGAGTCGGCGTGGCCGCCCCCGCCGGTGCAGGTCTCGGCGGCCCCGGCCGCCGCTCCCGCGGCGGCCGGGACGAAGCCGGTGCCGGAGAAGGCGCCGATGAAGGCGAGCCGGAGGTTCGGCGGCGTGGCCCTCGGCGCGTCGGCGCTCTTCCTCGCCGCCGCGTTCGCGCCGGCGGCGCTGCTGCCCCATGTGACGGTCTTCGTGCTGGCGATCGTGATCGGCTACTACGTGATCGGCCATGTGCACCACGCCCTGCACACACCGCTGATGTCGGTGACGAACGCGATCTCCGGCATCATCGTCGTCGGCGCGATGCTGCAGATCGGGCATGCGAGCACGACGGTCACGGTGCTCTCGTCCGTGGCGATCCTTCTGGCCAGTATCAACATCTTCGGCGGCTTCGCGGTGACGCGTCGCATGCTCGCCATGTTCAACCGGAGCTGACATGTCTGCGACCATCGCCGCTCAGGCGGCCTACCTCGTTGCCGCGCTGCTGTTCATCCTCGCGCTGGCAGGACTCTCCAAGCACGAGTCCGCACGGCTCGGCAACTCCTTCGGCATGCTCGGCATGGCCGTCGCGCTCGTCGCGACGATCGTGCTCGCCGTCGACGGCGACATCAGCACCGCCGGGCTGGGACTCATGGCCGTGGCCATGCTGATCGGCGCGCTGATCGGCCTGCAGCGCGCCCGCGGCGTCGAGATGACGGGCATGCCCGAACTCATCGCGCTGCTGCACTCCTTCGTCGGCCTCGCCGCCGTGCTGGTCAGCTGGAACGGCTTCCTGAACGTCGAGCACGACCTCGGCGGCCATGAGGCCCGGGCCCTGGACGCGCTCGGCACGCTGGACATCCACCACGCCGAGGTGTTCATCGGCCTGTTCATCGGCGCGGTGACCTTCACCGGCTCCATCGTGGCGTACCTGAAGCTCGCGGCGAAGATCAGCTCCAGGCCGCTGACGCTGCCGGGCAAGAACGTGCTGAACCTCGGCTCGCTGGGCCTGTTCCTCGCCCTGACGGTGTGGTTCGTGATCACGCCGACGCTGTGGCTCCTCATCGTCGTGACGGTCCTGGCGCTCGCCCTCGGCTGGCACCTGGTGGCCTCGATCGGCGGCGGTGACATGCCGGTCGTCGTCTCGATGCTCAACAGCTACTCCGGCTGGGCCGCGGCCGCCTCCGGCTTCCTGCTCGGCAACGACCTGCTCATCATCACCGGCGCGCTGGTCGGCTCCTCGGGTGCCTACCTGTCCTACATCATGTGCAGGGCGATGAACCGCTCGTTCCTCTCCGTCATCGCCGGCGGATTCGGCATCGAGGCGCCCTCGGCCTCGGACGTCGACTACGGCGCGCACCAGGAGATCACCGCCCAGGCCACCGCCGCACTCCTCGGCGCGGCCCGCTCGGTGGTCATCACGCCCGGCTACGGCATGGCCGTGGCACAGGCGCAGTACCCGGTCGCGGAACTCACCTCGAAGCTCCGGGCGAAGGGCATCGACGTGCGCTTCGGCATCCATCCGGTCGCCGGCCGCCTGCCCGGCCACATGAACGTCCTGCTGGCCGAGGCCAAGGTGCCGTACGACATCGTGCTGGAGATGGACGAGGTCAACGGCGACTTCGCCGCGACCGACGTCGTCCTCGTGATCGGCGCCAACGACACCGTCAACCCGGCCGGCGCCGAGGATCCCGGCAGCCCGCTCGCCGGCATGCCCGTGCTCACCGTCTGGGAGGCGAACAAGGTCATCGTGTTCAAGCGCTCCATGGCCTCGGGGTACGCCGGGGTTCAGAACCCGCTGTTCTTCCGTGAGAACACCGCCATGCTCTTCGGCGACGCCAAGCAACGGGTCGAGGACATCGTCGGCGCCCTCTGAGACACGAGAGGGACGGCGGTTCGGCGCGTCTAGGATCACCGGGACGGGGGACGAGGCACGGGAGAGGCGGCGGACATGGCGAACGAGCGCGTGTACCTGGTGACCGGCGGCGGAACGGGGATCGGGGCCGCGACCGCTCAGGCGCTGGCCCGGGCAGGCCACAAGGTGGCGGTGTCCGGGCGTCGTCCCGAGCCGCTGCGGCTGGTCGCCGAGGAGACCGGCGCCCTGCCCGTACCGTCGGACATCGGTGATCCCGCCGCGGTGGCCTCGCTCGTCGAGACGGTGGTCGGCACGTACGGACGGCTCGACGGTCTGGTGCTCAACGCCGGCATCGGGCGGGGCGGCGGGGTGGGAGAGGTGACCCCGGAGGACTGGGACGAGGTCATGCGGACCAACCTCACCGGGCCCTTCCTGCTGCTGCGCGCCGCACTCCCGCACCTGCTCGACGCCCGCGGCGCGGTGGTCGCGGTGGCCTCGGTGTCCGCCCTGCGCAACGGCGTCGGCAACGCCGCCTACGCCACCTCCAAAGCCGGACTGCTCCAGCTCTGCCGCTCCGTCGCGGTCGACTACGGGGGCGCGGGGCTGCGCGCCAACACCGTGTGCCCGAGCTGGGTGCGCACCGACATGGCCGACCGCCGCATGAACCGGTTCGCGGACGAGGCGGGCCTGGACGGGAACGGTCTGGAAGCGGCGTACGAGGAGGTGACGCGGGTCCTGCCCGCCGGGCGGCCCGGCGAGCCGCACGAGGTCGCGGAGGCCGTCGCCTGGCTGCTGTCCCCCGCCGCCTCCTTCGTGAACGGGGCGGTGCTCACCGTCGACGGCGGCGCGACCGCACTCGACCCGGGCACCCTCGGCTTCGAGTTCCGGCTGGAGCCGCGCACCCCGCGACCCTGACCGACCGTCACGGCGGAGGTGACCGGGCACGGTCCCGTGCGGCCGGCGCCGCCGGGCCGGCCGTCCCCGCCCGTCCGGGGTTCGGGCGGCCCCCGTCAGGCGCCCGCCCGGCGCCGACCCCGCACGCGGCGTGGGTACGGGAAGAGGCGCGGGGAGCGTTTCGCTGCCACGTCCTCGACCCAGCCGAAGGTCAGCACCAGCAGTCCGATCAGGGGGATCGCCACCAGCAGCGGAAGCCACGGGTTGGTCAGCAGCCACTGGAAGTGCGCGTAGAAGAAGCCGACGGACCAGAGAGGGTCGATCAGCGGGATGGCGGCCACCAACGCGACCTGGTGCCAGAGATAGACGCTGACCGCCCGGGAGTTGAGCAGGCTGATCAGGCCGTTCCAGCGTTCCAGGGGGCGGGGCCACTCTTCCCAGGAGGGACTGACATGGAGCAGCATCGCGACGAAGCCGAAGGACCACAGGGCCTGGGCGATCGGCCAGCTCTCGATGTCGGTGTGCACGGTCGGATCGACCGGTCGGGTCTGCAGGTACCACCAGCCGGCCACCATGATCAGCGGCGCGACGGACGGTACGACGTACTGGGGGATCTTCTTGAGCAGTCCCTCCTGGTGAGCCATGCCGAGGACCCAGCAGGAGCCGAACATGGCGAAGTCGCTGAGGTTCTCCCAGACCCGGCCGTAGAGGAACTCCTGGTCGGTGAAGAACGTGTTCAGCACGATCGTCAGCGCGATCGGCGTGGACAGCGTCACCACCGGCATCCGCCGCAGCGCCCACAGCAGCAACGGTGAGAGCAGGACGTACCAGAGGTACGCGCGGAGGTACCAGAGCGGAACGACGACCTGCACCGCCCAGCTGGGCCCCACCAGATGGTCGAGACCGTTCAGTGATTCGGCGTACGGCGGAGTGCTCAGCGGCATGAGCCAGAACAGCAGCTTGCCCCACCACCAGCGCGGATGCCCCTCGGCGTCGGGACCCCAGCCGTCGATGATCTCCAGGGTGAGGATGACCGCGCCGAACAGCCACATCGGCGGCAGCAGGCGGCGCAGGCGGCCCCGGATGACGCCGAGGGCGGGGCGGCTGAGGGAGCGGGCCATCAGCGACCCGGCGAGCGCGAACATCACGCCCATCGACGGGAAGACGACGGGCAGCCAGAACCAGCCGAAGTTGTGGTAGAGCACCACGCGGACCAGCGCCAGGGCGCGGAGCAGGTCGAGATAGCGGTCCCGGCCGCCCTTGCGCGGGGACGGTGTCGACGGCTCCGGCTCCGCCTGGGTCTCCTGGCGCAGTGCGGCGGGGATCCTCAGCCGGACGGTGTCCTGGTGTCCCCTGAACTCGAAGGATGCGGTCATGGTCAGGCCTCCACCGGTGCGGCGACCTCGCCGGTGCGCCGGAGCTTCTGCCAGCGCAGCCGGCCACCGGTCAGCGCCGTGATCGTGGACTGCAGCAGGACGATGTACATCAGCTGCCGGTAGACCAGTTGCTGGATCGGCAGGCTGATCAGGTGCAGCGGCTTCTCGCCGTCGAGCCGGAAGGCGTACCAGGACAGCACGGCCTGGAGCAGGATGAAGCCGCCCCAGCTGGCCAGGGTGATCGGGGCGTCCGCGAACAGCACGCCGTACAGCAGGAACATGTCGACCAGCGGCGCGAGCAGCGGGGCGACCACGCCGAACAGCACGACGAGGGGCAGCCCGATCCGGCCGAAGCGTCCGGCCGGACCCCGGGAGGTCACGGCGCGGCGGTGCTTCCACATCGCCTGCATGCTGCCGTAGCTCCAGCGGTACCGCTGCGACCAGAGCTGCTGGAGGCTGGCGGGGGCCTCCGTCCAGGCGCGGGCGCGCTCGGCGTAGACGATCCGCCAGCCGTCGCAGAGCACCGCCATGGTGATGTCGGTGTCCTCGGCGAGGGTGTCGTCGCTCATTCCGCCGACCCGCCGCAGGGCCTCCTTGCGGAAGGCGCCGACCGCGCCGGGGATGGTCGGGATGACATTGAGCATGTCGTACATCCGGCGGTCCAGGTTGTGGCCGAGGACGTACTCGATGTGCTGCCAGGCGCCGATCAGGCTGTCGCGGTTGCCGACCTTGGCGTTGCCCGCGACCGCGCCGATCCCCCGGTCGCCGAACGGCTGGACCAGCTCGCGCACCGTGGACGGCTCGAAGACGGTGTCGCCGTCCATCATCACGACGATGTCGTACGACGCGGCCGCGATGCCGACGTTGAGCGCGGAGGACTTGCCGCCGTTGGCCTTGCGGATCAGCCGGACGAACGGCAGACGCATCTCCTCGACGATGTCCGCGGTGCCGTCCGTCGAGCCGTCGTCGATGACGATCACCTCGATCGGATGGTCGCTGGCGACGAGGGAGTTCAGGGTGTTCGCGATGCACTCGCGCTCGTTGTAGGCCGGGACGAGGACGGTGACCGGCTCGGTGACGGGTGGTCCCCACGCGTCACGCCGCCGGGAACGCCGGGCGTGGAGCGGCGCGAGGACGAGCATCAGCGCGAACCGTCCGAAGTTGAGGAAGCCGACGACGGCCAGCAGAGCGACCAGCACCGGCAGGGTCAGCACGGCGGCCCGGGTGGCCCAGATGAAGCACTTGCCCGCCCACAGCTGGTAGCCGTGCACCGGCACCGTGGCGTTGCTGGCGCCGAGCGCCTCGGAGATCGTGGCGAAGCGGTACCCCTCGCCCTGCAGTCTCTCGATGATCTGCTCGAGCGCGGCGAGGGTCTCGGTACGGTCGCCACCCGCGTCGTGCAGCAGGATCAGCTCGCCCGCGCCGGGCTTGCGCGGCATCGCCGCCTCGACGATCGCGTCGACGCCGGGACGCTTCCAGTCGTGGGTGTCGCGGTCGATGAACGCGGTGAGGTAGCCGTGGGAACCCACGTACTTGATCACCGGGTAGTTCCAGTCGTCGAGCGCCGAGGCGTCGGAGGAGTACGGCGGTCGGAACAGCGCGCTGTGGACGCCCGCGACACCGGCCAGCGCCAGCTGCGTCTGCGCCAGCTCCCAGCTGACCCGGGCTTCGGACTGGTACACCAGGTCGGGGTGGGTGAAGGTGTGCACGCCGATCTCGTGGCCGCCGGCGACGATCTGCCGGATCAGCTCCGGGTGGCGCGTGGTCATCGCGCCGGTCACGAAGAAGTCCGCGCGGATGTCGTGGGCCGCGAGCACGTCCAGGATCTTCGGGGTCCACTCCGGCGAAGGGCCGTCGTCGAAGCTCAGGACCACGGTGCGGTCGGGGATCCGATAGCTGACGGGGCGCTCGTTCCTGGCGCCGCGCGCGTCGATGATCGGGCCGCCCTTGAGCAGGTTCTCCGGCACCGTCGTCTTGTCGACCGAGGTCGCGACCCGGGTGTCGTGGAACGCCTCGTTGGTGGCGAGGCCTCGCAGGACGAGGAGCGCGAGCAGGCAGGCCAGCAGGGACAGCGGCATGAAGAAGCGCAGCGGTGGCGCGGCCAGTCGGCGCGGTCTCAGCAGGGACTGCCGACGACGCTGGTGGCGGGACAAGGGCGCTCCTGGAGATGGGTGGTGCGGACGATCAGGCATGCTCGGCCCGCCCCGCGGACGTCGGTCCGGACGGCACGATGATCGGGGTGTGTCAGGGAATGTCGCGGAGTCCGGCGTGATGGCCACCGGACTCTTCGGGTGGTGCTTCGCGGACCGTGCCCGCTGGGGGGTGCCGTGTCGATCGGGCCGGATCAGGGAGCGGACGCCGCGAGCCCGGCCTGATCGACACGACACCCCCTAGGGCCAGGAGGGCGACAGGGGCCCCTTGGCGGGCAGGTACGAGGGCTTCGGCGGTATCCCCATCGCCGGGGCGTCCGACTGGCCGCCGATGAGGCTGCTGCCCATGGCGGCCGCCAGGATCGCGCCGACCACGGAGACGGGCCAGCCGAAGCGCCGGAGCAGACGGCTGCGCAGACCCGACTGGTCGACGAACACGGGTGCCGGAGCGGGCTCCTGATGACGAGATTCGGCCACGCCGGGCTGTGCCGAGTGGAACGATCCGCGCCTGGAGGACGTGGCGACGTGGCGCATTGTTTGTGGCCTTTTTGTGCAGGGTGTGGAGACCTGTGAAGCGTAGAGCGGACCGTAGCGCATGAACTGAATCGATTGGAGCGTGATGTACATATTTGGCATGTTCCGATCGAGCCTCGTAACCGGATCGGTATGTCGGCCGACACCTCCGGGCCCTGGGATGACCGGGTCGCGAACACAGGGCGGGATGACTGAAATCCTTCGCTAGGATGACCGCTCAATTCATGCGATCCCGCGAGTGATCCGCGTGCAACGGGCGTGCCCAGTCATCGCCTCTACGCCCCAAGGAGCCTGTGTGAGCCAGCCCCGCCGCACCTCTCGTCGCCGAGCGTGGACCGCGCTCACGCTGCCCGCCCTCCTGTGCGCACTCGCCGCGTGCTCCGCCGGCCCCGCGACCGGCGGGAGCACCGACGCCGCAGGGCCCGCGCGGGACGCCTCGTCGACGCCGACGCCCACCGGACCGCCGGGAACCCTGTTCGACGACTTCGACTACACCGGCGCCGACGACCCCTCTCTCACCGCGCGCGGCTGGGAGATCCGTACCGGCGGGGGCGGCCCCGGGATCAAGGACACCTGGAGCGCCGACGGCGCCGCCTTCCCCGCCGACCCGACGGCGGAGGGGGGCAAGGTCCTCCGGCTCCGCTCCTCCACCGACGGCACCGAGCAGGGCACCACACAGGTCGAGGCGCAGACCACGAGCGGGAACCTCTTCACCGGAACCTATGCCGCGCGGGTCCACCTCAGCGACAAGCCCACGAGCGGACGCGACGGCGACCACGTCGTCCAGACCTTCTTCCCGATCTCTCCCTCGGACTCCTCGGAGAACTACAGCGAACTCGACTTCGAGTACCTGCCCAACGGCGGCTGGGGTTCGGTGGGTCCGCAGCTCGACAACGTCAGCTGGTACAGGGCCGACCCGCCGGACCGGGTCCACCACACCCTCGAGCGGCGCCTTGAGGGCTGGCACACCATGGTGATCACCGCCATGGACGGAAAGGTCACCTACTCCCTGGACGGTACGAAGCTCTTCACCAGCTCCGGCAAGTACGTCCCGCGCGAGCGGATGGACATCCATTTCAGCAACTGGCTCATCGACCTTCCCTTCACCGGTGGCCCCCGCATCTGGGACATGAAGGTCGACTGGGTCTACTACAAGGCCGACGAGGCCGTCTCCCCGAAGGACCTCCAGGAGACGGTGGACGGCTTCCACCGCACCGGCACGGACTACGTCAACACCGTCCCGAAGCCCTGAGCCTGTCGCTCGACGACCGGGCCGGGGGAGGTCAGTCGAGCCAGATCACCATGGCGTGTCCGGCGGAGGCCGCCGCTCGGAAGAACTCCGTCAGTGGGGTGAACAGGTCGCCGGCCCATTCCAGCGAGGTCGGCGAGTCCCAGATCTGGGGATAGACCTCGGCCGAGGCGAGTTCGGCGTGGTCGACGCCGCGGATCAGCTCGTCGTAGGTCATCCGGTCCAGCCTGTCGGCGGCCAGCCGCACGCGCTCGGCGGTCAGGTACCGCGGCGGCTCGTAGCCCCAGGCATCGGCCTCGGGGACGGGTTCCTCGCCGAACACGATGTCGACGGGGAAGGCCGACCGTTTCAGCAGGAAGCCCAGCAGATTCCAGGTCTGGTGCGTGGTGAAGTGCCGTGCCTCGGCCGGAGCCGTGCCCACGTCGACGCGTGCGGTCAGCCGCGGAGGGCTTCGGCCGGCTGTACCGAGGAGGCGCGGCGGGCGGGACCGCTGCGCTCCGCGTCCCGGCCACCGCCGCTCCTCTGTTCACGCGTTCGCTGACGTCCGTTGCCTCACCGGCATCCCAGCGGACGGGGCAGCTGTAATCGCCCGCCGCGCCCCTTCACCTCGGCGCTGTCCGACTTCAGCCATGTATTCGGATACGAGAGCAGGCAGACGCGTTCCTCGGTGAAAGAACTGCGCCGCCCAGAGTGACGGCGGACGTACGACTGGAAGCGCGTCCCAGTGATGCTCGCGGTGGCGACTTTCGTGCTGTCGTTCCTGTTCCTCCGTCTCACTGCCAGGAGGCAGGGATGACTCTCCTCAATGCCGAAGACGCCCGGCGAGATGCGTCGCAACAGTCTGACGCACCTGACCCGCGGGGCCGACGGCATCATGTTCTTCCAGCGGCGGCAGTCCCGAGCGGGCGCCGAGAAGTGGCATTCCGCGATGCTCCCGCACGGCGGCACAAAAACCCGCATCTGGAGCGAGGTCACCGCGCTCGGCGCCGAGCTCGCCGAGCTGTCGCAGGTGCGCGGCACCCGGGTGTCCGCGCAGGTCGATTGTCGGGCTGGTAGGAGCACACGGGCAGCGATGGGCTGCGGCCTTGCTCCTGAGCCTTCGGCAATGCTCGATTCAATTCCTGAGCCGGACTGTCTCCGAGTTCTGGCCGCTGCCGAGAACGATGTCCTCGGGCAGGCGGGTCCTCCAGGGCGGGCAGCCGCGTCATGCCCGTGAGGACACGAGACAGGAGAGTGATCGCAGCGCCCTCCTGGTGTGGCTCTTCACCGTGCCGAGGGGCAGATCAAGACGCCGCGCGATCTCAGGCTGGGTCAGCCCCAGGTAGTACGCGAGGAAGAGGATCTCGCGGCGTTCGGGCGTCAAGAACGCCATGTGGCCGATGAGACCCAGACGGTCGACCGCACGTGCGCAGCTGTCGATGTTCTCCGGGGCAAGCCCTCGGAGCAGGCGGCCCAAGACTTCCTGACGGCGCACCACCGCTGCCGACGCGTCGGCGACTTTGTGGACGGTGATGCCATAGAGCCAAGGACCGAGTTCGCCGCGGCGCGGACACTACCTTCCGGAGTGCAACCAGACATCCACGAAGACCTGCTGGACGACGTCCTCGGCATCGTGGAGATCGATGCAACGGCGTCGGGCCCAGCGAAGCACACGGGGATACCAGTCGTCGTAGATGGCCTCGAAGGCCTCTCGGACGACGTCGTCGTGAGGCGGCGCGTCGTCGCTGTGATCTCGACAGTGAACACAATGAGGCGTGGACGGTCTCTCGGACACCAGTCGCCTCCGGACAGTTCCGGGGGATAAGTACGGGGTCGCGATGCTGGTGGCCGTAATCGGTCCCTCAGGACGAGGCCGCAGCGGAGTGATGCCCACGGGCCCCAGCCGAACACAAAAGTCCGACGTTCGCCATCTCAGGCGGGACGAGTGAAGCCGGTAGCCGGAGCACCGTCCCCGCGCGACAGCGCGGTGGTCCGGTCGTGGCGATGCTGGAGCACGTGCGCGGCGTCATCCAGAGCCGACACACCATCAGTGGCGTTCTGCGGCCTCGGTCCAGGGCTGATGCCGGGGCAGATCGTCGACGGCGCGTCTCTTCCCGTCTCTCCAGGCGCCCATGCCCCACCGGGATGTCCTCCGGAGGTGACCTGCTCGCCGAGGTGGTACGGGCCCCGCCGGCGCGCGGGGAGCCGATCAGGTGATGAACGAGATCCGGGGAATCCGCAGGAGAAGGTGCCCCCGTAGAGATGTCAGGAGTCCGCTTCGTCCTCGGAGGTTCTCGTGCACATTCTCATCGGACTGATCGTGGTGTCCGTACTGGTCGCCGGCTTCGTTGTGGGGGCGCGTCTTCAAGCGACACCACCTGGCCCCCAGGATCAACCCCGCCGCCCTCTCACCGACCGTCCGCCTGGGTTCATGTCCGAGTTTCGTCGCCCTCTAGCCGTCCCTCGCAGCGACCACAAGCACCGGCTCCGTCCGTATCAGCTGCATGGGCAGACCGAGCAGGTGCCGCCTGGATAGATCCGACAACGCTTCCGGGGCGGCGGGGTGAGGTCACCTGCCTCGCCCTTCCGGAGTGGCAGCCCCCGCGGGCACCGTACCGGGTCGCTCGGCAACGAATGTGTGTGATGCCCGCCTGCCAGCCAGACTGCGGCAGGCAGCGCAGCCGGGCGAACCCGCTGCGCCGCAGCGGCTGATCCGCCCAGCACCTGAGTACGGCGTGAAAACGTCGCTTCCGTCCATGTCGCCCCGGAATTGCACGAGCAAGCAGGCGTCGATGTCCCGGCCGATCCGATCCGCGGTCGGCGGTCGGCCGATCACCGCCGGACCTGGAGGCCACCGCCTGGAAGTACCGCACCTGCTCGCCCTGGCGGGATCTGCCGGACGAACTCGGCTCGTTCCGGACTGCTCACAAACGTCTGATCAGGTGGGCCGTGGAAGGCACTTGGAGGAACGCATCCTTGCCGCGGTCCTGACAGCGGTCGAGGGTGCTGACGACATTGGCTGGACGGTGTCGGTGGACTCCACCATCCGCCGGGCCCACCAGCACGCCGCCGGAGCCAGAAAAATGGGGCTCCGGGCAGGGCCGAACCCGACGACCATGCCCTCGGACGCTCCCGAGACGGCCTGAGCACGAAGGTTCACCTCGCCAGCGACGGCAATGCAAAGGCCCTTGGTCCTCCACGTCACCGCAGGGCAGGCGGGTGACGCTCCGGCCTTCGAGACCGTCGTGGCCGCCATCCGCGTTCCGCGAAGCGGACCGGGAAGACCGAGGACCCGGCCCGATGCCGCCCTGGCGGACCGTGCGTACTCATCCCGCGCGATCCGAGAACACCTCCGCCGACGCGGCATCCGCGCTGTCATCCGCCAGCCGTCCGACCAGATCGGCCACCGCCTGCGACGAGGCCGTGCCGGCGGCCGACCGCCGGCCTTCGACGCCGAGGCGTACAAGCGGCGCAGCTCGGTCGAACGGTGCATCACCCGCAGCGACGGCGGCAGCCACACGACGAGTGATGTGCGAGGTGCTCATGCTGGGGTCAGGGGGCCTACACTCCGCGGTCATGATCGATTTCACCGGTGCGGACCCTGATCCGCGTCTCTTCGAGACCATGTCCACCATGCGAGCCATGCGCCGCATCAAGCCCGACCCAGTATCCGAGGAGCTCGTCGAGCAGCTCGTCCAGGCTGCGGTCTGGGGACCCAGCGGCGGCAACATGCAGCGCTTCGAGTACGTCGTCGTCACCGACCGGGACGTCATGGATCGTCTCGCTCCGCTGTGGAAGCGTTGCGTGGATGCCTACCTCGCCACCACGGGGGCGCTGGCCCCGGCCGGGATGGACGATGCCGCCTACGGTCGGATGGTCGCCGCGATCGAGTACCAGCGTGATCACTTCGCAGAGACCCCGGTGCTGGTCATCCCCTGCTATCAGTTCCCCGCGCCGCGGGTCACGGAAGAGGGCTACGCCGCTTCCGCGCAGGCCCTCGGCCCGGAGGCGAGCCTGCGCATGGTGGACACGCAGGAGCGATTCATGGCTCTGGCGGAGGGGTCCTGCGTCTACCCTGGCGTACAGAACCTCCTCCTCGCCGCCCGGGGCCTCGGCCTGGCCGCGAACATCACCATCTGGCACCTGATGCTGGAGGAGGAGTGGAAGCAAGCCCTCGGCATCCCTGAGGACATGCGTACCTTCGCCGCTATACCTGTCGGCTGGCCGATGGGCAACTTCGGTCCGGTACGCCGCCGTCCGGTCTCCGAGGTCGTGCACCACAACTGCTGGTAGCTCCCGGGCCACGCCGGTTCTCACCCTCGGGCGGGGAGCACCGGCGTGGACCCCCACGGCCCCAGCATGTCCCTCATGGCATCCGTCATCGCGAACTGGAGCAACGGACCGTAGGTGATCCGGCCGACGCCAAGGCGACGGAACCTCTCGATGTCATGCTTGACGGGATGCGCCGTAGCGTTCACGGGAACGGCGACGGCATCCACCACCGAAGCGAGCAGGCCGTCGTCATCCTGAATGCCCACCGGGTAGACGCTGTCGGCACCGGCCTGCTCCATCGCACGCAGCCGCTCGATCGCTTCGTGGAGCACGACGACGGGATTCTCCGCGTGCAGGAACAGGTCGGTGCGCCCGTTCACCCAGACGGGGATCCCCGCGTCGTCAGCCGCCGCACGCAGGTTCGCGATGAAGGTCGCATGCTCCTCGGTGCTGCGTACGCGTCCGCCCTCCGAGTGGACAGTGTCCTCAAGGTTGAGACCCACGCCGCCGACTTCGGTGAGTCCGGCGATGAGATCGGCGGGCTCCTGTCCGTACCCGGCCTCCAGGTCCACGGACACGGGGACGTCTACGGCGGCGACGATCGGCGCGACAGCGGAGAGCACCTCCTCGAAGGTCTGTCCCTCATGGTCGTCGGCTCCCCGGGAGGTGGCGAGCGGATGGCTGCCGACCGTCAACGCGAGGAAGCCGGCGTCGACCGCCGTCTGCGCGGACCAGACATCCCAGACGGTCGGCAGCACGAGCGGCTCGTACTCGGCGTGCAGCCGCTTGAGGCGTCGAGCCCGTTCAACAGTGGTGTGAAGGTCCATGACAGGGACGCTACCTCTGAAGAGCCACGAGCAGCGCGACGGCAGGGCGCCGTGCAACGAAGATGCACCCGATTCTCATACGCGCCAGGAGTGCTGGACTACCGGCGATATGCGGAGGCAACCAGCCGTCTTCCGGCTGATTTCGCCACCGGGCTCCGCACGTACTCGTGCCGGCAACAGGGCCGTTCACGCCGGGCAGAGGAACACCCGGCTTCTCCTCGGAAGGACTCGCCGTCACCGACCGGGCATGGGACGACCGAGCGGCACCCCACCGAATCTGCTCTCACGCCGGGTTGCTGGACGATGCTGCGGCGGCTGACGCGCCGGCGCTGGTCAGTACGGTGAGGAGCAGTTGGAGCTCGGTTTCGACGGTTGTCGTCTGTGGGGAGCCGCAGCCGGCGAAGTCGGTGGACGACCGGCTGATCGACGAGAGATCCGCGATGGCGCCGTCGCCAACCGGCCCATCTACGTGGCTTTGGCCGTCGCCGTCGAGGGCCGGCGCGAGATCCTGGGCTTGTGGGCCGGGGACGGCGGCGAGGGTGCCAAGCACTGGATACACATCCTTACCGAGATCAAGAACCGCGGCGCGAACGACGTCCTGATGCTCGTATGCGACGGGCTCAAGGGCCTGCCCGACGCCGTCGAGACCGGCTGGCCCCGCACCACCGTCCAGACTTGTGTGGTCCACCTGCTGCGGAAGTCCTTCCGCTACGCTGCCCGCCAGGGCTGGATCAAGATCGCCAAGGTCCTCAGGCCCGTCTACACCGCGGCGACCGAGGAGGCCGCGGTGGAGCGGTTCGCGGATTTCGCCGACGCCTGGGGCAAGAAGTATCCGGCGATCGTGAGGCTGTGGGAGAACGCCTGGGAAGAGTTCACCCCGTTCCTCCGCTGCGACAGCGAGATCCGCCGCATTGTCTGCACCACGAACGCGATCGAGTCGGCGAACGCCAGGATCCGGTGGGCGGTCAAGGCCCGGGGACACTTCCCGAACGAGTAGACCGCACTGAAGTGCGCCTACATGGCCATCCTGTCCCTCGACTCGACAGTCAGGGGACAGACCCGCTGGACCCTGCACGAGGTAGCGGCCGGGGCGCTTGTCGTAGCGGGTGGCGATGCCGCGCCATTGCTTGGGGCGGTGAAAGCGGCGTTCGACGACGTCCGGCAGCCGGTCGGCGTCCGGACACCCGACGGACAGGCGTGGAACCCGCTCGGAAAGGTGGTCAACCGCTCCGAGCTTGGCCCCGACGAATCCGCGTACGAACTCTTCCTGCTGGTTCCGCGTCGGCCGAAGCTTCTGCCGCTGTCACGGGGGACGGTCGCCGGCCCGGGTCTGACAGCCGCGCAAGGCGATGCGCTGGGCAGCGCGACGCGGAAAGACCAAGGGAAGATCATTTAAGGGCGGACGACGCCACTCTGCGACATGCGGTGGAGCGTGCGCAGAACGGTGACGACGAGGCGTTCGCCGACGTGTACCGGATCGTGCAGCCGGGCTTCTGGGATATCCGAGAGGGCTCGTCGGCGAGTCCGCCGAGGACGTGGCCTCCGACGCGTGGCTTGAGATAGCCCGCGACCTGGGGCGGTTCCGCGGGACCAGGCCGAGGCGGTGCTGCTGCGGGTGGTCGTCGGGCTGGACGGGCCTGCGGCAGCGCGGGTGCTGGGCAAGCGGGTGGGAGCGGTACGGTCCGCCGCGCACCGCGGACTGACCGCCCACCTCAGCGTGCTCCGCGCACCCCGGTCCCTGCCCACTGCGATCGCGGCCGCCCGCTGACGCGGTCAAGGCGGGTTGGTCCCCGAGTGGTCCCCGAAAACGATCAAAGGGCCGCTTCAGATTGCTCTGAAACGGCCCCTCGATCTACGACTTCGAAAAGTCGGGACGACAGGATTTGAACCTGCGACCCCTTGACCCCCAGTCAAGTGCGCTACCAAGCTGCGCCACGTCCCGATGCGCGTCTCCTCGGGGTTTCCCCCTCGTCGGCGTGCAGGGAAAACATTACCTCACTCCGGAGGGTGGGTTGACGCACGGGCTGTCACCGCGCCGCAGGTGGTGGCCAGGGACGTTGCTCCGGCGAGGGTCGCGGCCGAGCCCGTCGCGTGGGCGAGGTCCAGACGGGCCCGGGACTCCTCGTACCGGAGGGCTGACGCCGCCGGGAGGGCGACCGCGCGGGTGAGGTGGCGGCTGGCCTCCGCCCTGGGCGGCGAAGGGGGCCACGCGGGCCACAATGGACAGGTGAACCGGACAGCGAGTGACCGCGGCAGGGATCGCGACGAGGAGGGGCGGGCTCGGAGCGCGCGTCCCCGCGACGGACTCGGCCGACCGCTGCCGTACGGCGCCGAGGGTGTGCCCCGGCAGCCCGAGGGTGTCGTCCGCACGCCCGAGGACACCCTGCGCGAGGCGCAGCGGCTGCTGGACGCCGGTATGCCGTTCCACGCGCACGAGGTGTTCGAGGACGCCTGGAAGTCCGGGCCCGCGTCGGAGCGGGACCTGTGGCAGGGCCTGGCGCAGCTCGCCGTGGGCCTGACGCACGCCGCCCGCGGCAACACGGCGGGCGGGGCGCGGCTGCTGCGCCGCGGCGCCGAACGGCTCGCGGGCGGGCCGGGGAACGCGGAGGCCGCCGCCGCGTACGGGATCGACGCCGGCGGACTCGTGGCGTGGGCGCGGGAATTGGCCGACCGCGCCTCCGGAGACGCCGACACGGGCGGAGGGCCAGGAACGGCCGCGGACTCCGACACGGCCGGAGGCCCCGGAACAGCCGCGGACGCCCGAGCGGCCGGAGGCCCCCTAACGTCCGCGGGCTCCGGAGCGGGCGGAGCCGCCCGTGCCGACGCCTCGGGGGCCGCCGCCCGTCCCGTCCTCGTCGACGCCGCCTCCGAGGCGCCCCGGCTGCGGACGGACCCGGCCTGAGGGTTACGCCCCCGCCTGCGGGTCCAGTTCCCGCACCAGGACGGACGTGTGGCTCACCGACGGGTCCTTGGCCGCCGTCAGGAGGGTGATCGTCCCCTGCGCCGCGAGGTTCCGCAGCCGGTCCAGGGCCGCCGCCGCGTCGGGCGCTTCGAGTTCGGCCTCGTAGCGCCGCCGGAACTCCTCGTACGCGCCCTCGGTTCCGTGGTACCAGCGGCGGAGTTCGGTCGACGGCGTGAGTGCCTTCGGCCACTCGTCGATGTGGGCGTCGGTCTTGGCGAGTCCGCGCGGCCAGAGCCGGTCGACGAGGACCCGTACGCCGTCGTCCGGGGACGGGGGCTCGTAGATCCGGCGGACGCGGACACGGTGGGAGGGCGGTGCGGACTGCGCGGGCCTGGCCGGCTCCGCGGGCTGTGTGGGCTCTGCGGGCATGCTTCCAGCCTGACGGACCGGCCCGCGACTCACCCCTCGACGCGCAGCGCCGGAAGGAGGACGGCGTCGACGAAGGTCCGCATGGTCGAGACGTCCGTGAAGCGGTCCTCGAAGAGCCGCTCGATGCGGAGCATGCCCATGAAGCAGGGGGCGACGAAGCCGATCGCGGGGTTGTCGGCGGCGACCTCGCCCCGCTCGACCGCACGCGCCACGACCGCGTCGATGGCCGCGACCTCGGGGGCGATGACGGTCTCGCGGAGTGCGGCGCGCAGGTCGGGGTGCTGGATGAAGGCCTGGGCGACGGCCTCCATGAGTTCGGCGTCGCGCTCGCGGTGGGAGGCGGCGATCCGGCCCGCCTCACGCAGGTCACCGGCGAGGGTGCCGGTGTCGATGCCGGTGAAGACGGTGCAGCGGCGCTGGGCGAGCGCGGCTGTGACGAGCTGCGGCTTCGTGCCCCACTGCCGGTAGAGGGTGGCCTTGCCGCACTTGGTGCGGGCCGCGACGCCCTCCATGGTCACCGAGTCGTATCCGCCCTCGCGCAGGAGGCAGAGCACGGCGTCGTACAGCTCCGTCTCGCGTTCCGGCGTGATCTTGCTGCGGCGGGCGGCGGCGGTGGCGGCCTCCGTGGACGCCGGCCTCGGCACGGACCCCGCCGAGGTCGCCGGCGAGGACTCCGCCTCGGACGCTGACGTGGACGTTGATGTGGACGCGGACGTGGACATCGATCCCTCCCGGACACCTCTGTCTCTGCACATACGAGAGTAGGGGGTGCACAATCGAGACGCAAACGTATCGATACGCTTGCGTCTCGATGAAATCGGATCTAGGCTCACTCCGTTTGTTGGCGATATGACGGATTAGAGGGCCGCGCGATGGCTGCCGGGATACGCGGGATACCAGGACCACGTCCTGCCGGATCGGGGCTGACGCCTACCCGCGGCCCCTCCGGACGCGACGGCCACGGGAGCGGCGAGGGGGACGGCGGCGAGTCCGTGAGACCGCCCCTCCTGCGCGAGCTGGCGCTCGTCACCGCGCTCTTCCTCGTCTACAAGTTCGGCCGGCTCTTCGCCAACGGCCACGAGTCCCGCGCCTTCCGGAACGCCGACCGGGTCTGGGACGCCGAGCGCGCGCTCCACCTGCCGGGCGAGGGAACGATCCAGCAGCTGCTCCTGCACGGCGAACCGCTGATCCGGGCCGCGAACACCTACTACGCGGCCGTGCACTTCCCGGCCACGCTCGCCTTCCTCGTCTGGCTGTATCTGCGCCGCCCCGCCCACTACGTGTGGTCGCGCCGCGTCCTCGCGCTCGTCACGGGTGCCGCGCTCGCCCTCCACCTGCTGATGCCGCTCGCGCCGCCCCGGATGCTCGCCGCCAGCGGGCTCGTCGACACCGCGCGGGTCTACGGCCCCTCGGTGTACGGGGCGACGCCGGAGACCGACTCCATGGCCAACCAGTTCGCGGCCATGCCCTCGCTGCACTTCGGCTGGGCCCTGATGGTCGCGATCGGCCTGATCGCCGCCACCCGCTCCCGCTGGCGGGTCCTGTGGCTGCTGCACCCGCTGTTCACCCTGCTCGTCATCGTCGGTACCGCCAACCACTACTGGTTCGACGCGCTCGCCGCCGCCGCGTTGCTCGGTCTCGCCCTGCTCGCCGTCCGCGCCCCCGGCCACCGGACGGCACCCCCACCCGTACCCCGCCAGGTCGGTACGACCCCTCTCCCGGTCGGAGCCCTCCGATGAACCCCGCCACCGGCACCGTCGTCGCGGTGCTCCTCTCGCTCGTCTCCGCCGCCGGATACGCGCTCGCCGCCGTCGCCCAGTCCCGGCTCGCCGCCGCCTCCCCCGTCCAGGACGGGCGCGGGGCGCTGCGCGCGCTGCTCGCCCGAAGCCAGTGGTGGTCTGCGGTCGGCCTCAACGCCGCCGGAGCCCTCGCCCACGTGGCCGCCCTGCACTACGGGCCGCTGACGCTGGTCCAGCCGCTCGGCGCCCTGACCCTCGTGGCGGCGCTGCCGCTCGGGGCGTACGCGGCGCGGCGCCGGGTGACCCGCACCGAGTGGCGCGGGGCGCTGTGGACCCTGGCCGGTCTGGTCGGACTGGTCGCGGTGACCGGCCCCACGGAACCCGGCGAGGCGCTCAGCCTGCGCGAGTCCCTGGTCGTCGCCGCGGCGACGGCACTCCTCATCGTGGCGCTCGCCTCGGGCCGGCATACGGCCAAGGGGCACGCGCCTCGCGGGCTCGGGCACGCCACGGCCTCCGGGATCGCCTCGGGCGTCGCCTCCGCGCTCACCCAGACGCTGACGGCCGCGTTCGCGCTCGAACTCCCGGGCGGCAAGCCGGCCTGGTGGCAGACCGCGCTCCTCGCGGTACTGATCTCGGGCTTCGCGACGGGCGGCCTCCTGCTCTCGCAGGCCGCCTATCGGGGCGGCCTCGCGGCACCGCTCGCCGTGGTCAACCTCTCCAACCCGGCGGCCGCCGCGATCATAGGAGTGGCTCTGCTCGGCGAGACGTTCCGCGCGGGCGCGTGGGGCTGGCTGGTCGCGGCCGGCGCGTCGCTGGTCGCGGCACGGGGTGTGGTGCTGCTGACGAAGGGCGGCTCCCCCGAGACGGCCGCTCCGGCGGCACGCCCCGAGGTGGTGACGGTGCCGGCTCCTGCGGCGGCGACCCTGCCCGGGCTCACGACGCCGCCCGCGCTCTCACCCCGGCCCGGGTCGCCGGCCGACCCGGCGCCGTCCCGGCCCGCGGTGTCGCCCGAGCAGCGGAACACGGGCTCCACGCGGGCGCGTACCCCTGCCCGGTGGACCGTCCGGTCGGTGCCCGCGCCCCGCTCGACCGACCTCTCCGCCCGCCGTTCGGTCCGGCCCGATCCGGCCACGCCCGAACCGGTCGCGCCCCTGCTGAACCTGCCGGAGCTGAACCTACCCGAACGACATGTGCCGGAGCTGCCCGCAGCGGGCGCCGAACAGGCGCACGCGCCGGCGGCCGGCTGAGGGGCCCTCACTCGTCGGGGAATCGTCGTGGCCCCTTCGAGGAACCGGTCGGCGAACCGTCGAGAGACCCCTCTCCCCCCTGGGACGACCTTGAATTCGTCATCTTGACGACAACCAGGGAACCCCACTATCGTCAACATGACGACAAGGGGGGTCTCTTCATGGCCGACATCACCCGGCGGGCCGGCTGGCGCCATCTGCGCTCCGCGCCCACCGCGCACATCCGCCACCAGCGCCGCGGCAGCCTCGTGCACGACGGCGAGGGACTGAGCTTCTGGTTCCGCCCGCTCACCGCGGCCCTCTCCGAGGTCCCGGTCAACGACCGCGAACTGGCCATGGCCTTCCACGCCAGGACCGCCGACTTCCAGGACGTCAGCGTCCAGTCCACCGTCACCTACCGGATCGGCGACCCGGCGGCCGCCGCCACCCGGCTCGACTTCTCCATCGACCCCGACACGGGCGCGTGGCGCGGCACCCCGCTGGAGCAGATCGCCACGCTCCTCACCGAGACCGCCCAGCAGCACGCCCTCGACGTCCTCGCCCGCACCGTACTGGCCGAGGCGCTCGTCGACGGCGTGGCTGCGGTACGGGACCGGGTCACGGCCGGACTCGCCGCCGAGCCCCGCCTGCCGTCCACCGGCATCGAGGTCGTCGCCGTCCGGGTGGTCGCCATCCGTCCCGAACCCGAGGTCGAGCGCGCCCTGCGCACCCCCGCCCGCGAACAGATCCAGCAGGAGGCCGACCGGGCCACGTACGAGCGCCGGGCGGTCGCCGTCGAGCGCGAGCGCGCCATCGCGGAGAACGAGCTGGCGAGCAAGATCGAGCTGGCCCGCCAGGAGGAACGGCTCGTCGAGCAGCGCGGTACCAACGCCCGCCGCGAGGCCGAGGAGAACGCCGCCGCCGACGCCGTACGGGCCGAGGCCGAGGCCGTACGGAAGGTGCGCCTCGCCCAGGCCGAGGCGGAGGCGGCGCGCGAGGTCGGGCAGGCGCGCGCCGGGGCGCAGTCCGCCTGGCTGCGGGCGCACGCCGAGGTGGAACCCGCCACCCTGCACGCCCTCGCCGTGTCCCGGGCCGCCGAGAACCTGCCCCGGATCGAGCACCTGACGCTCTCGCCCGACGTCCTGACGGGGTTGCTTGCCAAGCTCGGTGAGGGCGGGGCCCGGTCGTGAGCCTCGCGCCGCGCGCGGTGCTCGTGCACCGGACCACGGAGTACGAGGAGCTGCTCGCCCGGCACGGTACGCACGGCCAGGCCGCGTTCTTCCTCTCCGCGCGCGGCCGCTCGGTCGACGCCGTGCGCGAGCGGCACGAGCGCACCCGCCGCGCGCTGGCCGAGGTGGCGGCCGCGGTGCCGCTGACCTGGCGGCAGACCAGGGTGGAACGCGCCGATCTGGACCGGTTCCTGTTCGGGCCGGAGGACGTGGTCGTGGTGGTCGGGCAGGACGGTCTGGTCGCCAACGCGGCGAAGTACCTCACCGGGCAGCCCGTCATCGGGATCGACGCCGATCCGGGGCGCAATCCGGGCGTCCTGGTCCGCCACCGGGCGGACCGGGCGCGGCGTCTGCTGCCGTACGCGGCGGGGGCCGGGGCGACGGTCGACGAGCTGACGATGGTGGAGGCCGTCACCGACGACGCGCAGCGGCTCCTCGCGCTGAACGAGATCTACGTCGGGCCGCGCGGCCATCAGACCGCCCGTTACACCCTGGACCTCGACGCGACGGAGCTCCCCCCGGAGGCCCAGGCCTCGTCGGGGGTGCTCGTCGGCACCGGTACGGGGGCCACGGGCTGGCTGCGGTCGTTGTGGGAGCAGCGCTCCAGCGGGCTCGCGCTGCCCGCGCCCGCGGATGCCCGGCTCGCCTGGTTCGTCCGCGAGGCGTGGCCGTCTCCGGCGACCGGAACGAGCCGGGTCGAGGGCCTCCTCGACCCTGGTCAGGGGCTGCGCCTCACCGTCGAGTCGGACCGGCTGGTGGTGTTCGGCGACGGCGTCGAGTCGGACGCGCTGGAGCTGACCTGGGGCCAGACCGTGCGCCTCACGGTCGCGGGGCCGCGCCTGCGTCTCGTCCACTGACGCCGGGTCCCGGGCGGCCGGGGGCGGAGTGGCCGGGGAGGTCGACGGCGGCGGGAGCGGAGCCGCCGAGGGCCACGGCCGGGCCGGTTCCGCCGGAGGCCGGGCCGGTTCCGCCGGCGGCCGGGCCGGTTCCGCCGGCGGCCGGGCCGGACCTCTCAGCCTGACCGGACCTGACGGCGAGTCGCCGCCGGGACTGCGGCCGGAATCGATCGGCCGTGGGCGGGTGTGGTCGCGCCGGGCGCTATGCTCGGCGCGCTTTGCCCGCTTTTCCACTGGCGTTCCGTCTGCCTTTCGCCCGGTTCGCCTGCCCCCGCCTCCCCTGTTCTCCGGCTCGGCGGTGCTCCGGTTCGCCGGATTCCCGATCGAGTACGCGCCCGCTCCCGGCTGTTGAAGGGATCCCCATGGCCTCCGCCTCCTCCGGTTCGCTCTCCGTCTCCCCCGCCACGGAGCGGGACTGGGCGCTCGTGCGCGCCTGGGCGGCCGAGGAGGGGTGGAACCCGGGGCTCTCGGACGCCGCCCCGTTCTTCGCGCAGGACCCCCGGGGGTTCTTCCTCGGCCGGGTCGACGGGGAGCCCGTGTCGGCCATTTCGGTCGTCACCTACGACGACGCGTACGCGTTCCTGGGCTTCTATCTCGTACGCCCCGGGCTCCGCGGCCTCGGGCACGGCCTGGCCACCTGGCGGGCCGCGCTCGCGCACGCGGGTGACCGTTCCGTCGGGCTCGACGGGGTGCCGGCGCAGCAGGACAACTACCGGCGCTCCGGCTTCGCGACGGCGTACCGCACCGCGCGCTACGTGGGCGAGGTCCCGGTCCCCGACGCGCCGGTGACCGGGGTGGTGCCCGCCGCGGCCGTCGACCCGGCCGCCCTCGCCGCGTACGACAACGCGTGCCATCACGCCGACCGGCCGCGGTTCCTGGGCTCCTGGCTGGCCACGCCGGGGCATCGTGCGCTGGTGCGGATCGTCGACGGCCGTCCCGCCGGGTACGGGGTGGTGAGGCCGGCGCAGGACGAGGCGCGGGTGGGGCCACTGTTCGCGGACACCCCGGCCGACGCAGCGGCCCTGCTCGACGCGCTCGCCGCCGAGGCCAGGGAGTTCGGCTCGCCCCGGATCGCGGTCGACATGCCGGAGTCGAATCCGGCCGCGGCGCGGCTGGCCGAGGAGCGGGGTCTGGAGCCGACCTTCGAGACGGCCCGGATGTACACGGGTCCGGTCCGACCGGTGGCACGCGAGCGCGTGTACGGGGTGACGACGCTCGAACTCGGCTGAGGCCACGCGGGTCCGCAGCTCGCCGCCGGCCCCACGGCCGGATGACCAGCGGTGCCATGGCCGGGCCGTCCGGCCCCACGGCCGCCTCACCGCGGCGCGTTGACCGGACCGTCCGGTCCCACGTCCGGCCCCGGCCGCGGCGCCGTGGCCGGGCCGCCTCGCCCGGGCGGCCTTGTGGTGGGGGCACCCTCGGGCGTCCGCGGAGAGGTGTGTACCTTTCCCGTGGGGCAGGTACGTACCTGCCTGCCGGAACATGGTGCTGCGGCAGGTCGACCGGGCGTACTCCCGCCGCCCGGTACGCGGGTGACAGGGCGCCGACTCCCGTGCCCGCGACCGCGGTCGCACCTCCCCTCACCGGACCCCCGCCGCCCCGTGAGGGGCGACAAGGGTTTTCCCCGTATCGGGTTCACCCCCCCGTTCCCTACTGTCCTCCGCACCGGCAGATATCATCCCCCGACCGCACCCTGACAGGTGCATGCGGAGGGTGGCATCCGCCGGTGACGGCCTTGACCCGGGCCGTCGCGCCGGTGGCGGCGCACGGGCCCCCCAGCCCAGGGAATGCCGGATCGCGACCCCACTTCGCACCGCGTCCCGCGCCGCCGCCACTGCTCCGCAGCTACGTCGTACTCGAAAGGGCCACACCTTGAACGGTTCCAGGCGGAGAGTCATATCCGTGGTCGCGAGCGCCGCGATCCTCGGCGCCGCTGCCACGACCGGGGCGATCGCCGCCGCCCCGGGCGCTGCCACCCCGAAGCCCGCACCGGCTTCGCAGACGATGCGGGCGCTCCCCAGCGCCCCGGTCGAGAAGGTCATCGTCACCTACAAGAGCCAGGCCGCCGAGGCCGGCTCGAACACCGCCGCGAAGAGCGACACGGCCGAGAAGGCCGCGAAGACGGGCGAGAAGCTCTCCTTCGAGCGTCGTCTCGCCGGCGGCGGCGCCCTGGTCGACCTGGGCGACAGCGCCAGCAAGCAGGACGTGACGGAGGTCATGGCCGCGTTCCGCGCCGACCCGTCCGTCGCCTCGGTCGAGCCCGACATCCGCGCCTACGCGATGGCGGTCACGCCGAACGACACCGACTACGCCAAGCAGTGGGACCTGTTCGAGCCCACGGGTGGCATGAACGTTCCTGCGGCCTGGGACAAGACGACCGGCTCCGGCGTCACCGTCGCCGTCATCGACACCGGCTACGCGGCCCACTCGGACGTCGCGGGCAATGTCGTCTCCGGTTACGACTTCATCTCGACCTCCGCCGACGCCCGCGACGGCAACGGCCGCGACGCGGACGCGAAGGACGAGGGCGACTGGAACGCCACCGACAACGAGTGCGGCACCGGCTCCAAGGCCTCGAACTCCTCCTGGCACGGCACCCACGTGGCCGGCACCATCGGCGCCGTCACGAACAACACCAAGGGCATCGCGGGCATCGCGTACAACGCGAAGATCCAGCCCGTGCGGGTGCTCGGCAAGTGCGGCGGCTCGTCCGCCGACATCGCCGACGCCATCACGTGGGCCTCCGGCGGCACCGTGCCGGGCGTCCCGGCCAACGCCACCCCGGCGAAGGTCATCAACCTGAGCCTGGGCGGCGCGAGCGCGACCTGCCCGAGCGTCTACCAGACCGCGATCAACGGCGCCGTCTCGCGCGGCACCACCGTCGTCGTCGCCGCGGGCAACAGCAACGCCAACGCCTCCGGATTCACCCCCGCGAACTGCGCGAACGTCATCAACGTGGCGTCCACCAGCCGCGAGGGCAACCGGTCGTACTACTCGAACTTCGGCGCCATCGTGGACGTGGCCGCGCCCGGCGGCGAGACCCGCCGCTCGACCGACACGCCCGGCACCGTCACCACCCCCGAGAACGGCATCTACTCCACGCTGAACTCGGGCGCGACCACCCAGTCGGCCGAGAACTACAAGCCCTACCAGGGCACGTCGATGGCGGCGCCGCACATCGCCGGCCTCGCCGCCCTGCTGAAGTCGGCCAAGAGCACCCTGACCCCGGCCGAGATCGAGTCCGCGATCAAGGCCAACGCCCGCCCGCTGCCCGGCACCTGCACCGGCGGCTGCGGCACCGGCATCGCCGACACGGCGAAGACGGTCGACGCCGTCACCACCACCCCGCCGGCCGGCACCGTCTTCACCAACGCGACCGATGTGACGATCGCGGACAACGCCACCGTGTCGTCCTCGATCGCCGTCACCGGCCGCACCGGCAACGCCCCCGCCGCCCTCAAGGTCGGCGTGGACATCAAGCACACCTGGCGCGGGGACCTGGTCATCGACCTGGTCGCCCCCGACGGCACGGTGCGCAACCTCAAGGCGTCCTCCTCCTCGGACAGCGCCGACAACGTCCTGACCACCTACACGGTCGACGCGTCGAGCGAGGTCGCCAACGGCACCTGGAAGCTTCAGGTCCGCGATGTGGCCACGGGTGACACCGGCTACATCAACTCGTGGAGCCTGACCTTCTAAGGCACCACCGCTCCACCACCGAACCACCCCCCACATCAGCATCATTGCTGGTCAGCGACGCGCTCGTGGTCTATACCACGGGCGCGTCCTGGCGTTCCGGGCCGCCGCCCCGCCGGGGTGCCCTGTCCGAATGCCGGACACAGGGCCTGGACTCCACGGGTGGGCTCCGTATTCTCTGCCCACGGGGCTCATGGGCCGGGGGCCCGAGCGCGCCGGAGGTGATGGACAGTGACGACAGCTCCGTACCTCGCCCTGCGCCCCACGGGTCCGGGGGGACCCCCGGCGCCGGTGGGCCGCGAAGAGCTCCTCCGCCGCCTCGAACGCGCCCTCCACACCCGGGGCCGCGCCCTGCTCACCGGACCCGCCGGTGTCGGCAAGACCGAGCTCGCGCTCGCCGGGGCGACCCGCGCCGAGGCACGCGGCGAGACCGTGCTCTGGCTGGCGACACTCCCGTCCGACCGCGAGATACCCGGGGCGTCGGCCGCCGCGCTCGTGGCCTCGGTGGCGGCGACCGTGAGCCTGCCGCATCCGCGCGTCGGCAGGCGCCGTGAGCCCCGCCCGACCGACAAGGCCTCCACCGGGCCCGAGGTCTCTGCGGTCTTCGACGAGCTGCCCGGGCCCCAGCGCACCGCCGTCGCCATGCTCTGCCGCGAGGCGCCGCTCGACGCCGGCGGCTGGGACCCGATCGCACTGCGGCTCGGCATCGCCCAGATCCTCCGGACCCTGACCCGCCGGGGACCGGTGCTCCTCGTCGTCGACGGCGTCCAGCACGTCGACGCGGACAGCGCCGACCTGCTCCGCTTCGCCCTCCACCTCGCGCCGCCCGCGCTGCGGGTGGTGGCCGTCGAGACCCCTGAGCCGTACGGCGAGGCGGGCGAGCCCTACCGCGCACCCCACCGCCCCGACGATCCGCACGCCGCCCACCTCTGGGTGCCGTCCGAGGCGGACGTGCTGCTGGTGCCGCCGCTGCACGCCGACGAGATCGCCGAACTCCTCATCCATCACCGGCTGCCCTCCCGGATGGCCGGCCGCATCCACCGCGCCAGCGGCGGCAATCCGCGGCTCGCACTGGCCGTGGGCCGCTCGCTCGCCGACGCGCGCACCCCGGTGCACCACGCCGAGGCGCTGACGCTCTCCGGGCGCGCCCGCGACCTCGCCCGGCAGCTGCTGGGCGCCGCGCCCCTCGCCGTACGGGAGACCCTGCTGCTCGCCGCCCTCGCGCTGCGTCCGTCCTCGACGCTGGTACGGCGGGCGGGGCGGCCCAACGCGGAGGCGGACCTCGCGGCGGCCGAGCGGGCCGGACTCGTGTCGCTGGCCGAGGACGGTTCGGTGACCTTCACCGCGGGGCTGCTGCCCTCCACCCTGGTGCACGACGCTTGTTGGGCCGAGCGGAGCGCCGGGCACGCGGCCCTCGCGGAGGTCGTGGACGACCCGGTGGAGGCGGTACGGCACAGGGCACTGGCAACCGACAGCCCGGACGAGGACCTCGCGGCCGAGGTCGCGAACGCCGCCGACCTGGCCCGGCGTCGCGGGAACAGCGCGCTCGCGGCCGAACTCGCCCTGCTGGCCGCCGAGTCGACGCCGGGTCGCCACGGGACACGGCGGATCTCACGGCTCGTGGACGCCGCCGAGGAGGCCGCCCGCGCGGCCCGCGCCGATCTCGCCATGCGGGCCGCCACCGATCTGCTCGCCCGGGACGCGGTGCCCTCCGACCGGGTCAGGGCGCGGCTCGCCGTCCTCGACACGGCGGGGCAGGGGCTGACCGGACTCGACGAGATGTACGTCCACGCGATGGAGGACTCGGAGGGCGACACGGCCCTGAGAGCCGCCGTACAGCTCCGGCTGGCCGTCAAGTACGTGCTCGCGGACGGCGATCCGCAGCGCTCGCGGACGGCGGCCGTCGAATCGGCCGCACTGGCCGCTTCCATGGGCGATCCACGGACGGCGGCGCAGGCGCTGACCGTCCAGGCACGGATGGAGCGGGCTCTCGGTGAACCGGACGCGGAGGCGGTGCTCGCGCAGGCGCGGGCCCTGGAGCTGGCCGAGCGGCCCCTCGGAATCCGTAACGCCGCACAGATCCTGACGATCCGTCATGCCCTGTTCGACGACCGGCTGACGGACGCCCGGGACGAACTGAACGCACTGCTGCCCCTGGTCCAGCGGCGCGGTTCGGTGGAGGACACGATCGAGCTGTTCTCCACGCTGGCCGCCGTCGAGTCCCGCAGGGGCGCCTGCGCGGCCGCCCTCGCGCACGCCGGTCAGTCGCTCGCGCTCACCCTGGAGGCGGGTCTCTCCCCCGGGCCCGCCTGGTACACGCTGGCGCTCGCGGAGACGGCCGGCGGGAGCTTCGCGCGGGCGGCCAGCTACGCCCGGCGCAGCGTCCAGGCCTCGGAGGAGGAGGGCGACCGGGTCTTCCTCTCCCGCAGCCGGTACGCGCTGGGCCGCGTCCAGCTGATCAACGGAGACGTCGCCGCCGCCCTGGAGACCCTGCGGCGCGTCCAGGCCGACGAGCGCGCCCAGTCGACCGTCGATCCGTCGATGCTGCGCTGGCACGAGGAGCTCGCCGAGGCGCTGCTCGCCCATGACGCGGGCGACGAGGCGCTGGCCCTCCTCGACGAGGTACGCCCGGTGGCGGCCCGGCTCGGCCGGTCCACGGTGCTGCTCGGCTGCGACCGGGCGTACGCCCTCTGGCTCGCGGCGGAGGGGCGTACGGACGAGGCGGCGCAGCTGCTCACCCGCACGGCCGAGGACTTCGGCCGGGCCGGGCTGCCGCTGGAGCGGGGGCGGGCGCTGATCGCCCTGGCCCGGGTGGAGCGCCGCAGACGGCGGAGGTCGGCGGCGCAGAGCGCGCTGCAGACGGCGGCATCGGTGTTCGAGCGGGCCGGGGCCACCCCGTGGCTCGCGCTGGCCTGCGAGTCGCCGGCGGGCTCGGCGGGCGAGAGTCCCGGGGGCGGTTCCGGCGGTGAGGAGGCGCTCCCCGCGCTGTCCTCGCTGACGGAGGCCGAGCTGCGGCTCGCCCGTCTCGTGGGGCAGGGCGCCAGCAACCAGGAGGCGGCGGCGAAGCTGTATCTGAGCGTGAAGACGGTCGAGGCGCGGCTGACCCGGATCTACCAGAAGCTCGACGTCCGTTCGCGGGCGCAGCTGGCGACGGCGCTCAGACCGTGAACGGCCGTTGGTCCACGAACTCCTGGTCCGGGGTGCCGGTGAGGTAGAGGTTCGGGCTCTGGGTCGGTGGCAGTCCGCGCTGGATCGCCCGGTGGAAGTCGCGGTAGCCGCCACGGAAGGCGCCGTCGTCCCAGACCCGGAGCAGCGCCTCGGTGAAGGCGCCGTTGACGTCGCCGTCGGAGGCGACCTGGTTGTCCTGGCAGGCCGAGACGAGGAGCGCGTCGGGGCCCGCTCCGTCCTGGGGCGCGGACTCGGCGAGGGTGCGCCGGAGGTCGGCGTAGAAGCCCCGGTCGCGGTCGTAGAGCTGCCGCTGCTCGGGTTCGGGCATGAAGCGGGCCGTGGCGTCGGACTCCGGTCCACCGGGGATCTCGATGCCGCTGCCGCTGTGGCAGCAGTCGAGGAAGCAGACGATCCGCACGTCGTCGGCGAAGGCACGGAAGGCGTGCTGGACCTCGTCGTCGAGGAACTGCCGGTCGTAGAGGACGAGGGTCTCGTCGAGCGCGTCCGGTTCGTCGTCGGAGCCGCCGGCCGGACCGTCGGGCGCGTCGGGCAGCTGGCCGCCGTGACCCGAGTAGCTGAAGAGCAGGATGTCGCCGGGTCCGAGCCGGGCGGCCGCCTCGCCGAGCACGGCGGTGACATTGGCGACGGTCCCCTCGGGGGTGAGCAGGACCGTGCTCTCGAATCCGGCGGAACGAGCGAGCCGCGCCATGTCGTGGGCATCGTTCTCGCAGGCGACCAGGGTGCCTTCCCAGCCCTCGTAACGGGCGGGGTCGACGCTGTTGAGTCCGACGTGAAGGGCGAGTCCGGTGGCCATGGGGGGCCTCCTGGCGGAAGAGGTGGAGCGGGGGAGCGCGGAGAGGAACCGGGGCGTCTGATCGAGTGGCCTGTGGTCCGGCGCCGAGCACGCCTCTCTCCACGCGGTACCTACATCGTATGAACCCTTCCGATCCCTCGCCCCCTCCGGGCACGGACGACGCCCGGCGCGCGGCGCTCTCCGACCGCACCGGTTACGACGAGGCGTTCCTCGGTCCGGTCGTCCCGCTGCCGCTCCCGGTCCGGCCGACGATCGGCACGGTGGTCCTGCCGTACACACACTTCACCGTGGTCTTCCGGCCCGACCGGCGTCTCGCGGCCTGCGCGGCCGTCTGCGTCGAGGCGGGGGAGCTGCCCGTGGACGTACCCCGCGACGGCGTCTGGGAGTTCGACCCGCGGCTGCCGGAGGAGCAGCAGGCGGGTGACGACGTCTACCGGAACAACAGCCTCGACCGCGGCCGACTGGTCCGCAGGACGGCCCCGGTCCGGGGCCCCTCGGCGCCGGCCGGCCGCGGCGCCGGGGACACCTTCCACTTCACCAACGCCGCTCCCCAGGCGGATGTCTTCAACCAGGGCAGGCAGATCTGGGAGGGGCTGGAGAACCATCTGCTCGACCACGCCGACGCCCACGACCGGAGGCTGGCCGTGCTCACGGGACCGGTGCTCCACGACTCCGACCCGCCGTACCGGGGGATCCAGGTGCCGATGCGCTTCTGGAAGGTGGCCGCGTTCCTCCAGGACGGGGCGCTCGCGGCGGCCGCGTACGTGCTGGACCAGAGCCCCGACCTGAGCCGGGACGCGGAGCGGGCGCTGGCGGGGGCGACACCGGGCGCGCCGCCGCCGCTGGGCCCGTTCCGGGCGTACCAGGTGCCCGTCTCGGACGTCGCGGAGATCACCGAGCTGGAGTTCGGGGCGCTGCCCGACGTGGACGTGATGCCGGCGACGCGGTCGCCCGAGGAGCGGTGGCGGCGGCTCGAGTCGTACGAGGACATCGTGCTGCACCCCTGAGGCGCGGGCGCACCGCCACGGTGTCCCCGAGGCCCGGCCGCGCCGCGCCCTTTCGCGCCCTCTCCGCCCCTCCTCCACAGCGATTGCGGCCCCTTCCGGCCGGTGAAACGATGGGAGGGACGGGCCGTCCGGCCCGATCAGTCACGTCCCGGCGCCGGAGCGACCGGCGCTGCGCCAAGAGCGCCGGGCAGGTGCGGAATGCCGCTCACCGAGACCGAGTGGGGGCTCGTCGCCAGTTGGGTGCGGGACCATCTCCTCGACACCCCGGAGCCCCGCGAACGACTGCTGCGTGCCGGGCTCCCGGCCGACTTCGTCGACGACCTCCCTCTGACCCCGGACGCCGACCGCAACGCGCTCCTGGTGGTCGCGGCGGCCCGCAGGGACATCGCCCACCAGCGCCGGCTCCTCGTCGTCCTCGCCGGTCTCGACGCGCTCGCCGCCATCGACGACCCGCACGCCTTCGAGCAGGGCGCCGAGGCGCGGAACCTGCTCACCAGGCTGCGCGAGGACGAGCGGCTGCGACGCTCCCCGCGGGACCCGTTCGACAGCCTGCTCCTCAAGCACGGCACGGAGGTGTTCCTCGACCGCACCGAGCTGCGGGCGAAGCTGCGCGGTTTCCTCGCCGACCCGGAGCAGACGGTGCTGGTCGTCGACGGTCCCCCGGACAGCGGCCGCTCGTACACGTACGAACTCATCCGCCACCTCGGCCAGCACCACGACTTCCGTCCGGTACGGGTGACGCTGTCCCGCACGTCGACGGCGGCGCGGCTGATGGAGCGGCTGTCGGCCTTCGTCGGGGGGCCGGAGACCGCCGGATCTCCGTTGAATCCCACACGGTTGAACGATCCACTGCCGACGCTGGAGGATGCCGCGCACCGGATCGTCGCGCGGGCGACGGCCGCCGAGGAGCGCTTCTGGCTGGTCCTCGACGACTGCGACCGGCTCGACCCGCACGCGGACGTGTGGGACGCCATCGGGGTGCTGGCGCGGGCGATCTACGAGCACACCCCGGTACGGACCGAGACGGTGCCCCGCCTGGTGCTGCTGGGGTACGCCACGACCATGCGGCAACTCCCCTACGAGATAAGGAAGAACGAGTGCCGGGACACGACCCGCCTCGCGGACGAGGGTGATCTGCGGGCCTTCTTCCGTGAGTTCTTCGCGGACTCCGCGCCGCTCGGGCAGGACGGGGCGGTGGACGAGCTGACGGACACGGCCGTGGCCGAGGTCCTGCGCGCCGTCGACTCCCCCGCGAACGGCGACAGCTACATGCGCCGGCTGTGCACGGCGGTGGAGGACGTCGTACGGCTCCACCGGGCCCTGCCACCGCTGTCCTCGTCGGACGGCGAGGCCGCCCATCAGCTGCGGGACGCCCTGCGCGCGAGCCCCACCTCCCCGGCCGGAACCCTTCCCGATCCACGCCGCTCCTACCGCGAGGCCGCGTGTCTGCTCCAGGAGTTCGACCCGGCGCTGCTGCGGCTGCCCGGCGAGGAGCGGTCCACCGGCCGGGCCGTCCTGGAACTCGTCGACGACTGCACCGCACTGCCGTCCCCGGGGGCCACGGTCTGGACGCTCAAGCCCGACGTCCGCGAGGAGACCCTGGCGGACCTCGCGGGACCCGACGCCGCGCTGACCGCGCTGCGGACCAACATCGGCCTGCGCCCCGAGGGCCCCGGCCCCGAGCGCACCGCCCTGGCCCTGCTCACCGGCACGGGCACGGGCCTCCCCCTCCGGCTCGGACCGGCCTCCGCCGTCGGCGCCCCGCCCCCCGCGCTCTCCCCCGTCGCCGCCGCGGCCGCCCCTCCCCGGGACGACGTCGAAGAACTGTCCGACACCCTCCAGGCCGTGCTCTGGCTCAGCCGGGTGCCGGGAGTGACCGGACTGCCCTCCGTCGAAGCGGTCCAGCACCGGCTGGAGACGGCCCGGCTGCTCCGGCCCATGCACCGGCTGATCCAGGGCACCTTCCACGGCCGCACCCCCGAACTCGACTCCCTGCACGCCTACATCGCGCTTCCCGAGGAGCCGGCGGAGCCCCCGGTGCTCCTCCACGGCGTCGGCGGCATCGGCAAGAGCACCCTGCTCGCCAAGTTCCTCGTCGACGCCCTGGCCGCCTCACCCACCGGATTCCCCTTCGCCTACATCGACTTCGCGCGCCCCACGCTCTCCGTCCACGAACCCGCCACCGTGATCGCGGAGATGGCCCGGCAGCTCGGCGTCCACCTGCCCGGGCTCCGCCCCTCCTTCGAGGCGCTCGCCGACGAGTGCGAGCGGACCGCGGCGAGCCAGCGCGGCGAACGCGACGAACTCGACGAACTCCACCAACTGGCCGTCACCCGGGCCACGCTCGGCCGCGACTACTCGACCGAGTTCCACGCGCGGGCGAGCGCCCACGAGCAGGACCTCGCCCACCGGATCGCCGCCCTGGTCGCCGAGGCCGTCCGGCCGGCGCCCGGCGGATCGCCGCCGCCGCTCGTCGTCGTCATCGACTCCTTCGAGGAGGCCCAGTACCGCGGCTCGCCCGTCCTCGGCCGGATGTGGGCGATCTGGACGGCGCTGCGGGCCGCCTACTCCCGCCTGCGGTTCATCGTCTCCGGGCGGGCGCCCATCGACCATCCGGCCCGGGTGCTCACCCCGCGCACGATGGAGCTCACCGAACTCGACCACCAGGCCTCCGTGGACCTGCTGATGTCCTCGGGCGTCGCGGACGAGGCGCTCGCCGAGGACCTCGCCGACCGGATCGGCGGCCACCCGCTGAGCCTCAAGCTGGCGGCCCGTACGGCGGCCTCCGCGCGCGCGGACGCCCCCGCGCTCGGCGGGCTCCTGCGGGGACTGCCGTCCCGGCGGCGGTACTTCGACCGGCAGGTCGACCAGATGCTCATCCAGGGCACGCTGTACGACCGCATCCTCAAGCACATAGCGGAGGACGACCTCCGGGCCCTCGTCCAGGCGGGTCTGGCACTCCGCTTCATCACCCCCGAGCTGGTCCGCGACGTACTCGCCGGCCCCGCGGGGCTCCGCGTCGAGAGCGCCGGGGAGGCCCGCCGCCTCTACGGGCTGCTCACCTCGCGGGTCGACCTGATGGAGCCGGCGGGGCCCGACGCCATCCGGCACCGCGCGGACCTGCGGGCCATCATGCTGCGCCTCTCGGACAGCGCGCGGACCGATCTGATGCGGGCCGTGGACCACAGCGCCGTCGCCCACTACGCGGCCCTCGACGGCTCCCGGAACCGCGCCGAGGAGATCTACCACCGGCTGCGGCTCGGCGAGAACCCCCGGACGGTCGAGGCCCGTTGGGAACCGGGCGTCGCCGCCCACCTCGGCGGGTCGACGCACCGGGAGATGCCCGACCGCTCGGCCGCGTTCCTGCTCGGCAGGATCGGCGGCCATGTGCCCGACCAGATCATGACCGGGGCCGACCAGGAGGACTGGGAGCGGATCGCCGCGCGCGAGGTCGAGGACCTGCTCACGCAGGGGTACGTGGAGGCGGCGGCGCAGCGACTCGCCGAGCGGCGGCCGTGGACGCCGTGCAGCAGGCTCCACGCGCTGCTCGCGGAGACCCTCGCCCGCTCCGGGCGGACGGCCGAGGCGCGGGCGACCGCCGAACGGGCCGTGGACGGGGCGGTGCGGGCGGGCTGTGCGGAGACCCAGCTCGAACTGCTCCAGCTGTCGGCCCGGCTCGCGCAGGACACCGGCGACTTCGCGGACGCGGACCGGGACCTCCAGGAGGCGGAGGACATCGCGGCGGGTCTCGGGCTCTCCTTCGAGTCCCTGGGCGTGCTCGTCGCCCGGTCACGGCTCGCCACCCTCGCGGACGTCGACGCCGCCCCGGCGCGGGAGCGGCTCGCCAGGACGCTCCGCGGGATGCCCGACGCCGACCTGGCCCGGCAGCCGTCCCTGGCCCGTACTGCGGCCGCCACGGCCTGTCCCGAGGACCCTCAGCTGCTGGAGCACACCCTGCGGCTGGTGGGGCTCCCTGCGGACGAGGAGGCGGTGGTGACCGAGCTGGCCCGCTGGATCGACACCACCCTCGTCGACGAGCCGGGCCTCCGGGAGCCGCTGGCCCGCATCCTGGAGTCGGCCGCAGGGGAGGGTTCCGCCACGCCCGCCGACGCGGTCCGGCTGGACCGCGACCGCATCGAGGAGGACCTGCTCGCGGCGCGGCGGCGCGGCACCCTGGACAGCGTCGCCCGGCAGGTGCTGACGCTCCGGGACGGCAGCGGGGACCTGCTGCTCGGCGTCGCCTCCGCGATGGACACGGGCCCGCCGCCGCGCGGCGCGACTCCGGGGGCGGGCTCGGGCACCGGGTTCGAGCACGGCTCCGCCGACGCGGAGGGCTCCGCGGGGGGCGGTGGCGGGCTGTGGACCCGCCCGCCGCCGACCGCCGCGGGGGCCGCGCTCCGCAAGGAGCCGTTCCTCCGCCAGCAGGAACTCGTCCGGGTCCGGAACGCCGCCATGGAAGCCGGGCTCGCGGACCGGGCCGTCCGCTCGTCCCTCCTCAAGGGCGTTCCCGGCTACTTCACGGCCACGCTCGAACCCCTCGACGACCCCCGGGAGCAGATCCACGCCGACCTGAACGCGATGAACCAGGTCGAGCGGCTCATCGACGGCCTGGTGCCGCTGGAGATCTGGCTGCACAACGCCATCGAGCAGACCCATGAACCGGGGCCCCGCGCCGTCCTCCAGGGCGCCCTCGACACCGTCGCCCGAGTGATCACCGGAGAGGCGGAGCTGCCGGCGGAGTTGATGCCCGGGGAGATGAAGGAGGAGATCGTCCTCCAGGACGACACCGTGCCGTACGAGTTCCTGCACGGCGGGATCCGGGCCGGCGCCTCCGTCGCGCTCCTGCGCATCCCTCCGTACGAGTCGGGCGCACCGCTGCTCCCGTCCTATCCGCACGGCGGCACGGGCTGGATGATCGCCCCCGATCTGCTGATCACCAACCACCATGTGGTGATGGCCCGTTCGGCCGAGCAGCCGGGCGTCCGTCCGTTCGTGAGCGACGAGGACCTGCGCCTCCAGGCGCTCATGTCCCGCTCCCGCTTCGACTTCGTCGAGAACGCGGCGGCAGCGCCGGAGGCCACCATCGGCGAGCTCCTCGCCTGGGACGCGGGCCTGGACTACGCCATCGTCCGGCTGGCCCCCGACCAGGAGCGCCGCCCCACCTTGAGGGTCGCCACCCGGCCGCTGCTCGTCCGCGAGCGGCAGCGCGTCCCGGTCAACATCATCCAGCACCCGGGCGGACTGCCGAAGCGGGTCGCGCTCCGCAACAACCTGGTCTACCGGGCCGACGACCACGACATCCTGTACTTCACCGACACGCGTGGCGGCTCCTCCGGCTCCCCCGTCTGCCTCGACGACTGGACGGTGGTGGGGCTGCACCGTGGGACGCGGAAGGTGGACGAGGTCGAGTTCCAGGGTGCCAGGACACGGTTCGTGAACGTCGGAACCCAGATGAGCGGCATTCTCGCCCATGTCCGGGAGTTCACGCCGGAGTTGTACGAGGAGATCATGGCGGGCCAGTCGGGCCGGCCGGCTCCGAACGGAACGGACCGGACGAACGGCAACGGGAAACCGAGGTGAGGGAACCATGCCGAACGGATCACGGGGTGCGTCGCCCGTCGCGACCGCCACCGAGCGGATCTTCGGGGATCTGCAGGAGGTCGCCGCCCGCGTGCGGGGCCGGCTGGAGGCGGAGATCGCCGAGTCGACCTTCGAACTGCCCGCCGCCGCGGCGCCGGCCTCGGAGATCTCCCGGTTCGCCCGCGAGGAACGGGCGCGCGTCCTGGAAGCCGGGGTCAGCGGTCTCGAGAAGCTGGCCACGCACCGGGAGGACGAACTCGACGGCGACGAGTCCTTCGGTGTGGAGGCGATCGTGCTCATGGAGGGACGCCCGGCGATCCTGGTACAGCGGCAGGACTTCGCCCCGCAGCACGACGAGTGGGCGGTCCTCGACGGCCAACGTCCTTCGATACGTCAGTCCTTGGCCCGCGTCGGCCGGGTGGAGGTCAGCGGACATCCCCGCCTGGACTGGATCGGCACGGCCTTTCTCGTCGGTCCGCGCACGGTCATGACCAACCGTCATGTCGCGGTGGAGTTCAGCCGGTCGGCGAACGGAGACGGCCGGTGGACCTTCGAGTACGGGATGTCGGCGCGGGTCGACCCGGCGGAGGAGCTGCCGCTCGCGGGCGAGCCGGTCGGTGCCTCGGTGCCGTACGAGATCACGGAGATCATCGGCATCCACCCGGACGTCGACATGGCCCTGCTGCGGATCGAACCGTCGGCGGACGGCGCCCTGCCCACCCCGCTCGCGGTCGCCGGGGACGCCCCGGCGAGCGTCCCCGGCCGCCAGGTGTACGTGATCGGCTACCCGGCCTGGGACGGCCGGCGCAACGAGCCGGAGTCGATGCGCCGGATCTTCATGGACGTCTACAACGTGAAGCGGCTCCAGCCCGGTGCGGCGACCGAGTTCACCCCGGGCGGCCTGGTCCTGAAACACGACTGCTCGGCCCTCGGCGGCAACAGCGGCTCCCCGGTCTTCGACCTCACGGACCACCGCGTCCTCGGTCTCCACTTCGGCGGCCGCTACGGAACGGGCAACTTCGCCGTCCCGCTGTGGGAGCTGGTGGACGATCCGCTGCTGGCCGCGGCGGAGGTCAACTGGGTCTAGGGCCTGTCGACCGCGACGGCGAACACGCCCCGGACGGTGGTTCCGTCGGCGAGCCGCCACTCGGCGGTGATCCCGCCGGCGTCCCCCGCGGCCAGATCCGTTCCGGCGTCGAGGACCCGGCGTACGCGCAGGGTCAGCGGGGCGGGCGCGTCGGCGGCGCGTACCACCACGTCCGTGTGGTCCGGGCCGTCCGTGACGCGGACGAGCTCCGCCTCGGCCGCGTCCACGGTGCCCGTCGCGGTCACCGGCGAGACGGTCACCGTGAGGTCCGGCACGTCGCTCAGGGACTGGGCCTGCGCCTGGACGCGGCCGGTGAGGAGCGCGTACAACTGGGCGGCGAGCACCGGGTCGTGGGTGCCGTCGTAGATCCAGCGCCTGCCGAGGACGCCGTGCTCGGACGTGCCGACGAGGGCGTGCTCGGCGCCGTCCAGCGGCTCCCCGCGGTAGGTGAGGGGGACGAGGTACGTGATGGCTCCCTCACCCTCGCCGTCGGTCGCCGCCATGAACTCGATGCCGACCTCGCCCGCGGGGTCGTCGAGCCGGAAGCCGCCGACCCGCGCCGGTCGCGCCGCCGCCCCCGTGTGCCACGCGCGGGTGGGGAGCCACTCGGTGAGCAGCTCCAGCTTGGTGGGCTGCATCGTGGTCTGGTGGATGACGGCCATCGTGCGGGTCTCCCTCTCGTTCGCGGTCCGGCCCACCTCCTCCGTGGCCCGGGCACCGGCAACGTAACAGACCCCGCCGCCCAGTTCGCCGCGCGCGGCGAGGCGGCCCGTCCTAGCCTGGAGGTGGAGCGTTGTCCCCGGCTGCCAGGAGGCCCGCCGTGAGGTACTCACGCACATGCCGCAGGCGTCTCTGCGCGGGAATCGCGGCACTCGGAATCTTCGCCGCACCGCTCGGCGCGGGCACCGCCCTCGCCGTCGGACCGCCCGCCCCGGGGCCGTACACGGCGGCGGCGGTCGCGGCGCAGGACGATTTCCCCGAACTCACCCCGGCCGTAGCCGAACGTCTCGACAAGGCGATCCAGGACGTCATGAAGGAGGCCGGCGTCCCGGGTGTCACGGTCGGTCTCTCGGCGCCGGGCAAGGGCACGTACATCCGCTCCTTCGGCGTCGCGGACAAGGACACCGGGCAGCCGATGCGGCCGGACCTGTACATGCGGATCGGCAGCGAGACCAAGACGTTCACCGTGACCGCCCTGCTCGAACTCGTCGACCAGGGCAAGGTGAGCATCGACGACCCGATCTCCCGGTACGTCGACGGCGTGCCGAACGGCGAGAAGATCACCCTGCGCAACCTCGCGTCCATGCGCAGCGGGCTCTTCAACTACTCGGCGGACGAGGGTTTCTACAAGGCGTTCACCTCGAATCCCGATCGAGTCTTCACCCCGCGGCAGTTGCTCGACTTCGCGTTCAAGCACCCGGTCCAGTTCCAGCCCGGGGCCGAGTTCGACTACTGCAACACCAATCTGATCCTGCTCGGGCTCGTCGTGGAGAAGGTCAGCGGCACACCGCTGCACGAGTTCATCCAGAAGAACGTGCTGGACCCGGCGGGCCTGGACCACACCGTCTTCCCGACCGACGCCGCCATCCCGGACCCGCACGCCCACGGCTACACCATCCAGACCGCGTCGGGCCAGGTCGAGGACTCCACGAACTGGAACCCCTCCTGGGCCTGGGCGGCCGGCGCGATGATCTCGAACCTGCAGGACCTGCGCACCTGGGCCCGCGTGGTCGCCACCGGCACGCTGCTCACCCCGGAGACCCAGGCCGAGCGCCTCAAGGTGTATCCGACGGCCATCCCCGGCGCCGGATACGGGCTCGGCATCTTCAACATCCAGGGCTGGATCGGCCACAACGGCTCCCTGCCCGGGTACGAGTCGCTGACGATCTATCTGCCGGAGTCGCGGGCCACCCTGGTCGTCCTCCTCAACACGGACACACAGCACGACGGCAACGAGCCCAGCACCCTCTTCGGCCAGGCCATCACCCGCATCGTGACCCCGGACCACGTCTTCGACATCCCGGTCACGCCGGCGGCCCCGAGCAGCCCGAGCCCCAGCGGGAACTGACGGGGGACCCGGCGGGTCTCCGCCGTGACGCCGGCGACGACCCGGCCGACAACATCAGACATGCCACTTTCGACCTGCGGCACGTCACCGTGCCGCCGCACCACGGGAGCAGGAATGACCGGTGGACCAGAGCCCATCAGCGCCGTCGCCCGCGAGGCACTGGAGCGGGAACTCGCCGACCTCCGCACCGAACGCGAGGCCGTCGCCGTCACCCTCCGGGGCGGAGGCGGCGACCAGACGGGCGACCGGGCCGACCAGGCCGACGAACTGGAGCGCGCCACGGAACTCGACCGGCTCGACCGCCGTATCGACGACCTCGACGACAGGCTGCGCGAGGCGTCCGCGGCGGGCCCGCCGCGGACCGACGCGGTCGGCGTGGGCAGCACCGTGACCGTGCGGTTCGAGGACGGCACGGAGTCGACCGTCCAGATCGGCGAGGTCGCCGCCGTGCTCGACCGGACGATGGTCACCGCCGACAGCCCCCTCGGCGGCGCGCTGCTCGGCCACCGCGCGGGCGACACCGTCACCTACGTGACGCCCGAAGGTCCGGCCACGGCGGTCGTGCTGTCCCTCGCGGACTAGGCCGTCTCTGCCGGACGTGGGTCCCGGACGGACGGGAGACCCCACGGGCCGGCCCGTACGAGCCTCTACGTGCGCGAGCCGTGGTGGCGTCGCCGACCGTCCTGCCACGAGGCGCGGGCCCCCAGGTGACGCAGCGCCGACGCCGCCGCTCCCGCGCCGCACATGCCGTGGGCGCCGGGGCCGGGCGGGGTGGCCGCCGAGCAGAGGAACACGCCGGGCAGCCCGGTGGCGTACGGGTCGAGCGCGGGGCGTGCGCCCAGGAGGAGCTGGGGGACGGTCTTGGCTCCGGTGAGGATGTCGCCGCCGGCGAAGTTGGGGTTGGCGGCCGCGAAGTCGGCGGGGCGGGTGAGGTGCTGTCCGACGACGCGCTCGCGGACGCCGGGCGCGAAGCGTTCGAGCTGGCGCAGGATCGACTCGGTCGCGTCCCCCTCGTAGCCGTACGGGACATGGGCGTACGTCCAGACGGGGTGGACGTCGCCCACGGACCGGGAGGGGTCCGCGAGGTACTGCTGTCCGACGAGCACGAAGGGCCGCTCGGGCATCCGACCCCGCGTCACCTCTCTTTCGGTGAAGGCCACTTCGGCGAGCGGACCGCCGAGGTGCACGGTGCCGGCGCGCCGGGCCCGTTCGTCGGTCCAGGGCACCCCGCCCTCGACGGCGAGGTCCACCTTGAAGGCGCCGGGACCGCGCCGGAAGCGCCGGTACGCGGCGGACACCCGGGGCGGCAGCAGGTCGCCGTAGAGGCGCGCGACCTGGGCGGGATCCAGGTCGAGGAGGGTCACGTCGGCGGGCGGGAGCTTCTTGCGGTCGGTGATCCGCACGCCGGTCCGGATCACTCCGCCGTGCTCGGCGAGTACGGCCGCCATGCCGCGCGTGAGGGAGTGCGAGCCGCCCTCGGCGACGGCCCACCCGGCGGCGTGGCCGGCGGTGAGGATGCCGAGGCCGATCGCCGAGCTGAACGGGTCGGAGAGCGGGCGGAAGGAGTGCGCGGCCACTCCGGCCCACAGCGCCCGTGCCGGCGGCGTGCGGAAGAGCCGCGCGAGGGCCGCGGCGGGCAGCACGGTCGGCAGACCGAACCGGGCGAGCGCCAGCGGATGCGCGGGGATCCTGAGCAGTGGGCCCATGACGTCGTCGGCGAGCGCCTCCCACCGGCGTACGGAGGGCTCCACCAGGGCCCGGTAGCGGGCGCCGTCGGGGCCGAGCCCGGCGGCGGTCTCCGCCACGGACCGGAGCAGCACGCCGGCCGTGCCGTCGTCGAGGGGGTGGACGCAGTCGATCTCGGGCTGCCGCCAGCGCAGCCCGTGGCGCTCCAGGCCGAGCGAGCGGAGGGCGGGCGACGTGACGGCCATCGGGTGGATGGCCGAGCAGTGGTCGTGCAGCAGACCGGGCAGGATCGCCTCGAAGCTGCGGGTGCCGCCGCCGATCCCCTCGGCGGCCTCCAGGACGGTGACCTCCAGGCCTTCGCGCGCGAGCAGGGCGGCGGCGGCGAGCCCGTTGGGCCCGGCGCCGACGACGACGGCCGTGGTCATGACGTGGTCTCCCGGGGGCGGAGGCTCCGTGCGGAAGCGCCTCAGGCCGTGACGATGCCCGTGACGAGGTTGATGGTGGTGGCAAGGATACTCGCGCCGAACACGTACGACAGCAGGCAGTGACGGAGCGCGATCGCGCGGATCGTCGTGCTGGAGACATCGGTGTCGGAGACCTGGTAGGTCATGCCGAGGTTGTAGCTGAAGTAGAGGAAGTCGCTGTAGCGGGGCGGTTCCCGGGAGTTGAAGTCGATCCCGCCGCCGGGTTTCAGGTAGTAGACGTACGCGTACCGGGTGGCGTACATCAGGTGCAGCGCCGCCCAGGCCATGAACACCCCGGCGAGCGCGGTCGCCGCGGCGACGTGGCTCAGTTCCGAGCGGCCGACCAGCAGCAGGACGACGATGCCGACGAGCCCGCCCACCGCCGTTCCGACGACGGCCAGTTCCTCGACGACGGGCCGGAACTCCTCGCGGCGCACGTTGCGATGGGTGGTGGCGGCGTCCATCGGCCAGAGCGTGACCCACCCGCTGACGACGAAGAACGTCTCCCCGACGGCGATCGCGGAGAGGACGCCGAGCGGCGCGTGGGTGGCGGCGCCGACGACGGCGCCGACCACCGCCGCGATCAGCGATGAGACGGCGAGCCGGGGCACGGCGGAGAACAGCGGACTTCTCATGGCGATCGGCCTCCCGGTTCCCGGGCCTCCGGTACCTCAGGCTCCCGGCGCCTCCAGGACGACCACGGCCTCGTCGGTGTACGTACGGAAGGTCAGCGTCTCCTGGAAGTAGAGGTGCACGCTGTCGGCGTCGTGGCCCGTGTAGCCGATGGCCAGGTCCTGGCCGAGGATCAGCTCGAAGTCGCCGCCACGGGTGGACAGGACGAAGCCGCCGCTGAGGGCCGGCGCCCAGATCGGCGAGCCGTCGAGCATGCGGCCGAGGTGGGCGGCGATCGGGTAGCCGTGGTCGGAGGTCTCGCTGACCGCCCGGTACTCGTCGGCGCCGAGGAGCAGCGCGTAGGGGCCGTCGACGCCCGCGAGGCGCAGGGCGGTCAGGGCCCGGCTGACGGCGTCGGGGTAGTCGCTCGGCTCTGCGGGGAGCTGGACGACCGGATTGGAGGACCGGGCGCGCAGGCCGTCGACGCCGGCCGCCCCGTACCCGTCGAAGATCGTGCGGTCCTCGACGAACGCCATGGCGCGCGCCGCGTCCTTGACGGTCTGCCAGTCGGAGTCCTTCGAGCCGCGCTCGACGTCGTCGACGGCGGTCCGGTCGACGGTGAAGGGCACTCTGAGTTCGAACAGCGGCTTCGCCTCGCGCAGCCGCGCGGTGACGCCGGGGGCGGGCGAGCCCATGTCGCTGAGGTGCCCCGTGCCGACAGCGGCGAGGTCCGGGCCTCCGGGGGCGGGGACGTCGACGACGCGTCGTCCGGCGACGTTGCGGCGGAAGGTGCGGCGGGCCTCCTCCTCGATCTCGGCCCAGGCCGCCGGGGTGATCGGGGCGAGTTCGCGGTGCAGGTTGTCCGTGTCGGCGCCGGGGTACGGGGCGCCGGGGGTCGTGTCGTCGGGGGTCGTCATGGGGAGTCAGGCTCCTTTCAGGCCGCCGATGCCCAGGGAGTCTCCCCGGCGGACGGCGGCGTCCGGCTGCGCGGCGGGCAGGTCGTCGAGGAGGTCGGCGCTGGGCACGAAGAAGAGGCCGCCGGTCAGCGCGCGGGAGAAGTCGAGGATGCGGTCGGTGTTGCCCGGGGGGTCTCCGAGGAACATGTTGCGCAGCATCAGCTCGGTGACGGCGGGCGTGCGGGCGTATCCGATGAAGTACGTGCCGAACTCACCACCGCCGATCCGGCCGAACGGCATGTTCGCGCGGAAGATCTGCCGGGTGACGCCGTCCTCGTCGACGATGGTGTTCAGCGCGACGTGCGAGTCCGCGGGTTTGACGTCGTCGGGCATCTCCACGTTGGACGCCTTGGCGCGCCCGATGACGTGCTCCTGCTGTTCGACGGTGAGCGCGTCCCAGGCGGGCATCTCGTGCAGGTACTTCTGCACGATGACGTAGCTGCCGCCACGGAAGTCGGGGTCCTCGTCGCCGATGTGGACCGCTTCCGCCGCCACCTGCCCGCCCGGGTTCTCGCTGCCGTCGACGAAGCCGAGGAGGTCGCGCTCGTCGAAGTACGCGAAGCCGTGGACCTCGTCGACGACGGTCACGGCGGCGCCCAAGCTCTCCATGATCAGCCGGGCCAGCTCGAAGCAGAGGTCCATGCCTCGGGCGCGTACGTGGAACAGCAGATCTCCCGGAGTGGCCGGGGCGCGGTGGCGGGGGCCTCTGAGGGCGGGGAAGGGGTGGAGCTCGCGAGGGCGCGGACCGCCGACGAGCCGGTCCCACCCTTCGGAGCCGATCCCGGCCACGCAGGTCAGGCCGCCGTCGGGGTAACGGAAGGACACCGACCGCACCAGGCCCGACAGGTCCTGGAGCGCCTCCCGCACCGTGGCCTCGCCACCGGGGTTGACGGTGGCGACCAGGAACACGGCCGCCCGGGAGGACGGGGCGACGACGGGTTGTACGACGACCATGGGACTCCCGCCGAGAGGGAAAAATGTACAGAAGGGCATGAAAAGGACAGCGCCAGCGTAGGCGCGCATGATCGGGTACGCAGCCCGTACGCCCTCCCAGGGTCGAGTGGCACCCGTGATCCGGCAGGCATAGCCTGCCCGAAGGGGTGACGTCTCCTCCTGCCATGCCCTGAATGTCCGCAGGCGAAAGGGTGACCAGCCGTGAGCACCGACCAGGACGCGCAGGAATCCCCGGAGCCCGGCGCCCCGGCGCCCGTGGAGCCCCGGGTGGGACCCGTCCCCGAGGGCGACCCGGAGTTCCACCCCTACCACCACCCCGCGGCGGGCTGGGGCGCGGCCAGGAGCGTGACCGGCTTCCTCGTCCGCGAGGGAGCGCTCGTCGACGGCCCGCGCGCGATCATGCGGATGAACCACGAGAACACCGGTTTCGACTGCCCCGGCTGCGCGTGGCCCGACGACACCAAGGGCCTGCACCTGGACATCTGCGAGAACGGCATCAAGCACGTCACCTGGGAGATGACCCGCAAGCGCGTCGGAGCCGATTTCTTCGCCGCGCACTCGGTGTCCGAGCTCGCCGGGTGGAGCGACTACGACCTCGAGAACGAGGGCCGGCTGACCGAGCCGATGGTCTACGACGCGGAGTCGGACCACTACGTCCCCATCACCTGGAAGGACGCGTTCGAGGTGGTCGGCCGGGCGCTGCGCGGCCTCGACCACCCCGACCAGGCCTCCTTCTACACCTCGGGGCGGCTCGGGAACGAGGCGACCTTCCTCTACCAGCTGATGGCCCGCGAGCTGGGCACCAACAACCTGCCCGACTGCTCCAACATGTGTCACGAGGCCAGCGGCCGTGCCCTCCAGGCCTCCCTGGGCACGGGCAAGGGCACCGTCGACCTCAAGGACTGGGAGACCGCCGACGCGCTGTTCATCTTCGGGGTGAACGCCGCCTCGAACGCGCCCCGGATGCTGACCGCGCTCGCCGAGGCCCACCGCCGCGGCGCGCAGATCGTGCACGTCAACCCGCTCGTCGAGGCGGCCGCCACCCGGACCATCGTTCCGCACGACTTCACGGACATGGCCCTCTTCAAGGCCACGCCGACCAGCACCCTCAACCTCCAGCCGCGCATCGGCGGCGACATGGCGCTGATCCGCGGCATGGCCAAGGCGGTCCTGGAGCAGTCCGCGACCGACCCCAGGGCCCTCGACCGGGAGTTCGTCGACCGCCACACGAGCGGCTTCGAGGAGTACCGGGCGCTGTGCGAGGCCACACCGTGGGAGGAGATCGAGCGGCAGTCCGGACTGGGCCGCGCCGACGTCCTCAAGGCCGCTCGCGTCTACGGCGAGGCCGACCGCTCCATCGTCAGCTGGTGTCTGGGCCTCACCCAGCACGAGCACGGCGTCGACACCGTCCGCGAGATCGTCAACCTGCTGCTGCTCCGCGGCAACCTGGGGCGCGAGGGCGCCGGTCCCTCCCCCGTACGCGGACACAGCAACGTCCAGGGCAACCGCACCTGCGGCATCGACCACCGCCCCGGCGACGCCTTCCTCGACCGGCTCGCCGAGGCCTGCGCGATCGAACCGCCGCGCGCGCACGGCCTGGACACCGTCCGCACCATCGAGGCGATGCGGCGCGGCGAGATCAAGGTCTTCGTGGGCATGGGAGGCAACTTCGCGCTCGCCGCCCCCGACACCCCGCTCACCCACGCCGCGCTCCGCACCTGCGACCTCACCGTCCAGGTGAGCACCAAGCTGAACCGCAGCCACCTCGTCCACGGCAAGCAGGCCCTGATCCTGCCGTGCCTCGGCCGCACCGAGAAGGACCACCAGCGCAAGGGCATCCAGAGCACCTCCGTCGAGGACTCGATGAGCATGGTCCATCTGTCGATCGGCATGAAGCGCCCGGCCTCCCCGCACCTGCTCTCCGAACCGGCGATCGTCGCCGGCATGGCGCGGGCCGCGCTGCCCGACAGCGCGACGCCCTGGGAGTGGTACGTCGAGGACTACGACCGCATCCGGGACACCATGGCCAAGGCGCTCGACGGCTTCGAGGACTTCAACCGGCGGGTGCGCCTCCCCCTCGGCTTCCGTATCAGGCAGCCCGCCCGCGAACTGGTCTTCCTCACCCCGTCCGGTCGCGCCGAGTTCTCCGCCGCCCCGCTGCCCGACGTCGTGCCCGAGCCGGGCACCCTGGCCCTCGGCACCATGCGGTCCCACGACCAGTGGAACACCACGATCTACTCCGACGACGACCGCTACCGCGGGATCAAGAACCTGCGCACCCTGGTCTTCATGAACCGGGCCGACATGCGGGAGCGCGGGATCGCCGACATGGCGCCGGTCGACATCACGAGCACCGCGAAGGACGGCAGCCGGCGGTCCGTCAGCGGCTACCTCGCGGTTCCGTACGACATCCCCCGGGGCTGCGCGGCCGGCTACATGCCCGAGATGAACGTGCTGTGCGCCCTGGTCGACTACAGCACGCAGAGCGACCAGCCGATCATGAAGCACGTCAAGGTGACCATCGAGCCCACCGCTTGACCCTCCCCCGACGCCCGGGACCGTGGTCGACCACGCCTTCTGCGGATCGCGGTCGGTCACGCCCCGGGCGACGGCAGACGGGGGATCCACGACGCCCGCCGGGTCGTCCTCGTGAGCCCCGCCTGCCCCGCGCACCTCGCTCGCCCATCGTCACACCGTGGCCCCGGTGAGTCTCCGGCACGGCTGCCGAAACGGGTCGTCGTCCGCCTCGAAGGGTCGCCCGGGGAGATGCCGGCGCCGAGGCCGTGACAGAGTCGTACGAACAGCCCCCGAACAGGCGCGACAGGACGCCCGGGCCACACAGCGAGCACCGTCGGAGCGGCGCTCCGAGGAGAGGAACGAACCCATGGGACGAGTGACCGTACGGCGGCGCGTCCTGCGCGTGCGCGAGGGGGACTCCTCCTACCGCCCGGACACCCTGGCCGCCGAGGAGCCGATGGAGATCAGGGTCGGCGGGCGCCCGCTGACGGTGACCATGCGGACCCCGGGCGACGACTTCGACCTCGCGGTCGGCTTCCTGGTGAGCGAGGGCGTGGTGCACGCCGCCGAGGACGTGGCGGGCATCCGCTACTGCGCGGGGGCCACGGCCGACGGAGGCAACACGTACAACGTGGTCGACGTGGGTCTGGCGCCCGGCGTGGCCGCCCCCGACGCGTCCCTGGAGCGGAACTTCTACACGACCTCCTCGTGCGGTCTGTGCGGCAAGGCGAGCCTGGACGCGGTGCGCACGACGGCCGCCTGGTCGGTCGCCGAGGACCCCCTGCGGATAGGGGCGGACGTCCTCGCGGCCCTGCCGGACCGGCTGCGGGCGGCCCAGCGGGTCTTCGACAGCACGGGCGGGCTGCACGCCGCCGGGCTCTTCACCGCCGAGGGCGAGCTGGTGTGCCTGCGGGAGGACGTCGGCCGGCACAACGCCGTCGACAAGGTCGTGGGCCACGCGCTGCGCGAGGGACTCCTGCCCCTGCGCGAGTCGGTCCTGATGGTCAGCGGCCGGACCTCGTTCGAGCTGGTGCAGAAGGCGGTGATGGCCGGGATCCCGATGCTCGCGGCGGTCTCGGCGCCGTCCTCGCTCGCCGTGGACCTGGCGGCGGAGAGCGGGCTGACGCTGGTCGGCTTCCTGCGCGGGTCCTCGATGAACGTGTACACGGGCGACGAGCGACTGAACTCCGTACCCGTGTCCTGACGCGTACGTGCCGAGCGCCGGCGGGGCTGCCCGGCGAGAGGGGGAAGAGACGGCCCAGGGGCTGTCGTCACACTCCCGTCGTCGCCCGGCGTCGCGGGGCAGACGGGAGTGTGACGACAGGACCTAGTCCGCCTGCCGCTCACTGTCCGGGGGAAGGCCGACCTCCTCGCGGTCCTCCTCCAGGCGTTCCTTGAGTTCGTCCTCGTCCGGGCGGCGGGGCATGCCGCGGCTGTGCCCGGTGTCCGGGTCGCCCTCGACCTGTGCGTTCGACTTGTGGTGCGGGGCCATCTGTCACTCCTTGCCGTCGGTGGCGGCGGCCGCCACGGAGGCCTCGGGGGTCTTCCCGGCGCCGTCGCCGTGCTGGATCGTGCAGTGGAGGGAGTCGTCGATCACGTCGGCGACGATCGTGTCCCCCGGCTCCGCCTCACCACCGAGCAGCAGGGAGGCGATGCGGTTGTCGAGCTCCGTCTGGATCGTGCGGCGCAGCGGGCGGGCGCCGAACTCCGGCTGGTAGCCGTGGGCCACGAGCAGCTTCTTCGCCGCCTCGGTGACCTCCAGGGTCATGCCCTGGGCGTGTACCCGGTGCTTGCTGCGGTCCAGGAGGTGGTCGACGATCTCCGACAGGTCCTTCTCGGTGAGGCTGTGGAAGACGATGATGTCGTCGATGCGGTTGAGGAACTCGGGCAGGAACCGGCCCCGCAGATCCTCCATCAGCTCGCCCTTGAGGTCGGCCGCGTCGCCCTGGTGGGCGAGGATCCGGTGGGCGCCGATGTTGGACGTCATGATGATGACGCAGTGCCGGAAGTCGACCGTGCGGCCCTGTCCGTCGGTGAGCCGCCCGTCGTCGAGGATCTGGAGCAGCGTGTTGAAGACGTCGGGGTGCGCCTTCTCCACCTCGTCGAAGAGGACCACGCTGTACGGGTTGCGGCGCACCTTCTCGGTGAGCTGGCCCGCTTCCTCGTAACCGACGTATCCGGGAGGCGCGCCGACGAGCCGGGCGACGGTGTGCTTCTCCTGGAACTCGCTCATGTCGAACCGGATCATGCGGTCGTCCTCGCCGAAGAGCAGTTCCGCGAGGGTCTTGGCAAGTTCGGTCTTGCCGACGCCGGTGGGGCCGAGGAAGAGGAACGAGCCGACGGGGCGGTTCGGGTCCCCCATGCCGGCCCGGTTGCGGCGGACGGCCTCGGAGACCGCCGTGACGGCCTCGTCCTGGCCGACGATCCGGGCGTGCATCTCCTCCTCCAGCTTGAGGAGCTTCTCCTTCTCGCTGGCGGTGAGCTGGGAGACGGGGATGCCGGTGCGGCGCGAGACGATGTCGGCGATGTCCGCGGCGGTGACCGAGACGACTCCCTCACGGCGCTCCTCGATGCCCGCGAGTTCGCCTTCCCCCTCGGCGATCTGCCGCTTCAGGTCCGAGGCCTTCTCGAACTCCTCGGCGGCCACGGCCTGGTCCTTCTCCCGCCGGAGCTTGGCGAGCCGGTCCTCCCGGCTGACGGCCTCGGTGGAGCGGCCGGCGCTGCGCAGCCGTACGCGCGCGCCCGCCTGGTCCATCAGGTCGATGGCCTTGTCGGGCAGGAAGCGGTCGCCGATGTACCGGTCGGAGAGCTCGGCCGCCGCGGCGAGGGCGCCGTCCGCGAACCGGACCTGGTGGTGGGCCTCGTACGCGTCGCGCAGCCCTTCGAGGATCTGTACGGTCTCCTCGACCGTGGGCTCCGGGATGAGGACGGGCTGGAAGCGCCGTTCGAGCGCGGCGTCCTTCTCGATGTGCTTGCGGTACTCGTCGATCGTCGTCGCGCCGACGACGTGCAGCTCCCCGCGCGCGAGGGCGGGCTTGAGCATGTTGCCCGCGTCCATCGCGCCCTCGCCCGACGCACCCGCGCCGACGACCGTGTGGAGTTCGTCGATGAAGAGGACGATGTCGCCGCCGGCCTGCTGGACGTCCTCGATGACCTTCTTGAGACGTTCCTCGAACTGGCCGCGGTACTGCGCTCCGGCGACCAGACCGGACAGGTCGAGGGAGACGACCCGCTTGCCCTTCAGGGTGTCGGGCACCTCGCCCGCCACGATCCGCTGGGCGAGGCCCTCGACGATGGCGGTCTTGCCGACGCCGGGCTCGCCGATGAGCACGGGGTTGTTCTTGGAGCGCCGCGAGAGGATCTCGATGGTCTGCTCGATCTCCTCGGCGCGGCCGACCACCGGGTCGAGCCTGCCCGCCTTCGCCTCGTCGGTGAGGTCCCGGCCGAACTCGTCGAGGGTGGTGGCAGGCTGCTTCTGCTGCTTCCCGGCGGCCGGGGCACCGCCGTCGGAGCGGGCCGCCCGGTCCGTGAGTCCGCGCAGCTTCTTCACGTCGTGGTCGTCCGCGCCCAGGAGCCGGGTCGCCCCGGAGTCGGAGTCGTCGAGGAGCGCCGCGAGGATGTGCTCGGGGCCGATGTACGACACGCCCGCCTCCTGCGAGCGGCCGTAGGCGGCGGCGAGGGTGCGCTTGGCGGCCGGGGTGAGGCCGGGTTCCGACGAGGGCTCGCCGGACTCCCGGGGCAGGACCTCGTCGAGCTGGGCGGCGAGAGCCTCGGGGTCGACGCCGACCTGGGCCAGCAGCCTGCGCGCGGGGTCGACCTGGGTCGCCGCCCACAGGAGGTGTTCCGTGTCGAGGTCGGACGTGCCGTCGGCGACGGCCTTGCGGGTGGCCAGGCTGAGGAGTTCGTGCGAGGACTCCGTCAGGAGACGGCCGATCGGTACGCGCTGGACAGCCGGGGGCGACGACGCCGGCGACATTCCGAAGAACCGGTTCAGCATGTCGCTGAACGGATCGGACGAACCGAAGGGTGAACCGAACGCCATCGACATGTCAGCTCCAGAGACGCATGAGGGATCAATCCCACTCAAACGTGGGACATAGGGCCACGCAACCGGAGTGGATCCCCCGAGCCGGCGCCCTTCCGGCGGCCGGTGCGCCCCTCCCGGCGGCCGACCCGCCGGTACGCCCCTCCCGGCGGCCGACACGCCCGCCCCACCCGTACGGGCCGCAATCCCCGCCACGACGGCGCGCGCGTCGACGATGACACCATGACGTCCGAGATCCCCCCGCACACCTCCGGCCCGCGGGTCCGCGCCCGGACCCTCGTCCGGAACCCCAAGCTCTGGCTCGTACCGACCGTCCTGAGCGCGCTGGTCGCCGTGGGCCTCTCGCTCCTCTACATGGGTGGCATCCTCAACCCCAACGACAACCTGCGCCATCTGCCCGTCGCCCTGGTCGACGAGGACCGGGGCACCCCGCTGCCCGGACAGCGGGAGACCCTGGGGAAGCAGATCACCGACAAGATCGTCGCCGCCGGTTCCTCGAGCACCAGCGTCGACTGGCGGCGGCTCGACCGCGCGCAAGCCCAGGACGCGCTGGCATCCGGCGAGGTCTTCGGCGCCCTCGTCGTCCCGGCGGACTTCACCGCGACCGTCGCCGCCCTGACCACGGAGCGGGCGACGGTACGGCCGACGATCACCGTGCTCACCAATCCCGGTCTCGGCAGTCTGGGGTCCTCGATCACGGCCCAGATCAACCAGAGCGCGGCCCATCAGGCCTCGCTGACCATCGGCAAGCAGCTCGCCGCCTCGACCGACGTCCCGAGGACCCGGCTGCTCCTGACCGACCCGGTCGCCGTCACCACCCAGGTCGGCCATCCCATCGGCCGGCACAGCGGCCTGGGCCTGACCGCGTTCTACTACACGCTGCTGCTCGTCCTCGGCGGCTTCATCGGCGGCAATCTCGTCAACAGCGGTGTCGACACCGCGCTCGGCTACGCGGACAGCGAGATCGGCCCCTGGCACTCCCGGCACCCCACGGTCCCGATCGACCGCACGCAGACGCTGGTCCTGAAGATGCTGATGACGGCCGGCATCTCGGTGCTCACCACGACGCTCGTCATGGTGGCCACGATCGCGGTCCTCGGCATGGACGCCTCGCACCTGCCGATGCTGTGGCTCTTCTCCTACTGCGCGACGGTCGCCGTCGGTCTGGGCGTCCAGGCCATCAACGCCGCGTTCGGCGGCATCGGCCAGCTCGTCTCCATGTTCGTCTTCATCGCGCTCGCCCTCCCCTCCTCCGGCGCGACCGTCCCCCTGGAGGCGACCCCAGGATTCTTCCGCTTCCTGGGCGTCTTCGAGCCGATGCACCAGCTCAGCGCCGGTGTCCGGGCCATTCTCTACTTCGACGCCCGGGCCGACGCGGGGCTGGCCCGCGGCTGGATCATGATCGCCGTCGGCACGGGCCTGGCCCTGGCGTTCGGCTTCGCCATGACCCGGTACTACGACCGCCGGGGCCTGCGCCGCCTCACCCCGCAGCCCGCCTGAGGGGCACGGGGCGGGACGTACGCGAGAGGGGGCGGGTCCCCCGCCCGTCGCCTACCGCCAGTCGTCGTAGGGCGGCGGCTCCTCCATGCCGTCCATGTCGTACGGCGGCTCCTCGTCGTACGGCGCCTCGGCCTCCTGGGGAGCGGCAGGCTCTGACCGGGCGGACCGGGCGACGGGGACCGCCGGGGCGGCCTGGCCGACGGGCGCGGCAGCGGGAGCCGCCCCGGTCCCCGCCCCGGCGGCCGCGGCATCGGCCCCGCTCTCCGCCAGCGCCTCCAGCACGCCCTCGGCGTACTTCGCCAGCTTGGCCTCGCCGACACCGCCGATCGTGCCGAGCTCCTCGGCCGTCGCGGGGAGCAGCGTCGCGATCTCCCGCAGGGTGGCGTCGTGGAAGACGACGTACGCCGGGACGCCCTGCTCGCGAGCCGTCGCGGCCCGCCAGGCGCGCAGCGCCTCGAAGACCGGGACCGCGGCCGCCGGCAGGTCGACCGGCACACGGGCCCCCTTGCCCGAGCGGCCGCCGGACTCCTTGCGGGAGGCGGCCGCCGGTGCCTTCTCCTTGCGCATGGTGACGGTGCGGCGCCCGCCGAGCACCTCGCCGCTCTCCTCCGTGAGCACGAGGGTGCCGTAGTCGCCCTCGACCGCGAGGAGTCCCAGGGCGAGGAGCTGCCGCACGACCCCGCGCCACTCGGCGGTGCCCAGCTCCGAGCCGACGCCGAACACCGAGAGCCCGTCGTGGTCGAACTGGATGACCTTGGCCGTCTTCTTGCCCTGCAGGATGTCGATGATCTGTCCGGCGCCGAACTTCTGGCGCCGCTCCTTGGCCAGCCGCCACACGGTGGACAGCAGTTTCTGCGCGGCGACCGTGCCGTCCCAGGACTCGGCCGGGGTCAGACAGGTGTCGCAGTTGCCGCAGGGCTGACCGGACTGGCCGAAGTAGGCGAGGAGACGCACGCGGCGGCAGTCGACCGTCTCGCAGAGCGCGAGCATGGCCTCCAGGTGCATGGCGAGGGCGCGCCGGTGCTGCTCGTCGCCCTCGGAGCCGTCGATCATCTTGCGCTGCTGGACGACGTCCTGGAGGCCGTACGCCAGCCAGGCGGTGGCGGGCTCGCCGTCGCGGCCGGCGCGGCCGGTCTCCTGGTAGTAGCCCTCGACGGACTTGGGCAGGTCGAGGTGGGCCACGAAGCGCACGTCGGGCTTGTCGATGCCCATGCCGAAGGCGATGGTCGCCACCACGACGACCCCCTCCTCCCGGAGGAAACGGGACTGGTTGGCCGCGCGCGCACGGGCGTCCATGCCGGCGTGGTACGGGACGGCGTCGATGCCGTTCTCCACGAGGAGGGCCGCGGTCTTCTCCACCGAGGCGCGGGAGAGGCAGTAGACGACTCCGGCGTCCCCGTCGTGCTCGGTCCTGATCAGCTCCAGCAGCTGCTTGTGCGGGCTGTTCTTCGGGACGATGCGGTACTGGATGTTGGGCCGGTCGAAGCCGGCGACGAAGTGCCTGGCGTCCTCCAGACCGAGCCGGGCGGCGATCTCCTTGTGGGTGGCCTCGGTGGCCGTGGCGGTCAGCGCGATCCGCGGCACCTTGGGCCAGCGCTCGTGGAGCATGGACAGCGCGAGGTAGTCGGGCCGGAAGTCGTGGCCCCACTGGGCGACACAGTGCGCCTCGTCGATGGCGAAGAGCGAGACCTTGCCCCGGTCGAGGAGCCGCTGGGTGCCCTCGGTACGGAGCCGCTCGGGCGCCAGATAGAGCAGATCGAGCTCATCGGCGAGGAAGGCCTGCTCGACGGCCTGCCGCTCGTACGGGTCCTGGGTCGAGTTCAGGAATCCGGCCCGGACCCCGAGGGCCCTGAGCGCGTCCACCTGGTCCTGCATGAGGGCGATCAGCGGCGAGATCACGACACCGGTGCCGTCTCTGACCAGGGCGGGGATCTGGTAGCAGAGGGACTTTCCGCCGCCCGTCGGCATCAGTACGAGGGCGTCGCCGCCGTCGACGACCTGCTCGATGATCTCCTGCTGCTCGCCTCGGAAGGAGCTGTAGCCGAAGACGCGGTGGAGCACCTGCGCGGCATCGGAGATCACGGCGGAATCGTCGGGAAGAACCATTCACCCACCCTATCGGCCGCCACGGACACCCCGGCCGCACCGCCGAAACCTGTGGACAACCTCCCGGCGCCCTGTTCGCGCCCCGGCCCGCGCCACGCGACCGGGCCCGATGACGGGCCCCGAGGCAACGCGCGGGGCGAACTCCGCGTCCTTCCGCACAGGGACGCATCGGCCGATGCACCGGCCAGGCCACAGGGAAGCAGGACACACACCATGAGCGACAAGGCCCGTACTCTCTTCGACGCGCTCGACCTCGACCACGACGGCAGCCTGACGCGCATCGAGGTCATCAACGCGCTGCGGGCCAAGGGCCCGACCCTGGTCGCGCAGGGCGTGATCCCCACCTGGGGGGTGGGGACGGACGACGACGCCTCGGCCCTGTTCGACCAGGCCGACCAGAACGGCGACCGCGTCCTGTCGTTCGAGGAGTTCGCCGCGCTGGTCGACCGCCGCTTCGGCTGGTGACGCTGACGGCGTCCGTACGAAGGAGAACCGGCATCGCGCGGTCCGCGCGATGCCGGTTCGTCCGTCCGGAGACCAGGTCAGGAGACCGCGGGCAGCACCCCGGTGACCGGTGCGGCCAGGTCGGTGAGCTGGTGGAGCTGGTTCACCTCGTTCAGCCGGTCGAGTCCGCCGAGCTGACCGGCGATGCCGGGGAACTGGGCCTTGGACTCCTGGGGAATGCCGGTCGTGGCCAGCGCGTCCAGCTCGGTGACCGGGTTGATCGGCGGGCCGAGCGGGCTGGTGGTGGCGACGGCCTGCGCCGACGCTCCGAGGCACGAGAACGCGGCGGCGACGGCGAGAACTGAGGAAATGCGTCGTGTAGAGATCACACCCTCACAACGCCCGGCCCCTCCGACGGACACGGCCGCACCCCGCCCGCACCGCCCGAAAGCACCACCGACGGGGTCCCCCCGCACTCTTCCGCGGCACGGCGCGCGGACCGCTCCGGCGTGGCGGCGCACGCGACCGGGAGCGGACCGGTGTACGTCACAGGAGGGCTTCGGAACCGGGCCGCGGTCCCCGTCGCGGAAGGAGCGTCCGAGGGATGCGCAAGCTGCTGGTCGACATCGCTCACACGCTGGTGCCGCCGAAGGGGGACCGGCACGGGCCGCTGCCGCCGCTCATGCTGACGCTGACCCTGGTGACCGGGCTGGTGGACGCGGTGAGTTTTCTGGGGCTCGGGCAGGTCTTCGTGGCCAACATGACCGGCAACGTCGCCCTCCTGGGCTTCGCCCTCGCGGGCGCCGGGGGCCTGTCCGCGCCCGCGACCCTCGTGTCCCTGGCCTCGTTCCTGGCGGGCGCGGTCGTCGGCGGCCGGATCGGCTTCCGGTTCGGCGCGCACCGCGGACGGCTGCTCGCCTCGGCGCTGGCCCTGCAGGCGGCGCTCGTCGGAGCGGCGCTCGTCACGGCCCTCGCGGCGCACGACAGCGTGGGCACCGCGGGCCGGTACACCCTGATCGTGGCCCTCGGCCTCGCCATGGGGACGCAGACCGCGGTGGCCCGGCGCCTCGGCGTGCCGGACCTGACCACGACCGTGCTGACCCAGACGCTGACCGGGCTGGCCTCGGACTCCGCTCCGGCAGGCGGTGACGACCCCCGGCCGGGACGGCGGATCCTGTCCGCCCTCGCCCTGGTCGTCGGCGCTCTCGTCGGTGCCCTGCTCCTCGACACCGGCCTCTCGGTCGTCCTGGGGGTGGTGCTCGCCCTGCTGCTGGCGGCCGCCGCCGTCACGAGACGACTGGCGGCCGGCGACGCGGCGTGGGTCAGGCCGTAGCCTCCGCCGGGAGCGGGGCTGCGGGGACGGGGGCGGCGGCGGACGCGGACGCGGCGGCGCGTACGGGATGACGGCTCAGGATCGACACACGGTTGAACGCGTTGATGGCGATCGCCACCCAGAGCACCGCGGAGATCTCCTCGTCGTCCAGGACCGCGCGGGCCGCGCCGTACGCCCGGTCCTGCGCGAGGCGGTCCGCCGGATCGGTCGTGGCCTCCGCCAGGGCGAGGGCCGCGCGCTCCCGCGCGGTGAAGAGCTCGGTGTCCCGCCAGGCGGGGAGCACGCCGAGGCGCCGCGTCGTCTCGCCGGCCCGGAGCGCCGCCCTGGTGTGGACGTCGAGGCAGTACGCGCAGCCGTTGATCTGTGACACACGGAGGTTGACCAGTTCGACGAGGATCCGGTCGAGCCCCGCCTCCGCGGCGGTCGCGCGGACGGCGTCGGCGGTATGGACCAGCGCCCGGTAGGGCGCGGGGCTCTGCTTGTCGAGGTAGACCCGTCGCCCGTCCACCCCGGCGTTCGCGTCGTCGTTCACGTCGCCCGCGTCGTTCTTCGCGTCGTCGTTCGCGTTGCCCGCGTCGTTCGTCACGTCGTTCACCATGCGCTCCTTAGAGGAATCCGTGCGCGTCACGGGTTCTGGGGCTATGATCATCCATGTTGTTGAAAGCGAAACTATATCGCGGGGCGAGCATGCGCGGAGAGGGGTCGGACATGAACGACACGGAGGTCGAGGTTCTCTCCGCACGGGACGTGCCGCTGGGCGGGCCGCGCGCCATGACCGTACGACGCACCCTGCCCCAGCGGTCGCGGACGCTGATCGGCGCCTGGTGCTTCGCCGACCACTACGGCCCCGACCGGGTCGCCGAGTCCGGCGGCATGGACGTGGCCCCCCATCCGCACACCGGCCTGCAGACCGTGAGCTGGCTCTTCAGCGGGGAGATCGAGCACCGCGACAGCCTGGGCAGCCACGCGTTCGTACGGCCCGGGGAACTGAACCTCATGACCGGCGGCCACGGCATCAGCCACACCGAGGTCTCCACCCCCGGCACCACCGTCCTGCACGGGGTGCAGCTGTGGGTGGCGCTGCCCGACGCGCACCGCCACGCCGACCGCGACTTCCAGCACCACGCCCCGAAACCGGTGCGGCTCGACGGCGCGGAACTCCGGGTGTTCCTCGGCTCGCTCGCCGGCGAGGCCTCCCCCGTGCGGACCTTCACCCCGCTCCTCGGCGCCGAACTCCTCATCGACCCCGGCGCCACGGTCGTCCTCCCCGTCGATCCGGCCCACGAGCACGGTCTGCTCGTCGACGAGGGGGACGTCCGGCTCGCCGGAACCCTCCTCCGCCCGGCCGAACTCGGCTACGTCGACACCGGGCACGCCACCCTGACCCTGACCAACGAGTCCGACCGCCGCGCGCGGGCCGTCCTCATCGGCGGTACGCCGTTCGACGAGGAGATCGTCATGTGGTGGAACTTCATCGGCCGCAGCAACCAGGACATCGTCGAGGCGAGGGAGGAGTGGGAACGCGCCTCCGACCGCTTCGGCCACGTCGACGGCTACCCCGGCGACCGCCTCCCCGCCCCGGCCCTGCCGAACGCCGCCCTCACGCCCCGCGGAAACCCGCCCCGCGGCTGAGCCCCGGCCCCGCGCACCGCACAGACCCAGGGACCGCACAGACCTCACGGGGCCCTACGGACCCCACAGGCCCGGCCCCACGGATCCCACGGATTCCCCGGATTCCCCGGATTCCCCGGACCGGCCATCACCCTCGACCCGAAAGGCACATCATGAGCGAGCAGGCAGCAACCACCCCCGTCGTCCGCCGTGTCGACCCCCGCCACCGCTACGAGATCCTGGTCGACGACCGGCGCGCCGGCCTCACGGCGTACCGCGACCGCGACGACCGGCGCGTCTTCTTCCACACCGAGATCGACGAGGCCTACGCGGGCCAGGGCCTCGCCTCCGTCCTGGTCGAGCAGGCCCTGACCGACGTACGCGCCTCCGGGATGCGGATCGTGCCGGTCTGCCCGTACGTGGCCAAGTTCCTCAAGAAGCACGAGGAGTTCGCCGACATCACCGACCCGGTGACGCCGGAGGTCCTGCAGTGGCTGGACGGGCAGCTGGCCCGCTGACCCTCCGGCCCCGGGCCGGACCCGGCCCGGCGGCCCTGACCCCGGCCTCGCGTCCGGCTCCCGCCGCTCAGCCCGCGGGCGGGGCCAGGACGACGAAGTCCGCCTTCGACGGGTCGAGGCAGACGGCCAGCCGGCCGACGCCCTCGGCGTCGTCCGGCCCCATCTGCACGTTGCCGCCGCTCGCGGTGACCCTGCCGACCGCGGCGTCGCAGTCCGCGACGGCGAACACGGGGTGCCAGTAAGGCCGTCCGTGCGCGAGGGCGAGGTCCGCCTCGCTCACCTGCATGAGGCCGCCGTGCATGCGCTCCTCGGGCAGCCCGGCGGGCGTGATGATCGTGTACGTGACCTCCCCGCCGGGCATCGGCATGGCGCTGTACTGCCAGCCGAAGACGCTGCCGTAGAACCGCTTCGCCGCCTCGGCGTCGCTCGTGTACAGCTCGACCCAGGACAGCGAGCCCGGCGTGTCCACCTGCTCGACGCCCTTGTGGGAACCCGGCTGCCAGACGGCGAACTCACCGCCCAGCGGGTCGCTGTACTGCGCCATCCGACCCCACTCGTCGAGGTCCGTCGGCGCGACGCGCACGGTGCCGCCGGCCTCCTCGACGGCCCGCGTCGTGGCGTCCGCGTCGGCGACGCTGTAGTAGATCATCCAGGCCGAACGCGCGCCCTTCTCGGTGAGCTTGCCGAGACCGGCGACGATCTTTCCGTCGCTCCGGAACATCCCGCCCTCCATGTCCTCCCCCTCCCCCATGGACTCGTAGTCCCACCCGAGCACGCCGCCGTAGAAGGCCGCGGCGGCCGGGACGTCGGGGGCGCCGAGGTCGAGCCAGCAGGGGGAGCCGGGAACGAAGTCGGTGGTGATCATGGCAAGGGCCTCTCACGGTTCCGGGGTACGCCGAGTACGCCCTCAGCCTCGCACCGGACACGTCCCCTCGCGCGCCGGCCGGTCCCCCGCCGCCGGGATGACGGAAGTCTTACGGCCCGGCGTGGACGGGCCCGCACCACGGTCCCCGTCCGTAGCGTCGTGCCCATGCGCGTACTCGTCACAGGAGGAGCCGGTTTCATCGGCTCGCACATCGTCACGGCGCTCCGGCGGGCCGGTCACGAACCGGTCGTGCTGGACGCGCTGCTGCCCAGCGCCCACCCGGCGGCGCCTGACCCGGAAGGGGTCTCGGCGGAGTTCCTGCACGCCGATGTCAGGGACTCGGGCGACGTCCGGGCGGCGCTGCGCGGGATCGACGCGGTCTGCCATCAGGCCGCGATGGTCGGCCTCGGCAAGGACTTCGCCGACGCCCCCGAGTACGTGGGCTGCAACGACCTCGGTACGGCCGTGCTGCTCGCGGCCATGGCGGAGACCGGGGTGCGGCGGCTCGTGCTCGCGAGCTCCATGGTCGTGTACGGGGAGGGGCGGTACGACTGCCTCCGCCACGGGCCCGTCCGGCCGGAGGCTCGCAGGCCCGAGGACCTCGCGGCGGCCCGGTTCGAGCCGCGCTGCCCCGCCTGCGGCTCCGCCCTCGTCCCCGGCCTGGTCGGCGAGGACGCGCCCGCCGACCCCCGGAACGTGTACGCCGCGACCAAGCTCACCCAGGAGCATCTGGCGGCGGCGTGGGCCCGCTCCGTGGACGGTACGGCCCTGGCGCTGCGCTACCACAACGTCTACGGCCCTGGGATGCCCCGGGACACCCCGTACGCGGGCGTGGCCTCGTTCTTCCGCTCGGCGCTCGCGCGCGGCGAGGCGCCGCGGGTCTTCGAGGACGGCGCCCAGCGCCGGGACTTCGTGCACGTGGGGGACGTGGCGGCGGCCAACGTACTCGCCCTCGACGCCACCTCCGGTCTGCCGTCCGGTGCCCTCACGGCGTACAACACCGGCAGCGGGGACCCGCACACGATCGGGGAGATGGCCGCCGCCCTGGCCCTCGCGCACGGCGGACCGGCACCGGTGGTGACCGGGGAGTTCCGGCTGGGCGACGTCCGGCACATCACCGCGGACTCGTCCCGGCTGCGACGGGACCTCGGCTGGCGTGCGGAGATCGGCTTCACCGCCGGGATGGCGGACTTCGCCCACGCGGGCCAGCGGGCTTCGGCGACGATCGGCTAGAGCGGCGGCGCGGGCGGCGAGACCCGTGGCTCAGCCCGCCGCCGCGGGCAGCGTCACCTCGAAGCGGCAGCCGCCGGGGACGTTGCGTACCTCGGTGCGGCCCGCGTGGGCCTCGACGATGCCGCGCACGATGGCGAGGCCGAGCCCCGCCCCCGCCGCGGGCGCGTCCCCCGCGCCCGCCGGAGGGGTGCGGGCCTCGGTGCCGCGCCAGCCGGTGTCGAAGACCCGGAGCAGGTCCGCTTCGGGGATGCCGCCGCACCCGTCGGTGACGGACAGCACGACGGCGTCGGCGCGTCGCTCGGCGGCCACGGCGACGGTGCCGTCGGCCGGGGTGTGGCGGATGGCGTTGACGAGGAGGTTCGCGAGGACGCGGGTCATCTCCTTGCCGTCCACCTCCACCGGTACGGCCTCGACAGCCTCCCCGACGAGCCGGACACCGCTCTCGCGGGCGAGCGGGTCGGCGCCGCTCAGGGCGTCGCCGACCAGGTCGTACACGGAGAGCCGGCTCGGGCTGAGGGTGAGCGCGCCCGCGTGTATGCGGGAGAGTTCGAACAGGTCGGTGACCATGTCGGTGAGCCGTTCGACCTCGGTGCGGATCTGCCGGTGGTAGCGGCCCGGGTCGGCGGCCATGCCGTCCTCCAGGGCCTCCGCCATCGCCCGCAGCCCCGCCAGCGGGGTGCGCAGATCGTGCGAGATCCAGGCGACCAGCTCCCGGCGCGAGGCTTCGAGGGAGCGCTCGCGACGCCGGGAGGCATCGAGCTTGGCGCTGGTGGCGGCCAGTTCGCGGGTGAGGGCGGCGAGTTCGGCGGTGGCCGCGCCGTCGGGGGCCGAGAAGCTCCCGCCGTCGCCGAAGTCCCGCGCGGCGCGGGCCAGCGCCCGGCTGCGGGTCACCACCCACCGGCCGAGGACGAGGGCGGTGCCGAGCGAGACGAGGGCCGCCATCGCGATGACGACGGTCACGACCCACAGGTCGTGCCGGGAGAGGAACATCGCGCGGGCGACGGCGAGGGTGCCTGCGAGCATCGCGGTCACGGTGACGGCGGCGACGACGGTCAGCGACACGACGACCGAGCGGTGCCGGACGAGTCGCAGCACCACCGCTCCCGCCAGGCCGGCGCCGACGGCTCCCGCGAGGGCGAACACGGCGATGAGCAGGACGTCCTTCACGAGGCCACCACCACGTCGGGGCCGGGCTCGAAGCGGTAGCCGACGCCCCACACCGTCTCGATGAGCCGGGGCCGGGCCGGGTCGTCCTCGATCTTGGCGCGCAGCCGCCGGACGTGGACGGTCACGGTGGACAGGTCGCCGAAGTCCCAGCCCCACACCCGGCGCATCAGCTCCTCCCGGGAGTGTGCCGCGCGGGGGTGCGTGAGGAAGTACACGAGGAGGTCGAACTCCCTGAGGGTGAGGGCGAGTTCGCTGCCCGAACGGGTGGCCCTGCGGGTCGCCGGATCGACGACGAGGTCCCCCGAGCGCAGGACGGAGGCGGTCCCCGCGGTCGTACGGGTCCGGCGCAGCACCGACTCGACGCGCAGCACCAGCTCGCGCGGGCTGAACGGCTTGATGACGTAGTCGTCGGCGCCCACCTCCAGGCCGGTGATCCGGTCCTCCTCGTCGCCGCGCGCGGTCAGCATGATCACCGGCACGGGACCGGTGGCACGCAGCCTCCGGCAGACCTCCAGGCCGTCGAGACCCGGCAGCATCAGATCGAGCACGACCAGGTCCGGCCACCGCTCCGCCGCCCTCCGCAGGGCGTCGGGTCCGTCGGCCGCGTGCTCGACGACCCGGCCCGCCCGCTCCAGATAGCCGGTGACCACCTCGGCCACCGTCGGATCGTCGTCCACCACCAGGATCCGGGCGGGTTCTCCGGGCACTTCGCGCTCGTTCATGCCGGACAGCCTCGCACCGCTCGCTCCCGGGGGGCCACGGCCACCAGGGGGTACGCGGGCCGACGTCCGCGTTTCGTAAGGAGTGGAGCGGCCCCGGGAGGCCTTCCGTTTCCTACGGTGAGACGCGTGACACCCAAGACCGCGGATCGCGTGACACCCCAGACCGTCGATGTCGTCCTCCCCTGCCTCGACGAGGCCGAGGCCCTGCCCTGGGTCCTGGCCCGGATCCCCGCCGGATGGCGCCCGATCGTCGTCGACAACGGCTCCACCGACGGGTCGGCCGCACTCGCGGCCGAGCTCGGCGCCACCGTCGTGCACGAGCCGCGACGCGGCTTCGGCGCCGCCTGCCACACCGGGCTGCTCCGGGCCGAGGCCGAGTTCGTCTGCTTCTGCGACTGCGACGCCTCCCTCGACCCCGGTCTGCTTCCCGGGCTCGTCGGCGCCGTGGCCGACGGCTCGGCGGACCTGCTGCTCGGCCGCCGCCGCCCCACCGGCCGCGGCGCCTGGCCACCGCACGCCCGGGCCGGGAACCTCGCCCTGTCGTGGCTGCTGCGCCGCCGCACCGGACTCCGGCTGCACGACCTCGGGCCGCTGCGGGCCGCCCGCCGCGAGGCGCTCCTCGGCCTCGGACTCACCGACCGGCGCAGCGGCTATCCGCTCCAGATGGTGGTGCGGGCCGCCGACGCGGGCTGGCGCGTACGGGAGGTCGACGTGCCGTATCTGCCGCGGGCGGGCCGGTCCAAGGTCACCGGCACCTGGCGGGGCACGTACCAGGCCGTGCACGACATGCGGCGCGTGCTGGACGAGCCGGCGGGGGCCCGGGGCGGCCGACCGTGACCACACTGCTCGTCATCGCGAAGCAGCCGCTGCCGGGGCGGGTGAAGACCCGGCTCACTCCCCCGTTCTCGCCGGCGGAGGCCGCCTCGCTGGCCGAGGCCGCCCTGGCCGACACGCTCACGGCCGCCGCCCGGATCCCCGCCGACCGGCACGTCCTCGTGCTCGACGGGGAGCCGGGGCCGTGGCTGCCGCCCGGCTTCGTCGTGGTCCCCCAGGTGCGGGGCGGTCTCGACGTACGGCTCGCCGCGGCGTTCGCGGCCTGCGCGGGGCCCGCGCTCCTCATCGGCATGGACACCCCGCAGATCACCCCGGAACTCCTGGCCCCGGCCCTGCGCGGGGACGGCCACGACGCCTGGTTCGGCCCGGCGGCCGACGGCGGCTTCTGGGCCCTCGGCCTGACCGCGCCCGACCCGGCGCTCCTGCTCGGCGTTCCGATGTCGCGCCCCGACACGGGGGCGGTGCAGTACGCGCGACTGCGGGCCGCCGGCCTGCGGATCGGCGCGCTGCCCGTACTCCGCGACGTGGACACGGCGGACGACGCCCGGCGGGTGGCCGCGGAGGCACCCGGGACCCGGTTCGCCCGCCTGCACACGGAGTTGACGGCAGGAACGGGAGTGGGTGCGCCGAGCGCGGCGGGGCCGGGACCGGGGGTGAGCGCGTGACCGCGACCAGGAGATCGGGGCGCGTCCCGGCGCCCACCGGAGAGACCGGCGTGACCCCACCGACGACCTGGCGCGCCGACCCGTACACCGACGCGCTGCGGGCCGGGCGCGGTCCGCTCTTCCTGCGCCGGGACGACGGATGGCTCCTGCCCCTCGACGTCGAACGCTGGTGCGAGGCGCCCGACTCCGCCGACCGGTCCGTCCTGGACCGCTGCCGGGGCGCCGTCCTGGACATCGGCTCCGGACCCGGGCGGCTCGTCGCCGCCCTCGCCGCCGAGGGCCGGCGGGCGCTCGGCATCGACATCAGCCCGGAGGCGGTCTCCCACACCGAACGGCTCGGCGGGACGGCCCTGTGCCGCTCGGTCTTCGAGCCCCTGCCCGCCGAAGGCCGCTGGGACACGGCGCTGCTGATCGACGGGAACGCGGGGATCGGCGGCGATCCGGCCGCCCTCCTGCGCAGGCTGCGCCGGGTCGTGACCCGTACCGGCCTCGTCATCGCCGAGTGCGCGCCCGTGGACGTCGACGAGCGCTGCGAGGTACGGGTCGACGACGGGCGCGGAGGCCGGGGAGGGCCGTTCCCCTGGGCCCGGGTGGGCACCCGGGCCCTGTCCGCCCACGCGGCCCGGACCGGCTGGACCGTGGTGGAGAGCTGGACGGTCGCCGACCGCCCCTTCCTGTCGCTCGCCCCTCAGCGGCCGCCGGGCACCTCCTTCTGACGCCGCCCCCGCCGCCGTACCAGGAGGACCGCGCCCGTCACCACGGCCACCGCCGCGAGGACGATCGCGAGGTTCCGCCCGTACGGCAGCGGCAGCGCCGACGGGTTGGGCGGTTCCCCCGGCCGGACGAGCAGGGGGAGCGTCACCAGGATCACGCTGCCGGCCACGATCAACGCCCCGCGCAGCAGGCCCCGTTCGGGTGCAACCCGCCGCCCCGCGAGGAGCAGCCCCACGGCCAGGACGGACGGGGCGAGGATCCCGTCGTGCAGGACGACGGCGCCGGCCAGCCAGAGCGCCACGCCCACCGGGTCCGGTTCCTCGGCCACGAGCCACGCACCGAGGCCGATCAGAGCGAGACCGATCCCGCCGACGACGTACCGCAGCACGAGCGTCGCCGTCGGCTCCTGAGTCGTGCGGCTCACAGCACCTCCAGTCGGTGGACCCACTTGGTCTGCAGGACGCCCGGCCGGTTCGGGGCGATGATCCGGGCCGGGAAGCCGTGGTCGAGGGAGAGCGGCTGCCCGTCGAGCGTGAGGGCGAGGAGGGTGAGCGGATCGTCGACGTACTCCGCGCCCATCTCCATCACCCGGTAGGCGCCGCTGACTTCGAGCGAGGTCACCCGCACGGCGGCCCGGCCGGGCACGCCACCGGCCCGCTCCACCAGGTCGCGCACCCGTACCCCGCCCCAGTCGGCCTGCACGGCCCAGCCCTCGACACAGGCGATCGGGAGCCGCGCCCGGGTGTGTTCCATCGCCCGCAGCCCGTCGAGCGTGAGGGTGTACGGACGGGGGCCGGCGACCTGCAGACGCCACGCCGCCAGAGCGCCCGCCGACACACCGGCCGCCGCGGCGGTCCGGTTGACCGGCAGCCCCTGGGGCCCGTGGTCGGGGTGGCGGGGCGCGAGCAGGTCGAAGGCCTTCAGCGGGGTGACGGTCTGCCCCACCGTCGTCAGGGTGACCACCCCGACGGCGGCACCCATGCCGAGCAGGAGCGACCGGCGGTCGACGGCGTCCTCGGCCGGCAGCGCGAGCGTGCCCGCGGAGCGCCGGCCCCAATGGGCCGCGATCTCGGGCGCCTTGACGGCGACGTGCAGCAGGATCGACCCCGTCACGACCCAGGCGACGGCGAAGTGCACCTGGATGAAGGAGAACGGCCACGGGTACCACTCGACGATGTTGAGCAGCCCGGTCAGCAGTTCGAAGACGGCCGCGGCCACCAGGACCGCGACGGACAGACGCTCCAGGGCGTGCCGCACGGACCGGACCGGGGGCCACACGAACAACCGGGGGTAGACCGCCCACAGTTTGACCAGGAGCAGCACGATCGCGGCGAGGCCGGTGGCGATGTGCAGGCCCTGGCTGCCCCGGTACCCCCACACCGGCCGGGCGGGCAGGTCGTCGGCGAGCCAGGCGGGCGGATGCTGGAGGTAATGGCTGACGAGACCGGTGGCGAAGCAGACCGCGAAGGCCGCCCCGAGCCACCGGCCGACAGCCGTCGCCGTGCGCGCGTCGTGCAGCCGGCCGGTGAAGACGGGCGGACGGAGCGCGGGCAGGACGGAGCGCGAGGGGGAGGGTCCCGGTGCCCGGGAGGACGTGGTGGGGCGCTCGGGGGCGGGCTCGCCGGAGGGCCTGCTGGAGGTCATGCCGTCCATGACACCGCCGCACGCGCCCGCGTGGAGGCTCCGACACCTTACGAAACCCGAACGCCCCGACGGGTCGCCCCCACACGGACCGACGGCGCTGCCAGGCTGCGCCCATGCCCCGCACCCACCACGCCGTCGTCCTCACCGCGCTGCCGCTCCTCGCCCTCACCGCCGCGCTCGTCGTCCTGCTCGACGGGGACGCGCGCGGCGGCGGCTTCCTCGCCGGATACGCGGTGGCCTGGGCGCTGTTCGCGGCCGCCGTCGTCGCCCTGCGCCACGCGCCCGCCCGGGCGGTGGTCCCGCTGATCCTCGCCGGGGCGGTCGCGGTCACCGCCACCGGGCTCGTGGCGGCACCGCGTACGAGCACGGACGCGTACCGGTACGCGTGGGACGGCCGGGTGCAGGCCGCCGGCATCTCGCCGTACGACCACGCACCCGCCGACCCGGCGCTCGTCGGTCTGCGTGACGGATGGCTGTTCCCGGACGGCACGACGTGCGGGCGGACCGGCACGAACGGCACGGGGGCGGGCACGGGCACGGGAACAGGGTCCGGCTCCGGCGAAGTGGCCGACCTCTCCCCCCTCGGCGACGGCGGCTGCACCCGTATCAACCGCCCCACCGTCCACACCATCTACCCACCCACCGCCGAGGCCTGGTTCCTCCTGGTCCACGCCCTCTCTCCGCCGGACGTCCGCCACAAGGGCCTCCAGACAGGCGCCGCCCTGCTCTCCCTGGCCGTCACCGGCATGCTGGTCCTGGCCCTGCGCCGCCGGGGCGACCCTCGCGGGGCCGCTCTCTGGGCCTGGTGCCCGGCCGTCCCCGTCGAGGCCGTCGACAACGCCCATGTCGACGTCCTCGCCGTCCTCCTCTCGGTGGCCGCGCTCCTCGTCGTGGCGCGCCGCCGTGTCACCGGCGGTGTGCTGCTCGGCCTCGCGATCTCCGCGAAACTGCTGCCCGCCGTGCTGCTGCCCGGCGCGCTGTCCGGCGTGCGGCGGCCGCGTACGGCCCTGGCGGTGCTCGTACCGGTGGTGACCACGGTCGGAGCGCTGTACCTGCCGTACGTCCTGCTGTCCGAGGGCTCCGTCCTCGGGTATCTGGGCGGCTACGCGCAGGAGGAGGGGTACGACGACGCGGGCGCGGGCGGACGGTACCTGCTGCTCCGGCTCGTCCTGCCGGACACGTGGGCGCTCCCGGTCGTGGCGCTCGTGATGACGGCTGTCTCGGTGGCGGTCTGGTGGCGCGGCGACCCCGGGCGACCCTGGCGCGGCGCCCTGCTGACCACGGGCACGGCCTTCCTCCTGCTCACCCCCGGCTACTCCTGGTACGCCCTGCTCCTGGTCGCCCTGGTGGCGCTCGACGGCCGGTGGGAGTGGCTCGGCGTCGCACTCGCCGGAGCGGTCGCCTACCTGGTGGGCGGCGACGCGGCCACGGCCGCGTACGCGGCGGCGACGCTCGGTGCGCTGGGCGGGGCATGGGCACGGGGGCGGCTCCGCGAGGGCGGTGGCCCGGCTCGTGGCGGCCACGGCCCGGACCGCGCACAGGGACGCGGAGACGACCATGGGGCCCGTGCGTCCGTCCGGCCCCCGGCGTGACCCCGGGTACGGGGGGCCTCCAGGACTTCGGCGTTCACCTGCGAGGCGGCGGGCCCGGGCGGGCGCTCCACCGGCCCCGACCCGCGTCCCCCGTCCGTCGAGTGGTCCCCGCGGAAGGGAAGGAGGAGGCTTGAACTGAGCACGTCCGGGTGTCGAGGGCGGAGCGCCCGCCCGGGCAGGAGAGGCAGCGACATCATGCGCATGCTCCTGAAGGTACAGATGGACACCCCGGCCTCGAACGAAGCCATCCGAGCGGGCACGCTGCGAGAGATCATGGAGGAGGCCCTCCGGGAGATCCACCCCGAGGCGGCCTACTTCACCGTCGAGAACGGCTGCCGGACCGGCTATCTCTTCTTCGACATGGCCGATCCGTCCCAGATGCCGAAGATCTCGGAGCCCTTCTTCCTCAAGCTCCACGCCAAGATCCACTACTCGCCGGTCATGAACCCCGAGGACATGGCCAAGGGCCTGGACGCGATCACCCCCGGCGGGTGACCGCCCCGGCCGCCCGCGCGGCGGACCCGGACCGCCCCGGTCCGGCCGGGACCACCGGGCCCCGGGCTCCGTCGAACTCCGTCGGGCTCCGCAGGGCTTCCGCGACGGCTACCGGCTCTCCCCCGGCTTCCGGCCCCAGGCCGTGAGCATGCCCGCCGACAGCGCGGCGCATTCGTCGGAGGCGAGGTACCGGATCGCCGCGTCGACGGCCTCGTCGTCGACCAGGCCCGTCGCCCGCATCGGTTCCCTGCTCCGCTCCCAGGTGTCCGCCCAGAAGCGGCTGATCGGGCTTCCCGCCAGCAGGGGCGGCACATGGATCTCGGCGGCGACGGGCATGAGGCCCGCGCCGCGGAGCAGCCGCGGATACGACGGCACCCAGGTGACGTCCGTACCGATGGTCTCCCTCAGGGCCTGCCACATCGCCCGCATCACCGTGCTGTACGGAGTGCCGGGCGCCCGCTCGCTCGTGAGGTCCACCGCGTCGCTGAGCACCAACACGCCTCCGGGTTCGACGAGTTCGGCGAGTCTGCGGATCACGCGGTCGTGCTCGGGGAGGTGCATCAGGACGAAGCGCGCGTGGACGAGCCGGAACCGCCCGGGGTCGAAGTCCGGATCGGTGACGTCGGCCTCGATGACGTCGAGGCCGGTCACAGGGCGCTCGACGAGGAACCGTACGTCGCGGTCCACGGCGAGCACGCCCGTCACCCCGGCCTCGTCGAGCAGCCGACGGGACACGGTGCCCGTCCCGGCTCCCACATCGAGGCACCGCCACCCCGGACCGACCCCGAGCGCCCGGAAACGCGCCATGGTGATGTCGTCGTAGGCCAGAGCACCGTAGTCGATGCGCTCACCCTCGCCCGCCCGTCCGGGAGGGAACACGGCCTCACCGTAACGGCCTTCGCCCGGCGCGCCCCCGCGCGCGGCGGCGGTCACGCCGCCGCCGGAGCGACGGGGCGGGCGTGGGCCTCGACGCGAGCGGGCGCCCGGCCGGCAAGGCGCGGGAACAGCGGATCCTCGAACAGTGTCATGACCGGATCTCTCCAGGCGATGGGGCGGTTCCGAGCGGCGTCGGATCGGTTCGGGGCCTCGGATCGGTCCGGGGCGCTGGATCGGTCCGGGGCACTGGATCGGTCCGGGGGCGGCCCGGGAGCGTCGCCGGCCACCCGGACACCGCCACCACCGCCACCCCCCGTCGATCCTCCACGGACCATCGCCCACGCGGCCGAGGCGCGCCGCGCCTGAGCCGATCGGCGGCCGCGAATCCCGCGCCACCCCACCCCCAACCATTGACAGGTCCATCTCACCCTCACCATTCTTGAGAGCGCTCTCAGAACAAGCCCCCCCCGACGCGAGACCCCACCCACGGATTCCCCACCCACGGATTCCCCCCACACGGAGTCCCCACCTCCGAGGAGCCCCACGTGTCCGCACACCGCAGGCGCAGGCACAGCCGCGCCGCACTCGTCACCCTGGCCGCCGCCGCGTCGATCGGCACCGTCGTCACCGTCGCCGGCCCGTCCGGCACCGTCCAGGCCGCCGTCCCCGCGACCATCCCGCTCACCTTCACGAACAACTCCGGCCGCGGCGACCAGGTCTACGTCTACAACCTCGGGACCGAGCTCTCGACCGGCCGCCAGGGCTGGGCCGACGCCAACGGCACCTTCCACCCCTGGCCCGCCGGCGGCTCCGTCCCCGTTCCCGCGCCGGACGCCGCCATCGCCGGCCCCGCCAACGGCGGATCGATGACGATCCGGCTGCCGAAGTTCTCCGGCCGGATCTACTTCAGCTACGGACAGAAGCTGGTGTTCAAGGTGGCCACGGGCGGGCTCGTACAGCCCGCGGTCCAGAACCCGAGCGACCCCAACAGGAACATCCTGTTCAACTGGTCCGAGTACACGCTCAACGACGCGGGCCTCTGGATCAACAGCACTCAGGTCGACATGGTCTCGGCACCCTACGCCGTCGGCGTGAAGCGCCCCGACGGCACGGTCGCGAACACGGGCCACCTCAAGCCCGGCGGCTACCGGGGCTTCTACGACGCCCTGCGCGGCCAGCCCGGCGGCTGGGCCAACCTCATCCAGACCCGCGCCGACGGCACCGTGCTGCGCGCCCTGGCCCCGGGCCACGGCATCGAGGCCGGCGCACTGCCCGCGGGGGTGATGAACGACTACATCAACCGCGTGTGGAGCAAGTACGCCTCGTCGACCCTGACCGTGACGCCGTTCGCGAACCAGCCCTCGGTGAAGTACTTCGGCCGGGTCTCCGGCAACGTCATGAACTTCACCAACTCCTCGGGCGCCGTGGTGACGTCCTTCCAGAAGCCCGACTCCGACAGCGTCTTCGGCTGCTACAAGCACCTCGACGCCCCCAACGACCAGGTGCGCGGGCCCATCTCCCGTACGCTCTGCGCGGGTTACAACCGCTCCACCCTGCTGACGAACCCCAACCAGCCGGACACCTCGTCGGCCGACTTCTACAAGGACGCGGTGACCAACCACTACTCCCGCAAGATCCACGCCCAGATGGCCGACGGCAAGGCGTACGGCTTCGCCTTCGACGACGTCGGCGCGCACGAGGCCCTGGTGCACGACGGCAACCCGCAGCAGGCGTACGTGACGCTGGACCCGTTCAACTAGCTCCGCCCGGGGCCGAGAGACCGTCCCATGGAAGCACCGGCCCTTCGATACGCCGGTCCCTCGATCCGCCGGCCCCACCGGCGGATCGGGGGCGTCGGCCCCGCTTCCGCCACCCTCGGCGCATCAGCCCCAGCCGCCGCCAACCATCGGCGAATCACGGCTTGTTGGGCATGCACGGCCCGCCCGAGGGCAACAGCCCCTCATGGGAAACGACACGGACAGCATTCCCACCGAAGCGGCACAGCGGCGTGGACGCGGGTCCCGCCGGTGGCCCACCGTCGCCACCGCCCTCCTGGCGGTGGCCCTGGCGATGACCTTGATCCTGGTCCTGCTCGGTCGCCTCTTCCAGCTGCCGGGCCTCTCGGATCTGTTCGGGACCGAGACCAAGGACCGCTCCGGCCCGGCGGTCCTGAAGTCCATCCAGGACATGAACCGCCACGAAGGCGCCCTCGGCACCTATCAGGTCGTCGTGGACCTCGAGAAGGACGCCCGGTTCCTGCCGGACGCCATCCGGGGCACCCGCACGCTGTACGTGGCCGGCGGCAGCGTCAGCGCGTACGTCGACTTCGCGGGCCTGGGCCCCGGTGCCGTCACCGTCGACGAGGACCGCACCACCGCGACGCTCCGCCTGCCGCACGCGCGGCTCGGCGAACCCGCTCTCGACCCCGAGCGGTCCTACGCGGTGTCCAAGCAGCGCGGCCTGCTCGACCGGCTGGGCGACCTGTTCTCCGACAACCCCGCGAGCGAGCGCGCCGTCCAGTCCCTCGCCGCCCGGCACATCGGTGAGGCCGCCCGGGAGAGCGACCTCACGACCCGGGCCGAACGCAACACCACCGGCATGCTCCAGGGGCTGCTCCACGCCCTCGGCTTCGACCGCGTGTCCGTCGTCTTCGGCTGACCGGCGGGCGGCGGGCGGCGAGCCCGTCAGCCGGCCAGGGAGGCGGTCAGCCAGTCGCGATAACGGGTGGGCGCCAGGCGCGCACCGGGCCCGGGGGTGAGGACGTCCCCGCGGACGGCGGCGAACATGCCGGCCCGGTCGTCGACGACGACGGGACGGCCGTCACCGCGGGCGGCCAGGGTGATCCGGCCGATCTCGTCCAGCGCGAGGACCTCGGGCCCCGCCACGTCGAGCGTGCCGTCCAGCGGCTCCCCGACGGCGACGTCGGCGAGGGCGGCGGCCACGTCCGCGGACGCGATCGGCCGCAGCGGGGTGGCCGGCAGGCGGACCTCGCCGTCGGTCGCCGTCCAGGACATCACGGCGTCCATGAACTCGAAGAACTGGGTGGCACGGACGATCGAGTACGGGGTCGGGCCGTCGCGCAGCAGGTCCTCCTGGAGCACCTTGGCGCGGTAGTAGTCCAGGTCGGGGACCTGGTCCACGCCGACGATCGACAGCGCGACCTGGTGGCGTACGCCCGCGCGCCCGCCCGCGGCGAGCAGGTTGCCGACGGTGGTGCGGAAGAAGTCGAGCGACGCGTCGTCGAAGGTCGGGGAGTTGCTGACGTTGACGACCGCGTGGGCGCCGGCGAGCGCCTCGTCCAGGCCGGCGCCGGTGAGCAGGTCGACCCCCGAGGAGAGGGAGGCGGCGACCACGTCGTGGCCGCCCTTCCGGAGCAGGGTGACGGCCTGGGAGCCGATGAGCCCGGTGCCGCCGATGACGGTGATCTTCATGGTGTGCCTTCCTTCGCGGGCCCGGCGGGGCCCCTGGGACGCAAACTCGGATACCCGATGTCCGAGATGATACTCGGATAGTATCTATCCGAGTCAATTGGGGAGGCGACATGAAACTGTCCGGTGGCGTGGAGTGGGCGCTCCACTGCTGTGTGGTGCTCACGGCCGCGAGCCGGCCGGTGCCGGCGGCCCGCCTCGCGCAGTTGCACGACGTGTCGCCGAGCTACCTGGCCAAGCAGATGCAGGCGCTGTCCCGGGCCGGTCTCGTGCGCTCCGTCCAGGGGAAGACCGGTGGATACGTGCTGACCCGGGAGGCCGCCGAGATCACCCTGCTCGACGTCGTGCAGGCCGTCGACGGGCCCGATCCGGCGTTCGTCTGCACCGAGATCCGGCAGCGCGGACCGCTGGCGACCCCTCCCGAGAAGTGCGCGAGGGCCTGCCCGATCGCCCGCGCGATGGGGGCCGCGGAAGCCGCGTGGAGGGCCTCGCTCGCGGGCACCACGATCGCCGATCTGGTCGTGACGGTGGAGGACGAGAGCGGCCCGGAGGCGCTCCCGGGAATCGGCACCTGGCTGACGGCCGGCACGGACGCGACCGCGAGCACGGGCTGACGCACGGACGCGACCGCGGGTACGGGCTGACGCACGGACGCGACCGCGGGTACGGGCTGACGCACCGCGACCGCGAGCACCGACTGAGGCACGGACCCCGCACGCCCCGTCCTCCCGGGCGGGGCCGCGCACGCGGGCCTGACGGGTGACAAGGTGCGGGTCGGCGGCGCCTCCGGCACCGGACCGGTGCGCCGCGGCCGATACTCCCGCCATGAGATCAGCTCGTGCCCCCTTCCTGGCCCGCACCGCCGCCCTCGCCGCGGTCACCGTGCTCCTCGCGCTCGGCTCCCCGGTCTCGACCACCGACGGCCCCACCGCCCCGGCCGGCCACAGCGCCCACACCATCGCCCAGCGCATCGCCGCCGCCCTCGCCCCGAACCACCCCGTCCCCGACTTCGGCTGACGCACGCCGCACCCCGGCGGCAGCTCCGCCGCGGCGACAGCGCGCCGCCGGGCCGGGATCCGCACCCGGCCCGAAGGCCCTCCCCCAGGGTGCGGATACAGCCAAGAGGAGGGACACGCTCCGACCGCCCGTGCGAAGGCGCCCGGAAGGTCGGCGGGAACTGCGATGCGGAGCCTTCCGGGACGTCCGGTGTCGCACAAGGATCGCCCCGTCGTCATGGTGCCGTCACAGAGCCGTCGTGGCCCCATCGCACACCGGGTCTCCCCGATGGCCGGAAACCACGCAGCTCAATCCCCCACGCCCGCCCCGTTGTCGATCAGCTCACATACTGCGCTGACCGGTGGCGGGCGTCGTTGCGTCCGGCCGGAACCGACCACTCGACCTCATCCCAAGCTCCTGGGGGAGACTTGCGCGCACATGTGAAGAGAGCAAGCGCCTTCACCATCGCAGCGGCCACATCCGTGGCCCTGGTAGCAGGCATGACCGGCCCCGCGACGGCCACACCCGACACCCCGCGCCCCGGCACCGACCAGCGGATCACCCTCGTCACCGGCGACCGCGTGGTGGTGAACGCCAAGGGCCGCATGGTGGGCTTCGAGGCCGCCCGGGGCCGTGAGCACATACCCGTACAGGTGCAGCGCGTCAACGACCGCACGCTGGTCGTGCCCAGCGACGCGCAGAGCCTGATAGCCGCCGGCAAGCTGGACCAGCGGCTCTTCGACCTCGAGGTGCTCACCGACGCGCGGCTGCGCGAGAGCCATCGGGACGGACTCAAACTGATCGTGCAGTACGAGAAGGGCGCCGGTGCCGCACGGGCCGAGGTGCGCTCGGCCGGCGACACCCAGCTGCGGCGGACGTTCCCGACCCTCGACGCCGATGCCATCCGCACCTCCCCGGACGATGTCGCCCGGGTGTGGGACGCGCTGACCGACCGGCGGAGCAGCGGCCTGCGGGCCACCGCCTCCGGCATCGGCAAGGTGTGGCTGGACGGGGTGCGGGCCGCGAGCCTGGACCGCAGCGTCCCGCAGATCGGCGCCGACAAGGCGTGGGAGTCCGGGTACGACGGTACGGGCGTCACGATCGCCGTCCTCGACACCGGGGTCGACAAGACGCATGACGATCTCAGCTCCCAGGTCGTCGGCGAGAAGAACTTCTCCGCCTCGGCCGACGCCGTGGACCGCGTCGGACACGGCACCCACGTCGCCTCGATCGCGGCGGGCACGGGTGCCAAGTCCGGCGGCCGGTTCAAGGGCGTCGCCCCCGGCGCCAAGCTGATCAGCGGCAAGGTCCTCGACGACAACGGCTTCGGTGACGACTCCGCCGTCCTGGCCGGCATGGAGTGGGCCGCCGCCGAGGGCGCGGACGTGGTCAACCTCAGCCTCGGCGGCCCCGACAGCCCCGGCGTCGACCCGCTGGAGGAGGCGGTCGACCGGCTGTCCGCCGAGAAGGGGATCCTGTTCGCGATCGCCGCGGGCAACGAGGGCGAGGACGGCGCCTCGACGCTGGGCTCGCCGGGCAGCGCGGACGCCGCGCTGACCGTCGGCGCCGTCGACAAGGACGACCGCCTCGCGGCCTTCTCCAGCACCGGCCCGCGCGTCGGTGACGGAGCGGTCAAGCCGGACCTGACCGCGCCCGGCGTGGCCATCGCCGCGGCCGCCGCGGCCGGCAGCGCGATCGACACGCGCCCCGGCACCCCGCACCCCGCCCCCGGGTACCTGCAGATCGACGGCACCTCCATGGCCACCCCGCATGTGGCGGGCGCGGCGGCGATCCTGAAGCAGCGTCACCCGGACTGGAAGTCCACCGAGCTCAAGGGCGCGCTGACCGCGTCCACCAAGGGCGGCGGCTACACCGCCTTCCAGCAGGGCTCCGGTCGCGTCCAGGTCGACAAGGCCCTGTCCCAGAGCGTCGTCGCCGATCCGGTCTCGCTGACCTTCGGCACGGCGCGGTGGCCGCACGCGGACGACCTGCCCGTCACCCGGAAGCTCGCCTACCGCAACCTCGGGACCACCGACGTCACCCTCGACCTGTCGGTGGCCACGCTCGACCCGAAGGGCAAGCCGGCCCCCGCAGGTTTCTTCGCGCTCGGCACCGACAAGGTGACCGTGCCCGCCGGCGGCCGGGCCGAGGTCGACCTGACCGCCGACACCCGGATCGGTGACGCCGACGGCGACTACTCGGGCTACGTCACCGCCACCGCCGCGGGCCAGTCGGTCCGCACGGCCGCGGTGGCCGTCCGCGAGGCGGAGTCGTACGACGTCACGCTCCGTACCGTCGGCCGTGACGGCGCCGACGCCCAGAACTTCACCAGCACGCTGGTCGGCGTCTCGGGCGCGGCGGCCGGCTTCGGCACCCGTATCGACAACGAGCCGGGCAGCCACACCATCCGGGTCCCCAAGGGCTCGTACACCCTCAGCACGGCGGTCTACCAGGACCCGTCGGACTACACCAAGGGCACCGACTGGATCGCCCAGCCGAAGCTGGAGGTCTCCGGCGACACCACCGTCGTCTCCGACGCGCGGACCACCGAGCCGGTGGACCTCACCGTGCCCGGCATCGACGCGGTGGACTACGGAGGCACGTACTACGAGCTCGGCGGCACCGACATCGGCCGCGTCGGCAACGGCTGGGTCCTCAGGAGCTTCGCCGGTTTCCGTACCGCCCACATGGGTCCGGCCGTCACCGACGGCTCGCTGCTGCAGACCTGGGACGCCCACTTCCTCAAGGACGCCACCAGCCAGTACTCGGTGGCCTTCGGCGGGAGGACGGACAAGGTCGCGACCGGCTACACCAAGCACGTGAAGGCGAACGAGCTGGCCACCCTCAAGGTGGGCCTCGGAGCCTCCGCCCCCGGGAAGTCCGCCTTCGTCTCCCCCTTCGCCCACATCCCGGGCGCCCCGGAAGGCAACGGCTTCTCCGACCCGCAGCCGGCGCCGGGCACGCGCACCTTCTACGTCTCCACCGCGGACGACGTCGAGTGGGTCACCAGGTTCGACCAGGCGGGCGCGCCCGACCAGTGGGGCTACCCGGCCTACGAGGGCAGCTGGGAGATGGCCCGGCCGCAGCGTTACGAGGCCGGGCGGACCTACCGCGAGACGTTCAACACGGGCGTCCTCGGCCCGCTCCTGGGCGGGAACGCGGGCGTGTTCCGCACCGCTCCCGACCCGGCTACGGGCGAGCAGCAGCTCGTCGGTTCGCTGCCGCTGTTCGCCGACGGCAAGGGGCACGCGGGAAACTCCCCGAACACCTCGGCCACGTCGACGCTGTACCGCGACGGCGTCAAGGTCGCCGAGAACGACGACCCGCTGACCGGCTCGCAGCCCTTCACGGTCGACGGCTCCGACGCCGAGTACCGGCTGGTGACCTCCGTGGAGCGCTCGGCGCAGCTCGCCGCCGCGTCCACCCGGGTCGACACGAGCTTCACCTTCCGTTCGAAGCAGGTCACGGCCACCACCGCGCTGCCGGTGTCCACCGTCCGCTTCACCGCACCCGTCGACCTCACCTCGCGTGCCGCCGCGCGGGTTCCGGTCGTCGTCCCGGTCACCGTGCAGGGCTCCGCCGCCGGGACGAACCTCATGTCCCTGAAGGTCTCGGTGAGTTACGACGACGGGAAGACCTGGCACCGGGTGCCGGTCCGGAACGGCGCGATCTCCGTGAAGAGTCCTGCCAAGGACAGCGGGATCTCGCTCTCCGCCGTGGTCGAGGACAAGCAGGGCAACACGTCGACGCTGACCGTCCACAACGCGTGGCTCGGCAAGTGACGCGTATCCGTTAGCGGTTCAGCCGTTCACGTCCCGCACGGCGTCACCACTCCCGGGTGGTGGCGCCGTGCGGCCGTGACGGCCCGTCGGCGAGCCGACCGACGCCGCTCCGAGGGCCGCCACCCGCGCCCCGTGGAGCGCGCGGGGTGCCGCGGGGGCGGCGGGTCCGGTCAGGCGGAGTCGCGCCTGATCCTGGCGAGGAGGTGGACGATGCGCTGCTGCGCGGCCTCGTCGCCGCCGCTCCGGAGGCGGGGAGCCGACTCGGCCGGGACGGCATAAGGACGGGAGCGGGCGGCCGTCCTGTCCCGGTGCGCGCCGACCGCCGCGCCGATGATCCAGGAGCCGGCGACCGGGTCCTGGAGCGAGCGCCGGGGACGGGACTGCGCGAGGGACGAGGCCGCGGGTACGGGTGGGGGCGCGGGGTTCTGCGGGATCCGGATGACATAGGTGAGGCCGTAGCCCCGGGGGTGCTCCCGGGCGACGAGGTCTCCGCCGTGGGCGTCGACGATGGCCCGCGCGACGAGGACGTGAGCCGGGTCGTTGACGGCTCTGGGGCCGGAGATCTCGATGCGCAGCTGGTCACCGCGCAGCCCCGCCGTGATGACGACGGTGGTGTCGGCCCGGGGCACGGCCCGCGCGCCCGGGCGGGCCGCGCCCGCGGAGGTGACCCCTGAGGCGTCGGCGATCAGATGGGCCAGGGCGGTCGACGCGCGCGCCGGATCGAGCGCGACGACGACGGGCGGGGCGTGCACGGCGAACTGCGTGCGGTGCGGGCCGGTGAGCGCGGAGGCCTTGTCGATGCCGGCGGTCACGACGGTGCCCAGTGTGGTGGGGTGCCGGGTGATACCCGCCGCCGCTTCTTCCCGCCGCGGGTCCTCCGGGCCGTCCGCGGTGAGCGGATCGGCCGCGTACGGCCGGAACTCGGCCGGTGCCGAGGTCAGTTCGGCGTACCGGGAGGCGAGGGCCGCGTACCGCTCCGCCTGTTCCTCGCGATCGGCGGCGTGCCGGGCGATCAGCTCCTCGTACGGCCTGCGGTCGGTGAAGGTCATGACGGCGCCGATGAGCCGGTCGCCGTCGCGTACGGGCGCGGTGGTGAGGTCGACGGGCACCCGGTCGCCGGCCTTGGACCACAGGACCTGACCGCGCACGCGGTGCTTCCGGCCGGACCTGAGGGTGTCGGCGAGCGGGGACTCCTCGTACGGGAACGGGGTGCCGTCCGCGCGTCTGCCGAGGATCAGCGGATGCAGCTCGGCGCCGTCGAGTTCGGCGGTGCGGTAGCCGAGGATCTCGGCGAAGGCGGGGTTCACCAGGACGACCCGGCCATCGGTGTCCGTCCCGGCGACGCCCTCCGAGGGCGGCCCGCAGGATCACCTCCGTCTGCCGCCGCGAGCGGGTCAGTTCGGTCTCGGTGTCGACGGTGCCCGTGCGATCGCGGACGACGAGCATCAGCAGCTCGTACCCGGTGTACCCGCTGGACGCGTCGTGCGCCCCATGCCCGTCCTCCAGGCCGGCATCGGTCACCTCGACCGGGAACGCGACGCCGTCCGTGCGTCGTGCGATCATCCGCGTCGCCCTGGTCCGGGCCCGCTCGTCCGCCGGATCCGGGCGGCGCGCCGAGCCCGGGATCAGCCGCGGGTCGAACGTCGGCAGCAGATCCAGCAGCGCGCGCCCGACGAGTGCGGTGCCGGGGGTCTCGAACATGCCGAGGGCGGTGGTGTTGGCATGGACGACCGTGCCGTCGCGGTCGACGAGCACGAGGCCGTCGGGGAGGGCGTCGAGTACGGCCGCGAGGCGGGCAGCGCCTCGGGAGAGGGGCAGGACCATGGCGACGTTTCCTTTTCCGGGCGTGGGAACCGGCAGGTGCCGCGGTGTCGGGACGGCCGGACCTGCGCGGAGATGAGGGTGGGTGGCCCGGCGGTGGTGGGGTGGGCCACGGGAAACCTAACCATCCGTTGATGGCATATGTGCGGCGCGGGAGCGTCGACAGGTGTTTCTTAAGGGTTCTTTGAGGTCATGATCAGGCGGGGATGAGGCTGTCCGAACACAGCCTCCGCACTGCGGCAGGGTGGCTGACGTGACATCGGTCGGCACCCCCGGGCGGCCCTCGTCGACCGCCCCGGCCGTTGACCAGGCGCCCGCTCACCGGTGGTCGCACCAGTCCGAACGGGCACCTCTATTTACTCCGAAATTCCCGGTCGTGAATTGGTCGCATGACCAATAAAGCGCGCCCATGGCATGCCGGTCACCCGAAATCCGAGTATGTGAAGGCGATGCCCTACAGTGGTCGTCGGCTTACGCCGTCGGCTACAGCGGAAAGCGGGACCGAAAGCGGAAGATCCGACAGCCGAAAGCGACGGGGCGACGTCCTGCGTGTCCGACCCCATTCGACGAAGAGGGAAGTATGCCGGGAGAAACGGAACTCACGTCCGCATACAGCAGCAAGGTCGCCGATGATCTCCAGCGCAACGTGGCGGAGCAGGAGCGCATCCGCGGCGAGGTCGCCCGCCTGACGGCCGAACTCGACGAGCTGATGCACGACCACGGCGTTCTGCTCAGTCTCCAGCAGGCCCTTCGGACCGGCGCTCCGGAATCCGGCCGCCCGGTCCCCCGCCAGAACGCAGGAAAGGGCGGGAGGAATTCCGGCGCGGGAAAGGCCACGCTCGTCGAGCTGATCCGCCATCACCTCGCCGCGAGCGACGCTCCCTGTTCCGCGTCGGACGTGACGACCGCCCTCGCCGAGCGGCACCGCGACCGGCACATCCAGACCACCGTCGTGCGCACCTCCCTGGAGAACCTCGTCGCCAAGGGGCACGCGCACCGCACCAAGCAGGGGTCCTCCGTCTTCTACACCGCGACCGTCCCCGCGACGTAGCGGCTCGGCCCCCTTCCGCCGGTCCTCCCGTTTCCGGGACCGCCCGAAGTCGGCGCTCCCCTCCGCCGGCACGAGCTCCCGGCGGCTGCGTCAGCGGCACATGCCATCTTATGAGGCGAGGCGCGCGGGAGGGGTTAACGCGGGCTTTCCCATGTCTTAAAGATCCTTAACCGGTCAGGCGTGCGATCCCGCCCCCGACGGCCCGGCCTCCCGCTCAGGCCGCGTACCCACACATGCCATAGCCGTCCCCTCACCCAAGCCCAGCCCCCGGCGGCTTGACACATATATGTGTCACGTAGCGTGCACCACATGGCAAAGGTGCTTCTCGTCGACGACGATCCGTCCGTCCGCTCCGCCCTGCACAGGCGTCTCGCGGACGCCTCGTACACCGTGCGGGACTGCGGGACGGCCCTGGGCGCGCTGCGTGCCGTCCTGAACGAGCCGTTCGACGTGATGGTGCTCGACCTGGGCCTGCCCGACCTCGACGGCCTGGAGATGCTCAAGATGCTCCGTACCGTCTCGGACATCCCCGTGGTCGTCGTGACGGCCCGGCGCGACGAGCGCGAGATCGTACGGGTGCTGGGCAGCGGGGCCGACGACTACCTCGTCAGGCCTTTCTCCGTGGACCACCTCATCGCCAGGATGACCGCGGTGCTGCGGCGGGCGGCCTCCGGAAGCGGAGGCCTGTGCCCGGACGTCGTGGAGGTGGGCGGGCTCGCCGTCGACGGGGCCCGTCGGCTGGCCGTCCTGGACGGCTCCCCGCTCGACCTGACGCGCAAGGAGTTCGACCTCCTGGAGTACCTGGCGTGGCGCCCCGGGGTCGTCGTGGCGCGCAGCGAACTGTTCCGGCAGGTGTGGCTGCAGACGTACCGCGGGGAGCGCACCGTGGACGTCCATCTCTCCTGGCTGCGCCGGAAACTGGGGGAATCGGCGACCCGCCCCCGGTACCTGCACACGGTCCGCAGCGTCGGGATCAAGCTGGAGGCACCGGCGGCCGCGGAGATCCCGGCCTGAGGCCGGGGCGGCCCCGAGGCGGGGGCCGGGCTCGTCAGCCCGCGAGCGCTTTCGGCTTTCCCTGACTGCGCGGACGTTCCTCGATCAGCCTGCCCCACACGATCATGCGGTAGGTGCTGGTGAACTCGGGTGTGCAGGTGGTCAGCGTGATGAACCGGCCGGGCTCGGTGAATCCGGAGCCCTTCGGGACGGGTTCGATCACGGAGACGTTCGAGGGGGCGGTCTGGGGCAGGATGCTCGCCATCTCGTAGGTGTAGTACGCGTTCCGGGTCTCGACGACGATGGGGTCGCCGGGCTTCAACCGGTTGATGTACCGGAACGGTTCGCCGTGGGTGTTGCGGTGGCCGGCGACGGCGAAGTTGCCCTGCTTGTCGGAGGGCATGGCCGTCTTGAGCCTGCCTTCGGCGTAGTGGCCGACCATGCCCTTGTCGAGGACCTTCGCCTTGCTGATGCCCTCGGCGACGGGCACGACGACGTCCAGCTTGGGGATGTACATGATGGCGAAGCCCTCGCCGGGTTCGAACGCTCCCGGCTCGCTGTCGTCCTTGGCCGCGTCGTCCTTGGCCCAGGTGTCCTCGATCTGCTCCTTGGCGCGGTCGGTCTCCTGGCCGGCGAGGACGTTCGTCCACCAGAGCTGGTAGGCGACGAAGAGCAGCATGACCGCGCCGAGCGTGATGAACAGTTCGCCGACGACCGCACCGGCGCTCTCCTTGGCCGCCTTCGCCTCCCGGGCCGCGCGGCGCGCCGCCACCCGGGAGAGGGGACGCCCGTCGCCGGTCCCGGTACCGCCCCCGTTCGGCGCGGGGACGGCCGGGCGGCCTCTGCCCCGGCCTCGCTGGGCGGCGGCACGGCGGCGTTCGGCCCGTCCGGGGCCGGGGAGGGGTTCGACGGGTGCGCGGCCGGGGCTCGCGTTCCTGGGCCGTGCTCTGCCACGGGTGCCGCGTGCGCTGTGTGCGCCGTTCCGGCTGGGATCGGTGTGCCATGGCATGGGCGACTGCCTCCTGTTCACTTATGGCATCACCGGGAACTGTATATCCATGAATCAAGGCCCCGACGTCCCGCGAAGTGGGGTGGGTGGAGCTCGGTCTGGTGGCATGTCAGTCACCCGCGCATGCCCCGAGGGTGACGTGCGTCACTTATTAAGGGTTGTTTAAGAATCAACGTCGCGAGCGCCCGGTTTTGCGGCAGTCGTCCCCAGTTGACGCCCCTCTTGAGCGGCGGTCAAAGTCTCCTCGACTCCTTCCTACCTTCACGGCTTCACCACACAGGGAGCACCCGCATGCGCCACAGGACTGCCCTGACCACAGCAGTCGCACCCAGCGCCGCCCCCGAACCGGAGCCGAGTCCCGTGCCCGGCGACGATGTCTTCGGGAAGGTCGCCCGCCCCGGCGGCGACGGCCCGGGGGCCCGCGTCCAGGACGTCGAACTCTTCGACGCCACGCCGAGCCTCCCGACGGTCGCCGCGGCGGGCGGCTCGCGCGCGCGCCACCGAGCGGGGAAACCACGGCACATGAGGAGAAGGACTCGGGCGCGGAGAGCGGCACCGGCCCCCGAGCCCGAGAACCGGAACGGCATGTCGCTGCCCCTGCTGATCACCGGCGCGCTCGCCGCCGGCATCGGCCTGTCGGTGGGACTGACCTCGGGAATGGAGCGGGAGCCCGCGGACAAGCTGACCCTCACGATGCCCGATCTGCCGCCGCCGCAGGAGACCCCGGACGCCGAACCGCCGTCCCCCGCCGGGACGTCGGGACCGGCCCCCCGTCCGTCGTCCACGACGCCGGCCACCTCTCCCCCGGCCACGACCACCGCCGCGACCACTCCCCCGGCCACCGGACGGCCGACGGGGGCCGCGCACCGCACCGCCTCGGCGGCGCCTCCCGTGACGACCCGCGGCCCCGTACCGCCCACGCGCCCCGCAACCCGCCGCCCCGATCCGGCCCCGACCCGGACGACCCCGCCGCCCGAGCGCCCGGACACGCAGGTCCTCCGCCTCGGCAGCACCGGGCCCGAGGTCGAGGGCCTCCAGCGGCGGCTGCAGCAGATCTATCTGTACTTCGGCCCGGCCAGCGGCAGGTTCGGCCCCTTCCTGGAAGCGGCCCTGAGCCGTTACCAGAGAATCCGCGGCATCCCGGAGGAGCGCGGCGTGTACGGGCCCCTGACCCGCGCCGCCCTCCAGGCCGAGACCGGCCGCGACGACCGCCCGGGCCGCCGCGGCCGGGGCAGGTGAGGCCGTGCGGAAGGGCGGGGCCGGTGCCTCGCGGCGGGGCGGGGCGGGTGCCGCGCGGCGGGGCGGGGCGGGTGCCGCGCGGCGGGGCCGGTCAGGCGTAGTGGCGGTAGACGGCTTCGGCGACGCAGGCCGGCTTGTCGCCGCCCTCGACCTCGACGGTGAAGGTGACCGGCATCTGCACGCCGTTGCCCTTGACCTCCTCCACCGTGCCGACGACACCGTGGAGACGGATCTTCGCGCCGACGCGGACGGGGCTGGGGAAGCGGACCTTGTCCAGGCCGTAGTTGACGCTCATCCTGGTGCCGGTGATGCCGAGCAGCTCGCCGAAGAGCGGGATGATCAGGGAGAGGGTGAGGTAGCCGTGGGCGATGGTGCCGCCGAAGGGCCCGTCCCCTGCCCTCTCCGGGTCGGTGTGGATCCACTGGTGGTCGTCGGTGGCGTCGGCGAAGGTGTTCACCCGGTCCTGGGTGATCTCGAGCCACTCGGTGCGGCCGAGGTCGGCTCCGCTGAGGGAGGTGAGTGCGTCGAGGCCGTCGGCGATGGCGATGGGCATGAGGAGACCTTTCGATGGCGCGGGCGACGCCGAGCGCGCCCGGGGGGAACGTCCTGCTCGAACGCCGGTCACGGCTGGGGACGTTCGGCGGGGCTGGTGGCGAAGGTGTCGCGCACGGCGGACTTGACGATCTTTCCGGAGGCCGTACGGGGCAGGCCGCCGGTGAGGACGACCGACTTCGGGATCTTGTACGTGGCGAGCCGGCCCCTGAGGTGGCCGAGGATGCCTTCCTCGTCGGCGCGGGCCGCGGGCTTGAGGACGACGACGGCTCGGCCGACCTCGCCCCAGACCGGGTCGGGGATGCCGATGACCGCGCATTCGGCGACGGCGGGGTGGCCGAGGAGCGCGTCCTCGACCTCGGCGGGGTAGACGTTCTCGCCGCCGGAGACGTACATGTCCTTGACCCGGTCGACGATGTAGGCGTAGCCGTCGGCGTCGGTCCGGGCGATGTCGCCGGTACGCAGCCAGTCGCCGTCGGTGAAGGCGGCCTCGGTGTCCTCGGGCCGGTTCCAGTAGCCGGTCATGGTGTGGGGGCCCTGGACGAGGACCTCGCCGCGTTCGCCGGGTGCGGTGTCGCTGCCGTCGGGCCGGACGATGCGGGTGTCGGTGAAGAAGTGCGGGACTCCGGCGGAACCCGCCTTGGCGGCCGTCTGCTCCCGGTCGAGGAAGAGGACGCCGGGGGACGCCTCGGTCATGCCGTAGCCCTGACTGAACGCGAGGCCGCGGTCGATGTACGCGGCGATCGTGCGGGCCGGTACCGGGGCGCCGCCGCAGTTGAGGGTGCGCAGGCTGGAGAGGTCGGTGCCGGCCCAGCGCGGCCGGGCGGCCATCGCGTCGTACATCGTGGGGACGCCGAACAGGCAGGTGACGCGCCGGCGCTCGACGGTGTCGAGGACCAGGTCGGCGTCGAAGGCGGCGAGCAGGACCACCTGGCCGCCCTTGAGGAGGGTGGGCAGGCAGGTCATGTTCAGGGCGCCGGTGTGGAACAGCGGGGCCACGACCAGGGTGACCTCGTCGGCGGTGAGGTCGGTGTCGACGAGGACGTTGACGCTGTTCCAGACGATGTTGCCGTGGGAGAGGACGGCTCCCTTGGGCCGGCCCGTGGTCCCGGAGGTGTACATGATCATGCACGGGTCCTCGGGGCGCACGGCCACGTCCAGCGGCTCGTCCGTGGCGGCGGCCGGCAGCTCCTCGTAGGCGAGGGCGCCGTCGCCGGACCCGTCGGGCCCTTCGAGGGCGATCCGGTGGCGCACCCCGGCCTCGTCGGCGGCGGCCCGTGCGGTCTCGGTGTGCTCGGGGCCGTGGATGAGGACGACGCTGCCGGAGTCGGCGAGGTTGTACGCCAGCTCCGGTGTGGCCAGGCGGGTGTTGAGGGGGACGAAGACCGCGCCGAGCGCTCCGGCGGCGAACAGCGTCTCCAGGAAGGCCGGATGGTTGGGCCCCAGGTAGGCGATCCGGTCGCCACTCGCCACGCCCAGGGCCCGCAGGCCGTGGGCGAGCCGCAGGACACGCCGGTGGAGTTCCCGGTAGGTCAGGGTGTGTCCGGCGTGGACGACGGCGGTCCGGTCGGGTGTCTTGCGGGCCCGGCGCGCCGGCCAGGAGCCGATGCCTTGGTTCAGCACGAGCGTTTCCTTCAGTCGGTGGACAGGCCGAGCAGGCGGACGGCGTTCTCCTTGAGGATCTTCGGCCGGACCTCGGGCTTGATGTCGAGTGCGGCGAAGTCGGCGAGCCACCGGTCGGGGGTGATGACCGGATAGTCGGAGCCGAAGAGGACCTTGTCCTTGAGCAGGGTGTTGGCGTAGCGCACGAGCTGCGGCGGGAAGTACTTCGGCGACCAGCCGGACAGGTCGATGTAGACGTGCGGCTTGTGGGTGGCGACCGCGAGGGCCTCGTCCTGCCAGGGGAAGGACGGGTGGGCGAGGACGATCCTCAGTTCGGGGAAGTCGACGGCGACGTCGTCGACCGCCATCGGGTTCGAGTACTTCAGCCGGATGCCGCCGCCGCCCGGGACGCCCGCGCCGATTCCGGTCTGCCCGGTGTGGAAGAGGGCGGGGACGCCGAGTTCCTCGATGGCCTCGTACAGCGGGTAGGCGAGGCGGTCGTCCGGGGAGAAGGCCTGGATGCTGGGGTGGAACTTGAACCCGCGGACCCCGTGTTCCTCCACCAGGCGCCGGGCCTCCCGGACCCCGGCGCGGCCCTTGTGCGGGTCGACGCTGGCGAACGGGATCAGGGCGTCGGCGTGGGCGGCGCAGCTCTCGGCGATCTCCTCGTTGGAGATCCGCGGGTGGCCGGTGGCGTGCTCGGCGTCGACGGTGAAGACGACGGCCGCCATGCGGCGTTCGCGGTAGTGCGCGGCCATCTCGTCGATGGTGGGCTGCCGGTGGCCGTGCGCCTTGAAGTACTCCTCGGAGGCGCCGAACAGTTCGGGGCTGAGGGCCCCGTGGCCGTCCTTGGAGACCTCGGCGTGGGTGTGCACGTCGATGGCGGTCAGCGCGTCGACGTCGAGTGCGGCGGTCTGGTGGGGGCGGTCGGTCATCTCACGCCTCCGGGGCCTGGGGCGCGGGGATGCCGTAGGTCTCGGGCTCGGCTCCGACGCCGCCCGGCCACTCGGCGGCGATCGCTTCGCCGCTCCAGCCTCCGTCGGCGAAGGCGACCGCCTTCTCCTTCGGGTGGGCCCACAGGGCGAGGCGGTCGCCACCGATGCCGATGGCCTGCCCGGTCACTCCGTCGGAGTCGTCCGAGGCCAGGAAGGTGATCAGGGCGGCGACGTCCTCGACGGTGCCGAGGCCCTCGTCCTTGCGCAGCCAGTCCGGCAGCGGTGCGCCGGTGCGCTCGGATTCCTCGATGACCGGGGCGAACGCCGGGATGGTCCTGGTCATCTCGGTGGCGGCGACGGGTACGACGGCGTTGACGGTGATGCCGGCGCGGCCCAGCTCCATGGCCCAGGTGCGGGCCATGGCGACGATGCCGGCCTTGGCGGCGGCGTAGTTGGTCTGGCCGAAGTTGCCGCGCTGCCCGGCGGGCGAGGAGATCAGCACGAGCCTGCCGCCGGTGCCCTGCTCGCGCATGCGGACGGCGGCGGCGCGGGCGCAGGTGAACGTGCCGCGCAGGTGGACCCGTACGACGTCGTCGAAGTCCTCGTCGGTCATCTTCCAGAGCACGCGGTCGCGCAGGATGCCGGCGTTGGTGACGAGTACGTCCAGGCGTCCGAACTCCTCGACCGCGGCGTCCACGAGCCGCTGGGCCGCCTCGCTGTCGCCCACGGCCGCGGCGACGCCGGTCGCCGTGCCCCCGCGGGACGTGATCGAGGCGACGGCGGCGGCCACCGTGTCCTTGTCGGTGTCGTTGACGACGACGGCGGCGCCCGCGGCGGCGAGGGCCTGGGCGTAGGCGAGTCCGAGGCCGCGTCCGCTGCCGGTGACGACGGCGACCTTGCCCTGAAGATCCATGAGAGGTGCCTCTCGAAAGTGGTGGGAGGGGAGATGTGGAGGGGCATGCCGAAAGCGCCGGCCGGGCCGGGATCGACAGGAATCCTGATGAACCGCAGTCTGGGTAATCATCAGGATTCCTGTCAATGCCCTAAGGTGGCAGAGCCGCCGCGGTGGCACGGCACCGGGAGCGGTACGAGCCGCCCCACCCGGGCCGTCACGACGGAAGGACGAACGTGAGCACCTCGCTGCTCTACCTGATCAAGCGAACGGAGCTGGTGGTGCGCGCCCGCCTGGAGGAGCTGCTCAAACCCGCCGGGGTCACGGCGTTGCAGTACACGGCTCTGACGGTGCTGGAGCGGCACAACGGCATCTCCGCGGCGCAGCTCGCCCGCGATTCCTTCGTCACCGCCCAGTCGATGGCCGACATGGTCCGCGCGCTGGAGGCCCGCGGCCTGATCCGCCGCGAGCCCCATCCGACCAACCGCCGCGAACGCCTCATCCTGCTCGCCGACCCCGGACGGCGGCTGCTCGACGAGTACGCCGAGCCGGCCCGCCGCATCGAGGAACGCATGACCGCCGGCCTGGGCCCGGAGGAGACCGAGGCGTTCCGGGTGGCGCTGAACGAGACCTGGCGGGCCCTGTCCTGACCCGTCACGCCCGCGGGACGACCGACGCGCCACCCGCGGGACGACCGGCACATCACCCGCTGGGCGGCCACGGCTCAGGCCACGGCTCAGGCCTCGGCCGAGGCCGGGCGCAGCGCCGCCATCGCGCCGAGCAGCAGCTCCAGGGCGAACGGGTAACCGCTGCCCCGCATGTCGGCGGCGAGCAGCGGAAAGGCCGCGGCGATGTTCGGGTGGGTGTCGGCCGACAGCCTGCCGTAGACCGAGTTCCACACCGCCTCGTCCGCCTCCCGGGCGGCCTTCGGCAGAGCGAGAGCGGCGGCGTCCTGGGCCGCGAAGGCCAGGGCCTGGTCGACGAACGCGTGATAGGCGCGGACGGCGAAGTGGTCCGGGAAGCCCGCCGAACGGAGGATGCCGAGGATCCGCTCGACGGCCCCGGTCTCGTGCGGACGTCCCGTCGTGCGGTACGCGCCGAGGACCGCCGCCTGCGGGTGGGACAGGTAGCAGGCGTGGATCCGCAGGCCCATCGAGCGCAGGTCCTCCTGCCAGTCCCCGGTCGCCCGCCAGCCCTCCTGCGCCCTGCCGATCAGCTCGTCGGCGAGGGCGAGGAGGAGTGCGTCGGTGTTGCGGAAGTAGCGGTAGAGCGCGCTCGGGTCGGCGCCGAGTGCGGCACCCAGTCTCCGTACGGAGAGCGCCTCGGCGCCGTGCTGGGCGACCAGCCGCAGCGCCGTCTCGACGATGAGCTGCTCCGAGAGGACGGCACCCTGCTTGGTGGGTCTGCGGCGTCGGCGTTCGCCTTCTGGGACGACTCGTTCGGACATGGCCGGGACCTTACGACAACACCATTGACGTGTAAACGGCCTTCCCGCTTCCATGGCGCCCATCCCCCGTCGCCTCACGCTCTGGAGCTTTCGAATGGCCAAGGCCGATCTGCTCTTCACCCGCGGCCCCGTCTTCACGGTGGATCCGGCCCGCACCCGGGCGACCTCGCTCGCCGTCATCGGCGACCGGATCGCGGCCGTCGGTCACGACGAGGTGCTCGAACTCGTCGGGCCGGGCACCGAGGTGGTCGACCTGACGGGGAAGCTGCTGCTCCCCGGCTTCCAGGACGCCCACATGCACCCGGTCTTCGCCGGAGTGGAACTGGCCGAGTGCGATCTGACCGAGACCGTCGGCGTGGACGACTACCTGGCCCTGGTCCGGGCCTACGCGGACGCCCACCCCGAGCGCGAGTGGATCACCGGCGGCGGTTGGTCGATGGAGAGCTTCGAGGGCGGCCTGCCGACCCGCCAGCTGCTCGACTCCGTCGTACCGGACCGCCCGGTCCTCCTGTCCAACCGGGATCACCACGGCGCCTGGGCCAACACCCGGGCACTCGAACTCGCCGGAGTGACCGCCGCCACCCCCGATCCCGCCGACGGCCGGATCGAGCGCGAGCCGGACGGCACTCCCAGCGGCATGCTCCAGGAGGGCGCCACGTCGCTGGTCGGCCGGCTGCTGCCGGCGAGCACGGGGGCGGAACTCCTCGCCGGGCTGCTGCGGGCCCAGCGGCTGCTTCACTCCCTCGGCATCACGGGCTGGCAGGACGCCATGCTCGGCGACCTCAACGGCCGGCCCGATCCCTCGGACGCGTACATGACCGCGGCGGGGGACGGCTCCCTCACGGCCCGGGTGACCGGGGCGCTCTGGTGGGACCGGGCACGCGGCGCCGAGCAGATTCCCGAACTGGTGGCCCGGCGCGAGAAGCTGCGGGCCGGGCGGTTCCGCGCGAGCTCGGTGAAGATCATGCAGGACGGCGTCGCGGAGAACTTCACCGCCGCCATGACCTCCCCCTATCTGGACGGCTGCGGCTGCGCCACCGCCAACAGCGGCCTGAGTTTCATCGAGCCCGGCGCGCTGCGCGGCTACGTGACGGAGCTCGACGCGCTCGACTTCCAGGTGCACTTCCACGCGCTCGGCGACCGGGCCGTGCGCGAGGCCCTCGACGCGATCGAGTCGGCGGTGGCGGCCAACGGCCACCGCGGCAACCGCCACCACCTCGCCCATCTCCAGGTCGTCCACCCCGAGGACCTCACCCGTTTCGCCGGGCTCGGCGCGCTGGCCAACATCCAGCCCCTGTGGGCGGCCCACGAACCCCAGATGGACAACCTGACCATCCCGTTCCTGGGCCCGGAGCGGGCCGCCTGGCAGTACCCCTTCGGCGACCTGGTGCGCGCGGGCGCGACCCTCGTCGCGGGCAGCGACTGGCCGGTGAGCAGCCCCGATCCGCTGGCGGGCCTGCACGTGGCCGTGAACCGCCGGGATCCCGAAGCCGACCACGACCGGATCTTCTACCCCGAGCAGCGGCTCGACCTGCCGACCGCGCTGGCCGCCTACACCGCCGGGTCCGCCCATGTGAACGGTCACGACGACGCGGGCAGCCTGCGGGTCGGCGCCCTCGCCGACCTGGTCGTCCTGGACCGCGACATCCTCTCGGCGCCCGCCGAGGAGATCGCCGAGGCCCGGGTGGAGCGGACCTATGTCGGCGGCCGGCTCGTGCACGCGGTCTGAGCGGGCCGGACCGATGACGCCCGTACGTCGAGACGGGTCGGGACGAGCACCCCCGCCGTCTCCAGGTCGCCGTCTTCCAGGACCGCCACCAGGGTGTCGACGCCCGCCTCCGCGATCGCCTCGGGCCGCAGGCTCAGGGTGGTCACGGGCGGCTCGGTGTGCTCGGCGGTGACGTCCTCGCTCACGCAGACGAGGAGCAGGTCGCCGGGGACGCGGTAGCCGAGCCGGCGCGCCGCGTCCAGGACGAGGGGCGGACTCGCCTCCGCCACGACGAGGAGGGCGTCGGGCCGTGCCCCGTCGGCCGACGGGTCGCCCGCTAGGGCGGTCTCGACGGCACGGATGACGGGGCCGTTGCCCGGCGCCCCGACGCGTACGACCCGTTCCGGCAGGCCGTGGGCCGCGCACCACTCGTGGTGTGCGGCGAACACCTCGGTGTGGAAGCGGGTGGTGCTGTCCGGTACGAGGAGGACCGGCCGGCGGGCGCCCTGCTCGCGGAGGTGGTCGAGGGCCTCGCGCACGGCGCCACCGGCGTCCACGTCCACCCAGTAGGCCCCTGGCCGCCCCTCGACGGAGCGGTCGCTGAACACGGGGATGCGGGCGGCGAGGAGGTCCTCGACGATCGGGTCGTCGGCGACGGGGTCGGCGACGACCACCGCGTCGAGCGACAGGTCGGCCCACTCGCTCTGCAGGGACCCGGCGGGCAGCAGCACCACGGCGTAGCCGCGTCGCAGCGAGGTCGCCGCGGTCGCCGCGGTCAGCCGGGCGAAGTACGGCGACTCCAGGAAGGTCCAGGGGGCGTCGGCGAACTCCCCGACCACGTATCCGATCAGTCTGGCCCGTCCCGCGCGCAGCCGGCGCGCGGTGGCGTTGGGCCGGTAGCCCATTCTGCGCGCGGTCTCGCGGGCTCTCTCCCGCACTTCGGGAGAGAGCCTTCCGGTGCCGTTCAGTGCCGCCGAGACGGTCGTCTTGGAGAGGCCCGCCTCGCGGGCCACGTCGACGAGGCGGACGCGTGGGAGGGGCGGCGAGGGCTGCCCGCCGTGCGGTGTGGCGTCGGTCATGAGACTGATGCTGCCACCCTCCCGACCTTTGCAAAACCGTTCCCGCAGAGGGTTGTGCGGGAACGTTCCCGCATCAATACTCGCTCCATCCCCCAGCGCCCGTCACTACACCCGTAAAGGGGTGGGTCTGCATGCGCATGTCCAGAACCATCGCGCTTCTCGCCTGTACCGCCGCGCTCGCGGCCACCACCGCCGCCTGTTCCGGCGCGACGACGCCGAGGGCCGCCGCCGGCGGCGCCGACTTCAAGGTCACTCCGCTGTCGCCGCCGGCCCAGGGCCCGCTGGACACCTTCACCTGGTCCCTGTACGCCGAGCCGTACACGCTCGACTACGCCCTCGCGTACGACTACCCGCCGAACACCGTGCTCGCCAACGTCTGCGAGCAGCTCCTGCGGGTCACCCCCGACCTGAGGATCGAACCCGGACTCGCGGTGAAGTACGACCGCCCCGACCCGCGCACCCTCGTCTACACCCTGCGCCCCGGGGTCAGGTTCCACGACGGCACGACCATGACCGCCGACGACGTGGTCGCCTCCCTGAAACGCCAGATGGACCCGGAGACCGGCTCCCCCTGGGGCTCTGCCTTCAAGAGCGTCGACACGATCGAGAAGACCGGCCCGCTGGAGGTCACGCTCCGGCTCGCCAAGCCCGACATCCTGCTCCACGAGCTGATGGCCGCCTCCCCCGGCACCATCGAGAGCGCGGCCACCCTCGCCAAGGCCGGCAAGGACTACGGCACCCCCAAGAGCAAGATCAACTGCACCGGGCCCTATGCCCTCGACACCTGGTCCCAGGGCGCCGAGATCACCCTCGAAAAGCACGCGGCCTACTGGGACCCGAAGCTCGCCCCCAAGTCGGAGCGGGTGAAGTTCACCTTCATCGAGGACGCCGCGGCCCGCTCGAACGCCTTCCTGTCCGGCACCGCCGACGGCGGATACATGGTGCCGTCCTCCTCGCTCGGGCAGCTCCGCGCCAGCGGCAGGGGCACGGTGCTCTTCGGCCCCAACACCGCCGCGTCGAACCTCGCGGTCCTCGACTTCCACGGCCCGCTCGGCGACATCAGGGTCCGCAAGGCCCTGTCCCTGGCGCTCGACCGGAAGAACATCGTCAAGGCCGCGGCCGGCGGCGTCGGCGTCCCCGCCAAGGCCCCCGCCGCGCGCGGCGCCTGGGCGCTGGCCCCCGAGAAGACCGCCGCGCTGTACGACACGCTGCCCGAGCCCGTGTACGACATCGAGGCCGCGAAGAAGCTCATCCACGAGGCGGGCGCGGTCGGCCGGTCCCTCACCCTGGCCACCAGCACGCTCGCCCCCGAGATCAGCGTCGTCGCCAACGCCGTCCAGGCCGCCGGACGCCAGATCGGCCTCGACGTCAAGCTCAAGGCCGTCGCCCCGGAGGCGTACAGCAGCATCTTCGTCGACCCGGGCGCGCGCGAGGGGCTCGACCTCGTCATCACCAGCGGGTACGACAACACGCCGGATCCGCTGGAGTTCTACCAGTACCTGCGCACCGGCGACTTCGGGAACTACGGCAAGTGGTCGGACGCCGAGTTCGACGTCGCCTTCGACCGGGCCAACGCCGAGCCCGACGCCGGCAAGCGCGCGGAACTGACCGCCACGCTGCAGGGAATAGCGATGCGTGAACTCCCGATCATCCCCGTCTACGAGGCGCCCCACTCCGTCTTCCTCGGCAAGCGCGTCACCGGCGCCCCGACCGGGATCTCCCAGCTGTACTACCCCTGGGCCGCGACGATCGGGGCCGCGAAGAAATGACCCGCTTCCTCGTCGGACGGCTCCTCGGCCTGGTGGCGGTGCTGTTCGTGACCTCCCTCGTGGTCTTCGGCAGCGTCCACCTGGCACCCGGCGACCCGGTGTCGTTCCTGCTCCACGGCCGCCCCGCGACCCCCGAGGCCGTGGCGGCCCTGCGCTCCCAGTACCACCTGGACGATCCGCTGGCCGTGCAGTACGCGAAGTGGCTCGGCGGCGTCCTCCAGGGCGACTTCGGCACCTCCGCCCAGTTCCACCAGGACGTCGCCGCGCTCATCGGCTCCCGGCTGCCCGGTACGGCCCTGCTCGTCGGGTACGCGGCGCTGCTCGTCGCCCTCATCGGTGTGGGGGCCGGGATCCTCGCCGCCCTGCGGCCCGGCCCGCTGGACCGGGCGGTGCTCCTCGGCACCGGCGTCGCCACGGCGACCCCCGCCTTCGTGACCGCCATCGCGCTCGTGTCGCTGTTCTCCGTCCAGCTGGGGTGGTTCCCGGGCCCCGGCGGCACACCCACCGGGTTCTCCGAACGGCTCCACCACCTGACCCTGCCGGCCTTCGCCCTGGCCCTGACCTTCGCGGGTCTGCTCGCCCGGGTGACCCGCTCGGCGATGCTGGACGAACTCGGCAGGGAGCACGTCGAGGTGGCGCGGGCCCGCGGTGTCCCGGGGCGCACCGTGATCCGCCGGCACGTCCTGCGCAACGCGCTCGGCCCGGTCGTCACCGTCGGCGGCACGATGCTCGCCGGACTCCTCATCAGCACCTCGATCGTCGAGACCGCCTTCGACGTGCCCGGCCTCGGCTCCCTGCTCGTGCAGTCGGTCACCGCCAAGGACTTCGCCGTCGTGCAGGCCATCACCCTGCTCAGCGTGGCCGCCTTCGTCCTCGTCAACCTCGCGGTCGACCTGCTCGCACCCCTCATCGACCCCCGGCTGTCGCTCCACGGGGAAGGCTCCTCATGACCACCACCGCACCTCCGGAGCCCGCCGTCCTGCGCCGCAGGCCCGGGCTCCGCCCCCTGCGCCTGTTCGCCCAGGGGCCGATGTTCACCGCCTCGGTCGCGCTGCTCGCCGCTCTGCTCCTGATCGCCGTCCTCGCCCCCGTCCTCGCGCCGTACGATCCCGAGGCCCTCGACCTCTCGGCGAGCCTGGCCGGGACCACCGGCGAGCACCTGCTCGGCACCGACCAGTCCGGGCGGGACGTCCTGTCACGCATGATGTACGGGGCCCGCACCGGGCTGATCGGCCCACTGCTCGTCGTCGGCGTCTCCACCCTCCTCGGCACCCTGCTCGGCGTGGTGGCGGCCTGGCGCGGCGGCTGGGCGGACTCCGTCCTGTCCCGCTCGATGGACATGGTCTTCGCGATCCCCGGACTCCTGCTCGCGATCCTGCTCGTCTCCGTCGTCGGTTCGGGGATGACCGCGCCCGTGATCGCGATGGCGGTGGCCTACACCCCGTACGTGGGACGCCTGGTGCGCGGCATCGCACGCCAGGAGCAGGCCCGCCCGTACATCGAGTCCTACCGGGTCCAGGGCTGGTCCGGCTGGACCGTCTGCCTGCGCCACCTGCTGCCCAACATCGCCCCCACCGTCTTCGCCCAGTCCGCCATGAACTTCGGGTACGCGTTGATGGACCTGGCGGCGCTCTCGTACCTCGGCTTCGGCGTGCAGCCGCCGACCGCCGACTGGGGCGCCATGATCAACGAGGGCCAGTCGGCCGTCCAGCAGGGGGCGATGCTGCCCGCCCTCGCGCCTTCGGCGTGCATCGTGCTCGCCGTGGTGGCGTTCGGCATCGTCGGCGAGGGCCTCGCCGACCGGATCGCGAGGCGGAAGCGGTGAACCGCGTGAAGGAACAGCGGCGACAGAGCGGCACGACTCCGGTCCCGGCCGGCGACGGGCCTCCGGTCCTGGAGATCGACGGGCTCGGGATCCGGCTCCCCGACGACCGGGCCCGGCGGCCGATCCTGGACGGGGTCGGCCTGCGGGTACGCCCCGGGGAGAGCGTCGGCCTCGTCGGCGAGTCCGGCTCGGGGAAGTCGGTGGCGTGCCGCAGCGTCCTCGGGCTGCTGCCCCCGGACGCGCGCACCAGCGGCGAGGTCCGGGTCGCCGGCCGGGACGTGCTCACCATGAGCCGCCCGGAGCTGGCCGAACTACGGGCCCGGCAGGTCGCGATGGTCTTCCAGGACCCTCGTGCCTCCGTGAACCCGCTGCGCCGCGTCGGCGACTTCCTCACCGAAGGGCTGCGCGCGGCCGGGGCCCCGGCCGCCACGGCGGACGCCCGGGCCCTCGAACTCCTCGACGCGGTCGGTATCCGCGACCCGCGCGGCGCCCTCCGCCGCCGTCCCCACGAGTTCTCCGGCGGCATGCTCCAGCGGGTGGTCATCGCCGCGGCGCTCGCGGCCGAGCCGGCGCTGATCGTCGCCGACGAACCGACCACCGCCCTGGACGTCACGACCCAGGCGGAGATCGTCCGACTCCTCGCCCGGCTGCGGGCCGAGCGCGGCACGGGTCTGCTCTTCGTCACGCACGACCTCGAACTGGCCGCCACCGTCTGCGACCGGGTGTACGTGATGTACGCGGGCCGGATCGTGGAGACGCGCGGTACCGACGAGCTGTTCGACCGGCCGCGGCACCCGTACACCGCGGGGCTGCTCGCCTGCACGCCGAGCATCGAAGCGGGTGCGTCGCCGCCCCGGCCCATCCCCGGGCGTCCCGTCTCCCTGTCCGAGGCGCCGCCGGGCTGCGCCTTCGCCGCGCGCTGCGCCCACGCGGTGGCTCGCTGCTCCGAGGAGAAGCCCGCACTCACCCGGCAGGGCGACGGACTCGCCGCCTGCCACCGCGCCGACGAAGGGATCACGTGGTGACCGCCTCAGCGAAAGAGGGACCCGTCGCCGGGGGACCGGTGGTCCAGGGCCTGGTCGTCGAGGGCCTGCGGAAGCGGTACGGGGACCACACGGCGGTGGACGGAGTGTCCTTCGCCCTGGCTCCCGGGGCCTCCCTGGCGATCGTCGGGGAGTCCGGCAGCGGCAAGACCACCACGGTCCGGATGCTCGTCGGACTGGAGCACCCGGACGGCGGGACCGTCCGCCTGGACGGACGGGACCGCTCCGCGCGGCCCCGGGGACGGGCCGAGCGGCTGGCCAGGGCCCGGGAGATCCAGATGGTCTTCCAGGATCCGTACCTCTCGCTCGATCCCCGGGTGACCGTCTCCGGTTGCCTGGACGAGGTGCTGCGCCTCCACACGGATCTCGACGCGGCCGGCCGCGGCGCCCGCGCCGCCCGGCTCCTGGACCAGGTCGGCCTCGGCACACGCGAGGCCGCCGCCCTCCCCCGCGACCTCTCGGGCGGGCAGCGGCAGCGCGTGGCGATCGCCCGTGCCCTCGCCGTGGAGCCCCGGGTCCTCGTCCTCGACGAGGCCGTCGCCGCGCTCGACGTCTCGATCCAGGCGCAGATACTCGAACTCCTCGGTCAGATCCGCAGCACGTCGGGAATCGGCTACCTGTTCGTCACGCACGACCTGGCGGTGGTCCGGCACGTCGCCGACGAGGTCCTGGTCCTCAAGTCCGGTCACGTCGTGGAGACGGGCCCCGCCTCGCGGATCCTGGAGGCCCCGGAGCATCCGTACACCCGGCTCCTCCTGGACTCGGTGCCGCGGCGCGGTCGGTTCCCCGCAGGCCGCTGACCGGCCACCACGCGGCCCCCGGGGCACCTGAGATCCCGGCCCTCCGGCGCCCACCACCCGGCGCCCGGGCCCGGCGGGCATGGCGAAGCCCCTGTTCTTCACTGCTGAAGAACAGGGGCTTCGTGTTCCGGCCGCGGGCCGGCGGGCCGGGCGCCACCGGAGCGGCGTACGGCCCGCCTTCGTATCCGGCGTCCTCAGCCGCCCGCGACGGCGTCGAGCTGGGTCTCCAGGTCCGCCAGCGTGCGGTAACAGGGCATCACCTGGGCGATGGAGGAATCGGGCTCCCGGCCCTCGCGGATGGCGGCGACGAACTCACGGTCCTGGAGCTCGATGCCGTCCAGCGAGATGTCGACACCACTCACGTCGATCGGCTGGTCCTTGCCGGTGAAGAGGTCGTCGTACCGCGCGAGGTAGGTGCCGGTGTCACCGATGTACCGGAAGAACGTGCCGAGCGGCCCGTCGTTGTTGAACGACAGCGACAGGGTGCAGAGGGCGCCGTTCTCCGCACGCAGCTGGATCGACATGTCCATCGCGATGCCCAGCTCGGGGTGGATCGGGCCCTGCATCGCGTTGGCCCGCACGATCGGCGATCCGGTCTGGTACGCGAACAGGTCGACGGTGTGCGCGGCATGGTGCCACAGCAGGTGGTCGGTCCAGGAGCGCGGCTCGCCGAGGGCGTTGCGGTTCGTACGGCGGAAGAAGTACGTCTGCACGTCCATCTGCTGGATGGAGAAGTCCCCCGCCTGGACCTGCCGCCGCACCCACTGGTGGCTCGGGTTGAAGCGCCGGGTGTGCCCCACCATGGCGACGAGCCCGGTGCGCCGCTGCGCCTCCAGGCACGCCTCGGCGTCGGCCAGGGAGGCGGCCAGCGGGATCTCGGTCTGGACGTGCTTGCCCGCTTCGAGGCAGGCCAGCGTCTGCGCGGCGTGCATCGGCGTGGGCGTGGCCAGGACGACGGCGTCGATGTCGTCCATCGCCAGGACCTCGTCCAGGTCGGCGTAGGCGCGGTCGATGCCCTGTTCGGCGGCGAACTTCCGGCCGCTCTCCAGGCTGCTGCTCACGACGGCGGCGACCTCGACCCCCTTGATCCGCTTGAGCGCGGCCGCGTGCTTGGCGCCGAAGGCACCGCCTCCGGCCAGGGCGATCCGCACGGTCTGGTCGTCGGTCATGTCACTCCTTCTCGGCGGGCTCGTGGGCCCGCGGGTGGTTTTCCAGGATCAGGTGGCCGACGGCGGTGTTGGACGCGGGCACGTGGTAGAAGCGGTGCATGACCTCGATCTCGCCGCTCGCGTCGACGTCGCTCATCGCCCCGCGGGCGATCAGCCACATGACCAGCTCGATGCCTTCCGAGCCGGCCTCCTCCACGTACTCCAGGTGAGGCACCCGTGACAGGCCGGCCGGGTCGGCGATCAGCCGGTCGAGGAACGCGTTGTCCCATTCCCGGTTGATGAGTCCCGCGCGCGGGCCCTGCAACTGGTGGCTCATGCCGCCGGTGCCCCACACCTGGACGTTCAGCGGCCTGTCGTAGGACTCGATCGCCCTGCGCAGCGCCTGGCCGAGGCTGAAGCACCTGGCGCCGGAGGGCACCGGGTACTGCACCACGTTGACGTGGAACGGGATCACCTTGCACGGCCACCTCTCGACGTCGCCGAACATCAGCGACAGCGGGACGGTCAGGCCGTGGTCGACGGTCATCTCGTTGACGAGAGTGAGGTCGAAGTCGTCCCTGATGAGCGAGTGCGCGATGTGCGCGGCCAGGTCGGGGTCGCTCTCGACGCCGGGGACGGGGCGGGGCCCGTACCCCTCGTCGGCGGTGGGGTACGCCGCGCCGGTGCCGAGCACGAACGTCGGGATCAACGACTGGTCGAACGAGCTGGCGTGGTCGTTGTAGACCAGGAAGACGACGTCGGGGACGTTCTCCCGCTCCCACCGCCTGGAGAACTCGTACCCCTCGAAGACCGGCTTCCAGTACGGCTCGCCGGTCTTCCCGAGGTCCATCGCCGCGCCGATCGCCGGCACGTGCGAGGTGAAGACCGCACTGGTGATGGTGGCGTGCCCGGCCGGGGCCCGGTCGGCGTACGCCGCGTCGAGGACGGCCTGGTCGATGCGGTTGCCCTCGACGGAGCGGCCGCCGCCGGCCATCATGTCGCGGTACTCCTGCTCGGTCATCCCGGTCATGGAACCCGCCATCTGCTGGAACGACAGTCCCAGCGTCGCCCCCCACTTGGCGAGGAAGTAGATGTTGCCCCCCTCGCGCATCGCCGCGTTGAGGTCGCGGGCGAGGAGTGCCTGCTTCTGTTCCTCCCGGAGCGGCCACGCGTCCAGGTAGGCACGTTCGTCGGCGAGGTAGAGCTCCCGGTTCTCCGCCGTCATCAGAGACATGCAGAACTGGTTGAGGTGGTAGCCCTTGGCGGACTGCTCGGCGTCGAAGACGGTGGTTCCCGGAACCAGTCTGTACGTCTTGTCCAGTGTCATGGCCGGACTCCCATCGTGAGGCGGATCAGTCGGCTTCGGGCCAGTACAGGCGCATCGGGTTGTCGACGAGCAGCTTGCGTCGCAGCTCCGGGGTCGGCGCGATGTCCGGGACGAAGTCGACCAGCAGACCGTCGTCGGGCATGTGGTTCGTCAGGTTGGGGTGGGGCCAGTCGGTGCCCCACAGCACCCGGTCCGGGAACTCCTCGGCCACCCGTCGGGCGAAGGGGACGACATCGCGGTACGCCGCCCGCTCGCCGTCGAGGGCCGGCGGACCGCTCTCGGACAGCCGCTCCGGGCACGAGAGCTTGCACCATATGTCCGGCTTCGCCCGCATGAAGTCCAGGAACGCCTCGAACTCCGGGCCGTCCGGGTCCTTGGTGACATCGGGCCGGCCCATGTGGTCGACGACCAGCGGCACGGGGAGCGAGAGGAAGAAGTCGCGCAGGTCGGCGAGGTCGGCCGCCTCGAAGTAGACGACGACGTGCCAGCCGTAGGGAGCGATGCGCTCGACGACGTCCCGGAGTTCCTGACGGGGAGCGGCTTCGACGAGCCGCTGGACGAAGTTGAACCGCACACCGCGGACACCGGCGTCGTGCAGCTCCCGCAGCTCCGCGTCCGGGATTCCCGGCCGTACGGTGGCGACGCCCCGGGCCAGGCCGTCCGAGGCCCGCAGGGCGTCGACCATGGCGCTGTTGTCGGCGCCGTGGCAGGTCGCCTGGACCACGACGTTACGGGCGAAGCCCAGGTGGTCGCGCAGGTGGAAGAGCCGGCTCTTGGGCGCGTCGCACGGGGTGTACTTCCGTTCGGGGGCGAAGGGGAACTCCGCTCCCGGGCCGAAGACGTGGCAGTGCGCGTCGACCGCGCCCTCGGGCAGCCGGAACCGTGGCCGGCTCGGGACCGGGTGCCAGTCCAGCCAGCCGGGGGTCTTCTCGAAGTGCGTCATCGTCAGTCCTCGTACCGCAGGCCGAGCTCGGCCAGCGGGCCTCGCATGTCGTAGACGTCCAGGCCGAGTTGGCCGGCGCGGAACCGCGCGCGTCTGCCCTCCTCGGCGGCCTCCCGCGCGGCCGCGGTCGCGGCGACGACGGCGGCGCGCTCGCGCGGCACGACGACGACACCGTCGGCGTCCGCCACCACGACGTCGCCGGGCCGGACCAGGGCGTTGCCGCAGACCACCGGCACGTTGACCGAGCCGAGGGTGGCCTTGACCGTGCCCTTGGCATGGATCGCGCGCGAGAAGACGGGGAAGTCCATCCGCTCCAGGTCGGCCACATCGCGCACGCCGCCGTCGATGACCAGGCCCTGGCATCCCCGGGCGCGGAACGAGGTGGCGAGCAACTCGCCGAAGAAGCCGTCCTCGCTCTCGGTCGTGCAGGCCGCGACCACGACGTCACCCTCCCGGATCTGCTCGGCGGCGACGTGCAGCATCCAGTTGTCGCCGGGCTGCAGCAGGACGGTCACCGCCGTGCCGCACATACGGGCCTTCGGGTAGACGGGACGCAGGTAGGGCCGCATCAACCCGGCCCGGCCCATGGCCTCGTGGATCGTCGCCACGCCGTACGCCGACAGCGCGGCGACCGCCTCGGGGTCGGCGCGGGTGACCGCCGTTCGGACGATGCCGATCTCGGTGTGTTCCATGTGCTCTTCTCCTTGCCGGGTGGTGGCCGGTCAGCGGCGCGCGGCCGCGAGGCGCGCGGCGAGCCGGGGGTGGACGCGCAAGGCGTTGCCGGAGTAGACGGCGGCACGCTGCTCGTCCGAGAGGTTCGCGGTGGCCTCGACGTACCGCTTGGTGTCGTCGAAGTGGTGGCCCGTGTGCGGATCGATGTCGCGGACGGCGCCGATCATCTCGCTGGCGAACAGGACGGACCGGCTGGGAATCACGCGCGTCAGCAGGTCGATGCCCGGCTGGTGGTAGACGCAGGTGTCGAAGAGGACGTTGTCCAGGAGCGCCTCCGGGTCCGGCTTGCCGAGCGCCATCGCCAGGCCGCGGAACCGGCCCCAGTGGTAGGGCACGGCACCGCCGCCGTGCGGGATCACGAACCTCAGCGTCGGGAAGTCGGCGAACAGGTCGCCCTGGACCAGCTGCATGAACGCCGTCGTGTCGGCGTTGAGGTAGTGGGCGCCGGTGGTGTGGAAGGCCGGGTTGCACGAGGTACTGACGTGGATCATGGCGGGGACGTCGTACTCGGCCATCGCCTCGTAGAGCGGGTACCAGCTGCGGTCGGTCAGCGGCGGCGCGGTCCAGGCGCCGCCCGACGGGTCGGGGTTCAGGTTGACCGTCACCGCGCCGAGCTCCTCGACCGCGCGGCGCAGCTCCGGCAGGCAGGTCGCGGGATCGACGCCCGGGGACTGCGGCAGCATCGCGCCCATCGCGAATCGGTCGGGGTGGAGGGTGCTGACGCGGTGGACCAGGTCGTTGCAGATCCGCGCCCAGTCCGAGGAGACGGCGAAGTCGCCGATGTGGTGCGCCATGAAGCTGGCCCGCGGCGAGAAGACCGTCAGGTCGATGCCGCGCTCGTCCATGAGCCGCAGCTGATTTCCCTCGACCGCCTCGCGCAGGTCGTCGTCGCTGATGACGAGGTCGTCGGGATCGGGTGCGTCACCGGATCCGGCCGCCGCCGTCTGCCGCCGGCGCCACTGCGCCAACTGCGGCGGGGCGGTGGTGAAATGACCGTGGCAGTCGATGATCATGCGTACTCCCAGTGCTCGTCGGGGTCAGTTCCCGGGGCGGGTGGGCCAGCCCGTGTACTGCTCGGCGAGATAGCCGCGCCCGGCGCGCGTCCCCACCACGTTGTCCAGCTCGCCGAGTTGACGACGCAGGTCGTACGGTGTGCCACCGGGCTCGGTGTGCAGCAGCCGCGTCATCCAGTACGAGAAGTTCTGCGCCCGCCAGACCCGCTGGAGGGCGCGCGACTGGTACTCCTCCAGCGCCGCCTCGCCCGCGTCGCCGAGCGCCCGGAGCATGACCTCGGCAAGCACCTTCACGTCGTGCAGCGCGAGGTTGAGGCCGCGTGCGCCGGTGGGCGGTACGGTGTGCGCCGCGTCGCCCGCCAGAACCATGGAGCCCCAGCGCATCGGCTGCTGCACGAACGAGCGGAATCGCAGCACCGTCTTCTCGGTGATCGTCCCCTCCTTGAGCCGGAAGCCGTCGTGGCCGGCCACCCGGGCCTGGAGCGTCTCCCAGATGCGGTCGTCCGACCAGGCGTCGACGGACTCGTCGGGGCCGCACTGGAAGTACATCCGCTGCACGGTCTCGGTGCGCTGGCTGATCAGCGCGAACCCGTGCTCGGAGTGGGCGTAGACCAGTTCGGGCGCGCTCATGGGCGCCTCGGCCAGGATGCCGAACCAGGCGAAGGGGTACTCCTTGCCGTAGCGCACCCGCCGGTCCTCGGGCATCAGATCGCGGCACATGCTGCGCGAACCGTCCGCGCCGACGACGTAGCGGGCCCGGATCTCGTGGCGGGCCCCGTCGGGCGAGGTGTAGCGGACACGCGGGGCGTCGGTCGTGATGTCGAGGACCTCTGTGTCCCGGATGCCGAAGTGGACCGTGCCGCCGTCCCGGTCCCGGGCGTTCGCCAGGTCGACGAAGACGTCGGTCTGCGGGTAGAGCCAGACCGACGCGCCGACCAGCTCCTGGAAGTCGATGCGGTGCGGCCGGCCGTCGACCCGGAGTTCGACGCCCGCGTGCTCATGACCGTCGCGCAGGATCCGGTCGGAGACGCCGGTGTCGACCAGGTCACGGGCCACATCGGCCTCGAGGATCCCGGCCCGCTGCGTCGTCTCGATCTCGTGCCTCGTACGGGTGTCGATGACGATCGTCTCGACACCCGCGCGACCGAGCAGGTGCGCCAGCATCAGGCCCGCCGGCCCGGCGCCGATGACCGCGACGGGAACCGAGGCGATGGTGTCGACGGTGGTGCCGGCCATGGCGTCTCCTCAACGACTGCGAACGTTCCGAGCACCCGAACGTTGACAGCCGATGGCACGACCGGTCGCCGGCGTTTCCGTCAGGCGGAAGCCGCTCCGGACGTCAGACCGTCGTGCGGGTGCGCCGTCCGAGCTCGTCGGAGATCCCGTGCGCGGCCCGCAGCAGGGGCTCGCGCAGCCTGCCCGCACGACTCGCGTCCCGTGCCGTGAAGACGACCCCCAGCACGGCGCTGACGGGGCCGGTCCTGCCGATGCGTACCGGCGTGGCCACGGCGACCGTGGTCTCCGAGAGCTGCCGGTCACTGACGAAGACCTGCTCACGCCGGATGCGGTCCAACTGCGTGCGCAAGGTCCGGGGGTCGGTGACGGTGTGCGGGGTCCAGGCCCGCAGCGGCGCTTCGAGGACCTCCTCCTGCACGTCCCGCGGCGCGTGCGCCAGCAGCACCCGGCCCATCCCGGTGGAGCTGACGGGGAATCGGCTCCCGACCATCGTCAGCAGCTCCACCGACCGGTGCCCGGCGATCCGCTCGACGAACACCAGCTCGCTGCCCTCGCGCACCGCGAGCTGGATGTTCTCGTGGGTCACCTCGTAGAGGTCCTGCATGAACGGCAGGGCCACATCGCGCAGGATCTGGGTGCGAGGACAGCCCGAGGCGATCTCCCAGAGCCTCAGCCCGACGTGCCACGACCCGTCCTCACCGCGTTCCAGCGCTCCCCAGGCGGCCAGTTCGGTGACCACCCGGTGCGCGGTGCTCAGGGCCAGTCCCGTGCGCTGGGCGATCTCCGACAAGGTCTGCGACGGGTGCTCGCGGTCGAAGGCCGCGAGCACATCCAGGACTTTTCCTGCCGCTGTACTACGGGGTGCGCTCACCCGGCCAGTCTCACAGACGGGCCTGGACGTGCTCGCGTCGAGCCGCCCGGCGTCTAGCCGCCCGACGGGGCGTCGTATCATCTGCCGGACCTTTGCGTACCGACCACCGGACGTTACCCAGGGAGCGACGTGGAACGAGAGATCGTCGGACTGTCCTCGATGGCGACGCGGTCGATCCTGGCCGAGGTCTGCGGATCCATCCGGCTCACACACGGGATCGAGGTGCGCTTCGAGTCCGCCGGCGGGGTCGAGATCGCACGCCGGGTCCGCGAGGGCGCCGAGGCCGACCTGGTGGTTCTCGCCGCCGGAGCACTCGCCGCGCTGGAGGGACAAGGACACCTCGTGGCGGGCACGGCACGCCCGCTCTGGATCTCCCAGGTGGTCGCCGCCGTCCCGGCGGGAGCGCCGGTTCCGGAACTCGACTCCGAATCCGACCTGCGGGCAGCGCTGCTGTCGGCGAAGACGATCGCCTACTCCACCGGTCCCAGCGGGACGGCGCTCGTCGACCTGATCAGCCGGATGACGCTCACCGATACGCTCGCGGACCGGCTCGTCCAGGCACCGCCGGGGGTGCCCGCCGGCAGCCTGCTGTCGTCCGGCCACGCGGATCTGGCTTTCCAGCAGCACAGTGAGCTGATGGACCTGCCGGGCGTCGTCGTGGCCGGCCCGCTGCCGGGCGACACCGCGATCAGTTCGACGTTCAGCGCAGGCGTACTGGCCACCTCGACCGCGCCGGGCCCCGCTCGCGAGGTCCTCGACCTCCTGGGCTCCGACGCGGCATCGAGGACCGCCCGCGCCAGAGGCATGCGGACGCCCGAGGACTCCCCGACCGGAGACACTGTCACCGGCACGGCGTGAAGGAACGGCGGGGCAGCGGCGGGTGACGGGACGATACCCGGGCGGTCGAGTGCGCCGATCCTTCGCCGGCGCAATCGGCCGATCCCCGAGAACGAGTCGAGGGGCCGTTTCAGATCGCTCTGAAACGGCCCCTCGATCTACGACTTCGAAAAGTCGGGACGACAGGATTTGAACCTGCGACCCCTTGACCCCCAGTCAAGTGCGCTACCAAGCTGCGCCACGTCCCGTTGCCCGTCTGACCTGGGGTTTCCCCCGGCTGGACGCGCATGAGAACAATACCGCACTTTCCCCGGTGGTCACGAACCCTTTCCCGCACCCGGAGACAGGTGTACGGGCGGAGCGGTGCGGTCACCCTGCGTGACGCGTTCGTGCGCCAGGGGAGCCCACCGCCCGGCCCCCGAAGGGGCGCGAAGGGGGGATCCGGAGGCGCCGAGGGCGCGCCACCCCGGCGGGAAGGGGGGCGGAAGGGTTCCGGAATGTCGCTTCTTTGGGGATGAAGGTGCTCATGTGGCGAGGGGGGTGCTCTCATGGCCATATGCCCGCGGCTTGGTTGCCCCCGGCATGTGGCAGAAAGAAGCCCCCACGAATTGCCCGGCGGAACTGGCCCAGCAGGCCAAGACCACACGAAACATAGTCCGAATCAATCGTCAACCGTTCGGGTTTCGGACAAATATCGTGGCGATATTGATCCCTCCCAGAAAGATCAACACCATGAAGCGGTCGGCCTGTTCGGGACGGGACCACTGCCGATGCACCACCTGACCGGACAACCGGCCAGGCGATTCGCAGGGGAGAGGCACTCGCATGGACAGCTACTTCAGCAGTCGCCTGCATCATCGGCTCAGGGAGACGGTCCGGGAGTTCGCGGAGCGTGAGGTTCGACCGCTGATAGCCGAGATGGAGGCGTCCCGTACCGTCCACCACGAACTGTCCCGGCTGATCGCCGAACAGGGCTGGCTAGGGGCGACTATCAGCCAGGAGTACGGCGGCATGGGCGCCGGCCACCTGGCCAAGACGATCATCATCGAGGAGTTGTCCCGGGTCAGCGGCGCCATGGGCGCCATGGTCCAGGCCTCCCAGCTGGGCACGGCCAAGATCGTCCACTTCGGCAGCGACGAGCAGCGCAAGACCTGGCTGCCGGCGATCGCCGCGGGCGAGTGCCTGCCGACCATCGCGGTCACCGAGCCCGAGTCCGGTGGACACGTCCTCGGGATGAGCGCCAGCGCGGTACGGGACGGCGACGACTACATCCTCAACGGCAGCAAGGTCTACGTCGGCAACAGCCACGTCGGCGATCTCCATGGAGTCGTGGTCAGGACCGGTCCCGGCTCGAAGGGCCTCACCGCTTTCCTGGTCGAATCCGATCGCCCGGGGTTCAGGACCGGTCCGCAGCAGGAGGCCATGGGGCTCCACGGCTTCAGCTTCGGCGAGCTGATCTTCGAGAACTGCCGGGTTCCGGCAGCCAACCGCCTCGGCGACGAGGGTGACGGCCTCTCCGTCGCGTACTCCTCCAGCGTCCTCTACGGCAGGGCCAACCTCACCGCCGTCTCGCTCGGCATCCACCAGGCGATCCTGGAGGAGACCACCCGCTTCGCCTCCGAGCGCATCCGGTACGGCAAGCCGCTCCACGACCTCCCCACGGTCAAGCTCAAGCTGGGCCAGATGCAGTCCCGTCTCATGACCGCCCGGCTGGCCGCGTACCACGCCGTGCACCTGCTCGACCAGGGGCTTTCCTGCGACACCGAGCTGATGAACGCCAAGCTCGTCAATGTGGAGTCGGCGATCGACTCCGGTCGCAACGCGATGGAGATCCACGCCGCCGCCGGCCTCTTCACGGACCGAGCCATCGAGCGGTACCTCCGTGACGCGCACCACATCTTCGCCCCGGCCGGCACCTCCGACATCCAGCTCCTGCGGCTGGCCGAGGTCGCCCTCGGCCAGGACAAGGGCAGCTGGTCGGAGCGGCTCTCCGAGCTGGTCCGCACACCGGACCTCGAGCCCCTCCACGCCTGACCGCCCGGGCCCACCCCTGCGGGCCCACGCGTTCCCGTCATGCCGGGAGCCCCGGTACGGCCGTCGCCGTACCGGGGCTCCCGGCATGTCGTCAGGGGACGGCGGTCAGAACATGCCGTCCTCACGACGGTTGATCTGCTCCATCAGTTCGGCCGCCATCGCCTTGATCGTCTCGAGTCCGGCGCGCCCCCACGGCCGGACGTCGGTGTCGACCACGCAGATGGTGCCGAGCGCCACACCGGTGCGGTCTATCAACGGCGCGCCCATGTAGGAGCGGATGCCGATCTCGTCCACGACCGGGTTGCCCGCGAAGCGCGGGTAGTCGCAGACGTCCTCCAGGACGAGCGCCTTGCGGCGCACCACGACGTGCGGGCAGTAGCCGTGGTCGCGGGCCATGAAGCGGCCGACGCCGCCGGCACCCGCGGCGGCCGCGCCCAGGTCGCTGCCCGAGTGGGTGCCCTCGGGGGTGTGCAGCCCTGCGAAGAACTGCCGGTTCTCGTCGATGAAGTTGACCATCGAGAACGGGGCTCCGGTCACGTCCGCGAGCCGGTGGGCGAACTCGTCGAACGCCGGCTCCGGCCGCTCCCCGAGACCGAGTTCGCGCAGCCGCTGCACACGGGCCGGCGCATCCTTGTCGATGGGGGTCAGCAGGAGGTGACCGGTGGGGTCGTACGTCATGGCGTGGCTCCGTAGCTCGGCACGGCGGCCGGGATGGTGGTGAGCAGATGCTGGACGAGGGTCAGCAGGGTGCGGATGCCGGAGCTGGAGATGCGGGCGTCGCAGAGGACGACCGGCACCTCCGGCTTGAGGTCGAGCGCGGCCCGCACCTCGTCCGGCTCGTAGCGGAAGGAGCCGTCGAACTCGTTGACCGCCACGACGAACTGGATGCCGCGCCGTTCGAAGAAGTCCACGGCGGAGAAGCACTCCTGGAGCCGTCGGGTGTCGGCCAGGACGACCGCCCCGAGCGCGCCCTCGGAGAGTTCGTCCCACATGAACCAGAAGCGCTCCTGGCCGGGGGTGCCGAAGAGGTAGAGGACATGCCGGTCGTCGAGCGTGATGCGGCCGAAGTCCATCGCCACGGTGGTCGTGGTCTTCGACTCCACGCCCTCCAGGCTGTCGGTGGCGGCGCTGACCGAGGTGAGCAGTTCTTCGGTGCTCAGCGGTTCGATCTCGCTGACCGCGCCCACGAGCGTCGTCTTGCCCACGCCGAAGCCGCCCGCCACCAGGATCTTGAGCGCGGTGGGGAACGGGTCGGACGCGAAACTGTCGTGGCGCTCAGAGCCGTTGTCGTAGGCCATCGAGCACTGCCTCCAGCAAGGAACGGTCGGTTGGATTGGCGTGGAACCGGGGAGCGCGGGCGGTGAGAGCCCCGCAGTCCACGAGGTCGGAGAGCAGGACCTTGGTCACCACGGCGGGGAGCCGTAAGTGCGCCGCGATCTCGGCCACCGAGGTGGGCCCGTCGCACAGCCCGAGGGCCAGGCTGTGCTCCGGACCCATATGGGTCTGGGGTGACGATCCGGTCGCCATCACCATGGACAGCAGGTCCAGTGCGGTGGTCGGCTTGGTCCGGCCGCCGCTGACGGTGTACGGGCGGATCAGCCGGCCGGCCGCGTCGTCGAGCCAGGGCCCTTCCTGGGGGGTCGTCACGTTCACTGGCCGATGCCGCCCACCGCTCCGGCTGCCTGCCGGGCGGGGGTGACCAGGTACGGCCGGACGCTCTTGACGAGCATCGCCATCTCGTACCCGAGGACCGCGGCGTCCGCCTCGCGGCCCGCCAGCACCGCCAGGCAGGTGCCGGAGCCCGCGGTGGACACGAACAGGAGGGTGGAGTCGAGCTCCACGACCACCTGCCGCACCTCGCCGCCGTCGCCGAACCGGGCGCCCGCGCTGCGGCCGAGGGAGTACAGGCCGGAGGCGAGGGCGGCCATGTGGTCGGCGGCGTCGGGGTCGAGGCCGTGGACGGATTTCACGAGGCCGTCGGAGGAGAGCAGAACGGCGTTGCGGGTGTACGGGACCCGCTGGACCAGTCCGCTCAGCAGCCAGTCGAGGTCCGAGGAATGGCCGGGGGGCACATTGCTCGCCATGGTGTCTACTCCTTGTGCGCGTCGCCTGGACGCAGCGATTCATGGGGGGCGGGCTGGGACTCTGCGAGACCGATGCCGCGCTGGAACGCGGCCATCAAGCCGGGGTCGTGCAGGGCGTGTTCCTCGGGCTTGCGGGCCACCGGCTCGTCGCGCAGCTGCGGGACGATGTGCTCCTGGGCGCGCCGCTTGGGGAGCACGGGCCGGCCGTTGTCCTCGGGTGCCGGGGGGAGCGGCGAGAGGAGCGAGGCGGGCGGGCCCGAGTGGCCGGCCGCGGCGGGCCGCGGCGGTGCCGCGGACGGCCGGCCGGAGTCCGCGTAGCCGTGGGACCGCTCGGTGGTACGGGGGTAGGCGAGCGGGTCGTGGGCCGGGGCCGCCTCGTGGCGGACGGCGGTCCGCTCCGGGGAGGGAACGGAGTGCGGTGCGGGTCCGGTGGTGGCCGTCGTGTTCATGGCCGCGGGCACGGGCGCCTGGGGGTGGGCCGGTGCCGGGGCGGTCATGGGCGCCGGCAAGGGAGCCGCGGCCGGTACGGGGACCGGGGGCGCGGGCTGCGACGGCACGTGCGGCTGCGCCGTCGGCTGGGGCTGCATCTGCACCTGGTTCGGCGGGACCGCGGAGGATCCGGCGGTCGCGGCGGCCTGGCGCTCGTGCTGGGCGAGGCCCTCGGGGTCGGCTCCGAGGAGGCCCTGCGGGAGCACGAGAACGGCCTGCACGCCGCCGTAGATGTTGGACTGGAGTCGTACGGCGATGCCGTGACGGCGGGCGAGGGCCGAGACGACGAAGAGTCCGATGCGGCCGTCCTGGAGCAGATGCGCCACGTTGACCTGGTCGGGGTCGGCGAGCAGGGCGTTCATCTTGTTCTGCTCGGTGACGGGCATGCCGAGACCGCGGTCCTCCACCTCGATCGCCAGACCGGCCGTGACGTACTGCGCGCGCAGCAGCACCGTGGTGTGCGGCGCGGAGAACAGCGTGGCGTTCTCGACGAGTTCGGCGAGGAGGTGGATGACGTCGGCCACGGCGTGGCCCCGGAGCGTGCCGTCGATCGGGGGTACGAGCTTGACCCGCGGGTACTGCTCGACCTCGGCGATGGAGGAACGCAGCACCTCGGTCATGGTGACCGGGTTCGACCACTGGCGACGGGAGATGGCGCCACCGAGCACGGCGAGGTTCTCGGCGTGCCGGCGGATGCGGGTGGCCAGGTGGTCGACGTGGAACAGGCCCTTGAGCAGCTCCGGGTCCTCGACCTCGTTCTCCAGCTCGTCGAGGAGCTGGATCTCGCGGTGGACCAGGGACTGGAGGCGCCGGGCGAGGTTGACGAAGACCTCGACCTTCTGTTCGTTGCCGACGCTGCTGGAGAGCCGGGAGGCCTGCACGACGGCTGCCACGGCGGCCTCGTGAGAACGCGTCAGCTCCTGCGAGAGCAGGTCGAATTCATCGCCGGACGCGGTGCCGGTCGGCAGCGCGGGGCGGGGCGGAAGGCCCTCTCCCCTGCGCAACTGTTCGATGATCGTCTGCAGTTCGTTCTGGCCGCGGGCGCTGGTGCGGCGCAGGGCGTTGCAGCGGTCGAGCACCGCTTTGGCGGCCCGGTCCGCGCCGAGCGCGGCGGCCGTCACGGAGGCCACCGTGATCGCGGCTGCGCCGGTGAGCGCGGCCCAGAGGCCGGGCGTCGGGGTGGCGCCGGTGGAACGGATGGTGAAGAGCACGGCCGCGGCCCCGCCCAGTGCGACCGCGACGGCGGGAAGCACGGAGGTGCGGAGGAGTTGGGGGCGTATACGGGCTTCCATGGTGTGCGACGCGGGGGGCTGCGTCGGGGGGTTGCTACCGGTACCGGGGGCGGGGCGGGCGCCTGACCGGCCGTGCCGCCCGCCCTCGCGTCGATCGGACCGCGAGGCGGGTGCGCGAAGTTGAGACATGAGTGTCCTTGGTACGTACGTGCCCAGGAATCGGCGTACTGCGGGTGAGCTACGGGGGTGGACTACGGGGGGGGTGTTGCCGGGGTGGTTCACGGGGTGTGAAACATGCGTTCTAAGAGCCTACCGATGATCACCAACCACACACTGTAGTCGTCAACCGTTCATGTGCGGTGCGCAGTTGGCAAACTTACCCGTAGACCGGCCCGCTCTGGTATCGCCCCTGGCCTGACCGGCCGAGAAGCTTCGGCCGAAACTCGACGTCGCGACGCGGAGGGGGCGTTGAGCGCCGGGAACGGAAGAGGGCGGAGGCGTTCTCACGCCTCCGCCCTCTGCGGAAATGCTCCCCGACCGGAATCCCGGGAGGGGTACGGACCGCCCGGTCCGCTCGTGGCCTCAGGGCGTCCGTGCCGCCTCGGGCGTACCCCGGCCGCTGTCCGTGCCGGGTTCGCCGGAGGTGTGCTGCGCGTCCGCGCCGGTGTTCGCGACCGTGTTTGCGTCCGCTTTCCCGTGCGACACGCCGGTGAGCGAACCGTCACCGTCGGTGAGAGCCGGCACCGGCCAGCCCTCGGAGGGAACGCGGGCGACCGCCCGCCACCAGGGCTTGTCGGGCACCTGTTCGGCGCCCGGCTCGAAGGGCTCGCCCGGGATGGGCAGGGCGATGCGCTGGGCGACTCCGGCGGCGGACTCGACGGTGCCCTCCCCCGGTTCGGCCCACGGGTGCGGGGCGAGGTTGAAGGTGCCCCAGTGGATCGGCAGCATCACGCCGGCGGGCCCGCCGCCCTGGAGGTCCAGGTGTGCCCGCATGCCCTCGGCGGGGGTCATGTGGATGTCGGTCCAGAAATCCGAGTAGGCGCCGATCTGGATCATCGTGGCGTCGAAGGGGCCGTGGGCCGCGCCGATGTCCTTGAATCCGGAGAAGTATCCGGTGTCCCCGCTGTGGAAGATCCGGTGGGAGGGGCCCGTCACGGCCCAGGATGCCCAGAGCGTCATCTGCCGGTTGCGCAGTCCGCGGCCGCAGAAGTGCCGGGCCGGGGTGGCCGTGAGCCGCAGCTCGCCGATCTCGGTGGACTCGTTCCAGTCCAGCTCGCGCAGCCGGGAGGCGGGCACCCCCCAGCGCTCCAGATGGGCGCCGACGCCCAGCGGCACCGCGAAGACGGTGTCGGTGGTGGCGAGCTCCTTGATCGTCGGCAGGTCGAGGTGGTCGTAGTGGTCGTGCGAGATCACGACGACGTCGACCGGGCCCAGGGCCGCGAGCGGCGCGGGCACCGGGTGGAGCCGCTTGGGGCCGGCGAAGGGGAAGGGGGAGCAGCGCTCGCCCCAGACGGGGTCGAAGAGGACCCGGTGGCCGTCGATCTCGGCGAGGACGCCGGAGTGTCCCATCCAGGTCAGGCGCAGCCCGGTGGCCGGGGGCCTGGCCAGGTCGGCGACCGTGGTGGGGTGGACCGGGATCGTGCCGGTGGGGGCGCGGCGCGAACGGCCTTCCTTGTCGAAGTACATCTTGGCGAACTCGACACTGGAACCCGACGGGCCGCGTCGGGCGGTTTCGGGGTTCTGGAAGATCCCGTCCGCGAAGTTCGGCGAGCGGTGGATACGGGCGAGGCGCTCGCCCGTGGGGTCCGCGCCGAAGGACTCGGGGCGCAGCGCGCGCAGCCGGGCCCGTGGCGAACGGTCGGAGCCGGTACCGGTCACAGGACCTCCTGATCTCTGGGGGTCGTTCCATTATGGGCGGCCCGCGCCCCGAACGGTCGGGACGGTCAGCCATACTGAACCGTCATTCAGTACATCCAGGCGGTCGCACCGGCCTCCGCCGCCCCGTACGGCAGCGGCCTCCGCCCCGTACGGCACCTGTCCTGTCCGCCCCTCCCGAGGAGATGCCCGATGAGTTCCGCCCCTCTGCTTTCCGTCGGCTGGACCGACCACGTGACCGGTCGCCGGGGCCATCTGGTGGTCGACCGTCTGGTGCGCGGGGTGGCCAGCGGCGGCCTGCGGATGCGGGAGGGCTGCACGGTCGAGGAGGTCACCGGGCTCGCCCGCGGGATGACCATGAAGGAGGCCCTGCACTACGACCCGAAGGCCCGGTACGTGCCACTGGGCGGTGCCAAGGGCGGCATCGACTGCGACCCCCGCTCCCCCGAGGCGTACGGCGTCCTCGTGCGCTATCTGCGGGCGATGCGGCCGTACGTCGAGCGGTTCTGGACCACCGGTGAGGACCTGGGCCTCACCCAGGACCTGGTGGACCGCGCCGTGGCCGAGGCGGGCCTGGTCTCCTCGGTGCAGGCCGTGTACCCGCTCCTGGACGACGAGGCGGCGGCCCGCGAGCGGCTCGCCGACGCCTTCGCGATCGAGGTCGACGGCATCGGTCTCGACGAGCTGGTCGGCGGTCTCGGGGTCGCCGAGTCGGTCCTCACCGCCCTCGACCGGGCCGACCGGGGCTACGCGGGGACCCGCGTGTCGGTGCAGGGGCTCGGCACGATGGGCGGGGCGACCGCCCGGTTCCTGGCCCGCGCCGGGCTGCGGGTGGTGGCCGTGGCCGACGTCCTGGGCACGATCGTGAACCCGGACGGCCTCGACGTCGAGGCGCTGCTCGCCGCCCGGGACGGCCACGGCGCCGTCGACCGCGCCGCGCTGCGGCCCGGCGACCGCGAGGAGCCCGGGGACGCCTGGCTCGCGGTCGAGGCGGAGGTGCTGGTCCCGGCGGCCGTCTCGTACGCGATCGACGCCGGGAACCAGGGCCGGATCACGGCCCGCTGGATCGCCGAGGCGGCGAACATGCCGGTGCTGCCCGAGGCCGAGGAGGCCCTCGCCGCGCGCGGGGTCACGGTGCTGCCCGACGTGGTCGTGAACTCGTGCACGAACGCCTGGTGGTGGTGGACGCTCTTCGGCGACATCGAGGCCGACGCCGACCAGGCCTTCGCCCGGGTGCGCGGGGCCATGCGGACGCTCGTCGACGGGATCCTCGACCGGGCCGAGGCGGGCGACACGAGCCCGCGCGCCGCGGCGCACGCGCTGGTGGACGAGCGGCTGCCGCAGATCGCCGAACGCTACGGCTGGTACTGAACCGCCGCCGCCCCGTCATCACGCACGATCATGCCCGCGTCACGTGCTGTGTAAGGTGCGTGACGTGGCAAGAGTGCGGTTGAGCGTGGCCGAGCGGCGGGAGGAGCTGCTGCGGGCCGCCGTCGAGCAGATCGAGGCGCGCGGGGTCGCGGCCGTCCGGATCGCCGACGTGGCCTCGGCACTCGGCGTGAGCAACGCCCTGGTGCTCTACCACTTCTCGTCCAAGGAGAAGCTGGTCGCGGCGGCCTTCGCGCACGCCGCCGAGGGCGACCTCGCCCACTTGCGCCGGCTCCTCGGGCGCCGTTCCAGCGCCGTACGCCGCCTCAGGGCCGCCGTCCGCTGGTACGCGCCGACCGGACAGGCCAAGGGCTGGCGGCTGTGGATCGAGGGCTGGGCGGCCTCCCTGCGCGACCCGGAGCTGCGCCGGGTCTCCGCCTCCCTCGACCAGGAGTGGAAGGCGGCGCTGACCCGGGTGATCGCGGAGGGGGCCGAGGCCGGCGAGTTCCGCTGCGCGGACCCGGCGGCCGCCGCCTGGCGGCTCACCGCCTTCCTGGACGGCCTCGCCGTCCAGACGACGGCCTACGCCGGCTCCCTCTCCCGCACCGCGATGCTGCGCTGGGCCGACGCCGCCCTCGCCCGCGAGCTGGACCTGCCGGACGAGGGCGAGGACGAGGACGAGGCCCAGGACGCGCAAGGCGGCAACGGCAAGGACAGCGGCGTCGGCGAGGACACGGGAACGGCCGGGGGCGGGGACGCGACGCCCTCGGGCCCCTGACCACCGGCCGGGGCTGCGCACCTCCGGGCCTCCCCACCGGGTCACGGTCAGCTCGAAGACCGCCTCCCCATCAGGTCACACCAGCTCGAAGACCGCCGAGACGGTGACCTGCTCCTCGATCTCGCCGGGTGCCATCGGGACGCTCGCCTCGTCGTGGGCGACTCCGGGCGCGGCGCCGGGGCCGGGGCGCGCGGACTCTCCTTCGCTGAGCGAGACGAGGCGGCCGAGCTGGTGGCCGCTGAGCCGGGCGTGCTGCGCCGCCTTGTCGTACGCGTCCCGGTAGGCGGCCTCGCGGGCCTTCGCCCGCAGGCCCGACGGGTCGGCGACGTCGAAGACGACACCGTTGATCCGGCCGGAGTCGCCGGTCGCGTCGTTGACCGCGCCGATGACCTGGCCGGCCCTGTCGATCTCCCTGACCTTCACCGAGAAGGACTGCCCCGCCTGGTAGCCGGTCACCTTGCTCTCGCCCGCGGCGTTCTGCGTGTAGACCGGGGACAGTGTGAGGCTGTCCGTACGGATGTCCCGCTCGGCGATGCCCTGCTTGTCCAGCACGACGAGAAGGGCCTCGGCGGCGGTGTTCTGCGCGGCCATCGCCTCCTTCGCCGTCGCGCGGCCGGCCTCGACCCCGATGGAGAGGATCGCCAGGTCGGGCGCCGCGGACGCGCGGCCGGACCCGCTGACGGTGACCGTGGCGGGCGCCTCAGCCAGGGCGGTACGCGGGGCCGTCCGCCCGGGCGCGGCGGCCAGGGCGGGCGCCGCGGTGCCGACGAGCAGCCCGCCGAGCACGGCGGTGGCGGCGAGCAGACGGGCGGTACGGACGGCGCTTGGCCGGCGGATCGTCACAGGCGGTCCCTTCGAGGCTGGGTGCCGGGGCTCCGGCGGGCACATCCCAGCACCCGCCACCGCCGCCCCCCGTGCGCCACTCCCGTCCACCGGCGCCCTTCACCTCTCCGTACCAGTCGCGTCCGCGCACGGCCGGGCCGCCGCTGACGGCCGTCCCTGCCGGGCCGTCCGCTCAGGTCTGCACGAGCGGCTCGTACGCCTCGGGGCGCAGCCCGAAGGTCCACGCGACGCCCTCCCGCGCGGTCCGGGTCGTGGGCGGGACCCGGAGCCAGTACGTGCGGTGGCTGCCGTCCGGTTCGGGCGTCGAGTTGACCACCTCGACCATCACCACGTCCTCGTCGTCGGCCAGCTCGATCCGCCACAGGACGCCGGTCTCGTCACGGTGCTCGTGCCGTGCGCCCGAGGCGGCGAGGTAGCGGTCGTAGCCGTGGTACTCCAGCATCACGCGCCGCAGTTCGGCGTTCTCCTCGTCCCGTATCCGCTCCGGGGTCAGGCCGGCGAGACCCGCGAGGAAGTCGGCGGGCACGGTCATCCCCCGCCAGGCGTACAGGGCGAAGCCGTCGGCGAAGGCCAGCGCGGGGCCGTCGCCCCGGTCGAGCCGTCCGGCCTCGTCACGGTGCAGCTCGACGGGCCGCTCGCAGACCACCGTGACGTTCTCGTACGGCCACCACCAGCCCGCCTGTCCGGCGACGGCGGCGAGGCCCTCGAGGCGGTCCCCGTGACCGTCGAAAGCGGCGAGCCAGGCCGCGTCGTGCTGCCCGAGCACCGCGTCGAGCAGCACGAGCCGCACGGCGGTCGCCTCCCGCCCGGAAGCCGCCGGCCCGGCGGCCCCGTCTCCCCCGGCGGCGGTCTCGTCCGGTCCGTCCGGGCCGGCGGCGGCCTCGGTCACCCCGGCCCGTATCCGGTCGGCCAGGCTCCGGGTGAGGTCCCAGAGGTGGGCCCCCGTCGCCTGCCAGTGGGCCGCCCAGCCCGCCGGTCCGAGGTCGTCGTGGAGTCGGCGCCGCTCCTCGGCCCACGGGCGGGTGCGCACCTCGTCCCGGACCGAACGGCCCCGGCCGTCCAGTCCCCGTACGAGGGCGACGGCCGCGAGCGGCGAGTCAGCCCAGAGCACGCGCTCGGGTGCCGCGAGGCCCGCCGTGCGGTAGGCGAGCCGGACCCCCGCCTCGGCGGCGGCGCGGTCGGCGGGGCCGGTGGCCGCCGCGACGGACCGCCATCTGTCCCGCGCGGTGATGTGGTGCGTGTCGGCGTGGTTCATGTGCAAGCCCCCAGGTCTCTCTCGGTCAGTCCGCGACGATCCGGTACGCCCCGGGCACGTACTCCCGCTGGCGCACCACCCGGTACCAGCCCTTGGGCAGCGGTATCGGGGCGTGCTCCTCGTGCACCACCCGGCCGCCCTCGGGCAGTTCGAGCAGCAGCGGGCCGAAGGGCCCGGGCTCCCGGACGAGTCGGCCGGGCCCGGGGATCGCGTGGGCGTGCCCGGTGACCTCGCCGAGGGCCAGGACCAGCCGGCCCCGGGCGTCCCTCGGCTCACCCGCCGCCGCCCTCACCCGCTCCGGAACGGCCGTCTCCGTGACGGGCGCGATCAGCACGTCTCCCTGCCGGTACATGGCTCTCCCCTCCCCGTTCGGCGCGGTACGGCCGAACACGGGAACGACGCTAGAGGCCGGGTCTGACAATCGGCCCCGGACTCCTCGCGGGCCCACCCGGCGGAGGGCGTTGTCGGTGCGGCTTGGTACAACTCTTGCCATCAGCTGATCCACGCCGTCCGTCGCCGGGAGCGCAGTCATGACCGTTGGCCACTACCTCGAGGAATTCCACGAGCTGCCCGTGTTCCCCTTCCAGGACACGGAACCGGACGCGCGGGTCGAACTCCCCGACGCCGCGGCGGTCGCCTGGCGGCTCTCCTCGCCCACCTACTGCGAGGACGACGACGAGCAGTGGGGTGCGCAGTTCGAGCGGTTCCTGAAGACGGTCGACGTGAGCCGGGTGCGCGCCCTGGTCGTCGGCGGCTGGGACGAGGCGTACGAGAACTCCTCGGCGGACATCGTCACGGCGCTCATCGCCGCCAACAACCGGCTGACCTCCCTGGAGGCGGTCTTCCTCGGCGACATGACGGGCGAGGACTGCGAGATCTCCTGGATCATCCAGTCCGATGTGACCCCGCTGCTCGCCGCCTACCCGGCCCTGCGGGAGTTCGGGGTGCGCGGAGGTTCGCACCTGGCCTTCCCCTCGATCCGGCACACCGGTCTGGAGAGCCTGGTCGTGGAGACCGGCGGTCTGGGTGCCGAGGTCGTGCGCGGGATCGTGGGCAGTGACCTGCCCGCCCTGGAGAAGCTGGAACTCTGGCTCGGCACCGACGAGTACGGCGGCGACAGCACGGCGGACGACCTCGCGCCGCTGCTCTCCGGCGCGGCGTTCCCCGCCCTCCGTTCGCTCGGCCTGTGCAACAGCGTGGTCCAGGACGCCGTGGCCGCCGCCGTGGCGGGCGCGCCCGTGCTCGCCCGGATCGAGCGGCTCGACCTGTCGATGGGCGTCCTCACGGACGAGGGCGCCGCGGCGCTGCTCGACGGCCAGCCGCTGACCCATCTGAGCCACCTCGACCTCTCCCACCACTATCTGTCGGAGGACATGAGGAAGCGGGTGCTCGCCGCGCTCGCCCCGCACGGCGTGGTCGTGGACCTCGACGACGCCCAGGAGGCGGACGACGAGGGGGACGGCCGCGTCTGGCGGTACGTCGCGGTCGCCGAGTGACCGCCCGCCCGCGCCTCGTGGTCGTCGGGGATCCGGCGGGCCGCCGCGTCGCGTTCTTCCAGGACGCGCTGCGGTCCGCCGGGCTGCCCGGGGCGCGGGTGGTGTCCTGGCCCGAGGTGCTGCGCGGTGCGGCACGGTTCGCGGAGGGCGAGACGGTGCGTCTGGACTCGCCCGGCGAGGACCCCGAGGCCGACCGGCTCCTTCGGGAGGTCGACGATCCGGCGCGGGTCGAGGGCACCGGCCGCTGGTACGCGCGGTTCGTCGCCGCCACCGGGGAACTCGCCCGGTCCGTCGCCGAGGCGGGCGCGGCGCTCGTCGACGACCCCGCCGAGCTGGCGGCTCTGTTCGACAAGCGGCTGAGCCACGGTCTGCTCCGCGCGGCCGGGGTGCCGGTGCCCGAGTCGCCGACGTCCGGACCCTCCGCGCCGGTCGTACGCGGCTGGGCGGATGTCCGGGCGCTGACGGCCGGGCCCGGACTGCGCCGGGTCTTCGTGAAGCTCGCGCACGGCTCCTCCGCCTCGGGGGTGCTCGCGGTCGAGACGAACGGCGCGGGCCGGGTCCACGCCACCACCTCGGTGGAGCTCGGGCCCGACGGACGGCTGTTCAACTCGCTGCGGGTACGGCGCTACAGGAGTGAGCGCGAGGTCGCCGCGATCGTGGACGCCCTCGCCCCCGACGGGCTGCACGTGGAGCGCTGGCTGCCCAAGGCCGCCCAGGGCGGCCGGGCGGCCGACCTGCGGGTGGTGGTGGTCGACGGCCGGGCCACCCACGCCGTGCTGCGCACCAGCCGCTCCCCCATGACCAATCTCCATCTGGGCGGGACCCGGGGCGATCTGCTCGCCGCCCGGGCCGCGATCACGGAGGCCGGCGCTCGGTGGACGGACGCGCTCGACGTGTGCGAGCGGGCCGCCGCGGTCTTCCCCGGCACCCGGTGCGTGGGGGTCGACCTGCTGCCGTCGACGGGCTGGCGCCGTTTCGCCGTGGGCGAGGTCAACGCCTTCGGCGACCTGCTGCCGGGCCTCACGGGCCTGCCCGGGTCCGGTGCCGAGGGCCTCGACACGTACGGGGCCCAGGTCGCCGCCCAGTTCCCCCGCACCCCCCGACTCACCAGCACCAGCACCAGCACCAGCACCACAGGAACGAGCACCGCGTGAACCAGCCCGACATGAACACGATCGTCGGCAGCCACGATCTGCTCCTGGTCACCCTCGACACACTGCGGTACGACGTGGCGGTCGAGCTGGCGGCCGCGGGCCGCATCCCGCACCTCGCCCGCCATCTCCCCGGCGGTGTCTGGGAGCGGCGACACGCGCCCGGCAGCTTCACCTACGCCTCCCACCAGGCGATCTTCGCCGGATTCCTGCCGACCCCGGCCTCCCCCGGCCCGCACCCGAGGCTGTTCGCGGCGCGCTTCGCCGGCAGCGAGACGACCGCAGACGGCACCTACGTCCACGACACCCCGGACTTCGTGTCCGCCCTCGCGGAGGCGGGCTACCGGACGGTCTGCGTCGGCGGGGTCGGCTTCTTCAACGGGCAGCCGCCGCTCGGCACCGTGCTTCCCGGCCTGTTCCAGGAGAGCCACTGGGAGCCCTCGTTCGGCGTGGCCTCCGCCACTTCCTTCGCGTCGCAGGTCGACCGCGCCGAGGAGGTCGTCGCCGGTCTCCCCGAGGAGCGGAGGCTGTTCCTCTTCGTCAACGTGTCCGCGCTGCACCAGCCCAACTGGTTCCACCTGCCGGGCGCCACCCGCGAGGCGGGCGACTCGCGGGCCACCCATGCCGCCGCCCTGGAGTACGTCGACCGGCACATCGGGCGGCTCTTCGCCGCGATGAGCAGCCGCCGCCCGTGTTTCGCGATCGTCTGCTCCGACCACGGCACCGCCTACGGGGAGGACGGGTACACCGGTCACCGGCTCGGCCACGAGGTCGTGTGGACCGTCCCTTACGCGCAGTTCGAGCTCGCCGGCCCGGAGCGGGAGGCCGTGGCATGAGCGACAGCGCCGCCCCGCGTCCGTACCGGAGCTATGTCTACGCCTACCCGCACAAGACGGCGTACCGGCCGCTCCCCGACCCCGCGCCCTCGCTCGCCGCGCTCTGGCGGGACGAGCCGAAGGACGCGCTCTCCCTCTACGCGCACATACCGTTCTGCGAGGTCCGCTGCGGCTTCTGCAATCTCTTCACCCGGATCGGCGCCCCCGACGAGCTGACCACGCGTTATCTCGACGCGCTGGACCGCCAGGCCACGGCCGTCCGCGAGGCCCTCGGCGACCGGGGCCCGGTGCGGTTCGCGACGGCCGCGTTCGGCGGCGGCACGCCCACCTTCCTCACCGCCGACGAGCTGGAGCGGCTCTGCGACATCGCCGAGAAGCGGATGGGCGTGGATCTGCGGGCGGTGCCGCTGTCCGTGGAGACCTCCCCCGCGACGGCGACCGCCGACCGCCTCGCCCTGCTCGCCGAGCGGGGCGCGACCCGGCTCAGCATCGGGGTGCAGAGCTTCGTGGAGGCCGAGGCGCGGGCAGCCGTCCGGCCGCAGCGCCGCGCCGACGTCGAATCGGCCCTCGGCCGGATCCGGGAGACCGGCGTGCCCGTGCTCAACATCGACCTGATCTACGGTATCGACGGCCAGACCGAGGAGTCCTGGCGTTCCTCGCTGGACGCCGCCCACGCCTGGCGCCCCGAGGAGCTGTACCTCTATCCGCTGTACGTGCGGCCGCTCACCGGCCTCGGCCGGATCTCCCCCGCTGCCGACCGGGAGTGGGACGAGCAGCGGCTGCGGCTCTACCGGTTCGGCCGGGACCATCTCCTGGCGCGGGGCTACGAGCAGGTGTCGATGCGGATGTTCCGCCGGACCGACGCCGCACCGCTCGGTCCCGACGACTACGCCTGCCAGACCGACGGGATGATCGGCCTGGGCTGCGGGGCCCGCTCGTACACCTCGGCCCTCCACTACTCCTTCGACTACGCCGTCGACATGCGGGAGATCCGTACGATCATCGACGCCTACACGGAGGCCGCGGACTTCTCGCGGGCCGAGGTCGGCCGGTGGGTCGACGCCGGGGAGGCCAGGCGGCGCCATCTGCTCCAGTCGCTGCTCCAGGCCGAGGGCATGCCGGTCGCCGGGTACGAGGAGCGGTTCGGCGCGTCTCCGTTCGCGGACTTCCCGGCGGAGCTCGCCCGGTTCGAGGCCCTCGGCTGGCTGGACGAGGAGGCACCGTCCGGGCTGCTCCGGCTGTCCCCGGAGGGCCTGGCCCACTCGGACGGCCTCGGCCCGGAGCTCTTCTCCCCCTCGGTGCGGGCCGCGATGGCCGCGTACGAGCCGAAGTAGGCGGCGGCCATGGACCTGACACCCGCACCACTCCCCGACCCGCACCCGCACCCGCGCCCACACCCCCACCCGGGCTCGCCATCGGGACCGGGCCTGATCCCGGCCCGGCTCCCTGACCCGCTCCCGGTCGTCGACCCGGGCATGGACCTGACCCTGCTCTACCGCGGGCCGCTCTCCTCCTGCGACTTCGACTGTCCGTACTGCCCGTTCGCCAAGCGCCGGGACAGCCGGGAGCAGCTCCGCGCGGACCGAGCGGCGCTCGAACGGTTCACCGGGTGGGCCGCCGGGCAGACCGGGGACCGGCTTCGCGTCCTCTTCACCCCGTGGGGCGAGGGCCTGGTCCGCTCCTGGTACCGGCGGGCGCTCGTCGAGCTGTCCCGGCTCCCCCATGTGGAGCGGGTGGCGATCCAGACGAACCTGAGCTGCCGTACCGACTGGCTGGCGGAGGCGGACCGGGAGAGCGTGGCGCTCTGGTGCACGTACCACCCGGGGCAGACGCCGTACGAGCGCTTCCTCGCCAGGTGCGGGGAGCTGGCGGAGCGGGGCATCCGCTTCAGCGTCGGCGTCGTCGGGCTTCCGGAGCACACGGAGCACGCCCGGCGGCTGCGGGCCGCGCTGCCGTCACACGTCTACCTCTGGGTGAACGCGGCGGAGGGGCACGCGTACACCGACGCGGAGGCCGCGGTGTGGACGCGGATCGACCCCCTCTTCCCCTACAGCCGCCAGCCGCACCGCTCGGCGGGGCTGCCGTGCCGGACCGGGGAGTCGGTGATCTCGGTGGACGGCGAGGGAACGGTCCGGCGCTGCCATTTCGTCAAGGCCGAGCTGGGGAACCTGTACGACGGCTCGTACCGCGCCGCCCTCCGCCCCCGTGCCTGCCCCCTCGCCGTCTGCGACTGTCACATCGGCTACGTCCATCTGGAGACGCTGCCGCTGTACGACGTGTTCGCCGGCGGGGTCCTGGAGCGGATCCCCGCCGTCGTCCGCCCGCCGGCCCTGCCCGGAACTACAGGGGCATGAGGTCGGGGCGCTTCGCCTCGACGTGGTCGCCGGAGCTCTCGCCGCGCAGTCGCCGCCCGATCCAGGGCACGAGGTACTCCCTGGCCCAGTGGATGTCGTCGCGGCGCACCTCGAGCGTGCCGCGCGGGGGCACCGGCGGCCACTCCTGGTCCGGGTCGGCCGGCACCGGCATGCCGAGGACCTGGGCGGCGCGCAGGGCGACCCGGGTGTGGCCGTCCGACGAGAGGTGCAGCCGGTCGTCGTCCCAGGCTCGCCGGTCCTGCACGGACTTCAGGGACCAGAGGTCGAGGACCGGGCAGCCGTAGCGGTCCGCGACGGCCCGGACGTGCCCGTTGTACGTGGCGATCTTGCCGCGCAGGTGCTTGAGGAGCGCGACGCCGCGCGTGTCGAAGCCGGTGGTCACCATCACGGTGCCGACGGCGGAGGTCAGGTCGGCCACGGCGCGCTCGAAGCGCTCGGCGACCTCGTCGGGGTCCGTGCCGGGGCGGATGATGTCGTTCCCTCCGGCGCAGAAGGTCACCAGGTCGGGGGCGAGTTCCTTCGCCCGGGGGACCTGTTCCGCCACGATCTGGTCGAGGAGGCGCCCGCGTACGGCCAGGTTGGCGTAGCGGAAGGCGTCGTGCTCCGGCAGCTGGTCGGCGAGCAGCACCGCGAAGCGGTCCGCCCAGCCGACGTACGTCCCGTCGGGCCCGGGGTCTCCGACGCCCTCGGTGAAGCTGTCACCGATCGCCGCGTACGACCCGAATGCGTGCGTGTCTCTTGATCTCGAATCGTCTGCCACGGGAGCACATCCTTCCCTTTCGGATGTGACCTACGCGACCGTAAGGAGGGGTTGACGTCGGGTGACATATGCCACCGATAAAGAATTCGCCAAGCCGGAATAGACCCGGAACACGCCGGAGGCCCGGCACGTGGGTGCCGGGCCTCCTGGTGACGACGGGGCGTCAGATGTTCACGCCGTGCTGACGCAGGGTGGAGATCGGGTCGATGTCGGAGCCGTACTCCGGACCGGTGCGCATCTCGAAGTGCAGGTGCGGTCCGGTGACGTTGCCGGTCGCGCCGGAGAGGCCGATCTGCTCTCCGCCGCTCACGGTCTGGCCGGCGGAGACGGAGATCGAGGAGAGGTGGGCGTACTGCGAGAAGGTGCCGTCGGCGTGCTGGATGACGACCTGGTTGCCGTACGCGCCGCCGTCGCCCGCGGAGTACACGGTGCCGGGGCCGACCGCGACGACCGTGGTGCCGGTGGAGGCCATGAAGTCGACACCGGTGTGGTAGCCGGAGGACCACATGGAGCCGGAGGCGCGGTACGGGGTGGACATGCCGCCGCTGACCGGGGCGACCCAGCCGGAGGCGGAGGTCGAGGCGCCGGACTTCGAGGACTGCGAGGCGGAGGCGTCCGCGGACGGGGTGCTCGCGGCCGGGGCGGAGGAGCGCTCGCTGCTCCGGGAGGCGCGCGAGGTGTCGCCGTTCTTCGCGGAGCTCTCGGGGGCGGCCTTGGGCGCGGCACTCTTCGGCGCGGCGGCCTTGGCGGTGCTCTTGGCGCCGAGGGTGAGCTTCATGCCCGGCAGGATGAGGGAGGGGTTCTCCCCGACGACCTGACGGTTGTCCGCGTACAGCTTCTGCCAGCCGCCGGCGAGGTGGTGCTCGGCGGCGATCTTCGAGAGGTAGTCACCCCGCACGACGGAGTACGTCGTGGGCGCGGCCTTGGCGGCGGGCGCGGCCTCGGCGACGGCCGGGGCCTTGGCGGCGGCGGTGACGGCCTGGCCGGGAGCGGAGGCCGGGGCGGCCTGCTCGGCGGCGTGGGCGCCGGTGGCACCGAGGAGCGGGAGGGCGACGACGGCGCCTCCCGTACCGGCGGCGGCGATTCCGCGGGTGAGGCGGTTGGACTTGATGCGGCGGTGCTTACCCTTCGCGGGCATGGCGAATTCCTCTCCGGCGCCTACGAGGTGAGCTGTCGGGTTCGGACTGGAGATGTCCGGCCGCGCTCTCACGCGGCTTCACCCCGAGCCGTCCTGCGTCGCGGGACCGGCGTACTTCCTGGGTCCCCCGCTCCTGCCACGCATGGGATGAGTGGAATTCCGGACGGTGGCAGGATTCGGCGGTCCGACCGGATTGACGGTGACGCTAGACGAGCGGGGTCGGGGCGAACAAGCCACGGATTTCTTCCGACTTTCCCCGTACGGCCTTTCACCCGGAATTCCGGTCACCCTCCGTGGATGACGGACCTTCGATCTCCTTTTCACGTACGGCAATTGACCGGGCCCGTCGGCCACGATCCGTCACTTCTATGACCCTGCTCACGCACCTGGGCTCATCTCGCCTGTAAACAGGGCGCGTTATACACAAAAGCCCAATTCGGACAGATCACCCATTCCCGTCCAGGGGGGTGCGCCATCGCGTCCCCACCGGGATGATTGCCCTCGGAACCGATCTCGCATCGGGCACCCGAACGTCGACCCATCAGGAGCATCCGTGACGCAGCAGCTGCCGCAGGTCCCGCCCATCGAAGCGAACGAGCCCGAGCTGGCCGAGGTCCGCAACTTCCGGGACGTGGGCGGCCTGCCGACGACGGACGGGCGCGCCGTGCACCCGGGCCGCCTCTTCCGCAGCGGCCACCTCGCCCATGCCACCGAGGAGGACGTCACCTTCCTCGACTCGCTCGGACTGCACACGGTCTTCGACTTCCGGAACCTCGCCGACCGGAAGATCGAGGGGCCGGACGTCGATCTTCCGGGCGTGCGGAACGTGAACATACCCCTCAACGACCCGGCCGACGGCAAGGAGTTCTGGAAGCTGGTCCGCGACGGCGACATCGAGCAGCTTCGGGAGATCCTCGGCGACGGCAAGGCCGCGGACCGAATGTCCGACTCGTACCGGAAGATGGTGGTCGAGCGGACCGATGAGCACAGCCGGATCCTGCACTCCCTGGCCGAGGACAGCCTTCCCGCCCTGATGCACTGCGCGGCCGGCAAGGACCGCGCCGGGCTCTCCATCGCGATCACCCTGCTGGCCGTCGGGGTCGAGCGGGAGGCGATCGAGGCCGACTACGTGAAGTCGAACGCCCCGCACCGCCGCTACAAGGTGCGCCGCAGCTCCACCGCCCCGGACGCGATGTCGCCCGAGGTGATGGAGCTGCTGAGCCCGCTGTTCGACGCGCGGGTGGAGTACCTGCGGGGCGCCTTCGAGATGATCGAGGCGACCTGGGGCTCGGTGGACGCCTACCTCTCGGACGGCCTGAAGCTGTCTCCGGAGACCCGCGAGCGCCTCCGCGAGCGGCTGCTCACGGAGGCGTGAGCGGGACCTACTGGTTCTGCCCGCCGAGCATGAAGAGCAGATAGAGGAAGCCGGCGAAGAGGTGCCCGGCGACCAGATAGGCGAAGAGGCGCAGGACGAGGCCCTTGGGGAACTTGCCCTCACCTCGCTCTTCACCGGTGACGGATCGTGACTTCTCGGACATCTCGGCCCTTTTCTGTCGAAGGAAGTACGCGGGATCAAAGCCGGTGCGGTGTTCCGTCGCCGAGACACAGCTCGGCGACGGGGCTCTGCAACAGGGTGTGGACGAAGAGCAGCTCGGCCCCGCCGGGGGTCGCCGCTCCGATCCGGTGCGGGGTGAACGAGTCGAAGTGCGCGCTGTCCCCGGGATCGAGGACGTGGACGGCCTCGCCGAGCGCGAGCCGCACCCGGCCCGACAGGACGTGGATCCACTCCTCGCCGGGGTGGACACGCACGATGTCGCCCCGGGTGGCGTACGGCACATGGACCCGCAGGCACTGCAGGGCGCGCCCGGCGCCGCCCGCCTGGCGGTAGATCCAGCCGTCGGCCTCGACGGGCTCGGAACGCCCGGCGCGGACGACGGGGTCGCGTTCGGGGGGCGTCTCGCCGAGCAGCTCGGAGACCGTCGTACCGTAGATACGGGCGAGGGCGAGCAGCATCGGGAGCGAGGGCTGCCGGTTCCCCGTCTCCAGGCGCGAGAGGTGGGCCGGCGAGAGGCCGGCCCGCTGGGCGGCGGCCTCCAGGGTGAGTCCCCGGCGGCGGCGCAGGGCCCGCAGCTGCGGGGCGACGTCCGGCAGGACGTCGGGGCCGGCGGCGCCAGGGGCGCCGGGGGCCGGAGTGACGGGGTCCGGGGAGGTCTCCCCGGGGACGTGGTCCATGCGTCCATTCCGCCAGGATCGTGCCTCTGAGGCAAGTTTCTTGCCTCAGAGGCAAAAGCCCGGGGCCATACGGTCAGCGCTGTGCGACGGCCTGTTTCACCAGGGTCTTCCCGAAGTCCCACATCAGCCCGCCGCCGCCGTGGGCGTCGTCCATGACCGCCGTGAAGGCGGTGACGAACCGGTCCACGTCCGCCTCGTCGACGACCAGGGGCGGGATCAGCTTGATCACCTCCAGATGGTCCCCGGAGACCTGGGTGAGGATCTGGTGCCGCTGGAGCAGCGGGACGACGACCATCTGGGCGAAGAGGCCCTTCCTGGCCGCCTGGAGCATCGTCCAGCGCCCGCGCAGCCCCAGCGAGGACGGCCGGCCGAACTCGATCCCGATCATCAGCCCGCGCCCGCGGATCTCGTGGAGCAGCTCGTACCGGGGCACGAGCTCCTTCAGCCGCCCGGAGAGCAGGTCACCGATCCGGCGGGCGTGCGCGACCGTCCCCTCGTCCTCCATGACCGAGAGGACGGCGAGCCCGGCCGCCATGGCCTGAGCGTTCGAGCCGAAGCTCGCCGAGTGGACCAGGACCCGGTCCATCGACGAGTAGACCTTCTTGAAGATCCAGTCCTTGCCGAGGGTGGCGCCGACCGGCACGTAGCCGCCGGAGAGCGCCTTGGCGACGCAGACCAGGTCGGGTTCGACGCCGTCCTCGTGCTGGTAGGCGTAGAAGTCGCCGGTCCTGCCGAGGCCGGTCTGCACCTCGTCGACGATGAGCAGCGCCCCGTGCCGGTGCAGCAGCTCCTGCGCGGCGCGCAGGAAACCCGGCGGGGCCTCGTGGACACCCTTGCCCTGGATGGGCTCGACGATGAAGGCGGCCACGTCGCCCCTGCGCAGCTCCCGCTCCAGGGCGTCGAGGTCACCGAGCCCGATCGCCGTGTCGGGCAGCAGCGGGGCGAAGCCGTCCCGGAAGCCGTTCTCCCCGTTGACGGAGAGGGAGCCGGTGGTGAGCCCGTGGAAGGCGTGGGAGCAGTAGACGACCCTGGGCCGCCCGGTGGCGTACCGGGCGAACTTGAGGGCGGTCTCCACGGCCTCCGTGCCGCTGCTGCCGAAGAAGACCCGGTCCAGGTGCGGGCTGTGCGCCAGCAGCCGCTCGGCGAGGAGTCCGGGCAGCGGCTGGCAGTCGAACCGGGTGAGGTCGGCGAGCTGGGCGTCCAGGACGTCGTGGAGGGCCTTGCGGACGACGGGGTGGTGCCGTCCGAGACCCATCACGCCGAAGCCGGCGAGCATGTCGAGGTGGTCGACCCCGTCGGCGTCCCAGAAATGGGCTCCCTCGGCGCGCTCGTACACCTTGTCGAAGCCGATGGTGTGGAGCATGCGTGGCAGCTGGTGGTTGAGGTGGCGGGCGTGGAGCTCGTACCGCTCGCCACCGCGCTCGGCGAGCAGCGCCCGCAGGTCGAACTCACCCTTCACGGTCGCTCACCCGTCTCACGGCCGGTCACCGGCTCCATGGGTCCTCACCCTTTCGCCGTCGGTCACCCGTTGTTCCCCGAGACGGTCTCCCGGACCGCGCGCAGGGATTCCTTGAGGGAACCCATGGTGGCGAGGACGGCGGTGGGCTCGTAGCCGCAGTGCGCCATGCAGTTGGCGCAGCGCGGGTCCTTGCCGCGACCGTACTTGTCCCAGTCGGTGTCCTCGATGAGTTCGCGGTACGTGGGGACGTATCCGTCGCTCATGAGATAGCAGGGCCGCTGCCATCCGAAGAGCGAATAGTTCGGAATGGCCCAGGCGGTGCAGGGGAAGTCCGCCTTTCCTTCCAGGAAGTCCAGGAAGAGCGGCGAGTGGTTGAGGCGCCAGCGGCGCCGGTTTCCGCCGGCGAAGGCCTTCTTGAACAGCTCGCGGGTCTGCTCGACGCCGAGGAAGTGCTCCTGGTCGGGGGCCTTCTCGTACGCGTACGCGGGCGAGATCATCATCTCGTCGACCTGGAGGTCGTCGTTGAGGTAATTGAGCACCTCGATGATGGTCTGCGGGGTGTCGGTGTTGAAGAAGGTCGAATTGGTGGTGACGCGGAAACCGCGCCGCTTGGCCTCCTTGATGGCCGCCACCGCCTCGTCGAACACGCCCTCCTTGGCGACGGATTCGTCGTGCCGCTCGCGCAGGCCGTCGATGTGCACGGCGAAGGCGAAGTACGGCGAGGGCGTGAAGTTCTCCAGCTTCTTGCGCAGCAGCATCGCGTTGGTGCAGAGGAAGACGTACTTCCGCTTGGCCACCAACTGGCGCACGATCTCGTCGATCTGCGGGTGCATCAGGGGCTCGCCGCCCGCGATGGACACCATGGGGGCGCCGGACTCGAGGACGGCGCCGACCGCCTGGGCGACCGGCATGCGCTGCTTGAGGACGCCGGCCGGGTGCTGGATCTTTCCGCAGCCCTCGCACTTGAGGTTGCAGGCGAACAGCGGCTCGAGCTCGACGATCAGCGGGAACTTCTCACGCTTGCGGAGCTTCTGTTCGAAGAGATAGGTCCCGACCCGGATGGACTGACGGAGCGGCATGGCCATAACTCGCTCACCTCCTGGGGAGCAGCAAAGAACGGTGCCATTCGAAGAATGCGGGAAGGACGGCACGAAGAACACGGAAGGCCGATATTCCCCCGCGCACCGTGCCGATCCGGACCAGTTCATGTTCTGGAGCGTCCACGACCACCCGGACGGCCGCAACCGGGCGGCCGTCCGGCCCCGGACCGCCGCGGGCCGTTCCCAGCGTCGCGGCGGACTCCATGTCGACGGCGATGGCGCCGGTGGCGCGCAGCGCGGCCCGCTCGGGGCCCCGCACCACATGGTCGGAGCCGGTCAGCGGCCCGGTGTGCACGGCCCGCCCGGGCACGGCTCTGACCAGCGCCTTCACCAGGAGCTCGGTCCCGGTGCAGGAGATCGTGCCGTCGGGACCGCGGGCCTCCTCGGCGACGATCAGGTCCCCCGGGTGCATCCCGGGGGCGAGCCCCGCGCAGAAACCGGAGGCGATGACGGCGGCGTCCTGCCATCCGTGCGTGCCGAGGGCCCGGGAGACGGCCCGGCGTGCCTTGTCGGGCCCCATGCCGGTCCGGAGCACGGTGACGGGCCCGGGGGCGTCGGCCCGGTCCCCGCTGCGCAGGGCGAGCTGCTCGATGCCGAGGGCACAGGCGATCAGCAGCGGCGGGGCGCCGGGGCCCGGCTCGCGCCCCATCAGCGGACCTTGCCGGGCGAGGGCTCCCCGTGCACGTAGCGTCCGAGCGCCGTGAGCGGGAAGACCAGACGGTAGAGGTGGTAGTTGATCGAGAAGTCCCAGGGGAAGCCGGTTCCCGTGAAGTACGGCTCGTCCCAGGAGCCGTCCTCGCGCTGGGTCTCGGCCAGCCAGGCGACCCCGCGGCGGACGGGGTCGGAGTCCCGCTCGCCGGCCGCGAGGAGGGCGATCAGCGCCCAGGCGGTCTGGGAGGCGGTGGAGGCGCCGCGCCCGATCCATGTCTCGTCGTGGTACGAGCGGAGGTCCTCGCCCCAGCCGCCGTCCTCGTTCTGGACGGTACCGAGCCAGTGGACGGCCCGGCGGATCGCCGGGTGGGAGACGGGGAGCCCGGCCGCGGTGAGCGCGGGGAGCACCGATCCCGTGCCGTACACGTGGTTCACGCCCCAGCGGCCGAACCAGGCACCGTTCGGCTCCTGCGCGGCCAGCAGCCAGTCGATTCCCCCGCGGGTACGGGGGTCCCGGGCCAGTCCCTCGAAGGCGAGCATCTCCACGACATGGGCGGTGACGTCGGCGGAGGGCGGGTCGATCACCTCGCCGAAGTCGCAGAAGGGCAGCTTGTTGGGGAGGGCACTGGTGTTGTCGGCGTCGAAGGCGCCCCAGGCGCCGCCCTTCGACTGCATCCCGAGGGTCCACCGCGCGCCCCGGGCGACGGCCGCTTCCAGCCGGGCGGGGTCGGGGTGCCTGACCCTGCGGAAGGCGAGGAGCACTTCCGCGGTGTCGTCGATGTCGGGGTAGTTGTCGTTGTGGAACTCGAACGCCCAGCCGCCCGGCGGCAGTTCGGGCCTCCGGACGGACCAGTCCCCGGTCCGGGTGATCTCCTCGTCGAGCATCCAGTCGACGGCCTTCAACAGGGCCGGGTGGTCGGGTTCGAGCCCGGCGTCGGCGAGCGCGATGACGGCGAGGCAGGTGTCCCAGACCGGCGACTGACAGGCCTCGACCATCCGCGAGCCGTCCTCGCGCCAGACCGCGAACCGGTCGAGCGAGGCGAGTCCGGCCCGCATGACGGGGTGCTGGAGGTCGTAGCCGAGGAGGTGGAGGGCGATGACCGAGTAGACGGCGGGCGGCTGGATGCCGCCCCAGCAGCCGTCGTTCTCCTGGCGCTCGATGATCCAGCGCGCGGCCTGGTTCATCGCGGTCCTGCGCAGGGCGCGCGGCGCCACCCGGTGGTAGAGGTGCAGCGCCTTGTCGAGGCGCTGGAAGAGCCCGTCCCAGCCGGTGGCGGGGGCGAGCGGCCGGGGCGGGTTCGGCAGGGCGGGGTCGGTGTGCAGCTCGTCGAGCGGGAAGGGTGCGGGGCGGACCGGGCGCTTCGCGGAGACCACGGTGAGCGGCACGATGGTCTGCCGGGCCCAGCAGCCGAAGTCGTAGATGTTGAGCGGGAACCACTTGGGCAGGAAGAGGAGTTCCGGAGGCAGCTCGGGCAGATCCTCCCAGCGCCACCAGCCGAAGAGGGCGAGCCAGATCCTGGTGAAGACCCGGGCGGAGGCGATGCCCCCGCCGGCCCGGACCCAGGCGGAGGCCCGGGCCATGTGCGGGGCGTCGGGCAGGTCTCCGGCGAGCCGCAGGGCCACATAGGCCTCGACGGTGGCGGAGAGGTCGCCGGGCCCGCCGTAGAAGGTGGCCCAGGCGCCGTCCTCACGCTGCTCGCGGCGGATGTGGAGGGCCGCGGCGTGCGTGGTGTCGGCGTCGAGGATGCCCAGGAACTGGCGGAGGAGGAGGTCCTCGGCGTCCATGGTGACGTTGGTCTCCAGGTCGCCCTTCCACCAGCCCTCGGGGTCCTGCCGGGCGAGCAGATGCCCGGCGGCCCGCTCCGCCGCCCGCGCGGCGGCCTCGTCGAGGCCGGACGCGTCGGGCAGGGCGGTTCCGTCGAGCGCCGCCGCGGCGGCACCGGGTCGGAGCTCGTTCGTCGTGCTGGCCGCGGCCGCCCGGGGGCCCACGGCCCCGGCGCTTCCGTCGGTCGTCGCTGTCATGGCTTCCCCTTTGCGCAGTCGGTTACTTCTGCTTCTACGGGTCTGCCGTCGGCCGGCGCCGGGTGGCACCGGCCGGCGACCGCGAACTCATATCAGGGTGATGGTGATCATCTCTTCCGTACGACCACGAAGTCGGCCAGCGCGACGAGCTGCGCCCGCACCCGGGCGGGCATGTCCACCTCGTCGAGGGCCTCGATCGCGATCGTGTGCTGGCGGCGGGCCTCCTGGGAGGTCCACTCGCGTCCTCCGGCCTCCTCGATGAGGGCCGCGCGGGTGGCGAACTCCTCCTCGGAGAAGGTGTCGAAGTCGTTGGACTTGGCGTCCGCGGCGAGGAGTTCGCCGAGCCGCTCGGATGCGGGGCCGCCGGCCGCGAGGGCCGCGACGACCGGCAGGGACTTCTTGCGCTGGCGCAGGTCGCTCCAGGTCTGCTTGCCGGTGGCCTCGGGGTCGCCCCAGATGCCGAGCAGGTCGTCGACGGCCTGGAAGGCGAGCCCGAGGTGGTACCCGTACTCCTCTAGCTTGTCGGCCGTGCGGTCGTCGGCGCCGCCGAGGACCGCACCGATGGAGACCGCGCAGGCGAGCAGGGCGCCGGTCTTGTTGCCCTCCATCTCCAGGCACTCCTCGACGGTGACCCGCTCGCGGTGCTCGTAGGAGATGTCCTGGGCCTGGCCGTCGATGAGCTTGCGGCTCGCGGTGGTGAGCCGGCGGGTCGCCCGGCCGGCCTCCACCGTGCCGAGCTCCAGCAGGATCTCGTTGGCCAGGGCGAACAGGGCGTCGCCGACCAGGATGGCCTGCGCGGGGCCGTGCACCTTCCACACGGTGTCGCGGTGGCGGCGCTGCTCGTCCCCGTCCATCAGGTCGTCGTGCAGCAGCGAGAAGTTGTGGACGAGCTCCACGGCGACGGCACCGGGGATCCCGACCTCGGGGGCGACGCCCGCGGCCTCGGCCGACAGCAGGGCGAGCGCGGGGCGGACGGCCTTGCCGCTGTCCCCGTCCGCGGGGTTGCCCTGCGCGTCGATCCAGCCGAAGTGGTAGGCGGCCACGGTGTCCATGGGCGGCGCGAGGCGGTCGACGGCCGCCCGCAGTACGGGGGTGGACAGGGTCCGCCCCCGCTCCAGCAGTGCGGACACGTCCGCGGTGTCGACGGCCGGATTACCCGGCGGCACAGTCGGCACGGTCTCTCCTCTTGTTCCGGTACTCACACTCATGCCGCCTCCTGCAGCGGATGGTCATGGCGGCGGCCGAGGGCGGAGAGCGCGGCACCCGCGGCGCTGAAGCCACTGCGGACGGCACCCTCCATGGTCGCGGGCCAGCCGGTGGCGGTCCAGGCCCCGGCCAGGAAGAGCCCCGGTGCCTGGGTGCGGGCGCCGGGGCGGAGCCGGCCGACGCCCGGGGCGGGGGCGAACGTGGCCGTCCGCTCCCTTGTGACGAAGAAGTCGCGGATCCCGGCGCCGCGCGCGGCGGGCAGCAGCCGCTCCAGCTCGGGGAGGTACTTCGCGCGCAGGGCGGCGACGGTCTCGTCGATCTCGTCCCCGGCGGCGGACTGGGAGACGGCGAGGTACTGGCCCCCGCCGGTGAGCCCGGAGGAGTCCGTGCGGTCGAAGACCCACTGCACCGGGGAGCCGAGGGCGGTGAAGAACGGCCGCTTCAGCACCTTGCGGTCGTAGATCACGTGCAGGTTGAGGATGGGCGCGGTCGCGATGTCGAGGAGCCGGTCGGGGTCGTCGAGGGCGCCCTCGGGCAGCAGGCCGTGGGTCTCCTCCTGCGGTACGGCTAGCACGACGGCGTCCGCGAGGAGCGTCTCGCCGGGCACCTCGACGGCCCAACGCCCGTCTTCGGTACGGGAGATCCGCTCGGCCTTGGTGCGGAGCGCGGTGCGTACCCCGAGGGCGTCGAGCTCCTTCGCCGCCCGGGTGTCGTGGAGTTCGCCGAGCGGCACATGGGCCCAGCCGATGTCGGCGGCGCCGGGCTCGGAGAGGAGTCCGGTCTTGAAGACCATCGCGGCGAGCCCCATGGAGGCCTGCGGGGCGGGGGCGTTGAGGGTGGGGATGCCGACCAGGTCCCAGAGGGCGGCGACGGTCCGCGGGGACTGGCCGTGCCGGCCGAGCCAGGTGGCGAAGTCGATGCCGTCGAGCGCCGGGTCGGCGGGGTCGAGCTTCCTGAGGGCGAGCGCGGCCCGGCCGACGGAGGCCCGCTCGGCGAGCGAGAGGTGCGGGTAGGTCGCGAGGCTGCGCGCCAGGTGCAGGGGTACCGGGAGGTTGTCGCGGCGGATCCGGCCGAGCCGCGGCCCGCGCGGGTGCCCGACGTCGAGGACGGGGACGTCGAGGCGGTCCTGGAGGGGGGCGAGCCGGGCGGCGTCGACCCGGTCGAGGAACCAGCGGTAGGCGGTGCAGCAGCGCAGGTAGACGTGCTGGCCGTTGTCGACGGTGAGGTCGCCCCGGCGGAAGGAGAAGGCGAGGCCGCCGAGCCTGGGCCTGCCCTCCAGGAGGGTCACGCCGACGCCGGCGTCGGCGAGCTGGAGGGCTGCGGTGATGCCGGCGAGCCCGCCGCCGACGACGACGGCCCGCGGCTGCCGGGTGTGCTGTCCGGTTCCCTCGTGGGTCACTCGGCCTCCGTTCGGGTCGTCGCGGTCGGGGTCGCCATGGTCCGGGCCGCCCACGGCAGGGACGCCGGGGCGGTGCCGGGGGTTGCCCGGCGGGCGGGGACGGCGGCGTACGGAGGCATCAGGCACGCCTCCTGACGGAGCGCCTGGCGACGGTGCGGGTGTCCAGGCCGGAGAGGCCGCGCACCGCGACGTACGCCTTCTCCCGGCCCGGCAGCGAGACGCGGCCGCGCAGCACGGCCTCGGGGTCGCGTTCGATCCGGTCGAGCAGACGGCGGTAGATGCCGGCCATGGCGGCGACACAGGCGCCGCTGCGCCGGTCGAGCATGGGAAGCAGCCGGTAGCCCTCGGCGAACAGGGCGCGGGCGCGCCGCACTTCGAAGTGGACGAGCCCGGCGAAGTCGGCGCCGGCGGGCGGCCGGTCGCTGCCGAAGCCGTCGCCGCAGCCGAACTTGGCGAGGTCGTCGGCGGGCAGATAGGTCCGTCCGTTCCCGGCGTCCTCGCGTACGTCCCTGAGGATGTTGGTGAGTTGGAGCGCGAGACCGAGGGTGTCGGCGTACTCGGGGGCCCGGTCGGCGCCCGGGGCGCCGGGCTGGGTGCCGAAGACGCCGAGGGAGATCCGGCCGATCGCCCCGGCGACGCAGCGGCAGTAGACCTTGAGGTCGTCCCAGGTCTCGTAGGTCGCGCCGTGCACGTCCATGAGGACGCCGTCGATGAGCTCGTCGAGGCCGCCGAGCGGGATCGGGAAACGGCGGGCCGAGTCGGCGAGGGCGACGGCGACCGGGTCGGTGTCGTCCTCGTCGATCTTCCCCTCGCGGACCCGGGCGAGCAGGTCGCGCGTGGCCTCCAGGCGATCCTGCTTGGCCTCCGGCGCGAGGGTTCCGTCGCCGATGTCGTCGACGCGCCGGGAGAACGCGTACAGCGCGGACATCGCCTGGCGCTTCTCGGTCGGCAGCAGCCGGATTCCGTAGGCGAAGTTCCGCGCCTGCTGTCCGGTCACCGCCTCGCAGTAGCTGTAGGCGGCCTGTACCGGTGCGGACGGCTGGGGCTGTGCCTCCACGGTCGCGCTCACCCCTCTCTCCGCGCCCGGAGCAGAACCGCTCCCGCCTGGCGCATCAGGCTCGGCTTGGTGGCCTTCGGTGGGCCGGTCAGCACGTCGTATCCGGCGTCGGTGATCGCGTCGAGTGCCGCCAGGCCCCCGGCGGTGAAGCCCGCCAGGAGGAGGCGGAGCCGGCCGTGGACGCTGCCGACGAGCGGGGCACCGGCGTGGAGGAGGTCGCGGGCCCGCTCGGCCTCGAAGGCGATCAGGGCGCGGACGGAGGCTCCGGCGGTGGGCCGGGCGAGGTCGCTCTCGGTGACGTGGAACCGCTTGAGGTCCTCGGCGGGGAGATAGACGCGGTCGTTGCCGAGGTCCTCGGCGACGTCCTGGAGGTGCTCGACGATCTGGAGGGCGGTGCAGATCTCGTCGGAGCGCCTGATCCGCTCGGGGGTGTCGGTGCCGGTGATGGCGAGGACGAGCCGCCCGACGGTGTTGGCGGAGAGCTCGCAGTACGCGAGGAGGTCGTCGTACGTCTCGTAGCGGCTGACCTGCTGGTCCTGGCGGTTGGCGGCGATCAGGCCGAGGAACGGCTCGGGGGTGAGCCCGCAACGGCGCACGGTCGGCAGGAGGCCCTGGAGGAGGGGGTGGCGGGGGGTGCCGTCGAAGACGCGGCGGAGGTCCGCCTCGAAGGCGTCGAGGAAGGCGAGCCGGTCCTGTGCCGTCTCCGGATCGAGCCCGAGGTGGCGGGCGTCGGCTCCGCCGGGGGCGAGGTCGCCGTCCCCGATGTCGTCGACGAGGCGGGCGAACCCGTAGACGGCCATCAGGTCGTCGCGCCAGGCCCGGGGCAGGAAGAACGGAGCCACGGGGAAGTTCTCGTCCGCGGCCTTGCCGAGGGTGGCGCGCGAGGAGGCGTCGATGCGCGCCTGCCGGGTGTCCGTCACAGGTCACTGCCCGACGGAGGGACGGCGAGACCCTCGTGGAGCTGGAGATTCTGCGTCATGGCCGTCACGTCTCCCGTTCTACACTGCCGAGTCAATCCATCCTATTTCGGACACGCCGCCGACCCCTGCCCGTAGAGCCGCCGCCCGGAGGCCCGATGGCCGTGGGGTATCGCCCTACTTGCCGCGAAACAGACCGGTCCAGCTTACGTTGTACGACGGCCGTCGCCATTCGGGGGTGCCGGGCGTCCGGCAGCTCACCTGTACGAGTCGTCAACCCTCCTGCACCGCACGGCAGTTCGGCCCGCGGCGGAGGTCAGAGGGCGCGCGTACCGGAGACGACCATGGCGAGGGTGGTCTCGACGACGGCGTTCCTGCGCTGGGCGGGAAGGCGGCGAAGAGGCCCGTCGAGCAGGAGAAGTGACAGTCCGTGCACGGCCGACCACGCGGCGGCGCCCGCGGCCGGGCGGACGGCCGGGAGCGGGGCGCCGGCCCGGGTGAGGCCCTCGAAGGCGTCCCGGAGCAGGGTGAAGGCGCGGACCTCGGGTTCGGGCACCTGCCGCTCCGGCATCGGCGCGGCCGTTGCGTCCGGGCGGGGCACGCAGAAGGCGGCCCGGTAGAGGCCCGGCTGGTCGACGGCGAAGCCGACGTACCCCCGGCAGAGGGCGGCGAGCCGGCGCTCCGCCGCGAGGGCCGGGTCGTCGGCGCCGGGCTCACGGGCCGCGGCCCGTTCCATGGCGTCGGCGAGCACGCACTGGGCGTGGGTCCTGACGGTGCGGAGGAGTTCGCCGCGTCCGTCGAAGTGCCGGTAGGCGGCGGTGGGCGAGACGCCGACCCGGCGGGCCGCCTCGCGCAGGACGACCCTTTCGGGGCCGCCCTCGGTGGCGAGGTCGACGGCGGCGCAGATCAGCGCGTTGCGCAGATCGCCGTGGTGGTAGGTCTTTCCCCCCGAGATCGCTGCCATGGACTCATCCTGCCCGATGTTGCCAGCATGAACATTCCAGGTGGCGGCGCGACGCGCGGAAAACGGAACCGCCCCCGCCGGAAATCGGCGGGGGCGGCACCAGGACACGGGGGAGGATCAGCGGGCGGTCTCCCGCTCGTAGGCCTTGAGGACCTCGTCCGTGGGCCCGTCCATGAGGAGCTGCCCCTTCTCCAGCCAGAGCACCCGGTCGCAGGTGTCCCGGATGGACTTGTTGCTGTGGCTCACCAGGAAGACCGTGCCGGCCTCCTTGCGGAGCTCGCGGATGCGCTCCTCGGAGCGGATCTGGAACTTGCGGTCACCGGTCGCCAGCGCCTCGTCGATGAGGAGGACGTCGTGGTTCTTGGCGGCCGCGATGGCGAAGCGGAGGCGGGCGCCCATGCCGGAGGAGTACGTGCGCATGGGCAGGCTGATGAAGTCGCCCTTCTCGTTGATGCCGGAGAAGTCGACGATCCCGTCGTAGCGCGAGCGCACCTCCTCACGGCTCATGCCCATGGCCAGGCCGCCCAGGATCACGTTGCGCTCACCGGTGAGGTCGTTCATGAGGGCCGCGTTGACGCCCAGGAGCGAGGGCTGACCGTCCGTGTAGACCCTGCCGCTCTCGGTGGGGAGCAGCCCGGCGACGGCGCGCAGGAGCGTGGACTTGCCCGAGCCGTTGGAGCCGATGAGGCCGATGGCCTCGCCGCGGTAGGCGGTGAAGGTGACGCCGCGGACCGCGTGGACCTTGCGGACGCCCCGGCTGACCTCGGCCTTGCCGCGGCCGACGATCCGGCTGAGCGCCGCCGTGGCGCTGCCCTTGCCGCCGCCACCGGTGTTGACCCGGTAGACGATGTGGACGTCGTCGCAGATGACGGTGGGAACGTCGGACCGCTGGGCGTTGATGTCGGTGTCAGCCACGGCCGTACCTCTCCTCGGCCTTCCAGAAGTAGATGAAGCCGCCGATGCCGAAGACCAGGGCCCAGGCGAGCGCGGTCATCCAGACGTGCGCCGGCAGGTTGTCCGCGCCGTAGCCCTCGATGAGGGCGAAACGGATGAGGTCCATGTACACGGCCGCCGGGTTGTACATGAGGATGTCGGCGATCCAGGCCGGCTTGTCGGCGAGCATCGTCTGGATCGAGAACATCACACCGGACGCGTACATCCAGGTCCGCATCACGAACGGCATCAGCTGGGCGAGGTCGGGCGTCTTGGAGCCCATCCTGGCCATGATCATGGCCAGCCCGATGTTGAACACGAACTGCAGGAACAGTGCCGGGAACAGCAGCAGCCAGCGGGCCGAGGGGTAGCTGCCGAAGGCGATCGCGATCGCCACGAGGACGATCATCGAGAAGAGCAGCTGCTGGAGCTGCTGGAGCGAGAACGAGATGGGCAGCGTGGCCCGGGGGAAGTGCAGGGCCCGGACCAGGCCCAGGTTCCCCGAGATCGCCCGGACGCCGGCCATGACCGAACTCTGGGTGAAGGTGAACACGAAGATGCCGGTGACCAGGAACGGGATGTAGACGTCCTTGGTCATGCCGCGCCCGGCGTCCAGGATGAGCCCGAAGATCAGGTAGTAGACCAGCGCGTTCAGCAGCGGGGTCGCCACCTGCCAGACCTGGCCCAGCTTCGCCTGGCTGTACTGGGCGGTCAGCTTGGCCGAGGAGAAGGCCAGGATGAAGTGGCGGCGGCTCCACAGCTCGCGGACGTACTCGAACAGTCCGGGCCGGGCGCCGCTGACCGACAGCCCGTACTTCTCGGCGAGCGCGGCCGGGGTCAGGCCCTCGTCGATGGACGGGGGCGCGCTCGTCGCGACCGCCCCGCCCTGCTGTGTGTCACTCACAAGTCGAAACTTTCGTGTTCAAGATGCGCGGCACGTCGGTACCACGATGTCAGACGACCGGGGGGCGACCCAGCCGGGTCAGCCGCCACACCGTACGCCACCTCATGGGACGACGCGGTCCGCAGGGGGTCTTCCAGCCTTCACGGAATCCGCCGAACCATGCCTTCAGCGCGGAGAGCGAGGGCCGACGGGCCAGGGTGAGCAGGAGCCAGACGCCGAGATACGCCGGCACCAGGGGCGCGGGCAGATTGCGGCGTGCCAGCCAGACTCGGTTGCGGGCCACGTTGAAGTGGTACGAGGCGTGCCGGGAGGGTGCTGTCGTGGGGTGCAACAGCACCATGTCCGCACGGTAGTCGATCATCCAGTCGGCGTCGAGCGCGCGCCAGGCGAGGTCGGTCTCCTCGTGCGCGTAGAAGAACTCGCCGGGAAGTTCGCCGACTTCGGCGAACACCTTGGTGCGCACGGCGTTGGCGCCGCCGAGGAAGGTCGTCACCCGCGAGGAGCGCGTCGGGTCGGAGGCGCGGAGCCTCGGCACGTGCCGGCGCTGGGTGACCCCGGTCACCGGATCGGCGATCCGGAAGGTGATGATGCCGAGGCGCGGGTCGGCGGTGAAGGCCTGCCGCACCAGTTCGGCGGTGTCCGTGTGCGCGAGCCGCCCGTCGTCGTCCAGGAAGAGCAGGACGTCGACGTCGGTGCCGCCGGGCCCGAAGGCCTCGATGCCGACGTTCCGGCCGGCGGGGATGCCGACGTTGTCCGGCAGGTCGACGGTCCGCACCCAGTCGGGCACCCCGGAGACCGGGGTGCCCTGACCGACGACGACGACCTCGATGCGGTCGCCCTCCTGCCCGGCGACCGAGTCGATCAGCGCGCGCAGGTCGTCGGGGCGGTTGCCCATCGTGATGACGACGGCTCCCACCCTGAGCGGCGTGCTCACGGCCGGCCTCACTTCAGCCTGCTCGAAACCATGATCGACACGAGGTGCAGCACGGTCTGGAGCAGCGCGATGCCGGCGAGGACGGCGACACCGAGCCGGGTGAAGAAGAGGTCGCCCCTGATCTGGTCCGCGATGGCCAGGACCACGATCAGCAGCGAGGCCTCGATCCCGAGGACGAGCCGGTGGAACTTCAGCGCACCGGCCGCCCGGCGGGCCAGCGCCATGCCCGAGGAGCGCGGCTCGGAGGCCGCCTCCTTGACCGGCGGCAGACCGCCCTGGTGCCGGGCCACACCGACGAGGTCGGTCTCGGCCTTGATCAGGATGGCGCCGAGGGCGGCCAGGGTGCCGAGGAAGGCCCAGAGCCAGTCGATACGGCCCGAGCCCCACAGATCGGCGGCGCGCAGGCCGAAGCCGACGAGCACCGCCGCGTCGCACAGGTAGGCGCCGACCCGGTCCAGGTACACGCCGCTCAGCGAGAACTGCTTCTTCCAGCGGGCCACCTCGCCGTCGACGCAGTCGAGCAGCAGGTAGAGCTGGACCATGAGCGCTCCGAGCAGCGCCCCGGGGATCCCGGGCACCAGCAGGGCCGGTGCCGCGAGGACGCCCGCGAGGGTCATCACGTACGTGAGCTGGTTCGGCGTGATCCTGGTGCCGACGAGCTGCCGGGTGATCCGGAGCGAGATCTCCCGCATGTACAGGCGACCGCCCCAGTGCTCTCCGCTGCGCCGGTCCTTGACACCCGGGGGGTGCACGACCGGGCGGAGCTCAGCTACCGATGGCTTTGGCATAGTCGGCGTACGCGTCCCTGATCTGGTCGTCGGACAGGTCGAGGTGTTCGAGGATGGTGAAGCGGCCCGGCCTGGTCTGCGGGGCGAAGGACACCGCCCGGACGAACTCGTCCACGCTGAAGCCCATCTCCTCCGGCGTGACGGGAAGCCCGTGCCGGCGCAGCGTCTCGACCATCCGGCCGGAGCCGTCGTGGGCTCCGCGCAGATGCATGGCGAAGGCCGCACCGAGACCGCACTGCTCGCCGTGGCTGGCGGCGCGGGCCGGGAAGAGCAGGTCGAAGGCGTGGCTGATCTCGTGACAGGCGCCCGAGGAGGGGCGGCTGTCCCCGCTGATCGACATGGCGATGCCGGACATCACCAGGCCCTCGGAGAGGGTGACCAGGAAGTCGTCGTCGCCGACGCCGCCGGGGTGGCGGAGCACGGCCTCACCGGCGCTGCGCGCCATGGCGGCCGCGAGGCCGTCGACGGGCTCCCCGGTCACCTGGTGCGAGAGCTCCCAGTCCGCGATGGCGGAGAGGTTGGAGATCGCGTCGCCGATGCCGGAGCGCACGAAACGGACCGGGGCGTCCCTGATCACGTCCAGGTCGATGACGAGGGCGATCGGGGTGGGCACACCGTACGAACCCCGGCCGTTGTCGTTGTCCAGGGTCGAGATCGGGGAGCAGATCCCGTCGTGCGAGAGGTTGGTGGCGATGGCCACCAGCGGCAGCCCGACCCGGGCCGCCGCGTACTTCGTCACGTCGATGATCTTGCCGCCGCCGAGGGCGACCACGGCGTCGTACCGCTTGCCGCGCATGGCGTCGGCGAGCTTCACGGCCTCGTCGATGGTGCCGCCGCCGACCGGGTACCAGTCGGCGCCGGGCAGCTCGGGGGCGAAGTGGTCACGCAGCTTGAGGCCCGAGCCGCCGCTGATGGCGACGGCGATCTTGCCGTTGCTGGAGATCCGCTGGTCCGCGAGGAGCGCGGACAAGTCGTCCAGCGCTCCCCGGCGGATGTCGACGACGACCGGCGAGGGAATCAGCCGGGTCAGTACTGGCACGCGATCCCACGGCCCTTCTCGAGGTCGTCGTGGTTGTCGATCTCGACCCACTTGACGTCGCCGATGGGCTCGACGTCGACGGTGAAGCCGCGGTTGACCAGCTCCTGGTAGCCGTCCTCGTAGTACAGGTCGGGGTCGCGCTCGAAGGTGGCCTTGAGGGCGTCGGCGAGCTCCTCGGCGGCCTCGGCCTCGATGAGGGTGACGCCGATGTACTCGCCGGTGGCGGTGGCGGGGTCCATCAGCTTGGTGATGCGCTGGACGCCCTTGCCCTCGGCGGTGATGACCTTCATCTCCTCGTCGGCGAGGCTCTTCACCGTGTCGAGGGCGAGGATGATCTTCTTGCCGTCGCCGCGGGCGGCGAGCAGGGTCTTCTCGACGGAGACCGGGTGGACGGTGTCGCCGTTGGCGAGGATCACACCGCGCTTGAGGACCTCACGGGCGCACCACAGGGAGTACGCGTTGTTCCACTCCTCGGCCTTGTCGTTGTCGACGAGGGTGAGCTTGAGGCCGTACTTCGCCTCGAGGGCCTCCTTGCGGTCGTAGACGGCCTCCTTGCGGTAGCCGACGACGATCGCGACCTCGGTGAGGCCGATCTCGGCGAAGTTCTTCAGCGTGAGGTCGAGGACGGTGGTCTCACCGTCGACGGGCACGAGGGCCTTCGGAAGCGTGTCGGTGTAGGGGCGCAGACGCCGTCCGGCACCGGCTGCCAGTACGAGACCGATCATGCTGTTTCTCCTTCGTCATGTACGGCGGGTGCTCCGGAGGACACCCAGAAACGGATGGACTCCGCGAGCACCACCAGCGCGATGGTGACCGCCAGAGCGGTGAGCGCCAGGGTGAAGTCGTTGCCACGGCTCGCCAGCAGGGCGGCGAGGACGGTCACCAGCAACGTGCGGCCCTCGTGACCGCCGATCGTGCGCACCAGCCACGCGGGCGGCGCGCCGGTGCCGCCGCGGATGCGGTACACCGTGTCGTAGTGATGGTAGGCGACGGCCGCCACCAGGCCGTAGGCCGCGGGCAAGGCCCCGTTCACCTCGGAGCGGGCCGCGAGGATCAGGATCGTGCCGTACTCGGCGGCCCGGAAGAGCGGCGGGAGCAGCCAGTCGAGGGCGCCCTTGAGGGGGCGTGCGACGGCGGCGCCGGCGAACACCACGTAGAAGACGGCGGCGACGACGGTCTGCTCGGACCCGAAGGGCCGGCTGAGGGCCGCGGCGAGCATCGCGCCCGTGGCGATCAGCGCGAGGACCAGCGGCGGGAGCATCAGGATGCCGGTGCGGCCGAGGATCCGGTCGACGAGTGCGGCGAGCGGCCCGGAGTCCGCGAGGTCCGCCAGGGCCCGCGCGGCGCGGTCGGTGCGCTCGGCCTTGCGGGTCAGGGAGCGCAGGACGCGCCCCGCCGTGGTGTAGCAGGCGCCGAAGGCGCAGCCGGCGATCAGGGCCCAGAAGACGATCCGCGGGCTGGTGACGGCGGTGAGGACCGCGATCATGGCCCAGCGCTCGCCGATCGGCAGGATGATCATCCGGCGGGCCCAGACGGTCCAGCCGAGGCTGTCGAGCCGGCTGGAGACGGCGAGGCTCGTCCTGGCCGTGGCGCCCGTGCTCGCGGCGTTGGCCTCGTTGAACGAGAAGTCCACGACGTGCCGGCAGGTCATGAGGATCATCGCGCCGAGCGCGAGCGCCCAGACGTCGTCGCCGTCGCGGGCCGCGCCGAGGGCGAGGCCGGCGTAGAAGGCGTACTCCTTGGCGCGGTCGAAGGTGGCGTCGAGCCAGGCGCCCATCGTCGAGTACTTCAGCGCGTACCGGGCGAGCTGCCCGTCGGTGCAGTCGAGGACGAAGGAGACGAGGAGCAGGACGCCGGCGGCGATGTAGCCGCCGCGCTCGCCGGTCGCCGCGCAGCCGGCCGCGATCAGCGCGGTGAGCAGCGAGGCGGTGGTGACCTGGTTGGGGGTCAGGCCGCGGCGCGCGCACCAGCGGGCGATGTAGCGCGAGTACGGGCTGATGAAGAAGGTGGTGAAGAAGCCGTCCTGGGCCTTCACGGCGGAGCGGAGGCGGACCGCCTCGTCGTCGACGGCGTCCACGGCGGCCCGGGCCTCGTGGCGGGCCTCGGCGTCGGTGGGGACGGTGGCGACGAGGGTGCCGAGCGGGGGCCGGTGCACGGCGACGCCGTCGGCGTCGAGGGCGTCGGCGAGCGTCCCGGTGAGGTCGTCACCGCGGGTGCCGGTGGCCCCGGCGGCGGTCAGGGCGCGGGCGAGCGCGGGGCGGGCCCCGTTCTGCACGGTGAGGGCGCCGGGTGCGGCGGCCGCGGGGAACCGGGGGTCGGTGAGGGCCAGGCGCAGCGCGTGCACATGGCCGACGAACCGGGGGTCGACGAGGGCGACGCGCTCACCCGAGGGGACCGCGGCCAGCAGGGCCCCGGTCTCGTCGGGGCCGGCGGCGGTCCGGACGTCGAAGCCGAGCGACCGCAGATCTCCGTCGAGCGAGGATCCGGGTGCCGGCGGGCCGGTGAGGATGGCGGTCGACAGACGAACTCACTCCTTGGAGCTGATGGAGGGGCCGGCGGGACCCGGGGCGGCCCGGGGCGCGGCGGTGCGGCCCGGCGCGGGGCGGCGACACGTCGGCTGAGGCTATCGGATGAAACAGAGCACGAGTTCACCGAGGCTTCGCGGGCTCGACTCCCCCGGGCCCACCCGCGTCCGCACGGCTGCGCGTCACCTCGTGGAGCTCATCCGGAGATCATCATGGGCGATCGGCGGCCCGCCCCACAAAACGAGGGCCGCCCCCTCCGGCGGGGGCTCTGGCGGAGGACTCGGCCCGGGGCCCGGCGACGCCTTCCCGCCACTCCGGGTCCGGAATGCATCACCGCAGGTCAGAGCATATGACAACGGTGTTCAGTACCGTGTTGCGCATACCCCCCACCCGTAGTTCACTTGCGACTCGGGGCACCTGCGAACAGACGATCTGGAGGCCATGTCATGGGGGCTGGACACGACCACGGGCACAGTCACGGCGGCCCCGCGCCGACGGGTACGGCCGGGGCCGCGTACAAGAACCGGTTGCGCATCGCGCTCGGCATCACGCTCTCCGTGATGGTGATCGAAATCATCGGCGGCGTCCTCTCCGACTCGCTCGCGCTGATCGCCGACGCGGCGCACATGGCGACCGACGCGGTCGGCCTCGCGATGGCGCTGCTCGCGATCCACTTCGCCAATCGGCCCCCCTCGGGGAACCGCACCTTCGGGTTCGCGCGGGCCGAGATCCTCGCGGCGCTCGCCAACTGTCTGCTGCTCCTGGGCGTCGGCGGATACGTGCTGTACGAGGCGGTCCAGCGGTTCTTCGAGCCGGCCGACACCAAGGGCGGTCTGGCGATCGCGGTCGCGACGATCGGTCTGATCGCCAACGTGATCTCGCTGTCGCTGCTCATGCGGGGCCAGAAGGACAGCCTCAACGTGCGCGGCGCGTATCTGGAGGTGCTCGCGGACGCGCTGGGCTCGGTCACCGTGATCGTCGCGGCGGGCATCATCCTGGTGACCGGCTGGCAGTACGCCGACCCGATCGCCTCGATCCTGATCGGCCTGATGATCGTCCCCCGTACGGTCAAGCTGCTGCGCGAGACCCTAGACGTCCTCCTGGAGGCCGCTCCCAAGGGCGTCGACATGATGGAGGTACGGGCCCACATCCTGGCCCTGCCGGGCGTCGAGGACGTCCACGACCTGCACGCCTGGACGATCACCTCGGGGATGCCGGTGCTCTCGGCGCACGTGGTCGTGGACCAGGGCGCGCTCGACTCGGTCGGGCACGAGAAGATGCTGCACTCCCTCCAGGGCTGCCTGGGCTCGCACTTCGACGTGGAGCACTGCACCTTCCAGCTGGAGCCGGTGGGGCACGCGGAGCACGAGGCCAGGCTGTGTCTCTGAACAGCGTCGCCTGTTAGCCTTCCCGTACGAACGCGTGGAGAGAGGAGCTGAGGTTGATGACCGTCGCGATGGAGGCTGTCCCGAGCGGCAGCACCCGGTCCTTCCTCGGCCTCCGGGTCTCCGGCTGACCTGATTCCGGTTCCCACCGGTCCGTCACGTCGTCGGCCGGGGCCCTCACACAAAGGGTTTCCCACGTTGTCCGACAACGCTTCGCACGACTCCTTCTTCGCCCTGCACCACGGTCTTCCGCGGCAGGGCCCCGGCTCCGACGCCACCACGCGTCGGCTCCTCGAACTCACCGGTCCGCTGCCCGGGCGTCCGCGCGTGCTCGACCTGGGCTGCGGCCCCGGCCGTTCCGCGCTGCTCCTGGCGGCCGAGGCGGGTGCCGAGGTGACCGCCGTCGACCTCCACGAACCGTTCCTCGCGGAACTGCGGCGGTCCGCCGCCGACCGCGGGCTCGACGGCTCGATCCACGCCCTCCGCGCCGACATGGGCGCACTGCCGTTCCCGGACGGCTCCTTCGACCTGGTCTGGGCCGAGAGCTCGGTCTTCGTCCTGGGCTTCGACCGGGCCCTCGCCGAGTGGCGACGGCTGCTGGCGCCCGGAGGCACCCTGGTGCTCACCGAGTGCGTCTGGACCACCGGGGAGCCCGCTCCCGCGGCCCGCGCCTTCTGGGAGGAGCACTACCCGCTCCGTACCGTCGGCGGGCTCTCGGCGGCGGCGGTCTCGGCCGGCTACCACGTCCTGGGGACCGTCCTCCAGCCCGAGAGCGACTGGGCCGAGTACTACGGTCCGCTCGCCGCGCACGCCGACGCGGCGGACACCACCGTGCCCGGTATGGCCGAGGCGGTGGCGGGGGCCCGCGCCGAGATCGCGATGCGGCGCGAGCACGGCACCGACTACGGGTACGCGGGATTCGTCCTGCGGCCCGCGGACCCGCGCTGGCGTACCCGCCCGGAGACCGACGGGGAGGCCTCGGTGGTGCGGCCGCTCGTGGCGGCCGCGTTCGGCTCGGAGGCGGAGGCCGAACTGGTCGACGCGCTCCGGCGGGACCCCGGCGCCTGGCTCCCGGGCCTGTCGTACGTGGCCGAGGCCCCGGACGGCTCGATCGCGGCGCACGCCCTGATCACCCGCTGCCTGGTGGACGGCGCCCCCGCGGCGGCGCTCGCCCCGGTCGCGGTGGCCCCCGCGTACCAGCGGACGGGGGCCGGAAAGGCCGTCGTCCGGGCCGTGCTCGACGCGGCGCGGCTGCGGGGTGAGCCGCTCGTGCTCGTCCTGGGGCACCCGGAGTACTACCCGAAGTTCGGGTTCGTACGGGCGTCCGAGTATGGAATCAAGCCAGGTTTCGAGGTCCCGGACGAGGCCATGATGGCGCTCGTCCTGGACGACTCCGTGCCCGTACCGCCCGGCACGATCGCGTATCCGGCGGCTTTCGGGGTCTAGCCGCCCCGTGCCGTCGCTCCGCTCCCGCCGCGCCGGTTGTACTCCGGTGCGGTGGGAGCGGCCACGTCCGGCCGCCGAAGTACGGACAAGCCGCTTTTGTACGGCAGACTGAGGTGGCCCCACCGGGGCCAGGACCGAAGCGAAGGATGGGTATGCCGACCACACCAGCCACCGCGGCTCAGATCTCGCCGGAGATGCCGGAGATCATGTCGAACGGTGTCCAGCCGTCCGAGGCACCGGCGCCGATCATGCTCGAACTGGTCGACGAGGACGGGACGACCATCGGCACGGCGGAGAAGCTCGCCGCCCACCAGGCGCCCGGGCTGCTGCACCGCGCCTTCTCCGTCTTCCTCTTCGACGAGGCGGGCCGGCTGCTGCTCCAGCGCCGGGCGCTCGGTAAGTACCACTCCCCCGGCGTCTGGTCGAACACCTGCTGCGGCCACCCCTACCCGGGCGAGGCGCCGTTCGCCGCCGCCGCCCGGCGGACCTTCGAGGAGCTCGGGGTCTCGCCCACGCTCCTCGCGGAGGCCGGCACCGTCCGCTACAACCACCCGGACCCGGCCTCCGGCCTGGTGGAGCAGGAGTTCAACCACCTCTTCGTCGGCCTGGTCCAGGCCACGCCGGAGCCGGACCCGGAGGAGATCGAGGACACCGTCTTCGTCACCGCCGCCGAGCTGGCCGAGCGCCACGCCGCCGCGCCCTTCTCCGCCTGGTTCATGACGGTGCTCGACGCGGCGCGTCCGGCGGTCAGGGAACTGACGGGTCCGTCCGGGGGCTGGTGACGACCGGCTGGTGGATCGCCGCTCCCGGCCCCGGCGCCATCGGGGCCAGGGGCAGCGCCGCCCAGATGATCTTGCCGCCGCTCGCGGTGTGCTCGACGTCGCACGCACCGCCGGCCTCCTGGGCGATCTCGCGGACCAGGAGCAGGCCACGGCCGCCCGTCTGCCCGTAGTCCGCCTCGAGGGCCTTGGGGCGGTACGGGTGGTTGTCCTCGACGGACACCCGGATCCACTCGGGCCCGATGGCCACCTCGACCGCTATCTCCGGGGACAGCAGCGCCGCGTGCCGCACGGCGTTGGTCACCAGCTCGGAGACGATCAGCAGGAGGCCGTCCATGATCTCCTCATGGACGGGGACGCCCTGGCGGACCAGCAGGTCGCGTACGGCGTGCCGGGCCTGCGGGACGGAGACGTCGACCGCGGCAGCGGTGAAGCGCCAGACTCCTTCGTAGGACGGTTGCCGGGCGGGGCCACCGCCGTGGTCCTCCACGGTACGGTTCCCACCCTCGTGCTCGATTCTCGCCACGGATCGAGTCTTGGCAATGCGCGCAGGCGGACCGGCCTACTGACCAGAAGTCGACACCTATCGGCCGCTTTCCGATCGGCTGAGTATGCCGATGTCAGCTGTTCGACTGATCGGGCGCGGTTTCTGACCGCTCCGCGGGCGTGCTGGACACGGGGGTCGGCGTCACCATACCGACGATCCGCCGCCCGCCCACTCCGATGGCGATGAGCCCGAGGCCGTCGAAGAGCAGCGCGAGCGAGAAGAAGACCCCCAGAACGTACCGGCTGCTGTCCGGCCAGTCGAACAGGACGAGCAGCCCGAGCAGCAGGCCGAAGGCGCCCTGGAGCAGGGTCCAGCCGAACTGCGGCCCGCGCACCACGACGCTGCCGACCAGCCGGAAGAGACCGCCGGTGAGGAAGAGCAGGGCGGCGAACATCGTCAGCGCCTCGGCCGAGCCCTCCGGGTGACGGATCACCACGACACCGGCCGCGATGTTCAGGGCGGCCACCACCGCGGCGAGCCAGAAGTAGCTGGTGCCGCGCGACTGGATCGCCTGGAGGAGCCCGACGACCCCGCCGATCAGCAGCAGCCAGCCGAAGAGCAGCATCGAGGTCAGGGTGGCGAGGCCGGTGTAGACCAGACCGACGACCCCGCCGAGCACGAGCAGGACGCCGAGCACGGCCAGCCAGCTGAAGCTCCGGTTGAGCCGTTTCCCCTCGCGTGCCATCGCGCGGACCTGGTCCGGGACCTCTTCCGGCTCCTGGGCGTCCTTGGCCATGCGGTGCCTCCTCGGGACGACCCCTTCCTGATCGTACGTTCGGGTACGGCGGATAGCATCCGGCCCATGGAGCCGCAGCTGAAGGACAGCGTCACGGACGGGATCGCCACCCTCGTCATCGCCAACCCCGCCAAGCGCAACGCGATGAGCGCCGCCATGTGGCGGGCGCTGCCCGACGTCCTGGACCGGCTCGCCGCCGACCCCGCCGTCCGGGTGCTGGTCCTGACGGGTGAGGGCGACACCTTCTGCGCCGGGGCCGACATCTCCGCGCTCCGGGAGCCCGGCGACGAGCAGCAGACGCTCGCGGTACGGGCCGAGGAGGCTCTCGCCGCGTTCCCCCGGCCGACCCTGGCCGCCGTCCGGGGCTTCTGCGTCGGAGGCGGCGGCCAGCTGGCCGCCGCCTGCGACCTGCGGTTCGCCGAGGAGGGCGCCCGCTTCGGGATCACCCCGTCGAAGCTCGGCATCGTCTATTCGTCCTCGTCGACCCGGCGGCTCGCCGCCCTGGTGGGCCCTTCGGCAGCCAAGTACCTGCTGTTCTCGGGCGAGTTGATCGACGCGGAGCGGGCGCTGCGGACCGGCTTCGTGGACGAGGTGCACCCGGCCGGCGAACTGGACAAGCGGGTCGCCGAGTTCGCCCGGGTGCTCGCCTCCCGCTCGCTGCTGACCCAGTCGGCGGCCAAGGAGTTCGCCGACGGGCGCCTGGACCGGGACGACCACTGGGCGGAGCAGGCGCGCGGCAGCGGCGACACCGCGGAGGGTGTCGCCGCCTTCCTGGAGCGCCGGACGCCCCGCTTCACGTACGGGAGCCGGGCCGCGTCCGGACGGTAGCCCGGTCTGCCGACGGGCCGGGGCGGGACCCCGGACACGGCCGGACCTCCGCCCGGCCGTGTCCGGGGGGAGGTCCGGCCCTGGTCCGCCGGAGGTTCGTCGCTCAGCGGTCCTGGGGGAGGTCCTCCGTCTTCACGCCCCGCCACCGCGCGACGATCTCGGCCGGGGCCTTCTCCGGCGAGCCGGCGTCGTACGGGGGCTGCGGGTCGTACTCGGTGAGCAGCTGGATGGTCTGGGCCGTCTCGTCCCCGGCGATCCGGCCGATCAGGTGCAGCGCCATGTCGATGCCCGAGGAGACGCCGGCGGCGGTGACGTACTTGCCGTCGAAGACGACCCGCTCGCCGGTGGGCTCGACGCCCAGCGCCCTGAGCTCCTCGAAGGCCAGCCAGTGGGTGGTGGCGCGGCGGCCGTCGAGGACGCCGGCGGCGGCCAGGATCAGGGAGCCGGTGCAGACGGAGGTCGTCCAGGTGCTGGTCTCGTCGGCGGTACGGAGCCAGGCCTGGATCTCCGGGTCGCTCATGGCCTCGCGGGAGTCGGGTCCCCCGGGGACCAGCACGATGTCGGGGCGCGGGACGTCGGCGAGGGTCTTGTCGGCGACGAGGGCGAGGCTGCCCTGGTCGTTGCGGACGGGGCCGGCCTCCTTGGCGACGAAGACGGTCTCCGCCCCGGGGATACGGGCGAGGAGCTCGTACGGGCCGACGGCGTCGAGCGTGGTGAAGCCCTGGTAGAGCAGGACGGCGATCTGCATGCTGCTGCCTTTCAGCTGACGGGTGAGTGGAAGCGGCGGCGGTAGTCGGCGGGCGCGGTGCCGAGGGCCTTGGTGAAGGCGCGGCGCATCGCCTCGGAGGTGCCGTAGCCCGCGGCACGGGCGACCTCCTCGACACCGCGGGAGGTCTCCTCCAGGAGGCGGCGGGCGTGTTCGAGCCGTACCCGGTCGACGTAGCGGCCGGGGGTCGTGCCCGTCTCCGCCTGGAAGGCGCGGGCGAAGTGGCGGGGCGACAGCCGGGCGCGGGCGGCGAGGGCCTCCACCGAGAGGTCGCCCTCGGGGTGCTCGGTGATCCACTGCTGGAGCTCGCGCAGCGGTTCCCGGCGGGCGGTCTGGGTGGCGAGCTGGACGCTGAACTGCGCCTGGTTGCCGGGGCGGCGCAGGAAGACGACCAGGTGGCGGGCGACGGTGAGGGCGACGTCCCGGCCGAGGTCCTCCTCGACCAGCGCGAGGGCGAGGTCGATGCCGGCGGTGACCCCGGCGGAGGTGGAGAGCCGTCCGTCCCGGACGAAGATGGGGTCCGGGTCCACCTCGACCTCGGGATAGCAGCGGGCCAGGTGGTCGCAGGCCACCCAGTGGGTGGTCGCCCGGTGCCCGTCGAGCAGGCCCGCCTCGGCGAGGAGCAGTGCTCCCGTGCAGACGGACACCAGACGCCCGGCGGCCGGGGCGTGGGTGCGCAGCCAGTCGATCAGGGCCGGATCGGGCACCCGGGTGCCCTCGCCGCCGGGCACGACGAGGGTGTGCGGCGCGCCGTCGGCGACCGCCTCGGCGAGGGTGGTGTCGGGAAGCAGCCGCAGTCCGCTGTGGGTACGGACGGGGCCTCCGTCCAGGGAGGCGGTGCGGATCCGGTACGCGTCCGGGTCGCCGGAGGCGCGGCCGGCACCGGCGAACACCTCGTAGGGTCCGGTGACGTCGAGGCTCTGCACGCCGTCGAAGAGGACGACGAGAACGGGTCGCTGCGTCATGCCTTCATCCTGGGAGCTGCCCGGGAGGGCCGCAATGACGCCGATCCCACCTTTTCTGCCATGCGAGGACCCGGGACCGGTTCCGGCCTTTCCGCCATCGCGGCGATCCGGAACCGGTTCAAGGCGTTCCCGGCTGTTCCAGTCGTACCGACCAGTCGGTAACCTTCGGGCATGACGACGACTGCTCTGCCGCCCCGCGCGGGACGCCGCTGCCACAACGCTCTCAACCCGCTGCACTCGACGCTCTACTTCTCGCCCGACCTGGACCGCGAGTTCGGCGCCCTGGGCTTCACCGACCAGTCGGCGATGCGGCTCGCCTCGCGCAGCGCCGCCCTCGGCGCGGTGGGCCCCGGCACGGTCGCCGCGACCTTCTACAACTACAAGCACGAGCTGCTCGCCCGGCACCTCCCGGCCGTCTGGGAGACCGCCTCCCCCGCCCAGGTCCTGGAGGCACGGCTGCGCACCGCCGACGCCACCCTGCGCCGGCTGCTCGGCGAGGAGACGGTCGCCTCGGCGGAGATGGCCGAGGCGGCGGAGCTCGCGCTGCGCGCCACCCAGGCCTGCACCCGGCACGCCCGGCCGCTCTACTCGGCCCACGCGGACCTGCCGGTGCCCCAGGAGCCCCACCTCGCGTACTGGCACGCCGCCACCCTGCTGCGCGAGCACCGGGGCGACGGGCACCTCGCGGCCCTCCTCTCGGCAGGGCTCGACCCCGTCGAGGCCCTGGTCTCCCACACCGCCACCGGCAAGGGCATGACTCCGCGCTGGGTGCTCGGCTCCCGGGGCTGGGGGCGCACCGACTGGGAGGCCGCGGTGGAGCGGCTGCGGGAACGCGGGCTGCTCGACGCCGAGGGCGAGCTGACCGAGGCCGGTACGGTCGTGCGCGACGAGCTCGAGGAGCACACCGACCGGCTCGACGCCGCGCCGTACGAGCACCTCGGAGCGGCCGGGGTCGAGCGGTTGACCGAGCTGGGGCGCGGCTTCCTGGTCGCGGCCGCCGTCGCGGGCGCCTTCCCGTCGGATCTCGTCGGCAAGGGGTGACCTCGGGGCGCCCCGCGGCGCCCGGGACGCGCGCGGGACGGGCCGGTTGCCGCGTACGGGTGACCGACCCGGCACAATGCACTCGCAAGCTTGAGGCACGAGAAGGCGAGTCGGGACACCGTGACGACGTCCATCGAAGCAAGGATCGCCGAGGAGCTCGGCGTACGCGAGCGACAGGTGAAGGCAGCCGTCGAGCTGCTCGACGGCGGTTCGACCGTGCCGTTCATCGCCCGCTACCGCAAGGAAGCGACGGAGATGCTCGACGACGCGCAGCTCCGCACCCTGGAGGAGCGGCTGCGCTATCTGCGCGAACTGGAGGACCGCCGGTCGGCGATCCTCGACTCGGTACGTGAGCAGGGCAAGCTGACGGAGGAGCTGGAGGCCCGTATCCGGGCGGCCGACACCAAGGCGCGCCTGGAGGACATCTACCTGCCCTTCAAGCCGAAGCGCCGGACGAAGGCCCAGATCGCCCGTGAGGCCGGTCTGGGGCCGCTGGCGGAGGGTCTGCTGGCCGATCCGTCCGTGGAGCCGGCGGTGGCCGCGGCGGCCTTCGTGGACGCGGACAAGGGCGTCGCCGACGCCGCCGCGGCCCTGGAGGGTGCGCGGGCGATCCTCGCGGAGACGTTCTCCGAGGACGCCGACCTCATCGGCGAGCTGCGCGAGCGCATGTGGGGCCGCGGCAGGCTGGTGGCAAAGGTGCGCGACGGACAGGAGGAGGCGGGGTCGAAGTTCGCCGACTACTTCGACTTCACGGAGCCCTTCACGGCCCTGCCCTCGCACCGGGTGCTCGCCATGCTGCGCGGCGAGAAGGAGGACGTGCTCAGCCTCGACCTGGAGCCGGAGGAGCCCTCGGAGCTTCCCGGGCCGTCCTCGTACGAGGGAATCGTCGCGGGCCGTTTCGGCGTCGCCGACCGGGGACGCCCGGGGGACAAGTGGCTGCAGGACACGGTCCGCTGGGCCTGGCGGACCCGGATCCTGGTGCACCTCGGGATCGATCTGCGGCTGCGGCTGCGGACGGCCGCCGAGGACGAGGCGGTCCGGGTCTTCGCGGCGAACCTGCGTGACCTGCTGCTCGCCGCGCCGGCCGGCACCCGGGCGACGCTCGGCCTCGACCCCGGTTTCCGTACGGGAGTGAAGGTCGCCGTGGTCGACGCGACCGGCAAGGTCGTCGCCACCGACACGATCTACCCGCACGTTCCGGCCAACAAGTGGGACCAGGCTCTGGACAGGCTCGCGCGCCTGGCGAAGGAGCACGCGGTCGAGCTGGTCGCGATCGGCAACGGCACGGCCTCCCGCGAGACCGACAAGCTGGCGACCGAACTCCTCGCGAAGCATCCCGAGTTGAAGCTGACCAAGGTGATGGTCTCGGAGGCGGGCGCCTCGGTCTACTCGGCCTCGGCGTTCGCCTCGCAGGAGCTCCCGGAGCTCGACGTGTCGCTGCGCGGCGCGGTCTCCATCGCCCGCCGTCTGCAGGACCCGCTCGCGGAGCTGGTGAAGATCGACCCGAAGTCCATCGGCGTCGGCCAGTACCAGCACGACCTGGCCGAGGTGAAGCTCTCCCGCTCGCTCGACGCGGTCGTCGAGGACTGTGTGAACGGTGTCGGCGTCGACGTCAACACAGCCTCCGCGCCGCTCCTTTCGCGGGTCTCGGGCATCAGCTCGGGCCTCGCGGAGAACATCGTGGCGCACCGGGACGCCAACGGCCCCTTCCGCTCCCGGCGGTCGCTCAAGGACGTGGCCCGGCTGGGCCCGAAGGCGTACGAGCAGTGCGCGGGCTTCCTGCGCATCCGGGACGGCGACGACCCGCTCGACTCCTCCTCCGTGCACCCGGAGGCGTACCCGGTGGTGCGCCGGATGGTGAAGGCGACGGGCGGCGAGGTCGCGGCGCTCATCGGGGACACGGGGAGGCTGCGCACGCTGCGGGCCGACGACTTCGTCGACGAGACCTTCGGCCTGCCGACCGTGACGGACATCCTGCGCGAGCTGGAGAAGCCGGGCCGTGACCCGCGTCCGGCGTTCCGGACCGCGACCTTCGCGGAGGGCGTCGAGAAGATCGGCGACCTGGCGTCCGGGATGGTCCTGGAGGGCGTCGTCACCAACGTGGCCGCCTTCGGGGCGTTCGTGGACATCGGTGTGCACCAGGACGGTCTGGTGCACGTCTCCGCGATGTCGAAGACCTTCGTCAAGGATCCGCGCGACGTGGTGAAGCCGGGCGACGTGGTGAAGGTGAAGGTCCTCGACGTCGACATCCCGCGCAAGCGGATCTCGCTGACGCTGCGGCTCGACGACCCGTCCGGTGCGGAGGCCTCGGACGGGGCGCCCCAGCGCGAGCGCGGCGACCGGGGCGAGCGCTCGGGCCGTCCGCCGCAGCAACGACAGGGCGGCGGTGGCGGCGGCCGCCGGTCCGAGGGCGGGAACCGCGGTGGTCAGGGCGACCGCGGCGGCCGGAACGGGCAGGGCGGCCAAGGCGGCCAGGGCGGTCGTGGCGGGCAGCCCGAGCGCGGTGGCCGGGACCGGTCGTCCGCTCCCGCGCCCGCGAACAGCGCGATGGCCGACGCCCTCCGCAAGGCGGGTCTGCTGGGCGAGGGCGGCGGCAAGCGCCGCTGACCGGACGTGTCGGAGTCGTCCCCGTGGTCCCGCTCGGGCCACGGGGACCGGCCTCCGGGGCCGGCGGGTCCGCCGAGAAGCCGCGCCGCTACGGCAGGAAGCGCAGGGCCCAGTCGGCGCGGTGGGCGACGGAGAGGTCGTCGTCCTCCGTGAGCGGCTGGATGAGGTTCCGGGCCGCCTTCGGGTCGGCCTGGACCAGGTCGACGATCTCGGTGGCCAGACCGTCCTGGTCGTCACCGAGGTCGACGGCGGAGGCGCGGATCAGGGTCGGCAGGGCCTCGGGGCCGCCGATCGCCGCGACGACACCGCCGAGGAGTTCACGGGCGTAGGCGTTCCGCTCGGTGAGGGCACGGTCCAGCTCCGCCTGCAGACGCGGCAGGAGACCGGCGTCGCCCGAGGCGGCGATCTCGTCGGCGAGGTCGATCGTCTCGTCCACGTCGGCGTCGAGATCGTCCAGCATCTCGGTCAGCCGGGTCAGTAGGTCGGTCATGGTGCCTCCTGGAATGCGCCGTCCACGAGCACGGGGACGGTCGTCGAGCTGTCGGTCTCGGCGGCCACGGCCACGTCCTGCGGAAAGCCGTACTCGTACAGTTCACGACCCGAGTCACAGCCGTGCAAGGCGGCGACCGGGTCCTCGGTGGCCGACCACAGCGTGGCCGCCGCGGTCGCCTCCGGGGTGAGGACGTGCGGGCCCGCGGCCCGCAGCCCGGCGAGCACGGCGCCTGCGCCGAGCAGGTCCTCCAGCGCCGGGCGCAGCGAGCCGTCCGGCCACCGCTCGCCGGAGGCGACGACCGCGACCGGGCGTCCGGCGGAGCCGTACCCGTGCTCCGTGAGCCAGCGGGCGACGGCCGAGTGGTTGCGCAGGGAGGCGGCGACGACGGTCGCGCCCCCGGCCTCCGCGGCGATGGTGGAGCCGTTCGGCGAGGGCAGGACCAGGCGCGGTGGCGCCGGGGCCGCGCGCAGGGCCGCCGGGGAGAGCGACCACGGGTGCTCGGGGGTGGTCTCGCGGCGCCCGACGGCGAGGGTCGCACCCACGCTCTCCGCGTACGCGACGGCCGTCGCGTCCCGCCATCGGTACGGGTGGACGGCCGCGCCGGCCTCGACGGCGACGCCCACGGCGGTGGTGAACGACAGCACGTCGACGACGACCACGCAGGCGGCCGAGGGGGCGAGGACCCGTGCCTCGACGGGTCCCCAGCCGAACGAGACCGTCATCAGATCTCGGTGACCTTGCCGTCGGCGACCTCGACGCGCCGCGTGGTGCGGACCGCGTCCAGCATCCGCCGGTCGTGGGTGACGAGCAGCAGCGTGCCGGTGTACGACTCGAGCGCCGACTCCAGCTGCTCGATGGCCGGCAGGTCCAGGTGGTTGGTGGGCTCGTCGAGGACGAGCAGGTTCACGCCCCGGCCCTGGAGCAGGGCGAGCGCGGCACGGGTCCGCTCGCCCGGGGAGAGCGTGGTGGCGGGCCGCATCACGTGGACGGCCTTGAGACCGAACTTCGCCAGGAGGGTACGGACCTCGGCGGGCTCGGTCTCGGGTACGGCGGCGCAGAACGCCTCCAGGAGCGTCTCCGTGCCGTGGAAGAGCTTGCGGGCCTGGTCCACCTCGCCGACGACGACTCCCGAGCCGAGGACCGTGTCGCCGGAGTCCAGCGGCAGCCGGCCGAGCAGGGCGGCGAGCAGGGTCGACTTCCCGGCGCCGTTGGCCCCGGTGACGGCGACCCGGTCGGCCCAGTCGATCTGCAGCGTGACGGGGCCGAAGGAGAAGTCGCCGCGGCGCACCTCGGCCTCGCGGAGGGTCGCGACGACCGAGCCGGAGCGCGGCGCGGACGCGATCTCCATGCGGAGTTCCCACTCCTTGCGGGGCTCGTCGACGACGTCGAGACGCTCGATCATGCGCTGGGTCTGCCGGGCCTTCGCGGCCTGCTTCTCGCTGGCCTCGCTGCGCGCGTTGCGGCCGAGCTTGTCGCTGTCGGTGGACTTGCGGCGGGCGTTCTTGACGCCCTTGTCCATCCAGGACCGCTGCATGTGACCGCGTGCTTCGAGGGCCGCCTTCTTGCCGGCGTACTCCTCGAAGTCCTCGCGCGCGTGCCGCCTGGCCCGGTCCCGCTCCTCCAGGTAGGCCTCGTATCCGCCGCCGTACAGGGTGATCTGCTGCTGGGCGAGGTCGAGTTCGAGGACCTTGGTGACCGTGCGGGTGAGGAACTCGCGGTCGTGGCTGATGACGACCGTGCCGGCGCGCAGCCCCTTGACGAAGCCTTCGAGGCGCTCGAGGCCGTCGAGGTCGAGGTCGTTGGTGGGCTCGTCGAGCAGGAAGACGTCGTAGCGCGAGAGCAGCAGGGAGGCGAGACCGGCGCGGGCGGCCTGGCCGCCGGAGAGCGAGGTCATCGGCTGGTCGAGGCCGACGGTGAGGCCGAGCGAGCCGGCGACCTCCTCGGCGCGCTCGTCGAGGTCGGCGCCGCCGAGGTTCAGCCAGCGCTCCAGGGTGATCGCGTACGCGTCGTCGGAGCCGGGCGTGCCGTCGACGAGGCCCTGGGTGGCCTCGTCCATCGCCGTCTGCGCGGCGGCGACGCCGGTGCGCCGGGCCAGGAACTCCCGCACGGTCTCCCCCTCGCGCCGCTCCGGCTCCTGCGGGAGGTGGCCGACGGCGGCGGTGGGCGGGGAGAGCCTCAGCTCCCCCTCCTCCGGGGCGTCGAGACCGGCGAGCAGCCGCAGCAGGGTCGACTTGCCGGCGCCGTTGACGCCGACGAGGCCGATCACGTCGCCGGGGGCGACGACGAGGTCGAGCGCGGCGAAGAGGGTGCGTTCGCCGTGGCCGGCGGCGAGGTCCTTGGCGACGAGGGTTGCAGTCATCAGGGTACGAATCCTAGGCGACGGCGGACCCGCCCCGCCCCGGCCGGGGGCCTGGGGCGGGTGCCTAGCCGCGGACCTCCGCCAGGGGCCCGGTGGGGGCCTCCGTCCGGGGTCCGGTCGGGCCGGCGCTCCGGGGCGCGGTGCCGGGCTCCGGTGCGAGGCCTCCCAGGACGGTCCGGTAGGCCGCCCGGTGGAAGCGGTACGGGCCGACGCCGGGGTAGCCCTCGCGGGCCGGGTCCGCGGTGGGGCCGGTCTGCCAGGCGAAGTCGCGCCAGACGACGTCCTCGCCCTCGTGCTCGACGACGGCGGTGACGGCTCCGCAGCCGAGGTCCTCGCAGTCGGGGCAGGAGTAGATCACCCGGCGGCCGCCGGGGAGCCTGGTCGCGGGGCCGCCGTCCGCGTCCGGGGCGAGCAGCGCGCGGACGTGCTCGGCACGGAGGGCCGGCGGGAGGTCGCCCGCCAGCGGCGAGACCGTGTCGATGCCCTCGGCCTCGTCGAGCCGGTGGAGCAGTGCCCTGCCACCGACGACGAGGTCGACGTCCTCGGGGCGGGGGCGGGGTCGGGCGAAGGCCCCGGGATGGACACCCTCACCGTCCGGGAGGACGGCGGGGGCGAGGTCGAGAGTCGTGTACACGGCCGGCATGTCCTCCAGCATTCCCCGGTCGGGGTCCTCGTTCCATGGCTGGCCCGTCCCGGAAATGTCCCGGTCCCGGTACGGTCCCGGGCATGGAGAGCGACGTGATCGTGGTGGGGGGCGGGGTCGTCGGTTTGACGACCGCCGTGACGCTGGCGGAGCGCGGCCTTCGGGTGCGGGTCTGGTCGCGGGACGAGGTGACGGCGACGACCTCGGCGGTGGCCGGAGCCCTGTGGTGGCCGTACCGGATCGAGCCCGAGGAGGAGGCGGGCGCCTGGGCGCTGGTCTCGCTGCGGGTGTACGGGGAGCTGGCCGCCGATCCGGAGCGCACGGGGGTGCGGTGGGTGGCCGGGGTCCACGCGGACACCGTCCTGGACGGGCTGGGTTCCTGGGCGCGGGAGGTGCCGGGCCTTCGGCAGCTGGCGCCCGACGAGGTGCCGGGGCCGTACGACGTGGGTCTGGCGGCGCGGTTGCCGCTGATCGACATGCCGGTCCATCTGGCCTGGCTGCGGGGCCGGTTCGAGGCGGCGGGCGGGGTCTTCGAGCGGCGTACGGTGACCGGCCTCGGCGAGGCGGCGGCCGCGGCGCGGGTGGTCGTCGACTGCACGGGCGCGGCGGCGCGGGAACTCGCACCGGATCCCGGACTGCGCCCGGTGCGGGGGCAGTTGGTCCTGGTGGAGAATCCGGGGATCCAGGAGTGGTTCACATCGGCGGACGCCGGGTCCAGCGAGACGACGTACTTCTTCCCGCAGCCGGGGCGGCTGGTCCTGGGCGGGACGGCCGAGGAGGACGACGAGCGGACGGAGCCCGATCCGGCGACGGCGGCGGCGATCGTGGCGCGGTGCGCGCGGGTGCGGCCGGAGATCACGGGGGCCCGGGTGCTCGGCCATCGGGTGGGCCTGCGGCCGGCGCGGGTGGGCGGGGTCCGGATCGAGGCGGTGGCGCTGCCGGACGGCGGTCGCCTGGTGCACCACTACGGACACGGGGGCGCGGGCGTGACGGTGGCCTGGGGCTGCGCGGAGCGCGCGGCGGAGCTCGCGGGGGCCTGAGGGGGCGGGGCGGGGTTCGCGGGGGCCTGAGCGCGACCGCGGGGCGGGCGCTGTCCTTTCGGCCAGCACCCGCCCCGCGTTTGCTCACCGGATCGTTTCCCGGCGTGCGTTCCTACTTCCAGAGCGGCGGCTTGTTGTTGTTGTCCGCGTCCTCGCACTGGCGGGCGCGCGTCTCCAGGGCGTTGGCGCGGGCCTGGGCCTTGCTGGCTTCGGCGTGGGCGCCGAGGCCGCGGAGCTGCGCGGCGCGGTTGCGCTCCTTCTGGGCGTCGTGCCGCAGCTGGGTGACGTTGCACGTCACCCTGCCCGCCGCGGACGCGGACTCGGCGGTCACCGTCTGCCCGAGCAGCACGCCGCCGGCGAGCAGCGTCGTGGCGAGGACGGACGTGAGGGCACGACGTGCGGTCGTGGTGGTGCGCATGGTGTTCTCCAACTTCCAGGCCGTGGGGACCTGTTCGAGGCATGGTCAGTACCAGTGGGTAACTTTACCTCGGCAAACGATGGATTCACGCCACCCCGGCCCCCGCGGCACGTGATCGTCAACACTCCTCCACAGGACTCCCACTGACGAGGTGATAGGTGGCCCGCCCGTCGAGGAGCAGTGGAACGAGCGCGCGCCGCGACTGGGCGAGGGGAACGAACAGTCCCGCGGTCTCCCGTCGCACGACCACTCCGTGCAGGGCGAGTTCGTCGCCCGCCTCCGCGTACTGCGCGGCGGAAAGGCGATAGCCGCAGGGCGGGTCGGCGAGGATCTCCGAAGGCTCCGGCGGATCGTTGTCGGCACCGCCGAGGAAGACGGGCCCGCGGTCGGCGTATCCGGCGCTCCGGGCCGCGGAGGTGACCGCCGTGAGCGGTCCGCGCCGCTCCTCGGCATAGGCGAAGGCGCCCTCCAGGGCGGCGTGCTGGGTGGCGACACGGCGCCGGTGGTTGCGCGCCGGGTCGTTCTGCTCGGCCTCGTCGAGAGCGTCGACCCGGGTCTCCACGAGCAGGCCCACGGAGTGCTTGATCCCGGCGGTGTTCCGCAGGATCCGCTCCTGGCCGTCGCCCGCGACCTGCTTGAGCGGCTTGCCGGTGAGGGGGTCGGTCCAGATCCCGTAGATGCCGCTGCTGTACCCGGCGAGTCCGGCGGCGGGGCGGACGTACTCCTCGGAGAGGGTCCTGGACTCGTCGTGGACGTGCGGGTCGGCGTCGAGGCTGCGCGGCCAGAGGGCGAGCAGGTCCTTGTCGTAGTACCGGGGGGTGGCACCGTACTCGTGCAGGTCGTAGACGAGTTCGGGCCGCCGGTCGCGGATGACGGCGGCGACCGCGCGCGCCTCCGCGGTGCGCAGGGCGATGTGGTCGCGGTTGACGTCGACGCCGTCGGCGTTGCCCCGGGTGTCGGCCTCCCGGCCGTCGGGGTTGGCGGTGGGCACGACGAGGAGGGTCGTCCGCGCCAGGAAGCGGAGAGTATCCGGGTCCCGGGCGTAGGCGAGGTCCCGCACGGTGCTCAGACAGGCCTCCCGGCCCGCGGGCTCGTCACCGTGCTGACTGCAGACGAGCAGCACGGTGGTGCGGCCCGTGCCGAGGGTGGCGAGCCGGAGCGGACGGCCCTGGGCGGTCGTGCCGATGACCCGCACCGAGAGCCGTGCCGCGCCGGCCCGGTCGACGGCCGCGAGGAAGTCCCGCTCCTCGGCCTCGGTGGTCCAGCGCGCGCCCAGGCTCGTCTCGAACCCGATGCGGGGCCGCGGCTTCACGGGCGCGCTGTCGGCCGCCTTCGCCGGGACGGTGACGAGCGGCAGGGCGAGGGCGGCGGCGCCCGCCACGAGGGCGAGGGCCCGCCGGGAACCGCGGTGTGTGGTACGGGTGTTCATCGGGCGGCTCCGAATCCCGGCAGTCGCGGACCCGCGACGGCCGCCGGCGGCGCGGCGACGGCCGGCGAGGGGGCGGTGGGGGCGAGCGAGGGCACGGCCGGGTACGCACCCGAGGTGGCCCGGGCGAAGGACTCGGCGCCGCCGACCAGCGGCAGCCTCGCCCGGGTGCGGGCCAGGTCGAGAGTCAGGGTCGGGGTGGTCGACGGGGGGTCGAGCAGATCCTTGTCGGTGCCGCCGACGATCAGGGCGAGACGGTGTCCGGCCGGGACGACGTGGTCGGTGGCGGCGAGGTCCAGGGTCATCGTGTACGCCCTGCCGGGGATCAGCGGTCGTTCCTCGCCGGGGTCGGCCCAGGTGCCGAGATCGGCCCAGCCCCGGCTGACGACCGTGTGTCCGACGTCCGCCGTGCGCGCCTCGGTCTCCTTGAAGCAGGCGCTGTCGCCGGGGGTGCTCGCGCCCCAGCAGGAGCGTTCGGTGAGGGTGGTGATGCCCTCGCCCTCGGCCCCGTAGTCGCGGATCGTGTCCGGTCCGAGGTCGACGAGGACGGCGGAGAGGTGCGCGGTGGCGGTGGTCGGGGTGGCGGTGACCGTCACCTGTGACGAGCCGGAGATCCGCAGGTCGCGGGAGAGGGGGCGGGTGACGAACCCGGCCTTCTCGGGGGTCGCCGCGTCGATCCGGGACGCCCAGTCGAGCTCGCCCAGACCGGGGTCGTCGGTGAACGTCGCGGTGGAGCCGGGGGCGGCGGGCGTGCGGCCGAGGACGCCGGGCCCGGGTGCCGCGCCGGGGGCGGGGCGCAGGGTAGTGACGGCGGTGCCGCGCGGCGGCCACTGCCGGTCGGTGGTCCAGCGGTCCGGGGCGCGTTCGATGTCGGCGACCGGTTCACGGTCGATGCCGTTCTCGTGGCCGAGGAGGTAGTGGTCGAACCAGCGGTGCAGGGTGCGGACCCAGTCGGCGCGCCGGAAGTCGAAGGGGTCGACGTGGCCGGTCTGGGAGAGCCAGATCTTCCGCTCGACGCCCTGGGCGCCGAGGGCGTCCCACCACCGGCCGAACTGGTTGGCGCGCACGTTGAGGTCCTGTTGGCCGTGCACGACGAAGACGCTGGCCTTCACCTTGGCCGCGTTCCGTACGTGGTCGCGCTCGGTCCAGGCGGCCGTACGGTCGCCGCTGTACGGGGTGCCGGCGGTGATGCGGTCCTGGACGGCGCCGCAGCGGGCCTGTGCCTCGGGGCTGTTGACGTACTCGGAGAGCCAGCTCGGGTTGGCGTCGTAGAGCGGGGCGCCCTGGGAGTGGAAATAGTCGTACCAGGAGGAGATGGCGCCGATCGGAACGATCGTTTTCAGCCCTTCGACCCCGGTGGCGGCGACGCCGTTGGCGATGGTGCCGTCCCAGCTCTTGCCGATCATGCCGACGTTCCCGGTGCTCCAGGTGGTCGCACGGGCCCGGGTCCCGCCCGTACGGGAGGTGTAGCCGCGGGCGCGGCCGTTCAGCCAGTCGACGACGGCCTTGGCCGACTGCACGTCGGAGCGCCCGCCGACGTCGTCGCAGCCGTCGGAGCGGTTGGTGCCGGCGAGGTCGACGGCGACGAACGCATAGCCGCGCGGGACGAAGAAGTTGTCGTAGAACAGGGGGAACCCAACCGGGTTCCCGTCGGCGTCGTAGGTCTTCTTCTGGCCCTCGTTGCCGCGTCCGCAGCAGGCGTAGTACGGGCTGGCGTCCATGATGACCGGGATCTTCCGCCCCGCCGCCGCGGTCTCCCGGGGGCGGACGATGTCGACGGCGACCCGGTCCGTACGCCCGTCGCCGTCGCCGTCGAGGCCGGTGTCGACCCAGACGGACTCGCGGACGGCGTCGGCGTACGAGTGGACGGGCCGCGACTCGCGGACCGACGCCGCGCCGGACGCGGCCTGCGTCGCGGACCCGGTGGGCGCGGCGGGCTCCGGCCGGGCGTCGGCGGGCGTGACCAGCGTCGCGAGCAGGGCGGCCGTGGCCGCGGCCACGAGGGTTCCGTACGACAGTCGGGCTCCGCGGGTTCTCCGCATTCGCATCGGCATGGGCGGGAACGTACCCCGGTCAACTCCCGTGCAAAAGAGTGCCGGAGGCAATCAGGGGGATTCCGGTTGATCGGGGAGCCGGATGGGTTCATGTCGGCCGAATGGCGATCGTGTGACAGGGGGTCCTCTGGACGTGACGGTACGTCGGGGCTCTGAATAGTGTCCGGACTAAGGACCGACGACCACCCGCGCGTCTTACTTTCTTATGACTTGGGGAGCACCTGTGCACCGCAGAATCATCGTTCCGAGCGCCCTCGCGGCCTCCCTGCTGCTGGCGATCCCGGCATCGGCGGCCGACTTCGCCCCTGGCGCCCCGGGCATCGGCGACTCCTACTACCCCACCAGCGGCAACGGCGGCTACGACGTCTCCCACTACGACCTGCGCCTGACGTACCAGCCCGCCACGGACCTGCTGGAGGGCACGGCGACGATCGTCGCCACCACCAGGCAGAACCTCTCCCGGTTCAACCTCGACCTCGGCCTCGAGGTCAGCGAGGTCCGCGTCAACGGCCGCGTGGCGAAGTTCGCCACCTCGGGGTCACACGAGCTGGAGGTCACCCCGGCCACCCCGCTGGAGAAGAACAAGCCCCTCTCGATCGTCGTCCGCTACGCGGGCAAGCCCTCCGAGGTGAAGATCGACGGCTGGACGGCCTGGGCCCGCACCCCCGACGGCGGTGTCGCCGCGCAGGAGCCGGACTCGGCCGCCTGGTGGTTCCCCTCCAACGACCACCCGCTGGACAAGGCCACCTTCGACGTCTCCGTCGCGGTGCCGGACGGCACCCAGGCCATCAGCAACGGCGTGCTGCAGTCGCAGTCCTCGCGACTCGGCTGGACCCGCTTCAACTGGCGCTCGAACAAGCCGCAGGCCACCTATCTGGCCACGCTGGCCGTCGGGAAGTTCGACATCACGACGGACCGTACGGCGAACGGGCTGCCGGTCCTCAACGCGTACAGCAAGGACCTCGGGGACAACGACGGCGCCGCGCGCGCCTCGATCGAGCGCACGACCGAGGTCGCGGAGTGGCTGGAGGGGGTCTTCGGGCCGTACCCCTTCAACGCCCTCGGCGGATACGTGCCGAACGTGACGAGCGGCTTCGCCCTGGAGACGCAGACCCGTCCGTTCTACAGCCCGCGGCAGTTCGCCAACGGCGCGAACGTGTCGGTGGTCGTCCACGAGCTGGCGCACCAGTGGTACGGCGACAGCGTGTCCGTCCGCGACTGGAAGGACATCTGGGTCAACGAGGGCTTCGCCCGCTACAGCCAGTGGCTGTGGTCGGAGAAGGAGGGCGAGGGCACGGCGCAGGAGCTGGCGGACTACGTGTACGCCATCCGGACGGCCGAGGACCCGTTCTGGACGGTGAAGCCGGGTGACCCGGGCGCGGAGAACCAGTTCCACATCGCCGTCTACGACCGGGGGGCGCTGGCGCTCCAGGCGCTGCGCAACGAGATCGGCGACGAGGACTTCTTCGCGATCCTGAAGGGCTGGCCGCAGCGGTTCGCCTACGGCAACGCGCGGGTCGCCGACTTCGTGCGGTACGCGGAGCAGGTCTCCGGCAAGCCGCTGGCCGAGCTCTTCGACACCTGGCTGTACGAGCCGTCGAAGCCGGCCGCGTCGACCGCGGCGGCGGCCGGTCCGTCCGCTCCCGCCGGGCGTACGGCGGCGCCCAGGGCCGCGCGGCCGAAGCCGGCCCAGCCGAAGTCCTGGAAGAAGATCGCGGCGACGAACTCGGCCCACGAGTCGGAGCGGCACGGCGGCCACTGAGCGGTGCGATGACCGGAGCCGTACGGCTCCGGTCACCCTGCCGTACGGACACGGTCACCCGGCCGTACGGACACGGTCGACCCCGGCCGTCCGTCAGCGACTCGCGCGGCGGGCGGCCTCCCGGGCCTTCCGGGCCAGCGGCAGATAGCGCAGCCGCTCCGGCAGGACCGGGACCATCAGCCGGACCACCCGGGCGAACCGTCGCAGCGCGCGCTCCTGGGCGTCCGTCCACGGGAGTCCGATGGCCTCCCGGGCGTCCGGCGGCATCATGCCGACGGTGAGGAAGGCCCGCAGCCGCAGGAACGGGCGGCGCAGGACCGGCCAGAGCATCCGGAGGGCGAGCCGCAGCGGCAGCGGGCCCCGGTCGGGGGCGGGCACGGGCTGGTCGGGGTCGAGCAGCTCCCGGACGACGACGGTCGCCTCCAGCTCGTCCGCGAGGACCTTCCGGTAGTACGGCCAGAACTCCTCGATCGTCTGTGGCATGTCCCGGTCGTGGATGCCGAGGATCCTGCCGACCTGGAGCCACTCCGCGTACAGCTGCCGTTCCTGCGCCTCGGTGAGGGGGCGGGCGAGGAGGCGGAGGCCGTGCGCGTAGACGGGGAAGCCGGTCGCGTGCACCCAGGAGTAGTAAGCCGGCGTCAGTGCGTGGTAGCGACGCCCGCGGGCGTCGGTGCCCTGGATGTCGCGGTGCAGCCTCCGGAGACGGCGCCCCTCCCGCGCGGCGTCCTCCCCGCCGTAGATCCACAGCTGGACCGAGCGCAGGGAGCGCTCGCCGCGACCCCAGGGGTCGGTACGGAACACCGAGTGGGCGTCCACGCCGGCGCCGATGGCGGGGTGGGCGACCTGCATCGTGAGGGCCGCGGGAAGCATCAGGAGGGCCCGGATGTCTCCGGCGACGGTCCACAGCACGCCGCCGACGGGGGGCGGCACCGGATCGCCGCCGTCGGTGACCGGATCGCCTGCGCGCACATGCTCCATGGGTCTCTCCTCACACTCCAGGCTGCACCCACGACGAAGGGGCCGTCACCCGGGCGTCTCGGCCCCTGGTGACGGCCCCTTCCGGGGAGTACGGGTCAGCCGCGGTCGGCGCCGACCGGCTCGCCGACGATACGGGCGGCGAGGGCGTGGGCCCAGGCGTCGACATCGGCGTTGAGCTCGCGCTCGGCGGCGGCGCGCTCCTCGGCGATCTTCACGGAACCGGCGGCGATGATCGACTCGCGCTCGGCGTTGCCCTCGGCGCGGGCGGCGGCGATGGCGACGGAGCCCTCCTCGACGGCCTTGGAGCGGATACGGGCGGCCTCGTGGCGGGCCTCGGCCAGCTCGGCCTCGTACTGCTCGCGGATCTGCGTCGCCTCGGCACGCAGGTCGTCGGCGCGCCCGGTACCGCCGTCGATCGCGTCCTCGCGTTCGTCGAGGGTGCGCCGGATCTTCGGCAGGATGCCCTTCGCCAGGATGAGGAAGGTGAGGGCGAACAGCACCAGGCCGAGGATGAGCTCCGCCCAGACGGGGTTGAGCGGACCGAGGTCCATGTTGAAGACAGTCGAGTTCGAAGCGAGGGTCATGCGCGCATTCTACCTGCTAGAAAAAGCGACATTTCGGGCTCCCTGACGAGAGTTGTCGCTTTCGTGCGAACCCGGCCAGATTCCCGGCATCCAAAGGCTACCGGAAGGTAACCCCGGCTGATTGTATGTGCCGCGCCAGCACAACCCCCCACCACCTCATGGGAGTTCCCGTGTCGTTCGCCGCGCTCCGCCGCGCCCCCGGCGCCGCCCTTTCCCTGGCCCTCGCCGCCGCCACCCTGGCCGCGACCGCCCCGAGCGCGACCGCCGCCTCCACGGGGGCGGCCGCCGAGGCCCCGCGGCTGAAGGTGCTCACGTACAACACGTTCCTGTTCTCGAAGACGCTCTACCCGAACTGGGGCCAGGACCACCGGGCCAAGGCGATCCCCGCCGCCCCCTGGTACCAGGGCCAGGACGTCGTCGTCCTCCAGGAGGCCTTCGACAACTCCGCCTCGGACGCCCTCAAGGCTAACTCCGCCGGGCAGTACCCGTACCAGACGCCGATCGTGGGCCGCAGCAAGAGCGGCTGGGACGCCACCGGCGGCTCCTACTCCTCGACCACCCCCGAGGACGGCGGGGTGACGATCCTCAGCAAGTGGCCGATCGTCCGCAAGGAGCAGCACGTCTACAAGGACGCCTGCGGCGCCGACTGGTGGTCGAACAAGGGCTTCGCCTACGCCGTGCTCGACGTGAACGGCAGCAAGGTCCACGTCGTCGGCACCCACGCCCAGTCCACCGACCCGGGCTGCTCGGCGGGCGAGGCGGCGCAGATGCGCAGTCGGCAGTTCAAGGCGATCGACGCCTTCCTCGACGCCAAGAACATCCCGGCGAACGAGCAGGTGATCGTCGCCGGTGACATGAACGTCGACTCGCGCACGCCCGAGTACGGCACGATGCTCGCCGACGCGGGCCTGGCGGGGGCCGACGCCCGCACCGGCCACCCGTACTCCTTCGACACCGACCTGAACTCGATCGCCTCCGAGCGCTACCCGGACGACCCGCGCGAGGACCTCGACCACGTCCTCTACCGCGCGGGCAACGCCCGGCCCGCGAACTGGACCAACCACGTGGTCCTGGAGAAGAGCGCCCCCTGGACGGTCTCCAGCTGGGGCACGAGCTATACGTACACCAACCTCAGCGACCACTACCCGGTCACCGGCTTCTGAGCTGACCGGCGGGCGGCGGGCGCGGGGTGTCAGTACCCGTATCCGCCGCCGAAGAGGCTGTAGAGCCAGGCGCCGAGGACCCCGGCGACACAGAGCAGCACGACGAAGGAACCCAGGCTCGTGTGCCGCTCCCTGCGGGGCCGGGCGGCACGCGCCGCGCGGCCCGGTCTTCTCTGCCTGCCCGGCCTGCCCTGCTTCCCGGACGCGGCCGCCCGCCCGGCCCGCGCCGCCTGCGCGGAGGCGGGCTCGGCGACGGCGGCGACCTCTGCCAGCATCCGCCGGCAGACCGCCGCGAGCTCGGCGGTCCCGGCGTTCAGGTCGACGACCACCTCCGTACGGGCCGGGGCGGTGGTGCCCCCGTCGAGGAGCCGCCCGGCGCGCAGCAGCGCCTGGTCCTTGCCCCCGGTGGGACCGAGGCTTATCCAGCGACGCACATGCTCGCCCCGGATGACCACACCGCCGCCCCGCTCGCGGTAGACGGTGTGCTCCCGCCACAGGACTCCGGCCAACTCGTCGGCCGTCTCCCTGAGTTGCGTGTACATCTGACTCCCCTGTTCCGGATCCCCCAGTTCGAACAGCGGCCGACTCTAGCCGTCGGGACCGACATGCCCCACGACGGCCCCGGCCCACCGTCCGTTACGCGGCGAAGTCGTACACGGTGACCGGTATCCCACGCGCCGCAAGCCTGCCGAACCACGAGCGGCTCGACCCGCTCTCCGGCCGGCGGGCGGCCCCGGGCCGGGGAGGCCCTCGCGAGACGCCAGGGCGCCGGGACCCGGCCGCCCGGGCGGAAGCTTTCCACGCCGACGATGTGGCGGACCTTGAGCGGGCGGACGACGCGGACGGCTTCGTCGAAGATCGCGGTCATCCCGCGAGGCGACAACCGGGACCGGCGGGACCGCCCGGGAACGGCACATGGTCTTTTACAGCTCTGGTGAGACAGCAATACTGTCCCGGTCGGCCTCAGCGGCCGGATTCGGCTGTGGATCGGAAGCGAGGCACCTCGGATGGGCGTCGGGAGCGACGAGGAGGGCGGGCCCAGCTACACCGTCGACGAGCTGGCCGCACGGGCCGGCGTCACGGTGCGGACCGTGCGGTTCTACGGGACCCGGGGACTCCTTCCGCCGCCCGTGATCGGGGCGCGGCGGGTCGGGCACTACGGACAGGGCCATCTGTCGCGGCTCGCGCTGATCGAGGAGCTCCAGCGGCAGGGGATGACCCTGGCCGCGATCGAGCGGTACCTGGAGCAACTGCCGCCCGACCTCAGCGCCCAGGACCTGGCGATCCACCGGGCCCTGGTGGCCTCCTGGGCACCGGAGTCCGCCGAGTCCATCACCCGGCAGGAGCTGGAACGGCGGGCCGGGCGGGAGCTGACCGAGCGGGACGTGGACCGGCTGGCCGCGATGGGCGTGCTCGACCGGACCGCCGACGACGAGACCTTCCGGCTCGACGCGTCCCTGCTGCGGCTCGGCGTCGAGCTGCTCGACGTGCCCATCGAGCACGAGACGATCCTCGCCTCCCGCACCGTTCTCCTGGAGCACGCGCGCGCCGCCGCGCAGGAGCTCTCCCGGCTCTTCCGGGACGAGGTGTGGAGCCCGTACCGGGAGAGCGGGGAGGACCCGGACCACCTGAGCGCGATGCGCTCGCTCTCGGCCCATATGCAGCCGATGGTGGTCCAGGCCCTCCTCACGGCCTTCCAGCGTTCGCTGAGCGAGGAGCTGAGGACGGCGTTCAGGCACCGGTGAGGGGGCCGGCCGGGCACCGGCCCGCTCCCCCACCGACGGGGCAGGCCGGGCACCGGCCCCCGGTGGCCGTCACGCGTCGGTGAAGACCTCGCCCCGCTCGGCCTTCGCCACCAGGAGCGCCGGCGGGGTGAACCGCTCGCCGTACGTCTCCGTCAGCTCGCGCGCACGGGCGACGAAGCCGGGCAGGCCTCCCTCGTAGCCGTTGACGTACTGCAGGATGCCGCCCGTCCAGGCCGGGAAGCCGATGCCCATGATGGAGCCGATGTTGGCGTCGGCGACCGAGGTGAGGACGCCCTCCTCCAGGAGCCGGACGGTGTCCAGGGCCTCGGAGAACAGCATCCGCTCCTGCATGTCGCGGAACGGGATCTCGTGTCCGGGCTTGGCGAAGTGCTCGCGCAGGCCGGGCCAGAGCTTCCCCCGCCTGCCGTCCTCGCCGTACTCGTAGAAGCCCGCGCCGCCGCTGCGGCCGGTCCGGCCGAACTCGTCGACCATGCGGTCGATCACGGCCTCGCCCGGATGGGTGGCCCAGGTGCCGCCGGCCTCCTCGACCGCCCGCTTCGTCTCGTTGCGGATCTTGCGCGGCAGGGTGAGGGTCAGCTCGTCCATCAGGGAGAGGACCTTGGCCGGGTAGCCGGCCTGCGCGGCGGCCTGCTCGATCGAAGCGGGCTCGATGCCCTCGCCGACCATGGCGACGCCCTCGTTGATGAAGTGGCCGATCACCCGGGAGGTGAAGAAGCCGCGCGAGTCGTTGACGACGATCGGTGTCTTGTTGATCTGGCGGACCAGGTCGAAGGCGCGGGCGAGCGCCTCGTCGCCGGTCCGCTCGCCCCTGATGATCTCGACGAGCGGCATCTTGTCGACGGGCGAGAAGAAGTGCAGTCCGATGAAGTCGACCTGGCGTTCCACGCCCTCGGCGAGGACGGAGATCGGCAGGGTCGAGGTGTTGGAGCAGAGCAGCGCGTCGGGCTCGACGACGGCCTGGATCTCCTGGAACACCTTGTGCTTGAGCGCCGTGTCCTCGAAGACCGCCTCGATGACCGCGTCGCAGCCCGCCAGGTCGCGGACCTCGGCGGTCGGGGTGATGCGGGCGAGGAGCGCGTCGGCCTTCTCCCGGGTCGTACGGCCGCGGGAGACGGCCTTGGCGCAGAGGGCCTCGGAGTAGGCCTTGCCCTTCGCAGCGGACTCGGCGGAGACGTCCTTGAGGACGACCTCGATGCCGGCGCGGGCGCAGGAGTACGCGATGCCGGCGCCCATCATGCCCGCGCCGAGGACGGCGACCTTGCGGACCGGCCGGGGCTCGACGCCCTTCGGGCGGCTGGCGCCGGAGTTGACGGCCTGGAGGTCGAAGAAGAACGCCTGGATCATGTTCTTCGCCGTCTGGCCGACGACCAGCTCGGTGAAGTAGCGGCTCTCGATGGTGGCCGCGGTCTCGAAGTCGACCTGGGAGCCCTCGACGGCGGCGGCCATGATGGCGCGGGGCGCGGGATAGGGCGCCCCGTTGAGCTGCTTGCGCAGGTTCGCGGGGAAGGCCGGAAGGTTGGCGGCGAACTTCGGGTTCGACGGCGTGCCGCCGGGGATCCGGTAGCCGGGGACGTCCCAGGGCTGCCGGGACTCGGGGTGGGTGTCGATGAAGGCGATGGCCTTGGCCATCATCTCCTCGGCGGTGGCGGCCACCTCGTGGACGAGGCCGCTGTCGAGGGCCCGCTCGGGCGTGTACTGGGTCCCCTGGAGCAGCACCTTGAGGAGGGCGTCGGTGATGCCCATGAGGCGGACGGTACGCGTGACTCCGCCGCCGCCCGGCAGCAGACCGAGGGTGACCTCGGGCAGGCCGATCTTGGAGCCGGGGGCGTCGAGGGCGACCCGGTGGTGGGAGGCGAGGGCGATCTCGTAGCCGCCGCCGAGCGCGGCACCGTTGATCGCGGCGACGACGGGCTTGCCGAGGGTCTCGATGCGGCGCAGCGCGTTCTTCATCTCCAGAGCGCCGTCGAAGATGTCCTGGGCGTGCTCGGGGCCCGCCTGGACCATGTCCTTGAGGTCGCCGCCGGCGAAGAAGGTCTTCTTCGCGGAGGTGTAGATAATGCCGCGGATGGAGTCCTTCTCGGCCTCGACGCGGTCGGCGATCGCGATGATCGAGGCCCGGAAGGCCTGGTTCATGGTGTTGGCGGACTGGTTCGGGTCGTCGAGGACGAGGGTGACGATCCCGGTCGCGTCCTGCTCCCAGCGGATGGTGGTGCTCTCGCTCATGTCTCTGCTTCTCCGTGGATCCGTGAAGAGGGGTTCGGACGGGACGGTCAGACGCGCTCGATGACGGTGGCGATGCCCATGCCGCCGCCGACGCAGAGGGTGGCGAGGCCGTAGCGCTTGTCCTGGCGCTCCAGCTCGTCGACGAGGGTGCCGAGGATCATCGCGCCGGTGGCGCCGAGCGGGTGGCCGAGCGCGATGGCGCCGCCGTTGACGTTGACCTTGTCCAGGGTGATGCCCATGTCCTTGACGAACCGCAGGACGACGGCGGCGAAGGCCTCGTTGATCTCGATCAGGTCGATGTCGTCGATCGTGAGCCCGGCCTTGGCGAGGGCCTTGCGGGCGGCCGGCGCGGGGCCGGTGAGCATGATGGTGGGCTCGGAGCCGGAGACGGCGGCCGAGACGATCCGCGCGCGGGGGGCCAGGCCGTTCCGCTCGCCGGCCTCCTTCGAACCGATGGCGACGAGGGAGGCGCCGTCGACGATGCCGGAGGAGTTTCCGGCGTGGTGGACGTGGTCGATCTCCTCGATCCAGTGGTACTTCTGCAGGGCGACGGCGTCGAAGCCGCCGAGCTCTCCGATGTCGGCGAAGGAGGGCTTGAGCCGGGCGAGGGAGTCGGCGGTCGTGCCGGGGCGCAGGAACTCGTCGTGATCGAGGACGGTCAGTCCCGCACGGTCCTTGACGGGGACGACGGACCGGGCGAAGCGGCCGTCCTTGACGGCGGCCGCGGCGCGCTCCTGGGAGAGGGCGGCGTACTCGTCGACGTCGCGGCGGGTGAAGCCCTCGATGGTGGCGATGAGGTCGGCTCCGATGCCCTGCGGGACGAAGTTGGTCTCCAGGTTGGTCATCGGGTCGGAGAACCAGGCACCGCCGTCGGAGGCCATCGGCACCCGGGACATGGACTCGACGCCGCCGGCGAGGACGAGGTCCTCCCAGCCCGAGCGGACCTTCATCGCGGCCATGTTGACCGCTTCGAGACCGGAGGCGCAGAAGCGGTTCTCCTGGACGCCGGCGACGGTGTCGGGGAGTCCGGCGGCGATGGCGGCGATCCGGGCGATGTCGGAGCCCTGGTCGCCGACGGGGCCGACGACGCCGAGGACGATGTCGTCGATGGTGGCCGGGTCGAGGCCGGGGTTCCGGGTCTGGATCTCCCGGATGAGGCCGACGACCAGGTCGATCGGCTTGGTGCCGTGCAGGGAGCCGCTGGCCTTGCCGCGTCCGCGCGGGGTGCGGATCGCGTCGTACACGTACGCTTCGGTGCTCACGAGAAGCCTTTCGCGATGAGGGCGATGAGGGTGGGTGGAACGGGGAGGGAAACGGGGAAGGGGGCGTCAGCCGAGGAGGGAACGGCCGATGATCTCCTTCATGATCTCGGTCGTGCCGCCGTAGATGGTCTGGATCCGGCCGTCGGTGTAGGCGCGCGCGACCGGGAATTCGCTCATGTAGCCGTACCCGCCGTGCAGTTGCAGACAGCGGTCGGCGACCCGCTTCTGGAGTTCGGTCGCCCACCACTTGGCCATGGAGGCGTGGACGGCGTCGAGCCCGGCCCCGTCCGGATCGCTGTGCTCCTCGATGCAGCGGTCGACGAAGGTGCGGGTGACGGCGCACTCGGTGGCCATCTCGGCGATCTCGAAGCGGATGTGCTGGAGCCGGGAGAGCGGGCGTCCGAAGGCCTCGCGCTCCTTGACGTACGTGGTGGTGATCTCCAGGAGGTGCTCGGCGGCGGCGATGCCGGCGACCGCGATCGCCATGCGTTCCTGGGCGAGGTTGGTCATCAGGTGGACGAAGGCGCCGTTGAGCTCGCCGAGCAGGTTCTCCTTGGGGACGCGCACGTCGTGGAAGAAGAGTTCGGCGGTGTCCTGGGACTTCTGGCCGATCTTGTCGAGGTTCCGGCCTCGCTCGAAGCCCTCCGCGCCGCGCTCGACGACGAGGAGGGAGAGGCCGTGGGCGCCGCCCTCGGGAGTGGTCCGGGCGACGACGACCACGAGGTCGGCGAGGATGCCGTTGGAGATGAAGGTCTTGGAACCGTTGAGGACCCAGTGGTCGCCGTGGTCCTCGGCGGTCGTACGGATGCCCTGGAGGTCGGAGCCCGCGCCGGGTTCCGTCATGGCGATGGCGGTGATGGTCTCGCCGGAGCAGAAGCCGGGCAGCCAGCGCCGCTTCTGCTCCTCGGTGCCGAGCGAGGTGAGGTACGGGCCGATGATGTCGTTGTGCAGGCCGATGGCGAGGCCGGGGGTGCCAGCCCGGGTGAACTCCTCGGCGAGGACGGACGCGTAGCGGAAGTCGGCGTTGCCGCCGCCCCCGTACTCCTCGTCGACGGCGAGGCCGAGGAGGCCCTGCCGTCCGGCGGCGAGCCAGACCTCGCGGGAGACGATGCCGTCCTTCTCCCACTGCTCGTAGTGGGGCAGCACCTCCTTCTCCAGGAAGGTGCGGACGGTGGCGCGGAAGGCCTCGTGGTCGGCGGTGTAGAGCTGGCGCTTCATGCGGCGGTCTCCTGGGTCTGGGTCGGTCGGTTCACGCGCCGGACTCCTCGGTCCGGGCCGGGCTCTCCAGCGCGGGTACGGCCCAGTCGCGGGCGACCTCCGCGGTGTCGGCGCCGGGCAGGGCGGGTCCCCTGCGGAGGGTGCCGGGGGTGGCGGAGAAACGGGGCGCGGGGGCGGGCTGGGCGATGCCGCCCTGCTCGGTGAAGGTGCCGCGGGCGGCGAGGTGGGGGTGGGCCGGGGCCTCGCGCATCGAGAGGACGGGGGCGACGCAGGCGTCGCTGCCGTCGAAGAGGGCGGTCCACTCCTCGCGGGTACGGCTCCGGAACCGGTCGGCGACGGTCTTGCGCAGTTCGGGCCAGCGGGCGAGGTCGCGGCGGGCGGGGCCGACCTCCTCGATGCCCAGGAGCCGGACGAACTCCGCGTAGAACCGCTCCTCCAGGGCGCCGACCGCCATGTGGCCGCCGTCGGAGGTCTCGTAGACGCCGTAGAAGGGGCAGCCGCCGTCCAGGAGGTTGACGCCCCGCCTGTCCTGCCAGCCGCCGGAGGCGAGCATGCCGTGGATCATGGTGGTGAGGTGGGCGGTGCCGTCGACGATCGCGGCGTCGACGACCTGGCCCTCGCCGTGCGCGCGGGCGTGCTGGAGGGCGGCGAGGACGCCGACGACGAGGTAGAGCGAACCGCCCGCGTAGTCGCCGACGAGGTTGGCGGGGATGGTGGGCGGGCCGTCGGGGTCGGGGCCGATCATGCCGAGGGCGCCGGTGATGGCGATGTAGCCGATGTCGTGTCCGGCGGTCGCGGCGAGCGGCCCGTCCTGGCCCCAGCCGGTCATCCGGCCGTAGACGAGGCGCGGATTGCGGGCGAGGCAGGCGTCGGGGCCGACGCCGAGGCGTTCGGCGACGCCGGGCCGGTAGCCCTCGATGAGGATGTCGGCGCGTTCGACGAGGTCGAGGACGGTGGCGGGGCCGTCCGCCGCCTTGAGGTCGACGAGGGCCGAGCGCTTGTTGCGGTTGGTGAGGTCGCGGGCCGGGTCGATTCCCAGGCCGGGGCCGCCGGGGCGGTCCACACGGACGACGTCGGCGCCGAGGTCGGCGAGGAGCATCGCGGCGAAGGGGCCCGGGCCGATGCCGGCGAGCTCGACCACGCGTACCCCGGTGAGCGGGCCGTTCCCGGCGGTGTGCGTCGTACTCATCGAGCCCCCAGGCATGTGTGACACCAATGATGTAACACCGGAGATGCTAGGAACGTGTTCCACTCGGCACAAGCCCCCCGGCCGAGCAAGCGCTTGGAAAATACCGGAGCGCCCGACAGGCTTACTCACGGTCACCCGGGACAGGTACTCGGGAGTAGGGCGGCGGCCGGGTGCCGTGCGGAACCCGCTATCCTCCGCCGACGAGAACCGCGCACGGCGGCGCGGCACGGCCGAAATGAGGCGCTGTATGGACACAGGGGCGGACGCGGGGCGGGAAGCCGGAGCACGGGAGGCGGCCGGAGCGGGACAGGAACCCGCAGCGCGGCGGACGGCCGGAGCGGGACGGGAACCCGCAGCGCGGCGGACGGCCGCAGCGGGCCCGGAGGCGGCCGACGGCACGGCTCGGGCCTATGACGTCGTCCTCTTCGGGGCGACCGGATTCGTCGGCGAGCTCACCGCCGGGTATCTGGCCGCGCACGCGCCCGAGGACTGCCGCTGGGCGCTCGGCGGCCGCAACCGGGCCGGGCTGACGGCCCTGCGGGAGCGGCTCGCCGCCCGGTGGCCGCACTGCGCCGAGCTGCCGCTGGTCGTCGCGGACGCCGCCGACACCGGTTCGCTGCGTGAACTCGCCGAGTCCGCCCGGGTGGTGGCCACCACCGTCGGCCCCTACGTCTGGTACGGCGACGGTCTCGTCGGCGCGTGCGCCGAGGCCGGCACCGACTACGTGGACCTGACCGGTGAGGCCGAGTTCGTCGACCTGACGTACGTGCGGCACGACGCGCGCGCCCGGGAGACCGGCGCCCGCATCGTGCACGCCTGCGGCTTCGACTCCGTCCCCCACGACCTGGGCGCGTACTTCACCGTGCAGCAGCTCCCGGAGGACGTACCGCTGCGGGTCGACGGCTTCGTCCGGGCCGGGGCGCAGTTCTCCGGTGGCACCTTCGCGTCCGCGCTGACCGCGTTCGGCCGGGGCCGGGAGATCCTGCGGGCGGCGCGTGAACGACGGCTGCACGAGCCGCGGCTGGTCGGGCGCCGGGCCCGCGCACCGCTGGGCGGGCCGCGGTTCAGCCGGGAGACCGGGACCTGGGCGCTGCCGCTGCCGACGCTCGACCCGCAGGTCGTGGCCCGTTCGGCGGCGGCACTCGACCGGTACGGACCGGACTTCCGCTACCGGCACTACGCCTCCGTGAAGACGCTCCCGATGGCCCTCGGCGGCACCGCGGCCATCGGCGCGGGCGTGACCGCGGCCCAACTGCCGCCGGTCCGCGCCTGGCTGATGGAGCGTTACCAGGCGGGCCAGGGTCCGTCCGCCGAACGACGGGCCCGCAGCTGGTTCTCGGTGCGCTTCGTCGGCGAGGGCGGTGGACGGCGGGTGTTCACCGAGGTCTCGGGCGGTGACCCGGGGTACGACGAGACGGCGAAGATGCTCGCCGAGTCGGCACTCAGCCTCGCCTTCGACCCGCTGCCGAGGACTTCGGGCCAGGTGACGACTGCGGTGGCGATGGGCGACGCGCTCATCGAGCGGCTGAGGGCGGCGGGCATCCGCTTCCGGGTGGCGCACCGGGGCTGAGCGGCGCGGCCCGGCGGCACGGAAGGGCCGGGAGGGATCAGGGCCGTACGAGGCGGAAGGGGTGACCGGCAGGGTCGGCGTAGACCCGCCAGGCCGCGTCACCACCGCCGTCGTCGAGCGGCTCGGCCCCGAGCGCGAGGACGGCCTCGTGGGCGGCGTCGAGGTCGTCGACCCGCACGTCGAGATGGAACTGCTGCTCGGGCGCGCCCCAGACGGGCGGCCGGTGGTCGGCGACGCTCTGGAAGGCGAGCACGGGACCGCCCTCGCCGCGCAGCACGGCGGAGCCCTCACCGACGGCCCATCGGGGCTCGGGACTTTCCACTTCTCCGCCGATCAACTGCCGGTAGAAATCGGCGAGTTCCCAGGCATCCGGGCAGTCCAGCACGAGGCACCGCAGACGCCCGATCACACCGAGGCCCCGTCGACGAGGACGTTCGGCATGGCGTCGACCCGGGCCGGGGCGGCCGGAACGGCCCCGCCGTGGATCAGGTTCGGGCCGCGCCCCGTGGAACGCGACGAAACGGAAAGGGGTGTTGTCATGCCCGTCACTCTGCCGGTCCCCCGCGCGACCCGGTATCCGTACAGGTACTCAGAGACGCCCCAGGTACTCAGCGTCCCGGACGGCTCGGTCAGGCCTCGTCGAGGGCGGCCTTCAGGGCACCGCGGCACAACGAGTCCGCGTGGCGGGTCGTCTCGGGGATGCGGTAGCGGGGGGTGAGGTGGAGCGTGTGGGCGCAGGCGTTGGCCAGGGAGACCCGGTGGCCCGCGGAGACGAAGACCGGTTTCACCCCGGCCCGGGTGCGCAGGGCGCGGCCGACCTCCTCTCCGGCGGTCAGGAGTGGGGCGAAGTCGCCGCGTTCCGGGCCGGGTTGCTCGTACGTGAAGGTGAACGGGTTCTTCGCGACGCCGATCGATGGCCGGCCCGTGAGCACCCCGAGGTGGCTGGCGAGGCCGAAGCGGCGGGGGTGGGCGAGGCCGTAGCCGTCGCAGACGAGCAGGCCGGGGTCAGTGGTCAGCCGGTCGAGCGCGGCGAGGACCGTCGGGATCTCCCGGAAGGCGAGCAGACCCGGGACGTACGGGAACGAGACCCGGCCGACGGCCGTGGCCCGCTCCACCACCTCCAGGGTCCGCGCGTCCAGGACGACGGCCGCGGCGGCGACGAGATCGCGCTCGTCGTCGTAGGCCACGTCGAGCCCCGTGACATGCCCGTCGCCGACCGCCGGCCCCTCCTCGTCGCGTACGAGGTGTCGGCTCAGCTCCTGCTGGACGGCCCGGGCGGTGGGCTCGTCGGCGGGCCAGCCCGCCGGAATCTCGATGATCGTCATGATGCGGGCCACCCTATGTTCGCCCGCCGGCCGGCTCCCAGCTCCGCGTCGCGGGAAGCACGGGAAGCACGGGAAGCACTGAGAAGCACGGAGAAGCACGGAGAGCGCGGGCTACGCGCTCCGTGCGGCGTCCGGGGTCTGGGACGACCGGCCGGGGTCCGGCTCTCGCCCGGTAGCCTGGCGATCATGTTCGTTCTGGAATTGACCTACACCGCGCCGGTCGAGCGCGTGGACGCGCTGCTCGACGCGCACATCGAGTGGCTCGACGCGCAGTACGCCGCCGGCGTCATCGTCGCCTCGGGACGCAAGAACCCGCGCGACGGCGGCGTGATCCTGGCCGCCGGGGTCGACCGCGCGGAGATCGAGAAGATCGTGGCGGCCGACCCGTTCAGCGTCGAGGGCGTCTGCGCGTACCGGATCACGGAGTTCTACGCGACCAAGACCGCCGAGGGACTCGCCGCGTTCCGGGAGCAGCTTCCCTCCTGACGACAGGCCCTCGGGCCTGTCGTCAAACTCCCGTCGTCGCCCGGAGGGCGGCCCCGCGGCGTCTGGTGCGTGCTCTCGGTGTGCCGGGAGGAAGCCCTCGTACTGGACGTACTCGGGCTTTCGCCCGGTGCGGCGAGAGTGCGTGCCAGGCGTCGCGGGGCAGACGGGAGTTTGACGACAGGCCCTAGTGGCGGTTCAGTCGGGCGATCCTCCCCTTCTCGCCCGCCGCCCAGCAGGAGCCGTCCGGCGTGCAGTCCACCGTGTCGTACGAACCGGTGTCGATCGTGCGCCAGGTGCGGCCGCCGTCGGTGGTGAGGTCCGTGCCGGTCGGGCCGACGGCGAGCGCCGCGTTTCCGCTGTGCGGGAGCCAGGCGACGCCTGATCGGTACGCGGGCGGCGGCGTGGCCGAGGCACGCCAGGCGCGGCCTCCGTTCCCGGTGACCGCGGCGGCCTGCGGGGACGGCTGGTCCTTGCGGTAGTCGCCGCCGACGGCGATGCCGTGCGTACGGTCGCGGAAGGCGAGGCCGAAGACGCCGCGGGCCGGGTCCCCGGCCGGGATCGGCGTGTCGGTGGCGGTCCAGGTCAGCCCCCGGTCGGCGGAGTGGAGCACGCGCGCGGCGGAGGCGCCGCCCGTCGCCAGCCACACGTCCCGCGGTCCGGCCGACACGAGGCACTGGCCGCTCGCGGCGAAGCCCGCCTCGCCGGGGAGCGCGGCCGGCATACCGGCGTTCGGGAGGACGTGCCAGGAACGGCCGCCGTCGCGGGTGGAGAGGATGCGGTACCTGCCGTCGACCGGGTCGCTCATGGCGAGTCCGTGCCGGCTGTCGAAGAAGGTCATGCAGTCGTAGAAGGCCCGCGGATCGGTGTTGCGGAAGGACTCGGTCCAGGTGGTGCCGCCGTCCTCGGTCCGCAGCACCCGGGAGGCCTCGCCCTCCCCGATGGCGAGGACGACGGCCCGGCGGGCGTCGAACGCCTCGACGTCGCGGAACTCCAGCTCACCCGCGCCCGGCGGTGAGACGTCACGCCAGCTCCGGCCGCCGTCGGTGGTCCGCAGCACCGTGCCCCGGGAGCCCGCGGCCCAGGCGGTCCGGCGGTCGACGGGCGCGAGTCCCCGGAAGCGGGCGTCGGTCCCGGTGGGCGTCGGCTCCCAGCCCGCCGTGTTCCTGTCGGTCGCTGCCGTGGGGGTCTCCCCGGCTCGCGCGGGCGCGGCCAGGGTCAGCGCAAGCGCCGCCCCGATCAGTCCCACCGACATCATTCGTCTCGTGTTCCCCATGGACGTCATGGCGCCGGAAGTTAGTGCCCCCGGCCCCTCCCCGTCCAGGGTGCGTCCCGCGCAGGGCGTTCCTAGGCTGGGTGCCATGACCGACCGTACGAGCGAGCGAGCGCCCGACGAGACGCCGAAGCTCAAGGAGTACGAGGGCGAGGGCATCACCGTCACGTTCGAGCCGCGCCGGTGTCTGCACGCGGCCGAGTGCGTGCACGGGCTGCCCGAGGTCTTCGATCTCTCCCGGCGTCCGTGGGTGCTGCCCGACGCCGCCGAGGCCGGTCTGGTGGCGGAGGTCGTCCGCCGGTGCCCCTCCGGGGCGCTGCAGTACCACCCGGCGGACGGCTCCGTCGAACACCCCGACTCGCCCACCTCCGTCCGCCGCACGCCGTCCGGCCAGTTCGTGATGCGGGGGGACCTGCTCGTGAGCGGCGCGTACGGCGACCGCCACGAGACACGGGTGATGCTCTGTGGCTGCGGAGCCTCCGGAAACCAGCCGTACTGCGACCACTCCGGTCCCTGCGCCGAGCCTGACGACGACGTGCCCGAGCAGCGCTGACTCCCCTTCGGACCGCCCTGACCTGCGGCGACACATTCGGCGTACGACTGTGCGAGGCCTCTGGGCGCGTCCGTGACGCAGCTCACGCACATCCGGAGTGCACGTTCCGGCCGCTCCGCTCGTCTTGTCAGGTGTCAGGTGCCCTGGTGTCGGGGAGACGCACAGGATCCGAAGTCCGCGTGAAAGGAGCCGGTCGTGTCCGCCGTCATCGAGCAGGCCGTCCAGGCCCGTCTGGTCGCATCCGCTCCGCGGATGGAGACCGTCCCCGCCACCCTGCGGTACGACCGCGAGGACCCGTACGCCGTGAGCATGGCGTTCCCTCCTCCGGCGACCCTGGAGGGTGTCGAGGTCTCCTGGGCCTTCGCGCGTGAGCTGCTCGTCCAGGGCGTCGAGCGCCCGGCCGGCGTCGGTGACGTTCGCCTCCGTCCCTACGGGTACGACCGCACGGTGGTCGAGTTCCACGCCCCGGAAGGCGTGGCCATGGTCCACGTCCGGACCTCGGAACTGCGCCTCTTCCTGGAGCGCTCGCAGCACCTGGTGCCGGCCGGGCGCGAGCACCAGTACCTGGACTGGGACCGGGATCTGGCGGACCTGCTGCGCGAGCATCCGTAACGGTCGCCTCCGGGCCCGCCCGTAAATCGTTTGCCCCTCCCCCGCTCCCCGGCCTACCGTTCATCACGTCCACGTCGTCGTCCGATCGGAGAAGGACGTTGCTCGTCTGAGGTTGCGAGACACCGCGCCGCGCGTGCCCCCTGTGCCGCGTGTGCCGTTCTCGACCTCGGCGTACGAGCCGTTCTGACGACAGACAGCCCGCGCCCCGGTGTCTCCACGCGTCGCATCACATCACGCCTGCGCTCACGCACCCGGGAGGCCTCCATGGCGCATCACCCCACGTTCATCACCTGTACCTCGCTCTCCTTCTCCTGGCCTGACGGCACGGAGGTCGTCGACGACTTCCGGCTCACGGTCGGCCCCGGCCGCACCGGGCTCGTCGGCCTCAACGGCTCCGGCAAGTCCACGCTCCTGAAGCTGATCGCCGGTGAGCTGACCCCGTCCTCCGGCACGGTCCGGGTCACCGGCGAGCTCGGCTACCTCCCCCAGAACCTGGTCCTGGACACCTCCCGGCGCGTGGACGAGATCCTCGGCATCGACGCCAAGCGGGCCGCCCTGCACGCCATCGAGGCGGGCGACCCGGCCGAGGAGCACTTCACCGCGCTCGCCGACGACTGGGACGTCGAGGAGCGGGCCCGCGCCACCCTCGACCAGCTCGGCCTCGGCGCGGTGGGCCTCGACCGCACCGTCGGCGAGGTGTCCGGCGGCGAGTCCGTCCTGCTGCGCCTCGCCGCGCTGCTGCTCGCCCGGCCCGACGTGCTGCTCCTCGACGAGCCGACCAACAACCTGGATCTGCACGCCCGCGCACGGTTGTACGAGGCGGTGGAGAACTGGTCGGGGGTCCTGGTCGTGGTCAGCCACGACCGTGAACTCCTGGAGCGCGTCGACCAGATCGCCGATCTGCGCGACGGCGCCGTCGCCTGGTACGGCGGCGCCTACTCCGACTACGAGGCGGCGCTCGCCGCCGAACAGGACGCGGCGGAGCGGATGGTCCGCGTCGCCGAGGCGGACGTCCAGCGGCAGAAGCGGGAACTCGCCGACTCGCAGATGAAGTTGGCCCGTCGCAAGCGGTACGGGCAGAAGAGCTTCGAGAACAAGGTCGTCCCGAAGATCGTGGCGAACAACCGCAGGAGCGAGGCCCAGGTCTCGGCCGGCAAGCACAAGGCACTGCACACCGAGCGCCTCTCGGAGGCCCGGGAGCGGCTCGACGCCGCCGTGGAGGCGGTGCGGGACGACGACGAGATCCGCGTCGAACTGCCGCGCACCTCGGTGCCGCCGGGCCGCGAGGTGCTGTTCCTGCGGAATCTGGAACTGCGGTACGGGGCCCGGGTGGCCGGTGAGTTCGAGCTGCGCGGTCCGGAGCGGATCGCGCTGGTCGGCCGGAACGGCGCCGGGAAGACGACGCTGCTGCGGACGATCGCCGGGGAGCTCGAACCGGTCTCGGGCGAGACGGAGGCACGGGTGCCGCTCCGTTTCCTCCCGCAGCGGCTCGATGTCCTCGACGACGGCTTGAGCGTGGTGGAGAACGTGGCCCGGTTCGCGCCCACGGCGACGGGGAACGCGATCAGGGCGCGGCTGGCACGGTTCCTGTTCCGGGGAGCCCGGGCGGATCAGCCCGTCGGCACCCTGTCGGGCGGGGAGCGGTTCCGGGCGACGCTCGCGGCGCTGCTCCTCGCGGAGCCGGCTCCCCAGCTGCTGATGCTGGACGAGCCGACGAACAATCTGGACATGGCGTCGGTACGGAAGCTGACGGCGGCCCTCGACGCGTACGAAGGGGCGTTGATCGTGGCGAGCCACGACGTGACGTTCCTGGAGTCGCTGGGGATCACCCGCTGGCTGCTGCTCGACGGTGAGCTGCGGCCGACGACGGCGGAGGAGGTACGGGGAGCGGCGTCGAGCCGTCGGTAGGGCCGGCTCGCGCGCCTGCTCCAGCGGTGGAGTGACGGCCCGGATCCGGTGCCGCCGCCCGGGGCGAGGCCGGGGGCGGACCCCCCGGCCGGCTCCGTGCGCGTCGACCGCCGCGTCCGACGGCCACATGCCGCGGCCGCGGCGGTCGCGGCGCCCCGCGCCGGAAAGTCATCCGCTTCGGAGCCCGCAGGGCCCTCCGAACGGCGGAAAGCCGTCCGCTTCGGGCCACCGGCCGGCTGCGCCGAGCGGCCGAACGCCTGCTCTGCGTAGTCATGCGAACGGGCGACACGGGACGCGCAGGACGTGACCTGCGTCTCCGGCACCCCATCGGAGCAGCACACATAACGCAACGTAACCGGACATCGTCAGGACGGGCTTGGCCGACGCCTTACGGAGCCTTAACCTACGGTTTCGTAACCTACGGATTCGTAGGTATGCCCGTATGTCCTCTCTCCGTCCCCAGGAGTCCCCGTGACGCTCACCTCTCCCCACCTCGGCAGCTCGACAGGGTGGACCGACGCGCGGCTGCTCTACGCGCTGGAAGAGGTCGTGGAGAAGGAGCTCAACCGGCACCTCAAGGTCACCAAGGACTGGATGCCGCACGAGTACGTGCCGTGGTCCGACGCGCGCAACTTCCCCGGCCTCTTCGAGGACGGCGAGGCCTGGGACCCGGCGCAGTCCAAGGTGACCGAGATCGGCAAGATCGCCCTCGTCGTCAACCTGCTCACCGAGGACAACCTCCCGAGCTACCACCACGAGATCGCCAGCCTCTTCGGCCGCGACGGCGCCTGGGGCACCTGGGTCCACCGCTGGACCGCCGAGGAGGGCCGCCACGGCATCGTGATGCGCGACTACCTGCTCGCCTCGCGCGCCGTCGACCCGGACAAGCTGGAGCAGTTCCGGATGGCGCACATGAGCGAGGGCTTCGAGTCCGACAACCGCCACTCGATGCTGCACTCCGTGGCGTACGTGGCCTTCCAGGAGCTCGCCACCCGTATCTCGCACCGGAACACCGGCCACCAGTCCGGCGACCCGGTCTGCGACCGGATGCTGGCGCGGATCGCCACCGACGAGAACCTGCACATGGTCTTCTACCGCAACCTGCTCGGCGCGGCCTTCGAGATCGCCCCCGACCTGACCATGCAGGCCGTGCGGGATGTCGTGGTCGACTTCCGGATGCCCGGACACGGCATGCCCGGCTTCGAGCGGGCGGCGGCGCAGATGGCCATCGGCGAGATCTACAACATGCGGATCCACCACGACGACGTGCTCCAGCCCGTCCTCCGCTTCCTGAAGGTCCTCCAGATCGAGGGCCTCGGGCCCGAGGGCCTGCAGGCGCAGGAGGAGCTGGGGCTGTACATGAACGGCCTGGACTCCGAGGCCAGCAAGTTCGACGAGAAGCTCGCCGCCCGCAAGGCCCGCATGGCCGCCCGCAAGGCCGGCTGAGCCACCCCGCGGGGCACGGGCGACCACGACACGAGGACGGGCGCGGAAGGCTGATCGGCCTTCCGCGCCCGTCCCGTCCTGTTCGTCCCCCCGGACCCCTCGTACCCCCGCGCCGAGGCGTCCGCGTGTCGTGTTCGGCCTCTCAACCCTCCCGGCGCTTGAGGCGGAACCGCTCCTTCTCGGAGAGCCCGCCCCACACCCCGAACCGCTCGTCGTTGCTCAGCGCGTACTCCAGGCACGCCACCCGCCCCTCGCAGGCGCCGCAGAGCTGCTTGGCCTCGCGGGTGGACGAGCCGGGCGCCGGGAAGAAGAACTCCGGCCCTGCCTGAGCGCACAGAGCGGTCTCCTGCCAGGACATGTCGGGCTCCGGTGCGGTCAGTACGGTGGTGTAGGTCTGCATGCGGAACACGCTGCCGGAGGGCCGTAAACGAGCCATCAACGTTCGATCAATGCGAGCTTCACGGCTGTTCGCAACGCGGCGCGCCGAAACTCTTCGCCTCATCGCCGGGCATCGGCGAAGAGGCGAAGAGCGCCGCATGACGCGTCCGGGACCTCAGCGGCCGACCCCCAGGGCGGGGAGCACGGTCTCGGCGACGCGGTATGCCTCCTCCAGGAGCGGGTTCCCGGACAGGATGAAGGTGTCCACACCCAGGTCCTGGTACTCCTTGAGCCGCTCCACGACCTGGGCCGCCGAGCCGACGACCGCCGTGCCCGGCCCGGGCCGGAACAGGCTCATGCCGGGCCAGAGGTTCGGGTGGGTCTCCAGCTCGCGCGCCCTGGCCGGCACCTTGCCGCCGTGCTGGCGGAACTGGCGCTGCCAGCCCACGCCGTCCTCACCCGACCGCTCGCCGAGCTGCCGCGCGTACGTCGCCTCGCTGGTGACGTCCAGGAGGCGGTCGGCGGCCGCCCAGGCCTCGTCCTCGGTGTCGCGGACGATGAGGTGGAGACGCAGACCGATGCGGAGGGTGCGGCCGTGGGCGGCGGCCCGGGCCCGTACGTGGTCGAGCTTCTCCTTCAGCAGGTGCGGCGGCTCGCCCCAGGTCAGGTAGACGTCGACGTGCTCGGCGGCCATCTCGATCCCGGGCGCCGAGGATCCGCCGAACCAGAGGGGGACGTGCGGTTCCTGGACGGGCCGCAGGTCGCGGAAGGAGGCTCCGGCGTTCCTGAGGTCGTAGAAGCGGCCCTTGTGGTCGAAGACCTCGCCCGCCGTGAGCCGCTTGACGATCGACCAGTACTCGGCGCTCAGTTCGTACCGCTCGTCGTGCTCGACGTGGAGCCCGTACTCGCGCAGCGACGCGGTGGAGCCGTTGACCACGTTGAAGCGGAGCCGCCCGCCGAACAGGTTGTCGAAGCTCAGCGCCATCTTGGCGAGCAGGGTGGGCGCGATCAGCCCCGGGTGGACGGCGAGCAGCGGCTTGAACCGGGTGCTCGTGGAGGCCGCCAGCGCCGAGCCCAGCGGCCACACGTCGTAGAGGTCCGTGGCCAGCAACGCGCCGGTGAAGCCCAGGCGTTCGACGGTCCCGGCGAGCTGGGTGAGATAGCCGAGGTCGACGGGGCGCCGGCCCGCCGGCTCCCAGGGGTACGGGCCCTCGCGCGGGATGATGTACCAGAGGACTTCGGGTACCGAGGAGGTCATCGGGAGCCGGCCTTCCGGGGCAGGGCGTCGGCCACGCTGATCGCGCGGTCGATGAACCCGGTGCGGTGGAAGATGTCGGCCGCCCGCTGCTGCTCGGCGACGAACTCCTCGGTGACCTCCTCGATCGTCCAGGGCAGGGCACGCAGCGCGGTCTCCCAGTCGTCGACCGTGCCGCCCTGGTCGGCGGCGGCGATCTCGGCGGCCTCGCGCGGGTGCGCGGCGGCCCAGTCGTCGGACCGGCGGAGCGCCCGGGTGAGCGCCTCAACGATCTCCGGCCGCTGCTCGGCGAGGTCGCGGCGGGTGAAGAAGACGGACCGGTCGGTGATGACCTCGCCGGTGCGGATCAGGGTGCGCAGCCCGCCGGCGCGGCGGGCGGCCGCGAGTTCTGCACCCTGAGCCACCCAGGCGGTGATCGCGCCGGTGCGGAGCTGCTCCTCGCTGCCCCGGTCGGCGCGTACGGCGGTGATGTCGGTGGCGTACGAGAGGCCCGCGTCGTCCAGGGCCTTGGCGACGAGGTGGGTCTGCCAGGAGCCGACGGCCAGGTGGACGGTGCCGCCCTTGAGGTCGGCGACGGTACGGGCCGGGCTGTCCTCGGGGACGAGGAGGGCGCCGTGGTCGGGGCGGGGAGCCGAGACGGCGGTGTAGACGATGTCGTGTCCTGCGGCCTGCGCGGTGACGGGCGGGGTGGAGCCGGTGCCGCCGAAGTCGATGGTGCCGTCGGCGAGATGGGCTCCGGTGCGGACCCCGTCGGTGTACGGGTGCCAGGTCACGGTCTCGCCGAGCGCGGCGAGCTCTTCCTCCGCGTAGCCGAGACGGGAGAGGTGGTAGAGGGACGGGTTGCTGCGGTGGACACCGATGACGACGCTCATGCGGATGCTCCTTCGGGAGATGCGGGAGTGGGCCCGGGGGTGGAGGTGGCCGCCTCTCCGGGTGCGTGGACGCCCAGGTCGGCGAGGAGGCGGCGGCGCAGCGCCACGAAGGCCGGGTCGCCGGGGTCGCGGGGGCGGGGGACGGTGACGAGTTCGTCGGTGACGAGTCGGCCGTCCCGCAGGACGGCGACCCGGTCGGCGAGGCGTACGGCCTCGTCGACGTCGTGCGTCACGAGGAGCACGGCCGGGCGGTGGATCCGGCGCAACTCACCGACCAGGTCCTGCATCCGGAGCCGGGTCAGCGCGTCGAGAGCGGCGAACGGCTCGTCGAGGAGCAGGAGTTCGGGTTCCCTGACCAGGGCGCGGGCGAGTGCGACGCGCTGGGCCTCGCCGCCGGAGAGCGTGGCGGGCCAGGCGTGCGCGTGCCGTTCGAGACCGACCTCGGCGAGGGCCCGCAGCCCGGTCGCCCGGGTCGCCGCACCCCGGGGGAGGCCGACGGTCACATTGGCGAGGACCTTCTTGGAGGGGATGAGCCGGGGCTCCTGGAAGACGATCGTGCGGGCCTCGGGGACGAGAGCCTCTCCCCCGTCGGCGCCGTCGAGGGCGCCGAGGATGCGGAGCAGGGTCGTCTTGCCGCTGCCGCTCGCGCCGAGGAGGGCGAGGAACTCGCCTCGTTCCAGGTCCAGTTCGAGACCGTCGAGGACGGACCGGGTGCCGAACACGCGGCGCAGACCGCGTACCCGTACCGCCGCGGCGGGAGCCGGGGTGGACGTCGTCATCGACCTCCTCCCCCGGGTCCGGCCGTGCGCCAGGGCATGAGGACCCGCTCCAGGCCGCGGACGAGAACGTCGGCGGTGAGGCCGAGCAGACCGTAGACGAGGATGCAGACGGCGAGGATGTCGGTACGGGCGTAGCTCTGGGCCTGGGACATCAGATAGCCGATGCCTTCGGTGGCGTTGATCTCCTCGGCGGCGATGAGCGCGATGACGCTGAGGGTCATGGAGAGCCGCAGTCCGGCGAGGAGCGAGGGCAGGGCACCGGGCAGGACGACCTGGCGCACGATCGCGAGCCGGCCGAGCCCGAAGCTGCGCATGGCCTCGACGAGTTTGCGGTCGGTGTCGCGGACGCCCCCGCTGGCGGAGACGTACATCGGGAAGGTGGTAGCGACCGCGATGAGCAGGATCTTCGCGGTCTCGTTGATCCCGAACCAGACCATGAAGAGGGGGACGAGGGAGAGGAACGGGATCGTGCGGAGGGTCTGGAGCGAGGAGTCGAGCAGCTCGTCGCCGAGCCGGGTGAAGCCCGTGGTGATGCCGAGGGTGAGCCCGGCGGCGAGACCGATGACGAGTCCGGTCCCCGAGCGGGTGAGGGAGGTGGCGAGCGCGTCGGGCAGCTGCCCGTTTCCCCACAACTCAGCTATTGCGTCGACAACTTGGGCGGGCGAGGCGAGCACGTCTGGGGTGAGGACGCCGGTGGCGGAGGAGGTCCACCAGAGGGCGAGGAGCACGACCGGGCCGAGAGCGCGGATGATGAGTGAGTACGTACGGGAGCGGGGCCGGCGGACCTGGGGCCGGGGGGTGACGAGCCGGTTGGCGCCAGCGGGGTCCGCGGGAGCCTCCTTCGTCGGCGCGGGCGCCGAGGCGGGGGCAGGGGCTGCGGTGGTGGCGGTCGGGGCCGTCATGACAGCTTCTCGATGTCGAGGAGGTGGGCGGCGATGTCGACCTTGTTCGGCGTGACCTTCTGGTCGGCGTAGAACCGGGCGACCGTCTCGAAGCGCTTGATGTCCTCGGGGCGGATCGGGTCGACGGTGCCGGCCCTGCCCGTGAAGGAGATCTGGACGTCCTTGGCCTTGCCGTTGACGGCGGTGGGTCCCGCGTCAGTGAAGACGTTCAGATAGGCGGCCGGGTCCTTCTTCTCCTTCGCGCTGTTCTCGTGGAGGTAGGCGTAGAGCGCCTCGACGACCTCGGGATGCTCCTTCGCGAAGTCCGAACGGACCGCGTTGAGGCTGTAGTTGTCGGATCCGATGGCGGTGCCGTCGGCGAGGAAGTGGGCCTTGCCCGCGCCGATCTCGGCGACCGCGTAGGTGGACCAGACGGCCCAGGCGTCGACCTGGCCCGCGTTGAAGACGGCGGCGGTCTGGTCCGGGCGCAGATAGACCCGCTCGACCTCGTCGGCGGGGATGCCGGCCTTGGCGAGTGCCTTGAGGAGCAGGTACTCGCCGGTGCCGCCCTTGTTGACGGCGACCTTTCGGCCGACGAGGTCCTCGACGGAGTCGATGTCCGAGCCCTCGCGGACGAGGATGCCCTCGCCGACGGGGTCGGGGGCCGTGGCGGTGAAGAAGGCGAAGCCGGGGCTCTGCGAGAGCGAGGTGATGCCGGAGGTGATGGAGCCGGTGGCGATGTCGAGCTGGTCGGCGTTCATCGCCTGGGCGGCGGGAGCGAAGGGACCGGCACTGCCGGTCCACGCCACCTCGGCGCCGACCGCGGCGAGGGCCTTGTCCAGGCTGCCGTCCTTCTTCCCGCGGGCGAGGACGCCGGAATTCCCCGGGTCCGGGATGCGGATGGTGACGGTTCCCTTCCCTCCCTTCGCCCCGCTTCCGGCTCCCGGACCGACGGCGGATTCGGCCGTGGGGCTGCCGCCGCAGGCGGTGAGAACGGAGAGGGCGGCGAGGACCGCCAGGGCGACACGAGTGATGCGCGTGGCGGGCGGGGCGACGGACGGGGTGAGAGGGGCGAGTGGGCGCATGACGGTCGTCCTTCGGGAGACTGAGGGATGGGCGGGGGCGTGGTGACGAGGCGGCCCGGTCACGGGACCGGCTGCGGCGACGTCCGCGCCGGGGCGGCGGCCGCCCGCAGGCGGGCCTGTCGCAGCGGCTCCGGATCGGCCCAGCCGCGTACGTCCACGGCCTCGGGCAGGAATCCGTGGGCTCGCAAGGCCTCCTCCTGCCGGGCCAGCAGGTCGAGACGCGTGTCGGACAGGTCCGGGTGGAGCGTGCGGTGGGTGCCGGGCCGGTAGGCCCCGGCGACGCCCTCGGCCCCCGCGCCGGTCTCGGCACCGAGGATCCGGGCCACCTCGGCCGGCTCGTCGGCGGCCCAGTCGGCGGCGCGGAGCAGGACGGCGAGGAAGCGGGTGACGAGCTCGGGATGCCCGTCCAGGAGGTCCTGGTGCACGGTGAGGGGACGGGGGGTGCCGTTGTTCACGCGGTGGGCGGGGTCCGGGAGCGCGTCCAGCTCCACGGCCACCTCGGCGCCGGCGCGACGGGCAGCCTCGACGGCGAGTGCGCCCTTCACGTACACGGCGTCGACCTCGCCCCGGCGCAGTGCGTCCAGCTCCGCGGCCCACTGGCCCCGGTGCCCGTCGGCGGGCACGTCGACGAGGCGCGCGTCGGCGAGCCCGTACCCGGCGGAGGCGAGGACGCCCTCGAAGCCGCGCAGGGCCATCGCCCGCCAGAAGTCGATGGGGACCGGGTGCCGGGGCAGGGCGAGTCGCAGCCCGCGCAGGGCGGCTGCTCCCCGCACCGGGGAACCTGGGGCGACGAGCACCACCTGACGCTCCTCGATCCACGTGAGCCCGACGAGCCGGGTCCGCTCACCGCGTGAACGGGCCCACAGCGCGGGCACGTTGCCGCCCTCTCGGAGGAGTCCGGGCAGTTCGTGGGTGAAGTGGGTGGCGCGGTCGGCGCCGGGCTCGGCGTCCTGGAGGGAACGGACGGCGATCCCGTCGGGTGCGAACTCCCGCTCCAGCCAGCCGCGATCTGCGGCGACGCCAGTGGCGGTGGGCACGGGGCAGCGGGTGAACCAGAGCGTGTCGGGCAGGGGGGCAGACGTCATGGAGGGCTTCCCGGGGTGAGGTGGGACGGCGGGGGCGGTGACCGGGCGCGACGGAGCGTCACACGACAGCCGGGGCACGCCGGAGTGAGAGTGGGGCGGTACGGGGGTGAGGCGGGGGGGTGCGGGCCCGACGGAGGTACGGGGCCGACGGAGGTGCGGGGCCGACGGAGGTGCGGGGCCGACGGAGGTGCGGGGCCGACGGAGGTGCGGGGCCGACGGAGGTGCGGGGCCGGCGCGGAATCCGGACCCGGCGGACGTGGACCGTCGCAGTACGGGACCGGCGACGGTGTGCGCCGGGAGCGGAGCCCCGGCACGGAACCCCGACCGCACGGACGCCGGACCCCGTGAGGGAGGTGGGCCCCGTCCGGGAGCGCGTCCTGTCGTGGGGCGGGAGCGCGTCCTCGCGTGGGAACGGTCCTCGCCCGGCACGGGGCATGCGCCGGGGACCGGATCTCGCGCCCGACGCCCCGTCGACCCGCCCTCCACCTCGGCGCGGCACACCGCTCGCGCGCCCTCCCGGGGAAGGGTTCAGCCGACGGCGTCAGCCCCGCGACCGGTCAGCGACAGCCGGCCCCCGCGACGCGCGCCAGGTCGATGTGGCGGCGCCGGGTGAGGACGAGCGGCGCGGGAGAGGCCGTGGGCCCACATCGCTCGGTGCGACGCTCGGCGCGTCGGTCGGTACGTCGTGCGTGCATGGCTGGCCCTGCTCCCTCCGGCTCGGCGCCGCTGTGGTGGCTTGGCCGGAACCCTGCCACGGAAGTTCCGCCGCCGACAACTCGCCTCCCACGATGTGGGATTGCGTATGAACGGCGTGTTTCCGACCTCGTCCGGGCCCTGATTCGGCTCCCGCCATATGGGAGCGTGGGAGCCCGATCACCCACGGGGAGCGAACCCTATGACGACCGAGGCCGGCATCGCCCGACCCCCGGCGGGCGCCCAGGCGGTCCGCCGCGCACTGGATGTGCTGCACTGTTTCCACGACAACGGGCCCGACCTGAGCGCCTCCGACCTCGCGCGCCGGCTCGGACTCTCCACGTCCACCGCTCACCGCCTCGCCCGGACCCTGCTGGGCGCGGGGTTCCTGGAGCAGGACGCCCGGACCGCCCGCTACCGGCTCGGCCCGGCGATGACGGAGCTGGGAAGGCTCTCGTACCACCAGCGGGGGCTGCACCTGGCCGCGCCCGAGCTGTCGGATCTCGCCGAACGGACGGGTGCCACGGCCGACTTGGCGCTGCGCAGCGGCCCGCACGTGGTGATCGTCGCGGGTGGCTCGGTGACCCCGAAGGTGGGGCTGCGCCGGCCGCTGCACTCCACGGCGCTCGGCAAGGTGCTGCTCGCCTGGCCCCGGGCGGGCGAGGCGGGACCGCGCTCCCTGCCGCCGCTGTACGCGTTCACCGAGCGGACGATCGTCGAACCTCCCGCGCTCACGGCCGAGCTGGCCCGCGTACGGGAGGCCGGGTACGCCCTCAACGACGGGGAGTCGGCCCATGGGGTGCGGACCGTGGCCGTGCCGGTTCTGGAACGGACGGGGCACGCGCGCTTCGCGCTCGCGGTGCGGGCCACACCGGAGCTGATCACCGACGCCCGGCTCGACTGGTACCTGGCGCAGGCCCGGTCCTGCGCCCGCGCACTCGAGGTGCTGCTGCTCGCCCCGGCGGAACGAAGGGAACCCGGCGAGCGGACCGGCTAGGACCTGTCGTGGATCACCGCACGAGGACGGCCGGCAACGGGTGACTGCTCGGCCCGTGGCGGGCGCCGCTCACGGGAAGGGGGCGTCGGACAGCACCCGGCGAAGTATCCGCACGGTCGTGCGTTCAGTAGGATGGGGTCATGAGCGACACCGGGACGAAGACGGACGGGCGCGTCGAGCGCGGGAACCAGACCCGGCGGCTCGTGCTCGGCCGGACCATGGACATCGCCTCGGTCGAAGGGCTCGACGGCCTCTCCCTGGGTCGGATCGCCACCGAGCTCCAGCTGAGCAAGAGCGGTGTCTTCGCCCTCTTCGGCTCGAAGGAGGAGCTGCAGCTCTCCACCGTCAGGGCCGCGGCCGCCGTCTTCGCCGAGAACGTCGTCACCCCCCTGAAGGACGTGCCGCCGGGGGCGCGGCGGGTGCGCGGGCTGTGCCGGAACTGGCTCGCGTACTCCTCGGACCGGGTCTTCGCCGGCGGCTGCTTCTTCTACGCCGTCTCGGCCGAGTTCGACGCCCGCACGGGCCCCGTCCACGACGCGGTCGCCCAGGCCCGCTGTGACTGGAACAGCTATGTGGAAAGGTCGCTGACGGAGGCTCAGGCCGTAGGCGACCTCGCCGGGGACCTGGACGCGGAGCAGCTCGCCTTCGAGGTGATCGCCCTCATGGAGGCGGCCAACGCGCAGTCCGTCCTGCTCGGCGACATGCGCGTGTACGAGCGCGCCGAGCGGGGGATCACCGCCCGGCTGCGCGCCTCGGCCACCGCGAGAGGCCTGGACGGCCTGGACGGCGTCGACGCCGATGAGCCGGACGGGACGCCGACCGCGTAGGCGGTCGTGACAACCGGCGGGGGCGAGGACGGGACCGACCGCGCCACCCCGCCTCCCGTCTCAGCCTGCGGCCACCCGCTCCCCCTCCGACGGCTCACCCGCCGGCGCCGTCAGGAACTCCACCGCCTCACCGATGACCCGCGGGTCCCGCAGGATGCGCCGGTGGCCGAGACCCCGGGTGACCACGAGCCGGGCCCGGTCGCCATGGGCGCGCACGAGCCCTCGCGAGTGGACGAGCGGCACCATGTCGTCGTCCTCGTCGTGGAACAGCAGTACGGGCGCGCCGAGTTCCTCGGGGGCCCGGTCCGATCCGAAGCGGTCCCAGATGCCGGGTTCGTCGGGCGCGACCCGCCGTTCGACGTGGTCGCGCATGCACCGGAGGACCCGGTCGTCCACACCGAGAGCGGACTGGAAGCCCTTGACCAGCAGGTCGAAGGAGCCGACACCGCCGATGCCGACGAACCGGGCCGTACGGACACCGTCGCGCAGGGCGAAGAGGGAGGCGAGGGCGCCGAAGGAGTGGGCGACGACGGCGTCGAAGTCGCCGTGCCGCGCGTGCAACTGCCGGATGATCTCGCGGTATTCGACGATGTTGCTGTCCCGCCCCGGTGATGCCCCGTGTCCTGGCACGTCGAAGGCGACGGGGCTGTAGCCGCGTTCCAGCAGCGCTTCGGCGAAGGCGCCGAGCCGCGAGGCGCGCGAGGACCAGCCGTGCACGAGCAGGACGGGCCGCCGGCCGTCGCCCCATGCATAGGTGACGACGTCCTTGCCGCGGACCTGGAGGCGCCCGGTGCGGGCGGCGGCGAGGAGCGCCTCTTCCTCGGGTTTCGGCCGCGCCCGGCCGAGCGGGCGGACGAAGAGACGGAAGGCCCAGCGGCCGGCCGCTCCGGGGGCGACGCGGGCGCTGACGTTCAGGGCGGTGCGGATGAGCGGAGCCATCGGGTACATGCCGGGATCTCCTCGGTCGTCCTGTGGGTTCTGCTTCCTCGGGAAAATGCTAGCACGATCGTTCGTGTTGTTTTAGAGTCGAAGAGAGGGCGGACCGGCACCCACCCGGAGGCACCGGTCCGCCCTCACCTCACCTCGGTCCACCGATGTCACCTCGGCCCGGCGGGGCACCTCAGCCCGGCGTGCCGTCCCGGTCCCGCGCGCCGGCTCCGCCCGACGTGTCGGCTCACTCCGACGGGCCCTCGGTGTCCTTCGGCTCCTTCTTCGCCCGGCTCGGCTGCACGCGTTTCGGCTCGCCCGGCATCTTCGGATACTCCGGCGGGTACGGCAGGTCCCCGAGGCCGTGTTCCGCCTCGTCCCGTCGCGCCAGTTCGAGCAGGGACTCCAGGCTGAACCGTTCGTCGTCCATGTCGGCGTGGACATCACCCACCTCGGCGTACCGGACCGGCATCGTCCTGATGTCGAAGTCCCTCGGCACGGCGTCGTCGACCTCCTCCCACCGCAGCGGCGCCGACACGGGCGCGTGCGGCCGCGGGCGTACGGAGTAGGCGGAGGCGATCGTGCGGTCCCGGGCCGTCTGGTTGTAGTCGACGAAGATCCGCTCGCCGCGCTCCTCCTTCCACCACCTGATGGTGACCTGGTCCGGCATGCGCCGCTCCAGCTCCCGCCCGCAGGCGATGGCCGCGCGCCTGACCTGGGTGAACGTCCAGTTCGGCAGGATCGGCACGAAGACGTGGATGCCTCGCCCGCCGGAGGTCTTCGGCCAGCCGCGCAGCCCGTGCTCGTCGAGGACGGCGCGCAGTTCGTGGGCGGCCCGGACGGCGTCCGCGTAGTCCGTGCCGGGCTGGGGGTCGAGGTCGATGCGGAGTTCGTCGGGGTGGTCGGTGTCGTCCCGGCGTACCGGCCAGGGATGGAAGGTGACGGCGCCGAGGTTGGCGGCCCAGAGCACGGCCGCCGGTTCGGCGGGGCACATCTCGTCGGCCGAGCGGCCGCTGGGGAAGGTGATGTGGGCGGTCGGGATCCAGTCGGGGAGGTACTTCGGCGCGCGCTTCTGGAAGAACGACTCGCCGGTCACCCCGTCGGGGTAGCGCTCCAGGGTGGTGGGCCGGTCGCGCAGGGCGCGGGTGATGCCGTCGCCGACGGCCAGGTAGTAACTGACCATGTCGAGCTTGGTGTAGCCGGGTTCAGGGAAGTACACCTTGTCCGGATTGGACACGCGTACGGTCCGGTCGCCGACTTCCAGTTCCACCGCTGCCGCCTTGCCTGCCATGCCGGTCAGCCTAGGGCTCGCCGACAAGTCCCGCATACCGGACAATCGTCTTATGGATCTTCCGGTGATGCCGCCCGTGAAACCGATGCTCGCCAAGTCGGTGAAGCGGATCCCGCCCGGGATGCAGTACGAGGCGAAGTGGGACGGCTTCCGCGCGATCGTGCACCGCGACGGCCCGGAGCTCGTCATCGGCAGTCGCACCGGCAAGCCGCTCACCCGATACTTCCCCGAGCTGGTCGAGGCGCTCGCCGCCCGGCTGCCGGAGCGCTGCGTGGTCGACGGCGAGATCGTCATCGAGCACGGCGGCCACCTCGACTTCGACCGGCTCAGCGAGCGGATCCACCCGGCCGACTCCCGGGTCCGCATGCTCGCCGAGACGACTCCTGCACTGTTCGTCGCCTTCGATCTGCTGGCCCTCGGGGACGAGTCGCTGCTCGACGCCCCGCTGAGCGGGCGCCGGGAGGCCCTGGAGCGCATGCTCTCCGGCGTGGACGCGCCGCTGCATCTGGCGCCGGCGACCCGGGACGCGGAACTCGCCGCCCGGTGGTTCGAGCAGTACGAGGGCGCGGGCCTCGACGGGGTGATCGCCAAACCGCTCGACCTGCCGTACCGGCCGGACGCCCGGCTCATGTACAAGATCAAGCACGAGCGGACGGCGGATGTCGTGGTCGCCGGCTACCGCTTCCACAAGAGCGGACCGATCGTCGGATCGCTGCTGCTCGGCCTGCACGACGACAAGGGCGCCCTCCAGCACGTCGGCGTGTGCGCGGCGTTCACCGCGCGGCGCCGGGCCGAGCTGATCGAGGAGCTCGAACCGCTCCGGATGGACCCGCCGGACGGGCACCCCTGGGCCGCCTGGGCGGAGGAGGCGGCACACGCGGGAGCGCGACTGCCGGGGGCGCCGAGCCGCTGGTCGGGGAAGAAGGACCTGTCCTGGGTGGCGCTGCGGCCCGAGCGGGTCTGCGAGGTGGGTTACGACCACATGGAGGGCGACCGCTTCCGGCACACGGCGCAGTTCAAGCGGTGGCGCCCGGACCGGACGCCGGAGTCCTGCGGGTACGGACAGCTGGACGAGCCCGTGTCGTACGACCTGTCCGAGATCCTGACGTAGTGTCCGGACGATGTCCGGAAGACGCCGATCCGGCGAGTGAGATGCTTCACATTCGGCGAGCGCTCCACCGCCCCCGACCGGCCCCCGTCGGCCATGCGTTCGCCGTACGTGCGGACGATACGCAGGGACGGTGAACAATCCCGCGCCGGCCACCCGGCCCCGTACCTGCGAGAACGTCTCCGGCCGGGCCCGGCGGGCGGACCCGCTCCCCCGACCGGGCTCCCAGGCGACCCTCCGGAGCGCCGCCGCGTCGTTTCCCCACCGCGACACCGCCGTGCCTGAACCCGTACGGGGATCCGGTACGTATGGAGTGCAGACCCTTCCGTACGCTTCCCGGACCCACTAGGACTGACCCGTGATCACCTCGCCCTCGCGCCTCGTACCCGTCCCGATCCCCGACCGTGTGGCCGCGCTGATCGGCTCCTGCCTGCCGCTGCACGTCCTCCAGGCCGAGATGGACGCGGACTGCGCCGCGCGCGAGGTGTACCGCTTCCGCGGACCGCTCTGCGCGGAGGACCGGGCGGACCGGGAGCACGCCCTCGCCGCGCTCGCCCGGGCCAACAAGATCCTCGCCAAGCACCACCCGAAGCTGCCGGTCACGCGCTGACGGAACCGGCCGGACCCGGCCCCTCCGGTCCGCCCGTTCGGCCGTCCCCCGCATGCACCCGGTCGGGGCCGATGTGACGCTGCGAGAGTGACCACGACCAGCGACGCAGCGCCCGCGCCCCCGGCCGCCACCGAGCCACCCGTGCTCGACCGCCGCCGCCGCAACATCGTCTTCGGCACGATCATGCTGGGTGTCCTCCTCGCCGCGCTCGACCAGACGATCGTCGGCACCGCCCTGCCCACGATCGTCTCGGACCTCGGCGGCGCCGCCCACATGTCGTGGGTGGTCACCGCCTACCTGCTCGCCGAGACGGTCGCGACCGTCCTCGTCGGCAAGTTCGGAGATCTCTTCGGCCGCAAGGTGATCTTCCAGATCTCGGCGATCGTCTTCATCACCGGCTCGTTCCTCTGCGGACTCGCCACCAACATGACGCTGCTGATCGTCTGGCGCGGCCTCCAGGGCATCGGTGCGGGCGGCCTGATGGTCACCTCCATGGCGCTCATCGCCGATGTGATCCCGCTGCGCGAACGCGGCAAGTACCAGGGCGCCATCGGGGCCGTGTTCGGCGTCTCCACCGTCATCGGCCCGCTGCTCGGCGGTCTGTTCACCGACCATCTCACCTGGCGCTGGGCGTTCTACGTCAACGTGCCCATCGCGATCCTGGTCGTGATCGCCGCCGCCCGCACGATCCCCTCCGTGCGCTCGGCGAGCAAGCCGGTCATCGACTACGCCGGCATCGCGCTGGTCGCCGCCGGAGCCAGCGCCCTGATCCTGGCGACCAGTTGGGGCGGCAACGAGTACGCCTGGACGTCCGGCGTCATCATCGGTCTGTTCGCCGGCGGTGTCATCGCGCTCGGACTGTTCTGCTGGGTGGAGACGCGCGCGGCGGAACCCATGCTGCCCATGAGGCTGTTCGCCAATCCGGTCTTCACCGTCTGTTCGGTGCTGAGCTTCGTCGTCGGCTTCGCCATGCTCGGCGCGATGACCTTCCTGCCGACGTACCTCCAGTACGTGGACGGGGACTCGGCGACCGTCTCCGGCATCCGTACGCTCCCCATGGTCGTCGGTCTGCTCATCGCGTCCGTCTTCTCCGGCAACGTGGTCAGCAAGACGGGCCACTACCGGAGCTTCCCGATCGTCGGCTGCCTGGTGATGGGCCTCGGCCTCTATCTCCTGTCGCTGATGGAACCGGGGACCAGCACCTGGCTCGCGTCGCTGTACATGTTCGTGCTCGGCGTCGGCATCGGCCTGTGCATGCAGGTCCTCACCATCGCCGTGCAGAACACCGTCGACTACGCCGACCTCGGCACCGCCACCTCCGGCGTCACCTTCTTCCGGACGCTCGGCAGCTCCTTCGGCACCGCCGTCTTCGGCACGATCTACGTCAATTCCCTCACGCCCAACCTCAAGGCGGGCGTCGGGGAGGCCGCGGCCGTCGCGGGGAGCCTGGGCCTCGACCCGTCGGGGGTCGCGCAGGCGGCACAGAGCCCCGACGGCGTGCACGGCCTGCCGGAACAGGTGGCGGAACCCATCGTCAACGCCTACGCCGACACCCTCCACACCGTCTTCCTCTGGACGGTGCCGGTCGCCGCCATCGGCTTCTTCGTCGCGCTCTTCCTCAAGCAGGTGACGCTCCGCGACTCGGCGCGCGCCGCCGCACCCGACATGGGTGAGGGCTTCTCCGCGCCCACCTCGTCGGGCGACTCCGCGCAGCACCTGGAACTGGCCGTGGGCCGGATCATGCGCCGCATCGACCTCGCCACCGCACGGCGGATCCTCGACGCCTCCGACACCCGGCTCGACACCGCCGGCGCGTGGGCGGTGATGCAGGTCGAGCTCTACACACGGACCGTCGGCCACGCGAGCCTGGGACTGATCTCGGCGGGGCGGCGGGTCCCGCCCGAGGTGCTGCTGCCGGTCTTCGAACGCATGGTCGACGAGGGCTTCCTGACCCGCGACGGCCATCTGCTCTCGCACACCCCGGCGGGCAAGCGCGAGGCGGACGTCATCACGCACGCGTGGGGCGACTGGCTGTCCGACCGCGTCGAGCAGGAGAGCGGTCGGCCGAGCGGACCCGAACTGCGGGTGGCGACGGACGCCATCGCCAAGAAGGTCGTCGCGGAGGACCTGGCGAACGGCCTCCCCGACCGGTCCCTCGCCGACGACGGCGGCCGCGCCCTCAGCCGGACGACGAGCGGCTGACCCGGGGACCCGGCGGGGGCCGGGGACCCGGCGGGGGCCGGGGACCCGGCGCAGCCGATCCGGCCCCGCGGGCACGCCCGGCCGGCTTCCGCTCCGCTCTACTCGTCGACGTCACCGTCCACGTACACCCAGGCCCCCTCGTGCCGGGCGAAACGGCTCCGCTCGTGCAGCTCCCCCGGCTCGCCGCCGTGGACGTAGCGCGCGGTGAAGGTGACGGTGCCGTGCTGGTGGAAGGCGGTGCCGGCGGTGGCCGACTCGATCTCCAGGCCGGTCCAGCGCATCCCCGGGTCGAAGTCGACGTCTGCGGGCCGGGTCTCCGGCGCCCAGCTGCGCAGCAGATAGGCCTCGTCGCGGACGACGAAGGCGCTGTAGCGGGAGCGCATGAGCAGCTCGGCGGTGGGCGCGCCGCCGCCGGTCCCCGTGTGGAACCGGCCGCAGCACGTGCCGTACGAGGCGCCGAGACCGCACGGGCAGGGTGACTCCGGAGTCACGGCGGGCGCGGCCGGGCGGGCCGGGGACGTACGGGGGCGGGTCTTGCGTCGGGACATGCCGCCATTGTCCCCCACCGGACACGCGACGCCGGTGCCGCCCGCCCGGGAGCCTTCGGCGGAGAGGGCGCCCGGCATGTGGACGGCCGTGTGGACGCCGGGGTCCGATCCCGCTGTTCAGAGGGGGCGTCCGAGTAGCGTACGAGCATGAAACTGACGATTCTCGGAGGCGGCGGGTTCCGGGTGCCGCTGGTGTACGGCGCTCTCCTCGGAGACCACGCCGAGGGGCGGGTCACCCACGTCACCCTGTACGACCTCGACGAAGGGCGGCTCTCGGCCATCGCCAGGGTCCTGGCGGAGCAGGGCGAGGGGGTGCCGGACGCGCCCGGTGTCACGGCGACGACGGATCTCGACGAGGCGCTGCGCGGGGCCGACTTCGTGTTCTCCGCGATCCGCGTCGGCGGTCTGGAGGGCCGGGCCGCGGACGAGCGGATCGCACTCGCCGAGGGCGTGCTCGGCCAGGAGACGGTGGGCGCCGGCGGCATCGCGTACGGGCTGCGGACCGTGCCCGTCGCCGTGCACATCGCCCGCAGGATCGCCGCGCTCGCCCCGGACGCGTGGGTCATCAACTTCACCAACCCGGCGGGCCTGGTCACGGAGGCGATGGCACGGATCCTCGGCGACCGCGTCGTCGGCATCTGCGACTCCCCCGTGGGCCTGGGCCGCCGGGTCGCCCGCGTCCTGGGCGCCGACCCTGACACGGCGTGGATCGACTACGTGGGGCTCAACCACCTGGGCTGGCTGCGGGGGCTGCGGATCGACGGCCGGGACGAGCTGCCGCGGCTGCTCGCCGACGAGGAGGCGCTCGGCTCCTTCGAGGAGGGCAGGCTCTTCGGCCCTGAGTGGCTGCGCTCGCTGGGCGCGATCCCCAACGAGTACCTGCACTACTACTACTTCAACCGGGAGGCCGTGCACGCCTACCGTTCGGCCGAGCGGACGCGCGGCGCGTATCTCCGCGACCAACAGGGCTCCTTCTACCAGGAGATGGGCAAGCCCGACACCCCGGCCCTCGCGGCCTGGCACCGCACGCTCGCCGACCGGGAGGCCACCTACATGGCGGCCAACCGGGAGGCCGCCGGGATCGGGGAGCGCGACGAGGAGGACCTGGAGTCGGGCGGCTACGAGAAGGTGGCGCTGGCTCTCATGCGGGCCGTCGCGCGGGGCGAGCGGGCCACGCTCATCCTCAACGTCCGCAACGGCACGACCCTCGCCGCGCTCGACGCGGACGCGGTGATCGAGGTTCCGTGCTTCGTCGACGCGAACGGTGCCCATCCGGTGTCGGTGTCCCCGCTGCCGTACCACGCGGTCGGCCTGGTGACGGCCGTGAAGGCGGTGGAGCGTGAGGTCCTCGCGGCGGCGGAGAGCGGTTCGCGGTCGACCGCGGTGAAGGCCTTCGCCCTTCATCCGCTGGTCGACTCGGTGACGGTGGCCCGCCGACTGGTGGAGGGCTACACGGCGGAGCACGCGGGCCTGGCGTACCTACGGCACTGACACGGCGGCCGACACCGGCGAAACCGTCGCGAAGGCATACGGCCGACGAACAGCTTTACGCGAACGGGGGTGCGCCCTAGGCTCGCGCCCCATGACCTCACAGCGCACGGGAGTTCGACGAGAGGTGGCCCGCGTCGTCGCGGTCTGCCTGCTGGCCGCCGGTCTGGTGGGAACCGTGCCGGCGGCCGCCGGGACACCGACGCCCGGCGAGGGTCCCGCCGTCGTCCCCGTGCAGACCACCGGACCCGCGGACCGGCGGTTCAACCTGGTCTTCATGGGCGACGGCTACACCGCGGCGGAGATGCCGGCGTTCCGCGCGGACCTCGACCGGCACCTGAACACCCTGTGGAGCATCGAGCCGTTCGCCTCCTACCGTTCGTACATCAACGTCTGGGCGGTGGAGGCCCCTTCGGCCGAGTCGGGGGTGGACTGCGACCCCGGCCTGGACGCCCCCGCCCGCGACACGGCGCTCGACATGGGGTTCTGGGGCGGCTGCGATCCGGAGAGCGTGCGGCGGCTGCTGACCGTCGACAGCCGCAAGGCCGCCGCGCTCGCCGATCTCGTCCCGGGCACGAGCGGCGCCAACCGGCAGATCGTCGCCCTCGCCCACAGCTCCACCTACGGCGGCGCGGGCGGCGGCTACGCCACCGCCTCCGGCGGCAACGCGCTCTCGTCCCTCATCACCCCGCACGAGATAGGTCATTCGCTCGGCGGCCTCCAGGACGAGTACGACTACTACGCGCGCGGCGTGCCGGGCGGGACGTACTCCGGCCCGGAGCCCTCCTCCACCCACCACACCCTCCTGACCGAGCGCGAGATGCGTGATCAGCGGGCCAAATGGTGGCGCTGGCTCGGCGAGGAGAGCGAGTCGGGCGGCGTCATCGGCCGTCACGAGGGCGGCATGTACAGCACGAAGGGCGTCTGGCGCCCCAGCCGTCACTCCCTGATGAAGACCCTCGGTTACGCCTTCGACCAGGTGGAGCGCGAGGTGATGGTCCGGGCGATCTCCGCCAAGGTGAACCTGGTCCAGGACCACACGCCGAACACCGCACCCGTCGGGGCGGACCGGACGGTGTGGGTCGACACCCTTCACCCGGTGGGCGGCGCGCTCACCGTGACCTGGCGCCTGGACGGGCGGACCCTGCCCGCCCGCGGCGCGCGCACCGTCGATCTGCGCACCCTGCGCCTCTCCCCCGGGACGCACACGCTCACGGCGACCGTCACCGATCCGACGCCCTTCGTCCGCGACCCGGCGGTCCGCGCCTCGGCGGCGCTCACCCGGACCGTCGGCTGGACGGTGGACCCGGCCCTCACCACCGTGCGCGACGGGACCGGGGCCGCGTTCACCGGCCACACCCCCCTCGGCGCGCCCGTCGGCGCCCGCTCGGTCGTCCACGCGGACACCACCCACGCGGTGGACCGGACTCCGGCCGTACGCTGGCGTCTTGACGGCCGGCCCGTCGCGACCGGCGCCAACGACCGTGACCTGGACCTGCGTTCGGTCACGATGGCCACGGGCAGCCACACTCTCACGGCCCGTATCGCGGGCACGGACGAGGAGTTGAGCTGGACCGTGGACGCCCGCCCGGCGACGGCCTCGTACGAACTCTCGGAACCGCTGCGTACGGTGGGGCGGCACGGCCGGCCCGTGGAGTACGTGTACGACGGGCCGTTCACCCTGCGGCTGACCGCGCGGGACGACCAGCAGGGCGCGGTGGTGAGCCAGTTCCGGGTCGACGGCGACGGCTGGTACACGTACTACGGCTGGCCGACGGACGCGGACGCTCCGTTCCGCTTCTCGCCGGCCGGCACGGTGATCGACGACCTCGTGTACGGGAAGCTGGGGCGGAGCCGTGCGGTGCCCTGGGACGACGCGACCCCCGACCACGGCACCCACAGGATCGAGTACCGCACGATCGACGCGGCCGGCAACACCGGCCGGACCGGCGAGTTCCTCGTGACGCTGGTGAAGCCGTAGCACCGCGCACACCACACCGGGGAGAGCCCGCAACGGGAGGAGGCCCCGCCGACCATGTCGGCGGGGCCTCCTCCCGTACGGTCCGGCCAGTGCCGGCCGGTCAGAGCTTGCGGGCCACCGCGGCCCATCCCGGGATGGGCTCGTCGCCCGGTACCGGGACCGGCTCGCCCAGCTCCGGGTGCCATTCGGCGGTGAGCGAGACGCCGGGCTCGACGAACTCCATGCCGTCGAAGAACGCGGCGAGCTCGTCCCGCGAGCGCGGCCGCAGGGTCAGCCCGCGCGCCTTGTACATGGCGACCGCCTCCGCCGCGCCCTCGGGGTTGAAGTCCCCGGTGACATGCGAGAGCACCAGGTAGCTGCCCGGCGCGAGCTGGTCCACGAGCTTGCCGACCAGGTCGTACGCGTTGTCCTCGTCCCCCACGAAGTGCAGGAGGGCGAGCATCGACAGCGCGATGGGCTGATCGAAATCAAGGACCTTTCCGGCCCTTTCGAGGATGATCTCGGGTTCGCGGGCGTCCGCCTGGATGTACTCGGTGGCCCCCTGTGGGGTCGAGCGCAGCAGGGCGGCCGCGTGCGCGAGCACGATCGGGTCGTTGTCGCAGTAGACGATGCGGGACTCCGGCGCGGCCTGCTGCGCGATCTGGTGCAGGTTCGGCTCGGTCGGGATGCCCGTACCGATGTCCAGGTACTGGCGGACGCCGTGGGCGCTGAGCCAGCGGATGGCGCGGTGCATGAAGGCCCGGTTGACCCGGGCCATGTCCCGGCCGCGGGCGTCGACGGTGAGCAGCTGGCGTGCCATCGCCTCGTCGACCGGGTAATTGTCCTTGCCGCCCAGGAACCAGTCGTACATGCGCGCCGGATGCGGCGTGCTGGTGTCGATCCGTATCTCACCGCGCGTGGATGCGGGGTCCTGGGTCATCGGCGCTCCTGGTCGGGATGAACGAGTGGCACTACAACAAGAGTTACGCGACGGTAGGGGTGGGACGGAAGGGGTCAGGTGAGCAGAAAGTCAGCCTGACCGGATTTGGCCCCCTGGATGAAAGCTGCGATCTCTCCGTGGGTGTAGATGAGCGCTGGTCCTTCAGGGTCTGCGGACTGTCGCACGGCGACTCTGCCGTCGGCCAGCTTCATGGCCTCCACGCAGTTGCCCCCGTTCCCGCCGCTCCACGGCTTGTGCCAGCCCTCGGCACCGAGCTCAGCGGCGGGCATGCCGTTGTATATGCGATCCATTCACAGCTCCTTGCGGAGATTCCGGAGAATCTCCTTCGTGCGTTGTGCAGTCGCGGCCTGAGCCGCCATGCGGTCCATGACCTCCAGGTGGGATGCCACCTCGGGGCGCGCGTCGAGATAGACGGCGCCGGTCAGGTACTCGCTGTAGACCATGTCCGGCAGTTCGGGCATGGCGAAGCGGAAAAGGACGAACGGTCCGTAGGTGCCGGGATGGTGGCCGGACGCGAACTCCGCGATCTGCAGGGTGACGTTCGGCAGCTCCGACGCTTCGAGCAGCCGGTCGAGCTGGTCGCGCATCACTTCGGGCCCGGCGCCGACCGGTCGGCGGAACACCGTCTCGTCCATGATCACCCAGAACTTCGGGGCGTCCTCCCTGGTCAGCAGGGACTGGCGCTCCATCCGTAGGGCTACATGCCGCTCGGCGTCCTCGTCCTTGGCGGCGTCGCTGCCGCCACCGACCGCCCCGCTGCGCAGAATGGCGCGGGCGTACTCCTCGGTCTGGAGCAGACCGGGGACGAACTGGGGCTCGTACGCCCGGATGAGGCTGGCCGCCCCCTCCAGGCTCACGTACATGGAGAACCAGCCGGGCAGCACGTCGTGGAACCGCTGCCACCAGCCGGGGAGGTTGGCCTCCTCCGCGAGGGCGATGAATCCCTCGGCCTCGGAGTCCGTGATCCCGTACTCCCGCAAGAGGAGCTGCACGTACGGAATCTTCAGTGCGACTTCGGCGGTCTCCATCCGCCGGACGGTGGCCGGGGCCACCCGGAGGATCTTCGCGGCCTCTTCCCTCTTCAGGCCGGCCCGCTCCCGCAGATCCTGCAGGCGCCTGCCGAGAACGACCTGTCCCACCGTGGGGGCGGACCGCGGCTCGCTCACTCTCAGACCTCCCCGACGCACTGTTTTCGACGAGTGTGACACGAAGCCGGGCCAGAGAGAACACAGCACTCTGGAATTTTCAGAGTGCCACTTGCCAAGTGTCCGAGTCAGGAGGACAGTGTTCCGGTGTGAACCAGTACACGCTGCCGCCGTGCGCCACCGCGCCACGGCGACAGCGCCGTACGGCACTCCTGCCCCTTGTTGTGAGGAACCGGTCGTGGCTTCTGGTAACGCGCAGCCTTCAGGTCTCATGAGTCCCCGAGTCATGGCCCAGCGCCCGCAGCCCCAGACCGATACCGATGGCGTCCGCCGCTTCGCCTACGAGCTCCCCGCCCTCACGTCGTCGGTCGCACGCGCCCGCCGGCTCGCGGAGGAACGGCTGATTCTGTGGGGCTGCGGCCCCGACATCCGCGACACCGTGGCCCTGGTCGTCTCCGAGCTCGTCACCAACGCCGTCGTCCACACCGCCAGCGACCGCTTCATATGCGAGCTCCGCGAGGGCGAGGACACCCTGCGGATAGCCGTGCGCGACGAGGGCGGCCCGGCGGACCCCCGGATACGCGACTGCGGCGAGGACGAACGCGGCCGAGGACTCCTCATCGTCGACGCCCTGTGCACCGCCTGGGGCGCCGACCGCACCGGACACGGAACGGCCCAGGTCGTCTGGGCGGAACTGGCCCACGGCATGGGGGAAACGTGCTGAGGTCGATGGCCACCCGCATGATCCCGCTGCTCCCCGGAACCCGCAGGTCCCCCACCGGCGAACGCATGCCGGAACCCCGCCGCTCCGCGGAACTCCGCCCCGGCTCCCGAGGCGCCATCGGCTCCGTCCACCTCCGCGAGCTGGCCGCCACCCGCCTCGCCGTCCCCGTCGGACTGCACACCGGCCTCGGCTGCGACGCCGTCGGCGTCCCCGCCCGCTTCGGCTTCAAGATCCTCTCCCGCCTCCCCGCCAAGGGCTGCGTCTACGCGGACTCCGACTGGTGGTGGTGGCTGGTCCCCGCCGGCTCCGACCACGATGTCACCTGGCCGCTGCCCGCCTGCTACGCGCGCGGCGCCGAGATCCCGGACCGCCGGCCGCGCCTCATCCACCACCCCGACGGCACCTCCCCCTACACCCCGCCGATCCCCCTCTACCTGCTGGTCTGCCAGCTGACGGGCATCGCACCGTCCTGGGCGGGACCACCGGTGAGCAGCGCTCTCTGACGCACGCGGCGACGCCGCCCCGCGGGGGCGCACGCGGCGAGCCGCGCCGGCATCGCCATGACCCGGCGCACGGAATGTCACCCGGCGCATACGGTTCCACCCGGCGGACACGCTCTCACCCGACGTACGCGGCGCCCCCGGCGAACACGACCGGTGACGGCACAAGGCGGGGAGAACCCCGCCCCGCGTGCCCCCTGAACGCATAGGGTCGGGGACATGTTCACCCCGCAGGGTCCCAGCCTCCGCGAGCTGACCGTCCAGGCCCTCTCCTCCGTCGAGCACGGCTACGACCTGCTCGCGAACAAGTTCGACGCGACACCGTTCCGCACCTCGGAACGCCTCCTGACAGCGGTGACCCGCAGCCTGGAGACCCTCGGCCCCTTCGACTCCGGCCTCGACGTCTGCTGCGGCACCGGCGCCGGACTGGGCGTCCTCCGCTCGGTCTGCGCGGGCCCCGTCACCGGCGTCGACTTCAGTACGGGCATGCTGACCCGGGCCCGCGAGGCCCACCCCACGGCCGGCCTGGTCCGCGCCGACGCCCTGGCCCTGCCTTTCGCCCCGGCCTTCGACCTGGCGGTCAGCTTCGGCGCCTTCGGCCACTTCCTGCCGGACGAGCAGCGCACCCTGTTCGCCCAGGTCCACGCCTCCCTGCGCCCCGGCGGCACCTTCGCCTTCCCCATCGGCGCCCCGCCCCCGGTCGGCTCCCGCCTCTACTGGATCCTGTGGGGCTTCGACGCCACGATGCGCGTCCGCAACGCTGTCTGGCGCCCGCCGTTCGTCATGTACTACCGCACCTTCCGCCTCGGCGACGTCCGTGCCCGCCTGGAGGACGCGGGCTTCGAGGTCTCCTTCCTGTCCGTCGACGCCCTGGGCACCCGCGAGGACGGAAGCCCGCGGTGCCGCCTGGTCGTGGCGCGCAAGAGGTAGGACCGGGAGGCCGCGGTGACGGCGGCGGTGCGGGAGGAGAAGGGCGGTGGGGTGGACGGCCCGGACGACCGGGCCGGGTCGTCCGATGACGACGGACCCGGTGACGGTGGGGTGCTCGACGGGCCGGAGGGCGGACCCGTGGGTGGTGGGCGGTCGTCCGGCGGCATCGGTCCGGACGTTCGTTCTCCGGCCATGTCGTGCCTCCACCGCTCGCACGGCGGCGCGGGCCGCCGTGCGGTTCAGACCTTCTTGACCACGCCGGACTTGAGCTGCATGGCGCCGAAGCCGTCGATCCTGCAGTCGATGTCGTGTCCGTCGACGCCGTCGACCAGGCGGATGTTGCGCACCTTGGTGCCCGCCTTGATCCCGGAGGGGTTGCCCTTGACCTTGAGGGCCTTGACGACGGTCACCGTGTCGCCGTCGGTCAGCACATTGCCGACGGCGTCCTTGATCACGCGTTCCCCGCCCGCCTCCGCACCGGCGGCGCCGCTCGCGCCGTCGGCCGCCGGCACCCACTCGTGTCCGCACTCGGGGCACACCACCAGATCGTTCATCTCGTAGGTGTACTCGCCGGAGCACTGGGGGCAGGCGGGAAGGTTCTCGATCACTCCCCCAGGATAGGCGGCCGTTCCCCCTCCCGCCCGGGCCGCCGCAGGCGCCGCGTACCACGCGAAAAGCCGGTCGATACGAGATCGACCGGCCTTTCCACTGGTGTCCGAGGGGGGACTTGAACCCCCACGCCCGATAAAGGGCACTAGCACCTCAAGCTAGCGCGTCTGCCATTCCGCCACCCGGACAAGGTGTCTGCCGCAGCGGGGTTTCCCTCGCGGCGACAGATGTAACTCTACCAGGGGTTCCAGGTGGGTTTCACCAGCGTTTTCCGTGGTCAGTGGGGTGAAGCCAGCCCCCGGTCCTTGATCAAGTCCGGGATCGCCCGCCCGCGCGCACAGCGTGCCGCCGTCCGCTCACCCAGCGTGCGCCGGCAGGGCGGTCGGCGGCCCCCGGGCACCCTGGCCGACCGTCCCGGGCCCCCGTCAGGGGCCCGGGGGGTGGGTCAGCGGCCCTTCTCGCGCAGCGAGTGGAGATGGGCGCTGGACCTGCGGGCGAAGGTCAGCGAGTCGACCGGGTTGTCGTGCTCGGCCTGCCAGTGGTGGGCGCTCCGGCCGTGGCGGGTCCGGTTGACCGCCGAGATGAACCGCCGGTAGTCGATGTCCCCGTCACCGACGTCCGTCATCCGGTAGCCGTAGGGGACGGCGGTGTCGTCCCGGTCGCCGTCCTTCACATGGAACAGCGGATAGCGGTCGGGCTGGTCGAGGACGTAGTCGAGCGGATCGAACGGGGCGGGGGTGCCGTCCGGGCGGACCGAGTAGCGGTACTGGCCGACGTACGCCCAGAAGATGTCCATCTCCAGATGCACCAGGTCGGGGTCGGTCTCCGCGAGGAGGACGTCGTAGAGGCGCACGTCGGGGCGGTCGCTGGCGAAGGAGAACTCCTCCGAGTGGTTGTGCTGGTAGAACTTCATGCCCCGCTTCCGCGCGGCGGCGCCGTACCGGTTGAAGTCCTCGGCGCACCGCTTCCAGCCGTCCACGGTGTCGCCGTAGCGCCAGGGCCCGGAGGCGGTGCCGATGTGGGGCAGGCCCAGGGCTGCCGCGTCGTCGAGGACACGGTCGAGGTTCTGGGCGAAGGTGTACGCCGCCGGGTCGCTCGCGTAGTAGCCGACATGGCTGCCGATCGGGCGCAGCCCGTGATCACGTGTGAGGCGCTTGAGCTGGGCGAGGCTGATGGGGCCCGCGGAGCCCTGGCTGTAACCGGCGAACTCGACCTCGTCGTAGCCGTACTTCCGCAGCTCGGCGAAGACGGCGGCGAAGCCGAGGGTCGAGACCTTGTCCCGCAGCGAGTAGAGCTGGATACCGAGACGGCCGGGCGGCAGAACGGGGCGGCCGTGACCGTGGCCCGGCGATGCGGTGGTCCCCGCCGCGGCGGCGGGGGCGGCAGCCCCGAGCAGCGCGGCGGCGGTCGCGCCGGCGGCGACGCCCAGCATGTTGCGCCGGCTGAGCCTGTGGACGAGCTCGGGGTCGTCGGCGGCTTCGGTTCGGCGAGTGCGACTCATCTGTGGATAACTCCTTGGCTGTCGGAAAGGCCTGCTTCACTGGATTCAGCTCGAGGACGGGTTCGGACCGGGGTCTCCGTGACCCCGGCCAGCCTGAGCAACAGGTTCTTCACATCGGTGGCCGCGACGCGGCCGTCCAGGGCGCGGGGGGTGGAGCACAGGATGAGCGGACCTTCGTCGTCGCTCGCGGGAAGGCGGCCATGGCTGCCGCGAAGAGGTGAGGGGTCGAGAGGGACGACGGCCAGCCGGTACCGCATACCGAGCTTCTTGCGGGCGATCTCCCTGGCGGCCTTGATCCGCACATAGGGGTCGAGCGGGTCCATGAGGAGTTCGGCGGGGTCGTAGCCGGGCTTGCGGTGGATCTCGACCAGCTGCGCGAAGTCGGGGGCGCGGGCGTCGTCGAGCCAGTAGTAGTACGTGAACCAGGCGTCGGGCTCGGCGAGGGCGACCAGCTCTCCCGAGCGCGGATGGTCGAGGCCGTGCTCCTTCTTGCCGTCGTCGTCGAGGAGCCGCTCCAGACCGGGGAGGTCGGCGAGGGCCTCCCGGACGGCCGGCAGGTCCGTGGGGCGCTTGACGTACACGTGGGCGATCTGGTGATCGGCGACGGCGAACGCCCGGGAGGTCATGGGGTCCAGGTACTCCATTCCGTCCTGGGTGTGGACCTCCAGGAGCCCGGCGCGCCGCAGGGCGCGGTTGATGTCGACGGGGCGCTCGACCCGGGTGATCCCGTACTCGGAGAGGACCACGACCGTACGGCCCTCGGCCCGTGCCTCCGCGAGGAGCGGCGCGAGGACGGTGTCGAGCGCGGCCGCGGCCCGGAAGGAGCGAGGGTCGCCGGGGCCGTAGCGCTGGAGGTCGTAGTCCAGGTGCGGGACGTAGCAGAGGGCGAGGTCGGGGCGGCGGCTCCGGAGGATGTGACGGGTGGCGTCGACGATCCAGCGGCTGGAGACCAGATCGGCGCCGGGGCCCCAGAAGTGGAAGAGGGGGAAGGTGCCGAACTTCTCGGTGAGTTCGTCGTGCAGGGCCGGGGGCCGGGTGTAGCAGTCGGGTTCCTTGCGTCCGTCGGCGTAGTAGACGGGGCGGGGGGTGACGGTGATGTCGGTGTCGGCACCCATCGCGTACCACCAGCAGATGTTGGCGACGCTGTAGTCGGGGTGGGTGCGGCGGGCGGCGTCCCAGACCCGGTCGCCGGAGACGAGCCCGTTGTGCTGGCGCCACAGCAGGACGTCGCCGAGGTCACGGAAGTACCAGCCGTTGCCGACGATGCCGTGCTCGGCGGGGAGCGTGCCGGTGAGGAAGGTCGTCTGGGCGGTGCAGGTGACGGCCGGCAGGACGGTGGAGAGCGGGGCCTGGGAACCGTCGCGGGCCAGGGCGGCCAGGTGTGGCATGTGCGGCAGAAGCCGTGGGGTGAGACCGACGACGTCGAGGACCAGGAGGGGGGTGGGTGCGGATGGGGCGGCGGACGGGTGCGGGGCCGCGGACGTGGGCGCGGGGTCGCTCATGGCAGTTCCTTGAGGCCGAGGTCGGTCAGCAGGTCGCGGGCCAGGGTCAGTTCGGCGGCGATGCCGTCGGCGAGCCGGGCCCGGGTCCGGGGACGGCTCTCGGGCGGAAGGGCCTGCCAGGTGTACGTCTCGACCTCCAGGTGAGGGGTGCGCGGATGCGGGCCGCCGACGAGCAGGGCGAGGGTCTCCTGGAGGACGGGGAGCGTGGAGGTGAGCGGAGGAGAGGGGGGAGCATGCAGCGGGACGTGGAAGTGGGAGCGCCATGGGGTCGCGTCGGGGAGACCGTGGGCGGTGGCACCGCGCCGGTCGGAGGTGGCGAGCGCCTCGGGGAGGTCGTCCGTGCCCCGGAGACCGGCGGCGGTTCTGGTGCGGGTCTGATGGAGGAACCGGGGCTCGGCGAACGCGGCGAGCGCCGCCCTGACCTCGGGGAGGTGCGGATGCTCCGCGTGGAGCGCGGCGGAGAGCTGCGCTTTGGGTACGGGGATGCCGGCGGCGGCGAGCGAGTCCAGGGCGGTACGCGGGTCCTCGAAGGAGGTCGCGAGATGACAGGTGTCGAGACAGACCCCGATCCGCGGGTTCGGTGCGGCGGTCAGGGCGGCGACCGCGTCGGCGACCGTCTCGACGACACAGCCGGGCTCCGGTTCGAGCCCGATCCTGATGCTGCGCCCGGTGAGTTCCTCCAGTGCGTCGAGCCGTCCGGCGAGCGTCGTCAGGGCGGTGCGGGCGGTGGCGGCGGTCCCGGCGTCGAAGGGGGTGCGCCAGGCGAGGGGCAGGGTGGAGACGGATCCTTCGGTGACGTCCTCGGGCAGCAGCGCGGCGAGGAGCCGGGCGAGGTCGGTGGTGTGGGCGAGGCGATCGGGGTGGGTCCAGTCGGGCTGGTAGACGCGGTACTTGACCTCGTCGGCTCCGAACCCCTCGTACGGGAAGCCGTTCAGGGTGACCACTTCGAGGCCGCGGCGGTCGAGTTCGGCGCGCAGGGCACGGAGCGAGGCCGGATCGGTGATCAGGGAGCGGGCGGCGTCCCGGGCGAGCCAGAGGCCGATGCCGAGGCGGTCACGGCCGAGGCGGCGGCGGACCGGCTCGCAGTGGTCGCGGAGCTGGGCGAGGACGCCGTCGAGGGTCTCGGCCGGGTGCACGTTGGTGCAGTAGGCGAGGTGGACGGTGGAGCCGTCGGGGTGCCGGAAGCGCATGGGGACGCCTCATTCCCCGCCACGCAGCACGGAGTTGCCCTCGTGCAGGTCCGGCGGGGCGGGGAGGTCGAGGTGGAGGCGTCCGCTGAGGCCGTAGAAGGCGACGGGGTTGCGCCAGAGGACCTGGTCGACGTCGTCGTCGGTGAAGCCGGCGCCGAGCATCGCCAGGGCGACGGCGTGGGTCTTGAGGGGGTCGCTGCGGCCCCAGTCGGCGGCCGAGTTCACCAGCACGCGCTGGGTGCCGTAATCCTTGAGGATCGCGACCGTCCGGTCCTCGTCCATCTTGGTGTCGGGATAGACGGAGAAGCCGAGCCAGGCGCCGCTGTCGGCGGCCTCCTTGACGGTCGTCTCGTTGAGGTGGTCGAGGAGCACACGGTCCGGGGCGAGGGCGGACTCGCGGACGACATCGACGGTGCGGCGCAGGCCGGTGAGCTTGTCGCGGTGCGGGGTGTGGACGAGTGCGGGCAGGCCGTGGTCGGCGGCGAGCTGGAGCTGGGCGGCGAGCGCGGTGTCCTCGGCGGGTGTCAGGGAGTCGTAGCCGATCTCGCCGACGGCGACGACACCGTCCTTGGCGAGATAGCGGGGCAGTTCGTCGAGGACGGGGACGCAGCGGGGGTCGTTGGCCTCCTTCGGGTTGAGGGCGAGGGCACAGTGGTGGGCGATGCCGTGCTGGGCGGCGCGGAAGGGCTCCCAGCCGAGGAGGGCGTCGAAGTAGTCGAGGAAGGAGGCGGGCGAGGTGCGCGGCTGGCCGAGCCAGAAGGACGGTTCGACGAGGGCGCGGACACCGGCGTCGTACATCGCCCCGTAGTCGTCCGTGGTGCGCGAGGTCATGTGGATGTGCGGGTCGAAGATGCGCATCAGGACTCCTCGGTGGGGGCGGTGAGGGCGAGGACGCGGGTCAGATCGGCGGGAACGTCGCGGCCGGCGGCGGTGCGTTCGGCGGCCTGGTCGGCGAGCATCCGGGCGAGTTCGTCGTCACCGGCGGCACGCTCGGCGAGTCCGGCGACGTCGGTGACGGGGACGTCGGTGAAGAGACATTTGAGGAGGGCGTGCCGCCAGGCGTGGGGGGAGAGATGCGCGGCGGCGTAGGGGCCGACGGCGGCGGCGATCAGAGTGGTGTCGTGGGTGCGGAGGGCGTCCTCGACGAGAGGCACGGCCTCCGGGCCGGTGACGAGGCCGGGGAGGGCGAGGAGGACCGCGCGGCGCTCGGCGGCGGCCCCGTGCCGGTAGAGACGGCTGAGGGTGTCGGGGTCGGCACCGGCTGCTCGGAGGAGATGGGTGCGGGCCTCGTCCGCGTGCTCGCGCCCGCAGTGCCGGCCCGCGGCGACGAAGCGCTCCTCCCAGCCGGGAGCGCGGGCCTCGGCCTCGGCGAGGGCGGAGGCCAGCCAGGCGCGGGCGGCCGCGGTGACGGTCAGCATGTCGGGACCTCCCGGCGCAGGAAGGAGAGGGAACTGCGGGCGAGTGCGGGGCCGGCGTGGGAGTGCCGGGGCAGCTCGACGACGGTCAGTCCGGGGTAGCCCGCGGCGGTGAGTTCGGCGAGGGCGGCGAGCACGGGCGGGAAGTCGATCTCGCCGTCACCGAACGGCAGGTGCTCGTGGACACCGCGGCGCATGTCCTCGATCTGGATGTGGTGCACCCAGGGCGCGGCGGCGCGCAGGCAGTCGGCGGGAGGGAGGGGTTCGAGGCACTGGCAGTGGCCGAGGTCGAGGGTGAGGCCGAGGACGCCGGGCGGGGGGTCGCCGAGGAGTCCGCGCAGATGGTGGAAGTCGTCGAGGGTGGCGAGGAGGTGGCCGGGTTCGGGTTCGACGGCCAGGGGGACGCCGGCGGCTTCCGCGGCCTCCAGGACCGGGGCGAGCGAGGAGGTGAGCCGCTTCCAGGCCTCGTCCGGTGCGGTGCCGGCCGGGAGGACGCCGCTGAAGCAGTGCACGGCATGCGCGCCGAGGTCGGACGCGACCCGGACGGCCCGCAACAGGAGTCGGACCCGGGCGGACCGGTCCTCGGAGTCCGGGTCGAGCAGGGACGGGCCGTGCTTGCGGCGCGGATCGAGGACGTAGCGGGCCCCGGTCTCGACGGTCACACCGAGCCCCAGCTCGCCGAGGCGCCGGGCGACCCGGGCGGTACGGGCGGCCAGGTCGGGGGCGAGCGGGTCGAGGTGCATGTGGTCGAGGGTCAGCCCGACGCCGTCGTAGCCGAGATCGGCGAGCAGCCCGAGGGCGTCGTCGAGCCGCAGATCGGTGAGGCCGTTGGTGCCGTACCCCAGCCGGGGGCGGTCCGAGGAGTGCGTGGAGGAGCGTGAGGAGGCGGGAGTGGTGATCTGACCGGCGGACCCGGCACGGGAAGGACCCGGCCGGTCGGAAGCGGGGACGGGGCCGGCGCTGCTCATGTGGGGCTCACCTTCCTGGCAAGGGCGCGGGCGGCCGGGACGAGGCCGAGCAGGGCGAGCGCGGTCCCCGGCGCCCCGGCCCGGGCGGCCAGCGCGGCCTGCAGCGGGATCGTGGCCCGGATGCCCCCGCCGACGGCCCGCTCGGTGAGCGCCGCGGACGGGTTGAGCGCGGCGTGCAGGAGGAGGGCGGCCGGGGTACGGGCGTAGGCCAGCGCGAGGAGGGGGCCGAGCCCACGGGAGGGCAGCGGCCGGAAGGAGAGGGCGAGGCCGGAGGGGAGGACCCGGCGTGAGGGGACGGGCCGGCCGGCGGGGAGGGCGGGGTGAGGGTGGGGGTGGGGGTGGGGGGCGGGGGCGGGGGGCCCGGAGGGAGAGGTTGCGGTGGTGGTGCCGGGCCGTCGGCCGAATGGCTCGCCCGATGCCGCCCCGGCCACCGCCAGGGTGACGGCGAGTGCGGCGAGCGGAGTGCGGGTGGAGCCGCCCTGGGTCTCGTGGCGGGAGACGGCGGTGACGGCGTAGGTGTGGGCCCCGAGCAGGGCGGCGGACGGCAGGGCGCGGACGGCGTGGCGGTGGGGCCGACCGTTCCCCGCCGGGGCCGTCTTGGAGGCAGCGGTCGAGGCCGTCGCGCCCAGGAGGAGGTCGAGGGCGCGGGCCGCGGCCATGGCGCCGGGGCCCGCGGGGGTGTGTTTCAGGCCGAGGTCGTAGGCCCAGACCGTGGTGGCGAGAGCGGCGGCGACCGCGAGGGACGGGCGGCCCGCGCGGGAGGCCAGTGCCAGGCCCGCCGCCGTCAGGGCCGCCGAGGCCGTCAGGGCGGCGTTCGGGGCGATGCGGCCGGAGGGCAGGGGGCGGTGGGGGCGTTCGGCGGCGTCCTCGGCGCGGTCGGCCCAGTCGTTGAGCGCCATCCCCGCCTCGTACAGGCAGAGGGAGGCGCCGATCGCGCAGAGCGTGCCACGGCCGGGGCGGACCCCGGCCGCCGCCGCTCCCGCGAGGGCGTCGCCGGGCACCGAGAACAGTGCCGATACGCGGAGGAGTTCCGCCCAGGCCTGTGCCCGGCCGGTGCGCTTCCGGGTCATCGGGCCGTCCTCGTTCCGGAATCACCGGTACCCGTGGCCCGCGTACCCGCTTCCCCCGTTCCGGCGTCCCCCGTACGCGCGTCATCCGTCCCCGCGCAGCTCGTCCCGCCCGCGCCGCTCGTCCCGCCCGCGCAGCTCGTCCCGCCCGCGCCGCTTGTCCCGCCCGTGTCCGCGTCCTGCGCGTCCGTGTCCTCCGTGGCCGGGCGGTCGGTCAGGGTGCGGCCGAAGGTCAGCAGGCGCTCGTACTGGTCCGACAGTGAGGCCGGTGGGGTGCCTTCGGGGTCCTTGAAGTAGAAGGCGAGGTCCTCCAGGGGTCCTGTGAGGCCCTTCTCGTGGGCGCGGGCCGTGAGGCGGGCCAGGTCGAGGACGAGGGGTGCCGCGAGGGCGGAGTCGCAGCCCTGCCAGAGGGTCTGGAGGATCATGCGCGTGCCGAGGAAGCCGTCGAAGGCGATGTGGTCCCAGGCGGTCTTCCACTCACCCATCGCGGGGACGTCGTCGATGTGGACCTGGCCTTCGACGCCGGGGCCGAGGGTGTCGGTGAGGACGCGTTCCTTCCCCGCGTTCTTGGCGGCCGCGGCCGCCGGGTCGGCGAGGGCGGCTCCGTCGCCGCCGCCGAGGAGGTTGCTGCCGGACCATGCGCGTACGGTCAGGGCGCGCTGGCGGAACATCGGGGCGAGGACGGCGCGGAGCAGGGTCTGGCCGGTCTTGCCGTCGCGGCCCGCGTGGGGCAGCCGACTGTCGGCGAGCGGGGCGGCGAGGGTGGGGTGGCGCAGGCCCGTGGACGGGGTGAAGTTGATGTACGGGCATCCGGCGCGCAGTGCGGCGGCGGCGTACAGGGTGCTGGGTGGGAGCCCGGCGCCCCCCGACGCCGGCTCCGTGGATGCCACATTGACGACCACGACGCGGTCCAGGCCAATGCGTCGGCGGAAGTCCGTCAAGTCGTGGGTGAAGGCCGTGATGAGTTGTTCGTCGGTGCGGGTGTCGCCGGGGGCGGGGCCGCCGGGGCGGATCTCGCGGTCGGCGGCCTCGAGTTCGTGGGTGACGGCTCCGGTGAGTCCGTACGGGAGGACTCCGGCGGTGGTGAGTTGTTCGGCTCGTTTGGGGAGCGGGCAGTCGGTGGTGTCGTGTCCGCCGAAGACGAGGGTGGCGAGTGGGGGCAGGCCGGCGTCGGCGAGTTCGGGGGTCTCGGTTGCCATGCCGGTGGGTGGGTGGAGTCCGGCGACGAGAGCGGCGCAGCCGACCATGGTGGTGGTGGCGACGGAGCCTCTCGCGCCTATGAGCCAGATTCCGGTGCGGGGTGCGTGGGTCATGGCGTCGGCCTCCCTGCTCGTCCAGCGGAAAGAGGAGTGGTGCGGGTGGTGCGGGAGGTGCTGGTGGGGCGGGAGGTGACGGTGGGCGGGGGGTACGGCGCCACCCCGCCCACCGTCGTCCTGGGGCTCCCGTCAGGAGGGGAGTTCCTTGAGGCGGATGTTCCGGAAGGCGGCCTGGTCCGCGGCTCCGTGGTTCTGGATGCCGATGTGGCCGTCGGTGAGGCTGCGGGTGGGGTTGGTGTTGGTGAAGTCGTTGATCTTGATGCCGTTGAGGAAGACCTGGAGGCGTTCGCCCTGGACGCGGATCTCGTAGGTGTTCCACTGACCGGGCGGGCGGAGAGCCTGGTCGCGGGCCTTGAGGTTGGCCGACTTGAAGCCGTAGACGGCGCCGGTGGTGCGGTCGGCGGCGTCGGTGGCGTCGATCTGGATCTCGTAGCCGTTGTTCACGGCGGACCAGGGGTCGTCGCTGGCGGGGAAGCCGACGAAGATGCCGGAGTTGGAGTCGCCGGTGAGCTTCCAGTCGAGGGTGAGGGAGTAGGACCGGAGTTCCTTGGCCTGGTACCAGAGCATGCCCATGCCGCCGGTGGAGCGGAGTTCGCGGTCGGTGATGTCGAAGCCGCCGGGTCCGGCCTGCTTCCAGCCTTCGTGGGTCTCGCCGTTGAAGAGGTCGCGGTAGCCGGTCTGGGGCCGGCAGTCGGCCTTGACCTGGCCGGTGGCGTAGCGGAGGCCGCCCAGGAGGTGCCGGCGGAAGGCGGGTTCGGTGTAGGACTCCTTGGTGTGGCCGCCTCCGGTGTAGAAGGAGCGGCCGCCGCCGTAGGTCTGGCACCAGGCGATGGGGTGGTCGCCCTTCATGGTGCCGCCCTGGTAGGTGGTCTCGTCGAGGGTGGCGAGGACGCGGGCCTGGTCGCGGGGGTTGGTGCGGTAGTTGTACCACTCGTCGGTGCGCTGCCAGGGGCCGTCGATGTGGGCGGTGGCGGGGTGGGTGTGGTCCTCGGTGCGGACGGTGGCGGGCTGGATCTGGGGGTGGGACTGGAAGTGGGCGCCGACGAGTCCGCCGTAGAAGCTCCAGTCGTATTCGGTGTCGGCCGCGGCGTGGATGCCCATGTAGCCGCCGCCGGTGGAGACGTAGTTCTCGAAGGCTTTCTGCTGCTCGGTGTCGAGGACGTCGCCGGTGGTGGAGAGGAAGACGACGGCGTCGTAGCGGGCGAGGTTGTTGGTGGTGAACTGGCGTGGTTCTTCGGTGCTGTCGACGATGATGTCGTTGGCGGCGCCGAGTTCCTTGAGGGCGGTGATGCCGGTGCCGATGGAGTCGTGGCGGAAGCCGGCGGTCCTGGAGAAGACCAGGACGCGTCTGGCGTCGCGGTTCGCGGGGGTGCTGGAGAGGGTGAAGTCGTCGAGGTCGTAGAGGGCGCCGGTGCCGCCCTTGAAGACGAGGAAGAGTTCGGTGGTCCTGCGGGGCAGGTTGCGCAGGGGTACGTCGATGTCCTGGAAGGTCTCCCAGCCTCCGGTGACGGGGACGGGTGCGGAACCGTGGAGGGGGCCGGTGGGTGAGCCGGTGCGGACTTCGAGGAAGCCGCCGTTGCCGCCGGAGGAGACGCGGGCGGTGAGCGTGGTGGCTCCGGTGACGTTGTAGGGCTTGAAGGAGATCCAGTCGCCGTCGTTGATGTCGCCGACGGTGCGTCCGCCGTTGGCCTGGGTCTTGTCGAAGAGGTTGACGCCGCTCTGGGCGTCGAAGTGCTCGGCCTGGCGGTGGCGGGGCTGGAGTTTGGCCTGGTCGTGGGTGGTGAGGGCGGCCTGGCCGCCGCCTCCGCCGTCGGTGTACTCGGCGTCGAAGACGGCGAAGATGTTGGCGTCGTCGTCGTGGCCGCCGTCGGCGGAGGTCTTGATGGTGCCGGTGCAGCCGTTGGCGGTCGTGACGGGGTGGCCGTGGCTGTCGTGGCCGAGGACGTAGGTGACCTTGACCTTGGTGCAGTCGATGGTGCCGTCTTCGGGGTCGGTGACGGTGACCTTGAAGGGGATGTCGTCGCCGAAGGAGAAGAGGGCTCCTTCGGCGGGGAGTTCGAGGGTGACCTTGGGGGCGGTGTTGCCGACGACGATGTGGACGGAGGCGGAGCCGGTGCGGCCGCCTGCGTCCTTCGCCGTGACGGTGGCGGTGTAGGTGCCGTTCTTGCGGTAGGTGTAGGTGGGGTTGGCGGCGGTGGACGTGCCGCCGTCGCCGAAATCCCAGGTGTAGGTGAGGGCGTCGCCGTCGCCGTCGGTGGTGCCGGCGGAGGAGAAGGCGACCTTGAGGGGTGCGGTGCCGGAGGTCTTGTTCACGCTCGCCTCGGCGACCGGGGAGCGTCCGCCGGTGGCGTTCTCGATGCGGTAGAGGCCGGAGTTGTGGTCGCCGCCGAACCAGGCGGTGCCGTAGTCGAGGACGTAGAGGGCGCCGTCGGGGCCGAAGGCCATGTCCATGATCTGGGTGCCGGTCCAGGGGACGTCGTTGATGGAGGCGACGGTGCCGTCGGCGTCCTGGTCGATGCGCTTGATCCAGCGGCGGCCGAATTCGCCGGCGAAGAAGTCGCCGTCGTACGTCTCGGGGAACTTCACCGGGGACGTGTTGGCGGGGTCGTAGCGGTAGACGGGGCCGCCCATGGGGGATTCGGATCCGGTGCCGAACTCGGGTACGGAGCCGCCGTTGTAGGGGATCCAGGCGGGTTCGGCGGGCGGGAGGTCCACGAGTCCGGTGTTGTACGGGGAGTCGTTCTTGAGGGCGGCGCAGTCGAAGGGGGCGCCGGAGGTCTTGGTGGCGAAGTCGTAGTCGACGTAGGGGTCGTTGTCGCCGGTGCAGAAGGGCCAGCCGAAGTTGCCGGGCTTGGTGACGCGGGCGAACTCGACCTGTCCGGCGGGGCCGCGCTGGGGGTCGGCGGCGCCGGCGTCGGGGCCGTAGTCGCCGACGTAGAGGATGCCGGTGGTTTTGTCGACGCTGAAGCGGAAGGGGTTGCGGAAGCCCATGGCGTAGATCTCGGGGCGGGTCCTGGCGGTGCCGGGGGTGAAGAGGTTGCCGTCGGGGACGGTGTAGGTGCCGTCGTCGGCGACCTTGATGCGGAGGATCTTGCCGCGGAGGTCGTTGGTGTTGCCGGAGGTGCGGCGGGCGTCGAAGGCGGGGTTGCGGCCGGGTCGTTCGTCGATGGGGGTGTAGCCGTCGGAGGCGAAGGGGTTGGAGTCGTCGCCGGTCGAGAGGTAGAGGTTGCCCTGGGCGTCGAAGTCGATGTCGCCGCCGACGTGGCAGCAGATCCCGCGGGTGGCGGGGATGTCGATGACCTTCTTCTCGCTGGCGTTGTCGAGGGTTCCGTCGGCTTTCAGGGTGAAGCGGGAGAGGCGGTTGACGCCGTCGTACGGGGCGAAGTCGGCGGCGGTGCCGTTCTCGGGGGCGTCGCCCGCGGGGGTGTCGAGCGGTGGGGCGTAGTAGAGGTAGAGGGCTTTGTTCCGGGCGAAGTCCGGGTCGAGGCCGACGCCTTGGAGGCCTTCCTCGTCGTGGGAGTAGACGGGGACGGTGCCGATGACGGTGGTGTTGCCGGCGGCGTCGGTGCGGCGGAGTTCGCCGTTGCGGGAGGTGTGGAGGACGCTGCGGTCCGGGAGTACGGCGAGGGACATGGGTTCGCCGACTTCCTCGCCGCCCTTGGCGAGGGTGATCTGCTGGAATTCCTCGGCGGCCGCGGCGGATGCGCCGGGGGTGGGGGCTTCGGGTTCGGCGGCGAGGCCCTGGGGGGCGCCGAGGGCGAGCAGTCCGATGGTGAGCAGGGCGAGCGACTTCCTGGCGCGGAGTCGTTTTCTGTGCACGGGTGTCCTCCGGGTCGGGCCGGGTGTGCGGGGTGTCCGGGGACCGGCGTGCGCCGTCACGCTGGTCACATCACGCTGTTACGCCATGTACACATCAGGGACCGTAGCCGGGTTCGTCCACCACGGAAAGCCCTTGTGCACCAGTGCGGTCGAACTTTTCCCCGCGAGAGGACAAAGGCTCTCGCGGGCAGCACGGACCGGCCCGGCGGCACCTCGCCGCCAGGCGCGGACCCGCGCCCTCATCTCAGTCGGCGCTCCCGAAGGCCGCGTCGAAGGAGGCCGCCGGGGGGTCGAAGTCGTACCGCTTGAGGAAGGACAGCGCCTCGGGGGCGCCGGTCAGCCGGTCCATGCCGGCGTCCTCCCATTCCACGGAGACGGGTCCGGCGTAGCCGATGGACCGGAGCATCCGGAAGACGTCCTCCCAGGGCACGTCGCCGTGTCCCGCGGAGACGAAGTCCCAGCCCCGCCGGGGGTCGCCCCAGGGCAGGTGGGAGCCGAGCCGGCCGCTCCGGCCGTCGAGCCGCTTGCGTGCCTCCTTGCAGTCCACGTGGTAGATCCGGTCGCGGAAGTCCCAGAGGAAGCCGACGGGGTCGAGGTCCTGCCACACGAAGTGGCTGGGGTCGAAGTTGAGCCCGAAGGCGGGACGCCGGCCGACGGCGTCCAGGGCGCGCTGGGTGGTCCAGTAGTCGTAGGCGATCTCGCTGGGGTGGACCTCGTGGGCGAAGCGGACGCCCTCGGCGTCGAAGACATCGAGGATCGGGTTCCACCGTTCCGCGAAGTCCTCGAAGCCGCGCTCCACCATGTGCTCGGGGACCGGCGGGAACATCGCCACCAGATGCCAGATGGAGGAGCCGGTGAAGCCGATGACGGTGTCGACGCCGAACGCGGCCGCGGCGCGCGCGGTGTCCGCGAGCTCGCGGGCGGCCCGCTGCCGCACCCCTTCGGCGTCGCCGTCGCCCCAGATGCGGGCGGGCACGATCGCCTGGTGGCGCTCGTCGATGGGATGGTCGCACACGGCCTGTCCGACCAGGTGGTTGGAGATCGCCCAGCACTTCAGGCCGTAGGCGTCGAGCAGTTCGCGCCTGCCCTTGACGTACGCCGGATCGGCGAGGGCCTTGTCGACCTCGAAGTGGTCTCCCCAGCAGGCGAGTTCGAGGCCGTCGTAGCCGAAGTCGCGGGCGAGCCGGCAGACCTCCTCCAGGGGCAGGTCGGCCCACTGGCCGGTGAAGAGCGTGAAGGGTCGTGGCACGGTCGGGCGCCTCCTAGCTCGGTACGGATGGGTCGGCGGACGTGTCGGTGGCGGACGTGTCGGTGGCGGACGTGTCGGTGGCGGACGTCGTGGCTGCGGCCGTGCCCGTGGCCGTGGCGGCGGATCCGTAGGTGGCGGGGCGGACCGCCGGAAGGCCGACCGGGGTGTAGACCGCGTTGTTCCGGGCGCTCTCCTCCACCGCGGCCAGGACCCGCTGGACCTGGAGGCCGTCGGCGAAGGAGGGCGCCGGGGCGATACCGCTCGCGACGGCGTGGACCAGGTCGCGGGCCTGGTGGGCGAAGGTGTGCTCGTAACCGAGCGCGTGCCCGGGCGGCCACCAGCCCTCCAGGTAAGGGTGGCCGGGTTCGGTCACGAGGACGCGGCGGAAGCCCGCCGTGACCGCCGGTTCGGTGTGGTCGTGGAAGGACAGCTCGTTGAGCCGCTCCAGGTCGAAGGCGAGCGAGCCGCGCTCCCCGTTGATCTCCAGCCGCAGCGCGTTCTTGCGGCCCGAGGCCATCCGGGTGGCCTCGAAGGAGGCGAGCGCACCGGAGGCGAGCCGCCCGGTGAACAGCGCCGCGTCGTCGACGGTGACCTGTCCGTACGCCTCCGATCCCGCTCCCCCGGCGAGACCGCCCGCGCCGACGCCCGCGAGCAGCGGACGCTTCCGTACGAAGGTCTCGGTGAGGGCCGAGACACCGACGAGCGGCTCCCCGGCCAGGTACTGGGCGAGGTCGACGGCGTGTGCCCCCAGGTCTCCGAGCGCGCCGGAGCCGGCGTGTTCGCGTTCCAGTCGCCAGGTGAGCGGGAAGGCGGGGTCGACGAGCCAGTCCTGGAGGTAGGTGACGCGGACGTGCCGCAGGGCGCCGAGGCGGCCGTCCGCGACGAGCTGCCGGGCGTACGAAAGGGCGGGCACGCGGCGGTAGTTGAAGCCGACCATGGCGATCTGGCCGCGGGCGGCGGCCGCTTCGGCGGCCGCGGTCATGGTCTCGGCCTCGGCGACCGAGTTGGCGAGCGGCTTCTCGCACAGGACGTGCTTGCCGGCCTCCAGGGCGGCGACGGCGATCTCCGCATGGCTGTCGCCGGGGGTGCAGACGTCGACGAGCTGGACGTCGTCGCGGGCGATCAGGGCGCGCCAGTCGGTCTCGGCGGCGGCCCAGCCGTGCCGTCGGGCGGCGTCCCGGACGGCGGTGGCGTCCCGGCCCGCGACGGCGGCGAGGACGGGGCGCAGCGGCAGGTCGAAGACGCGGCCCGCGGTACGCCAGCCCTGCGAGTGGGCGGCTCCCATGAACGCGTAGCCGACCATGCCGATGCCGAGCGTCGGCGGTTCGGCCCCGCTCTCCGTCTGTTCCATACGGTTCCTCCGTTTCGTGGTGCGGCGAGTTGCTGCTCCCCGGGGCGGTCGGGCCGCCGGGGACCGGTCCGGCCGGACGGCCCGGTGGGGGCCGTCCGGGTGCGGACCGCCCGGGTCCGGGTCGGTCAGCTGAAGCCGGTGGGCAGGTACTCGTCGACGTTCTCCTTGGTGACGACGGCCGAGTAGAGGGTGATCGAGGCGGGGATCTCCAGCTCGGACATGCCGCCGACGCCCTTCTTCTGGCCGAGGGCGCGGGCGAGGTCGATCGCGGAGGCGGCCATGGTCGGCGGGTAGAGGACGGTGGCCTTGAGGACTCCGGTGTCGGCCTTGATGGCGTCCATGGCGGACTTGGCGCCGGCGCCGCCGACCATGAGGAAGTCCTTGCGGCCGGCCTGGGCCACGGCCCGCAGCGCGCCGACCCCCTGGTCGTCGTCGTGGTTCCACAGGGCGTCGAACTTCGGCTGTGCCTGGAGGAGTTGGGCCATCTTGGCCTGTCCCGACTCGACGGTGAAGTCGGCGGCCTGGCGGGCGACCTTGCGGATGTTGGGGTAGTTCTTGAGGGCGTCGTCGAAGCCCTGGGTGCGCTGCTTGGTGAGTTCGAGGCTGTCCATGCCGGCGAGTTCGACGACGGTGGCGTTCGGCTTGTCCCTGAGCTGTTCGCCGATGTAGTTGCCGGCGTTGAGGCCCATGCCGTAGTTGTCGCCGCCGATCCAGCAGCGGTAGGCCTGCGGGGAGGCGAAGATCCGGTCGAGGTTGATGACGGGGATGCCGGCCTTCATGGCCTGGAGGCCGATCTGGGTGAGGGCCTTGCCGTCGGCGGGGAGGATGACGAGGACGTCGACCTTCTTGTTGATGAGGGTCTGGACCTGGCCGATCTGGGTGGCGGTGTCGTTGGAGCCCTCGGTGATCTCCAGGGTGACGTCGGAGTACTTCTTGGCGCGCCGCTCGGCGTTGTCGTTGATGGCGTTGAGCCAGCCGTGGTCGGCCTGCGGGCCGGCGAAACCGATGGTGACGGGGGTGCCGGGCTTGTCGTCGGCGGCCGGTGCGGCGCTTCCGGCCGGTGCTGTGTCCTTGGCGGCCTTCGGCTCGTTGCTCGTACAGGCCGTGAGCAGGGCGCCGGCGGAGACGGCCGCGCCGCCGAGGAGGAGGTGTCTGCGGCTGGTTTCGGGCATGGCGGTGGATCCCTTCCGAGCGGGTGGTGGTGAAGGGGGTGGTGGTGCGGGGGTGGGGTCGGCGCGGGGCCGGTCAGGTTCCGTCGCGGACGGTGCGGCGCTGGAGCAGGACGGCGGCCACGATGATCGCGCCCTTGGCGATCTGCTGGACGTCGCTCTGCAGGTTGTTGAGCGCGAAGATGTTGGTGATCGTCGTGAAGACGAGGACGCCGAGGACGGAGCCGACGATGGTGCCCCGGCCGCCGCTGAGGAGGGTGCCGCCGATGATGGCGGCGGCGATGGCGTCGAGCTCGTACAGGTTGCCGTTGGTGTTCTGGCCGGAGCCGGCGAGCACGACGAGCAGGAAGGCGGCGATGCCGCAGCACAGTCCGGAGAGCAGATAGAGGGAGAGCCGCTGGCGGCGTACGTCGATGCCGGCGAGGCGGGCGGCCTCCGGGTTGCCGCCGACGGCGACGGTGCGGCGGCCGAAGGTGGTCCGGTTGAGGAGCAGCCAGCCGGCGACGGTGACGGCCGCGAAGACGAGGACGAGCGGGGGGATGCCGAGGACGTAGGCGTCGGGGAGGCCGAGGTCGAGGACGGACGGGACGGTGACGATCTGCGTCTTGCCGTCGGTGATCTGGAGGGCGAGACCGCGGGCCGAGGCCAGCATGGCGAGGGTCGCGATGAAGGGGACCATGCCGCCGTACGCGACGAGGACGCCGTTCACCAGCCCACAGGCGAGTCCGACGACGACGGCGGTGAAGAGGATGCCGACGAAGCCGAACTCCTGGGTGGCGAGGGTCGTGGCCCAGACGGAGGCGAGGGCGACGATCGCGCCGACGGAGAGGTCGATGCCGCCGCTGGTGATGACGAAGGTCATGCCGACGGTGACGACGCCGATCACGGAGGCCTGGGTCAGGACGAGCTGGAGGTTGGAGGTGGCGAGGAACTCGGCGGGCCGGGTGAGGCCGCCGACGAGGATCAGTACGGCGAGTACGCCGAGCAGTGACAGGTTGCGGACGTCGGCCCGGAGGCCGAGTGTGCGCCAACGGCCTTCCTGGGGCGGCGCCTTGGCCGGGGTGGTGAGCGTCATTCCGCAGGGCTCCCTTCCATCACGAGGTCGAGTACGCGGTGTTCGTCGAGGTCGCGGGCGGGTGCCTGGTGGACGACCCGGCCTTCGCGGAGGACCAGGACGCGGTCGGCGAGGCCGAGGACCTCGGGGACCTCGCTGGAGACGAGGAGGACGGCGAGGCCGTCGTCCGCGAGCCCCCGGATGACCGCGTACAGCTCGGCGCGGGCGCCGACGTCGACGCCCCGGGTGGGTTCGTCGAGGAGGAGGACGCGGCAGCCGCGGAGGAGCCAGCGGGCGAGGACGGCCTTCTGCTGGTTGCCGCCGGAGAGAGTGCGGACCGGGGCGTCGGGGAGATCGGGACGCAGCGACAGGGTGCGGGTGGCGGTCCTGGCGGTCTCGCGTTCGGCGGGGCGGTCGATCCAGCCGGCCCGGGAGAAGCGGGCGAGGGAGGAGACGGAGACGTTGCGGGTGACGGATTCGAGGAGGAGCAGGCCCTGTGCCTTGCGTTCCTCGGGGGCGAGACCGAGTCCGGCGGCGACGGCGGCGGGGACGCTGCCGGGGCGCAGGGGCCGTCCGTCGACGGTGACCCGGCCTGTGGTGGGTTTCCGCGCCCCGTAGACGGTCTCCAGGATCTCGGAGCGGCCGGAGCCGACGAGCCCGGCGAGGCCGAGGATCTCACCGGGCCGGAGTTCGAGGTCGAGTGCCTCGAACTCTCCTTTCCTGGAGAGTCCTTGGACGCGGAGGACGGGTTCGCCCGCCGGTGGGCCGGTGGGGCGTTCGGGGAAGACGTAGGGGACGTCCCGGCCGGTCATGAGGGTGACGACCTCGCGGGTCGGGGTGGTCGCGGCGGGCAGTCCGCGGGCGACGGCACGGCCGTCCTTGAGGACGGTGACGCGATCGCCGATGCGGCGGATCTCCTCCAGGCGGTGGGAGATGTAGATGACGGCCACGCCGTCGGCGGTGAGGTCGGCGACGATCCGGAAGAGGTTGGCGACCTCGTCGGGGTCGAGGGCGGCGGACGGTTCGTCCATGACGATGAGCCGGACGTCGTGGGAGAGGGCCCGTGCCATGGAGACGATCTGCCGCTGGGCGGCGGAGAGTTCGATGACGCGGCGGGCCGGGTCGATCTCGGGGTGGCCGAGGCGTTTCAGGAGGGCGGCGGTGGTCTGCCGCGCCGCGCGGGTGCGGACGAAGCCGGCGGTGGTGGGTTCATGGCCGAGGTGGACGTTCTCGGCCACGGAGAGGCCTTCGACGAGGTCGAGTTCCTGGTAGATGGTGGCGATGCCGAGGCGGACGGCGGCGCTCGGGGAGCGGAGCCGCACGGGTGCGCCGTTCCAGGTGATCCGGCCCTCGTCGGGCTGGTGGGCGCCGGCGAGGACCTTGATGAGGGTGGATTTGCCGGCGCCGTTCTGGCCGAGAAGGCAGTGGACCTCGCCGGGCGCGACGTCCAGGTCGACGCCGTCGAGGGCGCGGACGCCGGGGAAGGACTTGGTGATTCCGGACATGGTGAGGAGGGACGGGGGGTGTTCGGGCATGGCGGAGATCCCCTCGGCGAGTGCGGGTGGCCGTCCGGCGGGGTGCGGGTGGGCGGGCTGGGGCGCGTGGGGGTACGGGGGTGGTGCGGCGGGTGCGGTGCGTTGTGTGCGGTGCGGGCGGTCGGCGGGTGCGGGTGTGCCTGGGTGCGGGGGCGTGCGGTGGGTGGGCTCGGTGCCCACCCGTTCCGCCCCGGGGTGTCCCCCGGGACGGAGTCCGGGGGCGGCGCTTCGGGGCCCGGCGGTCCCGCTACGCCGGGGAGAAGAGGTGGTCGCTGATCAGGCGGGCCGCGCCCGTGACGCCGGCGGTCTGGCCCAGTTCGCCGAGGACGATGGGCAGGTTGCCGGTGGCCAGGGGCAGGGACTGCCGGTAGACCTGGGTGCGGACACTGGCGAGGAGGTTGTGACCGAGGCCGGTGACACCGCCTCCGATCACCACCAGACCGGGGTTGAAGAAGGAGACGAGTCCGGCGATGACCTGCCCGACCCGGTTTCCGCCCTCACGGATGAGGGCGAGCGAGGTGGCGTCCCCGGCGGCGGCCGCCGCCGCGACGTCGACGGCGGTGAGCCTTCCGGCCGCCGCGAGCCGGTCGGCGAGCTCCTCCGATCTGCCGCCGCGCGCCGCGTCCTCGGCGTCGCGGGCCAGGGCGGCGCCGCTGAAGTGGGCCTCCAGGCAGCCGTTGTTGCCGCAGGCGCAGGGGCGGCCGTCGGGTTCGACCTGGATGTGTCCGATGTCGCCCGCGCTGCCCGTCGTACCGCGGTAGACCTCTCCGCCGACGACGATGCCGCAGCCGATGCCGGTGCCGATCTTGACGCAGAGGAAGTCGCCGACCGAACGGGCGACGCCGGCGTGCTGCTCCCCCATGGCCATGAGGTTCACGTCGTTGTCGACCATGACGGGGCAGCCGAGTTCCTGGCTGAGCGCCTCCCGCACGGGGAAGCCGTCCCAGCCGGGCATGATCGGCGGTGCGACGGGGACACCCTCGGGGAAGCGGACGGGTCCGGGGACGCCGATGCCGGCGCCGTCGAAACCTTCCGCGAGCCCGGTGGAGCGGAGCTTCGCCGCCATCGACAGGGCCTGCTCGAAGACGGCGACGGGGCCCTCGCGGACGTCCATCGGGTGGTTGAGATGCCCGAGCACCTCCAACTCGGCGTTGGTGACGGCGACATCGATGGATGTCGCGCCGATGTCGACGCCGAGGAAGCGGAGTTCGGGCGCGAGCCGGATGTTGTGCGAGCGACGGCCGCCCCGGGAGGCGGCGAAACCGTCGGCGACGACGAGACCGGTCTCCAGGAGCCGGTCGACCTCGACGGCCAGCTTGGAGCGGGAGAGGTCGATCTGATCCCCCAGCTGGGCGCGGGAGTTGGGTCCTCCGTCGCGCAACAGTCTGAGGAGCCGCGCCTGATGCCGGTTGGCAGGTCGTGCCGTCATGCGTCTCACGCGCCCCTCCCTCTCGTACCCGCTCGTCTTCGTGCTTTCGAGGGGAACGTAGCAGCGGCGTACCGGAGTGGGAAGAAGTTGCGCAGGAATCCGCTCCGACTTTTTCCCGGTTGGGGACAAAGGCGGGGTCGGGGGCGGGAGAAGGGCCGGCGGCGCGGGTCAGTGGACCTCGGCCAGACGGGCCGAGACCACCACGTTGCCCGCGTAGCCGTGCTCCTCGGTGAACGGGCCGCCGCAGGTGATCAGGCGCAGCTCGGGCACGCCGGCGTCGCCGTAGACCCGCTCGGCGGGGAAGCCGTCCTTGGGGACGACCTCGACCGCGTACACGGTGAAGACGGCGGTCCGGCCGTCGCGGCGCGCGATCTCCACGCGGTGTCCCTTGCGGACGGCGCCCAGGTCGTAGAAGACGGCCCGGCCGCCGGGGACGTCGACATGACCGACGACGACGGCGGTGCCGCGCTCGCCGGGGGTGACCGCGCCGGTGAACCAGCCCGCGAGCCGGGTCTCCTCCGGCGGCGGGGCCTCGATCCAGCCGTCGGCGTCGAGCCCGACCTTGGTGATCGGCGCGTCGATCCGGACGGCCGGGACGCGGACCCGGAGCGGGGTCGACGGCGGCAGCGGAGCGGGTACGGAGGCGGGGGCGAGCGCGGCTTCGACGCGGGTGCCGTCGGGGGCGGCTGCGGAGAGCGGCTGCGGGGGGCCGTCGGCCCGGATCTCGTCCGTGCCGCCGCGCACGAGGTGGATGCCGACGAGGAGGACGACGGCGACGAGCCCCCAGGCGCCGTGCCGCCCGGCGCCGTGCCGCCCGGCGACGTCCGACCGCGCCCCACCGTCCGACCACCCCACGTCCGCCCTCCTCCTCGCGCCGTGAGCGCGTCGGCCCCGTGCCGTCCGCGCCGTCGTCCCGCCCACCGCCGGCCCCCTCGGTCACGGGCGCGGCGGGCGCCCGCGCACAGGCACCCGCCGGTTGTGGCGCCCCTCCGTCCCGGACCTCGTCACACCGGGGCGGAGGGGCCGTTCCAGGGCCGTCAGGCGCGGCCCTCGGCGTCGCGGCGGCGGGTCAGGACGACGGCGGCGCCGAGCGCCCCGACGATGAGCAGCACACCCGTGACCACTTCGGTGACGCCGAGGCCGTCGGCGTCCGTGGAGCCGGCGGCGGTGCCGTAGCCGGCCTTCACTCCCTTGTGCGCTCCGGGCGGAGTGCTCTCGTTGTGCCCGGTGGTGTTCCCGCCGGTGCCGCCGCCCTGGGTGATGGTGAGGGTGGCGGTGCCGCGTTCGCCCTTGCAGTCGAAGGTGATCTCGTACTGGGTGCCGGCCTTGGCGTCGATGTCGACGGTGGCGTTGCCCGAACGGCCCTCGTTGAGGGTGACGGTGTCGAACACCCCGGAGGTGACGGTCACCGACGGCACTTCGCAGCCGTCGGACTTCAAGGTCACGGTGCCGCCGGGGGCGACGGTCTCGGGGCTGACGGAGAAGCCGAAGGACGTGATGCCGCGGTCGTCCTCGCCCGCCAGGGCGGCCGGCGCGACCGTGACCACCACGGCGGCGGCGCTCAGCAGGGCGGCGGAAGCGGCACGTATCGCGCGCATGACGGTCCTCCAGATCGCGGGAAGGTTCGGTCACGGAGCGATTCCGTGCCCGGAATACGACGACCCTCACCGCGATCGAAGCTAGGTCCGCGCCGGGCACGCCGCCACCGGGCTCCGCCGAACGGGCTAGGGCCTGTCGTCGCACTCCCGTCGTCGCCCGGAGGGCGGACGGGAGTGCGACGACAGGCCCCAGGGGGTGTCTCGTCCGATCGACGAGACACCCCCTGGGGAGCGGCGACGGTGCCGCGGGGCGGAGCGGGTCCGTTCTACGGCACCCGGACGACCTGGCCCGCGTACGACAGGTTGCCGCCGAAGCCGAAGAGGAGGACCGGGGCGCCGGTGGGGAGTTCGCCGCGCTCGACGAGCTTGGCGAGGGCCAGCGGGATGGAGGCGGCCGAGGTGTTGCCGGAGTCGACGACATCGCGGGCGACGATGGCGTTGACGGCGCCGATCTTCGCGGCGAGCGGTTCGATGATCCGCAGGTTGGCCTGGTGCAGGACGACGCCCGCGAGTTCCTCGGGGCCGATGCCGGACCGCTCGCAGGCCTTCCGGGCGAGGGCGGGCAGCTGCTGGGTGGCCCAGCGGTAGACGCTCTGGCCCTCCTGCGCGAAGCGCGGCGGGGTGCCCTCGATGCGGACGGCGTGGCCCATCTCCGGGACCGAGCCCCACAGGACCGGGCCGATGCCGCGCGCGGCGCCCGGCGCCTCGTCGTCCACGGCCTCGACGATCGCGGCGCCCGCGCCGTCGCCGACGAGGACGCAGGTCGTCCGGTCGGTCCAGTCGGCCACGTCGCTCATCTTGTCGGCGCCGATCACCAGCGCGCGGCGGGATCCGCCGGCCCGTACGGCGTGGTCGGCGGTCGCCAGGGCGTGGGTGAACCCGGCACAGACCACGTTGAGGTCCATGGTGGCGGGCGAGGTCATGCCGAGGCGGGCGGCGACGCGGGCGGCCGTGTTGGGCGAGCGGTCGATGGCCGTGGAGGTCGCGACGAGGACGAGGTCGATGTCGTCGGGGGTGAGCCCGGCGGTGGCCAGGGCCTTGCCCGCCGCGTGTGCGGCGAGCTCGTCGACGGGTTCGTCGGGCCCCCCGATGTGCCGGGTGCGGATACCGACCCGGCTGGTGATCCACGCGTCGTCGGTGTCGACCAACTCCGCGAGGTCATGGTTGGTGAGCACCTTGGCGGGCTGGTAGTGCCCGAGCGCGGCAATGCGAGTGCCCGTCATCCCGGGACCCCCTCGGTGGTTCGATCGTCCGGCAGGATTTCCCAGTCTTGCCAGCGACTGATGGGTAACAGGTGACGTAAACCACCAAGATTCACCCGTACCCCTTGGCCGACCGTGACAAGGGCCCGGGCGCCCCACGGGCCCCACGGCTCCGCGCGGGGCCCTCGGGCGGGTCAGTTCTTCGGCGGCTCGATCATCTGGAGGGCCAGGGCGGCAGGGGGTGGGGCGATGCCGGGGCCTCCCGCGGCCGTCCAGTCGAGGATGTCGTCGAGGGAGTCCTGGTCGAGGGTGAAGGCGACCCAGGCGGCCCGGCCGCCGCGCCGCCGGCCCTCGGTGGAGGGCTGGACGACGACGATGTTGGCCTGGGCGCAGGGGCCGAGGCAGTCGCTCGTACGGACGGCGAGCCGGCCGCCGGAGGCCGCGGCGGCCTCGCGGAGGCGGGCGAGCTGTCCGGCGTGGTCGGTGCCGGGGTTCTTGCGGGCGTCGCCGCAGCAGCAGCCGCGGCACACGACGAGGGAGCAGGGGCGGGCCCCGTACCGTATCGGGACCGGGGTCACGCGCGGCCGTCCTGGCCGGTCGCCGACGCGGAGCCGTTCCGCGTGGTCATGGGTGCCGGGGCTTCCAGGGTGATCGCGGCCACGGGGGCGACGGTGCCGAGGCGCGGGAAGTCGAGGTCGACGGAGGCGCGGTGCTCTTCGGCGGTGAGCGCGCTCATGGCGTCCTCGGCGAAGACGAGGTCGTAGCCGAGGTCTCCGGCGGCGCGGGCGGTGGACTCGACACCGAGGTTGGTGGCGATGCCGCCGAGGACCAGGGTGGTGGCGCCGAAGCCGGTGAGGAGTTCGTGGAGTCCGGTGTCCTGGAAGCCGCCGATGGTGCGCTTCACGAGGACGGGCTCGCCGTCCCGGACGAGGCCGGGGGCGAGCTCGCTGCCGGGCGGCTGGGCTTCCACGTTCGGCCGTTCGACCCGGATGTGGACGACGGGCGCGCCGGCGGCCCGGAAGGTGTCGGCGAGCCGGGCGGCGGCGGCGAGGACGTCGGTGCCGGGGCGGGGCGCGAGGGGCAGCGCGACGATGCGTTCCATGAGGTCGACGAGAACGAGCGCGGTGCGGCCGGGTTCGAGTGCGGGCATGGGAGCACCGTAGCGGCCGCGATGATCATCCTGGGGTGGTCGTGGGTGTGATCCGGCCTACGGTGGGAGCCGGAGGGGGTGGCTCCGCCGTCCCGTCCGTCCCGGGATCCCCCTCCGCGTCGCGGGCGCGGCGCTTCGCGATCACCGCGCACACCATCAGCTGCATCTGGTGGAAGAGCATCAGCGGGAGGACGGCCAGTGCGGCCTGGGGGCCGAAGAGGACGCTCGCCATCGGCAGTCCCGCCGCCAGGCTCTTCTTCGAGCCGGCGAACTGGATCGCGATGCGGTCCGCCCGGCCGAAGCCGAGGCGCCCGGCTCCGTACCAGGTCAGGGCCAGCATGGCGGCGAGCAGGACGGCCTCGACGGCGAGCAGCAGGCCGAGCTGGGCCGGGGTCACCAGGTGCCGGATTCCGGCGACCATGCCCTGGCTGAAGGCGGTGTAGACGACGAGGAGGATCGAGCCCCGGTCGACGAGTCCGAGGAGCTTCTTGTGGCGGACGAGGAAGCCGCCGACCCAGCGCCGCAGGAATTGTCCGGCGAGGAACGGTACGAGGAGTTGGAGCACGATCTTCGTGAGCCCGTCGGCGGAGAGGCCGCCCGCGCTGTCGCCGAGGAGCAGGGCGGCGAGCAGCGGGGTCAGGACGATGCCGGCGAGCGAGGAGAAGGAGCCCGCGCAGATCGCGGCGGGCACGTTGCCCCGGGCGATCGACGTGAAGGCGATGGAGGACTGGATGGTGGACGGCACGAGGCAGAGGAAGAGGAGGCCGTTGGAGAGCTGGGGGGTGAGCACGGTGGGGACGAGGCCGCGGGCGGCAAGTCCGAGGAGCGGGAAGAGCAGGAAGGTGCTGCCGAGGACGGTGAGGTGGAGTCGCCAGTGTGTGAGGCCGTCGAGGGCCTCGCGGGTGGAGAGCCGGGCCCCGTAGAGGAAGAAGAGGAGGGCCACGGCTCCGGTGGACGCCCCTTCCGCGATGTGGGCGGCGGTGCCGGACGCGGGGAGGAGCACGGCCAGGCCGACCGTGCCCAGGAGCGCCAGGATGTACCCGTCGACGGGGAGCCAGGACGGCAGCCGGAGGGTACGGCGCGGTGTGCCGGGGCGGGCGGGGGTGGGGGCGGGCGTACGGGCGGTCATGGGCTCCACTGCTCTGTGCACGGCGAGGGGGTGGCTCGCGGGGGTCCCCCGGCGGCGGGCCCGGACGCGTGTCCGTGTTCGGTGGGCGCGTGTCCGTCCCGGCTCGCGGCCCGGTGGGACGCGTGTCCGTCCCGGCTCTCGGCCCGGTGGGACGCGTGTCCATCCTGGCCCAGGGGTCGCTCATCGGGAATCCCGTACAGGGCACTGACTGTCATCACGTTTCGCGATGAACACGGGCCGCGGGGCGTTACGGTCGTCCTGTGTACGAGCCCACTCGACTCAGGACCTTTCTCGCCGTGGCCCAGACGCTGAGCTTCACCCGGGCCGCGGAGCGGCTCGGGCTGCGGCAGTCGACCGTCAGCCAGCACGTGCGGCGCCTGGAGGAGGCGACGGGCCGGCCGCTGTTCACCCGGGACACCCATCGGGTGGCGCTGACGGAGGACGGGGAGGCGATGCTCGGTTTCGCGCGCACGATCCTTCAGGCGCACGAGCGGGCGGCGGCGTACTTCGGCGGGACGCGCTTGCGCGGGCGGCTGCGGTTCGGGGCGTCGGAGGACTTCGTGACGACCCGGCTGCCGGAGATCCTGGAGTCGTTCCGGCGTGAGCACCCGGAGGTCGATCTGGAACTGACCGTCGAGCTGTCGGGGACGCTCCAGTCGCGGCTGGCCGCGGGCCGGCTGGATCTGATCCTGGCCAAGCGGCGTGGCGGGGAGAGCGAGGGGCGGCTCGTGTGGGAGGACTCCCTGATCTGGATCGGGGCGCCGGGGCTCCGGCTGGACCCCGACCGTCCTGTGCCGCTCATCCTGTACCCGCCGCCGGGGATCACCCGGGCGCGGGCCCTGGAGGCCCTGGAGGCGCAGGGCCGGGCGTGGCGGATCGCGTGCACGAGTTCCAGTCTGAGCGCGAACGTGGCGGCGGCCCGTGCGGGGCTCGGCGTGATGGCGCACACGCGGGGTCTGGTGCCGCCGGGTCTGGTACCGGTGGCGGGGCTTCCGGAGCTCGGCGACGTCGGCTTCGTACTGCGTGCGGGGCGCCGGGGCGGGGCGGCGCAGGAGGCGGCGGACGCGCTGGCGGAGGCGATCCTGGCGGGCGGCGACCGGCTGCACCGGACGGGCTGACCGGGCGCACGGTCCGGGCGCACCGGGCGGCGGGTGCGGCCGGTCCCGCCCGGCCTGGGCGCCGCCGGGCAGGACGGGCCCGGAGCGGCCCCGTGACATGCCCGGCGCACCGGCAAGCACATGCCGGGGGCGCGTGGGCGGCCCCGCGCGTGCAGGTGCGGTGCCTCGTCGGGTGGCGGCCCGTGCGCGGCCCGTACAGATTCCGTGGAGATTCCCGCCGGGTGGACGTACCGAGCGGTCGGTAACACCCCCGCAGCATCTGTGACTTGACTCTGCCACCCATCCTGACCTGTGCGAACACGGAATGTCCCGGCTTGGTGAAGGCCCTCCCGCCGGGCAGTCGGGTGGGGTACCGTCACCCGCGCCGTACGGAGCGCTACAACGAGCTTTTCCAGCCATCGAGCCGTCGAGGAGCAGGTCAGTGCGCGAGTTCACCGTGCCGCCCGTCGAGGCGGCGCCTCAGGTCGGCGGTCTGGCGGACGCCGTGTTCGAGCGTGCCCTGGCGGAGCCGGACCGGATCACGTTCGGCCGGAAGGGTCCGGACGGCGAGTGGCGGGACGTGAAGGCCGCGCGCTTCCGGGACGAGGTCCTCGGTCTGGCGAGGGGGCTGATCGCGGAGGGCGTGCGGTTCGGCGACCGTGTCGCGATCATGGCCCGCACCCGGTACGAGTGGACGCTCTTCGACTTCGCGCTGTGGACGCTCGGCGCGCAGCCCGTGCCGATCTATCCGACGTCCTCCGCCGAGCAGGTCTTCTGGATGCTGCACGACTCCGAGGTCACGGCCTGCGTGGTGGAGCACGAGGACCACGCGATGACGATCGGCTCGGTGATCGACCGGCTGCCCCGGCTCCAGCGCCTGTGGCAGCTGGACGCGGGCGCGGTGGCCGAGCTGACGGCCGCCGGGGCGGACATCGACGAGGACGTCGTGCACCGGCACCGGCGGGCGGTGACGCCGGAGACGGTGGCGACGGTCATCTACACGTCGGGGACGACCGGCCGGCCCAAGGGCTGTGTGATCACCCATTCCAATTTCATGTTCGAGACGGACATGCTGGTGGGCCGCTGGGAGTCGGTGTTCCGTTCCCGTCCCGGCGAGGAGGCGTCGACGCTGCTGTTCCTGCCGCTCGCGCATGTCTTCGGGCGGATGGTGGAGGTCGCGGCGGTCCGGACCGGGGTGAAGCTGGGGCACCAGCCGGTGATGGCGGCGGCCGAGCTGATCCCGGACCTCGCCGCCTTCCGGCCGAGTTTCGTCCTGGCCGTTCCGTACGTCTTCGAGAAGGTCTTCAACGCGGCGCGGCGCAAGGCGGAGCGGGAGGGCAGGACGGGTCCGTTCGACAAGGCCGTGGAGGTGGCGGTCGCGTACGCGGAGGCGCTGGAGCACAAGGCCTTCGGCACCGGTCCGGGGCCGTCCGCGGCACTGCGCGTGCAGCACCAGTTCTTCGAGAAGACGGTGTACGCGAAGGTCCGCGCGGCCCTCGGCGGACGCCTCCGGCACGCGATGTCGGGGGGTTCCGCGATGGACCGGCGGCAGGGGCTGTTCTTCGCGGGTGCGGGGGTCACGGTCTTCGAGGGGTACGGCCTGACGGAGTCCTCGGCCGCCGCGACGGCGAACCCGCCGGAGCGGACGCGGTACGGCACGGTGGGGCAGCCGGTGCCGGGGACGACGGTTCACATCGCGGAGGACGGCGAGGTGTGGCTGCACGGCGGGCAGGTCTTCTCCGGCTACCTCAACGCCCCCGAGGCGACGGCCGCCGTTCTCAGCGACGGGTGGCTGGCCACCGGGGACCTGGGCTCCCTCGACGAGGACGGCTATCTGACGATCACCGGGCGCAAGAAGGAGATCCTGGTGACCTCGGGCGGCAAGAGCGTCGCGCCGACGGGCCTCGAGGAGCGGGTGCGGGCGCATCCGCTGATCGCCCAGTGCATCGTCGTCGGCAACGACCGGCCGTACATCGCCGCGCTCGTGACCATCGACCAGGAGGCGGTGGAGCACTGGCTGGCGATGCAGGGGCGAGCGCCGCTGGCGCCGGCGGAGCTGGTCCGCGACCCGTCCCTGGAGACGGAGATCCGGCGGGGGGTGGTGGCGGCGAACACGCTGGTCTCGCAGGCCGAGTCCATCCGTACCTTCCGGATCCTGGCGCATCCGTTCAGCGAGGAGCACGGGCTGCTGACCCCGTCCCTGAAGCTGAAGCGGAAGGCGATCGAGCGGGCGTACGCGGCGGAGGTCTCGGCGCTGTACGGCTGAGCCGTGCCCGGGGAGGCACGAGGAGGCGGCTCGTGGAATGCGGGACTCACCCGGATCGTTGAAAATCGGTGCAGTCAGCAAGACACGCGACGACGTAAGGATCCACTCCACGTGAGCACGGACAGCAAGGTTCCCCCGGTCACCCTGAACAACGGCGTGCGGATGCCGCAGCTGGGCTTCGGTGTCTGGCAGGTGCCGGACGACGAGGCCGCGACGGCCGTGGCGACCGCCCTGGAGGCCGGCTACCGCTCGATCGACACCGCCGCGATCTACGGCAACGAGAAGGGCACGGGCCGTGCCGTCGCCGCGTCCGGGATCGCCCGCGAGGACCTGTTCGTCACCACCAAGGTGTGGAACAGCGAGCAGGGCTTCGACTCGACGCTGAAGGCCTTCGACGCCTCGCTCGACAAACTGGGCCTCGACTACGTCGATCTGTACCTGATCCACTGGCCGGTCCCCTCGAAGGACGCGTACGTCGACACGTACCGCGCGTTCGAGAAGATCTACGCGGACGGGCGCGCCAAGGCGATCGGCGTCTCGAACTTCCTCCCGGAGCACCTGGAGCGGCTGATCGGCGAGACGTCGGTCGTCCCCGCCGTCAACCAGATCGAGCTGCACCCGCAGCTCTCCCAGCAGTCCTCGCGCGAGGCGCATGCCCGGCACGGCATCGCGACCGAGGCGTGGTCGCCGCTCGGCTCGGGCAAGGGGCTCCTTGACGTGCCCGCGATCGTCGCGATCGGCCGCAAGCACGGTCGTACCCCGGCCCAGGTCGTGCTGCGCTGGCACCTCCAGCTGGGCAACGTGGTGATCCCCAAGTCGGTCACCCCGTCCCGTATCCGGGAGAACATCGACGTCTTCGGCTTCGAGCTGGACGCCGAGGACCTGGCGGCGATCGCCGCGCTGGACGAGAGCCGCCGACTGGGCCCGGACCCGGCGGAGTTCGGCGCCTGACCGGCCGCCCGGCAGCGGGCGCGGAGGCCCGGTCGCGTGACACCGTTCGCGCGCCGGGCAGTTCGCGTGACACCGGGCGTGTGATGACGACGGCGCCGGGGTCCGTGCGGACCCCGGCGCCGTTGTCGTACCCCCGGCATAGAGTCGGCCTCGGACCGTGAGCAGCGCGGCGGACGGCGAGTGAGGGAGTCGGTTCGGTGAGTGGTGGTTCTCCGGTGCCCGTCGAGGAGGGCCTCTACCGGGTGCGGAACGTGGCCAGCGGCCTGCTCCTGGAGGTGTACGAGGGGTCGGGCCGCAGCGGTGCCAAGGTGCAGCAGGGCTCCGAGAAGGGAACGCCCGGCCAGCACTGGCACATCACTCCCGTGCCGAACGGCGGCGGGCTCCACCACCTGGTGAACGCGGCCAGTGGCAAGCGGCTCGACGTCGCCAACGCGTCCACGGAGAACGGCGCCGTCATCCAGCAGTGGAGGGCGAACAACTTCGGGGCGCAGGAGTGGATCATCGAGCAGGACCTCCAGTCGCCGGGGACGGTCGCCCTGGTGAGCTTCATCAGCGGGCTGTTCCTGGAGGTCGCCGACGCCTCGAAGGAGGACGGCGCCGCCGTACGGCAGTGGGAGGACACCGACTCGCCGTTCCAGTGGTGGCGGTTGGAGCCGGTGTCCTGACCCGCTGGGGTACGGCCCGCGAGCGCGGCGGTCCTCAGCCCTTGCGGGCGGTGTGGACCGTGCGGGCCGCGAGGTAGAAGAGGTCCGTGCGGTGGTGCAGCGACCGTTCGTCGGCCGGGTCGAGGAGCCGGTCGAGCGTCGCGCGGTCGCCCGCGTCGATCCGGTCGCCGAAGCCGTCCCGGACCCGGGTGAAGTGGGCGAGGGCCAGCTCCCGTACGACCGGGGACACGGGCGCGGGGACGTCGGTGAGGAAGGTGCGGGTGCCGGCGGGGGTGAGGCCCGCGTCGGCGAGCAGGGACCGCCAGTCGTCCGGCTCGTCCTTGTGTCCGGGGGTCTCGGCGCGCATCTCGGCGAACCGGTCGGCGTTGGCGGCGTCGAGGCGCGCCTCCAGGCCCGGCCGGCCGAAGCCGAGGTGCCAGGGCAGGTGCCGGGCGGGCAGCCCGCCCTCGACGAGGACCATCAGGCCGCCGGGGTTCAGCAGGCCGGCGAACTCGACGAGCGCGGCCCGCTGGTCGCCGATGTGGTGCAGGGAGTTGCCCGCCCAGATCACGTCGGCCTTCCCCAGTTCGGCGATGCCTTCCGGGAGTTCGGCGTGGAGCGTGGAGACCCGGGCGCCGAGGCCGCGTTCCACGGCGCGTTCGCGGGCGCGGGCGAGGAGTTCGGGGCTGCCGTCGACGGCGACCGCCTCGGCCGTGGGGAAGGCCTCGGCGAGGACGCCGGTGATGACTCCGGGGCCGCTGCCGACGTCGAGGACGCGGCGGACGCCCTGCGCGGAGGTGAGGGTGCCGAGCCAGGCGGCGGCGTCCGCGTAGGCGGGGCTCTCGGTCTCCGCCTGCCGCTCCAGGAGCGGGGCGATCTCGTTCCAGTCGAGAGGGGCGCCGTCGTGGTGGGAACCGTGGCTGTGCGTGTGTCCGGAGGTGTGCGGGGCCCCGGAGGTGTGCTGGTGGCCGTGCCCGTCGCCGTGCGGGTGGCCGTGGTGCGTCGCGGTGTGCTGGCTCATGGGGTCCAGCGTGCGTGGAGTCCGCCGCGAGCGCGAGACGTGTTGCGGTTCCGGCAAGAAAATCGATCCTTTGTTGCTCCGATCGTCATACCCGGCGGCTCACACCCGGGCGCGTCGCCACCCCGGACCCGGCCGCTCCCCGCGCGTCGCCACCCCGGCCCGGCCGCTCCCCCGCGTCACGCCCCGGCCCGGCCGCTCCCCCGCGTCACGCCCCGGCCCGGTGCTCCTGAGGGCTGATGCCCCTGACCCGCTTGAACGCGGCGCTCAGGGCGAAGGCGCCGCTGTAGCCGACCCGCCGGGCGACGGACTCGACGGTGGCGTCGCTCTCGCGCAACAGATCGGCGGCGAGGGCGAGCCGCCAGTCGGTGAGGTACGCCATCGGGGGCTCGCCGACGAGTTCGGTGAAGCGGCGGGCGAGCGCGGCCCGGGACACGCCCGCCTTCGCGGCGAGGGAGGCCACGGTCCAGGGGTGGGCGGGGTCGTCCTGCAGCAGGCGGAGGGCGCGGCCGACGACCGGGTCGCCCATGGCGCGGTACCAGGCGGGGGCTTCGGCGCCCGGCCGGGAGAACCAGGCGCGGACGCCGGAGATGAGCAGCAGGTCGAGGACCCGGTCGAGGACGACGGTCTGGCCGGGCTCGTCGCGGGCGATCTCCTCGCCGAGGAAGGGCATGAGGGGGCAGTTCCACGCGTCGGCGGGCAGGTGGAGCAGGCCCGGCAGGGCGTCGAGCAGCCGGCGGCCGACCTCGCCGTCCATCCGGTACGTGCCGACGAGGACGGTGGCGCTGCCGTCGGAGGCGTTGCCCCAGGTGCGGACGCCGAGCCGCATCCGGTCGGCGAGCGGCTCGCCGCTGAGAGTGGTGCAGACGCCGTCGGGCCCGATCACGGCGCTGGGCGGGGCGGCGGGATCGTGGGCGACGGTGTAGGGCTCCGGGCCCCGGACGATGGCGATGTCCCCGGGCCGCAGCGGAACGGGCCCGCCGGTGTCGGGCACGACCCAGGCCTCGCCCTCGGTCACGCACATCACGCAGATCGGGGCGGCGTCCTCGATGCGCACGGACCACGGCGGTTCCATGACCATGCGGAGCAGGAAGGCGCCCCTGGCGCGGGGTCCGTCGAGGAGTCCGGCGAGTGCGTCCATGGGTCACCAGGGTAGGCGGGCCGGTGAGACGGAGACATAGGGGTGTGAGACGGCGGAGCATGGGCGCCGGGTGCCGTCGGCGGGAGTCTTGACCCATGACGAACCAGACGAACGACACGCGGAACGAGCAGGGCACGAACGAGCGGGGCACGAACGAGCGGGGCACGAACGAGCGGGGCACGGCGGGAGGGAGCGCGGACGGCCGGAGCGCGGTCGTCCTGGTGACGAGCGCGACCGGCAAGACGGGACGCCGGGTGGCCGAGCGGCTCACGGCGCGCGGGGCGACCGTCCGTGCCGGGTCGCGTTCCGGCGCGACGCCCTTCGACTGGGAGGCCCCGGAGACCTGGGGCCCGGCGCTGCGGGGCGCGGACGCCGCGTACGTGGCCTACTACCCGGATCTCGCCGCGCCGGGCGGCGTCGAGGCGATGGAGACGTTCGGCCGGCTGGCCTCGGAGCACGGCGTACGGCGGCTGACGGTGCTGTCCGGGCGCGGCGAGCCGGAGGCGGTCGTGGCGGAGGAGGCGCTGCGCGCGGCGGCCGTCGGGGTGGAACTGACCGTCGTTCGGGCCGCGTTCTTCGCGCAGAACTTCTCCGAGGGGCTGCTCGCGGAGGGGGTCGCCGAGGGCGTGGTCGTCTTCCCGGCGGGTGACACGGCGGAGCCGTTCATCGACGTGGACGACCTCGCGGACGTGGTCGTCGAGACCCTGACGGCGGACGGTCACGCGGGACGGGTCCACGAGCTGACGGGTCCCCGTCCGATCGGCTTCGCGGAGGTGGCGGCGGAGATCGCGCGTGCCTCGGGGCGTGCGGTGGTCTACCAGCCGGTGTCCCGGTCCGAGTACGCGGGGATGCTCACCGGGTTCGGGCTGCCGTCTCCGGAGGCCGATTGGCTCGCGGCCCTGTTCGCGACGCTCCTGGACGGGCACAACGCCTCGGTGACGGACGGTGTGAAGCGTGTCCTGGGCCGTGAGCCGCGCTCCTTCGGCGCGTTCGCGGACGCGACCTGGGCCGGCGAGGACGCCTGAGTCTCCGGTGGGCGGCGCCTCAGTCCTGCCGGACGAAGCGGGCGAGCCGGTACCGGGGGTCGGCCCGGGGGCGGTCCTGGTCCGGGAGGGCGGTGAGGGCGGTGGCGAGCGTCTCGGCGAGTGTGGCGTCGCCGGTGAACCAGGAGGCGAAGTACCCGGCGTGCAGCTTCCGTACGGTGCCGGAGGGAGTGGCGCCCTGGGCGTGTCCTGTGAAGTGGGTGCCGGGGGCGGGGGCGAGGCCGTGGGCGGCGGCGTGCCGGGTGATGAGGTCGGCCCGGTCGGAGGCCGCCGCGGCCGAGCGGTACGGGCGGAGGATCGTGTCGATGTCGCTGCCGACGTCGTGGGCCGCGTCCTTGTCGACGGTGGCGATCAGGACGCCGCCGGGGCGCAGGACGCGGGCGGCCTCGGCGACGATCTCCGCGGCGAAGGGGACGAGGTGCAGCAGCCAGACGGCGCTGACGGCGTCCAGGGAGGCGTCGGGCAGCGGCAGTCGCCGGGCGTCGGCGCGGACGACCCGGCCGGGTACGCGCCCCTCGGCGACCCGCAGCATGGCGTGGGCGGCGTCGGCCCCGTGGACGCGCAGTCCGGGCCGGGTGAGCCGTTCGGTGACGAGGCCGGTGCCGCAGGCCAGGTCCAGCAGGGTCCGGGCGGCGGGCGGCACGAGGCTGAGGACGGCCTCGGCCGCCGCGGCGGCCCGGGGCACCCCGCCCCGGGTCCGGTCGTAGTGCGCCGCTTCGGTCTCGTAGTCGAGCAGGGTCTCCGCCATGCCGCCGATCGTACGAGGGAGCCGGCCGTACGAAGGCGGGCGACCGGTGACGTACGAGGGCGGCGGGCGGGTGAGGGACGAAGGCGCGGCGGAGGGCGTACGCGGGGCGGCGGGCGGGTGACCGTGCGTCAGGAGGCGCCGTGGCCCGGGGCGATCCCTTCCACCCGTTCGGCGAGTTCGAAGTCCTTCTCGGTGACGGCGTCACCGGCGGAGTGGGTGTTCACGGACAGGGCGACGGTGTTGTAACCGAGGGTCAGATCCGAGTGGTGGTCGAGCTCCTGCTGGATCCTGGCCACGTGGACGACGAGCGCGGTGGCCGCGAAGTGGTCGCCGAGCCGGTACTCGCGGGTGAGCCGGGAGTCCTCGACGGACCAGCCGGGGAGCTCCCGCAGTCGGTCCTCGATCTCCTTCTGCGACAGCGGCTGTGTGGGCACGGCGGTGCTCCCTCCGGTCGGGTGGCGCGGGTGACGGACAGGGGTCCCCGGGGGAAACTACCCGGGGACCCCTCTGGGATACCGTCTGGCCATGACATCGGTGGTGAGCGACACGGGAGTGGGACCGCTGCTGCGCGGCTGGCGTGAGCGGCGGCGGCTGAGCCAGCTGGAGCTGGCGCTGCGTGCGGACTCCTCGGCGCGGCACATCTCGTTCGTGGAGACGGGCCGCTCCCGTCCGAGCGAGGAGATGGTCCTGAAGCTGGCCGAGCACCTGGAGGTGCCGGTCCGCGAGCGGAACGCGCTGCTGCTGGCCGCCGGGTACGCGCCCCGGTACGCGGAGTCGCCGCTCGACGCGCCGCGCCTGGAGACGTTGCGGGCGGGCATCGAGCAGCTGTTGCAGGGGTACGAGCCGTATCCGGCGCTCGTGGTGGACGGCTCGTACACGGTGGTGGCGGCCAACCGGGCCATCGGGATGCTGCTGGACGGGTTGCCGGAGCAGCTGCTGACGCCGCCGCTGAACGCGATGCGGATCACCCTGCACCCGGAGGGGCTCGCGCCCCGGATCCGGAACCTGCCGGAGTGGCGCGGGCATCTGCTGCACCAGATGGAGCGTCAGATCGGTCTGGCCCGTTCGGAGTCGCTGCGGGCGCTGTACGCGGAGGTGAAGGCGTATCCCCCGCCGCCGGGCTCGGACGACTCCGCCGCTCCGGCTCCGGAGGACCTGTACCCGTACTTCGCGCTGCCGCTGCGGATCGAGCACGACGGGCGGGTGCTGTCGTTCGTGTCGTCGATCTCGACGTTCAACACCCCGCTGGACGTGACGGTCGCCGAGCTGGCCATCGAGACGTTCCTCCCGGCCGACCCGGCGACGGTGGCGTACCTCCAGTCCCTGCCGGCGTTCAGCGGCTAGCGGCGACCGCCCGCAGCGCGGCCCACTGCGCGAGGGCGAAGCCGCCGACGGTGGCCGCCTGCAGGGGCGTCCACACCAGGCCGGCGGTGGTCGGCTCCAGCCAGGCGACGAGGGCGACGACGCTGAGGACGGCCCAGACGGCGTTGATGTCGACGACCAGTTTCACGCCGAGCGCCGGGGGCTGCGGGCGGCTCGCGAGCCAGGCGACCCCGGCGGCGTACACGGCGAGCAGGACGCCCAGTTCGAGCAGGAGGCCCGCGTCGACGCCGAGGAACTCCCCGAGCGGGCCGGAGGCGACGGCGTAGGCGATCCCGTTCGCCCCGGTGACGACGGCGTCGAGAGCGAGGAACCGGCGCATCGCGGACTGCGGTCGGCTGGTGCGGGCAAGGCCGGCGAGCAGGGCCTGGGACATGGCGGATCACCCTCCATGGGAGACGTCGGTGCTGGTGGTGGGCCCGGAGCCCGAGCGGAGTGCGCCGCCCGGGTTCCGGTGTCCCTGAGCATGCCGGGCGGTCGTGCGGGGGGTCGATTACGTCAGAGGTCATGCGGGCCGGCGGGGGTGGGGCGCGGGGGTCGTCCGGCGGGGGGTGGAACCCCGTGTCACCCGGCCTCGGGCGTGAGTATTGTTCGCGCCGGGGTGGCCGGGAGTGGTCTCCCCGGAGGGGGAGAGACAGATGGCGTGGAACAGGGAACGGGCCCGCATGGTGGCCACCGGGGACGATCACGCGGTGACGCCTGCGGAGCTCTTCTTCGACCTGGTGTTCGTGTACGCGATCACGCAGGTCACCGCCCTGATGGCGGACGCGCCGTCGCCGGTGCGGGTGGTCGGCGGGATGGTCGTGCTCGCGCTGCTGTGGTGGTGCTGGTGCTGCTTCGCCTGGCTGGGGAACGTCGTACGGGCCGACTCCGGCGCCCTGTTCGGGGTCCTCGTCACGGTCATGGCCGTCGTCCTGATCGTGTCGCTCGCCGTCCCGGACGTGTTCGCGGACCCGGCGGGCGGTCTGTCGCCGCCGCTGCTGTTCGTGCTCTGTTACGGGGCGGTGCGCGTCCTGCACCTGGCCTCGTACTGGATCTCCAGCCCCGGCGATCCCGCTCTGCGTGCCACCCTGCGCCGTACGGCCCTGACGTCCGTCGTGCCGCCGCTGGTGCTGCTCCTGATCGGCAGCTCGTACAGCGGCCGGGTCCAGCTCCTGCTGTGGCTGGGGGCGGTGGCCGTCGACTATCTCGGCATCTTCGTCACCGGCTCGTCCGGCTGGCGGGTCAACTCCCCCGGGCACTTCTCCGAGCGGCACGGTCTGATCGTGATCATCGCGCTCGGCGAGTCCATCGTCGCGATGGGCGTCGGGGTCTCCGGCTTTCCGCTCACCTTCGCCGTGCTCGGCGCCTCGGCGGCCGGGCTGCTGCTCTCCGCCGGACTGTGGCGGCTGTACTTCCGGCAGCTCGGTGAGGCGGCCGAGCACCGGCTCGCCGGTCTCGACGGGGACGACCGCACCCGGTTCGCCCGGGACGTGTACACGTTCCTGCACCTGCCGCTGGTCGCGGGCGTCGTGCTCACCGCTCTCGGCATGAAGAAGGTCCTCCAGCAGGTCGCCGACACCGGGCACTACGGTCTCGCCGAGCCCCTCCACGGGGTCGTCGCCTGGTCGTTGACCGGGGGCGTCGGCGTGTATCTGCTGGGCGCCGCCGCGATCGTGCTGCGCACCACGGGCCGCCGGCCGACCGCTCTCGCCCTGGGCGGGGTGTGCTGTCTGGCGGCGGGCCCGCTGGTCGGTCTCGTCCCGGCCCTGGTGGCGCTCGTGTCCCTCGCCACGGTCGCGGCGGCCCTGGTGTGGCTGCACGGACGGCGCCGGGCGGCGCGTCCGTTCGAGGCCGTCGAGGCGGCCTGAGCGGGCGACGGGCCCCGAACCGGGGCCCGTCTCCTCCCGGACCGGCGGTGTCGGCCGCCGCACGCCCGGACGCCGGTGCGCGATCGGGTTTCGCCGTGGCCCGCGTCGAGATGTGGCGGAGAGTCAGCGGAGGGGTTCGTCCCGGTACGCGGGCGGCTCGGGTGCCGGAGCGGGTTCGGCCTTCGGAGCGGTGGGCTCGGGCGCCCGGCGTTCGGAGCGCTGGGCCCGGGAGGCCTCGGCGCGCAGCAGGGCCTGGAGAACGGCGAACGGGTCGACGGGCATGGCGAAGCTCCTCGTGGTGCGGGGGTGATGTGGGGGGCTGCGGAGAGGCGTGGGCCTCTCAGCAGCGCATCACCACGCACCGGAGCGTGTCGCCGCGCGGGGCGGGGACGGGGGCGGCGGCCCGGGTGCGGCGCCGATCGCGGGCACCGTGCGGGAGGCGGCGCGGGCGCCGGACCGGGCGGATGCCCGTCCGGTGCCGGCGGGAGCGGCCGGGGAGTCCGGCCTCGGTGCCGGCCGGGTCGTGGGTCTCGCCGCTCGGGTCGGAGGCCGGGGAGGCCGCGGCGGGCCGGAGTTCCCCGCCGGTGAGCACGCCGGCCGCCCCGGTGCCGAGCAGCGCGGCGAGGACGAGGAGCAGCACGACCCAGAGGCGCCCGCGCTCCGGTGCCGTACACGCCGGACGGCCGTGCGTCGCCCTCGCGCGCGCCGGGCCGCCCGCCGGGGTGGCGGGCGGCGCGGTGGTCGGCTCGGGCGCGGGGCTCACGGAGATCCGTACTGCCCCACCGGGGTCCCGACACGCGCGTCCGGCCCGAGATCCGCCCGAGCGGCCTACGGGTCGGCCCGCGATTCACCGGTTCACCGCACGGGCGGCCCCCACGCCGGTCGGGAGTTCGTCATCCCCTCCCCCGCCTCCGCGCGCTGCCCGCGGGCCGGTACCACCCCGTACACGAGCACGCCCAGGAAGGGGACAGCACGCCCCGGCGGACGACGGCGAACAGGCGTCCCCGTCAGTGGCTTGTGTCCCGCACGACCGGCCCATCGACCGGAATAACTGATTCCGGTTCATTCGTGGACGGCGTGTTCTCCAGCGGGACCTGCGGCCCCGAGCACTCCCTCAGCCAGCGGCGCAGCACCCGGTGCACCTGCTCCGCGCCGACCAGCTCCTCCCCCGCGCCGACCGGCGGCGACAGCTCCGGCGGCGACAGGAGGAAGGGATGCGACTGCTCGCCGCCGAGGCCGCCGTGCGAGCCGATCTGCTCCTCGAAGGCGTGCACGGTGCCCGTCGCCGGGTCGTACATCGAGTTGACCATGATGTCCGCGACGTGCGCGAAGCCGTCCGTACGCCGCACCGCCCGCGCCGCGCCCCGGCCGAAGACGGCGAGCGGCCCGCCGCCGTCGTCGAGGTCCGCCACCGGCACCTCCACCCCGTCGCGGGCGAGCACCACCGAGCCGTGCTCGGCACTCGCCACCAGGACGAAGCCGACCCCCGGATGGTGGGCGAGGGTGCGGAGCAGCGCCGGATGGCGCCGGTCGATCTCCTCCCGGGTCATCCGGTGCGGCACGTCGGGGAACGAGACGAGACCGAGGTTGCCGGAGGCCAGGACGACCGGCTCGGAGGGCCGGGCGGGCAGCTCCTTCGCGCTCTCGCCGGTCTCGTCCACCGGCCGGTGCAGCGCGAGGCGCAGCGCGGCCCTGGCCGCGTCCCGCGCCTCCGAACCGCTGCGGGTCCTGCGCACCCGGCGCGGTACCGGAAGCCCGCACCCGGCCCGCACCAGGTCCTTGAGCGTCAGCCCGTACGCGCCCTCGAAGGTCTCTCCGGAACTCTGCCCGTGATCCGAGAGCAGCACGATCCGGTAGGGGCGGGGGGTGTGCTCGGCGACCGTCGCGATCAGCGCGATCGCGCGGTCGAGGCGGCGCAGGACCTGGTCGGTGTCCCGGCCGTGCGGGCCCGAGTGGTGCGCCACCTCGTCGTAGGCGACGAGGTCGGCGTAGACGGCGGTCCGCCCGGCGAGCATGTCCCCCATCACCGCCGAGACGACGACGTCCCGCTCCACGACCGTCGCGAAGGCCCGCACGAAGGGGTACGTGCCGCCGCGCGAGACCCGCGGGGTCTCGCGGCGCAGCCGCGCCCGGGTCGACTGGAACATCTCACGGCCGCACTCGGCGACCAGCGATCCCGCGGTACGGACGGCGTTGGCCGGGTCGGAGAAGTACGCGAAGTAGCCGGCGCGCGAGCGGTTGCGCGGGCCGCGCCGGGCGGCCATCGACAGGACGAGGGCGAGCTGGTCGGCGCCGCCGCTGAACAGATTGCCGCGCGAGGCCCCGTCGACGGTGAGCAGCCCGCCGTCCCCGGTGCGGCGCACGGCCCTGCGCTGGAGCTCCACGGCACCGGCCGGACGGTTCGACACCATGAGCCGGCCGGTGTCCTTCTCGTACCAGCGGAAGGCGGGCACGTCCTCGTTGGAGCCGTGCAGGATGCCGAGCTGGCTCGCGCCCGTCTGGCTGGACCAGTCGGTGCGCCACGGGGTGAGCAGGTGGCCCGCGTCGATCCAGGACGCCACGGTCGGCATGAGCCCGTCGGCGACGGCCCCGCGCAGGACGTGATGGCCGACGCCGTCGAGCTGGAGGAAGACCGTCCCGGGGACCTGCTCGGGCGTGCCCTCCGAGGCGCGGGGCCGGGTGCGGCCGGTGAGCCGGTAGAGCCGGCGCCGGTAGGCGTCGTCGTCCCGGACGGCGAGACCGGTGGAGGCGACGGCGGACATCACGGCGGCGACCACGACGGCGGTCTCGGGGTTCGCCGTGCCGCGTCCGTCGGGGATCAGCCAGAGCGCGACGAGCAGGAGCGACCCGTTGAGGAAGAACACCAGCAGGCCGAGCACGAGGGCGGGGACGAGCAGCAGGGCCCGCACGATCACGGGCCAGACGAGCGCGCCGAGCAGCCCGAACGCGCCGGCCGCCGCCGCGGCGGTGAGCGCCGTCCTCGTGAAGGTGTCGCCGCCGGCGGACTGCAGCTCGAAGTCGGGGAGCAGTCCGGCGAGGATCAGCAGGGTGAGCGTCGACACCGCCCACACCACGACCACCCGCCCCAGCGCACTGCCCGCGGACCGCCAGCGGTCGGCGCCACCCCATCGCCTGTCACCCACGCCCGCTACACCTTTCACCCGTTTCCTGTCTCAAGCGTGGCACAACGCCCACGGTCGGCGGGGGAAACGGGTGACGGTGATCGGCCCGGGTGTGTCAGGTCGTGGATGGAGACGGGTCGTGCCGTACGTGACGTCGACGCGGGGACGGGCGTGCGGGCGTACGCCGGCTCACCGCGCGCGAGCGGGCGACGTCAGCAGCCGTCGTACCCGGCCGTCGGCATCGAGAGCCGCCGGTGGACCCCCGCCTTGGCCGCCGCGTCGTACTCCGGTTCGCCGGCGGGCCCGTCGGAACAGGCGGTCTCCACCCGAACCCCGCGCCGCGCGCACTCCGCTCGGAAGCCGGGCACGGAGGTCAGCGCCCGCGCGAGGACCCGCTCGTTGGCGGCGACGAACAGGTCGACCGCCCCCGCCTCCACGTCCGCCCACAGCGCCTCGTGATCGGGCCGGATTCCGTAGAACAGCAACTGGCGTGCGACCACGTACCCCTGGTCGTCGGCCCAGCGGGCACACACCGCGTGCTGGCGGCGCGTGTCCACGAGGAAGGGTTCACTGTCCAGCTCTTCGAGCGGGGTGAGGCTGGCGATCGCCGCCACCCGAACGTCGTCCATGGGCCGACCCTACTGCGGGACGGCACGGCCGAACATCCTCCGGCGCCCGCTCCGGACATTTACCCTCGATACGGAGTGAGGGTACGAGCGCGGACATCGTGAACGGCGGTGGACGACGGCGGGAACCCGAGACGACGGAAGGCGGCATGCCGGTGGAGGTCACCTGGTGGGGTCACGCGACCTGCACGGTCGAGGACTCCGGGGTCCGCTTCCTCACCGATCCGCTGTTCGCGCGGCGGCTCGCGCATCTGCGGCGGCGGCGCGGCGCCCTGCCGCCGCCCGAGGCCGCGGTCGCCGAGGCGGTGCTCGTCTCCCACCTGCACTCCGACCATCTGCACCTGCCGTCGCTGGCCCGGCTCGCGCCCGGGACGCTCCTCGTCGTGCCGCGCGGCGCCCCCGCCGCCGTACCGGGGCTGCGCAGGCTCGACGGGAACGGGCTGCGGCTCACCGAGGTGGAGCCGGGCGACACGGTGACGGTCGAGGGTGTGACGGTACGGGCCGTGCCGGCGCTCCACGACGGACGGCGGCTCCCGGTGGGGCCGCACCGGGCTCCCGCGCTCGGGTACGTCGTCGAGGGCGAGGCGCGGACGTACTTCGCCGGGGACACCGGGCTCTTCGACGGGATGGCGGAGGCGGTGGGACCGGTGGACGTGGCGCTGCTGCCGGTCGGCGGCTGGGGCCCGTACCTGGGGCACGGCCATCTCGACGCGGGCCGGGCGGCCGAGGCGCTCGCCGCGCTGTCGCCCGCGGCGGCGGTGCCGGTGCACTACGGCACGTACTGGCCGATCGGGCTGGACGGGATCAGGCCGCACGAGTTCCACGCGCCGGGCGACGAGTTCGTACGCCACTCGGCACGACTGGCGCCGAAGGTGGCGGTGCATCTGCTCGGGCACGGCGAGCGGGTACGTCCGGAGGTGGCACGGTGACCGGGGCCACGGCGGACGGGGCCACGGCGACGGCGGCCACGGCGGACGGGTCGGGAAGGGGCCCGCGGTCCTCCCCCGCGGCGCGGCCGGGTGGCCGCCGGTGATCCACGGGCTCACCGGGGTCGTGACAGCGGTACGGGAGCTGCCGACGGAGTCGACGCAGCAGGCCGTCGGCTACCCCTCCCTGTTCCTCCTCGTGGCGCTCGGCGCCCTGGTACCGGTCGTGCCGACGGGCGCGATCGTCAGTTCGGCGGCGGTCGTCGCCTTCCATCAGACGTCGCCGGTCGCGCTGCTCCTCGTCTTCCTGGTGGCGGCTTTCGCGGCGCTCCTCGGGGACACGGCCCTGTACTGGCTGGGGCAGCGCGGGGTGCGTTCGCGCAACGGCTCGCGGTGGCTGGCCAGGCTGCGGGGCCGGGTGACACCGGACCGGCTCGCCCACGCGCAGGAGCGGCTCGACACGCATCAGGTGTCGGTGCTCGTCCTGTCCCGGCTCGTGCCGGCGGGCCGGATCCCGGTGATGCTGGCGTGTCTGCTGTCAGAGATGCCGCTGCGCCGGTTCGTCCGCGGTGACCTGGCGGCCTGCCTGGCGTGGGCGGCGACGTACCAGCTCATCGGGATCCTGGGCGGTTCGCTGTTCCCGGAGCCCTGGCAGGGTGTCGTCGCCGCGGTGGGCCTCACGGTGCTGATCAGCGCGGTCCCGGCGCTGTGGCGGCGGATCCGGGGGTCGCGGGCGAAGGTGGGCGGGGTGCCGGAGCGGTAGCCCCGCCCCCGGAACTCGGGGTGCCGGGGCGTCGAGGGCCGGACTCAAAGTGCCGGGGCTCCGCCGTCGAGGCGCGGAGGTCAGGGCACGAGGACCCGTGAGCCGCCGACCGGCAGGTCCCACAGGTCCTCGCGGCGCAGTCCGGCCTGCTCCCAGGCGGTCCTGACCCGGGTGAGGGGTTCGAGGACGGGCTCCGAGGACAGTACGAAGGTCGCCCAGTGCATCGGGGCCATCCGTCGCGCCCCGAGGTCCTGGTGGGCACGGACGGCCTCCTCCGGGTCGGTGTGGACGTCGCTGAGCCACCAGCGGGGATCGTAGGCGCCGATCGGGAGCAGGGCCAGGTCGATGCCGGGGTACCGGTGGCCGATCTCGGCGAACCAGTGGCCGTACCCGGTGTCCCCCGCGAAGTGGACGCGCCGACCGGACCGGTCGGTGAGCACCCAACCGCCCCACAGGGAGCGGCAGGTGTCCAGGAGGGTGCGCTTGGACCAGTGGTGGGCGGGGACGAAGTCGAAGCGCACGCCGTCGAGTTCGGCCGCCTCCCACCAGTCGAGTTCGGTGACCCGGTTGAACCGGCGGCGGGTGAACCAGCGGCCGAGGCCGGCCGGGACGAAGACCGGGGTGTGCCGGGGGAGCCGTTTCAGGGTCGGGGCGTCGAGGTGGTCGAAGTGGTTGTGGCTGATGACGACAGCGTCGACGCGGGGCAGGTCCTCCCAGCGGACCCCGACGGGGGTGAGCCGGGCGGGTGTGCCGAAGATCCGGCGGGACCAGACGGGGTCGGTGAGGACGGTGAGCCCGCCCATCCGCAGCACCCAACTGGCGTGCCCGGCCCAGGTGATCGCGAGGGTGTCGGGTCCCGCGGGCGGGAGCGGGCCCGGTTCGAAGGGCAGCAGCGGGATGTCGCGGAGGCCTTCGGGGCGGGGGCGGACGGCTCCCTCGCGGGCGAGGCGGGCGAGGGCCCGGACGCCGGGGAGCGGTGCGGTGAGCCGGTCGGCGAAGCTGCGGGGCCAGTCGAGGCGGAGCCGCCCGACGGGATGGAGGACGGGAGCGGGTGCGGTTGCGGGGGAGGACGCGGGAGCGGTGGCGGGATCGGCCTGGGGGGCGGCGTCCTGGGCGGCCCGCGCGGGGGGTGCCGTCCGTTCCGTCATCTGCGGGCTCCGTTCTGCGCGGATGGTTCGGCTCGTGCGGATGGCCGGGCCGGTGCGGGTGCTCGGGGTGCTCGGGGGCGGTCGGCTCGTACGGCCGCGGCGCCCACGGCCCGTGCGGGCACGGCCCGTACGGCTACGGCCCGTGCCGCCGCGGCTCGCGCCCGCTTCGGCCGGCGGCCGGCCGGGGGCGCCGTCACCGGAGTTCCTCCAGGATTCCTCCGAACTCCCGCAGCCTCGAAGCCACATGGGGAAGCGTCTCCGGGTCCCGCGCAGCGAGCGTCTCCGCCCGCTCCTCCTCCGTGCGGCCGAGGAACATGCCGGTGCCGAACCTGACGCGCAGGGCGCCGATCTCGTCGCCGAAGCGGTGGCCGCCGGTCGCGGGAGCGCCGAGGCGCGCGCCGAGGTGGCTCTCGAGCTCCAGGGAGTCGGTGACGCCCCGGGCGGCGAGACCGGCCCGGAGCGGCCCGAGGTCGGCGTAGAGGTGGCGGCCCGCCTGCGGCGGCCGGGCCAGCGCTCCGGCGGCGAGGACCGCGCGGTGCGCGGCCGCGGCCAGTCGGCCGTGGACGTCGGCGGCGCGCCGGGCCCGTACGGTGACGTCCTCGGGTTCGTCGAGGGCGTGCGCGGCGGCGGGGGCGACCGGCCCGGGGACGACGGCACCGAGGGCGGTGAGCACGTCGAGGACGCGGGCGCGGCGGTCGGTCCAACGGTCGGCGCGCGACGGATCGGTGGGCGGGAAGCGGGCGACGGCGCAGGGCCAGGCGGCCGGGGTGAGGGCGCCGCCGAGGTCGGACAGGACGGTCACGTCGTCGGGGCACATCTCGGCGGGACTGAGGAGCACGGTGTCCTCGGGGTGGTGGCGGGTGTCGCGCCAGGTCTCGTCGCTGATGACGTGCAGGCCCTCGGCGACGGCGGCCTCGCAGGCCTCGCGGACGAGTTCGGGCGGGGCGACCGTGGCGGTGGGGTCGTCGGCGACGGAGAGCAGGAGGACGCGCGGGGTGCCGCCCTCGGCGCGGATCCGCCGGACGGTCTCCAGGAGGGCGTACGGGTCGGGGACGCCGCCCGCCTCGGCGGGGGTCGGCACGTGGTAGGCCGGGCGGCCGAGGAGGCGGGCTTGCGGGGTCCACCAGGCGGGGCAGGGCCGGGGCAGCAGGAGGTCGCCGCCGTGGGCGGCGATCAGGGCGAGCAGCAGCGCGGGGGCGCCGGGGCCGGCCACGACGTCCTCGGGGTGGGTGCGCAGGCCGCGGCGCCACCAGTAGCCGGCGGCGGCCTCGCGCAGGACGGGGCCGCCGCCGGGCGGCTCGGGGGTGGTCCGTCCGGCGGCGGCGGCGAGGAGCCCGGCGAGTCCCGGCAGGACGGGAAGGCCGGTGTCGGGGGCGGGAGGGCCGTAGCGCACCGGGCCGCGGCCGTCCGGAGCCGTCTGCCGCATGTCCCGTACCTCCTGAGCGCACGGGGGCGCCGGCACGGCACCCCCGTGCCCTTTATACGAAGGTTCGGCCGGTTCCGCCGCTCCAGGCGTCGCTTCAGGCGACGGTCACGGGGTGACGCACGACGGCGTTGAAGAGATAGCCCTGGGTGTTGTGGACGGCCCGCTCGGGCTGGGTGTTACCGGCGGTGTCGGTGGTCCGGGAGAGCAGGGTGACCGGCCCCGTGGCGCGCGGGAGCCAAGGGGTGCTCCACCGGACCCAGCCGTCCCGCCGCGGGATGTCGTGGAGGTGGGCCCGCCGCCAGTGCGCGCCGCCGTCGGTGGACACCTCGACCGTCCGAACGGGCGCGTGCGCGGACCAGGCCCTGCCGGTCAGCCGGTGGGCACGGCCGGCCTCCAGGGTGGCGCCGAAGGGCAGCTGGTAGCCGGACTTGACCGTCTGGCGGCTGATCGGGGCGCTGCCGCCGGCCGGGTGGGCGTCGCCGAAGAGGCGGTACCAGTCCGTGGACCAGGGCGAGGTGAGCGGGCGGGTGGAGACCTCGATGTCGCCGAGCCATTTGATGGAGGCGATGCCGACCCAGGAGGGCACGACGAGCCGTACCGGGTGGCCGTGGTCGTACGGGAGGGGCTCGCCGTTCATCTCGTACGCGAGGATCACGTCGTCGAAGGCCTTGGCGACCGGCAGCGGGCGGCGGACCCGGCCGTAGTCGATCCCGCCGGAGACGTACGGGTCGTCGAGGCCGCGCGGCTGGAGGGCTACCGCGTCGCGGGCGATCCCGGCCCGTCGCAGCACGTCGGCGAGGCGCACCCCGCGCCAGCGGGCGGCTCCGACGGCCCCGAGGGTCCAGGCGGTGCCGGTGACCGGCTCGCCCTGCTGGCTCGTGTAGAGGCTGCGGCCGTTGCCGGCGCACTCGATCAGGGCCGTTCGGGTGACGGAGGGCAGGTCCCGGAGCTGTCCGTAGGTGAAGTGGACCGGGGCGCGGCCGTGGAGACCGTCGCCCCAGAGGGTCAGGCGCCAGTCGGCGGCGTCGAGGACGGGGGTGGTGGTGTGGTTCCGGACGAAGAAGCGGTCCACGGGGGTGAGGAGGCCGGTGTCCCCGAAGCCGTCGAAGCGCGCCTCGGCGTTGGTGCCCCGGACGGTGAAGTGCTCGGCCGGGAGGGCCTTGACGATGCCGGGCGCGGCGAGGGGGGCGGCGGGCCCGGGCGCGTGTCCAGGTAGGGCGGCGGGGGCGGGCGCGGCGGTGGCGGGGGTGGCGGTGGCGAGCCCGCCGAGGGCGGAGACCGCCGGGGCCGCCGCGAGGACCTTCAGCACGGAACGGCGGGCGGGCGCGGGCGAGTTCGGCACGGGACTCCTCGGCACGTGGGAGAGGCGCACCACCGGGCGGCGGCGCGGCCGATCCTAGGGGCGCGGAGGCCGTCCGGACGGCCCGTTCACGGTGCTGAAACAGGGGGTTCGTCAGGTCGGTCCGGACGGCCTGACGACCCTGCTCGCCGCAGGTGCGGAGCCGGCCGCGGCAGGGGGGCCGGAAGTGTGATGGCGGGTGCGGAGGGCGGGCCGTAATTGCGAGGCGGCGGGGGCGGCGTCCGGCCGACAATGCGACATGCCGATTCGAGAAGCCCTCGCCGAGGACGCGGCGGGGATCGCCGCCGCGCACGTGCTGTCCTGGCGGGCCGCCTACCGCGACCTGCTGCCCGCCGCCTACCTGGACACCCTGGACGTCGAGGAGCGCACCGCCGTCTGGCGGGCCCGCCTCGCCGCCCCGGAACGGCCCACGGTCCTGGTCGAGACGGGACCCGACGGGCGGGTACGGGCGTTCTCCAGCCTCCGGGCCTGGCCGGACGGCACCTTCGACGGGCGGACCACGGCCGAACTGGCCGCCCTCTACGCCCTGCCGGAGGTGTGGGGCACGGGGATCGGGCGGGCTCTTCTCGCGGCTTCCACGGAGGCCGTCGTCGCGGCCGGGTTCCGCACGGCGGCGCTGTGGGTGTTCGCGGGGAACGCGCGGGGGCGCCGCTTCTACGAGGCGGCGGGCTGGCGCGCGGACGGCGAGGCCGTGCGGGAGGAGACAGGAGGCCGGGTGCTCGAGGAACTCCGTTACCGGAGAGACCTGTTCACCTGAGGCGCCACTTGAGCGCCGTCCACATGTCAAGACACGAATCTCATCATGCGACATCCCTGCGTACGGTGGTGAGCACGCACCCACACCGAGGGAGTCGCTCCGATGACGCATGCCTCCACCCCTTCCGCGCACCCCGCCGCCGACGAGACGGTCCACGAGACGGCCGTCTACACCCACGGCCACCACGAGTCGGTCCTGCGCTCGCACAACTGGCGGACGGCCGCCAACTCCGCGGCCTACCTGCTGCCCGCGCTCTCCGCGGGGCTCGACGTCCTGGACGTGGGCTGCGGACCCGGCACCATCAGCGCCGACCTGGCCGCCCTGGTCTCCCCCGGCCGGGTCACCGCGGTCGACGCGGCCGAGGAGGTCCTGACCAGGGGCCGCACCGTGGCGGCCGAACGCGGCCTGGAGAACATCGAGTTCGCCGTCGCCGACGTCCACGCCCTGGACTTCCCCGACGACTCCTTCGACGTGGTCCACGCCCACCAGGTGCTCCAGCACGTCGGCGACCCGGTGCGGGCGCTGCGCGAGATGCGGCGGGTGTGCCGCCCCGGCGGTGTCGTCGCGGCCCGCGACAGCGACTACGGCGCCTTCGCCTGGTATCCCGAACACCCCGTCCTGGACGGCTGGTCGGACCTGTACCACCGCGTCGCCCGGGCCAACGGCGGCGAACCGGACGCGGGACGGCGGCTGTTCTCCTGGGCGCGGCAGGCCGGCTTCACCGACATCACGACGACCGCCGGCACCTGGTGCTTCGCGACGCCCGAGGAGCGCGCCTGGTGGAGCGGCCTGTGGGCGGACCGTACGACCGGCTCCGGCTACGCCGACCTGGCCGTGTCCGGCGGCCACGCGACGAGGGCGGAGCTCACGGAGATCGCGGACGCCTGGCGGGAGTGGGGCACGCGGGAGGACGCCTGGTTCATGGTCCCGCACGGCGAGATCCTGTGCCGGGTGTCCTGACGCCCGGCGGGAGCGCCGCGGCACGGCTCAGCCCGCGAGGTCGCCGGGGCCGCTCCCGCCCTGCTCGGCGCGGTTCCGGTCACCGGCCGGCCCGGCGCGATCCCGCCTCCACCCGAGGACGCCGACCGGGCCGGCGTGATCCCCCGCCGCGCGAGGAGGCCGGCCGGCCCGGTCACCGCCGTCACCCGGGGTCGCCGTCGAGCCCGCCGAGCCCCCGGAGCCCGAGGCGTGCGGCGAGTGCCCGGTAGCGGTCGCGACGGGCCTCGCCGACGGGGACCGCGTACGTGTCCAGGAGATGGAGGAGGAGACGGAACCCGAGGTCCGGGTCGACGGCCGTGACCACGTCCTCCAGGACCCGCGCCACCCCGCGTACCTGCTCCGCTTCGGCGTGGACCGCCTCGCGGACCTCCCGCAGCACCGCCTCCGTCAGATCGGTCCTCGCGGGCGAGAGGAAGGGCGCGTAGGCGGGATCGACCTCCGCGAGGTGGGTGTGGCACACCTGGGAGACCTGCTCCAGCCAGGCCCGCCCGTCGGCGTCGAACTCCTCCTCGTCGAGGACGTGCGGGCGCCCGGCCGCGGTCCGCCAGAGCAGGCCCACCGTCTCCCCGGGCAGGGCCGAGTCGAGGAGTCGCCAGGCGTCGTCGAGGAGCACCGCGGCGTACGTGCCCGGGGCGTGTCCCGGGATGTCGTCGGCGACCCGCTGGATGTGCTCGCGCGGGGTGCCGCCGTAGGTCCATTCGGTCCCGCGGAGAGCGGCCGCGAGCGCCGGCAGTCCGAACCGGCCGTCCGCGAGGTCGCGGCGGCCCGGGTCGAGGGGGCGCCAGCGCACGGTCAGGTCTTCGTGGACGGCGGCCGGAGGGTAGGCCAGCCCGTCGCCGAGGGCGAGCAGCCGGTCGTACGTGTCCGCACCGACCGGCACGGAGTAGGCCTTGAGCGCCCTCAGGAACAGCCGGAACGCGAGGTCGGCGTCGGCCTCCCGCACGACGCGGAGGAGCGCGGGGACGATGCCGGGTACGGCGACGCGGAGCTCCATACCGGCGGAGGCGGAATCGATCTCGGCGGCCACGGCCTTCCGCAGCTCCTCCTCCGGGACGTCGGGCCGTACCGCGTCCAGGGACCGCACCTCGTACGGGTCGCGCTCCGGAGCGCGCGGGGGGCACAGCTCCGCGACCGCGTCCAGCCAGGTCCGGGTGTCGGTGCCGTCCTCGGCGGGGTCGAAGCAGCGGCGTACGGCTGCCAGCCACACGGTGTGGAGCACGTCGTCCGGCAGCGGGGAATCCAGGAGCAGCCGGACGTCCGCGCCGATCCGGTGGTCGTCGTCCTCCGCCTCGGACGCGGCGATGTCGAGGACCACCGGACCGTCGAGGCGGAGGGCCGACCGGGCGCACAGGGTGCCGGCGAGTGCGCTGAGCCCGAAGTCGGCGGCGTAGTCGTAGACGTAGACCTCGCGCGTGCGCGCCATTCCCGTGCCTCCTGCCTCCCGGGCGGAAGGGGCACCCGCCGGCGCGGGGGTGCCCCTTCCCATGATCGGCGCAATGCGCGTCCGGCGCCCTTCCGCGAGCGGCGGCGGCCGGAAGGGGATTTCCATGACCGGGCGCTGGGGCAGGATCCTCGGGTCGAGCGGGTCGACGAGGTCCTTGCCCACGATCAGCCTCTGCAGGTTGAACGTCTGCTTCTTCCAATCCGACTCGGCGATCCCGAGAGCGACCCCGATGCGGGGACCGAACTTGGTGCCGGTCGTCATGGCGTCCTGCCTCCTTCGCCGCCTCTCCGTCGCCGGTGGCCGTGGCGGCGAACGGCCGTCCCAGCCAGGCTTCGGCGGGCGTGACGGAGATGGCCGACCGGTTGCCCCAGGAGCCCCAGGAGCCGGTGGCGGGATCGTGGACGAGAGGGGTGCGCAGCTCGACCTCGCCCGCCAGGATCCGTCCGTCGTGACCGGGATGGCGTTCGGCGAGCAGCCGGGCCAGTTCCCTGCGGGACAGTGTCCGGTCCCCGAGCAGGGTGAGCCCCTCGGCCACGAGGGAGGCCACGTCCAGGCCCGCGCCGTGCACGGTGGCACGGTTCCGGGTGAAGTACGACGCGCTCGCGGTGCGGTCGAGCACGGGCTGCACCAGCGGCCGCAGGCGGCGGAGTCCTCGGCCGTGGTGAGGTGCTGGGTACTGCGGAGCAGGGCGGACCGGACGACCTTCCGGTCCTCGACGAGCCCGGTGAGATCGGCCTGGGTGAAGCCGTGGATTTTGGTCCACAGTCCAACGTGGGGCCAGTTGGGCTCCTGCGCCTGGAGGGCGACCAGGCGTCCGATCACGTCGTGCGGTGTGCGGTCGGTGCGCGCGAGCAGGAACTGCCGGTCGAGGAGCGCCCGGTTCAGGACGCGGAGGGAGAGCGCGGTCACGACGGGCGCTCCGAGGTGTCGCCCTGGAGGGACCGGCCCGCCGGCCCCGTCTCGCGTGTGATCATCCGTGGTCCTCACATCGGTCGTGCTCCGTGGCACCGGGGCAGCGCCGGTGCCGCTCCGGTCCGCTCCCCCTCCCGCAGGTCCGCGCCCGGGACCGAGGCGGTGCGGGTCCCGCTCAGAAGACGTCGTGGAACCCGAGGCAGTCCGGGTCCTGGAGGGGGCAGCCGGGGTGCGGCGTGCGGTCCCGCTCCGGGGGCGGGGTCGGTTCGTCGGCGAGTGCCGGAGCCGGGGGCAACTCGAAGAACCCGCAGAGGCAGGCGGCGCAGCCTCCCGAGAACCGGGGTTCCCCGTGCCGGAAACGCGGATGCCCGCAACGGCACTCCTGTGTCGCCCATGCCGCCATCCCCGGACCTCCCGTCCCCCACGGTCTCCGCCCCTCCAGGGTAGCGACCGCGCCTTCGGCCCGCCCCCGCCTTCAGCTCGGGCGCATCCGGAACTCGTACGCGTCCGGCAGGAGTTCGTGGGTGGTCCGGTCCCAGAGCTCGCCCAGGATCTCGGCGCCCTCGCGCAGGTCCGCGACCTCGAACCCCGCGTCGAAGACGGCCCGCGCCTCGCCGGGCCGGCCCTCGGCGAGGAGCAGCCGGACCTCGAGCAGCCGGAAGGCCCCGCGCCGCCGGGCGGCATCCGGCAGCCGGTGCCAGAGGGCCCTGGCCAGGTCGGGCCGCTGGACGGCGAGGAAGGCGTCGAACGCCTCACGCCCGAGGGCGGCGGCGACCACCGCCCGCGCGCCCTCGCGATCCGCGGCGCCCTCCTTCGCCTCGTGCCCGGCGAACGCGTCCTGCGCCTCGTGGTCGGCGAACGCCTCCGCGAAGTGCTCGGCGGCTCGTTCCGGGTGGCCGTCCTCCCGGTCGGCGACGGCCAGGCAGTACAGCAGGGGCCAGCGCGTCGTCGCCGCCTTGAGTCCCCGCTCCCAGCTCCGTACCGCCTGGGCGCGGTCACCGGCGTGCCACTGGGCGATGCCGAGCTGGTACTCGGTGGTGGGGTCGGCCGGCGCGGTCTCCAGCATGTCCCGCCAGGGGGACGCGACCAGCGGCGCGATCAGCGGTGCCGCACCCTCCGCCGGGGGCGGCAGGACGCCGGTGCGGAGCAGTTCCCGCCAGGGCTCCTGCTCGGGGCCGAGCGTCGACTCCGGGAACGGCGTACCGGGCAGGTCGTATCCCCCGCGCAGGACTTCGAGCGCGCCCCAGCCGGATCCGGCGGCGAGGACCTCCTCCGGGGCGAGGTCGGCCGCCCCCTCCCGCCATGCCGTGTACGCGGCGTCGACGGCGGCCCGGGGCAGGGCGCCGGACAGGCTGCGCTCGACGTCGGCACGGGCGGCGGTCCAGTCGTCGCCGAGGGCCGTCACGGGATCGGCGGCGACCGGTCCGTACGCCTCCAGCCAGCTGAACTCCGCGCCGCCCGCGAGCTCCAGGTGTTCCAGCTGGGTGCGGGCGAGGCCGGCCTGGATCTCGGCGTAGCCGGGGGTGCCGGGTTCCGTCAACCACTCCTGCCAGCGCCGGCCGCCGCGCCCGGTCCCCCACACGAAGAGCTTGCGGCCGCGCAGTGGGTCGGTGGAGGTCTGGACGAGTCCGGTGCCGTCCGCGTCGAGGGCGGCGATCCAGCGGCGCTGCCCCTCGGGGAGGTCGTAGAACCAGTCCGCGGCGTGCGTGCTGCGCAGCGGGTACGTGCGGTCGGTGCCGTCCTCGGTGACCGGCACGGGGACCCGGCTCAGGCCGCGCTCGTACCCGTGGTGCCAGGCGGTGTCGGCGGGCGCGAGGACGCGGCGGTCCTCGGGGACGGCGATGTTGGACCACCAGTAGACGGGGGCGGTGCGCTCGTGCGGGTTGCGTATCCGGACCCCGGCGTACAGGAACTCGGAGTCCTCCGGGAGCCAGAGGTCGACCTGGAAGGGCAGGTCGCGCAGGCGCTCCCACTCCCAGAGCCGGAGCATCGGTCCGCCGTCGGGCGCCCGGACGACGGCCGCGTGGAGGGGCGCGCAGGAGAGGGTGGTGTGGCCGGTGGCGCCGATGTTCCACTCGACGCCGCCGGAGAACCAGGCGCCGTTGAGGGCGAACGCGGCCGGCTGGAACACCGGGTTGCGGTAAAGGAGTTCGCGTCCGGTGGGCTTGTGGTGGAGGGAGTGGACACGGCCGCCGAGGCCGGGCAGCACGGTCACCCGGAGCAGGTCGTTCTCGATCACGATCGTGTCGAGGTCCGCGGTCGCGCGCTCGCGGCCGTAGCCGTCGCGCACGGGGGCGGGGAGCAGGCTGCGCAGCGGGTCGCGGCCGATGCCCCGCGCCATGTCGCGCGGGAGGCCGGCGAGGGTCCGCGGGTCGACCGCGTGGGCCCCGGCGCCGACGGGGGCCCGCAGTGCGGGAAGGGGGTTGTCCGGGCCCAAGGGGGCGGCGGGCAGCGTCAGTACGGCACGTCGTACGGTCGTCATCGCCCCATGGAACACGCCTGGGGGCCTTCCTGACCAGGGGTTCTCGGAGTCGGGCTTCGACCGGTGCGGAGGCGTGGGGGCGACGGGTGCCGAGGCGTGGAGGCGGCCGGGGGGGGTGTCCCCGGCGAGGGCCCGGGGGGCCGGAAATTCCCGGCGGACCGGACGGCCGCCGCCGTAGGCTGGCGGGTCGGCACGCCGTCGGGCGGCCGGAGAGCCAGGGCACAGGGAGTACGAGGAATGGGCACGCAGCACACCTACCGGGTCATCGTGCGCGGCACGTTCGACGGTCTGTCGGAGGAGAGCCGGGCGCGGCTGCTCGCCGAGGTGGACGCGCACGGACTGACCGCGATGCGGTTCACGGAGGAGGGCTCGCTGTCCTACGACCGGACGCTGAGGCAGTTCTCGTACCGCCTGGTCGTCGTGTCCGACGCCGAGGACGGCGACGAGATGGCGGGCGCGCTCGCGGAGGAGCGGGTGGAGACCGCGCTCGGCGAGCTCGGCCACGGGTACAAGACGCTGCGGTCGACGGTGACCGACCTCGACACGATGAAGATCAACCGCAAGCGCTGAGCGGACGCGTCGTCCTCGGCGGGAGCCGGGCGCTCAGCGTCGCGCCGTGCGCACCCGGGGCGGGCAGCTCTCCCCCTTCCGTACGACCCCGATCATGACGGTGGTGCGACGGTCGAGGCCGGTGCCCGCCGCCGGGTACTGCGTGACGACCCGCCATCGCGGCGGCCAGATCACCCGCCGGTCCCGCCCGCTCACGTCGTGGACGTCGAGCCGGGTGCGACGGTCCAGCCGGGTGAAGACCCGCCACAGGCCGCGGCCGAGGAAGTCGGGCACCGGACGGGTGCCGTCCTCGCCCGCGGCGGCCTCCTCGGTCGAGGTGACGGCGACGGCCGCGAGAGCGAGGACGGCGCCCGCGCCGACCACGGCGCGCCGCTTCACTTCCGCCTCCGGGCCGTGACGTAGCCGCGGGCGGCGGCGATGAGCGCGGTCGCGAGCAGGGCGAGGTGGAGCGGCGGGGACACCTCGGGCACCAGGAGCCGGATCTCGATCTCCCGGGTGTTCTGGAAGACGAGGACCGGGGTGACGACGGCGAGCGCGGCCGTCCCGATCCGGCCCGGCGTGAGGGCGTCGCCGAACCGGGACCCGCCTCCGCCCGATGTCCGTGACGTCTCGTTGGGACTCATCCAGGCCCTCTCCTCCGTCGTGCCGTCGGTCGTACCCCGTCCACAGCCGTGGGACCAGAATGGGGTGAGCGGAGCCTCACCGTGACGGCGAGAGGAGCCGTACGGGTGACTTGTCAGACAACGTGAGCCGACTACCGTGGTGCCGGACACCGTCGGAACCAGGGGTACGAGACCCACCGGGACCGACCGGAATCGAGACGAGGAGCGGCCGTGGCGGTCAGCGGACAGCGGCGGCGACCGGTCGTGGCCCTCTACGAGCGGATCGCGGACGCCGTCCACGACGGCACCTACCCGCCGGGCTCGACGCTCCCCTCCGAGCCGAAGCTCGCCGCCGAGCTGGGCGTGAGCCGGCCCGCCCTGCGCGAGGCGCTGCTGCTGCTCCAGGAGGACGGCCTGCTGACCGTGCGCCGCGGGGTGGGCCGGACGGTCAACGACCGGCCGCCCCGGCGCGGGTTCGAGCACGTCCAGCCACTGGAGGAGCTGATCGGCGCGGGCACGCCGCTGCGGGTCCGGGCGCTGCTGCGGACCGTCGAGGAGCCCACCGACTTCACCACCCAGCACCTGCTGGCCCCGGCCCGCGCGGAGCTGCGGTTCTGGGAGTCCGTGCTGACCGGGGAGGGTACGGCGGCGGCGCTGAGCCATGAGTGGGCGGCGGCCGACGAGCTGCTGGACCGGGTGCATCCGGAGTTCGCCCGGGCCCTGCGGGCGACGGAGGAACGCGCCGCGCGCGCTCCGGCCGTCTCCATGCTCTCGGTCCTGCTCGGGGCCTCGCGGGAGACGGCGCTCTCCGCGCACAGCGGCATCACGGCGACGCTGCTCGGGCGGCGGCGCGGGGACCAGCTGGGGCGGCCCGCGGACACCCCGGCCGTGCTGGTCACCCAGGTCGTACGGGTCGGCGAGACGCCGGTCCTGGCGGCCAAGCACATGCTCCCGACGGGCGCACCGGCCCTGCCCGTGCTGCAGTCGCACTAGGGCCGGACTCTCCGGACAGGGCCCAGCCCCGCTCCTGGGCGGCGTCACCGCCGCCCAGGCCCTCGCCGCCCGCCCCCGTCGGGCCCGTCACCGCGGCCCCCCGCCCCGTGGCGTACACTTCCCCGCCATGCACTTGTCTGACAACCCTGCCACGCCTGCCGCCGCCACCGTCTCCGAGTGGATCCGCCGGGCCCCCAAGGCCGTCCTCCACGACCACCTCGACGGTGGGCTGCGCGCCGCGACCATCGTCGAGCTGGCACGGGAGTGCGGCTACACCGCGCTGCCGACCGAGGACCCCGCCGCGCTCGCGGTCTGGTTCCGGGACGCGGCCGACTCCGGTTCGCTGGAGCGCTACCTGGAGACCTTCGCCCACACCTGCGCGGTGATGCAGACCCGCGAGGCGCTCACGCGCATCGCGGCCGAGTGCGCCGAGGACCTCGCGGCGGACGGCGTCGTCTACGCCGAGATCCGCTACGCCCCCGAGCAGCACCTGGAGGGCGGTCTGACACTCGACGAGGTCGTCGAGGCGGTGAACGACGGTTTCCGCGAGGGCGAGCTCCGCTCCGGCGGCCGCATCACCGTCCGCACCCTCCTCACGGGCATGCGCCACACGGACCGCTCCCTGGAGATCGCGCGGCTCACCGTCGCGCACCGGGACAAGGGCGTGGCCGGCTTCGACATCGCCGGCGGCGAGATCGGCAACCCGCCGGCCCGGCACCTCCCCGCCTTCCAGCACCTGAAGCGGGAGAACTGCCACTTCACGATCCACGCGGGCGAGGCCGTCGGCGCGGAGTCGATCCACGAGGCCGTGCAGGTCTGCGGCACCGAGCGGATCGGCCACGGCGTGCGGATCACGGACGACATAGCCGAGGACGGCACGCTGGGCCGGCTCGCTTCGTACGTCCGGGACAACCGGATCGCCCTGGAGGTCTGCCCGACGTCCAACCTCCAGACGGGCGCCGCGAAGGACTACGCCTCGCACCCGATCGACGAGCTGCGCCGCCTGGGCTTCCGCATCACGCTCAACACGGACAACCGGCTGGTCTCCGGCACCACCATGAGCGAGGAGTTCCAGCACATGGTGGACGCCTTCGGTTACGGTCCCGAGGTCTTCGAGGAGTTCACGGTCGCCGCGCTGGAGGCCGCCTTCCTGCCGCTGCCGGAGCGGCAGCGGCTGATCGACGAGGTCGTCCGCCCGGGGTACGCGACGCTCCGGGTCGTGTCGGTCTAGTTCCCCCGTCCCTGGATCAGGGGAAGGCCGGGCGTCCCCGGGTCGCCGGGGACGCGGGGACGCGGGGACGCGGGGACGCGGGGACGCGGAGCGGGCTCCTCGCCCGTCCCCTCAGCACAGGGCCGGGACGTCCAGGGTGAGGGTGTTCTTCTCCGTGTCCAGAACGGCCGGTACGCCGAGCGGCAGGGTCAGAGCCGTTTCGCTGTGGCCGAAGCCCAGCTCCTCCACGACCGGGACGCCGAGGCCTCCGAGGTGGTCCGTGAGGACCGCCCGGATCTCCTCGTACGGACCGCATTCCGCCCAGGAGCCGAGGGCGATGCCCTCGACGCCGTCGAGCCGGCGGGAGCGGAGGAGCTGGGTGAGGATGCGGTCGAGCCGGTACGGCTCCTCCCCCACGTCCTCCAGGAGCAGCAGGCCTCCGCGGGCCGACGGGCGGGCGTGCGGGGTGGCGAGGTCGGCGGCGAGGAGGCTGACACAGCCGCCGAGGGTCACACCGCGGGCGCGGCCCGGGGCCATCGTGCGTGCCGTGTCCAGACCGAGCGTGCGGACCGACTCGGGCTCGAACAGCGTGGCCCGCAGGGACTCCTGGGTGCGCGGGTCGGAGAGGAAGGTGCCCGCGGCCACCATCGGTCCGTGCAGGGTGGCGTAGCCGGCCCGGACGGCGAGCGCCTCGTGCAGGGCGGTGATGTCGCTGTAGCCGACGAACGCCTTGGGTCCTGCCTCCCTGATCGCCGCCCAGTCGACGAGGTCGACCATGCGCTGTGCGCCGAATCCGCCGCGCGCGCAGAGGACGGCGGAGACCGAGGGGTCGCACCAGGCCTCGGTCAGGTCCTGGGCCCTGGCCCGGTCGGTGCCCGCGAGGTGGCCGAGGGTCGGGTGGGTGTCCAGGACGTGTGGGGCGACGAAGGGGTCGAGGTCCCAGCCGCGGAGGATGTCGAGCCCCGCCAGCAGCCGCTCCTCGGGGACGGGCCCCGCGGGGGCGACGACGGCGACCCGGGCGCCGGGCCGCAGCCGCTCGGGCCGGGTGAGCGGTCGGACGTGCGGCCCCTGCGGCGGCGCGGGGAGGGCGGGCCCGGGCGCCGTCATGTGCGGTACTCCAGCTCGGGGACGTCCGTCCGGACGATGCCGAACGTCCTTGCGTACAGGGAGAGTTCGGCCTCCAGGGCTCGGACCATCGTGTCGGCCCTGCGGAAGCCGTGGCCTTCCCCCTCGAAGGCGAGGTAGGCGTGCGGCACACCCCGGCCGGCGGTGCGGGTGAGGAAGCGATCGGCCTGGGCGGGTGGGCAGATGACGTCGTCGAGGCCCTGGAGCAGCAGGAAGGGGGCGGTGACGCGGTCGACGTGCTCGATCGGCGAGCGCTCCTTGTAGCGGGCGGGGACGTCGTCGATGGATCCGATGAGGCCGTGGAGGTACTGGGACTCGAAGTCATGGGTCTCGTCGGTGGCCCAGCCCCGCAGGTCGAGGATGGGGTAGATGATCGTGCCGCAGGCGTACACGTCGGTGGAGACGAGGGAGGCGGCGGTCGTCCACCCGCCGGCGCTGCCGCCGCGGACGGCGAGCCGGGCCGGGTCGGCGGTGCCCTCGGCGGCGAGCGCCGCGGCGACGGCCGCGCAGTCCTCGACGTCGACGACGCCCCACTGCTCGCGCAGCCGCTCGCGGTACTCCCGGCCGTAGCCGGTGGAGCCGCCGTAGTTGACCTCGGCGACACCGATGCCGCGCGAGGTGAAGTAGGTGATCTCCAGGTCGAGGACGAGGGGCGCGCGTCCGGTGGGACCGCCGTGGGCCCAGATGACGTAGGGCGGGAGTTCGTCCTCGGGGCCGGTGAAGCCGGGGTGGTGGGGCGGGTAGACCTGCGCGTGGATCTCGCGCCCGCCGGGGCCGGTGAAGGTGCGGACGCGGGGTTCGGGGTGGTGGGCGGGGTCGACGACGTCGGTGTGGGCGGCGCCGACGACCCGGGTCCGCCCCGTGCGGGCGTCGAGTTCGACCAGCTCGTAGGAGCTGTGCGGGGAGGCGGCGATGCCGACCACGCGGCTGCCGTGGGCGGCGAGGGTCGGGGCCCATTCGGTCCAGGGACCGACGGCGTCGGCGAGTGTGCCGCGGTCGGGGTCGAGGATGCCGAGCCCGGTGGTGCCCTTGCCGTGGACGACGGCCACCAGACCGTTCTCCAGGGGGGTGAACCAGTTCAGCCCGATCTTCCAGAGCGGTCCGCCGAACTCCTCGGCGCGGGGGCAGAGCGCCGCCGGTTCGCCGAGGCCGCCGTCGGCGTCGACGTCCGCCCGGTAGAGGTTCCACCAGCCGGTGCGGTCGCTGACGAGGAGCAGCCGCCCCGCCGCGTCCCAGTCGACCTGCGGGATCGACTCGGCGGGTCCGCCCGCGACCGTTCGGGCCCGTCGGAAGGTGCCGTCCGCGGTGACCTCGGCGAGCTGGACCTCGGTGCCGTCCCAGGGCATCCGGGGGTGGTCCCAGCCGATCCAGGCCGCCCGGCGGCCGTCCGGGGAGAGCCGGGGTCCGGTCACGAACCGGTGGCGCCCGTCGGACAGTTCGCGTACCGCCGCACGGTCGTCGGCGGCGGAGCCGTCGAGGGGTACGGCGACGAGCGCCCGGCGTACGTCGGTCGGGGCCGGGCCGGTGAACTCCTCCAGGACGCACCACACCTCGCCCCGGTCGGGGTGGATGACCGGGTCCGCCCAGCGCAGTCCGCCGCCGGTCCAGGAGACGGGGGTCAGGGGCCTGGGCGCGGCGCCGGAGGCCGCGTCGGGCTCGTACACGTAGAGCCGCTGGTCCGGGAAGTGACAGAAGACGGCGAGGGGTCCGCCGGCCGGGCGCGGGACGGCCGCCCAGGGCAGGCCGCCGTACTCGATCACCCGGCTGCGGACGTTCCACGGGGCGGGCAGCAGGCTCTCCTCGGCGCCGTCGCCGCGCCGTCGCACGAGGGCGCGGCGACCTCCCTCGGCGGGCCGTGGCGCGGTCCACCACAGCTCGTCGCCGACGACGCCGGGGTACTCGGGCCGCCCGTCGTGGGCGGCGGCGAGCGCCGCGTCGACGGGTGACGGCCAGCTGCCGTGGGCGGCGATCGTTTTCATCCCTGCTCCCCCTGTCACGGTGTTACGCGAACGATGACGGTCCTACGCCGACTTCAGGTAATGGTCGAGCACCCGGACGCCGAAGTGCAGCGCGTCCACGGGGACGCGTTCGTCGACGCCGTGGAACAGGGCTCCGTAGTCGAGGTCCGGGGGCAGCCGGAGCGGTGAGAAGCCGTAGCCGGTGATGCCGAGCCGGGAGAACTGCTTGGCGTCGGTGCCGCCCGACATGGTGAAGGGCACGACGTGCCCGTCCGGGTCGAAGCGCTCGACGGCGGCCCGCAGTTTCGCGAAGGTCGGCGACGCGACGGGGGCTTCGAGGGCGACCTCGCGGTGCTGGAACTCCCACTCGACGTGCGGGCCGGTCAGCTCGTCCATGGTCGCGGCGAACTCCTCCTCGGTGCCCGGCAGCGTCCGCCCGTCGATGTGGGCGACGGCCTGGCCCGGGATGACGTTGACCTTGTAGCCGGCGTCGAGCATCGTCGGGTTCGTGCTGTTGCGGACGGTCGGCGCGACGAGCGCGGCGGCGGGTCCGAGCTTGTCGAGGAGCAGGTCCACGTCGAGGTCGGGCGCGTGGGTGTCGATGTCGAGGGCGTACAGCGCGGCGAGTTCGGCCAGGGCGGCGCGGACGGTGGCGGTGAGCCGGACGGGCCAGGCGTGCGAGCCGATCCGGGCGACGGCTTCGGCGAGCCGGGTGACGGCGTTGGCCGTGTTGACCTTGGAGCCGTGGCCGGCGCGGCCGTGGGCGGTGAGCTTGAGCCAGGCGGTGCCCCGCTCCCCGGCGGCGATCGGGTAGAGCGTGGTGCCGGGCTGCGGGTGGAAGCTGAAGGCCCCGGACTCGCTGATGCCCTCCGTGCAGCCCTCGAAGAGCGCGGCGTGGCGGTCGGCGAGGAAGCCGGAGCCGTCCTCGGCGCTCGCCTCCTCGTCGGCCGTGTAGGCGAGGACGATGTCGCGGCGCGGCCGGATGCCCTGCCGGGCCCAGGAGCGGACGACGGCCAGGACCATCGCGTCCATGTTCTTCATGTCGACGGCGCCGCGGCCCCATACGACCCCGTCGCGGATCTCTCCGGAGAAGGGGTGGGTGGTCCACTCGGCGGGGTCGGCGGGCACGACGTCCAGATGTCCGTGGACGAGGAGGGCCTCGGCCGAGGGGTCGGTGCCGGGGATGCGCGCCACCACGTTGGTGCGGCCGGGGGTCCGCTCCAGGAGGGTGGGTTCGATGCCGGCGGCGGCGAGGCGCTCGGCGACGTACTCGGCGGCGGGCCGCTCACGGCAGTCCCCGCCGCCTCGGTTGGTGGTGTCGATGCGGATGAGCTCGGAGGTGAAGGTGACCACCTCGTCGAGCGCCGTCGTGTCCGGGCCCCGGACCTCCTCAGCCATACTGCTCCTCCACCGCGGCCGAGACGATCGTCGTGACCGCTTTGAATGTGCGAATTGCCTCGTACATCGTCCCGCTCGTGTACGCGACGCGCCGCTCCGCGCCGCGCGCCACGCCGGGAACCACCGTGGCGGCCGCGCCCAGGTGCTCGGCGTCGAACTCCAGCTCCACGGTGAAGGGGCCGCCGTGGACCGGCTCGTGCCGTACGGCGAGGGCGGCGCCGGTCTTCGCGGCCGCCCGGATGTCGGCGGCGGTTCTGGCCGGGGTGCGGCAGACCGCCGCGTACCGCGAGACGTAGTCCTTGACGGCGACCTTGGGTGCCTCCGGCGCGTAGCCCAGGGCGTCCTCGCAGGTCAGGTCGTCACCGGTGACGAGGACGACGGGCACGCCGTACTCCGCGACCACATGGGCGTTGAGCAGGCCCTCGCTCGCGCGCTCGCCGTCGAGCCAGACGCCGGTGATCGAGTTGGCGAGGTAGGTGTGGGCGAGGACGCCCTCGGTGCCGGCGCCGGTGTGGTAGCCGACGAAGGCGATGCCGTCGACGTCCCCGTGCTGGACGCCCTCGACCATGGAGAGGGACTTGTGCCGGCCGGTGAGCATCTCGGCGCGCTCGTCGAGCCGCTCCAGGAGCAGGTTCCGCATGGACCAGTGCGCCTCGTTGATGAGGACCTCGTCGGCGCCGCCGTCGAAGAAGCCGAGCACGGCGGCGTTCACATCGGAGGTGAACATCGCGCGGCACCGCTCCCACTGGGGCGTGCCGGGCAGCACGTCGGCGGGCCAGGTCACACCGGTCGCGCCCTCCATGTCGGCGCTGATGAGGATCTTCATGACTGGCACCGTACGCGCAGCCCGGCGGCCGTACCACCCCTGTGGAAAACCGTCGTTGGAGTGGACCGGTGGCACTCACCGGGATGGTCGTACGGGCCGTCCCCGCCCGTCCTGACACCCCTCTGGGGCCTCCTCCACGAGGCTCCGCAGGGCGGCCGCGGCCTGGTTCCCCGGGCGGGGTGCCGTCGTCCGGGACGGGTCGGCGGAGCGGGCGCGGCCCCCGCCCGGTGCCGCGGCGCCTTCGACATGCCCGATGCCCTGTGTCCGGAATAGGGCGAATCATCGCCAAGGGGTGCGGATAGGCTGTCGGCCGCAGTTCTCGTACCCGACCTCCCGGAGTGCCCTCGGTGACCACCACCCTCGATCCGTCCGACACCTCCCCCGTCGTCCCCGCGCCGGCCGACCCGTCGGAGGAGTTCTGGGTCCAGCCGACGGGGCCCGAGGCCGCGGAGGCTTCCGCGAGCGAGCCCGTCGCGGCGGAGCCCGCGGCCGACGGGGCCGGGCCGGACGACGAGCCCGTGCCCGTCCCCGCGGACCTCGACCCCGTCGTCGTCCGTGACGCCCGGGACTTCGGGGTCTACGCCCGCACCGGCGGCTGGACCTTCGCGCTCAAGGTGGCGCGCAGCGTCCGTCCCGGAGGGCAGGCCGCCGAGGGGACGGCCGCGACGAAGGTGTCGGCGAAGGCGTTCGCGGAGCTCGCCGGATGCTCGCCGGAGCGGGTCATGCGCTACTACAAGGCCTGGGACATGGCGGCCGACGACGGTGTCGTCCCGCAGTTCGAGGTGCTCGTCCCCGGCGAGGACATCGAGCTGCCCGACGCCGACGTCTGGCTGTCGTACTACACCTCGCGCAACAGCGCCTCGTCCGTGCGCGGCCAGGCGATCAGCGCGGCGGCCGAGGCGGAGGGCATCCGTCCGACGAAGGCCCTGGAGGTCGCCGAGAACCCGACGGCGCTGCGGGCCGCGATCCTCGCCGACCCGGGGACGGCCGAGGCGGCCCGCGGCGCGCTGCTCGACCGGATGAAGGAGGACCCGGCCCTGCAGACCGAGATGGCCCGCGCCTTCGCGCGTACCGACGATCTGAAGAAGGCCGTGGCGAGCGAGGCGAAGGCGGCCGACCGCATCGGATACGTGCGGCAGATCGTCGAGAACGGCCAGATCAAGACGCCGGCCGGGCAGACCGTGGAGGCGCCGGCCGAGCTGCGGGCCGAGGCGGAGCGGCATCTGTCGCTCCTCGACGAGCTCGACGACTCGGAGGAGGCGGGCGAGTGGGCCGGTGAGGCGTACGACACCGTCAAGGGCCTGGTCGCGAAGGCGGTGGAGGAGGACCCGGCGCTACGGGTCCAGGAGCGGCGGACGAAGTTCTACAGCAGCCTGCAGAAGGCGACGAAGGTCTTCGAGGAGCTGACCCTGGACGAGGTCCTGGAGGAGGAGATCTTCGAGGACGACATGCTCCAGCGCCTCGAAGCCCTCCAGGAGGCGATCAGCTCCTGCATCAGCACGCTGCGCAGGGCCTCGACCGCCTCCTGACCGCGGAGGGGGGTCCTCTCAGTCCTGGTGGCCGAGCTGGAGGTCGCGCTCGGTGCGGCCGCCGCCGGCCATCTGGAGGACGGTCGCGACCGGCGGGTAGCCGGCGGCGATCACGGTGTACTCGCCGGAGGACAGGTCCACGAAGCGGAAGGTGCCGTCGCCGCCGGTGGTGAGGGTGTCGACGACGTTCCCGGCGGCGTCGAGCAGGGTCACCCGGGCGTCCTCGACGGGGCGCCCGCCCCCGGCCCGTACCGTTCCGCGCAGGACGGCCCCGCCGGCGAGTTCGATGTCCTGGCGGGTCTCGCGGGAGGCCTGGACGCTGACGGGGAGCGCGGCGGGCCGGAACGCGGGGGCGCTGGCGGCGAGTGTGTACTCGCCGGCGACGAGTTCGGAGATGACGTATCCGCCCTCGCGCCCGCTGCGGGTGGAGGCGACGACCTCGCCGCGTACGTCGGTGAGGGTGACGGCCGCGTCCCGTACGGGTGTTCCGTCGGCGGTGACGACGCTGCCCGCGAGCCGCCCGGCGCCGCCGAGCACGACGTCGAGTTCGACCGGCCGGTCGCCGACGGTGACGGACACGGCCTGGGGCTGGTGTCCGCCCGCCGCGGCGATCAGGACGTAGGCGCCGCTGCCGGGGACGCTCAGCGCGTACCGCCCGTCCTCGCCGCTGGCGCCCCGGCCGACCTGCCGGCCCTGGACGTCGATGAGGGTGAGGGCGGCCCGGGGGACGCGGCTGCCGTCGTGGTGCTGGACGGTGCCGCAGACGGGGAGTCCGGAGTGGGGGGCGGCGGGCGCGGGGGCGGCGTGCCGGGCGTGCGGGACGGCCTGGACGCTGCCGAACTCGTCGGCTCCGGTGGCCTCGGTGGTGGGGCTGTGGTGGGTCACCAGCGGTTTCTCCTTGAGGAAGAAGGCGAGGACGAGGCCGAGCACGAGGACCGGCACGAGGTACAGGAAGATCCGCGGCATCGCGTCGGCGTACGCCTGGATGTAGGCGTCGCGGACGGCGGGCGGCAGGGTGTGGACCGTCTGCGGGGTGATCGACTCGGCGGGCGGCAGGGAGGTCGCGCCGCCGGCGAGGACGCCGCCGAGCCGGTCGCCGAGGGCGTCGTCGAGCCGGGAGGCGAAGAGGGTGCCGAAGACGGCGGCGCCGACGCTGCCGCCGATCTGGCGGAAGTAGGTGTGGGCGCTGGTGGCGGTGCCGAGGTCGCCGGGGCGTACGGAGTTCTGTACGGCGAGGACGAGCACCGGCATGACGAGGCCGATGCCGGTGCCGAGGACGGCCTGCCAGAGGCTGTACTGGAGACGCGGGGTGTCGGCGTCCAGGCGGGAGAGCAGCCACATGCCGAGGACGGAGAGGGCGCCGCCGAGCAGGGGGTAGATCTTGTAGTGGCCGGTGCGGCTGATGAGTTGGCCGGAGACGACGGAGGCGATGACGATGCCGCCCATGAGGGGCAGCATCAGGAGGCCGGACTCGGTGGCGGTGGCTCCCTCAACCATCTGCAGGAAACTGGGGAGGTAGCTGGCGGCGCCGAAGAGGGCGATGCCGACGACGGCGCCGACGAGGGCGGTCACGGTGAAGACGGAGTCGCGGAACAGCCGCAGCGGGATGAGGGGTTCGGGCGCGAGGTGCTCGACGACCAGGAAGAGCAGGGTGGTTCCGGCGGCACCGCAGGCGAGGGCGATGACGACGCGGGAGTCCCAGGCGTACTCGGTGCCGCCCCAACTGGTGAGCAGGACCAGGCAGGTGGAGGCGGCGGCGAGGAGGAGGGCGCCGAGGACGTCGAAGCGGGCGCGCGCCGTGGGCTTGGGGAGTTCGAGGACGACGGCGACGACGGCGAGGGTGACGAGCCCGAAGGGCACGTTGAAGTAGAAGCACCAGCGCCAGGAGACGTGGTCGGTGAAGAAGCCGCCGAGCAGCGGTCCCGCGACGGAGGCGAGGCCGAAGGCGGCGCCGATGAGGCCCATGTACCGGCCGCGTTCCCGGGCGGGGACGATGTCGGCGATGATCGCCTGGACGCCGATCATCAGGCCGCCGGCGCCGATGCCCTGGATCGCGCGGAAGGCGATGAGTTCGTCCATGCTGCGGGACCAGCCGGCGAGTCCCGAGCCGATGACGAAGACGACGATGGCGAAGAGGAAGACGCCCTTGCGGCCGAGGAGGTCGCCGAGCTTGCCGTAGACCGGCAGGCCGATGGTGGCGGTGAGCAGATAGGCGGTGATCGCCCAGGACATCCGGTCGAGGCCCTGGAGTTCGCCGACGATCTTCGGCAGGGCGGTGGCGACGATCATCTGCTCGAGCGCGGCGAGGAGCAGCGCGAGCATGAGGCCGCCGAAGACGAGCCGGACGCGGCGGGGGTCGAGCTGGTCGGCCCGGGCGGGCCCGGACGGCGGGGCGGGGTCGGTGGGCGGGCCGCCCGCGTCGAGCGGTCCCGTGTCCGCCGGTACCTCTCCGTCCTCGGCGGATTTCACGATCGTGATCGCACCCACGTACCTGCTCCCCTCGTCACGGCGTCTGCGCCGCGCCATTCTTCGCATTGGGCACGAAGGGGGAGCAAGTCGGACGGTACGGGAGGTCAGTGGCGCCGGGCGGCCCGAACGGCCCTGCGGGACGGCGCACTTGGGTCGCTCATCAGCGCGTTTACGAGGGGGCCCGCGCCCCCGGCGCACAGGGGGCGCCGTTGCGGGGGTGCGGGCGATCCACTCGAATCGGTGAACGCTCCGGGCGTTACTTCTCGACCTCGTCCGCCAGCTTGGCGAGAACGGCGTCGTAGATCCTGCCGAGGCCCTTGGGCGCGAAGGTCCGCTCGAAGAAGCCGCCGACACCGCTCGCGCCGTCCCAGACGGTGGTGACGACGGCGCGGGACTTGCCCTCACCGGCGGGGGTCACGAGCCAGGTGGTGACCATGGAGGAGTTGCGGTCCTTCTCGACGAGCTGTCCGTCGGTGGGCTCGGTGACGTCCAGGAGGCAGTCGCGGACGCGCTTGCTCGTGGCCTGCAGCTTCCAGTGGACGAGGGTGCCCTCGCCGTCGCCGCCCTCGCGCACCTCGTACTCGCTGAAGTGCTCGGGGAGCAGCTTCGCGCGCGTGCCGCTGTAGTCGGCCAGCGCGTCGAACACCGTCTCCGCGTCGGCGGCGATGATCCGTTCCGTGGTGGCCTCGACCTGCGCCATTGACTTCCTCCAGCTCGTGGTTCCTCAGGGGTGTGGGCCTAGAGAACCACGTGGGCTCCGGGGCGCGAAATCCGGGTTGCAACGATCAAGGGAACAGGTGTTCTATTCTGAGCGAACGGTCGACGCAGAGCCATCGAGGAGGCGCCCGTGCGCTGGGACAATCTGGGCGACACCCCCGCCGCACCCGCCGACATCGCCCTGTTCGGCGCGGACGCGGTGACCACCCGGACCTTCGACACCCCCGAGTTCCGGGGCATCACCTTCCACGAGGTGCGGGCCCGCTCGATCCTCAACCGGGTGCCCGGCGCCTCCCGGATGCCGTTCGAGTGGACGGTCAACCCGTACCGGGGGTGCACGCACGCGTGCGTGTACTGCTTCGCCCGCAAGACCCACAGCTATCTCGACCTCGACACCGGCCTCGGCTTCGACTCCCAGATCGTCGTCAAGATCAACGCGCCGGAGGTCCTGGCCCGCCAGCTCTCCTCCGCCCGCTGGCAGGGCGCGCACATCGCGATGGGCACCAACGTCGACTGCTACCAGCGGGCCGAGGGCCGGTACGGCCTGATGCCGGGCATCCTCACCGCCCTGCGCGACCGCGCCAACCCCTTCTCGATCCTCACCAAGGGCACGCTGATCCTGCGCGACCTGGAGCTGCTGACCCAGGCCGCCCGGGTCACCGAGGTCGGCATCTCCGTCTCCGTCGGCTTCACCGACCAGGAGCTGTGGCGCACGATCGAGCCCGGCACCCCCTCCCCGCAGCGCCGGCTCGACGTGGTCCGGACCCTCGGCGCGCACGGCATCGACTGCGGCGTCCTGATGGCCCCCGTGGTGCCCTTCCTCGGCGACCGGCCCGAGCAGCTCCGCGACACGGTCCGCGCGATCGCCGAGGCCGGGGCGAGTTCGGTCACCCCGCTCGTGCTGCATCTGCGGCCGGGTGCCCGCGAGTGGTTCACGCAGTGGCTGCGGCGCCACCATCCCGGCCTGGTGGGGCGGTACGAGCGGATGTACGCGGACGGGGCCTACGCGCCCACCTGGTACCAGCGCCGGATCACCCGTCAGGTGCACGAGCTGGCGGCCGAGTTCGGCATCGGTCCGGCGCACCGGGGCGCGCCCCGCCGCCTCCCGGTACCGGAGGAACCGTCCCTCGCGGCCGCTCCCGAGCAGCTCACCCTCCTCTGAGCGCGCTCCTCCGATCATCGGACCGGTCAGCTGACACGCCGTCGGATCCCCCTCCGTTCGGGTCAACTCTCGGCGAAACAGGTCCTCTCCAGGCCGGTTCGGGACACAAACGCCCTATGACCCCACGCGCAGGAATGCTGATCGCCGCAGGAGCGCTGGTCGCCGGGACGGTCACCGTCCTGCCCGCCGCCCCCGCGGGCGCCGGTGAACCGGCCCCCCGCCCCTTCCCCTCACTCGCCTGGACCGGCTGTGCCACCGAGGCGTACCCGAAGCTCCAGTGCGCCACCCTCAGGGTGCCGCTCAACCACGACGATCCGGCCGGCCGGACCGTCACGCTCGCCCTCACCCGGATCCCGCACACCTCGAAGACCTTCCAGGGGCCGCTGCTCGTGAACCCGGGCGGGCCCGGTGGCAGCGGCCGCGGCATGGCCGGGTACGTGGCGTCCTCGCTGCCCCCGAAGGTGGCCGCCGAGTACGACGTGATCGGCTTCGACCCGCGCGGGGTCGGCAAGAGCGAGCCCGCGCTCGACTGCAGGCCCGGCCACTTCGCCCCGGTCCGCCCGGACTCGGTGCCCGGCGACGCGGCGGGCGAGCGGCTCGCGGTCGAGCGGGCGCAGGCGTTCGCCGCGGCCTGCGGCAAGAAGTACGCGGACGTACTGCCGTACATCGACACCGTGAGCACCGCCCGGGACATGGACGTCATCCGGCGCGCGCTCGGCGCCCAGAAGATCAACTACCTCGGCTACTCGTACGGCACCTACCTGGGGGCCGTGTACGCGCGGCTCCACCCGGACCGGGTGCGGCGGATGGCGCTGGACTCCGTCGTGAACCCGCACGGCGTCTGGTACGAGGACAACATCGCGCAGGACTACGCCTTCGACACCCGTCACAAGGACTTCATGGCCTGGGTGGCCAAGCAGAACTCCGTGTACGAGCTGGGCGACGACCCGGCGGCGGTCGAGGCGGCCTGGTACCGGATGCGCGACGCGCTGCGCGCGAAGCCGGCCGGCGGGAAGGTCGGACCGGGCGAGCTGGAGGACACCTACCTGCCCGGCGCGTACTACAACGGCTACTGGCCCCGCCTCGCGAAGGCGTTCGCCGCGTACGTCAACGACGCGAACGCGGTACCGCTCACGGAGGCGTACGAGCGCTACGGCGAGGCCGACGCGGCGGCCGACAACGGCTACTCGGTCTACACGAGCGTGCAGTGCCGGGACGCGGCCTGGCCCCGCGACTGGAGCGTCTGGCGCAAGGACAACTGGGACGTGCACGCCAAGGCACCCTTCTCCACCTGGAACAACGCCTGGTACAACGCGCCGTGCGCCTTCTGGCCGGTGGAGTCGCTGTCCCCGCCTGACGTCAGCAACGACCAGGTGCCGCCGGTCCTCATCCTCCAGGCCACGGACGACGCGGCGACGCCGTACGAGGGCGGGGTCGCCCTGCACCGGCTGATGCGCGGCTCCAGCCTGGTCGTCGAGGAGGGCGGGGGGAACCACGGCGTCACCCTCGGCGGGAACGACTGCATGGACGAGCACCTCTCCACCTACCTCGCCACGGGCAAGGTCCCCCGCGCCGAGGGCGACGCCGAGGTGGACGCGGCCTGCGCGACGCTGCCGGAGCCGAAGCCCGAGCCGGTGACCCGGTCCGTCCCGGCCGCGGCCGACACCGCGGGCAGCACGCTGCACGGCTTCCTCGGCCACGTGCGCTGACGCCGGCCGCGCCCCGCGGGCGGGCCTGCCCGCCGGCCGTCACCGTGCCCGCGCCCCCCGGGGGCGCGGGCGCTGTCAGTGCCGTGGGCGAGGATGTGGGGCATGACGAACCACCTGACCCACGTACCCGCTCCCGAGGGAATCGCCGCCAGCCCGCAGTACAGCCACGTCGTCTGGGGGACGGGCCGCTTCGTCGCGATATCCGGCCAGTGCGCGTTCGACGCCTCGGGCACGGTGGTCGGGGAGGGTGACGCGGTGGCGCAGGCCCGGCAGGTCTTCGCGAACCTGGACCGCTGCCTCGCGGCGGCGGGCGCCGGATTCCGGGACGTGGTGAAGCTGACGTATTTCGTCACGGACGTCGCTCATCTCCCGGCCGTACGGGAGGCCAGGGACGCCCGTTTCGCGGGGGCGCCGCTGCCGGCGAGCTCGGCGGTCCAGGTGTCGGCGCTCGTCCGCCCGGAACTGCTCGTGGAGATCGAGGCGTTCGCGCTGGTGCCGGAGCCGGAGTCATCGTTCGCGCCGGAGCCGGCGTCGGAATCCGAGGCCGTCGGCGCGGTCCGCCCGGTGCTCCGCTCAGTGGGCGGTGCCGAGCCGGCCCAGTGACGTCTCCGCGGCTGCGCCGAGCCGGGGATGCGGGAGCGCGGCCTCCAGGGCGGGACGGGCCCTCGGGTCGCCGAGGGCGCCCAGACCCTCGACGCAGGCGAGGCCGACCCGCCAGTGGGGGTCGTCGGCGGGCAGGCGCCGTTCGAGGACGGTGATCAGGGCCGGGACGGACTCGGGGGCGCGGAGGGCGGCGAGCAGCCGGATCGGCAGCAGCGCGTAGGCCGCGCGGAGTTCGTTGGTGGCGAGGGCGGCGGCCGCCCGGGCGGTCCGGGGGTCGCCGAGCCGGGTCAGGGCGTGGGCGGCGGTGACGCAGCGCTCCGCGTCGCGGTGGTTGAGCAGGAGCACCAGGGCCTCGAAGGCGCGGGGATCGCCCGTGACACCGAGGGTGTAGGCGGCGATCTCGCGGGCCCAGAGGGGCTGCCCGGGGGCGGTGAGGACGTGGTGCAGTTCCTCGGGATCGGTGGTTTCCGCGAGTTGTTCGAATGCCGCCGGGACGCTTCCGGAGTCATTCTCGATCTCGTCCCGCAATCGATCGATCATCGAGCAGAATTCCGGATCCTCGGCGTATTCCATGAATCCGAGCCTATCCGCGATCCAGATCACATTTTCCTCAACTTCCCAGGACTGGCGTGCTCGTTACCCGCCGGTTAGTCTCAGGTGAGCGGGGCACCCCCCGCACTCCTCACAACGGCCTGGTGACGCAGCCGTTGTGGGTGTTCGTCGGTTCGGCAGTTTCGACGTGGCTCCGGGACAGAGTCCGTCGCCCCTTTTCTCCAGGGCATCGCCCTTTCTCCGGGCAGAGCCCTCGCTCTTTCCCGCGCCCTTTCGTGCGCGCACTGCCCTCAGTCGTCACTCTTCCTCTCAGGAGTCCCCTGATGGACACCCCTCTCTCCACCATCGCCGTCGTCGGTCTCGGCACCATGGGCACCGGTATCGCCGATGTCCTCGTCCGGGCCGGCCGCGAGGTCATCGGCATCGACATCAGCGACACCGCCGCCGCCCAGGCCGTCGCCGCCCTGGAGGCCTCCACCGCCCGTGCGGTGGCCCGCGAGCGGATCACCGAGGAGGAGCGGCAGGACGTCCTGGCCCGCTTCCGTACCTTCTCCGACCTCCAGGCGGCCGCCGAGGCCGACCTCGTCATCGAGGTCGTGCCCGAGTCGTACGAGGCGAAGCAGGAGGTGTTCCGGGCCCTCGACGGCATCGTGCGGCCGGGCACGATCGTCGCCACCGGCACGAACGCGCTCTCCGTCACCCGGCTCGCCGCCGACTCGGCGCACCCCGAGCGGGTCCTCGGCCTGCACTTCTTCACCCCGGTCCAGGCCATGAAGCTGGTCGAGGTGGTCTCCTCCGTGCTGACCGACCCGCGGGCCGTCGACGCCGTGACGCAGCTCGCCCTCGACCTGGGCAAGGAGCCGGTGGCGGTCGGCGACCGGGCCGGGTTCATCGCGGACGGGCTCCTCTTCGGCTACCTCAACCAGGCCGCCGCCATGTACGAGGCCAAGTACGCCTCCCGCGAGGACATCGACGCGGCGATGAAGCTGGGCTGCGGTCTGCCGATGGGCCCGCTGGCGCTGCTCGACCTGATCGGCGTCGACACGGCCCGTACGGTCCTGGAGGCCATGTACGCGGACTCCCACGACCGGCTGCACGCCCCGGCCCCGATCCTCAAGCAGCTCAGCGAGGCGGGTCTGACCGGCCGCAAGTCGGGCCGCGGCTTCTACACGTACGAGGCGCCGGGCTCCGGCGAGGTCGTGCGGGACGCGCTGACCCCGCTGGGCTCCGCGGAGGCGGCCGGCGGCCGTGAGATCCGCTCGGTCGGCGTCGCCGGCTCGGGCACCATGGCCTCCGGCATCGCGGAGGTCTTCGCGAAGGCCGGCTACCGGGTCGTCCTCGCCGCCCGCTCGCAGGAGAAGGCGGACACGGCGAAGGCCCGGATCGCGAAGTCGCTGGCCCGCTCGGTCGACAAGGGCCGGATGACGGGCGAGGCGCGCGACGCGACGCTGGCCCTGATCACCCCGGCCGGCACGCTGGACGCCTTCGCCGACGTCGACCTGGCCCTGGAGGCGGTGGCCGAGGACCTGGAGATCAAGCAGGAGCTGTTCGCGCGGCTCGACAAGATCTGCAAGCCGGGCGCGGTGCTCGCCACCACGACCTCCTCGCTGCCGGTCGTGGCCTGTGCCCGCGCCACCTCGCGCCCGCAGGACGTCATCGGGATGCACTTCTTCAACCCGGCCCCGGCGATGAAGCTGGTCGAGATCGTCCGCACGGTGCTGACCGGCGACGATGTCCACGCCACCGTCCGCGAGGTCACCACGAAGATCCGCAAGCACCCGGTGGACTGCGGCGACCGGGCCGGTTTCATCGTGAACGCGCTGCTCTTCCCGTACCTGAACAACGCGATCAAGATGGTCGAGGAGCACTACGCGACCCTGGACGACATCGACGCCGCGATGAAGCTGGGCGGCGGCTACCCGATGGGCCCGTTCGAGCTGCTCGACGTGGTCGGTCTGGACGTCTCGCTCGCGATCGAGCAGGTGCTGCACCGTGAGTTCCGGGACCCGGGCCTGGCCCCGGCCCCGCTCCTGGAGCACCTGGTGGCGGCGGGCTGCCTGGGTCGCAAGACGGGGCGCGGCTTCCGCGAATATGCCCGACGCTGAGCCGGGAGCGGCCGGCTGGGGTGGTCTGCTGAGCCCTCCGGGCACCGTCGGTGTCCCGGGGGGCTCCCCGCCCCCACCTGGGCACACTCCCCCTCCGATGCAGTACGTTCGGACCATGCCCAAGGCCGCGAAGACACCCCGTGCCACGTCCCCTTCCGACGCTCCGGAGAGCGCGGCGGGCACTCGTGCCGCCGCGCAGCGGCTCAAGATGCGCCGGGAGCTCGCCACGGCCGCGATGGAGCTCTTTGCGAGCAAGGGGTACGAGGCCACGACGGTCGACGAGATCGCCGCCCGGGCCGGGGTCGCGCGGCGGACGTTCTTCCGGCACTTCCGCTCCAAGGAAGAGGCGATCTTCCCTGATCACGACGACACCCTGGTGCGGGCCGAGGCGGTGCTGAACGCGGCCCCGCCGCACGAGCACCCGCTCGACACGGTGTGCCGGGGCATCAAGGAAGTCATGAAGATGTACGCGGGCTCCCCCGCGGTCTCCGTGGAGCGCTACCGGCTCACGCGCGAGGTGCCGACCCTGCGGGAGCGGGAGATCGCCTCGGTGGCCCGCTACGAGCGGCTGTTCACCCGCTATCTCCTGGGCCACTTCGACGAGCGCGACCATCACGACGGGAACGACGACCCGCTGCTCGCCGAGGTGGCGGCCTCCGCGGTCGTCACCGCCCACAACCACGTCCTGCGCCGCTGGCTGCGGGCGGGCGGTCAGGGGGACGTGGAGTCCCAGCTGGACCACGCCTTCGCGATCGTCCGGGAGACCTTCGGCTCGGGCATAGGCGCGGGCCGCCCGGCCCCTTCCCCGTCCTCCCAGGGAACCCCCGAGCCGGCTCCGGCCGTCCGGGCCTCCGCCACGGGCGACGTGGTGGTCGCCGTGGCACGGACGGACGCACCGCTCGACGAGGTCATGCGCACGATCCAGCGGGCGCTGACGAAGAGCTGACCCGGTCTGCCCCTTCCGCATGACGAAGGCCGCCCCCGTTCGGGGCGGCCTTCGTCCGTTTTGACCTGCGATTCGATCGATCATCGCTCACATGTGACCGGCAGATTGCATATGAGTGAAATTGTTGGCACGCAGTGCCTTGTCACGTGACACGCCGTGCCATACGTTGATGTTGTCCGGGCGGTCGGCGCGCAGAGGTCTCCTCGTGCGCCGGCTGTCCCCACAAGCGATCGTGATTGTGCGCCCGGACGCCTGCGTCACAGGCACCCACCGCGCCCACCAGGCGCAGCCGCACCACCCCGCCGAACCGACGGCACACCTCCACAGCAGCAGCCCCAGACGTAACCCTCAGCGCGTCCTCCCCTCAGGACGCCGCACCGCCGGAGGCAACCCCGTGAAGGACATCCTGGACGCGATCCAGTCCCCGGACTCCACGTCCGCCGACTTCGCGAACATCCCGCTCCCCGAGTCGTACCGCGCCATCACCGTCCACAAGGACGAGGCCGAGATGTTCGCCGGGCTCGCCAGCCGCGACAAGGACCCGCGCAAGTCGCTGCACCTCGACGACGTGCCGCTCCCCGAGCTCGGCCCGGGCGAGGCCCTCGTCGCCGTCATGGCCAGCTCCGTGAACTACAACTCGGTCTGGACCTCGATCTTCGAGCCGGTCTCGACCTTCGGCTTCCTGGAGCGCTACGGCCGGCTCAGCGACCTCAGCAAGCGCCACGACCTGCCGTACCACGTCATCGGCTCCGACCTCGCGGGCGTCGTGCTCCGCACCGGCCCGGGCGTGAACTCGTGGAAGCCCGGCGACGAGGTCGTCGCGCACTGCCTCTCGGTCGAGCTGGAGTCCTCGGACGGCCACAACGACACGATGCTCGACCCCGAGCAGCGCATCTGGGGCTTCGAGACCAACTTCGGCGGCCTGGCGGAGATCGCGCTGGTCAAGTCGAACCAGCTGATGCCGAAGCCCGACCACCTGAGCTGGGAGGAGGCGGCGTCCCCGGGCCTCGTCAACTCCACCGCGTACCGCCAGCTGGTCTCCCGCAACGGCGCCGGCATGAAGCAGGGCGACAACGTCCTCATCTGGGGCGCCAGCGGCGGCCTCGGCTCGTACGCCACGCAGTTCGCCCTGGCCGGCGGCGCCAACCCGATCTGTGTCGTCTCCTCCCCCGAGAAGGCCGACATCTGCCGGTCGATGGGCGCCGAGGCGGTCATCGACCGCAACGCCGAGGGCTACAAGTTCTGGAAGGACGAGCACACCCAGGACCCGAAGGAGTGGAAGCGCTTCGGCAAGCGCATCCGCGAACTCACCGGCGGCGAGGACATCGACATCGTCTTCGAGCACCCGGGCCGCGAGACCTTCGGCGCCTCCGTGTACGTCACCCGCAAGGGCGGCACCATCACCACCTGCGCCTCCACCTCGGGCTACATGCACGAGTACGACAACCGCTACCTGTGGATGTCGCTCAAGCGCATCATCGGCTCGCACTTCGCCAACTACCGCGAGGCGTGGGAGGCCAACCGCCTGATCGCCAAGGGCAAGATCCACCCCACCCTCTCGAAGGTCTACTCCCTGGAGGAGACCGGCCAGGCCGCCTACGACGTCCACCGCAACCTGCACCAGGGCAAGGTCGGCGTGCTGGCGCTCGCGCCCCAGGAGGGCCTCGGCGTGCGCGACCCGGAGATGCGTGCCCAGCACATCGACGCCATCAACCGTTTCCGCAACATCTGAGCCCGGGACCATAGATGACTGAGCGCCAGAAGGACCGGCCGTGGCTCATGCGGACGTACGCCGGTCACTCGACCGCCGAGGCGTCCAACGAGCTGTACCGGCGCAACCTCGCCAAGGGTCAGACCGGCCTCTCGGTCGCGTTCGACCTGCCGACGCAGACGGGCTACGACCCCGACCACATCCTCGCCCGCGGCGAGGTCGGCCGGGTCGGAGTCCCCGTCTCGCACCTCGGTGACATGCGGCGGCTGTTCCAGGAGATCCCCCTGGACCAGATGAACACCTCGATGACCATCAACGCCACGGCGATGTGGCTCCTGGCGCTCTACCAGGTGGTCGCGGAGGAGCAGGGTGCGGACGTCACCCGGCTCCAGGGCACCACCCAGAACGACATCGTGAAGGAGTACCTGTCGCGCGGGACGCACGTCTTCCCGCCCGGCCCCTCCCTCCGCCTCACGACGGACATGATCACCTACACGGTGAACAACATCCCGAAGTGGAACCCGATCAACATCTGCAGCTACCACCTGCAGGAGGCCGGGGCCACTCCGGTCCAGGAGATCTCGTACGCGATGTCCACCGCGATCGCCGTGCTCGACGCGGTGTTCGCCTCGGGCCAGGTCCCGGAGGACCGCAAGGGCGAGGTCGTGGCCCGTATCTCCTTCTTCGTGAACGCGGGCGTCCGCTTCATCGAGGAGATGTGCAAGATGCGCGCCTTCGGCCGCATCTGGGACAAGATCACCCGCGAGCGGTACGGCATCGAGAACGAGAAGCAGCGCCGGTTCCGCTACGGCGTGCAGGTCAACTCGCTCGGTCTGACCGAGGCCCAGCCGGAGAACAACGTCCAGCGGATCGTCCTGGAGATGCTGGCCGTCACCCTCTCCAAGGACGCCCGCGCGCGTGCCGTGCAGCTGCCCGCCTGGAACGAGGCGCTCGGCCTGCCCCGGCCGTGGGACCAGCAGTGGTCGCTCCGCATCCAGCAGGTCCTCGCCCACGAGTCCGACCTCCTGGAGTACGAGGACATCTTCGCCGGCTCGCACGTCATCGAGGCCAAGGTCGACTCGCTCGTCGAGGAGTGCCTGGCCGAGATCGAGCGGATCCAGGAGATGGGCGGCGCGATGGCCGCCGTCGAGTCCGGCTACCTCAAGTCGCAGCTCGTCTCCTCGCACGCCGAGCGGCGCGCCCGGATCGAGGCCGGCGACGAGAAGATCATCGGCGTCAACATCTTCCAGGCGACCGAGGAGAACCCCCTCACCGCCGACCTGGACACCGCGATCATGACGGTGGACCCGGCGAACGAGGCGCGGGTGGTCGCGGCCCTCCACGAGTGGCGCGACAACCGCGACGAGACCCGCGCCCAGGAATCCCTGGCGACGCTGAAGGCGACGGCTGCCGGTGACGGCAACCTCTTCGCCGCCACCCTGGAGTGCGCGCGTGCGGGCGTCACGACCGGGGAGTGGTCCTGGGCGCTGCGGGACGTCTTCGGCGAGTTCCGCGCCCCGACGGGCGTGTCGTCGGCCCCGGTCGCGGTGACGGCCGAGGCGGGCACGCCGCTGGCCCTCGTACGGGACAAGGTGGCGCGGACCGCCGAGGAGATGGGCGTCGGGCGGCTGCGGCTGCTCGTCGGCAAGCCGGGCCTGGACGGGCACTCCAACGGGGCCGAGCAGATCGCCGTACGCGCGCGTGACGCCGGTTTCGAGGTGGTCTACCAGGGCATCCGGCTGACGCCCGAGCAGATCGTGAACGCGGCCCTCGCGGAGGACGTGCACTGCGTGGGGCTGTCGATCCTCTCCGGCTCGCACGCCGAGCTGGTCCCGGACGTGCTCGACCGCCTCCGCGAGGCGGGCGCGGCCGACGTGCCGGTCATCGTCGGCGGGATCATCCCGAACGCCGACGCCGCAGAACTGAAGCGTGCGGGTGTGGCCGCCGTCTTCACACCGAAGGACTTCGGTATCACGGAGATCATCGGACGTATCGTCGACGAGATCCGGACAGCGAACAAGCTCCACCCCCTTGAAAGTACGGAGGTCCCCGCATGACCAGCCCCGTGAACCGCCTGCGTCCGCGCCGCTCCTGCCTGGCGGTCCCCGGTTCCAACCCGCGCTTCCTGGAGAAGGCCCAGGGCCTCGCGGCCGACCAGGTCTTCCTTGACCTGGAGGACGCGTGCGCCCCGCTGGCCAAGCCCGAGGCCCGGCACACCATCGTGAAGTTCCTGAACGAGGGCGACTGGACCGGCAAGACCCGCGTGGTCCGCGTCAACGACTGGACGACCCACTGGACGTACCGTGACGTCGTCACCGTCGTCGAGGGCGCCGGCCAGAACCTCGACTGCATCATGCTGCCGAAGGTCCAGGACGCCCAGCAGATCGTGGCGCTCGACCTCCTGCTGACCCAGATCGAGAAGACGATGGGCTTCGAGGTCGGCAAGATCGGCATCGAGGCGCAGATCGAGAACGCCCAGGGCCTGAACAACGTCAACGCCATCGCGCAGGCCTCCCAGCGCGTCGAGACGATCATCTTCGGCCCGGCCGACTTCATGGCCTCCATCAACATGAAGTCGCTGGTCGTGGGCGAGCAGCCGCCCGGTTACCCGGCGGACGCGTACCACCACATCCTGATGAGCATCCTGATGGCCGCCCGCGCCAACAACCTCCAGGCGATCGACGGGCCCTACCTGCAGATCCGCAACCAGGAGGGCTACAAGGCCGTCGCGCGGCGCGCCGCCGCCCTCGGGTTCGACGGCAAGTGGGTGCTGCACCCGGACCAGGTCGCCGCCGCGAACGAGATCTTCTCGCCCTCGCAGGAGGACTACGACCACGCCGAGCTGATCCTCGACGCGTACGACTACTACACGTCCGAGGCCGGCGGCAAGAAGGGCTCCGCGATGCTCGGCGACGAGATGATCGACGAGGCCTCCCGCAAGATGGCTCTGGTCATCTCCGGCAAGGGCCGTGCCGCCGGTATGCAGCGCACCAGCAAGTTCGAGATCCCGGAGGCCTGATCCCGATGCAGTTCGGCCGCACCTACGAAGAGTTCGAGATCGGTGCCGTCTACAAGCACTGGCCCGGAAAGACGGTCACCGAGTACGACGACCACCTCTTCTGCCTGCTGACGATGAACCACCATCCGCTGCACATGGATGTGAACTACGCCGAGAACACGACGGATTTCGGCAAGAACGTCGTCGTCGGCAACTACATCTACTCGCTGCTGCTCGGCATGTCCGTGCCGGACGTCTCCGGCAAGGCCATCGCCAACCTGGAGATCGAGTCGCTGCGGCACGTGGCGCCGACCTTCCACGGCGACACGATCTACGGTGAGACCACGGTCCTCGACAAGACCCCGTCGAAGTCGAAGAACGACCGCGGCATCGTCTACGTCGAGACCAAGGGCTACAAGCAGGACGGCACCCTCGTGTGTGTCTTCCGCCGCAAGGTGATGGTCCCCACCGAGACGTACATCAAGGAGCGCGGCGGCGAGCAGCCCGGCCGCCCCGAGCTGATCGAGCCCGCCAAGAAGACGGAGAAGTAGCCATGGCCCGACTCGCCCAGACCGCCGGGCTCACGGACGTCCAGCAGGAGATCCTCAAGACCGTCCGGGAGTTCGTCGACAAGGAGATCATCCCGGTCGCCACCGAGCTGGAGCACCGCGACGAGTACCCCCAGCAGATCGTCGACGGGCTCAAGGAGCTCGGTCTCTTCGGTCTGATGATCCCCGAGGAGTACGGGGGTCTGGGTGAGTCGCTCCTCACCTACGCGCTGTGCGTGGAGGAGATCGCGCGTGGCTGGATGTCGGTCTCCGGCATCATCAACACGCACTTCATCGTGGCGTACATGCTGAAGCAGCACGGCACCCAGGAGCAGAAGGACTACTTCCTTCCGCGGATGGCGGCCGGCGAGACGCGTGGCGCGTTCTCGATGTCGGAGCCGGCTCTCGGCTCGGACGTGTCGGCGATCACCTCGAAGGCGGTCAGGGACGGCGACGAGTACGTCCTGAACGGCCAGAAGATGTGGCTGACCAACGGCGGAACGTCCACGCTGGTCGCCGTTCTCGTCCGAAGTGACGAAGGACACCCGGAGGGCACCGCCCCCCACAAGTCGATGACGACCTTCCTCGTCGAGAAGGAGCCCGGCTTCGGAGAGGTCCGCCCCGGCCTCACCATCCCGGGGAAGATCGACAAGATGGGTTACAAGGGCGTCGACACCACCGAACTCATCATGGACGGACTGCGCATTCCGGCCAATCGGGTCCTCGGCGGGGTAACCGGCCGAGGGTTTTACCAAATGATGGACGGCGTCGAGGTCGGCCGGGTGAACGTGGCGGCCCGTGGCTGCGGTGTCGCTCAGCGTGCCTTCGAGCTCGGTGTCTCGTATGCCCAGCAACGTCACACTTTCGGCAAGGCGATCGCCCAGCACCAGGCGATTCAGTTCAAGCTGGCCGAGATGGCTACCAAGGTCGAGGCCGCTCATGCGATGATGGTGAACGCAGCACGCAAAAAGGACTCCGGGGAACGAAACGACCTCGAAGCAGGGATGGCGAAGTACCTCGCCTCCGAATACTGCAAGGAGGTCGTCGAGGATGCCTTCCGCATCCACGGCGGCTACGGGTTCTCCAAGGAGTACGAGATCGAGCGTCTCTACCGTGAGGCGCCGATGCTGCTCATCGGTGAAGGTACCGCCGAGATCCAGAAAATGATCATTGGTCGTCGGCTGCTCGAGGAGTACCGATTCCAGGGTTGATTGTCGGTTTTGAGTCGTTTCGGCCGCGAAGAAGATCACACCCTGTGTTCGTCTTCCGGCCGTCGACTCGGTTCCTGGCTTACCCAGTTGCGTCCCGCAACCGATAGCATCGAGGGAAAGCCGCCGTCCCCCGTTGCCAGTGCGGCATCATCCGCTACGAAGGTCATCCATGCCCCACAGCCAAACCTCTGCACACCGCGACAGCCTCACGGGCGTACGCATTGCGCGCGGAGCATCGCCGTGGCTTCTGCCGACCGTCGCCACCGCGGCGCTCAGCCTCGTGCGCGCGCGCAAGTCGAGGCGGGCCGCGGCCATCGCCGTGCCGACCACCGCGCTCGCGGCCGGCATGCTGTGGTTCTTCCGCGACCCCGAGCGTGAGATCGCTCAGGGCCGGGTCATCTCCCCCGCCGACGGTGTGGTGCAGAGCATCATGCCGTGGAAGGACGGGCGCACCCGGGTCGCCATCTTCATGAGCCCGCTGAACGTCCACGTCAACCGCGCGCCGCTGGCCGGCACCGTGACGTCCGTGGAGCACGTTCCCGGTGGGTTCGTCCCGGCGTTCAACAAGGAGAGCGAGAACAACGAGCGCGTTGTCTGGCACTTCGACACCGAGCTCGGCGACATCGAGATGGTGCAGATCGCGGGCGCCGTCGCCCGGCGCATCGTGCCGTACATCCCGCAGGGGACCAAGGTCGAGCAGGGTGACCGCATCGGTCTGATCCGCTTCGGCTCGCGCGTCGACATCTACCTCCCCGAGGGTGTCGAGGTCGCCGTCGAGGTCGGCCAGGCCACCACAGCGGGGGTGACTCGCATTGACCGTGATTGATCCCGACACACGGGCCGCCGACTGGGTCGCCGGCACCGATGCGGAAGGGGCCGAAGAGTCCGAGGAGATGCCGCTGTCGTTGAGGCTGTCCATAGCGGACGCCCTCACGCTCGGTAACGCGACGTGTGGATTCATGGCGGTGTACTTCACCACCACGGGCATCCTCATCCCGCACCTCACCGGCAGCACGGAGACCGGCATGGCGCGCAACAGCGCCGCCACCGCTGTGATCCTGATGCTGGCCGCGGCGATCTTCGACCTGTTCGACGGCATCGTGGCGCGCAAGCTCCGCTCGTCCCCGATGGGCGCCGAGCTCGACAACCTCTCGGACCTGATCAGCTTCGGTCTGGCCCCGGCCTACTTCGTACTCGTGTACGGCATGGTCACGCCCGGCGCGCAGCAGAAGGTCTCCGCGGTGGCGGCGATCGTGGTGCTGCTCGCGGTGGTGCTGCGACTGGCGAGATTCTCCTGCGTGACCATGAAGGACGGCATGTTCCAGGGCATGCCGAGCCCGTTCGGCGCGCTGACGGTCGTCTCGATCGTGCTCCTGGAGCTGCCGTTCATCCCGACGCTGCTCGCGATCATCGGCGTCGCCTGGCTGATGGTGAGCCGGGTCGAGTACCCCAAGCCGCGGGGCATCCTCGCGGTGGCGATGCTCAGCTGGATCGTCGGCGCGATGGGCATGCTGGCGGCCTGGGCCTTCGACGCTCCGGGCGGACAGTTCCTGCTCCAGACCGGGTGCGCGCTCCAGGTCGTGATGGGCGCCGTGATCCCCCTCTTCGCGACGGCCCGTCGGGTGAACACCTTCCGCGGCAACCGGCGTGAGAACCGGGAGGCCCGGGCGGCACAGCTGCCGTAGCGCACGAGAACCGATCGACGAGAAGGGCCCCGGAGGCGACAAGCCTCCGGGGCCCTTCTCCGTTCCCCGGCCTATCCGACGCGCTTGTGGTAGAGCGTGGTGGCGCGCAGGACACCCGCCGGGTCGGCGGCGAAGTCCGGGATCGTGCCCGCGGCCGTCCAGCCCGCGCTGCGATAGAGACGCTCGGCCGGGCTGTCCGTCTGGGTGTCCAGGACCAGCAGGGTGAGGCCGGTGGCGGCGGCGTGCGCCTCGGCCGTGGCGAGCAGCCGGTGGCCGAGGCCGCCGCCCCGGGCCGAGCGGTGCACCAGGAGGCGGGAGATCTCACCGCGGTGCCTGCCGTTGGCGGTGCCCCCGCGGACCAGGGTGACGACTCCGGTGAGGCTCCCGTCGGGGCCGTGGGCCGCCCAGACGTCCCGTACGCCCTCGGCCGCCTCCTCGGCGACACGCGTCCACCAGGCGGCCGCCTCGGGGACGGCGAGGGGCGCGAGGAAGCCGACGGAGGCACCGGAGTCCACGGCGTCGAGGAGGAGCGCGGCGAGACCGGCGGGGGCGTGGGCGCGGACCTCGTCGGGGGTGAGCCGCTCGACGCGGTCGGCGGAGACCGGCCGCGTGGGCCTCTCCGGAAGCGGCTTCTCCAGGCACAGGAGGTCCGGCCGCTCGTCCCAGGAGGCGACCGTCCCGAAGCCCAGAGCGCGGTAGAGGGCCAGCGGCTCCTCCCGCCAGTTCCAGACGGTGAGGCGTACGGCGGGGGCGCCGGAGACCGCCGCGCGGCGCATGGCCTCGGCCATGAGGGCCTGCGCGATCCCCTTGCGGCGGGCCTCGGGCGCCACCCAGAGCCGCTTGATCTCGGGCGCCCGGCTCCCCTGCGGGGCCTTGAGGACGACGCAGCCGGCCGGGAGGTCCTCGCCGGGCGGGGTGGCGAGCAGGACCGTGTCGGCGGCGAACGCGCCGGCCGGGTCCTCGACCTCGGCGCGGTATACGGCGGGGAGCTGGGCGACCGTCTCCACCGCCGTCCCCTTCTCGGCCTGGTTGACCAGGTGGTATGCGGCCAGCAGGTCAGGGAGGCGTGGGTGGGAGGGGTTCTCCTCGATGCGTGCAGTCATGGGTCCGAGCTTCACACCGTGATGTTTCGGGAGCGTGAAGATCTTTTACGCTGGGGTCATGCGTGTACTGGTAGCGGGCGCCACGGGCGCCGTCGGTCGTCAGCTCGTGCCGCGCCTGGAGGCGTGCGGCCACGAGGTCGTGGGTCTGTCCCGGCGCGGGCCGGGCCCCGTGGACGTGCTGGACGCCGGGGCGGTGCGCCGGGCGGTGGCCGAGGCGGCGCCTGACGCGGTGGTCCACCAGCTCACCGATCTGGGCGCGGCGGACGGGGCCGCGAACAACCGCGTACGGGTCGAGGGCACCCGGAACCTGGTGGACGCGGCGATCGGGGCCGGTGTCCGCCGGGTCGTCGCGCAATCGATCAGCTGGGCGTACGCCCCCGGCGACGGACCCGCCGACGAGTCCGTCCCCCTCGACCCGACGGACGAGGCTCCCCGCTCGCGGATCGTCGCCGGGGTGCGGGCCCTGGAGGAGACGGTTGCCGAGCTCCCCGAGGCGGTCGTGCTGCGGTACGGGATCCTGTACGGCCCCGGCACCTGGTACGCCCCGGGCGGCGCGGTGGCCGCCGCGCTCGCCGGGGCCCCGGGGGCCCGGTTCCTCGGGAGCACCGCGGCCGACGACGCGGTGAGCTCCTTCGTGCACGTCGCCGATGCCGCCGAGGCGGCCGTACGGGCTCTCGGCTGGCCCTCCGGCGCGTACAACGTGGTGGACGACGAGCCCGCACCCGGCCACGCCTGGCTGCCGGTGCTCGCGGAGGCCTTGAGGGTCCCGGCACCGGCGCGGAGCGAGGGCGGGGCGCCCTGGGCCCGGGGCGCGGTGAACGCCCGGGCCCGTGCGCTGGGCTGGGACCCGGCCCGCCCGTCCTGGCGGACGGGCTTCGCGGACCGGGACCCTGGCTGAACCGGACGCCCCGGCTGACCCGGCCGACCCGCTACGGGGTGTACGACTTCGCGGCGTCCGCGACGAAGGGCTGCCGGACGGTGCGCATGCCGCCGGTGACCTTCTTGTCGGGCTGGATGATGACGGACTCCCGGGACGACGGGGCCTTGGGGTCGCCGAGGTTGTGGCTCATCCCGAAGCCGGCGTCGTAGGACGTCAGCGTCAGGAGCGCCTTGTCGACGCCGTCACGCGTGAGGTCCTTGTTCTCGCAGGCCTTCTTCAGGGCTTCGCCGAAGACGCTCGCCGCGGTCCAGCCGGCGACGATGCCGTTGTCGAGGGAGTCGCTCGGGTAGGCGGCCCTGTAGTCCGCGACGAGCTTCTTCGCGGTCGGGGTGTCCGCGCCGATGGGCAGGCTCGGGGAGGCGAACCAGTACATCTTCTCCAGGGCGGGACCGGCCTGGGTGCCGAGCAGCTGCGGCGCGAAGGCGGAGTTGTTGCCGACGACGGGGACCTTGAGGCCGGTGGCGGCGGCGACGCCGACGAGCGAGGCGGCCTGGCGGGGGCCGGCACTGATGACGATGGCCTTGACCCCGGCCTGCTTGAGCGCCGCGACCTGTGCCGACATGTCGTTGTCGGTGGGCTTGATCTTCTGCTCGACGACGGTCAGCCCCGCCTTCTCCGCCGCGTACTTCGAGCCCTTGAGCGCGTTCTCGCCGTAGTCGCCCTCGAAGTAGACGTGGCCGAGCTTGTCGCCCGACTTCAGGCCCTTCTCCGTCACCAGGAAGTCGACGGCGTTGATGGTCTCGACGTCGTACGTGGCCCCCAGGACGCGGATGTACGGGGAGCCGAGCAGCGAGGCCGACCAGGCCTGCGGGAGGACAAGGCCCTTGTCCAGTCCGTCGACCTTGGGCTTGACGGCGGCGACGAACGGGGAGCCGATGAACTGGGTGTAGCCGACGACCTTCGGCTCCAGTTCGGTGTAGGCGGCGAGCGCCTTCTGCGGGTCGTAGCCGTGGTCGCGGACCGTCAGCTCCAGCTGTCGGCCGCAGATCCCGCCGGCGGCGTTGACCTGCTTCACGTACAGCTGCTGGGCCTGGGTGACGCTCTTGCCGAGGGTGGCGTACACGCCGGTCATGTCAGTGAGCGCGCCGAGCGAGATCGTCTTGTCGGTGACGCCCTCGCCGGTCCTCACCCCGCCCGCGCCGGTCTGCTTGCCGTCTCCGGTCTTCGCCTTGGAGCTGCATCCGGCGGCGGTGAGGGCGACCAGTGCGGCGAGCGCGGCGGCCAGGCCCCGCACGGCCTGTCGTCTGTGGTTCATCGTGACTCCCCTGAGGGTTCGGTGGTGGTCGGGGTGGGCGTGGGGTTCTTGGGGCTCTTGCCGCTTCCGGGTCCTCCGGGCCTGCGGGCGGCGAGCCGGGCCAGGCCTCCGGGCAGGAACAGGACCACCGCGACGACGGCGGCGCCGTACAGGTAGCGGGCGGCCTCCCCCGGTGCGATGCCGCCCGTTCCCGGGGCGGAGACCAGCGGGAGCGCATCGCTGTAGCGGTTGAGGAGCTGGGGCAGGAGCGAGACGAAGACGCCTCCGGCAACCGCTCCCGCGACCGAGCCGAGACCGCCGATGACGATCATGGCGAGGTATTCCAGGGAGAGCGCCATGCCGAAGTACTCCGGCACCGTGCGCTGGAAGACCAGGGCGAGCAGGACGCCGGCGAGACCCGCGTACATGGAGGACAGCACGAAGACGGCGGCGCGGTACCGGGCGACCGGGATGCCCATGACGCCGGCGGCGATCCGGTGGTCGCGGATGGCGTTCATCGCCCGTCCGGGGCGGCCCCGGAGAACGCCGCGGGCGAAGACCACCCCGCCGAGGAGCAGGATCAGACCGAGGTACCAGAGCTTCTCCACCGCGCCGAACGGCACCTGCGCGACGAGGAGTTCGGTGTCGTCGAAGGTGAGCCCGAAGAGCGAGAGCGGCGGGACCGCGCGGCCGTTGTAGCCGCCCGTGAGGTCATGGGCGTTGAAGAGGACGTGCTGGCCGATGAAGATCAGCGCGAGGGTGGCGATGCCGAGGTAGGCGCCCCGCAGCCGTCCCGCGATGGGGCTGAACACCCCGCCGGCCAGGCCCGAGAGGGCGACGGCGAGGACGGCGGCGAGCCAGCCGGGCAGGCCGAGTCCGGCGAGTCCGTCGCCGCCGTCCCCGGCGAAGGCGCAGTATCCGTAGGCGCCGACGGCGAGGAAGAAGGCGTGCCCCATGGAGAGCTGCCCGGTGGCGCCGGTCAGCAGGTTGATGCCGATCGCGCCGAGGGCGGCGGCCATCGCGAACAGGCCGGCCTGGAGCCAGAACTTGTCCAGGTAGAACGGCAGGACCAGGAGGACGAGGCAGGCGGCGGCCCCTCCGTACACCGCGGGACTGCCGACCCGGAGGCCGCTCCGTGCGAGGGTCTCAGACACGGGCGAGCTCCTTCGTGCCGAAGAGTCCGGCCGGGCGGATCAGGAGCACCGCGACCATGACGAGATACGGGGCCAGGTCGCCGATCCCCCGGCCGAGGAACGCCAGGTCGCCCTGGTAGCCGGTGGCGAGGGACTCGGTGACGCCGACGAGGAGGCCGCCGACGAGGGCGCCCGTGGTGGAGTCGAGGCCGCCGAGGATGGCGGCGGGGAAGGCCTTGAGCGCGGCGAGCGAGGTGGCTCGTTCGAGACCCGGGGTCGGGAAGACGGTGAGGAAGAGCGCGGCGACGGCGGCGAGACCGCCCGCGACCGCCCAGGCACCGATCGAGACCCGGCCGAGCCGGATGCCCATGAGGGCGGCGGTCTCCTGGTTCTCGGCGGCGGCACGCATGGCGACGCCCCAGGAGGTGTACCGGAAGGCGAGCAGGAAGGCGGTGATCAGGAGGGCCGCCGCGAGCAGCGCGGCGATCCGGGTCTCCGCGATGGTGACCCCTCCGACGGTGACGACGGCGTCCCCCCAGGGGTCGCCCAGGGCGAGGATGTCGGTGCCGATCCGGCGGGTCAGCTCGGTGGCGAGCAGGATGTCGACACCGATGGTGACGATGGCGAGGACGCTGTGATCGGCGCCCCGGTGGCGGCGCATCACGAAGAACTCGACGGCCGCGCCGACCACGGCCGCGCCCGCGATGCCGGCGAGCAGGGCCGGCCAGAAGCCGATCTCGTCGTGGAGGACGGCCGTGACATAGCCGCCGGCCAGCAGCAGCGAGGCATGGGCGAAGTTGACGACCTCGGTGGCCCGGAAGATGACCACGAAGCCGAGGGCGATGAGGGCGTAGATCGAGCCCAGTGAGATGCCGTTGATCAGGAACTCGGCGAAGGTGCTCACGCGGCGGACTCCTCTCCGAGGTAGGCGCGGACGACAGCCGGGTCGTTCTGGACGTCGGTGGGGGCCCCGTCGGCGATCCGGCGGCCGAAGTCGAGGACGGTGACGGAGTCGGCGAGCCGCATCACCAGGCCCATGTCGTGCTCCACCAGGAGCACCGAGATGCCGAGGCTGTCGCGGACACCGGCGATGACCGAGGCGGTACGGCGCCGCTCGTCGGCGGTCATCCCGGCCACGGGCTCGTCGAGGAGCAGCAGCTTCGGCTCCATGCAGAGGGCACGGGCCAGTTCGGCGAGCTTCTGCTGCCCGTACGGGAGCGAGCCCGCCGGCCGGGCGAGCTGCTGCTCCAGCCCGACGAAGGCGGCGATCTCCCGGACCCGGGCGCGATGCCTCGCCTCCTCGCGGGCGGCGGAGGGCAGGCGGAGTCCGGCGGCGACGAAGCCGGTGCGGGTCAGCCGGTGGCGGCCCAGCATCAGGCTGTCCTCGACGGTGGCGCGGGGCGGCAGGGCCAGGTTCTGGAAGATCCGGCCGACACCGAGGTCCGCGATCCGGTGCGGGGGCAGGGCGGTCAGCTCGTGCGGACCGAGGCGGACGGAGCCCTCGGTGGCGCGGTAGACGCCCGAGAGGACGTTGAAGCAGGTGGACTTCCCGGCGCCGTTGGGCCCGATGAGGGCGTGCACGGTGCCGGGCCGGACGGTGAAGCCGACGGCGTCGAGCGCGGTGAGGCCGGCGAAGCGGACGGTGAGGTCGCGGACCTCGAGCGCGGGGACGTCGGGGGCTGCGGGTGGCGGGGTACCGGGTGGTGTCGCGGGCCCGGGCGGCGAGGGCGGTGTCGGCCGTGCTGTCATCGGGCTTCCTCCCAGCGGGACAGGACCGGGTGGGTGGCACGGGCGCGGGCCGCGTCGGCGGCGGCGTCCTCGTCGACCACGCCCAGATAGCGGCGGCGCACCTCGTCGGATGCGGCCAGTTCGGCGGCCGGGCCGGAGAGGGTGACCTCGCCGACCTCCAGGACGTACGCGCGGGAGGCGAGCCGCAGGGCCAGCGCCGCGTTCTGCTCGACGAGCAGCACGGCGGTGCCCTGCGCGTTGATCTCCCGTACGGCGTCCGCGATGCGGGCCGCCATCAGCGGGGCGAGACCGAGCGAGGGCTCGTCGAGCAGGAGCAGGCCCGGCGCGGCCATCAGGGCGCGCCCGACGGCCAGCATCTGCTGTTCGCCTCCGGAGAGCAGCCCGGCGGGCTGACGGGTCCGTTCGGCGAGCACCGGGAAGAGTTCGTGGACCCGCCGGAGGGAGGCGGCCTTGGCCGTCCGTCCGCCGCGGCTGCCGAGCGCCCCGGCGCGCAGGTTGTCCTCCACCGTCATCCGGGCGAAGACCTGTCGGCCCTCGGGCACCTGGGAGACGCCGGCCGCGACGACGCGGTCGGGTGGCAGCCCGTCGATCGGCCGGCCGTCACGGCGCACCGTGCCCGAGACCACGGCACCGCCATGGAACCGGAGCGTGCGCGAAACCGCCCGCAGCAGCGTCGACTTGCCGGCCCCGTTGGCCCCGAGGACGGTGACGACCTCACCCGCCGGCACGGTCAGCGACACCTGTCGCAACGCGTGGACCGGTCCGTATCCCGCCGTCAGGTCCGTCACCTCGAGGGCGGGTGCGGTACCTCCCATGGTTCCCCTTTTCCGGTTTTCCCGGCCGCTTCTTGTTACTCGGCCGTTCGATGGCGCTCACCCCAACACCGGGCCGGACCGCGCGTCCACGGCCCGCGGCCGAATCGCTGCCGGTGACCAGCGGGCGCGCCGAAGGGCTGTGCATGCGCACAACGCTGCGCGTCAGGGCTGTGCGGAGGGGGCCGGGGCGGTGGATCCTCCCGGCATGGGACGGCGCAGACGGCGGACCGGTGACGACTGGAAGGTGCTCGCGCATGCGTGCACGGCGCTTCTCGGGCGGGTGCCGGAGCTGGTGGACGAGCATCTGAGGGAACTCCACGCGTACGAGCCCGCCTACGGGCGGATCCTCCCGTACGACCAGCACTGGCAGGAGGCCGAGGAGGCCATACGCATCGGCATCGAGATGATCTCGGCGCCCCGGAGCTCACCCCGGCGGGACCTGGAGCACGCGGACGAGATGGGCCGGCGGCGGGCCGCGCAGGGCATGCCGCTCGAACTGGTCGTCCACGCCTACCGGCACGCCGGGCATCTCGTCTGGGACGCGCTGATCGAGGGCGCGGGCACGGACACCGCGCAGCTGGCGGCGCTGATGCAGTCGGCGACGACGGTGTGGTCGGCGGTGGACGCGCAGGCCGACACGGCCTCGGAGGCGTACCGGACGACGGAGCTCGAACTGCGTCGCCGCACGGACGAGCAGCTGCAGGCCCTCCTCGACGCGCTGCTCCAGGGACAACGCGCGCCGGAGCTGGTGGCACGGGCGGCGGCGGGCCTGGACCTGCCGGAGCAGGGGCGGTACGCGGTGGTCGTGCTGCGCTACGACCGGCGGGAGGAGCGGGAGCTGTTCCACCGGCAGGTGCAGGGCGAGGGTGTGCGGTTCCTGTGGCGGATGGGGGCCGACTGTGAGCTGGGGGTGGTGGCGCTCGCCGGGGACACCGGTCTGGACGCGCTGTCGGAACTCCTCGACGGGCGGTGCCCCGGTCCCGGCGGGATCAGCCCGGTGGTGGTGGGCCTGACCGAGCTGGGCCGGGCGCGGCGGCTCGCCGAGCTGGCGCTGCGGACGTGCCCGCCGGGGAGCCGCGAGATCGTACGGCTCGACCGGCGGATGGCGGGCGCGCTGGTGGTGGCCCAGCCGGAGGTGGCGAGCCTGCTGGTCTCGGACGTCCTGGGCGGCCTGCTGGAACTGGATCCGGCGGACCGGGCGGTGCTCCTGGAGACGCTGGACGCGTGGCTGGAGTGCGAGGGGTCGGCGGGGCGGGCGGCGGGACGGCTGTACTGCCACCGGAACACGGTCTTCAACCGTCTGCGGCGCCTGGAACAACTGACGGCACGGTCGCTGTCCCGCCCGCGGGACCTCACGGAGATGACCCTGGCGCTGGACGCCTTCCGCCTGACGTCTCCGGGGTAGCGGTCCGACGTCTCGGGGGTGGCGGCGCCACCGGCGGGGTCCAGGCCTCCTGCGCTCTGACCCGTACCCCTGCGCACCGAGCCGGGGGTACGGGTCGAGCCACGGGCGGCGGGGGCGCCGCCGAGCGCGGGGCTACTTCAGGAAGTCCCGGGCGATGGTCGCCGCCACGTCCTCCAGCAGCGGGCCCGCGTTCGCCATGGATGTCGCCGGGTCCGGCTCCAGCGCCGAGAGCGCGTACGCGCGGCGGATCCCCGCCGTGCCGAGCGCCTCCGGCGGGAGCGCCAGGCGGCCGCAGACCGCGACGACTTCCTTGCCGGCGGCGCGCGCCGCGGCCGCGACGCCCGCCGGGGCCTTGCCGTGGAGGGTCTGCTCGTCGAGGGAGCCCTCGCCGGTGATGACCAGGGTCGCGCGCTCCAGGGCGGGCGCGAAGCCGAGGACCTCCAGCATCAGCTCGATGCCGGGCCGGAAGCTCGCGCCGAGGATGAGCGCGCCGTAGCCGATGCCGCCCGCGCCACCCGCGCCGGGGGCGACGGCCGCCTCGGCCGCCTTGGGGCCGACGGCCTTCTCCAGGACGGTGGCGAAGTGGGCGAGGGCCGCGTCCAGGGTCCGGACGTCGTCGGGCGTGGCGCCCTTCTGCGGCCCGTAGACGGCGGGGGCGCCCTTGGGTCCGGTGAGCGGGTTGTCGACGTCGCTCGCGAGGATCAGGTCGACCGAGGCGAAGCGGGGGTCGAGGCCGGTGAGGTCGGCGGTGGCGAGGTCGGCGAGGGCCGCACCGCCGGGGCCGACGGGCGCGCCGGACGCGTCGAGGAAGCGGGCGCCGAGCGCGGCGAGCATGCCGGCGCCGCCGTCGGTGGTGGCGCTGCCGCCGACGCCGAAGACGACGGTGGTCGCGCCGGCGTCGAGCGCCGCGCGGAGGAGCTCACCGGAGCCGTAGGTGGTCGCGGTCAGCGGGGCGAACACGCCGGCCGGGAGGAGCTGGAGCCCGGAGGCCTCGGCCATCTCGACGACCGCGGTGCTGTCGCGCAACGCGTACGCGGCCGTGACCTGCTCGCCGAGCGGCCCCGTCACCAGGACCTCGCGGCGTTCGAATCCGGCCGCGACGGCCGCGGCGACGGTGCCGTCGCCGCCGTCCGCGACGGGCAGGGTCTCCACCGTGAGCTCCGGGATCACCCGTCGCAGTCCTGCTGTGACCCGCTCCGCGACCTGCACGGCCGTGAGCGAGCCCTTGAACTTGTCGGCCGCCACGAGCACGTGAGCGACCTGAGTTGCTGCCCCGTCCGTCACCTTGCATCCCTTGCTTTCGAACGTGCAGTCGCGCCGAGGCCGACCCTATCCGTACCGCCGGACGGCGTGCCACCCCCGGATCGGCGGATATTTCGCACCATAGTGGGGTCACATGAGCACGGAACCCCACGAACAGGCCCTTCAGGAGCAGCCCAGGCCCGACGCCAGGGTCATCGGGATCGGGATGGCCGCGGTCGTGGCCGTCGTCGCCTGGGCGGCCCTCGGCGAGGACTCCTTCGACCATGCCTCGTCCTCGGCCCTGCGATGGGTGCTCGACAACTTCGCCTGGCTGTTCGTGGTGGCCGCGGACACGTTCCTGGTGCTGTGCGTGGTGATCGCGCTGAGCCGGTTCGGCCGGATCCGGCTGGGGGCGGACGACTCGGAGCCCGAGTTCACGAACGTGGCGTGGATCGCGATGATGTTCAGCGCGGGCATGGGCATCGGCCTGATGTTCTACGGGGTCGGGGAGCCGCTCACGCACTTCCTGGCCCCTCCCCCGGCGACCGGAGTCCCGGCGGGTACCGGTCCCGCCGCCCGTACGGCCCTGGAGTACTCGTTCTTCCACTGGACGCTGACCCCGTGGGCGATCTACGGCATCGCCGGCCTCGCCCTCGCGTACGCGGGTTTCCGCAAGGGCCGCGGCAACCGGCTGAGCTCAGCCTTCGTGCCGCTGATCGGGTCCCGTCGGGCGGATTCCTGGCAGGGCAAGGCGATCGATCTGCTCGCGGTGTTCGCGACGGTGTTCGGCACGGCGACGAGCCTCGGGCTCGGCGCGCTGCAGGTCTCCGAGGGACTGAACCTGACGATGGGCGTGGAGAACTCCACCGCCACCCAGCTGATCGTCATCGTGTCGCTCTCGGGGGCCTTCGTCCTGTCGGCCTTCTCGGGCCTCCACAAGGGCGTGAAGTGGCTGTCCACGATCAACATCGTCCTCGCGGGCTGTCTGATGCTGTTCGTCTTCCTGCTCGGCCCGACCGTCTACATCCTGGACACCATCCCGGCCTCGGTCGGCGGCTATCTGCACGAGCTGCTGCCGATGGCGAGCCGCACGGGCGCGTTCACCGACCGCAAGTGGCTCGGGGCGTGGACGATCTTCTACTGGGCGTGGTGGCTGTCCTGGGCGCCGTTCGTGGGCACCTTCATCGCCCGGATCTCGCGTGGCCGCACGATCCGGGAGTTCCTGGTGGGCGTGCTGCTCGTGCCCTCCGGGGCGACGGTGGTCTGGTTCTGCGTGATGGGGGGTACGGCGATCCGGCTGGAGTCCACCGGCGCGGCCGACCTGGCGACGACGATGAAGGACGGGGCGGAGGCCTCGCTGTTCGCGATGCTGGAGGCGCTGCCGATCGGCACGGTCACCTCGGTCGTGGCGATGCTCCTGGTGATGACGTACTTCATCACCAGCGCGGACTCGGCCTCGCTGGTGATGGGATCGCTGACGAGCCGGGGCTCGCTGAACCCGCCGACCTGGCTGGTGGTGAGCTGGGGCGTCCTGATGGCCGCCGTGGCGGCGGTGCTGCTCGTCGTGGGCGGCCTGAGCTCGCTCCAGACGGCGACGATCCTGGTGGCGCTGCCGTTCGTGGTGGTGATGCTGGTGCTGTGCTGGGCGCTCCTGAGGGAACTGCGTGAGGACCCCGGCGCGGGCCCGGCCCGGCACCACGCCCTGCACGGTCTGCGGGACGCGGTGCGGACGCTGGTCGGCGAGGCGATGACGGAGCGGGGCGGCGACCCCCACCACCGGCTCCGCCGGGCGGCGAAGGGGCGCGCGGACACGGATCCGCCGGAGGGTACCGGTACCCCGCGGAGCTGACCGGGCGCAGCTCCGGGGCAGGGTGCGTACCGCGGTCCTCGCTTCGACGGGGCCGGGAACGCGGGCCGGTTCGGCGGGCGGTGCGGTCGGCCGCGTCCGCCCGGCCCCGGTCAGCCCTGGGGCGGTTCCGGCTGGACGGCCTCGCCGGTGCGGCCGGCCTCGTCGCGGCTGACGGCCCGGGCCTCCGTGCGGTGGCCGCGGGCGATGTAGTCGCGGACCACCGCCTCGACGGCGTCCTGGGGGTTGCCGATGCCGGCCAGGACCATGACTTCCACGACGAGTTCGGCGTCGAGCGCGATGTTCACCTTGGCCATGGCGGGAACCTAGCACCGGGAAACCCGTTCGCGGGGGCGGATTCCCGTGCCTAGGGTCGTCGTATGACGATGGTCGCGATTCTCAGCGGAGCCGGTATCTCGACCGACTCGGGCATACCCGACTACCGGGGTCCGAACGGTGTGTGGCGGCAGGACCCCGAGGCCGAGCGGCTCGTGACCTACGGGCCGTACATGGCCGATCCGGAGATCCGCCGCCGCTCGTGGCGCATGCGGCTCGACGGTCCGGTCCTGGGCGCCGAGCCGAACGTGGCGCATCACGCCATCGCGGCGTACGAGCGGACCAGTGGCCACGCGCTGCGGGTGATCACGCAGAACGTGGACGGCCTGCACCAGGCCGCCGGGGTGTCCGCGCGGAAGGTCCTCGAACTCCACGGCTCGGCACGGTCGGTGGTGTGCACGGCCTGCCACGCGCGCTCGACGATGGCGGAGGCGCTCGGCCGGGTACGGGTCGGTGAGGACGATCCGGCGTGCCGGATGTGCGGCGGAATCCTGAAGTCGGCGACGGTGATGTTCGGGCAGCGCCTCGATCCAGGGGTCCTCGGCCAGGCGATGTCGATCGCCAAGGCCGCCCAGGTGTTCGTCGCGGTCGGCAGCAGCCTCCAGGTCCAGCCCGCCGCGTCCCTCGCGGGGATCGCGGCCGAGCACGGCGCCCGGCTGATCATCGTGAACGCCGAGCCCACCCCGTACGACCCCGTCGCCGACGAGGTCGTGCGCGAGCCGATCGGCACGGCGCTGCCCGAGCTGCTCGACCGGCTCCGCTAGGTCGGGTCCGGGCTGCGGCGCCACGGGCCGGGCGGGACTCTCCGGACAGGTTCTAGAAGAGGGCGGCCGGTTCCGCCGTGCCCGACTCGAAGGCGAGCAGCCGCTGCTTGCGGTCCAGGCCGCCGCCGTAGCCGGTGAGGCCGCCGCCCGCTCCGACCACCCGGTGGCAGGGGACGATGATGCTGACGGGGTTCTTGCCGTTGGCGAGACCCACCGCCCGGGAGGCGCCGGGGTTTCCCAGTTCCTCGGCGAGTTCCCCGTACGTCCGGGTCTCCCCGTACGGGATGCGCAGCAGCGCCTCCCAGACCCGCAGCTGGAACGGGGTGCCGATCAGGTTCAGGGGCAGCTCGAACGAGGTCAGTTCGCCCGCGAAGTAGGCGTCGAGCTGGCGGATCGCCGCTCCGAAGGGGCGCGGGTCGGGCTCGCCGAAGGTCTCCTCGGGCGGGCGGTGGCGCTGGCCGGTCATGTGGACGCGGCTGAGGACGCCGTCGACGGCGACGAGGGTCAGCGGGTCGTACGGGCTGTCCACGACGGTGTGCTGGATGGCGGGCATGGGGGGGGTCCTCACGGTCCTTTACGCGGGCAGGTGGTTGATCGGGTGGTCGTCGGTCGCCCAGAGGTACTGGACGGCGTACGCGCGCCAGGGGCGCCAGTGCGCCGCGCGGGCGGTGAGGGCGGCCGGGGTGCCGGGCAGGCCGAGTCCCTCGGCGGCGCGGCGGACACCGAGGTCGCCGGGGAGGAAGGCGTCCGGGTCGCCGAGGGCGCGCATGGCGATGATCTCGGTGGTCCAGGGGCCGAATCCGGGCAGGGCGAGCAGCCGGGCGCGGGTTTCCTCGCGGTCGTCGGCGGGGCCGAGGGTGAGGGAGCCGTCGGCGAGCGCGCGGACCAGGGTGAGCAGGGTGGTGCGGCGGCTGCGGGGCAGGGCCAGGGTCTCGGGGTCGAGGGCGGCGAGCGCCTCGGGGCCCGGGAAGAGGTGGGTGAGTCCGCCCTCGGGGTCGTCGACGGGGGTGCCGTGCGCGGTGACGAGCCGGGCGGCGTGGGTGCGGGCGGCGGCGGTGGAGACCTGCTGGCCGAGGACGGCCCGGACGGCGAACTCGGCGGGGTCGACGGTGCCCGGCACCCGGCGGCCGGGGGCGGCGTCGACGATGGGTGCCAGCCGCGGGTCGGCCCGCAGTCGCTCGTCGACGGCGACGGGGTCGGCGTCGAGGTCGAGAAGGCGCCGGCAGCGGCTGATGGCGTGGGTGAGGTCGCGGGGGTCGGTGAGGGCGAGCCGGCAGGCGATGTGGTCGGCGCGGGGCGCGAGGGCGACGATGCCGTGTCCGTACGGGAGGGCGAGGGTCCGGCGGTAGGCCCCGTCGCGCCACTCCTCCACGCCGGGGACGGCGGTCGCGGCGAGGTGGCCGAAGAGGTTGGAGGGTTCCAGAGGGGTGCGGAACGGCAGCCGGAGGCTGATCACCCCCGGAGTGGGCGCCCGGTCGGCGGCGGGGCGGGCGGCCCGGGCGCGGAGCTCGCCCGGGGTGAGGGCGAAGACCTCACGGACGGTGTCGTTGAAGGTGCGGATCGAGGCGAACCCGGCCGCGAAGGCGATCTCGCCGAGCGGCATCGGGGTCGTCTCGATGAGGACCCGGGCGGTCTGGGCGCGCTGGGCCCGGGCGAGGGCGAGCGGTCCCGCACCCAGCTCGGCGAGGAGCTGGCGTTCGATCTGGCGGGTGGACCAGCCGAGCCGCTTGGCGAGCCCGGGGACGCCTTCGCGGTCGACGACGCCGTCCTGGATGAGGCGTACGGCGCGGGCGACGGCATCGGCGCGGACGTTCCACTCGGGCGAGCCGGGGCTGGTGTCGGGCCGGCATCGCTTGCAGGCCCGGAATCCGGCGCGCTGGCAGGAGGCCGCGCTGGCGTGGAACTCCATGTTCTCGGGCTTGGGCGGGACGACGGGGCAGCTGGGCCGGCAGTAGATCCGGGTGGTGCGGACGGCGGTGAAGAACACGCCGTCGAAGCGGGCGTCCTTCGACCGGACGGCCCGTACGCAGCGCTCGGTGTCGGTGTGCATGAGTCCAGGATCGGGGACGGACGGCTCGCGGGCTGGCGAGAAAACGACATGGACGTCGCCGGGCCCGAGGTCCGGCCCCGATCGGGTAGCCCCCGGCGTGGCAGGGGACCCGGCCGGCCGCGAGGTCCCGGCGAGGTCAGACCACGACCGACCGGTAGTGGGTGGTCAGCCTGCCGTCGTCCCCCAGGACGTGGAACGCGAGCGCGGGCGGCTGGTCGAGGTGGATGTGCGCGTGGGTCACCGGGCGCTCCCAGGGGAGGCGGATCGAGGAGACGACCCCGGGCGCGACGAGCAGCGGCCGCCCGGCGAAGGTGGTGGCGGCGGCGGTGTGGACGTGGCCCGCGAGGAAGGCGGTCAGGTGCGGGTGGCGGTCGACGAGCGCGGCGAGCCGCTCCTCGCCGAACTGCCGGATCTCGTCCACGTACGGGGTGTGCAGCGGGACCGGCGGGTGGTGGAAGCCGACGAGCACGGGTACGTCTCGCGGGGTGACGTCGAGGACGCCGTCCAGCCACTCCAGGGTCTCGTCCTCCAGGTATCCGTCGTGCTTGCCGGGCACGGACGAGTCACAGAGGGCGATCACGAAGCCCTCGCCCCGGAGCACCTGGTTGACGGGGGCGTACGGGCGGGTCGCGGTCGACTCGGGGAGGAGGGCCGTCCGGAGGACGGCGCGGTCGTCGTGGTTCCCCGGGCAGAGGAGCAGCGGGTGGCGGGAGGTCAGCAGTCCCCGAGCGACGGCGTACTCCTCCGGGGTCGCGTGGTCGGCGATGTCACCGGTGACGATCACGGCCGCCAGGTCGTACGGCAGTTCCTCCAGGTAGCGCATGACCGCGCGGGTGCGGTCGGCGCTGCGCTGCTCCAGGTCGACATGGATGTCGCTGACATGAGCGATGACGATCACGTGGCTCGGTCCTCCGTCGGTCGGGCGGGCGGGTGCCCACCCGACCGTACGGTGATCGCGGTCCGTGCCGTAAGGCCGCTGCGCGACGGACGGCCCGCTCGCTCCGGGTAGGGCGGCGCGCTCGCCGGGTGCGGCGGCCCCGTTGCGGGCGGGTCCGCTACTCGAACCGTGTGGTGTCCCCCGCGCCGCGGCGCACCACCTCGGGCTCGCCGCTGGAGAAGTCGACGACGGTGGTGGGTTCGGTCCCGCAGTCGCCGGAGTCGAGGACCGCGTCGACGAGGTGGTCGAGCCGCTCCTTGATCTCCCAGCCCTGCGTCAGCGGCTCCGCCTCGTCGGGCAGCAGCAGGGTGCTGGAGAGCAGGGGTTCGCCGAGTTCGGCGAGGAGGGCCTGGGTGACGACGTGGTCGGGGATGCGGACGCCGACCGTCTTCTTCTTGGGGTGGAGGAGCGCCCGGGGCACCTCCTTCGTCGCGGGCAGGATGAAGGTGTACGGGCCGGGGGTCGCCGCCTTGACCGCGCGGAAGACGTCGTTGTCGATGTGCACGAGCTGGCCCAGCTGGGCGAAGTTCTGGCACATGAGCGTGAAGTGATGCCGGTCGTCGAGGTCGCGGATCGTCCGGATGCGGCTGATGCCGTCCTTGGATCCGAGTCGGCTGCCCAGCGCGTAGCAGGAGTCGGTCGGGTACGCGACGAGCGCACCGTTCCGGATGCTGTCGGCCACCGTGCCGATGGTGCGCGGCTGGGGGTTGTCGGGGTGCACGTCGAAGTACTTCGCCATGCGGGCAGTCTAATTTTCTCGGGCGGAGGCGCGCAGCAGACGCCAGACCGCCTTCGCCGCGTTGTGCCCGGACATGCCGTGCACGCCGGGCCCGGGCGGGGTCGCGGAGGAGCAGAGGAAGACCGCCGGGTGCGGGGTGGCGTAGGGGCGGAGCGAGAGCGTGGGGCGCAGCACGAGCTGGAGGCCGGTGGCGGCTCCGCAGGCGATGTCGCCGCCGATGTAGTTGGCGTTGCGCTCGGCGAGTTGGGGCGGTCCGGCGGTGGCGCGGGCCAGGACGCGGTCGCGGAAGCCGGGGGCGAAGCGCTCGATCTGGCGCTCGATCGCGTCGGTGAGGTCGCCCTGCCAGCCGTTCGGCACATGACCGTAGGCCCAGAACACGTGCTTGCCCGCGGGCGCGCGTGAGGGGTCGACGACGCTGGGCTGCGCGGTGATGAGGAAGGGCGCGTCGGGCGCGCTGCCGGTGGAGGCCTGGTGCAGGGCGGTGTCGATCTCGCCGGCGGTGGGGCCGATCTGCACGGTTCCGGCGCGCCGTGCCGCCTCCGCGGTCCAGGGGACGGGGCCGTCCAGGGCGTAGTCGATCTTGAAGGCGGCGGCGCCGTAGCGGTAGTGGTCGTAGTGGCCGCCGAAGCCGGCGATCCGCGCGAGGGCCGTGGGCGAGGTGTCGAACACGTAGGCGCGGGCGGGCGGCAGATCGTCGAGCCGCTTGACCTCGAAGTCGGTGTGGACGGCGCCGCCGAGGTCCTTGAGGTACGCGGTGAGGGCGTCGGAGATCGACTGCGAACCGCCCCGGGGCACGGGCCAGCCGCCGGCGTGGGCGGCGAGCGCGAAGACCAGGCCGACGGCGCCGGTGGCGAAGCCGCCGAGCGGGGCCATGACATGGGCGACCATCCCGGCGAACAGGCCGCGCGCCTTCTCGTCCTTGAAGCGGCGCATCAGCCAGGTGGACGGCGGCAGTCCGGCGAGGCCGAAGCGGGCCAGGGTCACCGGGTCGCGGGGCAGCCCGGTGAGCGGCAGCTGCATGAAGTCCCGGGCGAGGGTGTCCCACTTGCCGGCGAAGGGGGCGACGAGTCTGCGGTACGCGCCCGCGTCGCGCGGGCCCAAGGAGGCGGCGGTCTCGGCGACCGAGCGGGCGAGGACGGCGGCGGTGCCGTCGTCCCACGGGTGGGCCATGGGAAGTTCGGGGTGGAGCCACTCAAGTCCGTACCGCTTCAAGGGCATCGTCCCGAAGACCGGCGAGCCGGCCCCGAGGGGATGCACGGCGGAGCAGGGGTCGTGGCGGAAGCCCGGGAGGGTGAGCTCCTCGGTCCTGGCGCCCCCGCCGACGGTGGACTTCGCCTCGAAGACGGCCACGGAGAAGCCGCGGCGCGCCAGTTCGACGGCGGCGGTCAGTCCGTTGGGCCCCGCCCCCACGACGACGGCATCGAGCATCGACGTCACCTTCGACACCTTCGGACTCCTTCGTCAGCCGACGGCCAGGTCTCCCAGGATAGGCCGGTGGTTCCGGGGCCCTCATCGGCCCCTGAGGAGGCCGAGAATCCGGTTCGCGGTCGCCGCGTCCCGGGCCGCGGTGAACGGCAGCGCGTTCCCGCCGGTGATCCTGAACGGCTCGCCCGCGAGGGTGGTGTGCGTGCCGCCCGCCTCGGTGACGAGCAGCAGTCCGGCCGCGTGGTCCCACGCGTACTCCCAGGAGAAGGCGGTGGCCGCGAGCGCGCCGCGTGCGACGGCCAGGTACTCGAGCCCCGCGGAACCGCAGGGCCGGGGGGCGATCCCCTCGGCGACCAGGCCGAGCAGGGCGCGCTTCTGGTCCGGGGTGGTGTAGTCGGGGTGCGAGGTGGCGACCTCGAGGACCTCGCCGGGGGCGGGCGAACCGGCGTGCAGCGGGAGCCCGTTGAGCGTGGCGCCCCGGCCGCGCACGGCCACGGCGAACTCGTCGAGGGCGGGGGCGTACGTCCAGGAGGCGAGCAGTTCGCCGTGCCGGGCGAGCGCGACGAGGGTGCAGAAGCCGGGGTCGCCGTGGACGAACTGGCGGGTGCCGTCGACGGGGTCGACGATCCAGACGGGGGCGTCGCCGCGCAGGGCGTCGTAGACGGCGGGGTCGGCGTGGACCGCCTCCTCGCCGACCACCACCGAGCCGGGGAGCAGGGCGGTCAGGGACTCCGTGAGATGGGCCTCGGCTGCCCGGTCGGCGACGGTGACCAGGTCGTGCGGACCGTTCTTCTCGACGATGTCGTCGGCGGCGAGCTGCCGGAAGCGCGGCATGATCTCGGCGGCGGCCGCCTTGCGGACCGCCTCCTCCACCTCGGTCGTACGGCCGGCCAGGACAAGGTCAAGGAACTCTTCACTCATGCGTCCAGCTAAGCACGGGGCGCTGACAGGCGGACCGGCGGATTCGTCACCCTCTGTTTCCCCGGGGGGTACCCTTTGGCCGAGTTCACCCCTTACATGCAAGGAGGGTTCCGTGCACGGCGCGTTCCACGGTGAGTACAAGGTTCCCGGCGGGAAGCTGGTGGTCGTCGACCTCGACGCCGAGGACGGGGTCCTGCGGAACGTCCGGGTCGCGGGCGACTTCTTCCTCGAACCGGACGAGGCGATCCTGGCGATCGACCGGGCCCTGGAGGGCGCGCCGGTCGACACCGACGCCTCCGGGCTCGCCGCGCGGATCGAAGCGGCTCTGCCGCCGGGCACGCAGATGTTCGGGCTGACGGCGGAGGGCGTCGGGATCGCGGTCCGCCGGGCGCTCGCCCATGCCACGGACTGGACCGACTACGACTGGCAGCTGATCCACGAGCCGCCGCAGTCCCCCGCGCTGCACATGGCGCTCGACGAGGTGATCACGGCCGAGGTCGCCGCGGGCCACCGGCCGCCGACGCTGCGGGTCTGGGAGTGGGGCGCCCCCGCGGTGGTCATCGGCAGCTTCCAGTCCCTCCGCAACGAGGTCGACCCGGAAGCGGCCGAGCGGCACGGCATCCAGGTGGTGCGCCGGATCAGCGGCGGCGGGGCCATGTTCATCGAGCCGGGCAACACGATCACGTACTCGCTGTCCGTGCCCGATGCCCTCGTGCAGGGCCTGTCCTTCACCGACAGCTATGCCTACCTCGACGACTGGGTCCTCGGCGCGCTCGGCGACATGGGCATCCGGGCCTGGTACCAGCCCCTCAACGACATCGCCACGGACGCGGGCAAGATCGCGGGTGCGGCGCAGAAGCGGATGGTGACGGGCCAGGGGGCGGTCCTGCACCACGTGACGATGGCGTACGACATCGACGCCGACAAGATGACGGAGGTGCTGCGGATCGGCCGCGAGAAGCTCTCCGACAAGGGGACGAAGAGCGCGAAGAAGCGGGTGGACCCGCTGCGGCGTCAGACGGGCCTGCCGCGCGAGACGGTGATCGAGCGGATGATCGCCTCCTTCCGGAGCCGGTACGGCCTGTCGGAGGGCCATGTCACGGAGGACGAGCTGACACGGGCGAAGGCGCTCGCGGAGACCAAGTTCGGGACGGCGGAGTGGACGGGGCGGGTTCCGTAGCCGCGGAGCGGGGCGCCGGGGCGCTGCCCGGGCCCCCAGCCGTCCGGGGCCCGCGCCGTCCGGCTCCCGGACCGTCCGGGCCCCGCGCCGTCCGTGCCCCCGCCGTCCTGCCGGGCGCACTGCGTAGGGTGGCGTCATGCGCGTCGAGGGGCCGGGGAAGCCGGGGTTGCGGATGGAGTGCGCCGACGGGCGGCGCCTGGTGCTGATGCAGGGCACCACCCCGGTCCTCTTCGCCCGCCAGCGGGCCACCCACCGCGGCCTGCACTACGCGCGCACCGGCCGGTACGCCTCCCCGCTCGCCCCACTGCGGGCCGAACGGGCCCGTGCGGCGGCCGAGTTCGCGGCGCCGGGGTCGCCGGCGTGGCGGGAGCGCTGGGCCGCGCACGCGGAGGCGGAGTTGCGCGGGGCCGCCGGCGGCCCGCTCCACGCGGGCGAGTGGCTGCTGCTCCCGGACGTCCACCGGTGGTTCAACGCTGTCAACTGGCCCACGCTCCTCGCCCACGATCCGGACCGGGGGCATCTGACCTGGTTCGGATACGGGGATCCGCCGGAGGACGCGCGCGACCTGCTGCCGCTGCGGGCGCTGTCGGACCCCGGGGCGCCGCGGGTGAAGGCGTACCGCCGGCAGTACCGGGAGGGTGTCCTGCCTCCGGTGTTCGCCTGGTGGATCAGCGGGTTCCACTCCCCCGTGGTGCTCGACGGCCACGACCGCGTGACGGCGGCGCTCGCGGAGGGCGGGCGACCGGAGGTGCTGATCCTTTCGCGGGCGGTCGTGGACGCCACGTGGGTGGCGCGCCTCTCCGCCCGTCCTGTGGAGGAGTACGAGAAGCGGGTCGCCGCCCTGGAGGGGCCGCTCGCCGCGTCGCGGATCGCGCACCAGAGCCGCGGTCTCGCCGACGAACTGACCGCGATCATCAGCGGGTACGACCGCACCCGGGCCTGGCCCTTCCCCGGTGGTGCCCCGGCCTGGGACGCGGCCGCGGCGGCGCACGTCCCCGGCTGGGCCCCGGACGCCGACGGCTGACCCGCCGGGGGTGGCCGGGGTGCCACGCGCGGCCGGTCACGGCGGCGGGTCACCGGTCCGGCCCCGTCGGCAGGTGACCGTATCCGGCCCGCGTCGTTGAGCCCGTGCGGGCCGGAACGGCGTGCGGTGGACGTGCGGAAACGTCTCCGCACTCCCTCGGCCCCGGGAACACGGCATCGACGGTACGGAGATCAGGTGGCACGGGCGAAGAGGTTGCTGGCGGCGGTCGCGGGCGCGGTGCTCACGGTGGTCCCGCTCGGGATCGCGCCACCCGCGCAGGCGGTGGTCGGCGGGCAGGAGGCACGGCCCCATCAGTACCCCTTCATGGCGGGACTCGTGGACGTCCTCGAACGGCGGGTGATGTGCGGTGGCGCGCTGATCGGCGACCGGTACGTCCTCACCGCCGCCCACTGTCTGACGGGCTCGTACAGCGATCCGACGCGGGTGGGGGTGCTGCTGGGCGACCACGACCTGACGACCGGGGCCGACAGTCCGCACGCGGTTCTGGCCTCGCCCGCCCGCTTCGTCCCGCATCCTGACTACGACCCCGGCACCCAGCGGAACGACATCGCCCTGGTCGAGCTCGCCGAACCGCTCGCCCTCAATCGTGACGTGCGCCCCATCGGGCTGCCCGTGACCTCCGCGCCCGGTGTCGACGGCACCCAGGTCGAGGTGCCGGGCTGGGGCACCACCTCGTTCGGCGGCCGCACGTCCGACGTGCTGCGGACCGTGGCCCTCTCCACCATGAGCAACGCGGCTTGCGCGAGCCGGGGCATGGCGCAGATCGCCCCCACCCAGATCTGCACCTACGCCCCCGGCCGGGACACCTGCCAGTACGACTCCGGTGGCCCGCTGGTCCGGACGGTCCGGGGGCGGCCGTACGTCGTCGGTCTGGTGTCCTACGGCAAGGAGTGCGCGACCGACACCCCCGCCGTGAACACCCGGGTGCGCTCCTACCTCAGCTGGATCGAGCGGACGACCGGCCGGCTGCCCCGCGTCTCATGAGGGCGGTGTAGAGCAGCAGCGAGGCGGCCAGTCCGACGGCCCAGCCGTAGTCGGACAGGGGTTTCAGGAAGGGGATCAGTCCGTCCTCGGGGAACGGGCCGGTGCCCGGGGCCGAGTGGGAGCCGCCGACGGCGAGGACACCGCCGACCACGAAGGCGAGCACGGCCGCCGGGTTCCAGCCGCCCCGGTACCAGTACGGTCCGTCGGCCCGGTAGAGCCCGGCCAGGTCGAGGACGGTGCGGCGGACGAGCCAGTAGTCGGCGATCAGGATGCCCGCGACCGTACCGAGGAGTCCGCCGACCAGGCCGAGCCAGGTGAAGATGTACAGCTCGGGGGTGGCGGTCAGCTTCCACGGCATGATGAGGACGCCGACGACCCCGGTGATCAGCGCGCCGGTACGGAAGTCGATCCGTTTCGGAGCGAGGTTGGCGAGGTCGTACGCCGGGGAGACGACGTTCGCCGCGAGGTTCACCGACAGGGTGGCGACCAGCACCGTCACCAGCGCGAAGAGCAGCCCGAAGACGCTGTCGGACTTGGCGGCGAGGGCCACCGGGTCCCAGACGGGCGCCCCGTACACGGCCTGCGATCCGGAGGTGACGAGCACCGAGAGGAACGCGAACAAGGTCATGGTGGTGGGGAGGCCGAGGGACTGTCCCAGCACCTGGGAGCGCTGGCCGGCGCCGAAGCGGGTGAAGTCGGGGATGTTGAGGCTGAGTGTCGCCCAGAAGGCGATCATGCCCATGAGCGCGGGGAAGAAGACGGTCCAGAAGTCGGCGCCCCAGCCGAGCTTCGACGGCTGGTCGAGCAGCGGTCCGAGGCCACCCGCCTTGACGGCGATCCAGCCGAGGAGGACGAGCGCGCCGATGATGACGAAGGGCGCGGCCCAGTTCTCGAACCGGCGCAGGGCTTCCATCCCCCGGTAGATGATGGCGAGTTCGAGGGCCCAGAAGAGGACGAAGCAGAGCCAGAGGGTCCAGGGCCGGCCGCCGATCGTCGACGCGTCCGCCCAGCCGCCGCCGAAGACCTTGTCGAGCAGGACGAAGATGCCCTGGCCGCCGATCCAGGTCTGGATGCCGAACCAGGCGCAGGCGACCCCGGCCCGGACGAGGGCGGGCAGGTTCGCCCCGCGCAGCCCGAAGGAGGCACGGGCGAGGACGGGGAAGGGGATGCCGTACTTGGGTCCGGCGTGCCCGGTGAGCAGCATCGGGAACAGGACGACGACATTGGCGAGGGCGATGGTGAGCACCGCCTGCTTCCAGTCCATGCCGAGGGCGACGAGACCGGAGGCGAGCATCCAGGAGGGGATGTTGTGGGCCATGCCGACCCAGAGGGCGGCGAAGTTGTACGTGGTCCAGCGGCGTCGGGCGACGGGGACGGGGAGCAGGTCGTCGTTGACGAAGCGCGGGTCGTCGGGGGTGGCGCCGGGGGCCAGCTCGACGCGGTCACCGGGTGCGGCGGGTGCGGAGGGGCCCGGGGATCTTTCCGGGGGGACGGTGGCGGTCATACGGAGGAACCCTTCGTTCGGCGGGGAGGACGGAACGAGGTGTCGCCCGGAGCGGGCGCGGGGTGCCATGCCGGATCGGCTCCGTCGTGGTCTGTCAAGGACCACTTGTGGCCAAGGAGCCGGGGGCCGATTCTTCCACTCGGTGCGCGACGCGGGTAGACCCCCGGCACCACGGCGGACGCCGCGAGGCGGCTACGACGGTCCGCGTACGTGCAGATGGCCGTCCAGCGGGAAGGCGGGGGGCGTCGCCGGCAGGATCCGGGCGAACGGGTAGCCGCATTTCTCCGCGACGCGGCAGGAGGCCTCGTTGTCGGACTGGTGGAGGAGTTCGAGGCGTTCCAGGCCGTCGGCCCGGAAGGTGTCGAACGCCCAGGCGGTGAGGGCTGCCAGGGCCCGGGGCGCCACACCCCGCCCACGGGCCCGTGCCACCGTCCAGTAGCCGACCTCGGCGGACGGCCTGCCGGGGGCGACCTCCTTGAGTACGACCCCGCCCGCGAGCCGCCGCGGCTCCGCGCCGAACGGCGCCTCGACGACGGCGAAGCCGAGCCGCCCGCCCGTCGCACGCGCCTGCTCCTGCGCCCGGACCCACGCCAGTCCGTCGTCCTCGGTCCCGATCGCCGAGATCGCCCACCGGCCCAGCGCGGGATCCCGGTAGGCCTCGACCAGCTCCGCCACATCGTCGACGTGCCAGGGGCGGAGGAGGAGAGCGGGGGCGGTCGGCGTGGCGGGAGCCTCGATCAGGTCGGTGGGGTTCATCGGCTGATCGTATCCAGCGGGAGGACGACGCCGAGGACGGCCGAAACCCCGGCGGGGCGCCCGGCGGAGTCCGCGCTGCCGGAGCCTGCGGGCCCGGGCCGCGGACGATGTCGGCTGCTCGTGCGCGACGGATCGGCGGACGACCGGCAGGTGGCCCGGCAGGAGGATCTCGGCCAGGAGGGCCCCGGCCTCCTCCGCGACCGGCGGGCCCCGGCGGTCCGGTGTCCGATCATCGACCTTGTCCGCGATCTTTTTGAACGTGTACGTTCAACGCGCGGTCGCCGGGGTGGGTTCACGGCCGCGGTTCCACGGAACGTTCCGTGTCCCAGGTCGAGTTCAGTCTCCAGAGGGGGTCGGGGGCATGATCGTCCTCGCGTCGGCTCGTGCGCGCGTCAAGAGTGTGCTGGTGGCCATGGTCGTCGCGTTACCGGCGCTGGGCGTCGTGCCGCCCGAGTTCGCCACGGCGGCGGCACCTCGGACGGGTGCGGACTCGGCGGTGCAGAGCCCCGAGCACCCCGAGGGCACGTCGTTCGACCCGAACCAGATCAAGGACATCAAGGCGGCCGACCCCGGCTCCGGGGTGAACCTGGTCGAGCCGCCCACGGCGAACAACAGCGGTGAGGCGCGGCTTTCGTACCCGCTGGAGGTGCCGAAGGGCCGTGCCGGCCTGGAGCCGAAGCTGGCCGTCACCTACAACTCGTCGGGGACGAGCGGGTGGCTCGGCGTCGGGTGGGACGTCACCACCCCGATGGTCACGGTCGACACCCGGTGGGGTGTGCCGCGCTACGACGCCGGACTGGAGACCGAGAGCTATCTGCTCAACGGCGAGCAGCTGACCCCGGTGGCGCACCGGAGCACGTTGCGGGCACGCACCGCCGAGAAGGTGTTCCACTCCCGGGTGGAGGGCCGGTTCGACCGGATCGTGCGCCACGGCGACAGCCCCACGAACTACTGGTGGGAGGTCACCGACAAGCGGGGTGTCCGCACCCTCTTCGGCGGCACGGCCGACAGCACGCTCGCCGACGGCACGGGTCGCGTCGCCACCTGGGCGGCGCGGGAGGTCCGCGACGGAAACGACAACGTCCTGCGCTACCGGTACGCCAAGGTGTCCGACGGCGGCACGGCGGACTCCGCGGTGCCGGGCAGCGAGCTGTACCCGCGGAAGATCACCTACACCGGCCGCGGCGACACCGACGGCAGGTACTCGGTGACGTTCGTCCGGGACCGCGAGCGCGGCGAGCCCCGCCGGGCGGACGTGCGGATCGACGCCAGGTACGGGTTCAAGAAGGTCACGGCCGACCTGCTGCGGCGCGTCGAGGTCAAGCTGGACGACCGGCTGATCCGTGCCTACGAGCTGAACTACCGGACCGGGGCGTTCGCGAAGACGCTGCTCACCTCGGTGTCGCAGTTCAGCGAGAGCAACCAGCTGTTCCACACCCACACCTTCGACTACTTCGACGACGTGCGTGACCCGTCGGGCGCCTACAACGCCTTCGCCGGCGCGGCGGGTTGGTCGGTGCCGGACGACGACCTCGGGGTGAACATCCGCGAAGGCGAGGCCAGCGCCATCTCGGCGAACACGTCGGCCGGCTTCGGCGCGCACCTGTTCGCGGGCTACAACGTGCAGGGTCTGCCGACCAAGGAGGGTGCCGTCGGGTTGAAGGTCGGGTTCAGCGCGGGCCGGTCCGACGGCCTGTCCACGCTGACCGACGTGAACGGCGACAACCTTCCGGACAAGGTGTTCCGCAAGAACGACGAGGTGTTCTACCGGCCCAATCTGGCCGCACCGGGGGGTGAGCCGAAGTTCGGCGACACGCCGGTCAGACTCGCCGGCCTCCCGGGAATCTCGACCGAGCGCACCCTCTCCGGCACCATCGGCGTCGAGTCGTACGTCCTCACCACCTCGGCCCAGCTGGACTTCGTGGGCACCACGACCACCTCGGACCGGTTCTTCAGCGACGTCAACGGCGACGGCATCACCGACCTGGTGAACAACGGCGGTGTGCTGTTCGGCTACCTCGACGCCCAGGGGCAGCCCGCCTACAGCGCGGACTCCACCCGCACCCCGGCGCCGATCGGGGGCGGCGCGGTGACCGGTCAGATCGTCGGCGACCAGACCGCGCAGTTCAACCAGCAGGTGGACAACTCGCCGCTCCTCGACACGGTGCGCCGCTGGGTCGCGCCGTTCGACGGCACCGTCCGCGTGGACGGCGGCGTGCGGCTGACCCAGGATCCCTCCCCGGAACGGGCGGCCTACACCAAGGCCGACGGCGTGCGGGTCACCGTCCAGCACAAGGACGCCGAGCTGTGGTCGCAGCGGATCGGCCCCGACGACCACTCCGAGTTCACCCCGGGCCATGTGGAGTCGGTCCCGGTGAAGAAGGGCGACGCGCTCTACTTCCGCACGCAGTCCGTTCTGGACGGCAGGTACGACACCGTGGCATGGGACCCGGCGATCACCTACACCGACCTGCCGGCAGGTGTGGACGCGAACGGGTTGGCGAACACCGCGTTCCGCGCGTCGTCCGACTTCACCTTCGGTGGCAGGCCGTCCCTGGTGACCGTGCCGGTGAACGGCACGCTGCGGCTGACCGGTGACGTGGTCAAGTCCAAGGCGACGTCGGACGACGTGACCGTCGTGATCGAGAAGGGCAACGGTGTCCACCCCGGCACGGAGGTGTTCCGCAAGGTCCTGCCCGCCGCGTCGACCGGCACCTCCGCGATCGATCTGAGCATTCCGGTCAGGACCTTCGAGAAGATGTCGTGGAAGCTGAAGACCGACTCCCCGATCGACGTCTCCGCCGTGAGCTGGGCCCCGAAGGCGCACTACACGGCCGCGCAGGGGGTCGAGTCGGTCGTCGACGCCAAGGGCGATCCCACCCTGGTGATCACCCCGCCGTACGACATGACGATGTTCCCGGCGGACACCCTCACCGCGCCGCAGCAGTCCTACAAGGCGACCAGGACCGGCCAGTTGAAGGTGCGGCCGAAGGTGTCCTTCAACTTCAACCTCCTCGGTGACGCCAAGATCGCGCTCACGGTGAAGAAGCGCGGGGGGCAGCTGCTCGGCAAACGGATCTTCCAGGCCAAGGACACCTCCCCCTTCGGTGGCCCGAACCTGGACCTGACCGTCCCGGTCACCGCCGGCGACGAGCTCTACATCGACTACTCCACGGCGGAGACCGGCCTGCTCGGACTGCTCGTCGAGCAGTCCGCGTCGGTCACCTACGACGTGACGTCGAGCTGGCCGGCCTTCACCCCGGCGCCCAGCGCCCTGCACGGTTCCGTCGGCCAGGGCGCCTTCGCCCAGCCCTACCGCGGCTGGGGTGTGATCGGCTACCAGGGCAACCGCGACCGTGCCGCCCAACCGCTCAAGCAGGCCGAACTCACGCTGGACCAGAGCTTCAAGGACGCCCTCCCCAAGGAGCCCAAGGAAGCGGACGTCGCGCCTTTCGCCGCGAAGCCCCGGCTCGCCATGCCGCGCCTCGCGGTGTTCGCCCCCGTTCCCGCCAAGGGCGGCTGGGCCGCTCAGGACGAGTCCTCCTGGATCACCTCCGCGATGGCGACCAGCTCCCGCCTCGGCGCGGACACCATCGACATCGTCACCGACGCGGACGTGGCCGGCGACCGGGCGGTGATGCGCCGCGGTGTCACCGGCCAGGTGTCTGCCACCCTCGCGGCCGGCCCGTTCGGCGGCACCGTGGTCGGCGGGATCACCGCGGGTTCGGTGGACTACCTCGACCTCAACGGCGACCTCTACCCCGACGTCGTGGGCGCCAAGGAGGTCCAGTTCTCCGACATGACCGGCGCGCTCGGCGCCACGCGCGGCACCCTCGGCGGCAACGTGCGCGAGGCGGACAACGTCTCCGGGAACGTGTCGCTCTCCGCGGGGAGCGAGACCGCCACCATCGCCAGCGCCCTGGGCATGGCGGCGCCCGACGCGGGCACCAGCGCCAACACGGCCAGCACCGGAGCGGTCCAGCCGTCGCTCGGCATCGGCGGCAGCCTCGGCGGCGGCGAGTCCGACGCCCGCGTCGACCTGATCGACATCAACGGGGACGGGTTGCCCGACAAGGTGTACGGCGACGGCGACGCCCAGCTGAACCTCGGCTACTCCTTCGCCGCCCGCGAACCCTGGTCGGCCGGACCGATCAACGACGCGTCCACCCGCAACGTCGGCGTCAGCCTCGGGTTCAACGTCGACCGCTACGGCTTCGCGGGCGGCGTCTCCGCCGAACTGGGAACCTCGTTCACCCGCGCGAGCATGACGGACGTCAACGGCGACGGCCTCACCGACCGGGTGTTCACCGACGGCGACAACCCGATCAAGGTCGCCGTCAACACCGGCACCGGCTTCACCGCGCCCGCCCCCTTCCGCGGCGGCTTCACCGAGATCGCCGTCGACAAGAACGCCAGTCTCGGCGCCGGCGTCTACTTCACCGTCGGTCTGCCCACGCCCGTCGGCGTCTTCGTCTTCAACCCCGGCGCCAGCGCGTCCACCGGCATCAGCCGGGCCGAGACCATCCTGCGCGACGTCGACGGCGACGGCCTCGCCGACCACGTCAGGTCGACCCGCGACAGCGAGATGCTGGTCGCCACCAACAAGACCGGGCGCACCAACCTCCTGCGCTCGGTGTCGCGCCCGATGGGCGCGCGGATCGACCTGGACTACGCCCGTACCGGGAACACCCAGGCCATGCCCGAGAGCCGCTGGGTCCTGTCCCGCACCATGGTGTTCGACGGTCGGACCGGTGACGGGGCCGACACCCGACGCACGGCCTACCGCTACGAGAACGGCAGGTACGACAGATCGGAGCGCGAGTTCCGCGGCTTCGGCAAGGTCGTCACGGAGGTCCGCGATCCCGGTGCGGACGATGCCCTCTACCGGTCGGTGACCGACGAGTACCGGACCGACAGCGTCTACACCAGGGGCCTGCTCGCCCGCACACTCACCGCCGACGGCGCGGGCCGCCCGTTCACCGAGATCGTCAACACCTTCCAGCTCCGCGACATCGCCACGGGCGAGGCGGCCGATCCGGCGAGCACCACCGCGTCGGTGTTCCCTCAGCCGACCCGGGTGGACACGAGGTTCCACGAGGGTGCGCAGGAGCCCGCGAAGAGCACGCACACCGTGATGACCTATGACGAGTACGGCAACCTGACGGGATCGTTCGACGCCGGGGACGAGGGCGTCGAGGACGACGTCCGAACCGACTTCGGGTACACCACGTCGGACCCGGCGTGCCGGGACCGCAACCTGGTCGGGACGGCCTGGTCCGTGTCCCGGCGCGCGGTCGCGACGGACACCTCGCTCCAGCGTCGCGAGGCCACGGTGGACTGTGCGACCGGGGCGCTGCGGCAGATCCGGGAGTACGTGAACCGGACCGACATCGCCGTCACGGACCTGGAGTACCACCCGGACGGGAACCTGCGGTCGGTGACCCGTCCGGCGAACGAGTCCGGTCAGAGGTACAGGCTGGAGTACGGCTACGACCCCGTCGTCGGCGTGCACATCGAGTCCGTCGTGGACAGCTTCGGATACCGGTCGGCCACGACGCACAACCTGTTGTACGGCCTGCCGGAGCGGAGCACCGACCAGAACGACCAGCCCCTGACGAGGTCGTACGACAGCGTCGGCCGGCTGGACACGGTCACCGGCCCGTACGAGGCGGGCAGCGACCAGGTCACCGTCGACTACGAGTACCACCCCGAGGCGGCGGTCCCGTACGCCACGACGAGGAACCTGGACCGGGACGTGGGCGGCGTGCGGGGCGACACCATCGACACCGTCACGTTCGGCGACGGTCTGAAGCGGGTGCTGCAGACCAAGAAGGACGCGTCGGTCGCCGCGTCGCCGGGGGCGGCGCCGCAGCCGGTGATGACGGTGTCCGGGCGGCTGACGTTCGACTTCCTCGGCCGCACGACGGAGACGTACTACCCGGTGACCGAGCCCAAGGGCGCGGCGAACACGACGTTCAACGCCGCGTTCGACACGGTGGCCCCGACGAAGAACTCGTTCGACGTGCTGGACCGGCCGGTCCGGACGGTGCGGCCGGACGGGACCAGCACGACCGACGCGTACGGATTCGGGCCGGACCGGGCGGGTGTGACGAGGTTCGAGAGAACGGCGACCGACGCCGAGGGCAGGCAGCGCCGTATCTACACCGGCATCCGCGACACGACGGCGGCGGTGAAGGAGTTCAGCGGTTCGACGCCCGTCTGGACCAGCTACGCGTACGACCCGCTCGACCGGATCACGACGATCACCGACGACGGGAACAACGTCACCCGTGCCGAGTACGACGGCCTCGGGCGGCGCACGGTGTACGACAACCCGGACGCGGGCCGGACCGAGACGCGCTACGACCTGGCCGGCAACGTCACGGCGAAGATCACCGCGAACCTGCGGGCCGCGGGCCGGACCATCGAGTACGACTACGACTACGCGCGGGTGAAGGCCGTTCGTTACCCGACCTTCCCGGCCAACGACGTCACCTACTCCTACGGCGCCCCGGGCGCGGCGGACAACACCGCGTCACGGATCACCGAGGTCCGGGACGCGGCCGGGACGATCACCCGCGGCTACGGGCCGCTGGGTGAGCTGACCAGGGAGACGCGCACGATCAGCGCCGCCGGCGGGACACCCCGCACCTTCACCACCACCTGGCGCTACGACACGTTCAACCGCGTGCTGCAGCTGACCTACCCGGACAGCGAGGTGCTCACCTACGCCTACGACTCCGGTGGCCAGGTTACGCGGGCGACGGGGGCCAAGGGCGGGACCGACCACACCTATCTGGAGCGGCTGGACTACGACAAGTTCGGCCAGCGGACCCTCCAGGAGACCGGCAACGGAGTGCGCACGGCATACACGTACGACGCCGAGGACCGCAGGCTGGCGACGCTGCGGTCCGAGGCGGCCGACGGTCCGGTCTTCCAGGACATGAGCTACGCCTACGACGACGCGGGCAACGTCACGTCGCTGGCGAACTCCGCACCGCGGAACGCGGTGATCGGCGGCCCGAGCTCCCAGTCCTACGGCTATGACGACCTGAACCGGCTGACGTCGGCGTCCGGGCGGTACACGGACAGGAACGACAAGGCCAACACGTACACCCTGACGCTGGGCCACGACTCCGTCGGCAACACGACGAGCAAGTCCCAGCTCCACGAGATCACCGGCGGAGTCCCCGCCTTCCCGGTCGGCACCGGGGCCCCCGGGCCGATCGAACCGGTCGACGACCCGTCGAACCCCGCCGACGTGCAGGACCGGACGAGCTACGACTACGGCTACACGTACGACGGTGACAAGCCGCACGCGCCGAGCCGGGTCGGCCCCGTCACCCAGGCCTACGACGCCGACGGCAACCTCACCGCCACGGTGAACACCGCCGCGGCGGGCAAGCGCAGGCAGTACGTGTGGGACGAGGAGAACCGCCTCGCCTGCAACCAGGACACCCTCACCACAACGGTCGAGCAGAGCCCCGCGGGCTGCGCGGACGCCACCGTGTCCTACGTGTACGACGCCGCGGGCGAGCGCGTGGTCAAGAAGGGCGAAAGCCTGTCCCTGTACCCCAACCGGAACTACAGCGAGCGGGACGGCACCGGCTACAAGCACGTCTTCATCGGCGAGACCCGTCTGACGACCACGACCGTCGCGGAGGGCGCCGAGAACACGCGGTCGTACTTCCACACCGACCACCTCGGGTCGTCCGGGTACGTCACGGACGCCTCGGGCGCGGTGACCGAGCACCTGGAGTACTTCGCGTCCGGGGAGACCTGGGTGGAGGAACGGGCCGGGCAGGCGGACACTCCGTACCGGTTCACCGGCAAGGAGCTCGACAGCGAGACGGGCCTCAACTACCACGGTGCCCGCTACTACAACCCGCGCACCCAGCTGTGGGCGAGCACCGACCCGGCCCTGCCGGAGTACCTCGACACCAAGCTGGCGGGCGGGATCTCCGAACCGCGCAACCTCGCCGCCTACACGTACGCGCACAACAACCCCGTCAAGCTGGTCGACCCGACGGGGCGGGCGCCCGAAGCGGCGTCACCCTACGAGACGATCAAGAACTACATGGCCGGGGAGATGTGGGGCAACTCCCGGTCCGAGCAGGTGCGGGAGATCAGGTCCCTCAACATGGACCCCAGCCGGGCACGCTGGCTCAAGCCGGGCTACTGGGGCAACAAGAAGGAGGCCGCCGGCCTGTGGAAGGAGCTCGTCAGGACCGGCGGCCCGTGGGACCACAAGGGCGAGGTCAGGGCGAGGAACGGGGGCAAGGAGTTCGACTGGACCGACATCTCCGGGTCGGCCGAGGCCACCGGGCACGAGCTCCAGATCCGGGACGACTTCTGGTCCAACGCCCACTACGGCTACGTGGGCACGGCGGCGGGGTTCGGCCGCCTGATACTGCAGGGGGCCGCGATGGGGGTCGACCTCTGGGAGAACCAGGATCTTTCCAAGGCGGACATCGAGGCCATCGGATTCGGCATCGACCTGTTCGACACGTACGGGTACGACGTGACCCCCGAGATCCTCCACGCCGAGATCCTGCGCAACTGGGAGATCATGGAGGTCATGGGAGTGGTCCGGAAACGGCAGTGACACCTGTCGGTGGGCGTGAGCCACGCTCAGGGGCGGCCGGCGTTCCCGGCCGCCCCCGCCGTCTCAGCGGAACAACGGGATGACCTCGGAGCCGTAGGCGTCGATCGTGCCCTCCCGGTTGTCGTGCATGTCGTAGACGGCGAACTGATCGACGCCCAGGCTCTTGAGGTGCCGGAGCTTCTCGATGTGAGCCTCTGCGGGACCGAGGAGGCAGAAGCGGTCGACGATCTCGTCGGGGACGAAGGTGGTGTCGGGGTTGTCGGCGCGGCCGTGGTGCGCGTAGTCGTAGCCCTGCCGGTCCTTGATGTACGCCGTCAGCTCCTCCGGCACCATCGAGGAGTGCTCGCCGTACTTGGACACCAGGTCGGCGACGTGGTTGCCGACCATGCCGCCGAACCACCGGCACTGGTCCCGGGCGTGCGCCAGGGACTGCGGGGAGTCGTCGGCGGTGACGTACGCGGGGGCGGCGACGCAGATCGTCAGGGCGTCGGGGTCGCGGCCCGCGTCGGTGGCCGCCTGCCGGACCGCCTTGACCATCCACTCGGTGAGGAAGGGGTCGGCGAGCTGGAGGATGAAGCCGTCGGCCTTCTGCCCGGCGAGGGCGAGCGCCTTGGGCCCGTACGCGGCCATCCAGACGGGGAGCTTCCCGTTCTTGATCCACGGGATGCGGACCGGGTTGCCGTCGACCTGCGCCTCCCGTCCTTCCGCGAGGTCACGGATGACGTCGATGGCCTCGCCGAGCCGGGCCAGGGTGTTGGGCCTGCGTCCGGCGACGCGCATGGCGGAGTCGCCGCGGCCGATGCCGCAGACGGTCCGGTTGCCGTACATGTCGTTGAGGGTGGCGAAGGTGGAGGCGGTCACCTCCCAGGTGCGGGTCCCCGGGTTGGTCACCATCGGGCCCACGTGCAGCTTGGTGGTGTTGGCGAGGATCTGGCTGTAGATGACGAAGGGTTCCTGCCACAGGACGGCGGAGTCGAAGGTCCAGCCGTAGCGGAAGCCGTTGCGTTCCGCCCGGCGCATCAGCCCGACGACCTGCGACGCCGGCGGGTCGGTCTGCAGGACGAGTCCAAAATCCAACGTCGCTCTCCTAGTTCAGGTACTGGCAGGTGGAACGCGGCACGAAGGTGCCGTGACCGGCGTGGCCGACGTACTTCCGCTGGTCGATGACGACCTCGCCCCGGGAGAGGACCGTCTCGACCTGGCCGGTGACCGTCCTCCCCTCGTACGCCGAGTAGTCGACGTTCATGTGGTGGGTCTCCGCGGAAAGGGTCTGGACGGCGTGCGGGTCGTAGATCACGATGTCGGCGTCGGCGCCCGGGGCGATGGTGCCCTTCTGCGGGTACAGCCCGAACATCCTGGCCGGCGTCGCGCAGGCGATCTCGATCCAGCGGCGCCGCGAGATGTGCCCGTCGACGACGGCCTGGTGCAGGAGGTCCATCCGGTTCTCCACCCCCGGCAGACCGTTGGGGATCTTGGAGAAGTCGCCGCGGCCGAGATCCTTCTGTCCGACGAAGCAGAAGGGGCAGTGGTCGGTGGAGACCACCTGGAGGTCGTTCGTCCGCAGTCCGCGCCAGAGCGCCGCCTGGTGCTCCTGCGGCCGGAGCGGGGTGCTGCACACGTACTTCGCGCCCTCGAAGCCCGGCTCCGCGAGGTTGTCGGTGGAGAGGAAGAGGTACTGGGGACAGGTCTCGCCGAAGACGGGCAGTCCCTTGTCGCGGGCCGTGGCGATCTCGGCCACCGCCTCCTCCGCCGAGACGTGCACGACGTACAAGGGCGCGCCGGCCACCCGGGCGAGCTGGATCGCCCGGTGGGTGGCCTCCGCCTCCAGGAGCGCCTTGCGGACCTCCCCGTGGTAGCGGGGGTCGGTCTCGCCGCGGGCGAGGGCCTGCTCGACGAGGACGTCGATGGCGATGCCGTTCTCGGCGTGCATCATGATCAGCCCGCCGTTGTCGGCGGAACGCTGCATGGCCCGGAGGATCTTGCCGTCGTCGCTGTAGAAGACGCCGGGGTAGGCCATGAAGAGCTTGAAGGAGGTGATGCCCTCCTGGACGAGCCGGTCCATCTCCTTGAGCGTGTGCTCGTTGACGTCGGAGAGGATCATGTGGAACGCGTAGTCGACGGCGCAGTTGCCGTCGGCCTTGGCGTACCAGGTGTCGAGTCCTTCGCGCAGGCTGCGGCCGACGCTCTGGACGGCGAAGTCGACGATGGTGGTGGTGCCGCCCCAGGCGGCGGCGCGGGTACCGGTCTCGAAGGTATCGGAGGCGGCGGTGCCGCCGAAGGGCAGCTCCATGTGGGTGTGGGCGTCGACGCCACCGGGCAGCACGTAGCGGTCGGTGGCGTCGATCGTCCGGTCGGCGGTCCAGGCGCCCGCCGCGTCGGAGCCGTGGGCCGCGAGGGCGACCACACGGCCGTCCTCGATCAGCACGTCGGCGTGGAGTTCGTCGGCGGCGGTGACGACGAGGCCGCCCCGGATGACGGTTCGGATGCTCACGGGACTCTCCCTGCTCGGTGCGGCGGGCCGATCGCGATACGGCGGGACGGTGTGACTACAGCTCTCGCAGGGCCGCTTCGAGCATCGCCGCGCCCTCCTCCGCCTCGGCGACGGTGAGCGAGAGCGGTGGGGCGATGCGCAGGACGCTCGTGTTGTGGCCGCCGCCCTTGCCGATCAGCAGGCCGTTCGCACGGGCTGCCTCCAGGACGGTGGCGGCCGCGTCCGGGTTCGCCCGCTCGGTGCCCGGCTCGGTGAGCTCGATGCCGATCATGAGGCCGCGGCCGCGGACCTCGCGTACCGCCGCGACTCCGGCGCAGGCCGCCCTGATCCGCTCGATGAGCAGACCGCCGACCCGGCGCGCGTTGCCCTGGAGGTCGTGCTCCAGGAGGTACGAGAGGTTGGCGAGGCCTGCGGCCATGGTGATGGGCGAACCGCCGAAGGTGGAGATGGAGTTGGCGTCGACGGAGTTCATGATGTCGGCGCGGGCGACGACTCCGCCGACGGACATGCCGTTGCCGATGCCCTTGGCGAAGGTGAGGATGTCGGGCGGCCCGGCCTGGTCGTGGGCCTGCCAGCCCCAGAAGTGCTCGCCCGTGCGGCCCCAGCCGGTCTGCACCTCGTCGGAGATCCACAGGATGCCGTGCCGGTCGAGGACCTGGCGGAACGCGGCGTACAGACCGTCGGGCGGGGCGGTGAAGCCACCGACGCCCTGGACGGGTTCGGCGATGAGCGCGGCGACGTCCCGGGTGTGGCCGAGGAGGTCCTCGAGGTCGGCGACGCAGGCCTCGATGAACCGCTCGTCGGTGTACTGGGCGTACGGACCGCGGGTACGGACGCCGCCGTGCACGTACAGGGTCTGGAGCGGCGAGAGGCTGGTGGGCGACCAGGCTCGGTTGCCGGTGATGCCGACGGTGGAGAACGAGCGGCCGTGGTAGCTGTTCCGCATGGCGAGGATCTGGTTCGACCGGCGGTACGCGGTCGCGAGGAGCAGCGCCGTGTCGTTGGCCTCGGTGCCGGAGGTGGTGAAGAAGACGCGGGCGTCGGGGATGCCGGAGAGTCCGGCGATCCGCTCGGCGAGCTCGACCATCGGGCGGTTGAGGTAGAGCGTCGAGGAGTGGATGATGCGGCCCGCCTGCTCGGCGACGGCCTTGGTGACCTCGGGCAGGGCGTGGGCGGTCATGGTGGTGAGGATGCCGCCGAAGAAGTCGAGGTAGCGGCGTCCGTCGGCGTCCCAGACGTGCCGGCCCTCGCCGTGGGTGATCTCGAGGGGGTCCTTGTAGTACAGGGCGACCCAGTCGGGGATGACGGCCCGGTGCCGGTCGAAGAGACTGCTCACGGCCGCACCAGCCCGTCGTACGCGTCGGGGCGCCGGTCCCGGTAGAAGGCCCATTGCTGGCGCACCTGCTCGATCAGGCCGAAGTCGAGGTCGCGGACGAGGAGTTCCTCGGTCTTGTCGGAGGCCACGTCGCCGACGAACTTCCCGCGCGGATCGACGAAATAGCTCGTGCCGTAGAAGTCGTTGTCGCCGTACTCCTCGACGCCGACGCGGTTGATGGCGGCGACGAAGTACTCGTTGGCGACGGCCGCCGCGGGCTGCTCCAGCTGCCAGAGGTGGGAGGAGAGGCCGCGGTGGGTGGCCGAGGGATTGTAGACCAACTGGGCTCCGTTGAGACCGAGTTGGCGCCAGCCCTCCGGGAAGTGCCGGTCGTAGCAGATGTACACGCCGACGCGGCCGACGGCCGTGTCGAAGACCGGCCAGCCGGCGTTCCCCGGGCGGAAGTAGTACTTCTCCCAGAAGCCCTTGACCTGGGGGATGTGGTGTTTCCGGTACTTGCCGAGGTAGCTGCCGTCGGCGTCGATCACGGCGGCGGTGTTGTAGTAGAAGCCCTCGCCCTCGACCTCGAAGACGGGCACCACGATCACCATTCCGGTCTCCCGGGCGAGGTCCCGCATCCGGCTGACGGTGGGGCCGTCCGGGACGGGCTCGGCCCACCGGTAGTGCTCGGGCTCCTGGACCTGGCAGAAGTAGGGGGCGTTGAACACCTCCTGGAAGCCGATCACCTTGGCACCCTGACGGGCGGCCTCCCGGGCGTACTCCTCGTGTTTGGCGATCATGGATTCGGTGTCGCCGGTCCAGGTCGCCTGGACGAGCGCGGCACGTACGACGTCGGTCATGATCTGCTCCTTCGGCACGGCGTCAGAGAGCCTCTACGCACGTAGACGCGATGCGTAGGAGGAGAACGTAAGCCCCGTCACACCCCGGAGCAAGACCGCCGCCGGGAAGCGGCGGGGTCGATCATGTTTCATACCCGAGTGGTCCACGTCGGACACGTACCGACACGTACCGGCACGTCCGGGCATGCCGGAGTCGCGCGGGCGCGGGACCCCCGCGCGGGACGGGATTCCGGGCGGCGCGAGGGGGCCGGCCGGACCGTACGGGAGCCCCCCGGCCGGGTCGTACGGGACTCTCCGACCCCTGCGGGGAGACCCGCCGGGACGGGTCAGGCGCCCGCGAGCCCGGCCACCCGGAGGGCGTGCAGCAGCTCGCCCTCACGGGCCGCGGACACCGCTCGGGCGGCTTCGAGGAGTCGAGGAGCGAGACCCCGGGGGTCCTCGGCCGCCAGGCGGGCCGCGTCCTCGGGGGCCCGGACCCGGACGAACGCGGTGAGCAGCGCGCGGGCCTCGCGGTGGTGCCCCTCGGCCCGCAGGGCGGCGCAGGCTCCGGCGAGTTCCTCGACGGGGCGGGCCACGCCCTGCCGGAGCAGCTGATCGCAGTCGGCGGTCCGGCCCGCGTCGGCGAGCACCCCGGCCACGGCGGCCAGCCGGCCGGGCGGCAGGGAGGCCGCCTCCCAGAGCAGGATGGACCAGTCGGCGTCCAGCCCGGCCCGGTGCAGCTCACCGGCGAGGGCGGGAAGCCTGGAAGGCGGCCCTTCGAGGGCCTCGCAGAGCAGCGCGTGGGCCTCGCCGCTCCGGCCCTGGGCGCGGAGTCGCTGGAGCGCGTAGACCGCGTTGGCGGCGGCGCGGCCCGCCTCGGCGGCAGCGGCATCGGCGAGCACGGCCGGGTCGACGCCGGCGGGCGCCCCGGCCCCGGCGGGGCGGGCGGGCCGGGCGGCGCCCCCGAACCGGGCTCCGCGCGGCGCAGCTCCCCCGGCGGGGAGGACGGGAACGGGTGCGGGCGCCGGACCCTGGTCCTCGGCACCGCCGTCCAGCCACGCGTAACGCGCGCCGCGCGGGCGGCGCTCGGCCGGTGCCGGCGGCGCCCCGCCCTCGCCCCGCTCCCCCAGCCGTACGAGCCGGTCCGTCAGATCGGCGACGCGGGCCGTCGCCCGCGCGTGGTCGTCGCGCGTCCACGCCAGGTCGTGCTCCAGGCGGGCCGTGTCGTCCGGGCCGGGGGCCGGGGTCGCGCGGAGCCGGTCGCCCAGGTCGCGGGCCCGGGACTCGGCGTACCGGCGTTCGCGTTCCATGAGCTCCCGGCGTTCGGTGAGCGCCGCCGCTCCGCCGGGGCGGCGGTCGTGGACGCCGGTGGCCGCCGCGTACAGCGTTCCGCCCCGGAGGGCGAGCGGCCCCCCGACGGGCTCGCCGGCGTCCTGGAGCAGGGACTCGACGATGTCCCAGGGCAGGATCTCCGTACCGTCGAAGCAGGCCCGCAGCCCGTCCGGGTCACGTGCGGCGAAGACTCCGTACCAGCCGCCGCCCGGCGGGATGCGGCGCGCGAGTTCCGCCAGCCAGTCTCTGAACGTGGCCATTTCCACCGGGAGTCGATACACCGTCATACGTTCCGCACCTGCCCCGCCGTCGACTGGAACCTTCCGGTCCGCGGGTATTGGACCGCAGTCGTGTTACGGGACGACTACGGACCGTTTTCCTGCGCGTGCCCTGCCGCGCCGATCACCCGAATCGCACGACGATCCCGGTGTGCGGGCGCTTCCCGAGCCGGACGAGCATGGCGGGCACGTCGGTGAGCCAGTACTGCCAGGTGTACTTGCGCGAGAGCAGGCCCCGGATCCGGCGCAGCTCCTCACCCGTCACCAGCCGGCCCTCGCCGGTGAAGCGCTCCGCGCCCTCGGCGATGTTGCCGCGCAGGTCGCAGACGGCGACCTCGACCTTCGGGTCGTTCCGCAGCCGCTTGACCTTCCAGGAGTCCGTGCGGGTCCAGGCGTACAGCTCGTCGCCGTCCACCGCGTACCAGACGGGTGTCGCGACCCCCGTCCCGTTCTTGCGGTAGGTGGTCAGGCTGACGTAGCGGCCGTGCCGCAGCTCTTCGGGCATCATGCCCGGGAGCCTATGCCGGGCCGGAGGCATGGGGCAGGGGCTTCCCGGCGACGAGGGGTCCGGCGCCCGGCCGGCCGGCGTCAGCCGCCCCGCGCGTCACTGGCCGACCCTGCCGTCGACGCACTCGCGCAGCAGGTCGGCGTGGCCGCAGTGGCGGGCGTACTCGTCGATCCGGTGCACCATCAGCTCCCGGATCGCGATGCCGTCCTTCCCCACGCGGGCGCCGAGGTCCGGGTGCCCTGCCAGCTCGGCGTCGAGCGCCGCCTGTTCGCGCTCCAGATCGGCGAACGCGGCGTCGACCACGGCCTGGTCGGCGACGGCGCCGTCGAAGTCCGCGTCCCGCCGGCCGTAGAGCTTCGGCAGCGGCTCACCGTCACTGATCCAGTTGCGCCAGTCCCGCTCCACCTCGGCGAGGTGCCGGACCAGGCCGAGCAGCGACATGGTCGACGGCGGGACCGAACGCCGGGCGAGCTGCTCCGCGTCCAGCCCCTCGCACTTCATCCGCAGGGTCAGGCGGAAGTCCCGCAGGCCGTCCCGCAACGTCGCGAGCTCACCCTCCGAGGCGACATCCCCGTTGTTGTTGCGGGGGTCGTCGTCCGGGTCCACCCACATGTCGGGGTAGACGGTCGCCGTGGTCCATCGTGCGAGTTCGTCGCTCATGCCTCGCATGATCGGCCGTGCCGGTCCGGTGCGCCACCGAGTTTCCGAGCGCCCGGAGTCCGGGCCGTCAGACGGGTGCGAGCGCGCAGCGGACGACCAGCTCGTCCATGGAGAGACCGAGGACCCGGGCGAGGGCCGCGACGGTGAAGAACGCCGGGGTGGGAGCCCGGCCCGTCTCGATCTTGCGGAGGGTCTCGGCGGACAGGCCGGCGGCGGCGGCGATCTCGACCATCGACCGCTCGCCGCGCGCTTCGCGCAGGAACAGGCCGAGGCGCTCGCCGCGCTCGCGCTCTTCGGGGGTCAGGGGTGTGCGCACCATGACGCCATACTAATACCGGTATAGTAATTGGCATGGTGGAGATCAAGACGAACGAGAACCTGGCCGCGATGCGTGAGGCGGGCCGGGTGGTGGCCCGCGCCCTCGCGGCCGTACGGGAGAAGGCGGCGCCCGGCGTGCCGCTGACCGACCTCGACCGGGCCGCGCGGGAGGTCCTCGCCGAGGCGGGCGCCGGATCCCCCTTCCTCGGCTACCGCCCGGAGTGGGCGCCGGTGCCGTTCCCCGCGGTCGTGTGCGTCTCCGTGAACGACGCGATCGTCCACGGCATCCCCGACGACACCCGGCTGGCCCCGGGCGACCTGGTCTCGGCGGACTGCGGGGCCCTGCTCGGCGGCTGGGCGGGCGACTCGGCGATCAGCTTCACGGTCGGCCCGGCCCGGCCCGAGGACGCCCGGCTGATCGCCGCGGCGGAGGAGGCGCTGGAGGCGGGCATCGCGGCCGCCGTCGTCGGCAACCGCATCGGCGACATCGCGCACGCCATCGGCCGGGTGGGCCGCGCCGCCGGGTTCGGCATCCCGGACGGCTTCGGCGGCCACGGCATCGGCCGCACGATGCACGAGGACCCGGGCGTCCCCAACGAGGGACGGCCGGGCCGGGGCATGAGACTGCGCCACGGGATGGTGCTCGCGATCGAGCCGATGCTCATCGGGGGCGGCACGGACGACCACTACACGGCGCGTGACGGCTGGACGATCCGTACGGTCGACGGCTCTCGCGCCTCGCACGCCGAGCACACGGTGGCGATCACGGACGACGGCCCGCGGGTGCTGACGGCCCTGTAGGACACCGGGAACGCGCGTCCGCCGCGGAGGAGGAGGGGGCACCCGCGTGCCCCCTCTCGTCACCGCTCGCCCGCCGGCCTGACCACCATCGCCGAACCGCCGCCCCTGCGGACGGTCTCGGCCGCTGCCACCCAGCGGCCGTCCGGCAGACGCTGGACGCCGGTCGCCGCGCCGATCTCCGGGTTCTGCCGGAATCCGTGCCCGATGGCCTCGAGTTCCGCCCGGACCGGGCTGTTCCACAGTCCGGGTTCGAGCTCGGTGGTGGCCTGGTTGCGCTGACTCGCCCGCGGCGCGGCGATCGCGTCGACGAGCGGCAGGCCGCGGTCGACGACCCCGGTGAGGGTCTGGAGGACCGTCGTGATGATGGTCGCGCCGCCCGGCGACCCGAGCGCGAGCACCGGCCGGTCGTGCCCGTCGAGGACGATCGTCGGCGAGATCGAGGAGCGCGGCCGCTTGGCGGGCCCGGGCAGGTTCGGGTCGTGCACGGCCGGGTTCGCCGGGGCGAAGGAGAAGTCGGTCAGCTCGTTGTTGAGCAGGAAGCCCCGGCCCGGCACCGTGATCCCGCTGCCGCCGGTGGACTCGATGGTGAGGGTGTAGGCGACGACGTTGCCCCACTTGTCGGACACCGTCAGGTGGGTGGTGTTCTCCCCCTCGTACGTGGTCGGGGCCGCCGTGCCGCCGCTCGCGCACGGCACCGGGCTGTTCGGGTCGCCGGGCGCGAGGGGACTGGTCAGCGCCGCGTCATCCCGGATCAGGCAGGCGCGTGAGTCGGCGTACCGCTGGGAGAGCAGCCCGCGCGTCGGGACGGACTCGAAGGCGGGGTCGCCGACCCAGCGGCCCCGGTCCGCGAAGGCGATGCGGCTCGACTCGATGAAGCGGTGCAGATAGCGGGCCGGGGAGGCGTGCGCGAGGTCGGTGCCTTCCAGGATGTTGAGGGCCTCGCCGACGCTCGTTCCGCCGGAGGAGGACGGGGGCATGCCGTAGACGTCGAGACCCCGGTAGGAGACCTTGGTGGGCTTGCGGAACTCGGTTCGGTACGCGGCGAGGTCGCGCTCCGTCAGATCGCCGGACCGGACCTTCCGGGTGGCGCCCTCGCGGACCGGGGGCGTACGGACGGTGTTCACGATGTCCCGGGCGAGCGGGCCCCGGTAGAGCGCACCGACCCCCTCGCGTCCGAGCTTCTCGTACGTACGGGCGAGGTCGGGATTCCTGAAGACCGAGCCGACGACGGGCAACTCCCCGCCGGGCAGGAAGAGCCGGGAGCTGGCGGGGAAGTCACGGAACCGCGCCTCGTTGCCGGCGGTCTGCGCCCGGAAGGTGGCGTCGACGGTGAAGCCCTCGCGGGCGAGCCGCTCAGCGGGTTCGAGCAGGGTGCCGAGCCGCTTGCTGCCCCAGGCGTCCAGGGCGGTCTTCCAGGTCGCCGGGGTGCCGGGGGTGCCGACGCCGCGGCCGCTGGTCATCCCCTCCTCGAAGGGGATCGGTGTGCCGTTCTCCACGAAGAGGTTCGCGTCGGCCGAGCGGGGCGCGGTCTCGCGTCCGTCGACGGTGTGGACCGTACGGCTCTTCGCGTCGTAGTAGACGAAGTAGCCGCCGCCCCCGATGCCCGCCGAGTAGGGCTCGGTGACGCCGAGCGCGGCCGCGACGGCGACGGCGGCGTCCACGGCGTTGCCGCCCTTGCGGAGCACCTCGACACCGGCGGCCGAGGCGTCGGCGTCCACGCTGGCCACGGCTCCGCCGTAGCCGACGGCCACGGGTTCCTTGACGGGCGGTGGCGCGACGGCCGGTGGGGCCGTGGGCGGGGCGGCGGCACCCATCGAGAGCACCGTCGCCGCGACGGCGAGAACGGAGACCTTCCCAGCGGCGGAGCGACGCATTCCCTACCTCCAGTCAATGACCGTCCGCGCAGCGTAACTTCCCCCGGCCCCTCCCGTCAGGACCGCCTCGAACAGGAGACCGTTTCCCCGCTAGCATGCGCGCCCATGGACGAAGACCTGCGCAACATCGTGCTCGGGGTGCTGGCCACGGGGGTCAGCGCCTCGCTCGGCTGGCTGGGCCGCACGTACCTCTGGCGGCGGAGGCTCCGCCGCAAGCAGGAGTTCTTCGGCCTGCCGGGGAACTCGGAGTGCCTGCTCGTGGTGAACAGGGAGTCCGGCGGCGACCGCTCGGTGCACCGGTTCGACGTGTTCGCGCTGCTCGAACTGTCGGCGCTGATCAAGGACTGCGGCGCACAGGCCCGGATACTCTCGCACGACCAGACCCACCAGGGGTTCGGCGACCGGACCGAGTTCTGCGTCGGCGGCCCCTACTCGAACCGGCGGATGGCCGCGCATCTGGCGACCCTCCTCCCGGGCATCGATGTGAACGTCGAGGTCGAACCGAGCGCCGATCGCGGGGCGTTCCTGATCGGCGGGGAGCGCTACCCCTCGGAGCCGGGGATCAGCGAGTACGTGATCCTCGCCCGGCTCACCGCCGGGGAGGGCGGCCGGCCGGTGTTCCTCTTCTGCGGACAGCGGGCGATCACCAACCAGGCGGCGACCCGCTATCTCGCACGCCACTACGAGGAGTTGGCGGGACTGCACCGATCCGGGTCCTTCGTGGTGCTCCTCAAGGTCGTCAACTCCCAGGCGTACGGCCCTGATGTGGTGGAGCTGGTGGCCGATGTCACCCGCGCGGCGCGGACGGCCCCGGTCGTCGTACCGGCAGCGACGTGATGCCGTTGATGAAGTTGGAGACGAGGCGGCGGGGCGGGCCGGAGAGCTCCAGGCCGCCGGGGCAGGCCCGGCGCACCTCCTCGTGGAGCACGCGCAGCTGAAGCCGGGCGAAGTGCGCGCCGAGGCAGACGTGCGGGCCGTCACCGAAGGACACGTGGGGGTTGGGGCTCCGGCCGAGGTCGAGCCGGTGCGGGTCGGCGAAGACGCGCTCGTCGTGGTTGGCGGAGGCGTGGAGGACGACGACCTTGTCGCCGCGACGGATCGTCCGCCCGGCGAGTTCGGTGTCGACGGCGGCCGTGCGGCGGAACGAGAGCACGGGCGGATGGACGCGCAGGAGTTCGTCCACCGCCGTGTCGGTGCCGACCTCGCCCCTCCACCATCTCCGCTGTTCGTCGGGGTGTTCGGCGAGGGCGAGGAGTCCGCCGGGAGCGGCGCTGCGGACCGTGTCGTTCCCGGCGACGGTCAGCAGGAAGAAGAACATCTCCAGCTCCGCGTCGGCGAGTTCGGACGCGGCGAGCGCGCTCATGATGTCGTCGGCCGGATGCTCGCGTTTGTGGGCGGCGAGTTCCTGCGCGTAGGCGAACATCTCGGCCAGCATGGCGGGAGAGCGCGGATCGACCGGCCTCCCCTCGTCGTCGAGGACGGGCGGTTCGTCGGGGTCCTGGTAGGCGATGACCCGCTCGGTCCAGGTGTGCAGCAGGCCCCGGTCGCTCGGGGGCACGCCGAGCAGATCGGTGAGATTGAGCAGGGCGTAGTCGTCGGTGACCGTCTGGACGAGGTCCACCTCGCCCCCGGTCCCGATCGCCTTCGCGAGCAGTTGCCGGGCCCGTTCGCGCGCGGTGGCACCGAACCGCTCGATCCGCCCCGGGGTGAAGGCCCGGCTCACGAGTCGCCTCAGCCTGCCGTGTTCCGGCGGGTCCTGATTGAGCATCATGCGGCGGATGAAGGGCAGGTCGGCGGGGTCGGGGTCGCGGATCTGGGTGGCACCGAGGCACGAGGAGTACGTACCGGAGTCCTTGAGCACCCGGACGACGTCGGCGTGCCGGGTGACGGCCCAGAATCCGGGACCGGCGGGCCAGCCCAGGATCTCGGGCTCCTCCTGCCAGGCGACAGGGGCGTGATCACGCAGCACACGGAAGCGGTCGTGCGGGATCCCGGTCGCGTAGATCCGTGGGTCGAAGACGTCGGGTACGCCGCTCGATTCCTCCACCGCACCTCCCGTCGGGGGTGATGACGTATCCACCATGACAGGTCGGAGGCGGTTTTCGCAGGACTGGTCGCACACTTCGACAGAGGGCCCACGCGGACTTCGCGGAGGCCGTCGCCCTGCTCGACGGCGCCACACCGCCACACCGCCACACCGCCACACCGCCACACCGCCACCAATCGTTACCCGCACGTAACTTACCGACCAGTTACCACGGGTAAGGCTTCGCGGTTACCGTCGGGTCACTTTCACTGCCCCCCATCAGCGCCCGCACTGCCCACCCAGCAGTGCCCAGTGAGGAGTGACCCGTGCGACGCACACCCCTGGCCCTCGCCGTCTCGGCCGCCCTCGTGGCCGGGACGGCCCTCGGGCTCTCACCCGCCGCCCAGGCGAGCGAGGCCGGAGAGACCGCCGGCACCGGCATCCGCTTCGTCGACATCGTGGGAGAGGGCGGCACCGTCCTCAAGGCGAACGTCGTCACCCCCGCCGGGTCCACCGACACCACCCGCCACCCGCTGATCGTGCTGCCCACCAGCTGGGCCATGCCGCAGGTCGAATACCTCGTGCAGGCGAAGCTGCTCGCCGACTCCGGGTACATCGTGGTGAGTTACAACTCGCGCGGCTTCTGGCAGTCCGGCGGTGAGATCGAGACCGCGGGGCCCAAGGACATCGCCGACGCCTCCAAGGTGATCGACTGGGCCCTCGCCAATACCGGCGCCGACCCCGCCCACATCGGCATGGCGGGCGTCTCGTACGGCGCCGGGATCAGCCTCCTCGCCGCCGCCCACGACCCGCGGATCAAGGCCGTCGCCGCGCTCAGCGGCTGGGCCGACCTCATCGAGTCCATCTACAGCGGCCGCACCCAGCACGTCCAGGCCGCCGCACTGCTCGGCGGCGCCGGCTACCTCACCGGCCGTCCCGGCCCCGAACTCCAGCAGATCCTGGGCGACTTCCTCTCCTCCAACCTGGACAAGGAGGAGGACATGATCGCCTGGGGCCGCAAGCGCTCCCCCGCCGAGCAGCTGGACCGGATCAACGCCAACGGCGCCGCGATCATGCTCGGCAACGCCTGGGGCGACACCATCTTCCCGCCCAACCAGTACGCGAGCTTCTTCGAGAAGCTCACCGGCCCCAAGCGTCTGGAGTTCCGCCCCGGCGACCACGCCACCGCCGAGGCCACCGGCCTGTTCGGACTGCCGAACGACACCTGGACCAGCGCCCACCGCTGGTTCGACCACTACCTCAAGGGCGTCGACAACGGCATCGACCGCGAGCAGCCGGTCCAGCTCGCGTCCCGCTCCACCGGCGGCTACGAGGGCTACGCCGACTGGAGGTCCGTGCACGCGAACCAGCGGAAGTTCGACCTCGGCGGTACGCAGCGGGTCTGGACGAACGTCGACTCCGGAGCCAACGGGGGCATCACCCTGCTCACCAACCTCCTGGACCAGTTCCTCCGCACCCCGCCCGTCGTCTCCGTCCCCCTCCTCCCCCGCGCCTTCGCCGGCGTCTGGCAGTCGGAGCGGTACGACACCCCGCAGCGGGTGCGCGGCACCGTGAAGGTGCACACCACCGTCACCTCCACCGCGGAGAGCGGCACCCTCGTCGCGTACCTCTACGACGTGGGTCCGCTCGGCGTCGGCAAGCTCGTCAGCAACGCCCCGTACACCTTCCACGACAGGACCCCGGGCAAGGCGTTCGGCGTCGATCTGGATCTCTTCTCCACGGCGTACGACGTCCCGGCGGGCCATCGCCTCGCGCTGGTCGTCGACACGGTCGACCCGCTCTACATCGAGCACAACCCGACCGGCGCGCAGCTGACCTTCTCCTCCCCCTCGGCCGACCCGTCGTACGTGTCGGTACCGCTGCGGAAGGAGTGATCACCGGCTGCTGCCGGGCGGGTGCGGCCCTCGCTCGCTACTGCGGTCCCGGCAGCAGCGTCTCTGGTTCGGCCGGACCGACGTCCACGGCCTTCGTCTTCGGGCTGCGGCGTTCCCTGCGGGCCACCCAGGTGGCGAACCAGGAGAGCAGCATGCACATCCCGATGTAGATCGGTGAGATCACCAGGACGACCGGGATGAACGGCAGGTCGTAGTCCAGGTTGGAGGCGATCAGTTTGCCCGCGTGGAGGAACTCCTCGTAGGTGATGAGGAATCCGAGCGAGGTGTCCTTGAGGGCGACCACCAGCTGACTGATGATGGCCGGGAGCATCGCGCGGACGGCCTGTGGCACCAGGACGTAGGTCATGACCTGCGTCTTGCGCATGCCGAGGGCGTACGCGGCCTCGCCCTGCCCGCGTGCCACGGAGTGGATGCCGGTGCGGAAGACCTCCGCGAGGACCGAGCCGTTGTAGAGGGTGAGTCCGGCGACGAGGGCGGGCAGGGCCTGCACCTTGAGAGCCACGAAGATGAAGAAGATCATCACAAGGACGGGCATGGCGCGGAAGAACTCGACGAGCAGGGTCGAGATCCAGCGGAGCGCCCGGTGTTCGGAGAGGCGTCCGGTGGCGAGGACCGCGCCGAGGGCGAGCGACAGCACCGAGGCGTAGGCGAAGGCCTTGAGCGTGTTGCCGAGCCCTTCGAGCAGCAGCTCCTGGATGCCCTTGTAGAGGAAGGGCGACCATTTGGTCGAGGTGAACTGGTCGTTGTCGAAGAGGAGATAGAGGATCCAGCCGGCCAGCGCGAGGATCACCAGGGTGGACGCGACGCCGTAGAGGAGGTGGCGCCGCCGGGCGTGCGGCCCGGGGATGTCGTAGAGGGCGGTGGAATCGGTCATCGGGCGACTCCCCAGCGCTTCTCGAGGACGTTGAAGAGGGCGCTGATGGTGAGGGTGATGATGAGGTATCCGACGGCGATCCAGACGAAGGTCCAGACGATGTTGTAGCCGAGTTCGCTCAAGGTCTTGTAGGTGCCGAGGAGTTCGGTGACGCTGAACGCTCCGGCGATGGCGGAGTTCTTGGCGAGGGCGATCAGGGTGGAGCCGATCGGCGGGATGACCGTGCGGAAGGCCTGGGGCAGGACCACCGTGCCGAGGGTCTGGGTGAAGCTCATCCCCAGACTGCGGGCGGCCTCGCCCTGGCCGCGCGGCACCGTGTTGATGCCGGAGCGCAGCACCTCGCAGATGAAGGCCGAGGTGTAGCAGCCGAGTGCGAGGACGGCGAACAGCTTGAAGGGCAGCACCAGTCCGAACCGGGGCAGGCCCAGCATGACGGCGAAGAACAGCAGCGTCAGCGGGGTGTTGCGCAGGACGGTGACCCAGACCGTGCCGAAGACCCGGAAGGAACCCACGGGGGCGACCCGGAACGAGGCCATGAGGAAGCCCAGGACCAGTGCCAGCGCCGAGGCGTAGACGGTGAGTTCGACGGTGCCGAGGAATCCCTCGGCGTAGAGCGAGAAGTTGTCTGTCAGGACGTCCATGTCGGGAGGCTCCTCTCGTCAGCTCGCCGGATACCGGTCGATGGGGGGCGGTGTCGGGGCGGGGACCCCGGAGAGGCCGAGGGTGGCGTCGTAGGCCTTCTTCCAGTCGCCGTTCTTCTCGTGGACGGCGAGGGCGTCGTCGAGGGCGAAGCGCAGGGCGTTGTCCGTGCGCGGGACGCCGATGCCGTACGGCTCCTTCGAGAACGGTTCGCCGACGACCTTGAGTTCGTCCGGGACCTTGGCGGCGTAGCCCATGAGGATCGTGTCGTCGGTGGTGACGGCGTCGACCTGATAGGTCAGCAGGTTGTCCACGCAGGCGGAGTACGTGTCGTAGGCGACGAGTTCGGCCTTGGGGTAGTCCTTCTCGATCCGCTGGTACGGGGTGGAGCCGGCGGCCGAGCAGACCCGCTTGCCGGCCAGGTCCTGGGGGCCGTCGATGTCGTGCTCGTCGGTGCGGACGAGCAGGGACTGGCCGGCCAGGTAGTAGGGCCCCGCGAAGCCGACGAGCTTCTTGCGGTTGTCGTTGATGGTGTAGGTGCCGACGTAGTAGTCGATCTGTCCGTTCTGCAGGGCGGTCTCGCGGTTGGCCGAGGCGATCGTACGGAAGTCGATGCCGGCCGGGTCGAAGCCGAGGGAGGCCGCCATCATCTTGGCGATCTCGATGTCGAAGCCGGAGTAGCGGCCGGTGGCCGGGTCCTTCTCGCCCATGTACGGCTGGTCCTCCTTGGCGCCGACGACGAGGCGGCCGCGCTTCTTCGCCCGGGTCCAGGTGGGCGAGTCCGGCAGGGTGAAGCCGGACTGGACCTGGTAGACCGGGAGTTGGTCGGGCTGCGGGCCCTTGACGGGCGGGCTGCCCTCCCTGCCGCAGCCGGCGAGCGCCGCCGTCAGGGCGAGCAGCAGGGCGAGCACGGCCGGGGCGCGGTGCGTATGCTGCATGGTTCCCACCCCGCTCAGTGCTTGAGGATCTTGGACAGGAAGTCCTTGGCGCGTTCGCTGCGCGGGGCGGTGAAGAAGTCCTCCGGGGCACGGTCCTCGACGATCCTGCCGTCGGCCATGAAGACGACGCGGTTGGCCGCCGAGCGGGCGAAGCCCATCTCGTGGGTGACGACCACCATCGTCATTCCCTCGTGGGCGAGTTGCTGCATGACCTCCAGGACCTCGTTGATCATCTCGGGGTCGAGGGCCGAGGTAGGCTCGTCGAAGAGGAGCGCCTTGGGGTCCATGGCGAGGGCGCGGGCGATGGCCACGCGCTGCTGCTGACCGCCGGAGAGCTGGGCGGGGTACTTGTCGGCGTGCGCGGCGAGTCCGACCCGGTCGAGGAGTTCGCGTGAACGCCGGTCGGCCTCCTCCCTCTTGCGCTTGCGGACCTTGATCTGCGCGAGGGAGACATTGGCGAGGACGGTCTTGTGCGCGAAGAGGTTGAACGACTGGAAGACCATGCCGACCTCGGCCCGAAGGCGGGCGAGCGCCTTGCCCTCCTCGGGGAGTGGCTGTCCGTCGATGACGATCTCGCCCGACTCCACGCTCTCCAGGCGGTTCATCGCCCGGCAGAGGGTGGACTTGCCGGATCCGGACGGCCCGATGACGACGACCACCTCCCCCCGGCCGACGGTGAGATCGATGGACTGGAGGACGTGCAACGTGCCGTAGTGCTTGTTGACGCCACGCAGTTCGATCAGCGGATCGACGACGGCCATACGCTGCCCTGCCCCATTTCTCAGCGGTGTCGAGTCAGCGCAAACTATCCACCAGAAAAGGGACTTCACGCCCGACACGCATGAAACCTCAATAAGCCGTATTTACTGCAAAAGGGTGGCGGGGCGGGGGTGCGGGACGGGCCGCACGGGGCGGCGGAGTCAGTACTCGGCGGCCTCGGCGTACATCTGGGAGAGCTCCGGCGAGCCCGTCATCGCCCAGTCGAGACCGGCCTCGACGACCTGGAGCTCACGGCCCGAGGCGAGCCGCACCACCGGGCCGCCGCCGGGCCACACCTGCCAGTGCGCGCCGGGTACGTTCCTTACGATCACGGTGCCGAGGTAGAGCCCGGCGTCGTTCCCGATCCAGGGCAGTTCCTCCGGGTCGTCACGCCAGCGGGGTGGCAGCTGGTCGAGCTCCTGGAGGGAGTGAGGGGTGTCGTCGAGCGCCACCCCGGACTGTGCGACACGGGCGCGCAACAGCTCGCACTCGGCGAGCAGCTCGGCCACGCCGTCGGGGTCACGGTCGAAGGCCGCGACCAGCGGGGAGCCGGTCGGCTCGGGTGTGTGCCGCTTGCGCCAGTTGTCCAGGAATGGAATGTTCATCCGAACAGCCTCGCACCGTCACCTCCCGGTCGACCACCCGGCGCGCGGAGATCGTTCCGCCGCCGGATGGGCCCCGCGTCCGCTACACGTCGAGGTCGACCACGACGGGCGCGTGGTCCGAGGCGCCCTTGCCCTTGCGCTCCTCACGGTCCACATAGCTGTCCGTGACGGCCTCGGCGAAGGGCTTGTTGCCGTAGACCAGGTCGATGCGCATGCCCCGGTTCTTCGGGAAGCAGAGCTGGCGGTAGTCCCAGTACGTGAAGGGGTGGTCGTACTTGAGGGGGCGCGGGACCACGTCGGACAGGCCGGTCTCGCGGAGGCCGGCGAGCGCGGCCCGCTCGGGCTCCGTCACGTGCGTCAGGCCCTCGAAGGCCGACCGGTCCCAGACGTCGTCGTCGGTGGGCGCGATGTTGTAGTCGCCGAGGACCGCGAAGGGCCGGTCCCCCGCCGCGTCCTCCGCGACGGCCGCCTTCAGGGCCTCCAGCCAGCGCAGCTTGTAGGCGTAGTGCTCGTGCTCGACCTCCCGGCCGTTCGGCACGTACACCGACCAGACGCGGACCGGACCACAGGTCGCGGAGATGGCCCGGGGCTCCTCGGCCGCGTCGTACTCCGGGCCGCCGGGCAGGCCCGTGACCACGTCCGCGAGACCGACCCGGGAGACCAGAGCCACGCCGTTCCACCGGCCCGTGGCGTTGACCACGGACTCGTATCCGAGGGCGCGCAGCTCCTCGGTGGGGAACTGCTCGGCGGTGCACTTGGTCTCCTGGACGCACAGCACGTCCGTGCCGCTGCTCTCCAGCCAGGCGAGGAGCCGGGGCAGCCGGGCGGTGATCGAATTGACGTTCCAGGTGGCGATGCGCATGTGCGCAAGCCTACGTGCGGGGTCCGACAATCGACGCCGTGCCGGGCTGACGCGGCCTCGGGTGCCCCGCGGCCGGGCTCAGAGCTCGGCGGAGGCGCCGGGGGCGAGCCGCTGGTGGTCGGTGCCGCCGAGCGCGCCGATCTGGCGGTCGTAGATGGGGCGCGCGAGGTCCGTGAGCAGGGCGTCGTGGATGTCGTACGCGCGGCGCGGCCCCACCTCGCGCACGTAGTCGATGACCTCGGAGATCTTGTTCCACGGGGCCATGACGGGGAGCAGCAGCGTGTCCACGGGGTGGTCGGGCACGGTGAGCGCGTCGCCGGGGTGGAAGACGGCACCGCCGTCGACGAGGTAGCCGACGTTGGTGACGCGCGGCATGTCGGGGTGGATCACCGCGTGCAGTTCGCCGTGCACCTGGACCTCGAACCCGGCGGCCGTGAACGTGTCGCCGTGCCCGACGGTGTGCACACGGCCCGGGAAGGCCGCCGAGAGCTGGTCGGCGACGCTGCGCAGCGTCCAGATCTCGGTGGCCGGGCCTGCCTCCATGGCGGCCCGCAGTTGACCCTCGTCGAAGTGGTCGGGGTGCTCGTGCGTCACGAGCAGGGCGTCGGCCCCGAGGACCGCGTCCTGCTCGGTGAACACGCCGGGGTCGAGGACGAGCGTCCGCCCGTCCTTCTCCAGCCGCACGCACGCGTGGGACTTCTTCGTCAGCTTCACGTGGCCAGGCTACGCCGGGGGCGTCGTCTCCTCCTCGACGACCCGGGCGATCACGCGCAGCGCGGTCTCGGCGGCGGGGAAGCCGCAGTACACGCCCGCGTGGAGCACGATCTCGCGGAGTTCCTCGGCGGACAGGCCGTTGCGGAGGGCCGCGCGGGTGTGGTCGGCGAGGGCCTCCCGGTGGCCTCCGGCGATGAGGGCCGTGAGGGTGACGACGCTCCGGGTCCGGCGGTCGAGACCGTCCCGGCTCCAGACCTCGCCCCAGGCGTACCGGGTGAGGAGGTCCTGGAAGGCGCCGTCGGCGTCGGCGGAGAGGGCCTGGTCCACATGGGCGTCGCCGAGGACCTCGCGCCGCAGCCCGAGCCCCTTCTCGTACGGGTCGGGGCGGCGGGCCTCGGCGGGCTCGGCGTCCGGGACCGGCTCGGCCACGGGCACCGGCGACGCGGGGAGCGGCGGCACGGTCAGGGTGCCGCTGGTGTCCGGGGCCGTACCGGCGAAATGCTCGACGAGCAGATCGGTGACGGCGGCGGGCTGTTCGACCGGGGCCAGGTGTGAGGCGCCGGGGACGACGGCGAGCCGGGCGTCGGCGATCCCCGCGACCAGGGTGCGGGCCTCGGCGGGGCCGGTGACCTGGTCCTCCGAGCCGACGAGGACGAGGGCCGGGATGGCGATGCGGTCGAGGGCCTCCCGCACGTCGAAGACGGCGAGGGCCTCGCAGGCGGCGATGTAGCAGGCGGGGTCGGTCGTCCGGACCATCTGCACGGCCCAGTCCACGATCGCGGGCTGCGCGCCGGCGAAAACCGAGGTGAACCACTGCTCGGGCGCGGTGCGGGCCATCGGCTCCAGGCCGTTGGCGCGGACGATGACACCGCGCTGGCGGAACTCGTCGGCGCTGCCGAACCGGGGCGAGGTGGCGACCAGTGCCAGGGAGGCGACCCGGTGGGGCGCGCGGAGGGCCAGATCGAGGCCGACGGCGCCGCCGAGGGAGCAGCCCGCGTACCCGAAGCGCTGGACGCCGATCGAGTCGAGGGTGGCGAGGAGCCGGTCGCCGAGCTCGGCGACGGAGCTGAAGGGTTCGGCGGGCGCACCGCCGTGCCCGGGAAGGTCGAAACGGACGACGCGCCAGTCCCGGGTGAGCTCCGGTATCTGCCGGTCCCACATGTGCCATGTGGTGCCCAGAGAGGGGCCCAGGACGAGGACGGGTGCCTGTTCTTGCCCGTCGACACGGTATTGCAGGGTGTTTGGTGATGTCTCGCTCACCCGCTAGACCCTCTCATCTCTCACGTCGGCCCCTGCAACGGGGGGGCACGGCTCACAGGTCCGGCCAGGTGGGACGACCTCCCGGACGACCTCCGGGCGGCATGACGGCCGGGGCGCCGGCCGGGGTCACGCCGGGTGATGCCGTGCGGGACGGGGTGCGGCGGTCTGGCGGTCGGGGTGCCGTGCCGGGCCCCGGGTCCGGTCCGCGATCGACCGAGCGCCGATATCGGTTGATAATGGGATCTATGCGCCAGAAAACCGCAAGGAAGCCGCATGACCCGTCCACCCTGACGGTCAAGGGCCGGGACATGCGCGTGCGCACCATCGGTCTGCTGGTCCTCGCCGCCCTGGCCATCTGGTTCATCGCGGCCAACACCGGTTCGATCACCGTGAGGCTCTGGATCCCGACGGTCACGCTTCCGCTCTGGATCGTCCTCACCGTCACCCTCCTGGTGGGCATCGTCCTGGGCCTGCTCATCGCCCGGCGTCGCGCACAGCGCTGAGGGGCATCAAGAGGCACCGGCGCTCACTCCGGCGGCTGCCGGCCCGGCACGTCGTCGCCCGGCCAGAGGTGGTGGGAGAGGGGCGGCTCCTGGGCCAGTACGGCCCCGATGGTGAACGCGAAGGTGAGCGCCGCGCACACGACGATCAGCCAGGACAGCATCGTCAGGACGAGGCCGAAGGATCCGTACTCCGCCAGCGCCTTGTCGAGCGCGGAGGGCATGTACAGCCGGGCCGTCAGGGCCAGGGCGCTCGTCGCCGCGGCCGCCAGGACCGCGCCGGGGAGCAGCGGCGGCCACGGGACGCGCTTGGCGAGCAGCAGGTGCTGGGTCCACATCCAGATGCCGACGCTCACCAGGAAGAAGACCGGCACACCGAGCCACAGCCCCACCCCGAAGCCGTCCCGCAGCGGACCCTGCACGAGGACGACCAGGAACAGTGCGAGCAACCACACCACCCACCGCCAGGCCGCGAGCCGCGTCTTGGCCCTGGGCAGGGCCCAGGCTCGTTCGCAGACCCGCGCCATGGCCCGGCTGAAGCTGGTGGCGGAGACCAGGGCGATGACCAGGCCGATCGCACCGGTCGTCTCCCGCAGCTCCTCGTCGGCGGAGTCGCCCAGGACCTTCTGCAGCTCGACGTCGGAGCGCCCGCTGAGGCCGAACATGGCACGCACCGAATCCCGCAGCTGGTCGCGTACGGAAGCCGGGGCGAACGCCGAGACGGCGAACAGCAGCGGCACGGCGGCCAGGAAGGCCTGGGCGGCGAGCCGCGTCCCCGCGTCGAGCAGGGTCCCGCCCAGCAGCCGGCTCGCGATCTCGGACAGGACGGGCAGCCGCTCCTCCGCGCTCGCGCGCAGGTGCCGCCACCGGGCCGCCGCCCGCGCCGTCCGGCCTCCTCCGGGCATCCGCCCTACGCCCGGAGAGGCGCTTCCCCGTCGGCGTCCGCGGGTTCCGCCCCGAGGAACCGGACCACCGCGAAGGCGAACAGCAGGGCCAGCGCGAGACCGACGACCACCCAGCCGGTGGGGTGGTTCCACAGGACGTACACGACGACGGCCAGGATCACCAGGATCCAGGTGATCCAGGTGCGGTAGCGACGGACGAAGGGTCCGACCGGGCCCGTCCGCAGGCCGGCCCGGTCCGCCGCGCCCCGGGTCGCGTCGATGCCGGAGTTCCACATGCGGCGGACGACGACCGCGGGGCGGCTGGGGCCGGTGAGCCACGCGCCGAGGGCGACCACCAGGCCGAGGGTCACCACCATGCGGACCGTGGTGCGCAGGAAGTGGATCAGCGCGTCGTAGACGGACCCGGCGGCGGCCTGGGAGACGGTGTCGGGCAGGGCGTTGAGGTAGACCGTACGGAACACGGTCAGCGCGATGCCGAGGACCAGGGCCGCGGCGGCGACGCCGATCGCCGAGGCGATGACGGTGCGACGCCGATGGGTGGAGAGCAGGACACCCGCGACCACCAGCAGCACCGCGAGCACGGGCAGCCACAGCCCCATCACCTGAAGCAGCCGGAACCCCGTCTTGACCTTGCCGATGTCGTCGGACTTGACGACCGTGAAGTCGGTGTGGATCTCCGGGATCTTGCCGGCGACGGTGAGTCCCGAGTCGACCAGTCGCTCCTTGACGCGGTCGATCACGGGTGCGAGGTCGACCGTCACGGTGTCGTTGTTGATCTGTACGGCTCCGTCGCCGCTGCCCGTCAGGGCGCGGACGACAGAGGTGTGGATGGCCCGGTTGGCATCGGTCCAGACCGTCTCGAAGGCGTCCGAGGCGACGACGTCCTGTGCCTTGTCGTGGACGAAGCTGGCGACCGCGCTCTCCAGCGAGCCGCCGAGCTTCCCCAGCGCCTTGGCGAGCAGCGGGCGCTGGTCGGGGGCGACCCCCTCCAGGAGGTCCTCCAGGTCGATGTGCTCCATCACCGCCCCGGTGACCCGGTTGGCGACCGCCGCCTGCACGTCCGCGTCGGAGGCGAGCGGGGCGACCGTGGACACGTACCGGTCGGTGTCGCCGACGATGTCGGAGGTCCACGCGGCGACGATGCCCAGCGGGACGAGGAGGCATCCGATCACGATGAGCACGGCGGCCAGGAACGAGCGGCCGCGATGCCGGGGGGCGGGCCGTGCGGCCGCCTCCCCCTCCAGCGCGGCGACCCGCGCGCGCAGCGCGGCCAGTTCGTTCTGATTCTCGTCGTCCGGCACGGGTGCCTCCTCGCGGTGTGCGCTCAGCCAATCCCGGTCGCGCGGTTCCGGCCAGACAGGGCGGAGCAAACGGGTGAGCGGGTGAGAACGCGATCACGAGCGGGCCGCGCCTCACCGTCACTCGGGACGACGGGGCGCGGCCCGCCGATGATCAGGCGGTGACCAGGCCCCGGTCAGGTCCTGGTCGGCCGGTGCTCAGGCGGTGGTGCCGGCACGGCTCTTGGCACGGAGGCAGTCGCCGTATCCCTGGTCGCCGTAACCCTCGTCCCCGTAGCCCTCGTCCCCGTAGCCCCCGTCGTGGCACGGGTCGTCGGCTCGGCTGTTGTCCAGCCGCGCCACGACGAGCTTCTGGTCGGCGTCGATGACGTAGGGGCCCGTGACCGGGTCGGCGGGCAGGACGTAGCCGTCGGGGACGGCGGTCTCCCGCAGGTAGTAGGAGCCGTTCTCCAGCGCTCCGAAGGCGCAGAGGCCCGCCCTGTCGGTGGTGCACGGTGTCCCGACGCGGGTGTCGGGGTCGGCGCCGCCCGTCTGCAGACCGTTCCGCCCGTTGGTCTCCTCCCACAGCTCGAAGGTCGCGCCCCTCAGCGGCAGGCCGCTGTCCGCGTCGGCCTTGAGCAGCTTGACGGAGCCGGTGCCGGGCGTAACCGGTGTGCGGCGGTTGGTCGCGGTGACGTTCACGCCCGCCTCCGCGTTCTCCTCCGTCAGCACCAGCGGACCGAACACCGTCGACGCCGGGAGGTCGTACCCGTCGGGAGCATCCGTCTCCTGCCAGTAGTACGTCCCCGTCTCCACCGTCCGCTCGCACAGGCCGTCCGCACCCGTCGTGCACGGCGTGCCCACCGAGGTGTCCGGGTCCGCTCCGGTCGTCTGCAGACCGGGAACGCCGTTCGTCTCCTCCCACAGCCGGAAGGTCGCGCCGGCGAGCGTCGCGCCGGACTCCGCGTCCGTCTTGCGCACGCGCACCTCGCCGGTCGTCGGAGACGTACGCGTGTTGGAGGCCCCGACCTGGACCCCCGCCTCCGCGTTCTCCTCCGTCAGCACCAGCGGACCGAACACCGTCGACGCCGGGAGGTCGTACCCGTCGGGAGCGTCCGTCTCCTGCCAGTAGTACGTCCCCGTCTCCACCGTCCGCTCGCACAGGCCGTCCGCACCCGTCGTGCACGGCGTGCCGACCGAGGTGTCCGGGTCCGCTCCGGTCGTCTGCAGACCGGGAACGCCGTTCGTCTCCTCCCACAGCCGGAAGGTCGCACCCGGGAGTGGCGCGTCCGACTCCGCGTCCGTCTTCAGCACCCGCACCTCGCCGGTGACGGCGTTGGTCCCGTCGCAGTTCGGCAGGTCGCCGTTGAACGGGTAGGCGTGGAACTCCTGACCGCCGCCCCCCGATGCCGCGCTGGTGTGGGTGAGGGAACCCGTGGTGAAGAAGCGGCCGTTGATACCGGGCAGGGTGACCGTCGCGGTCGAGGCCTGGTTGCCGATGAGGAAGCTGCCCTGGAACTGTCCGGTGCCGGAGAGGTCCACCGTGGTGGCGTCGGGGAAGTTCCACAGCAGGCGCTCGCGGTAGGCGTTGAGCGGGTCGGTGTCGTCGTCGATGCCACCGCTGTAGGTGCTGAGCCTGCGGTTGTCACCCGTGACGTTGACGAGGACCGTCGCGGTGTCGGGGATGTTCGCGAAGACGATGCCCTGCTGCGCCCCGGTCGCGGTCGTGAGGTCGAAGTCGACGTTGAAAACCTGGAGTTGCGAGGTGCCGTCACCGGTGAAGAGGGTCTGGCCGCCCTGGTTCACCGCCGTGCCGGTGGGCGTCCTCGGCTGGCCGTCGACCCGGGCGTAGCAACGGCTGGCGGCGGTGAGCCGGTCCCGCAGTCCGGCGTACGGCACGACGGCGTTCGCATCCTCGACCAGGGTGCCCGTGACCGTTCCCGAGACCGGGCCCGCGTGGCGGACGATGCCCTGCTCCGCCACGATGCCGCCCTTCGTGTCGAGGGTCTGGCCCGCGGCGACGGTGACGCCGCCGCCGGTGGTGAGGAAGTCCGACCCGTCGGGCGGAGGCACCCGGGAGCCGACCCCGACGATGCCGAGGTTGTAGGTGCCGCCGGCCGCCGCGTCCTTGTTCTGGTCGAAGTCGTCCAGGACCACGACCCGCCCCTCGGCCTCGGCCGCCCGGCCTCGTACGAGGAAGTCGTTCCCGACGAAGATGTTGATCGCCTTGTCGCGTCCGGCGATGTCGAGGTTGTTGATCTCCGGGAACTCGTCCGGGCAGTCCCCGGGAACACAGGGGCCGAGGCCTCCGGGAAGCGGGGCCGCGAGCGCGACGGACGCGCTCGGGCCGAGCATGAGCGCGGGGACCGCGACGAGGGACACGGCGTACGCGAGCCCGACGGAGCCGGTACGTCTCCGGGGGCGGCGCGCCGGGCGCCGCTGGGTATCGGTTTCCATGCCGTGAGTGTCGGTTCCCCCAGGTCGGAGCACCACGCGCGGGGCTCGGGGTTGATCCGGTCGGGGACGGCACTCACTGTTTGGCATGAACGGCGCCTGCCAGATGGAGCACGACGGTGACCTACCGCGACCGTGGCAGGTGGCGCGACTCCGCGCGGGCCGGCGGGTGGACTCCGCTCCTCCGTCTCACCGGCCGGCGTACGGCAGCAGGGCCATCTCCCGGGCGTTCTTCACGGCGACGGCGAGCCGGCGCTGCTGCTGGGCGGTGACCCGGGTGACCCGGCGGGCGCGGATCTTGCCGCGGTCCGAGACGAACTTTCGCAGCAGTTCGGTGTCCTTGTAGTCGATGGACGTGATCCCGGCGGCGTCGAGCGGGTTGGGACGGGACTTCAGCGGCGTGCGGGGTTCCTGGCGGCGGGCCATGGGTGGTGTCCTTCCGGGGCGGGGTCGAGGGCGGGTCAGGCGGATCCGGGGGGGTGTCAGGCGGCGTCGAGGAGGGAGTCGAAGGCGGCGGGGAGGCGCTTCCAGCCGTCCGGCCCCGACGCGTACTCCTCGTCCGTGAGCAGGCAGGACTCGAGGAGCCGTGCCAGTCCGTCGCGGTCGAGCGCCGGCGAGGTGAAGACGAGGTGCTGGCAGCGGTCGCCGTGCTCCGGCTGCCAGTCCAGAGCGGCGGCGGCCCGGCGCATCGGCGGGACCAGCTCCCAGGCGGCGTCCGGCAGGGAGGCGAGCCAGGGGCCGGCGCTCTCGACGCACAGCGCACCACCCGCGGCGTCCCAGGCCAGCAGGGTGTCGGGCCGGTCGGCGAGCCAGAACCGGCCGCGGCTGCGGGCGGCGGCGCAGCACAGGTCCTCGAGTGCCGCGTACAGGCGCTCGGGGTGGAAGGGCCGTCGGCGGTGCCAGACGAGGGTCGCGACACCGGCGTCGTCGGAGTCCTGGGGCAGCAGCGCGCACGCGGGGTGCTGCGCCGCCGCGGCGGCCTCGACGTCGAAACCGGCGAAGGCGGCCTCGGCCAGCTCGCCCGAGGCGGCCGCGACCCGGCGGGCGGTGGGGTGCAACTGGGCGAGCAGGGCCCGGTCCTCGTCGTCGGCCCGCTCGTGATCGACGAGGGCGAGGACGGGCGCGTACTCCAGCTGGCGGGCGAAGGTGTCGCCGACGGTGCGCCGGTCGGTGGGCGCGGCCGCCAGACCGGCGTCGGCCAGGTCGTCGCCGTTGCCGAGGTACGGCAGGACGAGGGCCGGGTCCACCGCCGTGATCACGCCGGTGAGGACGAGACCGTCCCCGGCGTGGGCGGCGACGACCTCGGCCATCGCCCTCGGCTCGACCGAGTCCCAGAGTTCGACCACGGCGAGCCGGGTCAGGCCGGCGGCGGCCAGCCGCTCCAGCTCCGGGACGAGGTCCTCGCGCAGCGCGCAGCACGCGCAGTCGTTCACGAGGGGCGTGCCGTCCTCGGAGAGGAGACCGCCCGCGTCCCGGACCTGGCGGCGCACCGTGCCGTCCGGCGCGCCCGCCAGGTCGTGGTGGAGGGCGACGCTGTCGGGGACGGCCCGCAGGAGGCGTGCGACGACCTCCTTGCGGGCGTCCGAGTGGATCCCGGCGACGATCACGACGGGCAGCCGGGAATCCCGTGCCATCAGCGGGCCCCGTAGCGGCGCTCGAAGCGCTCGACGCGTCCTGCGGTGTCCATCACGCGGGCGGTGCCCGTGTAGAAGGGGTGGCTCACCGAGGAGATCTCGACGTCGACGACCGGGTACGTCCGCCCGTCCTCCCACTCGACCGTCTTCTCGGCGGTGAGGGTGGAGCGCGTGAGGAACGCGGAGCCGGAGGCGGTGTCGCGGAAGACGACGGGGCCGTAGGCGGGGTGGATGCCGGGCTTCATGACAGGACCTTTCTTCTGTGCGGCGCGTCCGCTCTTCTGCGCGGTGCGTCCGCGGGGGTTCGTCCGTGCGGCGCCGCTGTGCCGGGCCAGGGTGCTGCTCGCCGCTGCCGGGGCGCTCAGCGCTCTTCGCGGAAGTCGACGTGGCGGCGGGCCGTCGGGTCGTACTTGCGCAGCACCAGCCGGTCGGGGTCGTTCCGCCGGTTCTTGCGGGTGACGTACGTGAAGCCGGTGCCCGCGGTGGAGCGGAGCTTGATGACTGGGCGGAGTTCGTTGCGTGCCATGGGGCTAGTATACGACAACGGTTTTCATTTTCAATAACTGTGTCGACAACCGCCACAGAGAGAGGCAGGACCCATGTCCGCCCACTGCCTGCTGACCGGCGCCCGGCCGGGTTTCGGCCACGCGATCTCCCACTCCCACCGGCGCACCCCGCGCCGCTTCGACCCGAACATCCAGCGCAAGCGCTACCCGCTGCCCGGCGAGGGCCGGACCGTCCGCCTGACCCTGAGCGCCCGGGCGATCAAGGCCGAGCTGAAGGAGATCGTCCGCTCCCCCTCGTCGACCGACGGGCAGCGGCGGGCCGCGCGGGAGGAACTGGACCGGCAGCCGCGCGACGCCAGCGCCACCCGGGTCCGCAACCGCGACGGCGTCGACGGCCGACCCCGCGGCTACCTGCGCAGGTTCGGGCTCTCCCGCGTCCGCATCCGGCAGCAGGCGCACGCCGGCTTCCTCCCCGGCGTGACCACGTCCTCCTGGTAGGCGGCGCCCGCGCGATCTCCCCGGGACGACCGTCGGCGCACGGCCGAGCGGCGCGTGCGTCGTGCCGGGCCGGAGCCGCGTTCCCCTCCGGCGCAGGGCTCCGGCCCGGCACGACGCACGCGCCGGGGGCCGACACGAGAGGCCCGGGCGACCCCGCGCGGAACCCGGCGAAAAAAACTTCGGCGGAAGCTGAATCCTCTTGGGGGGTCGCCGTCTCTTATGTGTGTACCGGCCGAACGCGCCGGAGAAGCAACTGGAGGAACACCATGGTCACGGCCCTCGTAGTCATCGGAGTCCTGCTCGTGGGCGCGTGCAGCTGGCACCTCATGCGCCGTTACAAGAGCCGAAGCTGACGAGTGCCTGCGCGCGGGGCGCCCGCCGGGTATGAGTAGCACATGAACCAACGTTTCTCCTGGCCGGACGAGCGGCTGATCAAGGCCGCTCAGGACGGCGACGTCACGTCGCTCACCACCGTCGTCATGGAATCGCAGCCTCATGTGCGGAAGTTCGCCAATTCGCTGTGCGCCTCGCCCCAGGACGCCGAGGACGCCGCGCAGGAGGCGCTGATCATCCTGTACCGGAAGATCGGCACCCTGCGGGCAACCGGTGCGCTCGCCTCATGGATGTTCCGGATCGTGCGCAACGAATGCCTCCGGCAGGTGCGGTTCCTCGTCCATCGCAACGACGAGCCGTCGGCCGAGCCGGAGGCGTCCGCGGAACGGTCCGCCGAGGAAGCGGTGCTGCACAGGCTGGAGGTGGAGCGGATCGCGGCCGCGGTCGGCGCCCTGCCCCGCGACCAGCGGCAGGTCCTGATCATGCGGGACGTCCAGGGGCTGCCCGGCAGGACCGTCGCTCATTCCCTCGGCCTGAGCAACGCCGCGATGAAGTCCCGGCTGCACCGAGCGCGCGCGGCGGTCCGTCAGTCACTGGAAGCGATCGACCAAGCGCCCGATCAGGCCACCGACCAGGCGGCCTGATCGAGTCATCGACCACCCGTCGGAGGAGAGTCACGACCGTGAACATCGTGAAGCCCGCACAGGGCGACCAGATCCGGGTCACCACGAAGGCCCCGGCGAACGACATGAACTTCGCCAGCAAGTCCGTCCCGCGCCACCTGGCGCGCGGCGTCATCGGCTTCGGGCTGATCATCGGCTCGATCGCCATGGTGCCCGTCGCCGGTCCGGCCACGCTGCTCGCGGCCCCGCTGGCCCTGATCGCCTTCCGGGGCTGCCCCACGTGCTGGATGGTCGGCCTGGCGCAGACGATCTCGCGCGGTCGGCTTGAGCGGCAGTGCGTGGACGGCGTCTGCACCCTCACCAAGGCGGACCCGGCGGCGAAGGCCGCGGGCGAGCCGGCGGCCGACAGGAACATCCCGGCCGCTTCCCGGTGACCGGTCCACGACCCGACCGCGGATCGCGTGAGCCACACGCGCCCCGCACCGCCGGCTTCCCCGTGGCCGTCCAGGCCTCCGGGTCTCCGGACCTCCGGCCCGGCTGATTCTCACCCTTGTCGATCGACCGCGGTGAGGTCGCCGGGCCGGAAGGCATGGGCTGCCGGAAGGCCCGCCGTCCCCCGACGGTTCACGCCTTCCGCGGCGAGAAGGCGTGTGTCGCACACGTACGGATCGTTTCCGTGCGGTTAACCGCACGGTGACGCGAGAGAGGTCCTCGACGCCGGTTCCCCCGATTAACCGGCTATTGATTCTTGGACCAACTCGCGCGCCCTGGCCATTGGTTTACGGAGCGCCGTCTCGATGCTAGGGTCCAAATTGAGATTGAGTCAGGCTGGGCCGCCGAGTCGGCCATGCCGTTGATCGTGCTTCACGGGGGGAGCAAGAACATCATGATCCGCCATGCCCAAATTCAGGCGGCAGCAACGCCATCAGACAGCGCGGTACGAGGCCCTTCAGGCGGTGCGGCGGAAAACCGGGAAGCGTTGGTCCAGGATGGACCGTCGCACAAGTTACCCGAGGGTATCGACGACCGGACGGTCGCTGTCGTCGGACTTTCCTGCCGCTTTCCCGGTGGTGCGAACCCCACCGAATTCTGGAACCTTCTCAGGAACGGCCGCGACGCCATAGGCGAGCCGCCCGCAGATCGCGCACACCTTGCCTCCACGGCCGACGGCTCACCGCGCCCCGGTGGTTTTCTGCCCAGGGTCGACACCTTCGATGCCGAGTTCTTCGGCATTTCCCCGCGTGAAGCCGCCGCGATGGACCCGCAGCAGCGACTCGTCCTCGAACTCGCCTGGGAGGCGCTCGAGGACTCCGGCATCGTTCCGGCCACTCTCGCCGACACCGCCACGGGCGTCTTCATGGGCGCGATCGCCGACGACTACGCGGCCGTCACCCACGCCGCCGGCCCCGACGCCACCTCCGCGCACACCGTGACCGGGCTGCACCGGGGCATCATCGCCAACCGGGTCTCGTACGCGCTCGGGCTCCGAGGCCCCAGCATGGTGGTCGACACAGCACAGTCGTCCGCGCTGGTCGCAGTGCATCTGGCCTGCGAGAGCCTGCGCCGCGGCGAGTCCGTCATGGCCCTCGCCGGCGGCGTCAACCTCAACCTCGCGCCGGAGAGCACCCACGCCCTGGCCGCCTTCGGCAGTCTCTCGCCCGACGGTCGATGTTACGCACTCGACGCCCGGGCGAACGGCTACGTCCGGGGCGAGGGCGGTGGCATGGTGGCGCTCAAGCTCCTCGGCCGCGCCCTGGCCGACGGGGACCGCATCCACTGTGTGCTGCACGGCGGGGCCGTCGGGAGCGACGGCGCGAGCGACACCCTTCCCACCCCGAACGGAAAAGCCCAGGAACGCGTCATACGCGATGCCTGGGAAAATGCGCGAATACCGCTGGAACAAGCACAGTACGTAGAAATACACGGATCGGGCACCCGGGTCGGCGACCCCATCGAGGCATCTGCTCTGGGCGCCGTTTTCGCCTCCTCCCGATCTCCGGAGAATCCCCTCAGGCTCGGATCCGTCAAGACGAATATCGGCCACCTCGAAGGCGCGTCAGGCATCGCGGGGCTCGTCAAGACGATTCTCTGCCTGGCCGAGCGTGAACTCGTACCGACCCTGAACTACGAGACGCCGAATCCACAGATTCCTTTCGCCGATCTTCGGCTCACCGCCGCCACCGAAACCGGACCATGGCCGAATCCTGACGGCCCGCTCGTCGCCGGTGTGACATCCGTCGGAATGGGCGGGACCAACTGTCATCTGGTGCTCGGCTCAAGGCCGGAGGAAACCGCCCCGGTCACCGGGAACTCCCCGCATCAGCCGTGGTGGCAGGACGATTCGGAAGGTTCCGAATCTCTCGCCTGGGTGATGTCCGGACGCGGCGAGAAGGCACTGCGCGCACAGGCCGACCGTCTACGCGCTCACCTCTCCCGGCACCCGGAATTCGGTGCCGCCGAGATCGCCCGGGCCCTCGCGCACGACCGGACCGCCTTCAGCCACCGGGCCGTCCTCGTCGGCGCCGACCGGAACGAGCTGCTGGCCGCGCTGGACGCGGTCGCCGACGCCGGCGTCGACCGCGGCGCGGTACGGGGCAGCAGTCACCAGGCCGTCCGCGAGGCCGTGTTCGTCTTCCCCGGCCAGGGTGCGCAGTGGGCCGGCATGGCCGCCGGACTCCTGGACAGCGCCCCCGTCTTCGCCCGGGTCGTCGAGGACTGCGAGCGGGCGCTGCGCCCGTACCGCGACTGGTCGCTGACCGATGTGCTGCGCGGCCGCCCCGGTGCGCCCGCCCTCGACCGTGACGACGTCGTGCAGCCCGCCCTGTGGGCCGTGATGGTCGGTCTGGCCGCCCTGTGGCGCGCGGCGGGAGTCGAGCCGGCCGCGGTCGTCGGCCACTCGCAGGGCGAGATCGCCGCCGCCACCGTCAGCGGCGCCCTGTCCCTGGACGACGCGGCCCGGCTGGTCGCCGTACGCAGCGCCGCGCTCGGCGCGCTCGCCGGACGCGGCGGCGGCATGCTCACCGTGTCGCTGCCAGCCGACCGGGTGCGCGAGGACCTCGCGGCGTACCCGGGGTTGAGCGTGGCCGCCGTCAACTCCCCCGGCATGACCGTGGTCGCCGGTGACGGGGCCGCCCTGGACTCCCTGGCCGCCGGGTACGGCGAGGACGTCCGTACCCGGCGGGTGCCGGTCGCGTACGCCTCGCACAGCCCGCACGTCGACGCCGTACGCGACACCCTGCCCGCGGAGCTGGCCGGGATCGCGCCGCGCACCGGGAGCGTGCCGCTGCACTCGACCGTGACCGCCACGGTGCTCGACGGGTCCGAGCTGGACGTCGACTACTGGTACCGCAACCTGCGGGAGCCCGTGCGGTTCGAGCCGGCCGTACGCGCGCTGCTCGACGCGGGGCACGAGCTGTTCATCGAGATGAGCCCGCACCCCGTGCTCACCCTCGCCGTCCAGCAGACCGCAGAGGCCGCCGACCTGCCGGTCTCCGCGCTGGGCACCCTGCGCCGGGACGAGGGCGGCCCGCAGCGGCTGCTGCTCGCCTTCGGCGAGGCGTTCTGCCACGGCGCGGACGTGGACTGGTCCGCCGTCCTGCCCGCCGGCGACACGCGCGCCGAGCTGCCGACGTACGCCTTCCAGCGGCGGCGCCACTGGATCGCCGGGCCGTCCGGCACCGGCCGCTCGCTGCCGACGGCCGGCACCGTCACGACTCCGACGGCTCTCGTGCCGGTCCCGGAGGACGGCGAGGACGCGCAGGACGCCGAGCCGACCCGCTCGCTGACCGGACCGGCCGCCCTGGAGCTGGTGCGGGCGCACACCGCCGCCGTGCTCCGTTACGACTCCGCCGCGGAGATCGAGCCTCGGCGGACGTTCAAGGAGCTGGGCATCGACTCGGTGATGGTCGTCGAGCTGCGCAACCGGCTCGTCGCCGCCACCGGGCGCAAGCTCCCCACGACCGTGGTGTACGACCACCCGAGCCCCGCGGCCCTGGCCGCGGTGCTGGCCGAGGGACAGCACGACGCGACGGTCCCGGAGGACCGCGCCGGCCAGGACGACGATCCGATCGTGATCGTCGGCATGGGGTGCCGCTTCCCTGGCGGGGTGGACTCCCCCGAGGCGCTCTGGCAGGTCGTCGCCGAACAGCGCGACGTGATCTCGGCCTTCCCCGCGGACCGCGGCTGGGACCTCGACGGTCTCTACCACCCCGACCCCGCCCATGTGGGCACCACCTACGTGCGCAACGGCGGCTTCCTGGAGAGCGCCGCCGAGTTCGACGCCGAGCTGTTCGGGATCTCGCCGCGCGAGGCGCTGGCGATGGACCCGCAGCAGCGCGCCTTCCTCGAGACGTCCTGGGAGGCCCTGGAGCGGGCCGGTATCGCCCCGGACTCGCTGCGGGGCACCCAGGCGGGCGTGTTCGCCGGTGTCATGGCCCAGGAGTACGGTCCGCGGCTGGGCGAGGCGGCGGCGGGTTCCGCCGGGTTCGGCCTGACGGGCACCACGTCGAGCGTGGCCTCGGGCCGGGTGGCCTACACCCTGGGCCTGCAAGGCCCCGCCCTCACCGTCGACACCGCCTGCTCCTCGTCCCTGGTCGCACTGCACCTCGCCGTGCAGGCCCTGCGGTCCGGCGAGTGCTCGCTCGCCCTCGCGGGCGGCGTCACGGTCATGTCGACACCCGGCATCTTCGTCGAGTTCTCCCGCCAGCGCGGGCTCGCCGCGGACGGCCGCTGCAAATCCTTCTCCGCGGACGCGGACGGCACGGCGTGGGCCGAGGGCGTCGGCGTCCTCGTGGTGGAGCGCCTGTCCGACGCCCGCCGGCTCGGACACCAGGTCCTCGCCGTCGTCGCCGGAACGGCCGTCAACCAGGACGGCGCCTCCAACGGACTCACCGCCCCCAGCGGACCCGCCCAGGAGCGGGTCATCCGCGCCGCGGTGGCCGACGCCGGGGTCTCCTTCGCCGGCGTCGACGCGGTCGAGGCGCACGGCACCGGCACCGTCCTCGGCGACCCCATCGAGGCACAAGCCCTCCTCGCCACCTACGGCAGCGAACGCGACGGCGACCGGCCCCTCATGCTGGGTTCACTCAAGTCGAACCTCGGACACGCCCAGGCCGCCGCCGGCGTCGGCGGCGTCATCAAGATGGTCATGGCCCTCCAGCACGGCGAGCTGCCCGCCTCCCTCAACGTGAGCAGGCCCAGCGAACTCGTCGACTGGGAGACCGGCGGCGTCGAGGTCCTCACCGAGCCCCGCCCCTGGCCCGCTGCCGAAGACCGCGCCCGGCGCGCCGGAGTCTCCTCCTTCGGCATCAGCGGCACCAACGCCCACGTCATCCTCGCCGAGGCCCCCACACCCGAACCGGTCGTGTCCGGAGCCGACTCCGGGAACGACGGCTCCGGGCCCCTGTGGGTGCTGTCCGGCCGTACCGAGGCGGCGCTGCGCGCCCAGGCGACCGCGCTCGTCGACGCCCTGGGCACCTCCGACGAGGTGTCCGACCGTGACCTCGGCCGTGCCCTCGCCACCACCCGTACGGCGCTCGACCACCGCGCGGCCGTCATCGCCGACGACCGCTCCGAGGCCGTCGCGGCGCTGACCGCGCTCGGCCGCGGCGAGCCGCACTCCGCGCTGACGCTCGGCACGGCACGCCCCGACGACGGCCTCGCCTATCTCTTCACCGGGCAGGGCAGCCAACGCGTCGGTATGGGGCGTGAGTTGTACGCGACCGAGCCGGTGTTCGCGGCCGCCCTCGACGCGGTGTGCGCCGAACTCGACGCATGTCGCGCCTCGGTGCCCGGCACCGCGCCGATCCGCGACGTGATGTTCGACGACGCCGAGGCGCTCAACCGGACCGAGAACACCCAGTGCGCCCTCTTCGCCCTCCAGGTGGCGCTGTTCCGGCTGCTCGAGCACCGGGGCCTGGCCCCGGACGCCGTACTGGGCCACTCCATCGGCGAGTTCGCCGCCGCGCACGTCGCCGGGATCCTCACTCTGCCGGACGCCTGTGCGCTGGTCTCCGCGCGCGGCCGGCTCATGCAGGCCCTGCCCGCCGGGGGCGCGATGCTGGCCGTCCAGGCCTCGCAGGACGAGGTCCGTCCGCTCCTCGAAGGCCGCGAGCACGAGGTGAGCATCGCCGCCGTCAACGGCCCGCTGGCCGTCGTGGTCTCCGGCGACGTCGAGGCCGTGGAGCAGGTCGCCGAGGCGTTCGCCGCCTCCGGCCGCAAGACGCGCCGGCTCGTCGTCAGTCACGCCTTCCACTCGCACCGCATGGACGGGATGCTCGACGCGTTCGCGGCCGTGACCGCGGGCGTCACGTACGCGGAGCCGCGTATCGCCATGGTGTCCACCGTCACCGGCGGACCCGTGGAGGTCACCGCCGACTACTGGGTGCGGCAGGTGCGCCGCGAGGTGCGGATGTCCGACGGTCTCGCGGCGCTCCACGGCCTCGGGATGCGGACCTTCCTCGAACTCGGCCCGGACGGTGTGCTGTCGGCGCTGGGTCAGGACTGCCTCGACGACGCCGCGCAGGCCTTCGTTCCCGTGCTGCGCCGCGGCCGCTCCGAGCACCGCACCCTGGCCGCCGCGCTCGGCACCCTGCACGTCCGCGGCCGGGGCCCGGACTGGGCCGCCGTGTTCGGCCCGGGCCGGACGCCCGGTCTGCCGACGTACGCCTTCCAGCGGGAGCGGTACTGGCTGACCGCGCGCGGCACCGAGGGGGCGGCCGGTCACCCGCTGCTCGGCCCCGCCGTCGAACTCGCCGAGTCCGGGCAGGCCGTGCTGACCGCCAGGCTCGGCCGCCGTACCCACCCCTGGCTGGCCGACCACGCCGTCCTCGGCTCGGTCCTGCTGCCCGGCACCGCGTTCCTCGAACTCGCCGCCCGCGCGGGCTCGGAGACCGGTACGCCGCGGGTCGCCGAACTGACCCTGCTCGCACCGCTGGTGATCCCCGAGGAGGGCCGCACCGAGGTGCAGGTCGTCGTCGCGGCACCCGGCGAGGACGGACAGCGGGCGCTGACCGTGCACGCCCGGACCGAGACGCCGGACGGCGCCGTCGAGCCGTGGACCCTGCATGCCACCGGAGCCCTCGCCCCGCACGACGGAGCTCCCGCGACCACGGCGGGGCCGCTCTCCGGCGAGGCCGAGCCGCTGGCGGTCGACGGCCGCTACGACGAGCTGGCCACCGCGGGCTACGCCTACGGGCCCGTCTTCCAGGGCCTGCGCGCCGCGTGGCGGCACGGCACGGACCTGGTCGCCGAGGTCGCCCTGCCCGCGTCCGTCACCGACGCCTCCTCGTACGGGCTGCATCCGGCGCTGCTCGACGCGGCCCTGCACCCGATCGTCATGACGGCGCTGGACGACGGCAACCGCCGTCTGCTGCCCTTCTCCTGGCACGGCGTGACCGTCCGTCAGCACGGCGCCCGTACCGCCCGCGTGGTCATCACCCCCACCGGGCCGGACGCGGTGTCGCTGACCCTGCTCGACGAGTCCCGCGCGGTGGTCGCCGAGGTCGAGGAACTGGTCCTGCGCCCGGTGAGCGACGAGGTGGCCGTCCCGCGGTCCCTCCACCGGCTGGACTGGATCCCCGCCACGGTGGACCACGAGCCGTCGCCTTCGGCCGCCGCGCTCGGCGCCGCAGATCTGGGCGTCGGCGCGCGGTACACGGACCTCACGGCCCTGGGCCAGGCCCTCGACGCGGGCCTTCCCGTTCCCGCGGTGGTCTTCGCACCGCTCGCGGACCTCGGGGAACCCGGTGACACGGCCGGGCACGGGGAGCGTGCCGGGGGGCCGGAGGCAGACGCCAAGGCCGCCGTCCACCGGGCGCTCGCCCTGCTCCAGGAGTGGCTGGCCGACGACCGGCTCGCCGACTCCCGGCTGGTGCTCGTCACCCGGGCCGGCGTGGCCACGGTGGCGGACGCGGACGTGGACCCCGACCTGGCCGCCGTATGGGGTCTGGCCCGCTCGGCGCAGACCGAGAACCCCGGGCGGGTCGGACTCCTCGACGTGGAGTCGGCCGCCGACTGCCGTACCGCACTGCCGCTGATCGGCGCCGAGCACCAACTCGCCGTACGAGGCGATGAACTGCTCGTTCCGATGCTGGGGCGGGCGACGGGTGACGGCTCCCTGGTGCCGCCGGCCGGGGTCGCCGCCTGGCGGCTCGGGGTCCGCGACCGCGGCACCCTGGACCACCTGGCGCTCGAACCCTGCCCGGAGCTCCTGGCCCCGCTGTCCGACGGCGAGGTGCGCATCGCCGTGCGGGCCGCGGGCGTCAACTTCCGCGACGTCCTCAACACGCTCGGCCTCTACCCCGGCGACCCCGGCCTGCTCGGCCTCGAAGGGGCGGGTGTGGTCACCGAGGTCGGCCCCGGTGTCACCGGTCTCGACGTCGGCGACCGGGTCATGGGCCTGTTCTCCGGGGCGTTCGGCCCGGTGGTCGTCGCCGATCACCGGCGGGTGGCCGTCATGCCCTCCGACTGGAGCTTCGCCCAGGCGGCGTCCGCGCCCATCGTGTTCCTCACCGCCTACCACGCCCTGGTCGACCTCGCCCGTCTGACCGCGGGTGAGCGCGTCCTGATCCACGCCGCCGCCGGCGGGGTCGGGATGGCGGCCGTCCAGCTGGCCCGGTACCTCGGGGCGGAGGTGTACGGCACGGCCGGTCCCGGCAAGTGGGACGCCCTTCGTCCGCTCGGCCTCGAGGGCGCGCACCTGGCGTCGTCCCGCACCCTGGACTTCGAGGGCGCGTTCGGCGCGGCCACCGAAGGCCGCGGCATGGACGTCGTCCTGAACTCGCTCGCCGGTGAGTTCATCGACGCCTCCCTGAGGCTGCTGCCGCACGGCGGTCGTTTCGTGGAGATGGGCAAGACCGATCTGCGCGACCCGGAACAGGTCGCCGCCGACCACCCCGGCGTCGCGTACGGCTTCTTCGACCTGCTGCAGGAGCCGACGGAACGGATCGCCGAACTCCTCACGGACGTCCTGCGGCTGCTGTCCTCGGGAGCGCTCACACCGCTGCCGCTCAGCACCTGGGACGTACGCCGGGCACCGGAGGCGTTCCGTCACGTCAGCCAGGCCCGGCACATCGGCAAGGTGGTCCTCACCCTGCCGCCGGCCCTCGACCCGGACGGCACGGTCCTGGTGACCGGCGCCACCGGCGCCCTGGGCGGACTCGTCTCACGGCATCTGGTCACCGAGCACGGCGCCCGGCGTCTGCTCCTCGTCAGCCGCCGGGGCCCCGACGCACCGGACGCCCGGGAACTCGCGGCCGAACTCACCGCGCTGGGTGCCCAGGTGACGCTGGCCGCCTGTGACACCGCCGACCGCGACGCGCTCGCGCGGCTGCTCGGCGGCGTACGGCTCACCGCCGTCGTCCACGCCGCGGGAGTGCTCGACGACGGTGTGATCACCGCGCTCACCCCGGAGCGCCTCGACACGGTGCTCGCCCCCAAGGCCACCGCGGCCCGCAACCTGCACGAGCTGACCGCGGACCACGACCTGGCGGCCTTCGTCCTCTTCTCCTCCGTCATGGGCGTCATGGGCGGCGCGGGCCAGGGCAACTACGCCGCGGCCAACACCTACCTCGACGGCCTGGCCCAGCACCGCAGGGCACAGCGCCTCCCCGCGCTCTCCCTGGCGTGGGGCATGTGGGCGGACACCGCGGGACGTCCGGGCGCCGCCGGAATGGCGGGGTCCCTGTCCGAGGCCGACCGGGGCAGGCTCGCCCGCACCGGTCTCGCGCCCATCGACCGGAGCGAGGGCCTCGCCCTGCTCGACGCGGCCCTGCGCATGGACTCCGCCGCGCTCGTCCCCGCTCCGCTCGACCGTGCCGCCCTCGGCGCGCTCGGTACACGACTGCCGACCGTGCTGCGGGACCTGGCACCGGCCGCACCGCGGCCGGCCCAGGCGGCGGCCACCAGCGCGGCCCCGGCGACCGCGACACTGCGCGACCGGCTCGCCGACCTGGGCCCGGCCGAGCGCGAGGAACTGCTCCTCGATCTCGTCCGGGTGCAGACCGCCGCCGTACTCGGCCGTTCCTCCGCGTCCGGCATCCCCGCCGAGCGGTCCTTCAAGGACCTGGGCTGCGACTCGCTGACGCTCGTGGAACTCCGCAACAGGCTGCAGACCAGCGCCGATCTGCGCCTGCCCGCCACGTTCCTCTTCAACTACCCCACGCCCATCGCGGTCGTGGCCCACCTGCACGGCGAACTGGTCCCGGCGGAGCCGGAGTCCGCCGTCTCCGACGGCGCGAGGGCCGTACCCGGGCTCGTCGAGCTCGACGGCCTCGAAGCGGCGCTCGCCGGTCTTCCGGACGACACCCGGGACGACATCAGGGACGAGATCGTGCAGCGTCTCCAGGCCCTGGTGGCCCGCGTCCCCGCTCAGCGGACCCCGAGTGACGACGAGGATCTGGCCGCGCGGGTCGAGTCGGCCTCGGTCGACGAGCTCCTCGCGTTCATCGACTCCGAACTCTGACCCGATCCCCACTCCGACCACAACTCCACCCGCGCACCGCACGGAACCGGACTCCTGTCCGCCCATCCTGTTCGCCGCGCGCGGCACGCCCGGGCACGTCCCGCGGGCGTGCCGTGCCCGGGAACCGCGCACACGCACAGCTTCACGACGCCTACGGGGGCATCATCGCCATGACAACAACGGACAACGACAAACTCGTCGAATACCTCAAGCGCCTCACCGTCGACCTCCACCAGTCCCGTCAGCGGGTCCGTGAGCTGGAGGCCGGTGCCAACGATCCGATCGTGATCGTCGGCATGGGGTGCCGCTTCCCGGGCGGGGTGGACTCCCCCGAGGCGCTCTGGCAGGTCGTCGCCGGGCAGCGCGATGTGATCTCCGGACTCCCCACCGACCGCGGCTGGGACCTGGAGGGTCTCTACCACCCCGACCCGGAGCACTCGGGCACGTCCTATGTGCGTGACGGCGGATTCCTGAGCGGGGCCGCCGAGTTCGACCCCGCGTTCTTCGGGATCGCTCCCCGTGAGGCGCTGGCGATGGACCCGCAGCAGCGGCTGCTCCTCGAAGTGGCGTGGGAGGCCCTGGAGCGGGCGGGGATCGCCCCCGGGTCGCTGCACGGCACGTCGGCGGGCGTGTTCCTGGGCGCGATCACCCAGGAGTACGGTCCGCGGCTGGGCGAGGCGGCGGCGGGTTCCGCCGGGTTCGGCCTGACGGGCACCACGTCGAGCGTGGCCTCGGGCCGGGTGGCCTACACCCTGGGCCTGCAAGGCCCCGCCCTCACCGTCGACACCGCCTGCTCCTCGTCCCTGGTCGCACTGCACCTCGCCGTGCAGGCCCTGCGGTCCGGCGAGTGCTCGCTCGCCCTCGCGGGCGGCGTCACGGTCATGTCGACACCCGGCATCTTCGTCGAGTTCTCCCGCCAGCGCGGGCTCGCGACCGACGGCCGCTGCAAATCCTTCTCCGCGGACGCGGACGGCACGGCGTGGGCCGAAGGCGTCGGCGTCCTCGTCGTCGAACGCCTCTCCGACGCCCGCCGGCTCGGACACCAGATCCTCGCCGTCGTCGCCGGAACCGCCGTCAACCAGGACGGCGCCTCCAACGGACTCACCGCCCCCAGCGGCCCCGCACAGGAACGCGTCATCCGCGCCGCCGTCCAGGACGCCGGGATCTCCTTCGCCGGCGTCGACGCGGTCGAGGCCCACGGCACCGGCACCGTCCTCGGCGACCCCATCGAGGCACAAGCCCTCCTCGCCACCTACGGCAGCGAACGCGACGGCGACCGGCCCCTCATGCTGGGTTCACTCAAGTCCAACCTCGGACACGCCCAGGCCGCCGCCGGCGTCGGCGGCGTCATCAAGATGGTCATGGCCCTCCAGCACGGCGAGCTGCCCGCCTCCCTCAACGTCGGCAAGCCCAGCGAACTCGTCGACTGGGAGACCGGCGGCGTCGAGGTCCTCACCGAGCCCCGCCCCTGGCCCGCTGCCGAAGACCGCGCCCGGCGCGCCGGAGTCTCCTCCTTCGGCATCAGCGGCACCAACGCCCACGTCATCCTCGCCGAGGCCCCCACACCCGAACCGGTCGCCGAGAGCACGTCGCGAGAGCCGGGATCGGCGCCGGACGGCGCTGTCCGGCTGGACGGCGCGACGCTGCCGTGGACGGTGTCGGCGCGTTCGGCCGATGCTCTTGCCGAGGCCGCGGGCCGGCTCGCGGAGTACGTACGGGCACGGCCCGAGCTCCGCCCGGCCGACGTGGCGTTCTCCCTGGCCGCCAAGCGGTCCGCGTTCGAGTCCCGTGCCGTGGTCCCCGGCGCCGAGGGCAGGGACGGGATCCTCGCCGGTCTCGACGCGCTCGCCTCCCGCGAGGTCGACGGCGAGAACGGTGTGTCCTCCTCCCGTGCCGTGTTCGTGTTCCCGGGTCAGGGTTCGCAGTGGGCCGGGATGGCCGTCGACCTCCTGGACTCCTCCCCCGTCTTCGCCCAGACCATCACCGACTGCGAGACAGCCCTCGCACCGTTCGTCGACTGGTCCCTCACCGCCGTCCTGCGCGGAGACGACGACGCCCCCGGCCTCGACCGCGTCGACGTCGTCCAACCCGCCTCCTGGGCCATGATGATCGCCCTCGCCGCCCTCTGGCGCGCCAACGGCATCCACCCCACAGCCGTCATCGGCCACTCCCAAGGCGAGATCGCCGCAGCCGTCGTCGCCGGCGGCCTCACCCTCCACGACGGCGCCCGCATCATCGCCCTCCGCTCCCAAGCCCTCCGCGCCCTCTCCGGCGGCGGCGGCATGGCCTGGCTCAGCATCCCCGAAACCCAGACCGAAACCCTCCTCACCACCTGGCCCGGACAGATCACCGTCGCCGCCGTCAACGGACCCTCCTCCACCGTCGTCGCCGGACAACCCCAAGCACTCGACGCACTCCTCACCCACTGCGAAACCAACGGAATCTGGGCCCGCCGCATCCCCGTCGACTACGCCTCCCACTCCGCACACGTCGACGAAATCCAGCACACCCTCGCCGACCAGCTGAGCGACGTCACACCACAGTCCGGACACACCGCCTTCCACTCCACGGTCACAGGCGGGCTCCTCGACACCAGCGCACTCGACAGCGCCTACTGGTTCCGCAACCTCCGCAGCAAAGTCCGCCTCGCCGAAGCCGTCCAACAACTCGCCACACCCGACACCGTCTTCATCGAAATCAGCGCCCACCCCGTCCTCACCACCGGCATCACCGAAACCCTCGCCGACACCGGCACCGCCATCGGCACCCTCCACCGCAACAACGGCACCCTCGAACGCTTCATCCAATCCGCCGCCGAAGCCTGGACCCACGGCATCACCATCGACTGGCCCACCCTCCTCCAGCCCTACCAGCCCCGCACCACCGAACTCCCCACCTACCCCTTCCAACGCCAGCACTACTGGCTCGAACCCGAACCGGCCGCGACGGACGCCCGGGGGCTCGGCCTGAACCCGGCGGGGCACCCGCTGCTGGGCGCCGTGGTCGAGCTCGTCGAGGAGGACCGGCTGGTGTACACGGGCCGGCTCGGCCTCGACACACAGCCGTGGCTCGCCGATCACGCCGTGCACGGCACCGTCCTGCTGCCGGGCACCGCGTTCCTCGAGCTGTCGATGGCCGTGGGTGCCCGCATGGGCTGGCGACGGCTCTCCGAACTGACCCTCCAGGCGCCCCTGGTGCTGCCGCCCGACGAGGCCGTGCAGCTGCGGGTGACCGTCGAACCGCCGAACGCGAGCGGCCAGCGGGAGCTGGCCGTCCACTCGCGGCCGCAGGACGCCGACGCGGGTGTTCCGTGGACGCGGCACGCCGCCGCCCTGCTCGACATCGACGACGAGGCGCCGGACTTCGACCTCTCCGAGTGGCCGCCGTCCGGCGCCCAGGAGATCGACGTCGAGAACCGCTACAACACCCTCTCGGAAGCGGGCTACGACTACGGCCCCGCCTTCCAGGGGCTGCGCGCCGCCTGGCGCGCCGGCCGTGACGTCTTCGCCGAGGTGAGCCTGCCCGCCGAGCTCGACGCCGCTTCCTTCGGTGTCCACCCGGCCGTGCTCGACGCCGCTCTGCACGCGGTCGGCCTGCTGCGCGAGGACGGCGGCACGGTCCTGCCGTTCTCCTGGTCCGGCGTCACCCGCTACACCGAGGGCGCGGACGCCCTCCGGGTGTGGCTCGGTGCCAAGGGCGCGGACGGGGTGAGCCTGCGCGTCACCGACGCCGCGGGCAGGCCCGTGCTGTCCGCAGAGTCCGTCACGATGCGGCCGTTCACCGCGGACCTGGCCGCCTCCCGTGGCACCGACGCGCTGTTCCGGCTGGAGTGGCAGCCGGTCCAGGCCACCGCGGCCGACGTGGACGTCTGTCTGGTCGCCGATCTGGCCGAGGTGCCGGATCCGGTGCCCCAGCTCGTCGCCGTACGATGTCCGGGCTCGCCGCAGGACTCCGACAGCACGGGGGCCGGCCTCGCCGGTCACGCGCACCGTGCGGCCGGTCGGGCGCTGACCCTGGTCCAGGACTGGCTGGCCGACGCCCGGTTCACCGGGTCGCGGCTGCTGGTGCTGACCGCCGGCGCCGCCGGCCCCGACGTCACGAACCCCGCCCAGGCCACCGTGTGGGGTCTGGTCAGGACCGCTCAGTCCGAGCACCCCGACCGCTTCTCGTTGCTGGACACGGACGCGGACCCGGCGGGCGCCATGGACAGCGTTCCCGGGGCCGTCCTCACCGAGCCTCAGCTCGCGCTGCGGGCGGGCACGCTCCTCGCGCCACGGCTCGTCCGGCACACCGCCGTCGCCGATCCGGCCGGCGGCACCGCACTCGACCCCGACGGGACCGTGCTCATCACCGGCGGAACCGGCGTCCTCGGCGCCTCGGTCGCGCGGCACCTGGTCACCGGGCACGGCGCCCGCCGTCTCCTGCTCGTCAGCCGCCGCGGACCCGACGCCCCCGGCGCCGACGAACTCGCATCCGAACTGACCCGGTTGGGCGCGGAGGTCACTCTCGCCGCCTGCGACACCGCCGACCGCGACGCGCTCGGGCGGCTCCTCGCCGACGTCCGGCTGACCGCCGTCGTCCACACCGCGGGCCTCCTCGACGACGGTGTGATCGAGTCGCTGACGCCGGACCGGCTCGCCGCCGTGCTGCGTCCTAAGGTGGACGCCGCCGCTCACCTCGACGAACTCACCGCGGGCCAGGACCTCGCCGCGTTCGTCCTGTTCTCCTCGGTCGCGGGTGTGCTCGGCAACCCCGGCCAGGCCAACTACGCCGCGGGCAACGTGTTCCTCGACGCGCTCGCCGCCCGCCGCCGGGCCGCCGGCCTCCCCGCGACCTCGCTCGCCTGGGGCCTGTGGGCCGAACGCACGGGCCTCACCGGCCATTTGGACGACAGCACCCTCTCGACCCGCGGCATCGCCCCGCTCTCCAACGAGCAGGGCCTCGAACTCCTGGACCGCGCGCTCGGAGACGACACGGCGCTGCTCGTACCGGCCCGGCTCGACCCGGCCGCCCTGCGCTCCGACGCCCTCGACGGGACCCTGTCCCCGGTGCTGCGCTCGCTGGTACGGGTCCCCCGGCGGCGGGCCGGCGAGTCCGGCCTGCGCCGCAGGCTCGGCAGGCTCTCGCAGGAGGAGGGCCGCCGCCTCCTGCTGGACCTCGTCAACGCCCAGCTCGCCGCGGTCATCGGCCGGGACTCGGCGGACGGGATCGACCCGGACCAGCCGTTCAAGAGCTTCGGCGTCGACTCGTTGCTCGCCGTGCAGCTGAGGAACCGTCTCAACTCCGCGACCGGGCTGCGCCTTCCGGCGACCCTCGTCTTCGACCACCCCACGCCGGCCGCCGTCGTCGACTTCACGCTGGCGCTCGCGCGGGAACGGGCCGAGAGTGCCTCCCCGCAGCCCGTCGCCGCCGTCGCACCGCGCACCGACGACGACCCGATCGTGATCGTCGGCATGGGGTGCCGCTTCCCGGGCGGGGTGGACTCCCCCGAGGGTCTGTGGCAGGTCGTCGCCGGGCAGCGCGATGTGATCTCGGACTTCCCGACCGACCGCGGCTGGGACCTGGAGGGTCTCTACCACCCGGACCCGGACCACTCCGGCACGTCGTACGTGCGGCGCGGTGGATTCCTCCACGACGCCGGCGAGTTCGACCCGGCCTTCTTCGGGATCTCGCCGCGCGAGGCGCTGGCGATGGACCCGCAGCAGCGGCTGCTCCTCGAAGTGTCGTGGGAGGCCCTGGAGCGGGCGGGCATCGCGCCCGGAACGCTGCACGGCAGCGACACCGGGGTGTTCGCCGGTGTGATGTACCACGACTACGGCGGTGGCGGCCGGCTCCCGGAGGAGGCCGAGGGCCACTTCCTGACCGGTACGGCCGGCAGCGTCGCCACCGGCCGGGTGGCCTACACCCTGGGCCTGCAGGGGCAGGCGCTCACGGTCGACACCGCGTGCTCGTCGTCCCTGGTCGCACTGCACCTGGCCGTACGGGCCCTGCGGTCCGGCGAGTGCTCGCTGGCCCTCGCCGGTGGCGTCGCGGTGATGTCCACCCCCCACACCTTCGTCGAGTTCTCCCGCCAGCGGGGACTCGCGGCGGACGGCCGTATCAAGTCGTTCTCGGCTGACGCGGACGGTACGGCGTGGGCCGAGGGCGTCGGTGTCCTCGTCGTCGAACGCCTCTCCGACGCCCGCCGACTCGGACACCAGGTCCTCGCCGTCGTCGCCGGAACGGCCGTCAACCAGGACGGCGCGTCCAACGGCCTGACCGCGCCCAGCGGACCCGCCCAGGAGCGGGTCATCCGCGCCGCGGTGGCCGACGCCGGGGTCTCCTTCTCCGGAGTCGACGCGGTCGAGGCGCACGGCACCGGCACCGTCCTCGGCGACCCCATCGAGGCACAGGCCCTCCTCGCCACCTACGGCAGCGAACGCGACGGCGACCGGCCCCTGATGCTGGGTTCACTCAAGTCCAACCTCGGACACGCCCAGGCCGCCGCCGGCGTCGGCGGCGTCATCAAGATGGTCATGGCGCTCCAGCACGGCGAAGTGCCCGCCTCGCTCAACGTGAGCAGGCCCAGCGAACTCGTCGACTGGGAGTCCGGCGGCGTCGAGGTCCTCACCGAGGCCCGGACCTGGCCCGCCACGGAGGGAAGGATCCGGCGGGCGGGAGTGTCGTCCTTCGGGATCAGCGGCACCAACGCCCACGTCATCCTCGCCGAGGCCCCCGCGACCGATCCGGTTGCCGAGGACTCGACCGAGCGTCCCGAGGCCGGTCTGCCGTGGATCGTGTCGGCGCGGTCCGCCGACGCACTCGCCGAGGCCGCCGGTCGACTGGCGGAGCACGTACGGGCACGGCCCGAGCTCCACCCGGCCGACGTGGCGTTCTCCCTGGCCGCGAACCGGTCCGCCTACGAGTCCCGGGCCATGGTCCCCGGCGCCGAAGGCCGGGACGGACTCCTCGCCGGCCTCGACGCACTCGCCTCCCGCGAGGTGGAGGCGGTCACCGCGGCCGTCTCCGGTGCGAAGCCGGGGCGCGCCTCCGGTGCTCCTGCCGTGTTCGTGTTCCCGGGTCAGGGTTCGCAGTGGGCCGGGATGGCCGTCGACCTCCTGGACTCCTCCCCCGTCTTCGCCCAGACCATCACCGACTGCGAGACAGCCCTCGCACCGTTCGTCGACTGGTCTCTGACAGCCGTCCTCCGCGGCGAGGACAACGCCCCTGGCCTCGACCGCGTCGACGTCGTCCAACCCGCCTCCTGGGCCATGATGATCGCCCTCGCCGCCCTCTGGCGCGCCAACGGCATCCACCCCACAGCCGTCATCGGCCACTCCCAAGGCGAGATCGCCGCAGCCGTCGTCGCCGGCGGCCTCACCCTCCACGACGGCGCCCGCATCATCGCCCTCCGCTCCCAAGCCCTCCGCGCCCTCTCCGGCGGCGGCGGCATGGCCTGGCTCAGCATCCCCGAAACCCAGACCGAAACCCTCCTCACCACCTGGCCCGGACAACTCTCCGTCGCCGCCGTCAACGGACCCTCCTCCACCGTCGTCGCCGGACAACCCCAAGCACTCGACGCACTCCTCACCCACTGCGAAACCAACGGAATCTGGGCCCGCCGCATCCCCGTCGACTACGCCTCCCACTCCGCACACGTCGACGAAATCCAGCACACCCTCGCCGACCAGCTGAGGGACGTCACACCACAGTCCGGACACACCGCCTTCCACTCCACGGTCACAGGCGGGCTCCTCGACACCAGCGCACTCGACAGCGCCTACTGGTTCCGCAACCTCCGCAGCAAAGTCCGCCTCGCCGAAGTCATCCAGCAACTCGCCACACCCGACACCGTCTTCATCGAAATCAGCGCCCACCCCGTCCTCGCCTCCGGCATCACCGAAACCCTCGCCGACACCGGCGCCGTCCTCGGCACCCTCCACCGCAACAACGGCACCCTCGAACGCTTCATCGAATCAGCCGCCGAAGCCTGGACCCACGGCGTCACCGTCGACTGGCCGACCCTCCTCCAGCCCTACCAGCCCCGCACCACCGAACTCCCCACCTACCCCTTCCAACGCCAGCACTACTGGCTCGCGCCGGAAGCCCCCTCGGCTGCGCCCGCCGCGCCCCTTCCGGTGGCGCCGGCCGCCGAGTCGGCAAGCCTGCTGGGTGCACGACTGCCGTCGTCGCCGCTCGCGGAGGCGCAGTTCTCCCCGCCGCTCGACCCGTCGGCGCACCCCTGCCTCGGCGACTTCGTGGTCGGCGGGCGGCCGGTGGTCAGCGCCGGTGTGTTCGTGGAGTCACTGATCGAGGCGGTCACCGAACTCGCCGGACCGGGACCAGTGTCCGTCCAGGACCTGGAGCTTCCCGTCGACCTGGTGCTCGCGCCGGCCGGCACCGGGCGCACGGCTCACCTCGTGGTGAACGGCGAGCGGTTCGGCTACTACGCGCAGGACCCGTCCGGTGGCTGGCAGCTGCACGCGCAGGCCCTGGCCCGTTCGGGCGCGGCGGCCGCGCCGACGGTGGCGCTCGCGGCGGGCGGTTCGGGCCGTGAGCTGACGGGTGACGAGCTGTACCGGCTGCTGTGGCAGCGTGCCCTGTACCTGGGTTCCGCCGCCCGCTGGGTGGAGCGGATCAGGCTCGGGCGCGGCGAGGCCACCGCCGAGATCCGGTCCGCCGTGCCCGGCGAGTCCGAGGCGTACGTGATCCACCCGGGGCTCGTCGACGCGATGTTCCAGACCGCACTGGCCTGCTTCCCGGCGGACGGCCCGGCTCTCGTGCCGACCGGTCTCGAACGCTTCGTCCACTACGACCGCGGCGGCCCTCAGGACGGGCTCCGATGTCATGCCGAACTGTTCGAGGGCGGCACCCGGGCTCGTATCCGGCTCGTCTCGGCGAACGGGCGGCTGGTGGCCGAGGCCGACGGCGTACGGTTCGTCCCGGCCCTCACCCGGTCGGCGGCGGAGGCCGAGTCGGCTCCGGCGGCCGCGGTGCGCCCCGTATCCGCGGCCGTGCGCGCCCCGGCTGCGGTTCCCGAGGCGCGCCCGCTCGGTGCGGCCCCGGCGGCCGTCGCGACGACGGCTCCGGCCGAAGCAGCCGACGCGGCGTCCGCCGTGGTGCCCGACGCGGCGCGGGCCTTCGTGACCCGGACCGTCGCCCGGGCCCTCGGGACGACGGCGGCACGCCTCGACGCCCGGCAGTCGCTGCAGGCGCTCGGTCTCGACTCGCTGATCGCGATGAAGATCCGGACGACGCTGAACAAGGAGTTCGACGTCCTGCTGCCGATGGCGGCGTTCCTCGAAGGCCGCAGCACGGAGGACATCGCCGGCGACGTCCTGGCGGCTCTCGGTTCCGAAGGGGAGAGCCACGAGGGCGGGGAGGCGGAGCCCGCGGCGGCCGACGGCGGGACCGTCGTGGTCGGGGACGACTCCGAGCGGTACGAGCCGTTCGGTCTGACCGACCTCCAGCAGGCCTATCTCGTGGGCCGCGGTGACGCGTTCGAACTCGGCAACACCTCGACGTACTTCCAGATCGAGATCGACCTGGAGAACGTGGACCTGGACCGGCTCGGCGCGTCCTTCCGGGCGATGATCGAGCGCCACGACATGCTGCGGGCGGTCTTCACCGCCGACGGCGAGCAGCGCATCCGGCGTGATGTCCCCGCGTACGTGATCCGGGAGACCGACGCCTCCGTCCTGGAACCGGCCGAGCGCGAGGCCGAACTGGTCGCCGTGCACGAGGAGATGCGGCACCAGGTCTTCGACACCACGTGCTGGCCGCTGTTCGATGTGCGGGTGACCCGGATCGACGAGCGGGTGATCCGGCTGCACGCGGGCTTCGACGCCCTGATCATCGACGGATTCAGCACGTCGATCCTGTTCAAGGAGTGGGCGGCGCACTACCGCGGTGAGACGCTGCCCGAACTGCGGCTGCGCTACCGGGACTACGTCAGGGAGGCCCGCGCGCTGGAGGCCGGGCCCGAGTACGACCGGGCGCTCGCCTACTGGCGCGACCGGCTCGACACCCTGCCGCCCGCGCCCCAGCTTCCGCTGGCCGTCAGTCCGTCGAGCCTGGAGCGGCCGGTGTTCAACCACCGCGGCGCGACCCTGGCCAGGGAGGACTGGGACCGGTTCAAGCAGCACGCGGCGGCGGCCGGGGTCAGCCCGTCGGCGGCCCTGTGCACCGCGTACGCGCAGGTCATCGCGGAGTGGAGTGCCACTCCCGACTTCTCCCTGAACCTGCTCTACTTCAACCGGCTGCCGCTGCACCCGCAGGTCGGGGACGTCATCGGTCAGTTCTCCACGACCCTGATGCTGGAGATCCGCGACTCGGCGACCGATTCGTTCGCCGTCCGCGCCTCCGCCGTCCAGAGCCGGCTGTGGAGCGACATGGAGCACAGCCAGGTCAGCGGTGTGCAGGTGCTCCGGGAACTGAACCGGGCGCGCGGCGCCTCGGTCCGGGCCGCCGCGCCGGTCGTCTTCACCAGCCTGGTGAACATGGCCGACCGGCAGGACGGCGAGCCCGGTGGGGTCGTGCGGCACCTCGCCGGCATCGGTGAGAACGGCCGCCAGGTGAGCAGCTCGGTCCGCACCCCGCAGGTGTGGCTGGACCACCAGGCGGTCGAGGAGGCCGGCGAGCTCCTGCTGAACTGGGACGTGATCGAGGAGCTGTTCCCGGCGGGCTGCGTCGACGCGATGTTCGCGGCCTACCAGCGGACGCTGCGCGAGCTGTCCCGGGACCCGGCGGCCTGGCAGCGGCCGAGGCCGGCGCTCGCGCCCGTCGCCGATCTGGAGGTACGGGCCGAGGCCAACGCCACCGACGGGCCGGTGCCCGACGGGCTGCTGCACGACGCCGTGCTGGCCCGGGCGGCGGAGACGCCGGACGCGCCCGCGGTCATCACGGGCTCGCTGACCCTGTCGTACGCGGATCTGGAGCGCAGGTCCCACCAGGTGGGTCACCGGTTGCGCGCCCTGGGGGCGGGACCGGGCGACCTGGTCGGCATCGTCATGGACAAGGGCTGGGAGCAGGTCGTCGCGGCCCTCGGCATCCTGCGGGCGGGTGCGGCGTACGTGCCGATCGACGCGCGGGTGCCCGCCGAGCGGCTGCATGTGCTGCTCGACAGCGCCGGGATCAGCCGGGTGGTCACCCAGCCGTGGGTGGACGGCATCGCCGACTGGCCGCAGGGCGTGGCCAGGACCGTGGTGCGGGCCGACGAGGGATCCGGCGAGCGGGGTGACGGCGCGAGCCGGGAGGAGGCCGGCGAGCCGGAGCCGCTCGGCCCGTCCGGAGCCAAGCCCACCAACCTCGCCTATGTGATCTTCACTTCGGGATCCACCGGGCTGCCCAAGGGTGTGATGATCGAGCACGGCGCGGCCCTGAACACGATCGTCGACGTCAACGAGCGCTATCGCGTCACCGCGGCGGACCGGGCCCTCGGACTGTCCGCGATGCACTTCGACCTGTCGGTCTACGACGTCTTCGGTCTTCTCTCCGCCGGCGGCGCCCTGGTGCTGCCCGAGCCGTCGGCGCACCGTGAGCCCGCCCGCTGGGCGGAGCTCGTCACCGAGCACGGGGTGACGATCTGGAACAGCGTGCCCGCGCTCATGGAGATGTTCACCGAGCACGCCCTCGCGAACCGGCTCACCGGGCTGCCGGTGCGGCTGGTCATGATGAGCGGGGACTGGATCCCGGTGACCCTGCCGGGCCGGATCCGGCTGCTCCTGGAGGATGCCGAGCTGTGGAGCCTCGGCGGCGCCACCGAGGCGTCGATCTGGTCGATCCTGCACCCCATCGGGGAGGTCACCGAGGACTGCGTGAGCATCCCCTACGGCAAGGCGATGCGTAACCAGCGCTTCCATGTGCTGGACGGCGCGATGCGGCCGTGTCCCGTGTGGGTGCCCGGCGACCTCTACATCGCCGGGGTCGGCCTGGCCCGCGGCTATCTGAACGACGAGGTCAAGACGGACGCCGCGTTCCTGCACCACCCGGTCACCGGTGAGCGGCTCTACCGCACGGGGGACCTGGGGCGCTTCCTCCCGGACGGCACCATCGAGTTCCTCGGCCGCCAGGACTCCCAGGTCAAGGTCCAGGGCTACCGCATCGAACTGGGCGAGGTGGAGGCCGCTCTCACCCAGTGCGAGGGCGTACGGGCCGCCGCGGTCGTCGCGGCGGGCGAGCAGCACGGTCCGAAGCGGCTGATCGCGTACGTCGTCCTCGACGAGGGGCGCGACGACACCGAGCAGCGGATCACCGACTCGCTGCGCAAGGTGGTCCCGCAGCACCTGGTCCCGCAGCGCGTCCTCGTCCTCGACGAGCTGCCGCTCAGCGACAACGGCAAGGTCAACCGGGCTGCGCTGCCCGCACCCGACGAGGTCGCCGTCGAGGGCGCCGGCTTCGTCGCCCCCCGCGACGAGGTGGAACGCCGGCTCGCGGAGATCTGGGCGGAGTTCTTCGGGGTCGCCGAGATCGGGGTGACCGCGAGCTTCTTCGACCTCGGAGGGGACTCGCTGCTCGCGGTGCGGCTGATGGCCAGGATCGCCCGCGGCCTGGGTCGCAGCCTGCCACTGTCCAGCCTGTTCGCCCGGCCGACCATCGAACTGCTCGCCCGGGCGGTCCGGGAGACCGGCAGCGTCGAGGACGGCCGCAGGGCTCTCGTGCCGGTCCGCACCACGGGCTGGCGGACTCCGCTGGTGTTCGTCCACCCGGTCGGCGGTGACGTGCTCTGTTACGCGGAACTCGCCGAACTCCTCGGTCACGACCAGCCGTTCTACGCGCTGCAGTTGCCGGACACGGAGCTGCCGAGCGTCGAGGAGATGGCCGCCCACTACGTCGCGGCGGTCCGTGAGGCGCTGCCCGAGGGCCCGTACCGGGTCGGCGGCTGGTCCATGGGCGGTGTGATCGCGCTGGAGATGGCGGCCCAGCTGACCGCGGCGGGGGCCGAGGTGGAGCTGCTCGCCGTGGTCGACCTGATGGAGCGGCCCGGCCCGGCCGGGGGCGAGCCGGTCTCCGACGAGGTGCTGCTGTCCTGGTTCGCCCGGGATCTGGCGGGCCTCGCCGGGGTCGAGTGGCAGCTGCCGGCCGAGGCGTTCGACGGCCGTCCGCCGGTGGAGGTGCTGCACGCCGAGGCGCGCGCGGCGGGGGCGCTGTCCGAGGACATCGACCTCGACACGCTGAGTTCCATCGTCGGCCGCTTCCAGAGCAACTACCGTGCCCTGCTGCGGTACGCGCCCAGCGCCTTCGCCGGCCGGGTGCTGTCGCTGCGGGCGGCGGACGGCGGCGCGACCGTCGAGACAGCGCGGCGCTGGATGGAGTACTTCCCCGGCGACGCCACCCTCGTGGACGTTCCCGGCGACCACTACACGGTGATGCGTGGTGAGCGGCTGCGGGTTCTGGCGGACGAGCTGAGCCGGGCGCTCGGCGCCCACTGAACCGACCCGGCCGGGCCGCCCCTCCGGCGGCCCGGCCGATCCACCCCGGACCGGGCCTTCGGGTGCCACGGGTCCAGGTCCAAGAAGTGAGGACGATCGGAATGCGAATTGATCAGGCCGACCCGATACGGCGGCAGGACGGTGCGCGGACGACCGCGCTTCCGGCCACCGTGCCGGTCGCCGTCGTCGGAGCGGGCCAGTCCGGGCTCGCGGTCGGGTACTACCTGCGGCAGGCCGGCGTGGAGTGCGTGCTGCTCGACGCGGGCGGCGAGGTCGGCGAGACGTGGGAGCGGCGCTGGGAGTCGCTGACGCTGTTCACGTCCGCGCAGTTCTCCGGGCTGCCGGGCCTGCCGTTCCCCGGCGACGGCCGGCACTACCCCGGCAAGGACGAGGTGGTGGCGTATCTGCGGGACTACGCGGAACGGTTCGACCTGCCGGTGCTGACGGACCACCGGGTGCTGTCGGTACGCAGGGACGGCGACGGCTATCTGCTGAGCACGACGCGCGGCGACTGCCGGGCCGGTCAGGTCGTGATCGCGACCGGGGCGTTCGGGATCCCCCGGCTTCCGGAGTTCGCCGCGGCGCTGAGTCCGGACGTGCCCACGCTGCACACCACCGAGTACCGGAGCCCCGCGCAGGTGGCTCCGGGGACGGTGGTGGTCGTCGGCGACGGCAACTCCGGGCGGCAGATCGCCGCCGAGCTGTCCGCCACCCACCAGGTGGTGCTCAGTTGCAGCGAGGCGGTCTCACCGCCCCTGCCGCAGACGGTCGTCGGCCGGGACATGTTCTGGTGGATGAGCGTCCTCGGGGTGATGCGCCTGCCCGTGAGCATGCAGGCGCCCGACCCGGTGGTCGGCGACCGGGTGCCCGGCCTGGTCGCGGCGGGCGGGATCCGGACCGTGGGCCGGATCACCGCGGCCGACGGCGCCGAACTCCTCGTCGCGGACGGCGAGCGCGTCAAGCCGTCCACGGTGATCTGGGCGACCGGCTTCCGCACCGACTGGAGCTGGCTCGACCCGGAGATGCTCGACGCCGACGGGCAGCCGCGGCACACCGAGGGCACGGGGGCCGTGCCCGGCAGCTACTACCTGGGGCTGTACCGGATGCGTACCCGCGGCTCGGCACTGATCGGCTTCGTCGGCCGCGACGCCGAGCACGTCGCCACGGCGCTCGTCGCCGCCGCCCGGGGCAAGGACACCACCACCACTCCGTCCACGACAGAAGGCCGCCCGTCATGACCAGTGCCACCACCACCGAACTCGACGTGCTGGGGGCGCTGCTGGCGTTCGACTTCATCGGGTTCGCCCAGAAGTCGGCCGCCCTCGACCCCACCGACCCGCGCTACGGGCAGGCGGTCGGCACCGCCTTCGGGATCGCCGCCCGCCGCCGCTTCCCGCGGGGCGCGTCGCCGCGCGAGATCAGCGGTTACGTCGCGGAGGTCCTCGGCTCGCTGGACGCGGGCGGGGAGGACTTCGACCCGGCGTTCCTCGAGGGCCTGGTCGCCGCCGGGCTCGACGAGGGCGCGGCGCCCGACGGCGGGCACCCTGACCCCGAGACGACGATCCAGGCCCGGCTGGTGCTGACGCTCCGGCTGGTCCGGGAGCTGGGCCTCGACGCCGGCCAGCAGCGGGAGCTGCTGGCCGAGACGGCGGGCCGACTGGCGGCCTGAGCGGCACGCGGCCACCGGAACGGGAGCGGCGCCCCGGACGGTCCTGGTGTTCCAGGACCGTCCGGGGCGTCGTTCGTCGTTCACTCCCCGGGGGGACTCAGCCGTTGAATCCCGGGGGGCGCTCCGCCCCTCACTCCCCGGGCGCCCCGGACTCCGTCGGCGCCTGGGCTCCGGCGTCACCCGGGCCCGGGACCCAGACGTCCAGTGCCCCGTCCGCGTACTGGGTCCGTACGGCCCGCTTGTCGTACTTGCCGACGCTGGTCTTGGGCACCGCGTCCACGAACGACCAGCGCTCCGGCACCCACCAGCGGGCCACCCGTCCGGTCAGGAACTCCCGCAGCTCGTCCCCGTCGGCCTCGGCGCCCGGCACCAGAGACACGCAGGCCAGCGGGCGTTCCTCCCAGCGCGGGTCGGGCACTCCGACCACGATGGCCTCCAGGACCGCGGGGTGCTCGATGATCGCGTTCTCCAGCTCGATGGTGGAGATCCACTCGCCGCCGCTCTTGATGCCGTCCTTGAGGCGGTCGCTCACCACCACCCAGCCGCCCGGTTCGATGACGCCCAGGTCTCCGGTGCGCAGCCAGCCGTCGTGGAACTTCTCCGGAGAGTCGGGGGTGTTGTAGTACGAGCCGGTGACCCAGGGGCCGCGCAGCTCCAGTTCGCCCACCGAGGTGCCGTCCCAGGGCTGTTCGGTGCCGTCCTCGGCGATCAGCCGTACGTCGACGTAGGGCATGACCCGGCCGCTCTTCGCCAGCCAGCCGACCTCCTCCTCGTCGGGGGTGCCGTACGGGGGGACCGCGAAGGTGGCGAGGGGGCTGGTCTCGGTGAGTCCCCAGCCCTGTGTCAGACGGACCCCGTAGCGGTCCTTGAGCTTCTGCAGCAGGGCGCGGGGCGGGGTCGCGCCGCCGCAGCCCGCGAGCCGTACGCCGCTCAGGTCCAGCGGGTGCCGCTCGCCGTGGTGGACCAGGCTGTTCCAGATCGTGCAGATCGCGGCCACCGCGGTGGGCCGCTCCTCGTTGATGATGCGGGCCAGGTCCGGGGTGTGCAGCTGCCGGCCGTTCATGATGAGGTCGGAGCCGGCCAGCCAGGCGGAGTACGGCCAGCCCCAGGCGTTGGCGTGGAACATCGGCACGATCGGCAGGACGCGGTCGCCGTCGTGCATCGCGAAACCGGAACCGCCCGAGACGCCGAGGGTGTGCAGGGTGATGGAACGGTGGCTGTAGGCGACGCCCTTGGGGTCCCCCGTGGTGCCCGTGGTGTAGCAGAGCGCGGCCGCCTCCCGCTCGTCCAGGTCGGGCCAGACGTAGCCGGGGCGTTCGGCCGCGAGGAGGTCGTCCCAGCGGTGCACGGCGATGTGTCCGGGCAGGTCGGCCTCCGGCGCTCCGCCGATGACGACCACGTGGCGTACGCTGCCGAGCCGGTCCCGCAGGGGGGTGAGCATCTCCTGGAGGGTCGAGTCGACGAGGAGGACGGCGTCCTCGGCGTGCTCGACGATGTAGCCCAACTGGTCGGGGTGCAGGCGGAGGTTGAGCGTGTGGAGGACGGCGCCCATGCTCGGTACGGCGAGATAGGCCACCAGGTGTTCGGGAGTGTTCCAGGCGAGCGTGGCGACCCGCTCGCCGATCCGCACACCCAGCCCGGCCAGTGCGGCCGCGAGTCGTTCGGCCTGGTCGGCGATGTCGGCGAAGGTCTGCGAGGACCGCTCGTCCCGCGCGTCGGCGCATCGGATCACCCGGCTGTCCGCGTAGACGCGTCGGCCGTGGGCGAGGAGGTCACGGACGAGCAGCTCACGGTCCTGCATCGTGCTCTTCATGGTGCGGCCCCTTGGAGGTTGCGCCGTCAGAGGGCGGAGCCGGCGCCCGGTGCGGAGCCGGCTCCGGTGGCGGTCGACGGCGGCGTGCCGTCGACCGCCCCTGCGTGGCCACGGTCCGGGTCAGCCCGTGAAGAAGATGTCCCCCAGCATCTTGGAGGTGACGTGGTCGTGGTCCAGCAGGTTGACCCGGGCGTTCATCTTGCCGCTGCCGGTCGCGAACGCGAAGTTGCCGGTTCCTCCGGTGATCTGGAACGTGCCGGTCGGGTAGACCAGGGTGTCCGCGGTGAGCGGCGCGGTGAGCTGGTACGTGAGGGTGAGCTGGTCGCCGTCGCTCTCCGTGATGGTCGCGGTCCCCTTGATGTCGTACTTGCCGGGGATGGTCGCCGTACACACCACCTCGGTCTGCGTCCACGTCCCGCCGGTGGTGGGCTTGCCGCTGGCGGTTCCCGTGCCGGTCACGTTGTAGCCGTTGCAGCCCACGGTGTCGGGGTGCGTGGTCGCGACCACGGCGAAGTTCGCGGTGCTGTTGACCGGCGGGTCGTACGCCACGATGCCCTCGGCCGAGCGGTCGGTCTCGGCTGCGAACGTGACCCCGGCCGTACCGCCGGCTATCAGTAACGCCGCGGCCGCCGCGCTCGCCGCGCGTGCCGACCAACGGTGTGCGGAACTCTTCATCGTCTCCCCCGAAGTGATACGAAGCTCAATCAACTGCGCCTATATGCAGGCCTGTTGAGCACAGCTTCCCTGATCGAAAGCCCTTCCGTCGAGGCATTCCGGCGTTTCCGTCCGGGAGGCTCGGATTCCGAAATATGCCCTCTCCACCTATCCGCGCGGGCGCCGGTCAGCCGAGCTGGCGGCGTACGAGCGCGTGGAACGGACCGCTCGTCTCGGCGAGCAGTTCGGCCGGTGGTCCCTGCTGGGCGACCCGTCCGTCCGCCATGACGATCACCCGGTCGGCGTCCATGATCGTGGACAGCCGGTGGGCGATCACGACGCGCGTGGCGCGCAGCGCGCGCGTGGACTCGATGACGACGCGCTGCGCCTCGTTGTCCAGGGCGCTGGTGGCCTCGTCCAGGAAGAGGACGCGCGGCTTGCGGATGAGGGCCTGGGCGATCATGAGCCGCTGGCGCTGGCCGCCGGAGACGGTACCGCCGCCGTCGGACAGCATGGTGTGCATGCCCATGGGCATGGCCTTGATGTCCTCGGCCAGACCGGCCATGGCGGCCGCCTCCCAGGCCTCCTCCGGCGCGTACGGCTCGGCCCCGCGGATGCAGTCGAGGATCGAGCCCGAGAACGGCTGCGCGTTCTGCAGGACGACGCCGCACTGCCGGCGTACGGCCGCCCGGTCGAGCGCCGCCAGATCCTGACCGTCGTACAGGACGCTGCCCGTGACCGGCCGGTCGAAGCCGATCAGCAGACGGAGCAGGGTCGACTTGCCGCAGCCGCTGGCCCCGACGATCGCGACGAACTCGCCGGGCCGCACCTGGACCGACACGTCGTCCAGGACGAGCGGACCGTCCTCGGTGTACCGGTAGGACAGGTTCTTCGCCTCGACCGCCCCGCTCAGCACTCCCGGCCGCGTGCTGGAGCCGCGCACCTCGGGTGTCTCCCGGAGGACCGGCCCGATCTGCTCGAACATCGGCTGCACGGCGGCGGCCGAGATCAGCGCGCCGGTCAGCTGGGTGACCGAGGACAGCAGGATCGTCACGGCCGTGCTGAAGGTGAGGAACTCGGCGGCGGACATGCTGCCCCGCGCCGGTCCCGCGAGCAGCATGAACATCACCAGCATGCACAGCGGCGGGCAGACCGCGTTGAGGACGGTGAGGGCGTTCTTGATCCGGCCGATCCGCTGCTGGAGTTCCCGGGTCCGGGCGAACTCCCGCGCCCAGGCGGCGTAGGCGAAGCTCTCGGCGGCGGCGACACGCAGCTTGGGCAGCCCCCGCAGGGTCTGGAACGCCTGGTTGTTGAGCTTGTTGCCGAGCGTGAGCAGCCGGCGCTGGTACCGCAGCTGCCACAGCCCGAGCCCCAGGAAGAGCGCGGCGATGACGAGCAGCATGGCGAGCGCGGCCAGGGCCAGCGGCACGCTGTAGAAGAGCAGCAGGACGAGGTTCACCGTGCCCACGGTGCCCGCCTGCAGACAGACCGAGCCGATGCCGGAGAGCACGCTGCGGATGGCGCTGACGCCCATGGCGGCGCTCGCCAGCTCGCCGGTGGAGCCGCCGGCGAAGAACGTCACCGGCAGCCTCAGCAGCCGGTCCCAGACGGCCGGTTGCAGCGTGGCCTCGATGCGGCCCTCCACCCGCAGGATCGCGATGTTCTGCAGCAGCATGAAGGCGGCCGAGACGACACTCGTCGCGACGAGCGCGAGCGCCGTCTGCACGATGAGGCTGTCCTCGGCGTGGGGGACGTACTCGCCGAGGACCTTGCCGGTCGCGATGGGGACGAGCGCGCCCAGGACGACCGTGACCAGACCGCCCAGGAAGAGGGTGCGCAGGTCCCCGCCGGTCCCCCGCAGGCCGAACCGGAGCAGCCGCGGCAGGCTGGGCCTCCCGTCGGGCAGCGGGCGGTAGAACATGACGGCGCCGGTTTCGAAGGCGCCCTCGTCGTCGGCGTCCACCCGCTCCCGGGTGCCGGTGGCGGGGTCGACGGCCTCGTACCCGCCGCGCCGCCAGAGCAGGGCGACCGGTGTGCCGTCCGCCTCCCGCCGCCCCACCAGCGGTCCGCTGTTCTCGCGCCACCAGCGGCCGTGGAGGCTGACGCCCCGGGTCCGGATCCGGGAGGCGCGCGCGATGCGCTCGACGGGATCGGTCTGTCCGGCGTCGGCGCCGGACCCGACCGGCTCGGACAGGGTGATGCCCGCCTCGCGGGCGACCAGCCGGCACACGGCGAAGGCCGCGTCGGCGCTCCCGCCGCGCACGGACGCCCCGCGCGACCGGCCGCCGGGGCGGCCGATGGAGGCGAGCAGCGCCTGGTCGGCCTGGGTACGGGCGGCCTCACCGGCCTCGATGCCGGCCGCCGTACGGTCCTCGTGGGCGCGCTCGGCCTGTTCGATCCAGTCGTCCAGGGCGTAGAGCAGCCGGTACTGCTGGTCGACCATGCCCTGCCACATCGCCCCGTCGACGAGGAGCGCGGCCGCGGTGTCGTACTCCTCGTACCCCTCGTACACGGCGCCGTACCGGACGCTGCCCGGGGTGATCTGCATCCACAGGACGTCGTCGTCGGCCGCACCCGGTCCCGCGGCGTCCCGGCTCTCCAGCGGCGCCTGGTACAGGACGCGCAGACCGCGCCCGATGCCGAGCACGAAGGCGTTCTCCAGAGGGCTCAACGTCACCTCGGCGGCGCCGTACTCCTCGTGCCCGTACCCCCCGGGCCCGTGGGCCCCGGGGCCGTACGGCAGCAGCTCGCGCAGTTCGACGCGGCGCAGCCGGCAGCCCTGCAGGGGGCGGCCGATCAGGGTGTGGCCGGGGCCCTCGGCCGGGCCGAGCAGCAGCGTGCCCGGTGCGAGGCGGCCCAGGAAGTGCCAGTGGCCCTCCTGCGCCGCGTCGATCGCGAACAGGTCGAGCTCTCCCTCGACGACGAGCCACAGCACGAGCGGCCCCTCCAGGGACAGGCTGCGCAGGCCCGTGCAGTCCAGGGACGTGCCGAGACCGCCCAGGGCGGCCACGACCGGGTCCACGGCGACGGGCGCGGGGTGGGGGGACGTCACCTCAGTGCTCCTTGACCAGTTCGGCGTACGCGCCCCGCGCCGCGAGCAGATGCTCGTGGCGGCCGCGCTCGACGACGGTGCCGCGCTCCAGGACGAGGATCTCGTCGCTGTCACGGACGGTGCTCAGCCGGTGGGCGATGACCACGCAGGCGCAGCCCCGGCGCCGCAGGTTGTCGATGACGAGGCGCTCGGTCGCCGCGTCCAGGGCGCTGGTCACCTCGTCGAGGACCATGACGCTGGGACGCCGGACCAAGGCCCGTGCGATCTCCAGGCGTTGGCGCTGGCCGCCGGAGAAGTTGCGGCCGTCCTGCTCGACCCGGCTGTGGATGCCACCGGGGCGGCGCGCGACGACCTCGTACACGGCGGCGTCCTCGAGGGCCGCCACGACGGCCTCGTCGGGAAGGGAGGGGTCCCAGAGGGCGACGTTGTCGCGGACGGTGCCCTCGAAGAGGAAGACGTCCTGGTCGACGAAGGAGACGGAGGCGGCGAGCGCGCCGCGCGGGATGTCCTCCAGCCGCATGCCGTCGATGCGGATGGTTCCCTCCCAGGGGGCGTACAGCCCGGAGATCAGCCGCGAGACGGTGGACTTGCCGCTGCCGGAGCCGCCGACGAGCGCGACCTGCTGCCCGGGGCCGACCGAGAGCGAGAAGTCCTTCAGGAGCGGGGCGTCCAGCGGGCTGTAGCCGAAGGTGATGCCGTCGAGGACCACCTGGCCCTTGAGGCGGCGGGTGGCGGCGGGCGGCTCGCGCCGCGCGTAGACCGGGTCGACGGGGAAGTTCTCGACGTCCTTGAGCCGGGCGACGTCGGCCGCGAAGTCCTGGATGCGGCCGGCCACGCCGTTGAGGCGGGTGATCGGCGTGGTGAAGCTGGTGATGAGGGCCTGGAAGGCGACGAGCAGGCCGACCGAGAGGTGTCCCTCCACCGCGCGCAGGCCGCCGATCATCAGGATCAGCGCGCTGTTGAGCGCGGCGAGCGTCGGCGCGACGATCGCCAGCCACATGCTGGGCACGCCGAGCCGCTGCCGCACGTCGAGGGTGACGGCGTGCTGGCCCGCCCAGCGGCGGAAGAAGCCGTCCTCCCCGCCGGTGGCCTTCATCGTCTCGATGAGCTGGAGACCGCTGTACGAGGTGTTGGTCAGCCGGGCGTTCTCGGCCCGGAGCTTCTGGGTGTCGGTGGCCCTCACATGGATCACGATCCGCATGGCCACCACGTTGAGCAGCGCGATGCCGATGCCGACGACCGTCAGCTGCGGGTCGTACGTCCAGAGCAGCACCGCGTAGAGGACCACGACCACCGCGTCCACGCCCGCGGCGGCGAGGTCCCGCGCCAGCGTCTCGGCGACCGCGTCGTTGGACTGCAGTCGCTGGACCAGATCGGCGGGGTTGCGCTGGGAGAAGAAGGTGACGGGAAGGCGCAGCAGATGCCGCAGGAAGCGGGCGCTGCCGAGCGTGGAGGAGATGATGCGGCCGCGCAGCAGGTTGGACTGCTGGAGGAGGGTGAGCACCGCCGTGAGCAGCAGGGCCGCCGCCATCGAAGCGAAGAGCACGCCGAGGAGCGAGGTCTGCTCGCCGATCAGGAACATGTCGATGTACGTACGGCTCAGCGCGGGTATCGCCGCGCCGACCACGACGAGGAGGAGGCTCGCGAGCACGGCGGCGAGGAGGGTGCCCGAGGTGCCCCGCAGCCGGGCGGGCATGGCGCCCATGACGCCGGGCTTCCGACCGGTGCGGCGGAAGCCCTCGCCGGGCTCGAAGGTGAGGACCACGCCGGTGAAGCTGGTGTCGAACTCGTCCATGGGCACGAAGCGCCGGCCCTTGGCCGGGTCGTTGATGTGGACGCCGCGGCGGCCCAGGCGGCGGCCGATGCCCTCGTAGACGACGTAGTGGTTGAACTCCCAGAAGAGGATGGCCGGCGGCCCCACCCCGGCGAGTGCGGCCAGGTCCATCTGCATGCCCTTGGCCTTGAGGCCGTAACTGCGGGCCGCTTTGAGGAGGTTGCTGGCGCGGGAGCCGTCGCGGGAGACGCCGCAGGCGATGCGGAGCTCCTCCAGGGCGACGAACCGGCCGTAGTGGCCGAGCACCATGGCGAGGGCGGCGGCGCCGCACTCCACGGCCTCCATCTGCAGGACGGTGGGGGTGCGGACGGAGCGGGGCGTACGGCCCTTCGGGACGGGCCGGCGGCGCCGGGGGCTGCGGCCGGCCGGCTCGGGGCGGCGGCGCCGGTTGCCGCCCTGCGGCGCGGGGCGGTCCCGTCGGTGCCCGGCGGGTGGGAGCTGGGGGGTCCGGGTCGTGTCGGGCGTCGCGGTCACGGGAGCGGCCAATCGGGCGGGAGGGTCGTGTCGGGCGTCGCGCTCATGGGAGGAGCCAGTCGACGGGGCGTTGCGCGGTGAGATGGACGGTTCCGGTGACGGGCGTCGTGGAGTCGACGGCGTAGGGGGGCCCGTCGGCCGAGGACCACCGGTAGCCGGACGGGGTCGCGGCGGAGCGCTCCAGCCGGACGAGCACCGCGAGGGGGTCGCCGTCCCGGGCGAACCGTGCGGCGAGTCCGCTGTCGCCGAGGAAGCCGGTGATCTGCGCCGCTGTCTGCGGGGCGCGGCCGACGGCCTCGACCCGGCCGCGGAGCACGCCGAACCGCTGCTGGGGCGCGGACTGGACGCCGAGGTCGACCTGGGCGCCGACGGGGATCGCCGCGCCGCTGTCGCCGGGCACGTAGAGCATGGCCACCAGCGGGTCGTCCGGGTTCTCGACGCGTTCCACGGTCGCCACGTCGGCGCCGGTGGTGACGACGAGACCGGTCTTGGCGAGGAGGGTCGTCACCCGGCCTCCTTCGACGGCGCGGACGTCCCGGTCTCCCTGGGGCGTGCGGACCGTGAGGAGGGGTGCGCCCGGTGCCACCTGCCGGCCTTCCTCGGCGTGGACGGCGGTGACCTGTCCCGCGAACGGGCTCTGCAGGAGGTAGCTGCCTTCGGCACGGGTGAGAATTCCGGGTGCGCTGACCTTGGGTGACACGGATCCGGTGAATGACCAGAACGTCGCTGCGGCCATCACGACGACGGTGACGGCGAGCACGAGCCGGCCCTGCGGGCGCGCGAAGCGTACCGGCAGGTCGAGTTCTTCGGGCGATTGCAGCTTGGAAAGCGCCTTCTGGCGGAACTGCACGGACTCTTCCTTCGACTGCATTCTTGACGGGCTGCCGAATTGACCGGCGGAAATCCCGCCCGCAGGGGCGGGAAGGGCAGCCGTGAACCCCGGAACGGGAAAGCGTTCCGGGGTTCACGGATATGCCGCTCAGAGACCGGCGATACCGACGTTGACACCGGCGAGGCCCGTGACGACGCCCGGCAGGGCCTGCACGCCCTGGACGGTCTGGAGCGAGGTCACGGTGCCGAGGACGGTGCTGACGTCGCCGACCACGGCGCCGGCGAGGCCACCGGAGATGGCGAGGCCGCCGGAAACGGCGTCCAGCTCGGCGTCGGCGATCTCACGGGTCTCGATGTCGTTACGCATGTGTGCGCACCCTTCAATTCATGTGAATGTTTTTACCCGGCCGGAATCAAGCACCGTTCCGACGGCGGCCGCGATGTGCAGATGTAAGCACGCGAACGGGTTTCCCGGCCAACCGAGTTGACGTGCCGTGGCACACGAATTCATCACCGGATCGGGGTGCGTTTCGATCTATTTGACAGATCGCCAGGGGATCGTCACAGGTTCTCCGCAGGATCGAGTAACAGAAATCGGCCCTCCGTGACCCCGCCGGAACGCAAGGGGACATAGCCCCCTCAATCGACGGGGGCGGGGCCGGAAGGCCGATGAACGGCACAAGGGGAGGGGTCCCCTCCACTCGCACCATGTGAAGATTCGCCGGAGCGACGCTCGGTGAGGGCGCCGGCACACGGGGTGCCGAGCGGACCTCCGGCCCCGAGCGCCGCTCCGGCGTGGAGCGGCTCCTCTAGGACGCGACCGCCTTCTCCGGAACGGGGGCGGTGGCGGCGGCACCGGGAGCCCCGGCAGGCACCGTCCCGGCGCCGGGCGCCGTCCCGCCGGCCGGGCGGGTCTCCGCGCGCCCGCGCAGGCCCAGCCCCGCGATCACGGCGACCAGGGCGAACGCCGTGGCGCCGATCCAGAAGGTGAGGGTGAAGCCGGACTCCGCCGGCAGCGGCGGGACGCCGGCCGGGAGGTGCTCGATGGTCTGCGAGGCGAGGATCGTGGTGACGACCGCGCTGCCGATCGCGCTGCCCGTGGAGCGGGAGATGGAGTTGATGCCGTTGGCGATGCCGCTCTGGTGGTGCGGGACGCTCGACATGATGACGGCCGGCATGGCCGCGTAACCGAAGCTGACGGCCGCGCCGACGACGACGCCCGCCCCGATCACCGAGGCCGTCTGGCCGTGGCCGAGGGCGAGCCAGACGAAGCCGACGGCACCGAGTCCCGCGGCCAGGGCGAGGGCCGTGCGCGGGCCGCGGTGGCGGACCAGCTGGCCGCCGATCGGGGAGGCGAGCAGCGAGACGATCGCGCCGGGCAGGAGGAACTCCACGGAGGCGCGCAGGATGGACGCGTCGAAGCCGTAGCCGGTGAGGGCCCCGGGCATCTGGACGAGGTAGGAGACGCCCAGGAAGTTCGCGAACATGCCGAAGCCGACGAGGACGCCGGCCAGGTTCGCCATGAGGACCGGGCGGTGGACGAACATCTTCATGTCGACGAGCGGTTCGCGGACCTTGCGCTCCACGAGGACCCAGACGACCGCCATGACGGCCGCGCCGGCGAAGCTGCCGAGCGTCCGGGCCGAGGCCCAACCCCACTCGTGGCCCTGCGAGATGGGCAGCAGGAGCAGGAGCAGCGTGACGCCGAGGGTCAGCGCGCCGAGGAAGTCGGTGCGGCCGCCTGTCTTGTGGCGGGTGGCGGGGACGAGGAACACGACCGCGAGGAGGGCGAGCGCGGCGAAGCCGGTGGCCATCCAGAAGGCGCTGCGGTAGTCGGCGTCGGAGCCGGAGGTGAGCAGGCCGGTCGCGACGAGCGCGAGGCCGCTGCCGAAGGCGAGGGTGCCGCTGACCAGGGACATGGCGCCGGGCAGCTTCTGCGGCCTGACCTCCTCGCGCAGGACGGAGAGGGCGAGCGGGAAGATCGCGGTGGCGGCGCCCTGGAGGACGCGGCCGAGGATCAGCAGGGGCAGCGAGGTCGCGAGGGCGGCGACGACGGAGCCGACGACCATGACTCCGAGGACGGCGACGAGGGTGGGCTTCTTGCCGTGCTGGTCGCCGAAGCGGCCGAGCAGCGGGGTGAAGACGGCGGCGGAGAGCAGCGTGGCGGTGGTCACCCAGCTCACGTCGGCCGCGGAGGTTCCGAGGTCGGTGCGGATGAGGCCGAGGATCGGGACCGGCAGGGTCTGCATCATCGAGACGACCATGGCGGCGAGACTCAGGGCGAAGACGATGACCGTCTCGCGCCGGGCATCGGCGGCGGGCGGTGCGGGGGCATGACTCATGGCAGGGAGGGGCCTTTTCCGGTGACGCGGGAGCTTCAGATCATCGATGTTTGATGTCATCAAGTACTTGCTCGAAGGTAGACCCGGATACTTGAGGTGGTCAAGTAAACAATTGATAATGTCAAGTGTTCTGCGTAGGCTCGGCCCATGAGCGCGACGACTCCCCAGGTCCCCACCAGGCTCCAGCTCATGGAGCTGCTCGCCGCCATCGGCACGGCCCAGTGGCGCGACTTCGCGGCCGCCGCGGCCCACCACGGTCTGACCTCCACCCAGGCGAAGGTCCTCGCTCAGCTCGACGGCCCGCTGCCGATGCGCGCCCTCGCCACCCTGCTCGTGTGCGACGCGTCCAACGTCACCGGCATCATCGACCGGCTGGAGGCCCGCTCCCTGGTCCGCCGCGAGCCCGACCCCTCCGACCGCCGCGTCAAGAACGTCGTGGCGACCGACGAGGGCCGGGACGTCATCCGGCGCGTCCGCGAGGAGATGCAGGCCACCAGCGGCGCGCTCGACACCCTCGACGCGGCCGAGAGCACGACCCTCTACGAGCTGCTGGCCCGGCTTCGCCCGGGCATGGAGAAGAACGCCTGACCGGACGGCGGACCGGTCAGGGACTCGTCGTCGAGACCGCGTACACCCGGGGGAAGGCCGGCTCGGTCAGGTCGACCGTCAGGTCGGTCGCCGGGCGCGGTTCCTCGCGCCTCACCGTCGTGCCGGCCCAGTTCATGCCCTCGACGAAGCGCCAGCCCGCGATGTCCGCGTCGCGGTCGCCGACCGTGATCCGGCCCGGGGTGAGAGCGGCGCGGCTCGTGCCGGACTCGGCGAGGAAGCCGTCCAGGCCGACGGCGGTCGTCGTGAACTGCACGTACAGCCGGCTGGTCTTCCAGTTGCTCGTCTCGTAGTACGCGACCCCCCACGCCCCCGCGGGGATCGGGACCTCGAAGATCCGGCGCTTCATCAGCGAGGGCCAGTTGTCCTGGAGGCCCGCCGCCGAGGACTCGCGCTCCTTGTCACGGCCGCTGTCGCGGCTCTGCCCCGCGGAGATGACGAGGTAGCCGGCCGGGATGCCCACGAGCAGGACGATGATGACGGCCGTCAGCCAGCGCCGTCGGATCATGTGCCGGTGGTCCTCGGGGAGCCTGCCCCCGGGGTCGCGCGGCGGGGTGGACTGGTGGGGCAGGGTCATGAAGGCGGGTCCTCGGGGGTACGGGCGGCCCGGCCCGAGGTCCCGTTGCGCAGGGCCTGGGCGTAGCGCTCGTACCGTTCGTACCGCTCCACCCGGCGCCGGTTGGCGCGGCGGAAGCGGCGGGCGACGAGCCGGGCGAGGTCGGCGGCGCCGACCATCCCCGCCTCGGGGCCGAGCTGGGCGCGGGTGATGCGGGCCTCGGGACGGTAGCCGCGGCCGGTGAGGTGGCGGCGGAAGGAGTCCCGCGCGGGGCCGATGAGCAGGTCGTCGGCGGCCGAGACACCACCGCCGATGACGAAGCAGGAGGGGTCGAGGGCGGCGGCGAGGTTGGCGATGCCGACGCCGAGCCACTGGCCGATGTCCTGGAACAGCTCGACGCACATGGCGTCGCCCTCGCGGGCCAGCTCGGTGATGAGGGGCCCGGTGATCTCCGGGACGTTCCCCTTGACCCGTTCGATGAGCCCGTACGCGACCGGGGAGTCGGCGGCGGCCAGCTCGCGGGCCTCGCGGACCAGGGCGTTGCCGGAGCTGTACTGCTCCCAGCAGCCGCGGTTGCCGCAGGGGCAGCGGTGACCGCCGGGGACGACCTGCATGTGGCCGAACTCGCCGGCCACCCCGAACCTGCCGCGCTTGACCTGGCCGCCCTCCAGGATGGCGCCGCCGATGCCGGTGCCGAGGGTGATCATGACGAGGTGGTCCTCGCCGCGTCCGGCGCCGAACCGCCACTCGGCCCAGGCCGCGGTATTGGCGTCGTTGTCCACCATGACGGGGACGGCGAGGCGGCTCTGGAGGGCGTCCTTGAGCGGCTCGTTGCGCCATGCCAGGTGCGGGGCGAAGAGCACGGTGGCGCGCTCGGCGTCGACCCAGCCGGCCGCGCCGATGCCGACGGCGTGCACGTCGTGCCGGTCGGAGAGGTCCAGGACCAGCTCGACGATGGTGTCCTCGACGACCTTGGCGCTCTTGGACTTGTCCGGGGTCTCCGTGCGGAGCTTCTCCAGGATGTTCCCGTCGGCGTCCACGACGCCGGCCATCACCTTCGTACCGCCGATGTCGATGCCGACGGTCGGCACCCGCGGCGCCGTCAGATGGGAGCGCCGCTCCCGGGAGCCGACGGTCCGCAGCACGGTGCCCCGGGCCGATCCCCGGTGGGCGAGGTCACGGTAGGTACTCATCGGCTCCGATTCTGCCAGGTGCGGTGTCAAGGGGCCGTTCGATCGCGGCCGCGTCCGTCACGTCCCGGACGGCCGCTCCAGTTCGTACCGCAGGTCCTCCAGCTCGGTGCCGCCGGCCATCTGCCGGGTCAACTCGTCGAGCGTGACGGAGCCCTTGGTGTGACTGCCGGCCATGACGCCCCGCTTGAGCAGCACGAAACGGTCGCCGACCAGGTACGCGTGGTGCGGGTTGTGGGTGATGAGGACCACGCCGAGACCCTCGTCGCGGGCGGCGGCCACGTACTTCAGCACGACGCCGGACTGCTTGACGCCGAGCGCGGCGGTCGGCTCGTCGAGGACGAGGACCTTCGCGCCGAAGTGGACGGCCCGGGCGATGGCCACGCACTGCCGCTCGCCGCCGGAGAGGGTGCCGATGGGCTGGTCGACGTCGCGCAGGTCGATCCCCATGCGGAGCAGCGCCTCGCGGGTGGTGGTCCGCATCAGGCCCACGTCGAGCCGCTTGAAGGGGCCGGAGCCCTTGGTGGGCTCGGAGCCCAGGAAGAAGTTCCGCCAGACCGGCATGAGCGGCACGACGGCGAGGTCCTGGTAGACGGTGGCGATGCCCCGGTCGAGGGCGTCGCGCGGATTGGCGAGGGAGACCTCCTCGCCCTCGATGCGGAAGGTCCCCGTGTCGTGCCGGTGGAGACCCGCGACGATCTTGATGAGGGTGGACTTGCCGGCGCCGTTGTCGCCGAGGACGCAGGAGATCTCGCCGGCGCGGACCTCCAGGGAGACCCCTTCGAGGGCGCGGATGTTCCCGTAGTACTTGCTGACGTCGTCGAGCTCGACGAGCGGGGCGGACCCGGTCTTCGTGGCCGTCGTCACTTGGTGGCCTCCACACGCTTGCGGATCCAGGCGTTCAGCAGGGTCGCCAGGAGGAGCATCGCTCCCAGGAAGAACTTGAACCAGTCCGGGTTCCACTCGGCGTACACGATGCCCTTGCTCGTCATGCCGAAGATGAGGGCGCCGATCGCGGAGCCGATGGCGGAGCCGTAGCCGCCGGTGATCAGACAGCCGCCGATGACGGCCGCGATGATGAAGATCAGCTCGTTGCCGACGCCCTCGCCCGACTGGACGACGTCGAAGGAGAAGAGCAGGTGCTGGCCGGAGATCCAGGCGCAGAACGCCACGCCCAGGTAGAGGCCGATCTTCGTCCGGTAGACCGGGACGCCGACCGCGCGGGCGGCGTCGGCGCCGCCGCCGACCGCGAAGATCCAGTTGCCGAACCGGGTGCGCAGCAGGATCCAGGTGGCGAGCGCGACCAGGCCGAACCACCACAGGATGGTGACCTTGAACTCGACGCCGCCGATGGTCAGCTGCGAGGCGAAGAGCTTGCGGGCGGAGGAGAAGCCCTCCATGTCGGCGATGGTCTTGGTGGAGACGGTGCCGCTGATGAGCTTGGTGAGGCCGAGGTTCAGGCCGGTCAGCATGAGGAAGGTGCCCAGGGTGATGATGAAGCTGGGCAGCTTCGTCCGGGTCAGCATGAAGCCGTTGAACGCGCCGATCGCCAGCGTGACGAGCAGCGAGACGCCGACACCGACCCAGACGTTCGCGGTCATCTGGTAGCTGAACATCGACGAGACCAGGGCCGAGCTGGTGACCAGGACACCGGCGGACAGGTCGAACTCGCCGCCGATCATGAGCAGCGCGACGGGGACCGCCATGATGCCCAGGGTGGAGGCCGCGTAGAGCACGGTGCCGAGGCTGGACGGGTTCAGGAAGCTGTCGGCGGCCACGGAGAAGAAGACGAAGACGGCGATCGCGCCGACGACCGAGCCGAGCTCGGGCCGGGCCAGCAGCTTCTTCAGCGGGGTGGTGCGCAGCAGCCGTTCGTCGACGTGGTCGAGCCCGTCCGACGGTGGGGCGGTGGAGCTCATCGGGTGCCCCGCTCCGCGTACTCGACGAGCTTCGCCGCGTCGTCCTTGGTGATGACCTGCGGGCCGGTGAGGACCGGCTTGCCGCCACCGAGGACGTTGGCGTTGTAGCGGTAGAGCCAGAGCAGGTCGACGGCCTCGTAGCCCTGCAGGTACGGCTGCTGGTCGACGGCGAAGCCGAGCGTGCCGGCCTGGAGGGAGGTGGCGACCTTGGCGTTGAGGTCGAAGGTGTCGATCTCGGCCTTGCTCCCGGCGCTCCTGGCGGCCTGGACGGCGGCGTCGGCGAACGGGGCGCCGAGGGTGACGACGGCGTCGACGTCCTTGTCGGACTGGAGCTTGGCCTCGATGGAGGCCTTCACGTCCGGCATGTTGGTGCCGTCGACGTAGAGGTTGACCAGCTCGCCGTCGAAGGTCTTCTTCGTTCCGGCGCAGCGCTGCTCGTGGCCGACGTTGCCCTGCTCGTGCAGGACGCAGAGCGCCTTCTTCCTACCCCGCTTGTCGAGCTCCTCGCCGACGGCCTCGCCGGCGACGGTCTCGTCCTGGCCGATGTGGGTGAGCGCCCCGTACGCCTTGGACACCTCGGCGCCCGAGTTCACGGTGATCACCGGGATGCCGGCCTTGACGGCCTTCTCGACGGCGGCCTTCATGGCGTCGGGCTTCGCGAGCGTGACGATCAGACCGTCGACGCCCTTGGCGACGTACGAGTCGATCAGCTGCGCCTGCTGCTGGGCCTCGTCGCTGTGCGCGTAGAGGAAGTTGATGTTGTCCTTGGCGGCGGCCTGCTGGGCGCCCTTCTGGACGATGTCCCAGAAGGTGTCGCCGTCACCCGAGTGGGTCACCATGGCGAAGGTCCAGCGGGGGGTGTCGACGACCGCCCTGCCCTGGGCCTCGGCGGCCTTGCGGGCGTCCTCCGCCCGCTTTCCGCCGGTGCTGCTGCACCCGGCGAGCGCCCCGGTGAGCGCGAGCGCGAGCACGGCGCCGACTGCGGCGCGTACCCCTCCTGTCCGAAGCCTGGTCACGAGGCCGTGCCCTCCTTTGTGTCCTTTGCGTGCATTGCAGTCGTGCATTGCAGTATCGGTCATGCGGGTCGTGGCGCTCGCCAGGGGGCCGGTGTCCGGCTCATCCGCCGGTGGGGTACGGCCTACGGACGGACCATCAGCTGGAACTCGAAGGAGTAGCGGTCCGCCCGGTAGAGATGGGAACCGTGCTCGACGGCACGGCCGGTGTCGTCGAAGGTGACGCGCTCCATCGTCAGCAGCGGCGCGCCCTCCCGCTCGTCGAGCAGGGCGGCCTCGGCGGCGGTCGCGGCGCGGGCGCCGACGGCCTGGCGGGCGCTGTGCAGGGTGAGCGCGGCGGAACGGAGCATCCGGTAGAGGCCGGTGGCCTCCAGGCGCGCGGTGTCCGGCCCGCCGGGGCCGAGGAGCCCGGCGGGCAGGTGGTTGCGCAGGTACGCCATGGGCTCGCCGTGCGCGGTGCGGAGCCGTTCGAGATAGACGACCTCGCTGCCCTCGGGTACGCGCAGGGCCGCGGCGACCGGTCCTGTGGCGGGTTCCACCCGGTTGACCAGGACCCGGGTGGCGGGGAGCTGTCCGGCGGCGTCCAGGTCGTCGTACAGGCTGCTCAGTTCCAGCGGGCGGCGGACGGTGCTGTGCACGACCTGCGTGCCGACGCCCCGGCGGCGGACGAGGAGGCCCTTGTCGACGAGGGTCTGGATGGCCTGGCGGACGGTGGGGCGGGAGAGGCCGAGGCGGGTGGCGAGGTCGATCTCGTTGCCGAGGAGGGTGCCCGGGGTCAGCGTGCCGTTCTCCACGGCGCTCTCCAGCTGCTGGGCCAGCTGGAAGTAGAGCGGGACCGGGCTGCTGCGGTCCACGGAGAGCGGGGGCAGGGCGGAGCCTGACTGCTTGGACACGGGGGGAGCGTAGCCCGGTGCGTTGATGACGGGAAGTCGTGACGTCCGGTTGTCCTGACAAATCCTTGACACCGGGGAGCGACGGCTCCACGGTGGGGCCATGCGCATCGGACTCATCGGTACGGGCCGGATCGGGAGCTTCCACGCGGGTGTGCTGGCCCGCCACCCGGAGGTCGAGTCGCTGGTCGTGGCGGACGCGGACGCCGCGCGGGCGGCCGGGGTCGCGGGGGCGCTCGGGGCGGAGGCCGCGCCGGACGTCAGCGCGCTGTTCGCGCACGCCCTGGACGCCGTGGTGATCGCCTCGGCGACGGCCGCGCACGCGGAGCTGATCGCCCGTGCGGCGGGCGCCGGGCTCCCGGCGTTCTGCGAGAAGCCCATCGCCCTGGACGTGCCGGGGACGGCCCTCGCGCTCTCGGCGGTGGCCGAGGCGGGCACGGAGCTCCAGCTCGGCTTCATGCGGCGCTTCGACGCGGGATACCGGGCGGCCCGCGAGGCGGTCCGCTCGGGGCGGCTCGGCCGGCTGCACACCGTGCGGGCGGCGACCTCCGACCCGGCGCCGCCGCCGGCCGCGTACCTCCCCCTCTCCGGCGGTCTCTTCCGGGACTGTCTGGTGCACGACTTCGACATCGTGCGCTGGGTGACCGGGCGGGAGGTCGTGGAGGTGTACGCGACGGGCTCGGACGCGGGTCCCGCGATGTTCCGGGAGGCCGGGGACGTGTCCACGGCCGCCGCGCTGCTCACCCTGGACGACGGGACGCTCGTCACCGCGACGGCGACCCGGCGCAACGGCGCCGGGTACGACGTCCGCATGGAGCTGGCGGGCGAGCTGGACCAGATCGCGGTGGGCCTCGACGACCGCACCCCGCTCACCTCGGTGGAACCCTGGGCGTCGGCACCCCCGGGGAAGCCCTGGACGGGCTTCCTCGAACGGTTCGCCCCCGCCTACGAGGCGGAGCTCTGCGCCTTCGTCCGCCTGGTCCGCGGCGAGGCGCCCAACCCGTGCGACGGCCGGGAGGCCCTGGCGGCGCTCCGGATCGCCGAGGCGTGCGAGCGCTCGCGGCGGGAGCGGGGACCCGTACGGGTGGACGACATCGGCTAGGGCCGGTCGTCAAACTCCCGTCGTCGCCCGGAGGGCGGCCCCGCGGGGCGGACGGGAGTGTGACGACAGGCCCTAGGTCCGGTCGTCACCACCGGACCGGGAGGTGCCTGACTCCGCGCATGAGGAGGCCGGGGAGCCACTCCCAGGGCTCGCCCTCGGGGTCGAGTTCCAGGTCCGGGAAGCGGTCGAGGAGGGTCCGGAGGGCGATCCGGCCTTCCAGCCGGGCGAGCGGGGCGCCCAGGCAGTAGTGGATGCCGTGCCCGAAGGCCAGATGTCCCCGGGTGTCCCTGCGGATGTCGAAGGTGTCAGGACCGGGGAACCGGGCCGGGTCGCGGTCGAGCGCCCCGATGGCGACGAGGACGTACTGACGCGCCGGGATCTCGGTGCCACCGAGGGTGATGGGCTCCCGGCTGAAACGGAAGGTGCTGGTCTCCACCGGCCCGTCGTACCGCAGGGACTCCTCGATCGTCCCGTCCAGGAGGCTCGGGTCGGCGCGCAGGGCGGCGAGCTGATCGGGGTGGGTCAGCAGATTGCGGACGGTGTTGGCGATCAGGTTGACGGTCGTCTCGTGGCCCGCGATGAGCAGCAGGTAGGCCATGGCCCGGAGTTCGGGCCCGGAGAGCCGGTCGCCGTCCTCGGCGCGGGAGGCGATCAGACCGGAGAGCAGGTCGTCGGCGGGGCCGGCGGCCCGCTTGTCCTCGATCAGCCCGTCGAGATAGGCGCCGAAGTCCACCATGCTCCGGGTGAAGTCCTCTTCGCCCGTGGGGCTGACCAGCTCCGTGGACCAGCGGCGGAAGGTGTCGCGGTCCGCCGCGGGGACCCCGAGGAGCTCGCAGATGACCGTGATCGGCAGCGGATACGCGAAGGCGTCGACGAGGTCGGCCCGCCCGGCCGGTTCCATCGCGTCGACGAGGTCCGTGGTGAGCCGCTCGATGCGAGGCCGCAGGGCCTCCACCCGGCGGCCGGTGAACTCGCCCGTGACCAGGCGGCGCAGCCGGGTGTGGTCGGGCGCGTCGGCCGAGAGGAGGTGGACGCCGATGATGTCCTCCTCCGGCGCCCGTACGCCGATCACGTGGGGGGACTTGGCGAGCCGGGGGTCGGCGAGCGCCGCGCGCCCCTCCTCGTGTCCGACGACCAGCCAGAACTGGAAGCCGTCGGGCATCCGCACCTCGTGGACGGGACCGGTCTCGCGGAGCTTCGCGTAGTAGGGGTACGGATGCACGGTGAAGTCCGCGCCGTACTCCCCCAGTTCGATGACGGACATCGACGCAGACTATCCGAAGGGGCCGGACCCGAAACGGTCAGTTCTGGCCGTCCTCGCCCAGGAGTCCGGCGTCATGGACGAGAAGGGCGATCTGGACGCGGTTGTTCAGACCGAGCTTGGCGAGGACCCGCGAGACATGGGTCTTGACCGTGGGCACGCTCATGTACAGCTCGGCGGCGATGTCGGCGTTGGACAGACCCCGGCCGACGGCGACGGCCACCTCCCTTTCCCGGTCGGCGAGTTCGCCGAGGCGTCCGGCGGCCGCGGTGCGCGGGGACTGCTCGGGCTGCCCGGCGACATGGCTCATGAGCTGACGGGTGACGGCCGGGGACAGCACAGGGTCCCCGGCGGCGACCCTGCGGACGGCGGCGACGATCTCCGCGGGTGGGGTGTCCTTGAGGACGAATCCGGCCGCGCCGGCCCGCAGGGCACGCAGCACCTGCTCGTCGGCGTGGAAGGTGGTGAGGACGACGACCTCGGGGGCGCCGGGCTCGGCGCGCAGCCGCTCGGTGGCGGTGAGCCCGTCCACGTGCGGCATGCGGATGTCCATGAGGACGACGTCGGGGGCGTGGCGGGCGACGAGTTCGGGGACCTCGCGGCCGTCGGCGCCCTCGCCGACGATCTCCAGGTCCTCGGCGCCGCCGAGCATCAGGGTGAGGCCCGCGCGGACCAGGGGGTCGTCGTCGACGATGAGCAGCCGGATGGTCATGAGGGCCACGGTAGCCAGGCGTGCAGGGCGAACCCGCCGTCGGGGGCTGGTCCGTGCTCCATCCGCCCACCGGCGAGTGCGGCGCGTTCGGTGAGTCCGATGAGGCCCTGGCCGGAACCGGGGACGGGCGGGACCGGCCCGGCGGGGGCCGGGTTGTGGACGTCGACGGTGAGTCCCTCGCCGGGGCGGCCGCGCACGGTGACGGTGACCGTGGTGCCGGGGGCGTGTTTGCGCGCGTTGGTGAGGCCCTCCTGGGCGATGCGGTAGACCGTACGGCCGGTGGCGGCGGGAACGGCGGACGGTTCGTCGACGGTGGTGTCGAGGACGACGTCCGCCCCGGCCTCGCGGGACTCGTCGATCAGCGCGTCGAGGGTGGCGAGGGTGGGCTGCGGCCGGTCGCCGCCGTCACCGTTCTCGCCGGGGGCGCGCAGCACTCCGATGATCTCGCGGAGGTCCTGGAGGGCCTCGTGGGCGCTGTCGCGGATGACGCCGGCGGCGCGGGCGACCTGCTCGGGCGGGGCGTCGGGCCGGAACTCCAGGGCTCCGGCGTGCACGCTGAGCAGGGTGAGCCGGTGGGCGAGGACGTCGTGCATCTCGCGGGCGATCGCCTCGCGGGCGAGCCGCTGGGCCTGGGCGGCACGCAGCTCGGCCTCGGCCTCGGCGCGGCGGGCGCGCTCCCTGAGGGCCTCGACGAGCTGGCGGCGGGAGCGGACGAGCATGCCCCAGGCGGTGACGAGCAGGATGAGGATGAAGCCGAGGGCGACGGAGAGCCCGGTGTTGGTGGTGGGGTCGGGCCGGATGAAGGCCTGCGCGGTGGAGGCGGCGACGGCGAGCGCGCCGATCGCGGCGACCTCGCGGAAGGGCCTGCGCACGGCGACGCTGAATAGGCCCGCGAGGAGGGCGCCGGCGGCGACCGGGGCCACGACGTTCAGCAGTGAGAGGCCGATCGCGAGCCCGGCGGGCCAGCGGCGGCGCAGCCAGAGGGCGCAGCAGGCGGCGGCGCCCAGGAGCTGGTCGACGAGGGTGACGACCTCGCTGGTGTACTGCGCGCTGGTGTCGGCGGCGATGAGGCCGACGAAGGCGGCGAGAAGGAAGAGCGAGGTGTCCACGATCCAGTCGCGGACGGTACGGCGGGGCCGGCTCTCCCCGTTCCCGCCGGCGGGTTCGGCCAGGTGGGAGGGGAGCAGCCAGAGCTGCCGGTCCGTGCGAGTCATATCGGCAATGTACGCAGCCGGGGGCGGCGTGCGGGGCATCGCCGGCCGGGCCGCTACCGAAGTCGCGGAGGTCGATACTTCGGTAGCGGTGCCGGTGGACCGGCGGCGGACGCGGCCGGTCCACCGGCCGCGCCATGATCACTTCATGAAGAAGACTCTTGAGGTCGCCGGTTCCCTGCTCGCTCTCTTCGGTGTGGCCGGGGTGGTGCGCGAGCTGACGGACGGCTGGTTCCGGCTGCTCGGCGTGACCCGGTTCCTCACGGAGAACGTGTGGTTCCTGGAGGGCCGTGAGCTGTTCGCCAACATCGTGATCGCGGTGCTCGGTCTGGTCCTCATGATCGTGTCGGGCCGGGTGGCCACGTCCTGACCGCCCGGTCCCCCGGGGCTCAGGCGCTCGCCGTGTCGAGCCGGGTCACCTCGGCGAGGTGCTCGGCCATCCGGTGCGCGACGGAGCCGCTGGTGTAGAGGGCGGCGCCGACCACCGCGAAGGGGACGGAGCCACCGAGCAGGGCGAGCATGCCGGGCCAGTCCCGGCTCTCGACGCACTCCTTGTCATGGACGTACTCACTGGTCAGCAGGGCGGGGCAGGGGCTGCCGCCGCCGTCGGCGTCCTCGTACGGCGTGAGGAGCTGGACGCCGAACCAGACCCAGAGCAGTGCGGCGATCGTGAAGAGCCCGAGGCCCCAGCCCTGGGTGCGCCGGGCTTTGGCGCGGAACTCGTTGTCGTAGGCAAGTGAACGCATGATCGAAGAACCTACCCGGCGCCGTGGTCGGCGGCCCGGCGGCCCCAACTCGTGCCCGCGAGCACCAGGATGGCGCCCGCGAGGCCGAGGAGGCCGGGGCGGTCGCCGGCGAGCGCGATGCCCGCGCCGGCGGCCCAGAGCGGTTCCGTGCCGAGGAGGAGGCTGACCCGGGACGGGGAGGTGCGGCGGACCGCCCACATCTGCACGAAGAAGGCGAAGAGCGTGCAGAAGACGGAGAGGAAGATCAGCCCGGCCCACTCGCGCGGGCCGAAGTCCAGCGCCACCGCCCAGGGAGAGGCGCCGGTGCCGGGGAAGGCCGCGATGACGGCGAAGACGGCGACGGCGGAGCCCAGCTGCACGGTGGTGAGGGAGAGCGAGTCGGCCGACCGGACGGCCTTGATCCGGGACATCGCCAGGACGTGGACGGTACGGGCGAGGGCGGCGAGCAGCATGAGCAGATCGCCGGGGGAGGGGGTGGTGAAGCCCCCGCCCTGGGTGAGGAGCACGACGCCGAGGACGGAGAGCGCGGCGGCGCCGAGGAAGGCGCGGGGCGGCCTGACCCGGGTGACGGCGGCCTCGGCGAGCGGGGTGAAGATCATGGTGAGGCTGATGATCAGCCCCGCGTTGGTGGCGGAGGTGTGGACGACGCCGTAGGTCTCCAGAAGGAAGATCCCGCCGAGGATCAGTCCGAGGGCCCCGGCGCCGCGCCACTGGGCGGCACTCAGGGCCCGGAGCCTGGTCCACCCGGCGACGACCAGGACGGGCAGCACCACCGCGAACCGCAGCACGAGGACCGCGATGACGGTGTGGGTGGTGGTGATGCCCTTGGCCGCGAGATAGCTGGCGCCCCAGACGACGGCGACGAGCAGAACGGGCAGGTCGGTGAGCCAGGCCCGGCGCGGGGTGCCGAGGGGCACGGGGGCGGCGATCGACGAAGCGGACATTGCGGCCGAATCTCCAACTCTGTGGGTGGGGTGGAGACTTCGACGGCTCGCACGTGGAGCGATCACCGTACCGGGACGGGCCTGTGGCGGCTACACCTTTCCCGGCTCGCACGGGGGCGGGGGGCACGGGCCGGGGCGGGGGCACGCGGGCACGGGCCGGGGCCACCCGCCGGTCAGGCGTAGCTGCCGTACTCGGGGCGGCCCACGAGCTCGTACGTGGTGAGGGTGACGCCGGCGCCGGTCGTGCGCGCGTCGGTCAGCCGGAAGGCGGTGGGGCGTACGCCGTCGGTGAAGAGACGGCGGCCGGTGCCGAGGATCACCGGGAAGACGAGCAGATGCAGGGTGTCGATCAGATCGTGGTCGAGCAGGGTCCGGGCGAGACCGCCGCTGCCGTGCATCTGGATCTCGCCCTCGGTGCGCTCCTTGAGCCCCCTGACGCCCTCGACGACATCGCCGCGGAGCACGGTGGTCCCGGCCCACTCGGCGGAGTCGAGGGTGGTGCTGGCGACGTACTTGGGGAGTGCGTTGAGCTTGGTGGCGATGGGGTTGGCCGGGTCCGTCTGCTTCGGCCAGTAGCCGGCGAAGATGTCGTACGTGCGGCGGCCGAGGAGGAACGCGGTCGGCCGGGTGAAGACCCCGTCCATGAACTGTCCGAAGTCCTCGTCCCCGAACGGCACGGACCAGCCGCCGTGGGTGAACCCGTCGCTGGGGTCCTCCTCCGGGCCGCCGGGGGCCTGGTGGACGCCGTCGAGGGTCAGGAACTGGGTGAGGCTGAGCGTGGCCATGGTGGTGCCCTTTCGTCTCCGGTCCATCGTGTCTCAGCAGTTCAGACCGCGCCGCCCGGCGGAACTCATCGGTGCCCGGGTCGGCGTCCGATTCATGCCAGCGCCGGGACGCCCGGGCGACTTTCATTGAACCCGCAACCACTTATGGCTCTTCGTTACGGAGGTTTCGGGATGTCCACGATGAACGGCACGGCGGTACTGGTGACGGGCGGCAGCCGGGGGATCGGCGCGGCCACGGCCGTACGGCTCGCCCAGGAGGGCGCCGATGTCGCCTTCACCTACGTCCAGGACGAGGTCCGGGCCAAGGAGGTCACCGCGCGGATCGAGGCGACCGGTCGCAGGGCGCTGGCGCTGCGGGCGGACGCGGCGGACGCCGGGGACGCGGCGGGCGCGGTGAACTGGGCGGCGGACGCACTGGGCCGGCTCGACGTCCTGGTGAACAACGCCGGTGTCGGTGTCCTCGGCCCGCTGGAGTCCCTGGCCCTTGCGGACGTGGACCGGGTCCTGGCGGTGAACGTCCGGGCGGCGTTCCTGGCCTCGCAGGCGGCGGCCGGGCATCTGCCGGAGGGCGGCAGGATCATCACCATCGGCAGCTGCATGGCCCAGCGGGTGCCGGGGCCCGGCGGGGTGCTGTACGCGCTCAGCAAGACGGCGCTGATCGGCCTGACGAAGAGCCTCGCGCGGGAGCTGGGCGGGCGCGGCATCACGGCGAACCTCGTCCACCCCGGCCCCATCGACACGGACATGAACCCGGCGGACGGCCCGTACGCGGAAGGCCAGGCGGCCATGACGGCCCTCGGCCGCTTCGGCACCCCGGACGAGGTGGCCGCGACGGTCGCCTTCCTGGCGGGACCGGAGGGGCGGTACGTGACGGGCGCGGAGTTCTCGGTGGACGGCGGACACGCGGCCTGACGCCGGGAGGGGGCGAGCACGGTCGGGGTCGTGAGCCCGCCTCTGGGCGCCCGGAGGCGAACCGAGCCCGAAAAAGAGGAACGCACCGGTGCTGTCGGGCCGGTGCGTCCTCGCGGGCCGGGCGGGGTGTCGTACCCGCCCAGTTCATGGAGCGGGCCGGGGGCGTACCCCGGCCCGCTCGTTCGTACGGGCTCCGGTCAGCCGCCCAGTTCCTGGTGGCGGGCCGTCAGGCGGGCCGTACCGGCGTCCGTGAGGGAGCCGAAGAGGCGGAGGCGGGAGATGCCGCCGTCCGGGTAGATGTCGATCCGGACGCGGGAGCCGACCGCCGGGGTGTCGAGCACGAAGCGGTGGTTGGTGTCGGGCTGGAGGCGGGTCCGGGGCAGGATCTCGGTCCACTCCTCCGAGCCCTCGGCGGCGACGGAGAGCGCGGCCCAGCCGGCGCTGTTGCCCTTGAGGTACGCGGTGTCGATCTCGACGGCGCGGATCTCGGACTCGGCGACGAGCTGGTAGCGGATCCAGTCGTTGCCCTTGTCGCGGCGGCGGCGGGTCTCCCAGCCGTCGTCCATCTTGCGGGAGCGGCCGGGCTGGATGGTGTTGGTGGCCGGGGAGTAGAAGCGGTCGGAGGCGTCCTCGACCTGGCCGCCGTTCTCCAGGGCCGCGAGGTCGAAGGTGCCGAGCACGCCGAGCCACCGCGGGTCGGGGGCGACCTCGCCGTACACGCGGAGGCGGGCGATGCCGCCGTCGGGGTGCTGGTTGACGCGGAGGTGGGTGAAGCGCTGCTCGACGTCGACGGCGAAGCCGTTGGCGGCGTGACCGCCGACGGCGGTGCGCGGGACGATCGTCGTCCACTTCACGTCGTCGGCGAGGAGTTCCTCGGGCGAGGGCGAGCCGGGCACGGAGGCGGCCTCGACGGAGACGGCCTGCGGGTAGTTGCCGCGGAAGTGCGCGGTGTCGAGGACGATGCCGCGGACGACGCCGGGGGCGCCGAGCCGTACGAGGGCCCAGTCGTGGTCGTCGTCGGTGGGGTGCGGCTGCTGGGCGGAGACGCCGCGGCGGCGGCGGGTCTCCCAGCCGTCCATGATCTTGCCCTTGTGACCGAAGTGCTCGGGGTCGAACTCGGCGGCCTCGGGCTTGAGCAGGTTCTCGCGCTCGGCGAAGAACTCGTCGTTGGCGGCGATCACGCCGGCGCCGAGTCGCCGGTCGGCGAGGTCGGCGTACTGGGTGAAGGGGAAGTCGGCCGTCCGGTAGTCGGCGTAGGGGTCACCACCGCCGTAAGGGCTGGCGTCGCCGGTGAAGGAGGGTATGCCGGTGCTCACGGGTCAGTTGTTCCTTTCGAGGAGGCGGCCGGAGGGCTCGGCGAGGGTGCCGTGGTCGGCGATCCGCTCTCCGCGCAGCCAGGTGGAGGTGACGACGCCGTTGAGGGTCCTGCCCGCGTAGGCGGTGATCCGGTTGCGGTGCTGGAGCTCGGCCGGGTCGACGGTGAAGGTGGCCTCCGGGTCGAGGACGGCGAAGTCGGCGTCGCGGCCGGCCTCGATGGCGCCCTTGCGGGTGAGGCCGGCGAGCCGGGCCGGGCCCTCGGACATCCAGCGGACGACGTCCGTCAGGTCGAAGCCGCGCCGGCGGGCCTCGGTCCAGATGGCGGGGAGGCCGAGCTGGAGGGAGGAGATGCCGCCCCAGGCGGACGCGAAGTCCGGCGTCTTGAGGTCGGTCGTGGACGGGGAGTGGTCGGAGACGATGCAGTCGATCGTGCCGTCCGCGAGTCCCTGCCACAGCGCGTCCTGGTTGACGGCCTCGCGGATGGGCGGGCAGCACTTGAACTCGGTGGCGCCGTCCGGGATCTCCTCGGCGGTGAGCGTGAGGAAGTGCGGGCAGGACTCGACGGTGACCTTGACGCCCTCGGCCTTGGCGGCGGCGAGGAGCGGCAGCGCGTCCGAGGAGGAGAGGTGCAGGACGTGGACGCGGGCGTCGAGCCGGCGGGCCTGGTTGACCAGGTTCTCGATCGCCGTGTTCTCCGCGTCGCGGGGACGCGAGGCGAGGAAGTCGGCGTACGCGCCACCGGAGCGCTGGGGCGCGGCGGCGAGGTGGTGGGGGTCCTCGGCGTGCACGATCATCAGGCCGTCGAAGCCGGAGATCTCGGCGAGCGAGGTCGCGAGCCGCTCCTGGTCGAGCTCGGGGAACTCCTCCACGCCGGAGGGCGACAGGAAGCACTTGAACCCGAAGACACCGGCGTCGTGGAGCGGGCGCAGGTCCTTGACGTTGTCGGGCAGGGCGCCGCCCCAGAAGCCGACGTCGACGTGCGCCTTGGCCCGGGCGACCTCCTGCTTGACGCGCAGGTTCTCCACGGTGGTGGTGGGCGGCAGCGAGTTGAGGGGCATGTCGAGGAGGGTGGTGATGCCTCCGGCGGCGGCCGCGCGGGTGGCGGTCCAGAAGCCCTCCCACTCGGTGCGGCCGGGGTCGTTCACGTGCACGTGGGTGTCGACGAGTCCGGGCAGGACGACGTCGTCGCCGACGTCCTCGAGCCGGGCACCGGCGGGTACCTCCGCGTCGTACGGCAGAACGGCCGTGATCGTCCCTCCGGCGACGGCGATCGACGCCGGGCGTGTCCCCTCGGGGGTGATGACACGCGTCGAGCGCAGGACCAGGTTGACGTCCACCCGTACCCCTCTTCCAGTGCTTCGAGAAAAAATTCAACGAACTGTTGAAGGAGTCTTCACTTCCGGACGACATGTCGTCAAGGGCACACTTCCAGCATCGCCGCGGACGCCGGGTCCCGCCGAGCGCAACTTGGATGTTTCCACTAAGTGGAATGCAAATTCCGTACAGTAGAACGTAGCTCCGTACAGCCGGGGCCGGCCCGGAGGGCTCCGGGCCCTCACCGACACCGGACAAACACGTCCTGACCGGCGCGGACGCCGACACCACGACCATGTACCCCGGGCAATGGGCCGGTAGGCTGCTGCCTTGCCCGCCTGCCCCGAAAGGACCGTTGACGTGCCGACGTCCAGCGCCAGCACCACCGACGCCGCCAAGCCCGCCGCGAGCGGGGGCGTCCAGTCCCTTGAGCGTGCCTTCGACCTCCTCGAGCGGATGGCCGACGCCGGGGGCGAGGTCGGGCTGAGCGAGCTCTCCGCCAGCAGCGGACTCCCGCTCCCCACCATCCACCGTCTGATGCGCACCCTGGTCGCCTGCGGGTACGTGCGCCAGCAGCCCAACCGGCGGTACGCGCTCGGCCCCCGCCTCATCCGGCTCGGCGAGTCCGCCTCACGCCTCCTCGGCACCTGGGCGCGGCCGTACCTGGCGCGGCTGGTCGAGGAGACCGGCGAGACGGCGAACATGGCGCTCCTCGACGGCGACGAGATCGTGTACGTGGCGCAGGTGCCGTCCAAGCACTCGATGCGCATGTTCACCGAGGTCGGCCGGCGGGTGCTGCCGCACTCGACGGGCGTCGGCAAGGCGCTGCTCGCGCACACCCCGGCGGAGGAGGTCCGCGCGCTGCTGGCCCGTACCGGGATGCCGGCCGCGACGGAGAAGACCATCACCACGCCGGACGGCTTCCTCGACGCGCTCGTCGCGGTCCGCGAGACCGGGTACGCGGTCGACGACAACGAGCAGGAGATAGGAGTCCGCTGCCTCGCGGTCTCCGTCCCGGACTCCCCGACGGCCGCGGCGATCTCGATCTCGGGGCCGGCGGGACGGGTCACGGAAGCGGCCACGGAGAAGATCGTCCCGATCCTCCAGGAGGTCGCGCGGGAACTCTCCGCGGCCCTGGCGAACACGACGGCCAACGGCGGCGCGTAGCCCGACCGGGCGGGCACCTGACGGGGCGCGCCGCCTTTGCCGGGCCGCGGCCCCGTCAGGTGCGGGGCGCAGCCCATCGTGCCGCGGCGGTGGGGTCAGGCGCGGGCCGGTTCCGGGGTGACGCGGCCGTCCCTGACCTCCACCAGCCGATCCGCCCGCCCCGCATGCCCCCGGTCATGCGTCACCAGCACCGTCGCGGTTCCCCTTCCCACCGTCAGACCCGCGAGCAGTTCCACCACCGCCGCCCCGCGCTCGTGATCGAGCGCGCTCGTCGGCTCGTCGACGAGCAGGACCGCCGGTTCGTTCATCAGTGCCCGCGCGATGTTGACCCGCTGCCGCTGGCCCCCGGACAGCTGGTGCGGCCGCCGCCCGGCCAGATCCGCGAGACCCACCGCGTCGAGCAGCTCCATGGCCCTGCCGCGGGCGGACCTCGCCGGCCGGCCGGAGACGTGTGCCATGACCTGCAGCTGCTCCGCCGCCGTGAGCGAGGGCAGCAGGTTCGGCTGCTGGAAGACGATCCCGATCCGCTCGCGCCGCAGCGCCGCCCGCCCGGCCGCGTCCAGCTCCCCCGTGTCCGTACCGTCGACGACGACCCGCCCCCGGTCCGGCGTCACCAGCGTCGCGGCGACGGCGAGCAGGCTGGACTTGCCGGAGCCGGAAGGCCCGACGACGGCCGTGAGGGATCCCGCGGGGACGGTGAGGGAGACCGCGTCGAGCGCGGTCAGCCGCCCGTCGCCGTCCGGGTAGGTGAGGGTGACGGCATCGAGGACGAGACTCATCGGGCACTCCCGAGCGCGGTGAGGGGATCGACGGCGGTGATCCGCCGGATGGACAGCGCCGCTCCGAGGACGCCGAGCACCACCATCACGGCGGCGGGCCCGAGGACGGTCAGCGGTTCGAGGACGAACGGCACGTTCCCGCCGCTGACCAGCGCCCCGACGCCGACGGCGAGGGCCGTGCCGAGCAGCGTGCCGGCCGTGAGCATCAGGACCGCCTGCCCGAGGGCGTCCTTGAGGAGGTACGGGGTCGAGGCGCCGAGGGCCTTCAGGACGGCCACGTCGCCGCTCCGCTGGATCGTCCAGACGGTGAAGAAGGCTCCTATGACGAGAGCCGAGATGGCGAAGAGGAAGCCGCGCATGAGCTGGAGGGAGCCGTTCTCGGCCTGGTAGGACCCTATGGCGGTGAGGGCCTCGTCGACGGTCCGCGCCTCGGTGCCGGCGGCCTTGTCGCCCGCTCCCCAGTCGGCCCCGCCGCCGCGGAGCGCGACGACCGTGGCCTGTTCCTCCGCGCCGGTGCCGCTGTGGCCGAACCGCTGCCAGTCGTCGAGGGTCGTCCACACGACGGGCGTGTGGCTGTACGAGGCATCGCCCGCGATCGCCGCGACGGTGAGGTCCAGGGAGCCGAGGCGGACGGGGTCGCCGACGTCGACGCCCAGCTCCTCCGCCGCCGACTCCGACAGCACGGCCTTCCCCGCGGCGGGCGCCACGGGTGCGAGCCCGCCCTCCGGCTCCGTACCGAAGGCGGACACGGCGGCGGTGCGGTCGCCGGCGGCGCCGTTGAGGGTCCGGATGCCGAGCGGCGCCGCCGCCGTCACCCCGGGCCGCCCGGCCCACTCGCGCCACTGCTCCTCCGTCACCGTCGAGTTGGTGAAGGAGACCGACTGCCCGGACGGCGGCGCGGCGAAGGCGAGCCGGTCGGCGGGCAGGCCGGTGATCGCGGAGACGTTCTCCCGCGCGAGGCCGGCGGTCAGTCCGGACAACAGGCCCACGAGCAGGGTGATCAGCACGATCACGGTACCCATGAGCGCGAATCGCCCCTTGGCGAATCCGAGGTCTCTCCATGCGACGAACATGCTGACCAGAGTGGTCGGCGAGGTACCCCGGAGGCATCGCGCCACGGATGGCTCCGGCATCAAACTTTTGGTTGAGCCCGGATTGTCCGCCGCTGTCTAGGCTGGAGGGAACATGGATCCGCACTCCTCCCTCCACCCCGCGCCCCCTTCCTCCCTCCACCCCGCGCCCCCTTCCTCCCTCCACCCCGCGCCCCCTTCCTCCCTCCACCCCGCCCGGCGGCCTCTCACCCCCGCCCTGCGCGCGCTGCGCCTCTGTCTGCACCTGCTGATGGCGGGCCTGCTCGTGCTCGCGGCGGTACGGGCGGACTCGGCCGCCGGGACGGTGCTCGCGGGGGTGACGGGCGCGGTCTACGCCGCCGGGTCGTACCTGCCGTCCGTACGGGACTCGCAGCGGGCCGCCGCGGTGTGGCTGGCCGTCCTGGGCGCCTGCTGGCTCGCGATGCTGTGGCTGACCCCGGAGGCGCTCTGGGTGGCCTTCCCGCTCTACTTCCTCCAGCTGCATCTGCTGCCGGCCCGCTGGTCGCTGCCGGTGGTCGCGCTGACGGCGGTCGCGGCGATCCTCTCGTACGTGGGGCACGGCGCCGCGCTCAACCCCGGGGTGTTCATCGGGCCGCTGCTCGGCGCGGCGGTCGCGGTGGCGACGGTCCTCGGCTATCACGCGCTGTACCGGGAGAGCGAGCGGCGGCGCCGGCTCATCGAGGAGCTGATCGAGACGCGGGCGGAGCTGGCCGCCGCGGAGCGGCACGCGGGGACGCTCGCCGAGCGGGAGCGGCTCGCCCGCGAGATCCACGACACGCTCGCGCAGGGCCTGTCCTCGATCCAGCTGCTGCTCCGCGCGGCCGAGCGGGCGCTGCCACCGGACTCCCCCGCCGCGGGCCATATCGACCGGGCCCGGCAGGAGGCACAGGACAATCTGGCGGAGGCCAGGCGCTTCGTCCGGGCCCTGTCCCCGCCCGACCTGGAGCACGGCTCCCTGGCGGCGGCCCTGGAGCGGTTGTGCGAGCCAGGGGGCGGGCCGCGGGTCCGCTTCTCCGTCAGCGGCACGCCGGTCGAGCTGCCGACCCCCTACGAGGTGGCGCTGCTCCGTATCGCCCAGTCGGCGCTCGCGAACACGGTGCGGCACGCGGGCGCGGCACGCGCGGAGATCACCCTGTCGTTCATGGACGCCTCGGTGACCCTGGACGTGGTGGACGACGGCGGGGGTTTCGAACCCGGGGCGGTACGGCCCTCCTCCGACGGCGGTTTCGGGCTTCCGGCGATGCGCTCGCGCGCGGAGTCGCTGGGCGGCACGTTCACCGTCGAGTCCGCACCCGGCCAGGGCACGGCCGTCGCCGTCTCCCTCCCCCTCCCCGCTGGAGCGTGAAGAGCATGACCATCCGTCTTCTGCTGGCCGACGACCACCCGGTCGTACGGGCGGGGCTGCGCGCGGTCCTGGACACGGAGCCGGACTTCGCCGTCGTCGCGGAGGCGGCGACCGCCGAGCGCGCGGTGGAGCTGGCCGCGGCCGGGGGCGTGGACGTGGTCCTGATGGATCTGCAGTTCGGTCCGGGGATGCACGGTTCGGAGGCGACGGCGGCGATCACGGCGGCGCCCGGCGGGCCGAAGGTGCTGGTCCTGACGACGTACGACACGGACGCGGACATCCTGGCGGCGGTGGAGGCGGGCGCCTCCGGCTACCTCCTGAAGGACGCGCCGCCGGAAGAGCTGGCGGCGGCGGTCCGCACGGCGGCGGCCGGACAGTCGGCCCTCGCCCCGGCGGTGGCGCACCGACTGATGGACCGGATGCGGACCCCGGCGGAGGCGCTGACCAAGCGCGAGCTGGAGGTGCTCCAGCTGGTGGGCGAGGGCCTGTCGAACCAGCAGATCAGCAAGGTGCTGTTCCTGAGCCAGGCGACGGTGAAGTCGCATCTGGTGCACGTCTTCGCGAAGCTGGGCGTGGACTCCCGTACGGCGGCGGTGGCGACGGCGACGGCCCGCCGCCTGATCAGGCGCTAGGCCTGGGGAGGCGACGGGGCCCGCCGGGTACCCCTCGCGCTCCCGGCGCCCACGACCCCGGGGTCCGCCACCGCGCGGCCGTCAGCCGACGGGCCCCCGGGGTGCCGGCGGCCCGAAGAGTTCCACCGCCCGGCGGACCCCGTCGAGCCCTTCCGCGAGCGCGCTGACGGATCCGACCGATCCCGCGACGAGCAGCAGGGAGCGGCGTAACCGGCGTACCTCCGGGGAGCCGCTGAGCGCCATCGCGTCGAGCGCGGCGAGTTCGTCCTCGGCGATGCCCCGGTCGGCGAACTCGACCCGGTGGGCGGCCAGTTCTCGCCGGAGCCGGGACACGGCGGACCGCAGTTCGGCCACCCTCGGGTCCACGCCCTCGCCGGTCACTCGCCTCTGCCCCACGCTTCGCAACATGGTTCTCCCCCTCGCACGACTCTGTGCGCAGAACTCCATACTCCGAACACCCGGAGCTGCGCTCCGAGCCGACCCCGGGCGGTGGTCGGGCGCCGTGAGTTGCGGGTCAGTTAACTCCTTCGCCACCCCACCGCGCCACCCTTCGCCCGGGTAATTCAGGCGACCGTGTGATTCCGCCTGATGAGGTATGCAGTTCCCATGACAACTGCGCAGGACCGAACACCTGTCCACCCGCCGCGCGTCGCCGGACTGCTGCTCGCCGCCGGGGGCGGGCGGCGGCTCGGCGGGCGGCCCAAGGCGCTGCTCCCGCATCGGGGGCGGCCGCTCGTCGAGTACGCGGTGGGGGTGCTGCGGGCGGCCGGGTGCGAGGTGGTGCACGTGGTGCTGGGGGCGTCGGCGGAGGTCGTGCGGGAGCGGGCGGAGCTGCCCGGGTGCGTGCTGGTGGACAACCCGGAGTGGGCCGAGGGGATGGGTTCCTCGCTGCGCGCGGGACTCGACTCGCTGGCCGCCGATCCGCGCGGGGTCGACGCGGCGCTCGTCCTTCTGGTCGACCAGCCGGGGATCGGGGCGGAGGCGGTGGCCCGGGTCCGGGCGGCGTACGTCTCGCGGGACTCCCTCGCGGCGGCCTCGTACGACGGGCAGCGGGGCCATCCGGTGCTGTTCGGCGCCGGGCACTGGGCGGGGATCGCCGAGCTCGCGGTGGGCGACCGGGGCGCGCGGGACTATCTGGCGGCGCACCGGGATGCGATCACCCCGGTGGACTGTTCGGATGTGGCCGAGCCCTACGACATCGACACCGAGGAGGATCTGGCGCACTTGGAGTGAACGGCGTGGCACTCAGCGCCAGTGTCTGTCGATCCGGAGAATCTCGACATCAACAAACCATTGAACTTCCACCATGAGGAAACTAGTATCCACTGTTCAGAAGCGCCTGTCCGTTCAGAAGGCGCTTGCGGCCGTATCTCGGCGCCTGCGGCACTGCGTGCCGTCCCGCGACGCCCGGCGGCCGTCTGGTACCGCCCGTGAAGTCCGCTGAAGGAAGTGACAGTTCATGTCCGCACCAGCGCCGTCCCCCCTGGCCGTCGTCGATGCCGAGCCCCTGCCGCGCCAGGAAGAGGTGCTCACCGAGGCCGCCCTGGCCTTCGTCGCCGAACTGCACCGGCGGTTCACCCCGCGCCGGGACGAGCTCCTCGCCCGCCGAGCGGAGCGTCGCGCCGAGATCGCCCGTACGTCCACCCTGGACTTCCTGCCGGAGACCGCGGCGATCCGCGCCGACGACTCCTGGAAGGTCGCACCGGCCCCGGCGGCCCTGAACGACCGCCGTGTCGAGATCACCGGTCCGACCGACCGCAAGATGACGATCAACGCGCTCAACTCCGGCGCGAAGGTCTGGCTCGCCGACTTCGAGGACGCCTCCGCGCCGACCTGGGAGAACGTGGTCCTCGGCCAGCTCAACCTGATCGACGCGTACGCCCGGAAGATCGACTTCACGGACCCGCGCTCGGGCAAGTCGTACGCCCTCAAGCCGGCCGGCGAGCTGGCGACGGTCGTCATGCGGCCCCGCGGCTGGCACCTGGAGGAGCGTCACCTCACCTTCGACGGCCGCCCGGTCCCCGGCGCGCTCGTCGACTTCGGCCTGTACTTCTTCCACAACGCCCAGCGGCTGATCGACCTCGGCAAGGGCCCGTACTTCTACCTGCCGAAGACGGAGTCGCACCTGGAGGCCCGCCTCTGGAACGAGATCTTCGTCTTCGCCCAGGACTACGTCGGCATCCCGCAGGGCACCGTCCGCGCCACGGTCCTCATCGAGACCATCACGGCCGCGTACGAGATGGAGGAGATCCTCTACGAACTCCGCGACCACGCCGCCGGGTTGAACGCGGGTCGCTGGGACTACCTGTTCTCCATCGTCAAGAACTTCCGTGACGGCGGCGCCAAGTTCGTCCTCCCGGACCGCAACGCGGTCACCATGACCGCCCCGTTCATGCGCGCGTACACCGAGCTCCTCGTGCGCACCTGCCACAAGCGCGGCGCGCACGCGATCGGCGGCATGGCGGCGTTCATCCCGTCCCGCAAGGACGCCGAGGTCAACAAGGTCGCGTTCGAGAAGGTCAAGGCCGACAAGGACCGCGAGGCCGGCGACGGCTTCGACGGCTCCTGGGTCGCCCACCCCGACCTGGTCCCGATCGCTATGGCCTCGTTCGACGCCGTCCTCGGCGAGAAGCCGAACCAGAAGGACCGTCTCCGCGAGGACGTCTCCGTCGCGGCCGGCGACCTGATCGCCATCGACTCGCTGGACGCGAAGCCCACCTACGACGGCCTGGTGAGCGCCGTGCAGGTCGGCACCCGCTACATCGAGGCGTGGCTGCGCGGCCTCGGCGCCGTCGCCATCTTCAACCTGATGGAGGACGCGGCCACCGCCGAGATCTCGCGCTCGCAGATCTGGCAGTGGATCAACGCGGGTGTCGAGTTCGAGCACGCCGGAAAGACCGTGAAGGCCACTCCGGAGCTGGCCCGCAGGGTCGCCGCCGAGGAACTGGCCGCGATCCGCGCGGAGATCGGCGAGGAGGCCTTCGCGGCCGGCAAGTGGCAGCAGGCGCACGACCTGCTCCTGCACGTCTCCCTCGACGCCGACTACGCCGACTTCCTGACGCTCCCCGCGTACGAGCAGCTGGTCGGCTGATCCCGAAGGCGAACGGCTGACCCGACGGCCCGCACAGCGGTCGGACAGCCCCCGGAAGAACGCTCAGCTCAGGGCTCTGCCCCCGATGCCCGCACAGGCACTGGGGGCAGAGCCCTTTCGTTCTATCTCCGTCCTGTATCACCACGCCACGAACGAAGCCGGTGAGCTAGGGTGCAGGAGCGTTATTCACCCCTTCGGAGGTGAGTGACCCGTAGGTCTTGGAGACCTGGACGACAGCGGATCCATGAATGCCATGGTGCCCTCGTCAAGAGCGAGGACGGAAGCCCGGTAGGGCGATCCCTGCCAAGTCCGGATTTCCGACTCCCGCAAGGAGATGCTCCGCATGGCCTCTGGCGACAAGAAGCTCCAGCGCCGCACCTGGGTACGTGAGATCGCGATCGGCATCATGACCGGCCTCGTCTCCAACCTGCTGGTGAAGGCGTTGGAGGTGTCGGCGCAGCTGCTCGGTTGACCGAGCGGAGCGGCGGGTCCATGGGACCCGCCGCTCCTCACGCCTCACTTGGCGCGTCTCGGAACCGTCAAGATAAGATCCGATTCCATCTTTTGCGATCGACGGGCTTCCGTTCCGGACAGGCCCCCTCGCACGCCTTGTCGTGCCCTGTGGGGGATTTTTCGTGCTTTTACGCAAGTCCGCAGCCGATCTCAAGCCGATGACGGCACGTCTCGGCGGTGCGAACAGTCATCTGACGACCCTCCTCGTCGAGCGGTACCGCAAGAGGCATCAGGGCCGCAGCAACCCTGACCCGGACACTGGCCTCATCGCCTCGTGGAACAACAGCCTTCCCCAGGTCATCGATACTCTCGTCGGCTGCGGCCGTGATGCGGTGGAAGTGATGCTGGAGTTCGACATGCCAGGGATGGACAGCAGTGCGGATGTCGTCCTGGCGGGCGAGCACCCGGTCACAGGCGACCTCTCTTACGTCGTGATCGAGCTGAAGCAGTGGGACATGGCCCGGGTGAGCCCCGACAATCCTGTCGCCGTCCAGACCGGCCATAGGGGATGGAAGTTGCATCCTGTACGCCAGGTCCAGCGGTACTGCGACTACCTCGTCCAGCACCTGGCCCCCCTTCACGATCACTCCGAACGCATTGCCGGCGCCGCACTTCTGCACAATGCCCGTTCGGAGGTGCGCGAGCTCTTCTCCCTCGCCGAGAGTCTCCATGGGCGCCTCTACACCGCGGACTCGCTGGATCTCTTCCAAGCGTTCCTGGCGAACCGCCTATCCCCCCGTGCGGGCGGGAGGGCTGCGGACGTGCTCGCCAACGCCGACGTGTACGAACCCCCGTCTTCCAACGAGGCCTTCAGTCGTGCCGGCAGCCCGCACCCCGTCTTCGCGCTCCAGAAGGAGCAGGAGATGACGTTCCAGTCGATCCGCCGCGCAGTCGAGACGGCACGGAGCGCCCCGCGCAAGAAGGTCGTCATCGTCCGAGGGGGCCCCGGAAGCGGAAAGACCGCTCTCGCCGTGGAACTTCTTCGCACCCTCAGACAAGAAGGGCGAGAGGTGGTTCACGCGAGTGGCTCCATCGCATTCACGTCGAATCTCCGGCAGGCGGCGATCCAGTTCCGTGGACGTGGCGTAAGTCGTGCCACCGCGGATCGACAGGCCAAACACGACTACCGTTTCTTCAACAGCTTCGGCAAGCAAAAGGAAAATAGCGTACCCGTCCTGATCTGTGACGAGGCCCACCGAATCCGCGACCGCTCAAGCGGTCGGCAGGTGCCGAAGTGGGTGTACGAACGCGGGTGGCCGCAAGCCGACGAGCTCATTCATGCTGCGGAAGTCCCCGTGTTCTTGCTTGACGACTGGCAGTCGATCGGCCCCAACGAGGTCGGGAGTACTGATTATTTGATCGAACGCGCAAAGGCCTGTGGATGCGATTTCGTCGTCCACGAGCTACCGGGCATGTACCGGGCCGGAGGGAGCGCGAAGTTCCGCGACTGGGTGAGTGAGCTGCTCAGTCTCAAGGCGGCCACACCTCGAAGCTGGGAGTCGGACGGCCGCATCGATGTCCGCCTCGCCGACACCCCGCTGGAGATGGAGACGTTCCTCGAGCGCTGCATTCAGCAGAAGCTCGGGGACGCCCGCATGATGGCCGGATTCTGCTGGGAGTGGGCGAAACCCAAAGACGGTCTGCGCATGGAGGTACAGATCGAAGACTGGCACAAGCCGTGGAACGCCCTCGTTCCCGCGCCCGGTTCTGGCGCACCGCCTACCAGCGAGTGGGCGACAGACCCGCAAGGATTCAACCAGGTGGGATGCATCTACACGGCTCAGAACTTCGAGTTCGACTGGAGCGGAGTCATCATCGGCCCCGACCTGGTGTGGAGGGACGGCGCGTTCATCGTCGACAGAACGAAGACGCATGACGGCGAGCTGAGGAAACAGAGGGTCACGGATGCCCAGGTCGACCGGCTGGTGAGAAATACTTATCACGTGCTCCTGACACGCGCTCGCCGTGGGGTCGTGATATATGCCCACGACGAAACAACACGAAACAAACTCCGAGAACTCATCCCAGGAACGGTGGCGGATTCGCCTCTGACCTCGTTCTCCCGACGCAAAAAGAAGCCTGGTGCCTATCGGTACGCAGCGGGTCGCGGCGCACAACCTGCGCCACGAAAGGCTCCCATCTGGGAGCAGGAAGAACTCGCACTCGACTGACCAGGAGGAGTCACCGTGGCAGTTCGAATGCTGACCCAAGAGGGACGATGGAGTCTGAAAACAGTACGCCCATGGCCCCCTCAGGTTCCGATGTCTGCCACGAATCTCGTCGGTTCGCCCAAAACTGCCTGTGCGCCTGCCAGGTCGGAGAAGCGGATCGCAAGGGTCGATTCGGCGAGGCGCGCCGGAAGTGCCTCGCCGAACTTCAACCCCTTCACCGCGCGGGCGTCCACCTCGGGAAGGCACAACTGCCCCGACGCATCCGCGAGAGCTTGTTTCCAGGTCTGCGGGTCGACGTCTTCCCTGAGGCGAACCCAGCAGTCGTTGATGCGCTGTGCCGGGGCGGCCACCCCGCCGAGTGAGGCCGCGAGCGTGGCATTGGCCCGGTGCCCCGCCCAGGTCCACCAGCGTGTGTAACCACTGCTGCCGCGCACGATCAGTGTGCCGCCAGGATGCACTGCCTCGATGAAGTGGTCTCTCGCATCGGCGAGGGATGTCGTCGCTCGTTTGGTGAGCCTCACCGGAGGATCGACTCCGAGAAGCACCTCACGGACCGCTCGGGTCAATTCGAACGATGTCGCCCGGGTGAATCCGAGTCCACTCCACTTCGCCTTTCCTCCCCCGTCCGTCGGCTCCACGTAACACCGCTTGCGGCGCCAGTCGATGTAGGTGACCAACCAGCTACGGCCTGCCAGGAGGAGCTTTCGCGGTCCCTCGACTTCCTCCGTCAACAGATCCGGGTCGGTGCGACCGATCTCCATACGGCCCTGGAGTACGGTGAATTGGGGTGGGGCTGTGAAGACTGCCGTCAGGCCCATGAAGTGTCGATGCCCGAAGCGGCGCTCGGCCTCCGGTCCGATGAACAGCATGTCGCCGTCACGATCGAGATACCCCTCGTCCACAAGGTGCCTCAGAATCGGCTCGGCGGGCTGCCCGAAGGGCCCAAGCCCGTTCCACCAATCCCGCCACGACCGATCGCCGACCTGATGTTCCTGCAGGCAGAGTGCAAGGAGCTGCTGGGCGACGATGTGGCGCGGCTCGGGCGGGGCGATGACCGGTTCGACCCAGCCCCGCGACCACAGCAACAGCATTCCTGCCGCTGACAGCAATCCGTCTTCCGTGAGAGCCAGGAAGAGGCAGTTGCGCGTCGTGTCTGCCCTCCGCCCCGTTCTGCCCAGCCGCTGCAGGAAGGAAGCGACGGTCGCCGGAGCGTCGATTTGGATGACCCGGTCGAGATCGCCGACGTCGATGCCGAGCTCCAGCGTGCTGGTGGAGACGATCACGCAGTCCCGTGCCTCTGCGAACGCCTGCTCAGCGCGTCGCCGTTCATCGACCGACAGCGAGGCATGGGAGAGGAAGGTGGTGATTCCCAGAAGGCGCAGCTTCTCCCCGAGCTCCTCCACAAGACGTCGTGATTCGCAGAAGACGAGCCGCTTCTCTCCATGGTGCAACGAAGAGATCACTCGGGCCGCGTTGTCGACGGAACCGACGTAGTCGAGCTGGATGTCGCCGGGGGGCGTCTGGGTCACTGGGTTCGCGTCGCTCGGATCGGCGAGGTGGGGCGCGACCACTCGAGCCGGCCTCTTACCGGCCCCGGATCCTTGGAGCCAGTGGAGGAGTTCCTCCGGATTGCCCACGGTGGCCGACAGCCCGACACGCTGGACCGGCCGTCCGACGGTCTTCTGCAACCGTTCGAGGAGGGCAAGCAGGTGCCACCCCCGGTCGTCTCCGGCGAAGGCGTGCACTTCGTCGACCACGATGGTCCGTAGCCCGGAGAAGAACGCCTTGTGGTCGACGTTCACGCTGACCAGCATGGCTTCCAACGACTCAGGAGTCGTCAGCAGGACATCGGGCCGGTTGTTCAAGATGCGCTTCCGGTTTCCCGCGGTCACGTCGCCGTGCCACAGAGCGGCGGTACGCCCGAGCCACGACGTGTACGTCTCCAGTCGCGGCAACAGATTGTTGAGCAGGGCCTTCAAGGGGCAGACGTAAAGGACCGAGGTGCTCTGCCATCGTTCCGCGGTCATCCGTGACAGAAGGGGGAAGGAGGCGGCCTCGGTCTTTCCACCTGCTGTGGGAGCCAGCAGAATCGCGTCCTCGCCGGCCATCAGGGGCCCGATCGCCTCCTCCTGCAGCGGACGGAGACCTCGCCAGCCGAGGGAGTTGACGATGTGGTGTGTCAGAACCGGATCCAGGTCGTCGAGGGCACTCATGGCAGGTCCAGCTCGATGGCGTCGGCATCGACCTGAGCGGCGTTCCTCTCGACCTCGTTGAGCTCAGCGCTGGACACGGTGAGCGCGTAATGCAGGCGCGGATCGAATTCGTCGAACTCATCGACACGGTCGAGTACATCGGCGACGAGCTTGCGCAGGAACAGTCGCGGGGCGACTCCCACCTTGCCGCCAAGGCCACCGGTGACCGCCAAGGCAAGCTCCGCAAGGTACGCGTCGTCGACGCGTTCTTCAATCCGCTCGGGGTTCCGTGCCGCCCCCGCATAGAGGTCGCGGACATTGCGTCCGAGCTCTCCCAGACTCGGCAGGTCGAAGCCTGCAAGGCGTAGCTGCACCGCACGCGGCGAGTCGAAACGCGGGTCGGTGGTGAAGTCGGTGGCGAGGCGTTGAGCCAGCGGGGCGAGCCGTTGGACGCCCTGCTGGCCGTCGTAGAACGCGGGCGTCCCTGTGATCACGAGGAACAAGCCGGGAAAACGTCCGGCGTCGATCTCGTCCAGCAGCTGCCGTAGGGCGTTGAGCCCCTTCTCCCGTACATCGCCTCGCACCCGCTGCAGGGTCTCGATCTCGTCGAGAACCACCAGGAGCCCGGGGTGGCCGCAGTCGCGCAGCACGGTGAGCAGGCCCTGCAGGAAGCCCATGGCACCGAAATGATCCAGGTCTCCACGGACTCCCGCGGCTCTGCGGGCCGAGGCCGCGACCGACTTCTGCCCGCCCAGCCAGGCGATGAGCGCCTCGGCCGTCGCGTTGTCGCCCGCAGCCCGTGCCTCCCGATAGCCGCGCAGGGCCGCCGCGAACGCGGGTGTCGTGCGGGCGACTTCGGCAAGTCGCTGCTCCATCAGTTCGTCGACGGCCGCGGCAAGTGCCTTCTCGTCGTCGTCCGCCACCTCACCGGCGTCGAGGATCTCCTCCTCGAGGGTGTAGAACCACGAATCGACCACCGCCTTGAGCGCACTGGGCTGATGGGTGGCTGTGGTGAGCCGTTCCGTGAGACGTCGGTAGACCGTCTCCAAGCGGTGAAGCGGTGTCTCGGTCTCGGAGATCTGCACTTCCGTGGTGGCCAGCCCTGCGCGCTTGGCCCGCTCGGCGAGCCAACGGGCGAAGAACGTCTTGCCGGAACCGTACTCACCGCGGATGGCGTGAAACGCCGACCCACCGCGCGCCGCTGTCGCGAGGTCGTCGTCCAGGGCCGCGGCGAAGCGGTCGAGACCGACCGCGAACAGATCGAGCCCCGCTTGCGGCACGGTGCCGCGCCTCAGCGCGTCCACCACTTCGCGGCGGCGGGCCGCGCTGACCTCCGTCACACCGGTCACGGGCGCTCCGTTCCGAACTGCTCGTGCAGAAGCGGGACGTTCAGCTCGACAGTCCGTCCCGCGTCCACCAGATTGATCACGCCATAACCTTCGACGTTGAGAAGGCGCTGCACCACGGTGACGAAGATTTCGGGGTTCCGCTGCGACCTTCCGGTGGCGGCGGTCGCGGCGGCGGCGACCGCGTCCGGGGTCAGCTTTCCACCGGCCGCGGTGAGCGCGTCGATCACAGCAGCCACCGCCTTGGCGTCCGGGGCTCTGCGGACGAACGCCTTCTGTGCCGTGTACCGCTGGGTCCGCACGACCTTGTCGCCGAGCGTCGGCGTCTCCGATGCCACGTCGTCCGCTGCGAAGAGTCCCTCGCCGGCCTGCGCCTCCTTGGGCTTCCGGCTCCGGCGGCTCGCCGAAGCCTCCGGCTCCGCAGCGGCTGCGGTATCGGTGCGAGGTTCCCACCAGGCCGGCACGCTCTGTTCGGGCGGCAGAAGGACCCACCCCGACGGCAGCAGCTCCTGTGACGGTACCAAGGCGATCACCGGCACGGTCACCTCGGCGATCGACGCCCCACCGTGGTACCCCGCCTTGCGCGGTGTGTACCTGATGTCCTCACGCCATGGCGCCACGATGGAGCCCTCGCCTGCCAGGACGCGCGGTCCGCTGAGCTCGACTTCGCCCTCTCCGGCCGTGCCCGTGCGCCAGCGGGCGCTCTGCACGCCCGCTGCCTTGACCGGTCCGCGGCCCGGGGACGAACGGTCGATGACGTGGCCGTGGTCGGAGACGAGCAAGACGGGACGGCCGTAGCCTCGAGCGGCGTTGAGCAGGTCCAGCAAGTGACTGATGTCCTTGAGCCGCCAGGTGGTGCGTTCCCCCTCCTGCCCGTGGTCCAGCGCATCGTCGATGGTGTTCAGTACGACACCCACCACCCCGTCGCCGGCGAGCGCGTCGAGCAGCTCAGGGGCAAGGCGGTGGCCTTCGACCCCGCCGATCCGGCCCTTGTGAAAGAGCGTCCCCGTGCGCCGGTGCCGTTGCCACAGAGCTGCGAACCCCTTGCTCTCCGCCGGCTGTTTGCCGCTCGTGGCTGTTCCCGACAGCAGCGAGGCCCTGCTGATGGTGGTGACCGACGGCAGCATGGACACGGCCGCCTGACGCCGTGCGCCTTCCGCCCCTTGCGGCGCCGGGACGATCTCCGTCCAGACACGACGGTCGATCTCGTCCCCGAGCTGCGCCGCTATGGCTGCGCTCATGCCGTCCAGTACGAGGACGAGCGGAGCCGCTGCCATCTTGCCCGCTCCGGCAAGCGGTACGGCGAGAGTGGTGAGCACGTCCTCGATGAGAAGAGCGCCCGCCGGTGCCTGTGTCGAGGCAGTCAGGGCCCAGCCCGCCAGTCGGGCGGCGAACTGTTCGTCGATGGCCGCGCGCCGGGCACGGGCCTTGCCGATGAGCAGGTGGTACGCCTGGCCCACAACTGATTCCCCGAGCGGGTCGCCCTCCGCCAGGACGGCAAGCGCACGGTCGACCCACCCCCATTGCGCAAAGTGTTCGCTGACGCCTTGCCCCACCGATGCCACGACAGGAACCGGCTCGTCGAGCCATCGCAGGACGCGCACCGCCATGCGTGCGGCATGGCAGCTGGCCGGGTGCAGACGGGCCAGCTGATGGGCCAGGACGTGGTTCAGCGCTGCCTCGGCCTCTTCGGCAGAGGTCGCCAGAGCGGCGGCCAGATCTCTCAAGCGCGCCTTGAGCCCCGAGGGCAGCAGGGGATCGGCTCGCAGAGCGAGTCCGAGTCCGGCTTCGGCAGCGAGTTGGTCAGCTCGGTCGAGTACCGCGTAGACACGCTGCCGTGCCTCGGCGCCCGAAGCGCTGTTGGCCTCGGCCTCGCCGATCCATCGTGCGAGGGCTCCGATCACCGAGGAGGTGAAAGGCGGTAGGTCGTCCACCGAACGCAAGGTCGAACCGAACAGCCCTCCGAGTGCGAAGCTCGTTCCGGCCGGAGCATCCGGCGCGCTCAGTACGGAGCCGAGGACACCGAGGGCCATGGCGTCCTGTCCCCTGCCGTCCGCGATGAGCGCGAGAAGTGTGGGTGCGGCCGACCCGATCACGCCGCTGAGCCAGTCGGTCAGCCCGTCGCGCTCCGATGCGGCCAGCTCTCGGAAGCGAGCCGGGCCCGCGGTGGTCCGGGACCAGGCCAGCAACGCGTTGGTGTCCAGATCGAGGGCGTGCCCTCCTGCTGCACGCCCCAGCCCCAGACGTTCACCGACGAGTGCCTTCACGGCGGCGTCCCGTGTGAGGACGGATCCGTCGCGCGGCCAACCGTCGGCGGGCTCGGCCTCGATCAGGGCGTCCAGCAACCAGGCCTCACGGATCACACGAGGATCGAGGTCGGCGGCCCCGAAGAGCTGCTTGACGATCTCCGCCCGGTCGACCGTGAGACTGCGGCGTCCGACGGCATGGGCCCGCAGGTCCCAGCCCAGGGCAGTGGCCGGCACGTCGCTCGTGACCACGAGGAGTCTGTCGTGCTCGGGCTCGGCCAGGAGCCGCTGCCACGCGTCGACGATTCCCAGAACGGAATCCTGGTCGGTGACCCGCACCGGGCGCTGCCGACCGTCGATCCGGGCCGTGAAGTCGGTGGGGGCCGCGCTGTCGTATCGGGCGTGGACCAGCAGGAGACGGCGGTCCCTGGCCCGCCGCAGCTCCGTCTCGAGGAGGGCTTCGACGATTCTGCGGTCGATGAGCGGCCGCACCGCCATCAGGACTGCGCCTCGGTGCCTGCGGGTCCGCTCTCCTCCGGCGGCACGACCTGCCAGGTGATCTCGACCGCCATCCCGGGGTTGGCGGCGGAGTAGGCGAGGATCTCGTCCCAAAGGTTGTCCATCGCCTTGCTCAGGGCGTTCTCCATGTGGCTCGGCTGCAGGCGTACGGTCCGGGAGCCCGCCGCACCCCCCGTGCCCACGGACGCGCCGGGCCCCGGCGTCGAGCGTGTGGACGATACGGGCGGTGTGCCGTGCTGGGTGAGGCGGACATCGTCCGGGGTCGGCTCGACAGGCGGCAGCGGTACCACCGGTTCCGCCACCTGAGCCAGCCGAGCGGCGTCCTTGACCAGGGCGACGGCCTTGCTGCGGATGGAGTCCAGCACCGGGACCAGCGAGCGTTCGAATTCACTCGCGGCGGCGGCCTCGGCGATCTCCCCGATCAACCGCTCGGCCCGCTCACCGACGTTGTCCCGCCGCCCGGCGAAGCCACGGACGCTATCGAGAAGCTGCCAGTCGGCATCGTCAAGCGCCTTGAGCACCTCGGGGGCGGACGTGATGGCCGTGGCCAGCACCGCGTCCGATGTGGCATGCGAGACACCGGCCAGTTCCCTGACCGTTGCGGTCGCTTCGTGGTGACGCCCCAGGCGAGCGAGGAGATCCGCGGCGTCCTTCGCGGACGACGCCCGTGCGCTGGTGTCCAACTCCAGCCCCAGGGCTTCCGCATGCCGGATCAAAGACGTCCTGACCCCGTAGACCGCCTGCTCGTACTGGCTGATCTTTTCCCGTACGCCGGTGTGCAGCTTGTTCACGTTCCGCGCGAAGAGGGTGGGCTGGACCGCCACTCCGAAGATCTTGGCGGCCCTTTCCCTGGCGGTCGTGTACTCCTCGTCCGTGGGCAGCTGCTGTGCGCGCAGGCCGTGGCCCGCCCCGATGTCGTTCAGGTCGGGCGCCTGCGGCAGGGGGCTGCCGCCGTGGAAAATCCAGGCACGGTCGTCGAGAAGCGCGTACGTGGCGATGATCAGACTGCTGACGTTCTTATCGAGGCCGGTCCAGCCGTGGTCCTTGGCGATCCACTCGCGGATCTCCTCGACGGACAGGTCATCGGCACCGGGACGGTGCTGGTGGACGGCCTGGTTGATCCGTGCGCGCCAGTCGTTGCGGAGGACCAGCGGACCGTCGTGGACCTGACCGAGCTCGAGCGGCTCGACGATCTTCTTGACGGTCTTGAGGTGGTGGCTGTCGACCTCGATGCGTCGGCCGCCGTCGTCCATGGCCCGGGTGATCCAGGTCAGCGCGGTCTTCAGCTCGGCGGGGGTGACGGGCTTGCGGTCGCCGGCCCGGTCGAAGTCGGGGTGCTTGGGGTAGAGGGCTCCGAACACTCCGTCGGCCAAGTGCTGCAGGTTGTCCATGAAGGACTTGCCGCCCTGCAGCTGGGGCCGACTGTACTCGGGCAGCAGCGAGAGGATGTGCTTCCCCTCGCTGACTTCCGCGGACACGCTGTTCTCGTCGACCTTGGCGATGCCGTACAGCTGCGCGAGCGTGGCGGTCAGCTGCGAGGTCAGGGTGTCGCGTTGGGCGGCCAGCTGATGACGGACGCGGACGCGGTCGTCGGAGGCGAGGTGTCCTGCGTAGTCGTCGAGGCGGTCGCGCTCGAGAAGGTAATTGATCTTGATGAGGCGGCCCAGCTGGGCGTTCTTCTGCTCGGAGAAGAACGACGGCAGCCAGACGAGGGTCGGCGCCATGAGCCCTTCGGAGCGCAGCAGCTCGACCCGCTGCGCGTCGTCGTTGGGGAAGTGCTGACCGTCGTCGAAGGGGTAGTCGAGGATGAACCGCACCCGGCCGTCCACGCCGGGGCGGAACTGCTCGGCGGGCAGCTGCGCGGTGTCGCGGACGTTCTCGAAGACGAATTCGGCTGTCCGCCTGCTGCCCTTCCATACGATGTCGTGCTCGCAGACGAAGGCGCCGGTGTCCTTCAGCCCGAGCGCTTTCCAGAGCTGGTCCTTGACCCAGATGCGGCGGGCTCCCGTGCGATCCTCGTCGGCCACCATGTCGAGCAGCGGCTCGATGTCCAGATCGGACAGGTGGAGGGTGAACACGGGGTCCTGATCGCCGTCGGCCCGGATCTCGCCGAACTCGGCCTGCAGTTCCCGCAGTCGCGTCACGACCAGCGAGCCCGGAGCGACGGTGCGGGAGCGGATGGAGCCGTGGTTCAGCGCGGCGATCCGACCGCCGGTGAGCCGCTTGAGAGCGGGTACGTCGGGGGCGAGCGCGGCGAGCAGCAGAGTCTTGACGAAGCGGTCGTCGGCGATGAACTTCTCGTTCTCCTCCGATCCGTACTTCTCCAGCAGGTGGGCCCGCACCTTGGTGTGGAAGGTGTGCGCAGCCTCGGCCTCGTTCTTGAGGCGGTCGGTGAACGCCTCTCCGGTGCCGTCGGAGAGCACGTCCCACAGATCGCCGAGGGGGATCAGTTCCCCCAGCTTGAAGTCGGCGCGCCGGCGCCGCAGCATCTCCTGCAGCAGCTTGAGACCCGTCCGCTCGCGCTGGAGCGCGCCGGACAGCGCCACGAGGACGTTGAGGAGCGCGGGCGAGAGGGGGTAAACGGCCCGGAAGTCCGTCCAGTCGGCATGGGTGGCGCCGTGCGCGTCGAGGAGGACGTCCTTGACCTGCGAGCTGGTGGACTCGATGGCTCCGAAAGCTCCGTCCAGAGCCGCCCGGGCCTGCTCGTCCTTGGGCTTGAGGATGCGCTCCTTGATGATCTCCGGGAGGTTGCGGTCCTCGAGACTCACGACGTCGAAGCGACCGGCCAGGTACTCGACCTGCTGCTCCAGGTTCTTCACGTCGGCACCGACGACGTCCGCGCCGACGAGCTGCGAGAGGTCACGCTGGCGGGAGATGAAGGACACGATGGGAACGGGGCGGGCGCTGTCACCGGACTCGATCAGCTTGACCAGCTTGCTGACCTCGGAGTTCACCTTCTCCCGGTTCGACATGTGCGCCTGGAGCCACAGGATCAGCTCGTCGAGGAAGAGGACGAGGCCGTCGTATCCGAGGGACTTCGCGTGCCGGCTGATGACGGCGAGACCGTTCTCCAGCGGCAGGAACGCCTGGGCGTCGCCTCGGGCGCCCTCCGCGTAGGAGGACATCGGCCCGGTCAGCAGCGCCGACACCAGCCGGTCGCGCCGGGCGTCGCCCGCGGGCGCGGCGAAGGCCGCGTCCAGATCTCCGGAGGTCCAGGCCGCGCCCGAGCCGTCGATCACGTCGAGATCGTCGAGGTCACCGTCCGAGCTGCCGGAATCGGTACCGGCGGAGGGAAGCAGCGCCACGAAAGCGTCGTGGCCGATGCTGTTCCGGAGCTTCGCCGCGTCGGCGAGCATCGAGTCGGCACGGTAGACGGCGGGGGTGGGGGCGCCCGGGTGCAGGCGCCGCACCTCGGCGACGTACCCGCCGAGCAGGGCCGAGTCCAGGTCGGTGGAGCCGACGAGGTGGTACGGCACCATCAGGAACCGCTTGCCCCGAAGCCACTCGTCGTGTTCGGCGATGACTTCCTGGAGCCGGGGCTTGGAGCGTGCCGACGGCTCGTTGTTGAGGACGGCGTGGAGGACGGTCAGGAAGTGGCTCTTACCCGAACCGAAGGATCCGTGGAGGTAGGCGGCGTGGGAGTTCCCGCCCCGGACGGAGGCGCGGACGATGCCGAGGGCCTTGCCGAAGGCGAGCTTCAGCTGGTCGGTGACCACGTATTCCGCGACCCTGGCGGCGGTCTCGGTGAAGCCTCCGGTGAGCTCCACCTTGAAATCGCCGGCGTGGACGTCTTCCTTGATGTCGATGACATCCCGCAGGAAGAGCTCATTCGTGGACATCGGTGGCTCTCGTTCCCTCACTCGGCGGTTCACATGGTCCGCGCAGCGCGCTCGTCCCCCTATCTTGCCAGCTCGCAGGGGCTCTCAGCGGGGGCATGGGAACTTCCGTGAGAGTCGGTCGATCACCACCGGCCCTTGGCCGTGTACAGAGGAAGGGGCTCCACCGGCGACCAGGTGAAGGTGCGGTCGTCCTCGAGGTGCGCCTCCCCCCAGTGAATGGAGTGGATGCCCTCACCGCGGCTGGCGGTGAAGAAGACCGAGACCAGTTTGGTGCTGCGTCCGAGCTCCTCGAACGCCTCGTGGATCTTGTCGTACTCCGGGGTGGTCGCAACCTCTTCCAGCGGAAACAGCCCTTCCTTCGGCTCGGGACCGTGCGCTGTCAGCAGCCGCTTCCGCTGGGCGGAAACGTCAGCACGCAGGCGGGCACGATCGAGAGGTACCGGCCGGTCGGAATACTTGAAGGGGAAGAGGGCCCATCCGTTGAGGACGGCGAAGTCGTAGCCACGCAGCTCACGGACCGATCCTCCGAGGGCGCGGGCTTCGTCGGCAAGCTCTTCCAGTACGGCCTCTGCCAGGACGTGCCCGTACGGCCCGCGCTTCTTGAGATCGGCCTGGTCGTGCACGACCCTCGCCCGCTGATGAGCACGCGCCAGCCGTTTCGGAATCCCTGCGACGAGCCCGCTCGCCTGCTCTCCGAAGCACTCCCGCGCCCAACGCGACGGCGCCGCGGCGACTCCGCCGCCGTCCTCTGTACCCCCACTCACGGCTGCCCCCTGTCATCGACCCCTCTCCCTTGTGTGACAGAGAGACACGCGGAGGGCAAGGGCGCGATTTCAGCCTCGAGGCAGGAGCCGCGGCACAGGTGCCGCGGACCTGTTGTTCCTACCGGTCGGTCTCCGAAGGCTTCGGACCGTCACCGGGGTCGCCCTCGCCCTTAGGAGGCTGCGACGGCCGTCCCGGCTCGACGAACGTCTCCAGAAGTATCGGCACGGCCTCGTCCGGGATCCGGAACCCGGTGGCCCACGAGGGCTCCGTGGGCGAACCGTAGATGGTGTGGAGCAGGAAGGACTCCTCACCCGTCAGCAGCCCCTGGTCCTCCAGCTCCCTCGCCACGGTGCTGATGGGGCGGGTGAAGCCCTTGAGCCGCCGGTCGTCGGGATATCCCGCCAGGTCGTACACGGTGGCCCTGTCCACGAAACCGCCGTTCGCCGCGGCGGCGATGATCACCTTGGCGTGTGCCGGGTAGCGCACCCGCAGGTGCTCGACGAAGATTCCGAGGGACTGTCGGGTCCAGCCGGTCTCGGCCGTCGTCTCTTCGCGGTCCGCCTCACGCAGCTGCTCCAGGTCGTCGACGGAGTCCTTGTCGACGTCGAGTCCCTCGAGCAGTTCCTCTGCCCACTTGAGCAGCTCGGCGGGGGTCAGCATGTAGAGCTGTACACCGGCGTGCTCACGCAGCTCCACCACCAGCTCGGCTCGAGGGCGGGCGGAGATGTCGCCGTCCTTCGGGTGCCACCAGTCCTTCTTGACGTCACCGGTGACGAGCAGGACGTCGCCTTCGCGGTTCCGGGCCTCCTTGAGGAGCTGCACCCAGAGGAGGTAGTCGCCGGCCGCGCGCTCCGGCGACTTCGTCTTGAAGTCCTCGTACCCGGGCGGGATCTCCTCGTCCGCTCGCTTCTGCGCCGCCTGGACCGCCTTGTCGTACTCGTCGGTCGGCAGCGGCTCCCCGATGCGGCCTTGCAGGAGCGGCTCCAGGTCGGCCAGTACGGGGTCGCTGTGCGTCTCGGCCGTTCCCAGGAGAGCATCCCGCTCGGCCTGCGCGTCGATGATCTCCCGTAGTCCGTCGATCGCCTCGGCGAGCGTCTTGAGCCCGTCGTCGATGCGCAGGGTGACGCCCTCGTCCTGCTTGAGACGTACGTCCTTCACCCACCGGTCGACGGCGTCGTGCGCCGACCTGCGCGCCTTGTCGAGGGCGAGGGAGGTCTCCTTCGCCCGGGTGCTGTGGTGATGGCGGATCGACCTGAGTTCGCGATTGCGCCAGAACTCGGTGAGCACCTGGTGCGGGACCCAGAGCCGGTCGCGGAGTTTGGAGAGGACGGCGAAGGTGTCCTGCCGGGTGCGGGCGTTGGAGCGGTAGAGGTTGAGCAGCACGTTGGTGTCGAGGACGATCGTCCCGGACTGGAAGACCCGCTCGTAGTCGCTCTTGAGCGGGGTGCGGTGGGCCCCGTCGCAGTCGAAGATCCCACGTCCGGTGGTCCGGCCTTCCGGGTCGTCCTTGTACCCCATACTGCTGTGCGCTTCCCCTCGTTGGCCCGGTACATGCCTCGGGCATGGGAGGGATGGTTCCAGGATCGGCCGTGCTGCGGGAGTGGCGTCTCGGCCAATCTCGCCTGAGCCGGAGTCGGATCACGGAGGTGTGGAGTGTCAGGTATGCGACGGGTGTCTCGGCGTACGTCGGGCAGGACGGGCAGGGCGATTCCGGCTCAGCGGGGTGGCAATGACTCCGGTGGCCGCCAGGACAGCGCGGAACCGGCGCCCTCGCCACTGCCTGTCGAGCCGTTCAACCGGCGGGTCGAGTTACTCGTCGCGGTGGTCGACAGCACGGAGGAGTCGGAGCTGTCGACGCAGCTGTTGGAGGGGCGGGGGTGGTCGGTACGGCCGTGGGTGCCCGGCGACGAAGAGGGAGACGCTCTGGGGAGCGGACGTCGGGGACTGCTGGTGGAAGTACGCCTGCACGGAGCCCGGTTCGGGGCGGTGCAGGCAGCGGTCTCGGAGATCGAGGGGCTGGCGCGGCGGCATCAGGCGGGGATGTGGGTGGTGGATGCGGCGCTGATCGAGCACGAGCTGTCCGTGGACCGTCGGACGGTTCTGCATGCGTACCGCAGGCGTCCGGAGGCATTGTCCGAATCCTCCGAGCAGCCGGACTTCAGGAGTCGCGTCTTCGCTTGGCGTGAGCTGTTGGGCTTGGTGACAAGTGTCCGGATCATCAAGCAGGACGGCCGACCGCGTATCGAGGCAGTAGCTGAGCTGCTGGCGCGTGGGGCTTTCACTCGTCGCCCTTACGACCCGGGGATTCTCCACCTGCGTATCCCCGCGGGAATGGAAGGCCGGAATCCTGAGGATGCCCCGGCTGAGCCCTTCACCCTCTGGCCTGCTGCGCTGCTCCTTTCGGCCTACATCATGGCGGGAGTGGCATGCGGGTACGCGGCCGCCCTTTCGGAAGGCTTGCTCGTCCTGCTTCCAATCCTCATCGCAGGCGCGCTGGTGTGGCCGGTAGGGACGAAAATTGCCTCCCATCGCGAGCCCGGGGCTCGAATCGTCCCACTGGTAAAGGGCTCACTCTTCGTGGCCGCTTCGATCGTGCTAGGGATGCAGGTCCCGGGCATCGTGGCGTTTACACCCTCCGCAGAGACGGTCGCATGGGCTGCCCTCACCGTGGTTCTCATTCCCCCGGTCTCGTACGGCCTCAGGTACGCCTTCGTGCACTCCTGGTTCAGCCGCAACGCCAACTGGGCGGTGCCTGCTCTGATCCCCGCGCTCGGGCTCGCCCTCCCCTGGTTCGGAGGCTTGATGCACACGGTCTACCTGCAGCGTGCGTTTGATCTTCCGTCAGAAGCCGCATCCATGTCCGTGTACTGGTCCTACGCGGCATCACTCGTGCCGGTCGGCGCCGCGGCCCTGGGTGTCACGGTTGTTCTGGCGCTCGCCGGGTGGGCCCGCCACTTCCACCTGATACGGGTGCGCGGCATGGAGCGAGCGGGACTCGCCCTGATGACCCTCTTCGTCGTGGGCATGACCCTGTTGACCGGAATCGCCATTGCTCAGATCGACTCGTCCCGGGCTCGGGAGGCGGTGGCGTCCGGCCGCGATCCGGCTCGGTACTACGGGATCCAGGGCAGCCTCGTCTGCGTGAAGCCGCTGAGCGAGGACATCGCGGTCTTCAACGGGCCGCTTGCCTCCACTCGCCCGCTGCTGACGTTCGGCCCGTCCGGCGACCGGATCTGGCTGTGGGATCCACGGCGGGGCAAGCCCCTTTCCGTGCGTCTGGAGGATGTGGCGGTGACGGAGAAGACGTCTCGAGCGTGCAGCTGAGGCAGTCTCTGGGGCCCGGGACGGGTAGAGCGCGTGGTGTACGCCCTCCACCGGTCCCGAGACCGAGTTACTCGGGGGTCAGCGAACCATCCCCCTGACGTTCTCCAGCATCGCCTGGAGTACGTACGGCGGCTCCGCCGCGGCGGTGCGGGCCGCCTCCCGGTACGTAGCCGCGTTCTTGTCCGAGACGCCCTCGCCCGTCGCGATCAGCTGCTGCTGCCGCTCGCCCCAGGAGGGCCAGCTCTCCCCGAGGTACGTCTCCAGGTTGTCCGCGAACACCGTGTACGTGCCGGCCGAGCCGGTCTCCGGCCAGGGAGACCTGGACTCTCCCAGGTACCCGAGGAGGTCCGCGTTGCTCCCCGAGATCTTGCGCGCCTGCTGCTCGAACGCGGCCTCCTTCTCCGCACGCTTCTCGTCGTCGAAGTGCCGCACCGACTCGCGCTTGCGCTCCTCCATCCCGGCGTCGCCGTCGAAGACGACGTGGCAGGGCACGCCCATGGCCGAGAGGATCGCGTGGCTGAGCAGGAGGTTGTCCCTGCCGGTCACGTCGACGTAGGTGATTCCCTCGGCGCCGAGGTTGATCCCGTTCCGCTCCGCACACCCGTCGAGCAGCGCGCCGTCGGTCGTCCCCTCGCCAAGGACAGCCGCGTGGGCGAAGAAGGCCTCGGCGAGTGAGCCCGCCATCGCGACTCCGGTACGCCGCCGGACGGCCTCCTCCTTCACCAGCCCCTCCAGCGACCGGCACAGCTCGTCCTCCGTCACCTGCCTCACCCGGGTGACCGGGTGCTCGGCTCCGGCGTCGCGAGTGAGCCGCCGGACCTGGTGGTAGCCGGCCGGGTCGATGAAGACCGGACTGTGCGTCGCGTACGTCACCTGCGTACGCCCCTCGGCGGACGAGGTCACCAGCTCGCGCAACACCTTCGCGAACGTCCGCGCCTGCGGCGGATGCTGGAACAGCTCCGGCTCCTCGACCGCCAGGCACAACGTCCGGGTCCCGCCCTCCGGCCGCCTGCGGTCGGCCAGGTACTTCAGCGCGGCGATGATCAGCGCCCGCTGGAAGCCGTGCCCCTGGCGGTACACGGACGTCTCGGCACCCCCGTCCCTGATGCTCACCTGGAACGCCGTCTTGGCCGGCCTCGGCGCCCGTACGGTCGGGGTGACTATGACCTGGCGCCCGGTGGTGAGCTTCGCGACCTCGGCGGAGAGCGCGTCGGAGATGTCCTTCAGAGCGGGTCCGTAGACGTTGTCGTGGACCGCCTGGCGGGCGAGCTGGGCGTTCTCCTCGATCTCACCGAGCTGGGCGTCGGCCTCGGTGCGGTCCACGGCGTGGTCGAGGATGCGGGCGATGGCGGAGGCCTTCTGGTCGTCGGCCTCCTCGTAGGCGCGCAGGTCGGCGGAGACGAAGACGAAGTCGATCAGCTGAGCGAGCTTGCTCTGCCCGGCGAACCCGAAGAAGTGGGTGTCCTCGACCTCCGCCTCGGTGAGCTGGTCCCGGTGCGCCCGCTCCCAGGCGAGCATGGCCTCGTTCACGGCCTTCTCACTGCCGGCGGGAGGAAGCCCGAGACTCGGGGTGCTCTCCCGGAGGGCGTTGTACGCCCTGCGCTTCGCCATCGCGCCGCCGGTCACGCTCCGGATCTCGTCGAAGGGCGCGTACGCGAGAGCCCTGCCGGTGATCTTGTCCTCACCATCGTCCCAGGTACGCCAGATGCTGACAGTGATGGCGTCGTCGGGGGCGTACCGGCCGAGGGCCTCGCGGTCGAAGTCGGTCAGTCCGTCGAACTCGACCTCGACGGAGATGCGCTCGCCGCCGGCACCGGCCACCGCCGAGTGGATGTCGTCGGTGGTGAGGGCCACCGACTTTTCACCGTTGAAGAACCAATCGAGTGCGCGGAGCACGGTGGACTTGCCGACGCCGGTCGGGCCGATGAACGAGGTGATCTCGTCGAAGGCGATGTCCACCTTGTGCAGGCAGCAGAAGTTCTCGATGCGTACGCGCTTGATCTTCACGGTCGTCCTGAAACGTGGTGCGGGCGGGCCCGTGGGGGCCCGCTGTGACGGATCAAGGCTAGCGAGACAGGTGACGCTGTTTCAGATCTTTTCGTATTTACGGGGATGCGGTGGGTGGTACTTCCAGGAGGTCGAGTTCGGCCCAGACGGTCTTCCCGGGTGCGCCTGCGCGGGGGAACCAGCCGAGGCGGTCGGCCAGGTGGCGAACGAGGTAGAGGCCACGGCCCGATTCCTCGGTGGGTGATGGCGCGTGCGTGAGGTCGGTGTTGAGCTGCCTCTCCGTACGGGTGTCGGTGACCTCGATGCGGAGGGTTGTGGCGACGAGGAGCAGGCGGAGGCGGAAGTCCCGGCCGGGGACGTGGCCGTGACGGACCGCGTTGGCGGTGAGTTCGGCAGCAATGAGGGTGAGGGTCTCGTTGGGGGTGGAGGTATAGGGGTGGCCCCAGTCGTCGAGCCGCTGGGAGACGAGCCGACGGGCGAGACGGGCTCCACGTGGGGTGGAGGTGAACTGCATCGTGAACTCGTGGGTGGTGGTCGGGTGTTGTTGTTCCACCACGGGAGGAGTAATTGCCTGGTTCATACGGAGAACGGTTGCGGAGCGTGCGTACCGTTGACCAGGAGTGACGCGCTGACGGTACGGGCTGTACGCGTCGGTGGCGCGCGGTGTACGTGGTGTGGGGCGTGGCGCGGGAGGTGTCGGGCGTGGTGGAGCAGCAGGGGTTCGAGGACGACCAGGAGTACAGGGGTGGGGGCGGGGGCGGGGATGAGTCAGGCTCGGGGATCCTGCACCTCTTCGGGCAGCAGTTGAAGCTGTGCCGGGTGAGGGCGGGGGTTGAGCGGGCGGAGCTGGGGGCGCGGACGGGGTACTCGGCGTCGACGATCGCGTCATTCGAGCAGGGGAGGCGGATTCCGCCGCCGAGGTTCATCGACCAGGCGGATGAGGTGCTGGACGCGGGTGGGGTGCTGAGGGCGGGGAAGAAGGAGGTGGCGCGGGCGCAGTATCCGGCGTTCTTTCGGGATGCGGCGCGGTTGGAGATGGAGGCCGCTGAGATTCACGTGTACGACAACCACGTGGTCAACGGCCTGTTGCAGACAGAGGAGTACACCCGGGCTCTGCTGGCCATGCGCCGCCCACTGCTGAACGAGGACATCATCGAGCAGCGCGTTACGGCACGGATGACTCGCCAAGAGATCTTCAATCGACAGCCTTCCCCGCTGCTCAGCTTCGTCATGGAAGAGCCCGTCCTGCGGCGCCCGCTCGGCGGCAAGTCGGTGCAGCGAGGCCAGCTCGAGCAGATCCTGCTGGTCGCGCACCGGCGCAACGTCGAGCTCCAGGTCATGCCGCTCGACCGACAGGACAACGCCGGCGTGGACGGCCCTTTCACGCTGATGACCCAACGCGGCGGCGATCAATTCGGATACATGGAGGCCCAGGGGCGGAGCACGCTGGTAACGGACCGAGAGGAGGTCCGCTCACTCGCGGCACGCTATGGGATCATCCGAGCGCAGGCTCTCACCCCATGGGAGTCTCTGGCCTTCATCGAGAAGCTGCTGGGAGAAGTATGAACGTCGCAGACACCACCGCTAGCGCCCTCGAACTCACGTGGCGCAAGAGCAGCTACAGCGGCGCCGAGGGCGGCCAGTGCGTTGAGGTCGCTGTACGCCCCGGCACTGTGTACGTCCGGGACTCGAAGGATAAGGCAAGCCTGCCACTGTCTGTGGCGTCTGAAGGATGGGCTGCTTTCGTACAGTTCGCCGCGCAGGACTGAGCCGACACAGACAAGGGCGCCCCACCTACGGACCGTTCCGTTGGCGGGGCGCCCTCGTCTGTACGCGGCTGTATGCGCGAGCTCAGTCGGCCTTTTTCGCCCGACCGCGCGTCTTCTTCTCCGGGCGCCAGTTAGTGAGGTCCTCCGCCGAGAGCCCATGCTTGGCGCGCTGCTCGTCCAGGTACGCCTGGTACTCCTCGGACGGCGTGCCGCCCCATTCTTCGTCGTGCTCACCGTGCCACTGGTGGACCCAGGGCATCAGCTCCTGGATGCCTGCGATGAGCGGGGTGAGTCGCGGAGTGTCCCAGCCGGCCTGCTCGGTGCGGTCGTTGATCACGTTGACCAGCGCCTGCACCTGATCCTTGTGATCCCAGCCAGCCCAGCCGAGGAGGATGGTCGGGTCGGAGTCAGGCGACGCGCCCGGGTACGAGATGAACCGCTCCTTTGGCACGTCCAGCTTGCCGCGGTGGGACCAGTAGGACGTCTTGAGGAAGTCGGCGGAGGCGTACTTGGGCGGTACGGGGATGTCGAGCCGCTGCCCAGTCTTGTCCTCCTCGCGCTGAAGGTCCCAGACCTGTTCCCACTGCTCCCGCTTGCGCAGGCCGGAGTCCTTGTAGCGCATGGCGGCGAGGTACGGCACGTGCTCGCCGACGATCACGTCTGCGAGAACCGTCGCGAGGGTGGCGTCACGCTTTCCCATGTGATCGGCGGCGTACAGCTCGGCGACAGCCTGCACGTCGGCGTCCTGCCGGAGGGCGTCAGCAAGCTGGGAGACTGTGAGCGTCCGAGGCGCCCGGAACCCGTCCCGAAGGGCAAACCAGAGGTTCTCGTCCTCGCATCGGTCGAGCAGCCATGTGTGGAGAGCTTCCTTCTCCTTCTTCTCCCAGGGCTCAACGGCCCAACGGCGCTTGAACTCAGGACGTTCAATGAGAGCGATGTCCTTGTGGGAGTTGATGATGTCGATGCGGGCTTGCACAACGGCCCTGTACTCCTCGGGCCAGCGCGCGGGGATCTCCGTGATAGGCGTGGACCCATGTCGATCAAACCACGCGGACTCAACCTCGCCTGCGGCCACCTTACGAGCCAACACGATCTCAAAGGCCCTTTCACCAAGGGCGATTTCAGGAACGACGCCATTACCGGACAGCGTTACCCGTGCCACCTCATCTGGAACCAGGAGTCGATATGAGCCGTAAACCGTCCAGTCCAGTTCCTCCTGAAGCGCGATCATCCGGGCTCTGAGGCTGTTATATTCAGCACGAGTTGAGCTAATTTCGTCACGGGCGGGAACACAAGACTTGGCAAAAGCGGCCGGTTCCCGGCGGCCGACCTCTCGCCCGATAGAAACGATCGCCTCCCCCAGACCACTCGGCAAATCAACCGGAACCGGGAGCTGCTCAATCTGGCGACCATTAAAGGCAAACCAATGCTCCCATTGCTCATCAGAGATCCCACCCCCGATGCCACCATTACCTCGGTCAAAGCAAACCTGCTTCAACCAGAACGATGCCGTCGAGGAGTTCAGCAAACCTAGTAGCGAAAAATGCTCCTCAACTGCCGCATCCGGCCGAAGCTTAATCACTGGAGCGGTCTGCTTAAATACATTGCCGCCACGATCCAAGGCGAAATTCACATCAGTTGCAACGTAGGGGAAGGTGATCGACCATCTTGAGTCATAGGCAGAAGCCGTGTGCTGCTGATATTCCCACCACGCAATCCCCGCATCTTCTAGCCCCCCCTGAAACGTTCGACGAGCCAAAAGCGCAACCCGATACGGCCACAGCTCCGCCTCCAAGCCTTCTCCCGCCAAGACAGAATCATACGGGTACCAGATACCGACCTTCGGCACAGCACTCCAGTCCCGCACGCACTCTCCGACCATCAGCGGGCGGATTGCACTTCGAGAAGCACGAACCCTCAGCGTCGTGCGCAACGGGCGAATGAAAGCGTCATCCAGACCTGCCCGGATCGCACGACCGATCGGCTTTTCAATGACCGACGAAAGAGGCGAGTTCCCCTCACTCAAAAATTCGAAAACCTCTTCACCGACACCGCCGGTCAACGACCATGGATGCAAAGAAAGGCGGGATCGTTCGACGTCTACGACGGAAACCCATCTCGACTCACTTCCCGGGGAGGCCACTTGCGTCGAAATAGCCGACCACACAAGCCCCTGGGCGGGCTCCTCAGGCTGCTCTGGCTCCCCTTGATTCTTCTGCACGACTCTTACCGGGTTGGACATGAGACCCAGTTGATTCCTACCTACAAGGACTACGGTCGGCGTACCGTGCCCGGGAATGTAGGCCCCCGAAGTATCGATGACATGCGTTAGATCAACACGCGTAAAGAAGCTCTCAACTAGCGGCTTTCCGAAGTTCTGACGCATGAAAGAGTTCGACGTAATCTGACCGGTGAATCCACCAATCCGTTCATCACCGCTAGCGCGTACCGCCAACTCAAAGATCCGCTGGGCAAACGGAACGGACAACGCAAAGGTGCCTACGCAAGCACCATAAGATTTGCGGTAGTTTTCGTTCTCCCGCTTATCCTTCACCGTGATGTAGGGCGGGTTCCCCACCACCACGTGGTACGTCCCCCGACCCAGCAGATCCACCCGCCCCGCGTACTCCCGCACATCCTCCGTGCGATACGCGAACATCCCCTCGCCATCGCCCCCGAACAGCGTGTCCAGCGTCTCCGTCACGGACTCCGCCCCCCGCCCATGCAGCAGCGAGTCCCCCACCGCCACATTGATCGGAAACGCGGGCGCCGCACTCAACCGCCGCTCCCCGCACGCCTTCAAAGCGGCGACCAACAACCGGAACCGCGCAATCGCCACCGCGAACGGGTTTTTGTCGCACCCATGCACCGACTCCAGCGACCGCCGCACCAACTCCCAGTCGTCCGTGCCCGGCTCCGCCGCCCGCCACTTCTCCAACAGCCGCCCGAACATCCCCAGCAGAAAGTGGCCCGAGCCGCAGGCCGGGTCGATGCAGCGCAGGCCCCGCGCAATCGGGTCAGTCCCCTGCCAACCCTTCGGCGTGTGCTTCCACTCCGGGTCGAGGCCGAACTCCTCGACCGCCGGCTCCAGCGTCAGGTCGAGGATGAACTCCTCCACGAACTCCGGCGTCTGCAGCAGCGCATACGTCTTACGCGCGTGCTCGCTGAGGTCCTGGTACAGGTCTCCCAGGAATCGCGTGTCCAGCTCCTCGTCCGCAAACACATGAACGATCTCGCCGTCCGCGCCCCGCTCACGCCAGAACCCCAGCAGCCGCGTCGCCGCCTCATACGACGGGCTCAGCTCCCACAGCGGGTTGTGGCCCCGGTCGAAGAGTCCCGCCACCGCCTCGTGCGAGCCGGCCAGCGCCTCGAAGCCGGCGACCAGCCAGTCCCGGTCGTTCAGCTCCGGCCGCTCCCGGAAGAAGGCGGCCTGTCGGTCCTCCGCGTCCGCCAGCTGCTCCCCCGGACCCGCGATGTACGGGTCGGTGATGAGCCCGTTGTCCTCGCAGAAACGGACGAAGACCGTCGCGAGCACCCACCCCGCCGCTGCTTGCGTGACGCGTTCGTCCCGCCACGCTCCGTACGTGGCCGCCGTACGCTGGGCCTCTCGCGCCGCCGCGTACTCGCGCTCGAGGGCCACACGGAACTCGTCCTCCGAGTCCGTCCGCGCCCTGAGGTCGTCCTCCAGCGCGGTGACCTGCTTGCGCAGGTCCTTCAGCAGTGCGGCCTTGTCCACGAGGCGGCGCCTTTCTCTCCGTAACACACAACCCGTTCCAAACCTGCGGTCCGTCCATCCTGCCAGCTCAGGAGGAATGTCCGGGCCTGTCGTACTGCCGCCGTCAGCGGACCGCGCCGACCCTTTCCGGGCCGCCTTCGAGCCTGCCGCGCCGGTGGAGCTCGGCGATGTCCGCCGTGAGCGCCTCGCGGATGTCGCCGCCCATCCGGCGCCAGCCGAAGAAGTCGCAGACCTGCTTGATCAGCTCGTCCTCAGACATACCGGGGCATTCCACGGCAATCTCGTACAGGGCCAGTTGCCGCTCTGCCGGGGCGATGAGGGTCACCTTCCGCGGGGTGTCCCCTGGCTCCGGGCGCCGTGCCTTCAGCGCGTCCAGTCCGCCCCGGTCCTTCGCGTCGTAGAAATCGCCGTCCCGGGCGGCAGCCTCGGCGTTCACCAGGCTCCGCGCCACGAAGGTCACGTTGTCCCGGATGCGGCTCCCGGCCCGTCCCACGCCCCATGCCTCCCGCGCCCGCAGAACGAGCAGGTCCAGGTGGATCGGACCCTCAGCCTCGATGATCTGCATCAGCGCCTTGCGCAGGGCCGGCCGTGCCTCGGCCGTGTGCATCTCGTAGGCCGAGCTCACGGTCAGCCGGCTGGGGCGGTACGGAGCAGCCCACTCGCGCTCCACCCCCGTGTCCACGGGTACGCGCTCGTACTCGACCTCGACCTGCGGCTCCTCGACCGGAACGGTCACCACCCGCCCGCGGCCGTGGGCCGCCGCGCTGGCAGCCGTACCGACCCCGGCGTCCTGCACCGGCTTCGGCCCCGACGCTGCCAGGGGGCCCTGCTCGATCGCCTGCTCCACCGCCTCCCGCAGCCGCAGCTCCGCCGCGTTCCGTCCCCGGTACCAGTCCGTGCCCCAGATCCGGTAGAGCCGCCAGCCGAGCCCGTTGAGCACCTGCTCGCGCAGCCGGTCGCGGTCGCGCGCGGTCTTGGAGGAGTGGTACATCGCGCCGTCGCATTCGATGCCGAGGGCGTACGCGCCCGGCAGCTCGGGGTGGCGCAGGCCGAGGTCGATGCGGTAGCCGGCGACGCCGACCTGGGGCTGGACCTGGTAGCCCCAGCCCCGCAGCACCTCGAGCACGGACTCCTCGAAGGGGCTGTCGGGCTCGGCGTCCCCCTGGACGACGTCACGGGCGAGGACCGCGGGGCCCTGCTCGGCGTACTCCAGGTAGCGCTTCAGGTGCTGGACGCTCACGTTGGGGCTGTCCTTGAGCTGTGCGCCGCGGAAGGAGGAGACGACCTCCATGCGGTAGCGGGCACGGGTCACCGCCACGTTCAGGCGGCGCCAGCCGCCGCCCTTGTTGATGGGGCCGAAGTTCAGTCCGAGGGTGCCGTGCTCATCGGGGCCGTATCCGACGGACATGATCATCACGTCTCGCTCGTCACCCTGGACCGATTCGAGGTTCTTCACGAAGAAGCCGTCGAGGCGGTCCTCGGTGAAGCAGTGCTCGAGGTCGGGACGCGCGATGCGGGCCTGCTGGACGGCCAGGTCGATGGCCGAGGCCTGTGCCTGGGAGAGGGCGACGACGCCGAGTGTCCTGCCAGGGCGGGTGTCGAAGTGGTGCATGACCCGCTCGGCCACGAACTCCGCCTCGCTGCGGTTGTCCCGGCGGCCACCCATGTCGTACACGCCGTCCGCTTTGAGGAAGTCCACGCCGACGTCGTTGCCCTTGTCGAGCGAGCCAGGGAAGGTCACCATCGAGTTCGCGTAGAACTCGCGGTTGCTGAAGGTGATCAGGTCCTCGTGACGGCTGCGGTAGTGCCAGCGCAGCGACAGCTCCCGCATGGCCCCGGCCTTGCAGGCGTGCAGCAGGGACTCGAAGGAGTCGGGTACGTCCTCCGCGTACTCGTCCGACTCGTCCTCCACCGAGGAGTCGAAGAACGAGGTCGGCGGCAGCTGCTTGTCGTCGCCCGCGACGATCAGGCTGCGGCCCCGGTAGATGCAGTTGATCGCGTCGCTGGGGCGGACCTGGGACGCCTCGTCGAAGATGACGACGTCGAAGGCGAAGTCCGGAGGCAGGTGCTGGCTGACGGTGAGCGGGCTCATCATGAAGCACGGCTTGATCGACTGGACGACCTCGCGCGTGCGCCCCAACAGTTCGCGCACCGGCATATGCCGGGTCTTCTTCTCCGCCTCGCGCTTGATGACCGCGCTGCCGCCACCGCTGTGATTGCGCGGGCGACGTCTGTTGCACCGCTCGATCACCGCCCCGCCGGCAGCCGCGATGAGGCGGCGGTCCGCGGCGCGGAAGTCCGCCACCCGGGCGTCGAGGTCCTCAGAGCGGGTGGTGCGGAGCCGGTCGTCGCCGGCCAGGACCGCGTCGGCCCAGGAGCGGAGAACCGCTTGCTCGACTATGGCGGGCAGCTGCTTCGGGTCGATGCCGCGCTCGGCCGCGTTCGCGACGAGGTCGTCGGCATCGTGACGGGCGAGGACGGCGACACCGGCGCGGTATGCCTGCCATTCGTCCGGGCCGTGCGGATCGGCGAGGAGTACGTCGATCAGCTGCTGCGCCTGTTCGAAGCCGCCCAGCAGGGACGGGGAGAGCTGAGCGCTCCTGGCCGGGTCGAAGAGGCCGAGGAGTGCTGCCGCGGACGCGGACCAGCGTTCGGCGCGGCGGCTCGCCGTGGTGCACCACGTGGCCAGGGCGCTGCGTACGTTCGCGGCGAGCAGCGTCGGCAGCGGGTCGGTGTCGGAGCCGTCGGCCAGCTGGCTGATCAGTCGCTCGCGTCGGGCGACCCCGCCGCCCAGCTCGGCGATGCGGTCGGCGGTCTCCAGTGCCTGGGCGAGGTCCTCGACCTGCGACGCGGTGCGCGGTGTCCAGCGTGCGAGGAGGGTGGTGTGCTGATCGGCGAGACGCTGCAGCTCCTGCGTCGCGTGAAGCCAGCCGAGTGCGTGCTCGAGACGGCCGGGGAGTTTCTTGTCCCAGGTGCCGCTGTGCGTCAGTGCCGCCACCGCGGCCCGGTCGGCCTTGTACTGCGCCGAGAAGCGGGCCAGCAGTCCGCTGTGCTGGTCGGCGAATCGTGCCGCCAGTTCCGGCAGTTCGGTCGCGGTCAGCACCTGCTCGCCGAAGACGTCCTCCGCCGCTGCCCGTGCCTCGGCCTCGGCGGCCAGCGCCTGGCGCAGTTCCCGTGCGGCGCGGTGTGCCGTGCTCCGTATGCCGTCGTCGAACCATCCCGACGGCGGTCGATGGGACGCCTTCGTGAGATCCGCCAGCTCACAGAGCGCGAAGGCGGCCTCGGCTCCGTCCGGCTTCGGCACACCGAAGAGGTCCGCGAGCTGGGCGAGCTGGTCGGAGACGTCCTCGGGCAGACCTCCGTCCGCCGCACCGTCCTGCCCGGGGAGCCCGTCCCGCATTACGCGGACGGCCTGATGGAGTTCCCGTACCGAGGCGGGTTCGCCATGATGCGCGGCGAACGGGCGTCGGACGGCAGCGGCCCGTACGGCGCTCAGTGCGTCGGCTGCCTCGGAGAGCACGGGGGGTGCCGAGTTCCCGACCAGCCCCCGCCAGGGGAAGGAATCTCCTTCGGCGGCCGGTCGCCAGGCACGGCTGACGGCTTCGGCGGCGGAGACGAGTTCCTGCAGCGCGTAGGCGCTCAGTCCGTCGACCGTCCGGGCGTTCTGCCCGGACAGCGGAAGCTGCGGGGTGCCGGCCAGCTCCAGCTGGATCAAGCGGCCCAGGACGTCGTGGAGGCCGCGCTGCAGAGGCTCACGCGTCTGGTTCATCGCCGCCGCGTAGGCGGACAGCCCCTCGCGTAGCCGGCGTGCCTGCTTCAGCTCGTGCTCCGCCGCTCCCGTGGCCCGGGCCTCGGTGGTCAGCACCCGGGCGAGTTCGGTGGCCACCGCCTTCTTGCTCGTGTCGGCGCTGTGCAGTCCCATGACGAAGTCGCCGAGGCCCACGCTCCGCAGACGGTTGCGCACGACGTCCAGGGCCGCGGCCTTCTCACTGACGAACAGCACGCTGCGGCCCGCGTGCATGAGTGCGGCGATCATGTTGGTGATGGTCTGGCTCTTGCCCGTGCCGGGAGGACCGCTCACCACGAAGGAACGGCCGTCGAGCGCGGCCGCGATGCACTGCCGCTGGGAGGCGTCCGCGTCGAGGACGAGCGGTGTCTCCTCGGGCAACTGGACCTCGTCGATCCTGTCGAGCTCCGGAGGCTCGAAGCCGATCAGATCGTCCGGGAGACCGGCGGCAGGGCCGAGGGCGACGGCCTTCACCAACGGATGTCCGAGGATGCGCTCCTCGTTCTGCTGAAGGTCCTGATACATGGCCTCCCGGTGCGAGGCGAACAGGCCGAGCACCACTCGTTCGTCGACCTTCCAGCCTGCTTGGCCGGCCGCGGCCGAGCGAGCCGCAGAGACCACTGCGGAGAGGTCGGTGACGTCCGTGTCCGTGACGCGGCTCCAGTCGATTCCCTGCCGCTCGAGCTTCACCGCGAGGGCGGGATTGTGCATGCGGTCCTGGCCGTCGGCCGGATGAAGTCGGTAGCGACGGTCCTTGTCGCGGCGCAGCTCCACGGGTACCAGCAGCAGCGGCGCGGCACTGCTCTCCTCGGAGCCTGGCTCACGCCAGTCCAGCATGCCGACGCCCAGCCACAACACCCACAGACCGTAGTCGTTGAACGTCTGGCCGGATTTCTGGCGGAGTTGGTACAGGGCACTGTCGAGTGCAGCCTGAGTCGGCTTCTGCGTCACCACCCCGGTCTCAGAGCCTCCGGGCGGCGCTTTGATGCCGTCGCCCTCGGATCCCGCAGAGCCCGGCGCGACCGGGGCGAAGTCCCAGCCTTTGGCGAGTCCGTTCAGGAGCGTCGCGGCGCTGGGCGATGTGAACTCCAGTGTCGCCGTCTTCGTGTGGCGGAAGTTCAGCAACCGGTTGCGGCCGCCCAGGTCGAGCAGCGAGTGGCGCCAGCCTTCCAGCACGACCTTCAGCCGGTCGGCACCGGGATCGCTCGTCGCAGTACGCAGGGTCTGACGCTGTTGGGGCATACGAGGTGACCTCCTGAGCTGAACGCACAGGGGTGTCCACACTCACAGGCCCCCCTGGAGACACCTGCTTACCAGCCCGTCCCTCAGGACACGCCCGAGATCCACAACTCAGTATGAACCCGTTGTCGACCACACGCACCCTCAGCGCTCCTCGCCCGCGCTCTCCTCCTTGAGCCTCTTCAGGAACAACGAGTCGAGCCGCGTCCACTCGGTCGCGCGGTCGACGACTTCGACCGTGCGTCCGTCCAACGACGGTGTCTGCTTGGGGTCTTCCATCGGGCACAGCCACCACAGACCGTGCGGGAGCCGTGCAGGGCGCCGGGCGGCCCGCTGAAGGTCCACCAACAGGTCGTGTCCACCACCGTCGAAGTAACGTGCCAACAGGCTGGCGTTGTGGAAGAAGAGCACCGCCCTGGGGCCCGCTTCCTCGGCCAGCCTGGTGAACTGATCCGCCAACCGATCGGTGACCCGCTGGACGTATGAGCGCAGTCCGGGCTTCAGCTCGCCTCCGCTGGTGAAGGCGGCGTCCGCGCGCAGGACCTTGGTCCAGTCGGTCCCCAGTTCCACGGCGAGCGCCCGGAAGGCCGCGAGGAACTCGGCGTTGAAGTCCACCGCGGTCACGCCGAACTCCTCTGACAGAGCGACTGCCGTGCCCGGCAGGTCCGCGCCCTTGAGCGTGAGGGCCAGAAAGCCTCCTCGCTCGGCGGCTCCCGTCAGCTTGGCGCGCACGACGGCCTGCGGATCACGGCCCGCGGCCACCGCCGACCGTGCTTCCGCCACGAGCACGCTCGTGCGGGTGTAGGTGGAGCTGGTCCAGCGGGTCCCCTCGACCGCCGGGGGGAAGAAGCGCTTGCGGACGGCGTCGTACTCCAGCGGGAATCCCGCCTCGGCAAGCGCATCCTCGATCTCGATGTGCGTGGGGGCTTCCGAGAGAGGCAGGGAGGGGAAGCGTGCCTTGACCCGGGCGACGAGCTCACCGATGGAGAGGCCGACCTCGCGGCGGACACCGGCTACCGCCTGAGAGATGCGAATGGCGCGGGCGAGACCGAGCCCCTTGGGATAGATCTCCAGTCGCGGCGACGCGGAGGCATCCTGCGACACCACGGCCGCCAGCCCGACCAGGCGGGTGTCGGCCAGCGGGGTCATACCTTCAGGCGCGGGCACCTCCCGAAGGGTCCGTACGACCGTGGCACGGCCCGGCAGCGGGTCCTCCGCGGCCATCCGGTCGGCGGCCGCGCCGAGTGCCGCGGCATAGTCGGCCAGCTCCTGCGGAGTGGGATCGTCGGTGCCGGGCAGGGAGTCGAGCGCGAGCAGCACACGGGACCCCCGGCGCAGCACTTCGAGCCGCGGATCCTGCTCGTTGCCCCGCTGCAGTGCCTCGGCGTCCGCGGCCGCGCGGACTACGGCAAGTGCCTTCGCCAGCGTGCGCTCGGCGGTGTCGTCGCCGGCGCCATGGCGTACGCGAAGCTCGGCCGCGGCTTCCTGGACGGTCATCACGCGGCCCGCCTGGGCCAGGATCTGCACCAGCTCGTCCCGGACGTGCGTGATCCAGCCGGTGGTGGACCATTCCTCGATCGCCGCGACATGGTGCCGCGACACGGTGGGCTGGCTGCTGCCGAGATGCTTGGCGATCAGCGTCTGCGGCGGCCAGGGGCCGAGGGGAGAGAGGTCACCTCCTTCCTCCTTGGTGCGAGGCAGCCCCAGAGTCAGGCGTACGACGTCCGGACGCAGGTTGCCCTTCCGTGCGGGGGTCGGAGTGAGTCTGGCTGCCAGAGAGTCGACCGACTCGTTGGCAACCAGTCGCGCTTCGTCCTGGGGCGCGGAGGTCAGGGCGTCGGAAAGGGCTGACTCCAGCGCACTCGGGGGACGCTCCGACGCCGCAGTAGGGCGCTTGAGCATCGCGGTCCACTGCTTGTGGCGCCGGTTCAGTTCTCTGCGGACGAGTGTGCCGGCGCCTCGCGCCCGGGCGATGGTGTGCGGGGGCACGTCGAGGAGTTCACCGACTGTCACCGCGCCCAGTCCGTTGGCGACGGAGACAGCTCGCGGGGAGAGTCCAGCCGCGTCCAGGGCCGTGGTCGACTCTGCTGCCGCCGCTGCGGTCTCGCGTGCTTCTTCCGTGCTCGCCGTCAGGGCGCCCACGGTGGCAGGAGTGGTGACCGGCTTCGCGGAGTCGGCGGTACGGAAGATCTGCCGCCAGGCGTCCTCCATCTGCTTGAACGTGTCGAAGCGTCGGTCGACGTCACGGTGCAGGGCGCGGTGGAAGAACGCGGTGAGCCCGTCACGGAGCCCGGGCTCGAACAGCTCGGCGGCGACGAACAGTTCCACGTCCTCGCTCACTCGAGGGTCGCTCTGTCCGTCTCCCCACACGGGCCGTTCACCGGAGGCCATCTCGTGCAGCGTCACGGCCGCCGCGTACCGCTCCGCATGGTCGTCGTAGAGCGAGCGTCGCGCGCTGCCGAGGAACGGGTCGAGGTAGCCGCGCGTTCCGGCGGTGATGTCTCGTTCGGACGCGTCGGCCAGCGAGAAGTCGAACAGCAGCAGCTCCCACGAGCCGTCGTCGCGCTTGTGCAGGCCCAGGTTGTCCGGCTTGATGTCGCGGTGCCGCACGCCCTTGGCGGCAAGCTGATCGAGCGCGATGAACAGGTCGTTGCCGTACCGCTCCAACTGATCGTAGGTGAGTCGCCCTTCGCCACGGAGTCGCGCGCCCAGGGAGGTCTCCCCCGCGTACTCGAGTTCCAGAACGGTATGGCCGGCGATCTCCCTCGGCTCCTCGAGCAGCCGGATGATCCGGCCCCCGCCCACCGTCTTGAGGGCGGTCGCCTCCGCGTAAAGTCGTGCGTCCTTGTCCTGGTCGAGCGCGACCTTGAAGACCCGCTCCACGACGACGGTCTTGTCATCGGGCCCGACAGGCTCCTCGACCACCCGCTCGACCAGCAGTGCCCGTGCGGTGGCGCCGGTCCCGAGGACCCGCTTCACCGTCCAGATCCCGTCCACGGGCTGGCCGGGGAGCGCCGTCAGAGGATCGGTCTCCACCGTCGCGGGTTGGTCCGGGGTCGCGGCCTGTTGCTCGGCCTCGTCGAGAAGGTCGAGAAAGCGGTCGGCTCCGGGCAGCCGGTCCACGACCTCGGCGCGGGTGGCCCGGTAGATCAGGGTGTCAAGACTGTCCGAGAGGCCGTCGGCCACGGCATAGGGGTGCAGCCCGCCCTCGGCTGAGAGCCTTTCGATGAGGGCACTGCGCTGAGGGGCGGGCGCCTCCCCCGTGAGGATCAGGTAGGAGAGGGCGCCGAGCCCGAAGAGGTCCAGATCGACAGGGTCGGCGAACTCCTGGTCTGTTTCCGGGGCCAGGTAGACCTGGGCGGAGTCCTCGATCAGCCCTCCGTCGAGCGGTGTGTCTCCGATCGAACGCATCGACGTGGTCTCGAAGTCACGGGCGGCGGTCTGCCAGTCGGTGATGCGTACGGCAGGATCGGAGCCGTCCTCCTTGGCCGAGACGTATACCGAGCGTGCCGACAGGGCCCGGTGGTAGAGCGACCGATTGTGCGCGTAGCGGAGGGCTTCGGCCAGCTGGCGCACAAGGTCGAGTCGGACCTCAGGGGTGAGCTTGCCGCCGTATGCCGCCAGGTAGGCGTCGAGACGCAGATCCGAATGGCGATGCCGGAACAGAATCGCCGGGCCGCCTTGATGCTGGTGGATCTGGGCGGCCTGGGCGATGCCCCGGTGGGTGATGCCCTGCAGTACCTGGTACTCGCGGCGGGCAGCTCGATCCGCGGCCCGCCGGGCAGCCTCGCCGGCCATCTGCTCGACGAGGTATATCCGTACCCGGCCCTCCTCTTGCACAAGACCGTCGACGCGGATCGCGAGACGGTCCTCCCAGCCGGGACCGGCGTCGAGTACACGCGGCTCGAGTTTCCAGTCGTCGCCGAAACGCAAATGGGCGGTGGAGTGGCTGATGCCGATCTTCTGCATCAGCTGCTCGAGCAGCTGCGAGGACTGCGGGGTGATGCGCCAGCTCTCCCGCTCCGGCGGCTTGCCGAGCAGGTCGTCCCAGATCCTTCCCAGGCCGCTCGCACCGTCGTTGCGACCGTAGACGTTGATCCGCTGGAACTCGTCGAGCTCGCTGACCAGACCGGAGTCGTGGAGGAAGACCGCGGGTTTGATGAAGGGGACGCGGCGCGGGTCGACACCCATCGACCGAGCCGCTCGCTCCAACTGGCCCTTCAGCTCCTTGCATTTGAGATCAGTCAGATGCAGGGGGTTCTTCAGGGTGCGCACCCTGTCTGCATGAAACTGCCAGGTGTCTCCGTGATTGACGACGCGGCCGGGATGTCCCTTGAGCTCGAGGAGATAGAGACCTCCGGGGGCGGCGATGAAGAGGTCACACTCGTTGGTGCGCCCGGAGGCCGCGGTGAAGGAGAACGTGGCCCAGGCTCGATACGGCTCGGTCGACGGCATCAACTGCCGGATGTGGTCGAGCCCTTCCTGTTCCCAGGTGTGAGCGGACCGGCGGGGCTGGAACCAACGCTCTTTGCGCGGCATCCCTGGCTTGGGTGTCGCCGGAGTACCAGCTGCCGTCACGGTCCGACCTCCGCGGTGATTCAGTACGCCATGAGGCGCAAGGCTGCAGGTCACAGACCTTACCCGAGGCAGCCGGTTTGCGAGCGGCTCACTCCCCGAAGCCTATGGCCATGAGTATTACGGGGCGTGCTAGCATCCTGGGCTATTTACGGACCCCGCCGGGCTGTCGAAGTCGGACCACGCCCCCACCGCAGGGAGAGCACGCATGCCTGCACGTCGAGTCGTAGCCGCTCCCACCCCGGGGCCTGTCTCGTCCCACCTCCGCTGCCTGCAGGGCCGTACCCATGAAGGCACAGCACCGCACGGCACCCCTCGCGCCTGAAGCGTCGCCCGCATCAGCCAGAGCGCTGCCGGCACCGTTTCCGAGTGCCGGGGAAACGATTCCCTTTCGTCTCGATTTCAGTACCCCGACGCAAGGGCGCGAGACCTCGTGGAGAACCGCACCACGACAGTTCCGGCAGACACCCCCGCCCGTCTGCGGAGTCCCGGACGCCCCGTGCGCGACCTCGCGCCACGTTTCCTCATCGCCGCGCTTAGGAGCCCCGACCTTGATTCGTGATTCAGTCGCCAACGCCGCAGCTCAGGGACTGAACGGCATGCTGTCCCAGCGACTGGTGGAACAGTTCACGCACGATCACGGTCACAAACCGAACACGGCCGAGGTCAAGTCGTGGGAACGCAGCCTGCCCGCCCTGATGAGTGTCCTGCTCGAAGCGGGGCTGCAGGAGGTGACCGTGCTCCTGGAGTACGGGCTGCCGCTGACCAGTAAGCGCGCCGACGCGGTGCTGGCCGGCGTTCACCCGGGATCCGGCGAACCGTCCTACGTCGTCATAGAACTCAAGCAATGGAGTCAGGCGACACCGGAGGACGGGGAGCCGTCGTTGTGTCGGGTCGACGCCTCCACCCGGCCGATGCTCAACCCCATCGCGCAGGTGCGGGGTTACTGCGACTACCTCGCCTCGTTCAACGGAGCCCTCGCGGAGAGGCCCGAGCGAATCGCGGGAGCGGCATACCTGCATAACGCCACGGATTTCGGCATCGCAGGGCTCTCTGAGATCGGCGAATCCGAGCGGGGGAGGCTGTACAGCGAGCAGCGTCGGGGCGCCTTCATCGCCTTCCTCCAGTCACGGCTCGCACCCGTGAGCGGCGCTGCCGCCGCCGACGAGCTACTGGCCGGCAAGACCGCCCCCTCGAAGCAACTCATGGCCGTCGCCGCCCAAGAGGTGCGCGAAAGGGAGCAGTTCGTACTTCTGGACGAACAGCGCGTTGCCTACGAGACCGTGATGCGCGCGGTGCGTCATGCCGCGCAGGCGGACCGCAAGAACGTCGTCGTGGTCACCGGCGGCCCAGGAACGGGCAAGAGCGTCATCGCCCTGTCGCTGCTGGGCGAGCTGTACCGACAGGGGCGGCCGACTCTCCACGCGACGGGATCCCAGTCCTTCACGAAGACGATGCGCAGGGTGGCCGGGACGCGCAAGCGTGAAGTGCAGGACCTCTTCAAGTACTTCAACAGTTTCATGACCGCCGAGAAGAACGCGCTCGACGTCATCCTCTGCGACGAAGCCCATCGCATGCGCAGAACCTCGGCGAATCGATACACCCCGGCGAGCCAGCGCAGTGACCGACCGCAGGTGGAGGAACTCATCGACGCCGCTCACGTTCCGGTCTTCCTCCTCGACGAGCACCAGATCGTACGGCCGGGCGAGATGGGCAACGTCGACCAGATCCGGGCGGCCGCCGCGGCCAAGGGCCTCGACTGCACGGTCGTCTCCCTCGACAGCCAGTTCCGGTGCGGCGGCAGCGACGCCTACCTCCGCTGGGTGCTGCGCCTCCTCGGGCTGTCGCCCGGCGGCCCCGTGGTGTGGGACCCGGACGACAAGATGGAGCTCAGGGTGGCCGGGACTCCTGACGAGATGGAGGCCTTTCTCGACAGCAAGCGGGCTCAGGGCCACAGTGCGCGCATGTCGGCCGGGTACTGCTGGAAGTGGACGAAGGAGACCTCCCCCGGTCAGGCTCTCCCAGCCGACGTCGTGATCGGCCGCTGGGCCCGTCCGTGGAACGTCTTCGGCGATCGCGCGATCGCCGGCGCGCCGCCGTCGGCGCTCTGGGCCACCGACCCCGCCGGCTTCGGTCAGATCGGCTGCGTCTACACGGCTCAGGGGTTCGAGTACGACTGGAGCGGGGTCATACTCGGTCCCGATCTCATCTGGCGGGAAGGGACGTGGGTGACGGACCGGACGCGGTCGAAGGACCCCGTCTTCAGCCGGTCGACCCCTGACGACGAGGTCGATCGCCTCATCCGCAACACGTACAAGGTCCTGCTGACTCGGGGCATGATCGGGACGGTGCTCTACTCCACGGATGAACAGACGAGGGAGAAATTGCGCGAGCTCGTCCCCGGCTGAGAGCTGCCGCAGGACACTCCACGTAGCCGCAACCGAGCAGGTCGGATGACCTGCTCGGCGCGCCACAAGCCCCGCCCCCGGTGAACGCACGGCTCCGGGGGCGGGGCCCTGTCGTGGCACAGGCGACGTGACGCAACCGAGATATGCAGCTACCTAGCGGTAACAAGCCGGTGGGTGACAGATTCCGCCATGCCACCGGCCGGCGGCTGTCCCCCACGTCACTGCGTACCGCAGGAGCACAGCCATGCCTTCGTCCCCCCACCGTGCGCTGCGCGCACTCCTGGCACTGTGTACCGCCGCCGGGCTCGCCTCCGTCGCCGCCCCCTCCGCCCACGCCTCCCCCGGCACGGGCCCCACCGCCGTCGTCGCCATGGGCGACAGCTACATCTCCGGGGAGGCAGGCCGCTGGCTCGGCAACAGCCTCACCAATTCCGGCAGCCGTAACGGCACCGACCGGGCCTGGACGGGCAGTGGTTACGACCCGTCCCGGGTGTACGGCAGCACCGCGGGCGGCTGCCACCGCTCGGACACCGCCGAGGTGCGCAGCGCGGGACCGCTCGCGAGCAGCCTGATCAACCTGGCCTGCTCGGGGGCGACGACCGACAACGTCTTCCGTGCCGCGCAGGGCGGGCAGTCCTACAAGGGCGAGGCCCCGCAGGCCGACCAGCTCGCGGCCGTCGCGGCCTCGCACGACGTGGAGCTGATCGCCCTCTCCATCGGCGGCAACGACCTCGGCTTCGCCGACATCATCGCCACCTGCGCCAAGGACTACATCGTCTGGTACTCGTACTGCCACGACGACCAGCAGGCCGAGGTCGACGCCCGGATCGACGGCGTGATGGCGGACGTCGGCCGCTCGGTCGACGAGATCCGCGCCGTGATGACGGGCGCCGGATACGCCTCCTCCGACTACCGGATCGTCCTCCAGTCGTACCCCTCTCCCATTCCCCGCGCCGCCGAGAACCGGTACGGCGAGAGCGGCTGGACCCGTACGAACACCGGCGGCTGCCCCTTCTGGAACGCCGACGCCGACTGGGCCCGCGACTCCCTCGTCCCGCAGCTCGCCGACCGTCTCAAGGGCGTCGCGGCCGCCAAGGGCGTGCAGTTCATGGACCTGCGGGACGCGCTGCAGGGGCGGGAGGTGTGCGCCAGGGCGAGCCGTCAGGTGACGTCCACGGCACCGGCGTCGGGCGCGGCGAGCGAGTGGGCGCGCTGGATCGACAGCCAGAGCACGCAGGGGCTCGTCCAGGAGTCCATGCACCCCAACGCCTACGGCCAGCAGGCCCTCGGTCGCTGCCTGGCCCTGGTCCACGCCCGCCCGACGGGCAACCACAGCTGCCGGAACACGGCGGGGTCGGGACCGTCGGCGATGTACCTCACGGCCGGATAGCGGCCGAGCGGGACAGGGGCTGCGGCCGCCTAGGGCGCCAGGCCGAGCGGGCCGAGGACCCGCTCGGCCTCGTGCCGGTCCGCCGCCCGCATCGCCCGGACCAGGGCGGCGGAACCCCCGGGCCAGGCGGAGGCCGCCGCGTCGAAGGCGGCACGGCGGGACTCCAGGGGCCCCTTCTTGGCGGGGAGCGCGTCGAGCACGAACAGCGCCCGCGCCGAGATGCCCACCTGGATCAGGTCGGAGGGCTCTCCCCGCGCGCGGAGCGCCTGATGGGCGTACGCGCCGACCACCGGGTCGCGGAGGGCGCCGCGCAGGGCATCGGGCGGGGCGGCGGCGGTGTCGAGGACGGCGAAGAGCCCGCGGACGGCGGCGGCGTCGGGGGTGCCGGCGTGGACGGTGCCGAGGGCGGCCAGCAGCCCCGACCAGGCGTCGGCGGTGTCCCCGCGCGCGTGGAGCCAGTCAGCGAGCACCCGCGAGGCCACCCAGGTGGGCCAGCCGCCGGCGGCGGTCACCGCCTCGGAGGCGGACCAGGCCCGGGCTTCGGCGGCGTCGGGGGCGGCGATCCCGCGTACCCCGAGGAGATAGCGGACCACTCCGGCCCCGCGAGGGGTGAGCCCGAAGGCGTCGCCGGAGCGGAAGACCAGGCCGGTGGAGGCGAGTCGGTCGAGGACGGCGGCGAGGTCGCGCGCGGGGCCCTCCAACCGGGCCCGGTCGGTCTCGGTCAGGTCGGTCGTGCCGAGGAGCCGTTCCAGCTCGGTGACGGGCGGAACGAGGTGCGAGGGGTGGAACGCCCCCTCCGGCACCTCCGCCGGTACGGCCACGGGCAGGTCCTCCACGGCCGGATCGACCGCCCAGTCCTCGTACTCGGCGGCCTTGCGGGAGACGGACTCGGCCGCGCAGCCGCGCCGGTAGACCACGTACAGCAGATGCGGAGCCTCACCCCCGTAGGGCTCGAACTCCTCCTCGGACAGCTCCTCGACGGCGGCGATGAGGGTGTCGGCGTCCTCCTCGACCGGTCCCGCCTCGACCGCGGGCGGCGGGGGTACGGGCACGGCGATGTCGCCGTAGTGGTCCAGGTGCTCGTCGAGCAGCGCGTCGGCCAGGACGAGGTGGGGGAACTCGTCGGGCCCGGGCGCGAAGCGGGCGTACGGCCCGGCGAGCTGCTCGGCGAGGCCGGCGGCGGTCCACCGGTCCTGGAGCGCTGCCGCCACCTGCCCGATGCCGGTCGCGACGGCGTGGTCGGTGAGCAGCGGCCCGGCGGCGGGCGGCGCTTCGGCGTCCCGTACGTACGCGCGCGTGAGGGCCTCGGCGAGCAGGACGTCGGCGAGGGCCGTACGCCCCATGAGGTCGGCCCGGTGCACCCCGTCGGGCAGCGGTGCCCCGTCGAGGGCGGCGAGCCGGCGCCGTACGTCCTCGGGGTCGGCGAGGTCGGCGCCGCAGGAGCGCAGGAGCGAGGCGTACCACCGGTGCCAGGTCAGGTTCCCCGGGTCGGTCATCGCCCGCTCGAAGTCACCGGCGGCCTCCCTGACGGCCACGGCGACCCGCTCGCCCCGGTCCCCGTCGAACCGCGCGGCGAGCCGGCCGACGACGGCGGGATAGACGGCGAGCGCGCCGGGCGGCGCGTAGACGAAGGTCGGCAGGTCCTCGACGAGCAGCTGGCGTACGAGTCCGGGTGTCGGCTCGGGCACCCCTGACTCCCGGTCGGCCCCCCGGAGGGCGAGGAGACCCAGCACCGCCTCGGCGGCACGCACGAAATCGGGATCGCGGCGCTCGGGTGCTCCGTCGAGGAAGCTGTCGAGCCCGGTGTTGGTGAGTACGGTCTCGGCCACGCTTCCCAGGGTAGTTCGGAGGGGGACGAATCGGACGTACGACGCAGGGGGCGGGGGCGGGGAATCGCTCGCGTCACAGGCGCCGGGCCGGTCGGCGGCGTCGGCACCCGGCAAGTGGTACGGCCGGTGGCGCGGCTGCTGGTGCGGTCAGCGCACCACCACCGTCCGGGGGGCCGAGAAGTCGCCCCAGGTGCCGTCCGGGAGTTGGGCGCGGAGGGTGACGGTGTAGCGGGTGCCCGGCGGATCCTGGACCGGGAAGGTGTAGCTGACGCGGCCGGGCGGTGGAGCGGTGCCCCAGATGACGGTGGTGGCGAACCTGCCGTCGAGGTGGAGTTCATGGTGGGTCACCGGGGCGCCCGTGTCCGGTGGGGTCCAGGTGACGGTGATCTCGCCTTTCGCCGCGGTCGCGGTGAGGCGGGTGGGGGCGGTGTTCGCGGGCGCGCCCGGGGACGGGGCCGTGGTGAGGTCGGCGGGGGCGCTGTCCGGGGAGGAGTTCTCGGCGGCGTCGCGGGCGCGGACGGTGAACGCGTAGGCGGTGCCGGGGCGCAGCCCGGTGACGTGGGCGGTGGTGGCGGTGCCGGGCACGGTGTGGATGCGGGTGTCGGCCTGGTAGACGTCGTACGCGGTGACTCGGGTGTCGTCGGTGGACGCCGACCAGCGGAGGGTCACGGCGCGGCTGCCGTCGGGGGTGGCGCGGAGCGCGGCCGGCGTGGTGGGGGGCCTGCGGTCCTCGGCGGCGGCACGGAAGGTGGTCGCGGTGACGGTGGCGCTGGGGCGCGAGACGTTTCCGGCGGCGTCGCGGGCCCGGACGGTGAAGCGGTGGAGGGTGGCGGGGGCGAGGCCGACCACGTCGGTCATCAGAGTGGTCGCGGGAAGGTCCTTGATCCTGCGGCCCTCGCTGTAGACCGTGTAGCCGGTGACGGCCCGGTCGTCGGTGGCCGCGCTCCACATCACATGGACCGTGCTGGCGCTGCCCGCCGTCGCGGTGACGCCGGAGGGGACGGTGGGGGCGCGGGTGTCCTTGGCCTCGGGAACGGCGGCGCCCGAGCACCCGGCGAGGGTGAGCGTCAGCGTGAGGGCAGTCAACAGGCTTGCGGCGAGCGGGCGTTGCACGGGCCGGCCTCCGTCCGTCGGAAAGGTCCAGACCTATATCGCACAGTCGGGCCGGGCTCGACAAGGGGGCGTTGTCAGTGGTGTGCGTTTCACTGGGAACATCACTCTCCGTGATCAGATCTGGGGGAATCATGACGGACCGTACGACCTATGTGAGCCACGCCGGGGTACGCCGCCGCGGCTGGACCGACACGATGGTGCGGGAGCTCCTCGGGACACCCGACGTGCAGGGCCGCGACCCGCGCCGCTGGTCCCCCGCGCCCCTGCGGCTCTACCTCCTGGCGCGGGTCCAGACGGTGGAGCGGACCCCCGAGTTCGCCGAGACGTCAGCGCTCTCACCGGCACGCTCCTCGGCCGCCGCGGCCCACGCCGAGCGGCGCCGGGGCGCCGTCCTGGCCGCGATCCGCGCGGAGCCGATCGAGGTCCCCCGCCTCCCCGGGCCCGAACTGGAGCGGCGGGCCGTCCGGCACCGGCGGTTCCTGGGGACTCGAAGTCCCGGGGCGTCACCGGGAGAGGGGGCTCAGGCCGGCGCGCTCGTCCGGTGGCAGGTGAACTATCTCCGGCACGCCCTCGCGCGGTACGAGGCGCTGCTCGACGGGCTGTACGGGGACACAGGGCGCGGCGAGGCCGAGCGGCTGCTGCGGCGACGGCTGTACGAGGCGATCGGCGCCGCGTATCCGGCCCTGGCCCAGGAGTGCCGCCGCAGGATCGCGGTGGAGCGGTGAGCGGGCGCGCGGCGGGGGCCGCCGGAGGTCACCGCCCCAGGGAGCGCGCGAGCACCCGGCAGGCCGCCGGGATCGGGGCCACGATCCGGACGTCACACCGGATGCGGAGCTCCTCCGCCGCCTCTCCCAGTGGGCCGCCGCCGATGACGACCGCCCGTGCGCCGTCCCGCTCCACGCAGGCGCGGACCGCGTGTTCCAGTTCGTCGAGGAGCGACTCCGGAGCGGCGGAGAGGTGTTCGGGTGCACCGGTGGTCAGACGGAGGCCCGTGTACCGGTCGGCGAGGCCCAGGGCCGCCACCCGGGCCGCGATGGCCTCGGCCAGGAGCGGTGTCGTGGTGGCGATGCCGAAGGGGGTTCCCCCGGAGGCCGCCTCCCGGAGGGCCGCCTCGCCCAGGCCGACCACGGGCACGTCGGTGGCCGCGCGCAGCTCCGCCGCGCCCGGGTCGCCGAAGGCGCCGACGACGAGGGCCGCGCAGTCGCCTGCGGCCGTGGCGCGGAGTCCCGCGGCGACGACCTCGCGTGCCGCGGCGTCCAGCGCGGCGGGGTCGGTGAGCATGCGCGGGCCCCGGGTCACCGTCACGCCGCGGACGGGAATGGCGCCGCCCAGGGCGCGCCGGGCGAGGGCGGTCATCATCGCGGTCGTGGCGGTGGAGGTGTTGGGGTTGATCAGCACCACGGCCCCGGGCCCCGCGGCGTGTGCGGGGACCGGGGCGTGCGGTGGGGCAGCGGGCGGGTTCAGTGGACGTGCGCCGCCTTCGCCGTGCGGCTGCCGGAGATCTCGTCGCCGGGCTCCATCGGCGCGGTGACGTCGTCGTCGTCCCGGCCCCGGCCCAGGTGGTTGAAGACCACGTTGAGCAGGACGGCCGCAACGCAGCCGGTCGAGATGCCCGAGTCCAGGATGATCTTCGCCGTCTCCGGGAAGGCGTGGTAGAACTCCGGCGCGGTGATCGGGATGATGCCGACGGCAAGCGACACGGCCACGATGAGGACGTTGTTGTCCTTCTCGAGACCGGCCTTGACCAGGGTCTGGATGCCGCTGGCGGCGACCGAGCCGAAGAGGACGACGCCCGCGCCGCCGAGGACCGGCCGGGGGACGACCGATATCAGCGAGGCGGCGACCGGCGAGAGGCCCATCAGCACCAGGAAGCCACCGCCGCAGGCGACGACGAAGCGGCTGCGGATCCGGGTCATGGCGACCAGGCCGATGTTCTGGGCGAAGGCGCTGCACATGAAGCCGTTGAAGAGCGGGCTGATCGCGGAGCCGAGGGTGTCGGCACGCAGTCCGGCCGCGATGGTCTTCTCGTCGGCGGGCCGTTCGACGATCTCGCCGAGGGCCAGCATGTCGGCGGTCGACTCGGTCATCGAGACCAGCATGACCACACACATCGAGATGATCGCGGCGAGGGCGAACTGGGGGCCGCCGAAGTGGAACGGCGTCGGGAAGCCGACGATGTCCGCCTCCGTCACCGGGGAGAAGTCGGTGACGCCGAACGGGATGGCGATGACCGTGCCGATGACGAGGCCCAGGAGGACCGCGATCTGCTTGACGAAGCCGCGGGTGAAGCGGCGGAGCAGGAGGACGACGACGAGCGTGACGGCGGCGAGCGACAGGAACGTGGTCGAACCGTAGTCCTTGGCCGCCGGGTTGGGCCCCTGGGCCCAGCCGAAGGCGACCGGGAGGAGGGAGACACCTATGAGGGTGATCACGGTGCCGGTGACGACCGGCGGGAAGAACCGCACGAGCCGGGAGAACCAGGGGGCGGCGAGGAAGCCGAGGAGTCCGGCGACGATGATCGCGCCGAAGATCACGGGGAGCGCGTCGGCCTTGTCGTCGGTGGTGTCGACGATGGCGAGCATCGGCGCGACGCCGGCGAAGGTGACGCCGTTGACGAAGGGGAGGCGGGCGCCGATCTTCCAGACCCCGAGCGTCTGGAGGAAGGTCGCCAGCCCGGCGGTGAAGAGGCTGGCGCCGGTCAGGAAGGTGAGTTCGGTGCCGGAGAGGCCGACGGCCGCTCCGACGATCAAGGGCGGGGCGACGACGCCCGCGTACATGGCGGCCACGTGCTGGAGGCCGCTGGTGAGCATCTTCAGTGGGGGCAGCGTCTCGTCGACCGGATGCGTCTCGCGGTCGTCGGGGGCGGAGCCTGCGTCTGTTGCATTGCGAACCTGGGGCTTGGCGGCCACGGCGGTTCCTCCGGTCGGGTACACGTCGGCGGTGACGCGGGGTTCAGGGAGGTGGTGCGATGCGGTGCGGGGTGCAGGAGGTGCGGCTCGTTGCGGGGCGGTGCGGGGGTGGTGCGGTGCGCGCGCGGGGAGTCGGCGACGCGGGGACGGGAGCCCGGTGGGGGTACGGGCGCGTATCACCGTCCCGGGAGGTGCCGTACGTCTTCTGCGTACGGCACCTCCCGGTCGGGCTGCCGCGGACCCCGCTCGGGTCCGCGGCGACCGACCGAGGGCCGTCCCCCCCGGTCGGACTCCATGGGGAGGGTCAGCCCTGGGCCGCGATGCGGGCCAGGCGCTGGGCCTCCGCGCGCGCGTCGCGCGCGATGGTGTCCTCGTCGACGGTGAGCAGTCGGTTGTTCTCGACGATCTGCTTGCCGTTGACGAAGGAGGCCGTGACCGGAGCCGCCGCGCCGAAGACGATGGCGGTGACCGGGTCGGCGATGGTGGAGTGGCCGAGGCCGTCGATCTTCCACAGGACGAAGTCGGCGAGCTTGCCGGCTTCGAGGGAGCCGATGTTGTCGGCACGGCCGAGGACCTGGGCGCCGCCGTAGGTGCCGAGGCGGAGGGCCTGGCGGGCGTTGAGCGCGGCCTCGCGGTGGGCGCCGAGCCGGTTGATGAGGAGCGCGTTGCGCAGCTCGGTGTGGAGCTCACCGGACTCGTTGGAGGCGGTGCCGTCGACGCCGAGGCCGACGGGTACACCCGCCTTCAGCATGTCGGGGACGCGGGCGATGCCGGCGGCCAGACGCGCGTTGGACGAGGGGCAGTGCGCCACACCGGTCTTGGTGCGGGCGAAGGCCGCGATGTCGGAGTCGTTCATGTGGACGCAGTGCGCCATCCACACGTCCTCGCCGAGGAAGCCGGTGGACTCGAAGTAGTCCGTCGGACCCATGCCGAAGAGCTCGTGACAGAACTTCTCCTCCTCCACGGTCTCCGAACCGTGGGTGTGCATGCGCACCCCGAGGCGGCGGCCGAGCGCGGCGCCCTCCCGGAGGAGCTCGGTGGAGATGGAGAAGGGCGAGCAGGGGGCGACGGCGACCTGGGTCATCGCGTCGAAGGAGGCGTCGTGGTACTTCTTCACCGTCTCCTCGGTCGCGGCGAGCGCGCCCTCGGTGGTCTCGACGGCGAAGTCCGGCGGCAGGCCGCCGTCCTTCTCGCTGCGGTCCATGGAACCGCGGGCGAGGGTGAAGCGGACGCCCATGTCGGAGGCGGCGCCGATGATGGCACCGGACAGGTCGCCGGAGTTCACCGGGTACACGTAGTGGTGGTCCATGGCGGTGGTGACACCGCCGCGGGCCATCATGGCCAGCGAGCCCTGCGCCGCGGCGCGCACCATCTGCTCGTCGATCCGCGCCCAGGTCGGGTAGAGGGCGACGAGCCAGTTGAAGAGGTTGTGGTCGGTCGCCAGACCCCGGGTGATCCACTGGTAGAAGTGGTGGTGGGTGTTGACCAGACCGGGCGTGACGAGATGGCCGGTGGCGTCGATGCGCCGGACCACGTTCTCCAGGCCCTCGGGAGCCTTGCCGGCGCCGATGGACTCGATCTTGTTGTCCGCGACGACGAGGTAGCCGGAGGCGTACTCGGTGTCGTTCGCGTCGACGGTCGCGATCGCCGCGTTCTCGATGACGATGCGCTGGGCTGCCGAAGGTGCTGCCATGGCGGTGCTTCCTTCATTCCTCGGGGATGGTGTGGGCACGGCAGGACCCTAGGAGGATTTGAGTGCCGGAGCCGTGTGACGGCTCCGGGTGCCGAGATGGTGGAAGAAGAGATTCAGCAGGACGGCGACGAGCGCGCCGGCGCTGATGCCGGAGCCGAGCACGGTCTGTGCCCAGGCGGGGAACTCGACGTAGAAGGTGGGCGCGGCGAGCGGGATGATGCCCGCTCCGAGCGCGACCGCCACCAGGATGATGTTGGAGCTGTCGTCGAGTCCGGCTTCCGACAGGGTACGGATGCCGCTGACCGCGATCGAGCCGAAGAGGACGATGCCGGCGCCGCCGAGGACGGGCATCGGGACCATGGAGACGACCGCGCCGAGGACGGGGAAGGCGCCGAGGACCAGCAGGGCGCCGCCGGCGACGGCGACCACGTACCGGGAGCGCACCCGGGTCAGCGACACGACGCCGACGTTCTGGGCGAAGGCCGAGGTCGGGAAGCCGCCGAAGACGGGACCGACCAGGGTGGCGATGCCGTCGGTGCGCAGTCCGCGGGTGATGGTCCGGCCGTCGCTGCGCCGCTCGCAGATCTCGCCGAGGGCGAGCATTCCGGCGCTGGACTCGGTCATCAGCACCAGCATCACGATGCACAGGGAGAGGATCGCGGCGGGCTGGAACTCGGGGGCGCCGAAGGCGAAGGGGGCGGGCAGGGCCGCGACGGGGGCCTCGCGCAGGGCGGTGAAGTCGGCCATCCCGGACGGGATCGCGGCGAGGGTGCCGATGAGGAGGCCGAGCAGCAGGGCGATCTGCTTGACGAAGCCCTTGCCGAAGCGCTGGAAGAGCAGGATGACGACGAGGGTGAAGCCGGCGAGCGCCAGGTACTTCATGGCGCCGAAGTCGGCGGCGTTCCTGTCGCCGCCCTGGGCCCAGCCGACGGGCACGGGCATCAGGGTGACCCCGATGAGGGTGATGACGACGCCGGTGACGAGCGGCGGGAAGAAGCGCAGGAGCCGGCCGAAGAAGGGTCCGACGGCGAGGCAGAACACTCCGGCGACCATCACCGCGCCGTAGATGGCGGGGAGTTGGTGGCCGGGGGCGCTGGTCTCGGCGATGGCGAGCATCGGTGCGATGCCGGCGGAGGAGGCGGCGTTGACGAACGGCAGCCGGTTTCCGGCGAAGCCGCGGACGCCGAGGGTCTGCAGGATGGTGGCGCAGCCGGCGATGAGCAGGCTGGCGGCGATGAGCCGGGTCATTCCGGCGGTGTCCAGGCCGACCGCCTGGCCGATGATGAGCGGAGGGGTGACGACGCCGGCGTACATGGCGGCGATGTGCTGGAGCGCCGCGGGGACGAGCCGCGAGGCGGGGAGCTTTTCGTCCACCGGGTGGACCTGGTCGGTCGTGTCCGGCAGGGTGGAACACGGGCCTTTGGCGGATGCCGGCCCCTTTGCTGGCTGTGCCATGAGAATCCCTCCGGTCCGGCGCGGCCCCCGCCCGACTGCGGGCGGGCGGGGGCCGGACACTCGGACGCCGCTTAGAGGTTGGTCATGTCGACCGGGATCTGCGCCGTGGCTCCGTCGCGGAGGACGGTGGCCTCGATGAGGCCGTACATGCGGTCGGCGGCGTAGTAGACCTCGTTGTCGTTCTTGAGGCCGAAGGGCTCGAGGTCGACCAGGAAGTGGTGCTTGTTCGGGAGCGAGAAGCGGACTTCGTCGATCTCCGAGCGGTGGTTGATGATGCGCGTGGCCATCTGGTACAGCGTCTGCTGGAGGGAGTACGAGTACGTCTCCGAGAAGGCCTCGAGCATGTGCTTCCTGGTCTGCTCGTAGGACCGCTCCCAGTTCGGCATGCGCTGCTCGTCGTCGGTCCAGTTGAACCGCCACCGGGCGGACACCTGCGTGGCCAGGATGCGGTCGTACGCCTCCTGGAGCGTCGTGTACTGGTCCTTGATGTAGCCCCAGAACTCCGAGTTGGTGGAGTTCATGACGACGAGGTCCTTGAGGCCGGAGATGACCTCCCACTTCTCGCCGTCGAAGGTGATCTGGCTGACGCGGGTCTCCTGGCCCTTGCGGGCGAAGGAGTGGTTGACCTCGTCGGCGCCGATGAACTTGGAGTTGGCCTCGGAGGACGCGATGCGCTCCCAGGAGTACTCCTCGATCCGGATGCGCGCCTTCTTGATCGGCTCCTGGCTCGTCACGAAGTGGCGGGCGAGGTGGATGCCGAACTGCTCGGCGGACTCGATGCCGTACTCCTTGGCGAACGCGAAGATGGTGTTCTTCGTCGTGTCGGTGGGGAGGCAGTGGGCGTTGGAGCCGGTGAGGTGGACGTCGTCGAGGTCGCCGGAGAGGGCGACGGAGACGTTCAGGTCCTTGATGTGGTGGGTGTCGCCGTCCCGCGTGATCTTGACGACGCGGTTCTCTGCTTTGCCGTACTGGTTCTGGCCGAGAATCGTGGGCATGTCTGCTAGCTCCCTCGGTATACGGAGTAGCCGAACGGGTTGAGCAGCAGCGGTACGTGATAGTGCTCGCCCGGCGTGACGGCGAACGTGATCGCCACCTCCGGGAAGAACGCACCGCTGTCCCTTACGCGGGGGGCGTCCTGCTGCGCCTCGGCTTGCTTCTTGGAGAAGTACGACTCGACCTCGAAGTCGAGACGTACGTGGGTGGTGCCCTCCGGCAGCGCCGGCAGGTCCTTGCAGCGCCCGTCCGCGTCGGTGGCGGAACCGCCGAGCGCGACCCAGTCCGCGTCGAGGCCGCTGCGGGCCGCGAGCGTGATGGCGACGCCCTCGGCGGGGCGGCCGATGCTGGTGTCCAGGATGTGGGTGGACACCGAGGCCGTGGTGTCGGTGCTCATGCGGAGCTCTCTTCCTCGGAGGTCTCTACGAGACGGGTCAGCCGGATGCGGTTGATCTTGCCCAGTTCGGTGCGGACGATCTCCCGCTCCGCCTCGGGCGAGTTGTCGATCCGCCGGCGGAGCGCGTCGCGCATCTGCTCGCCGGTCAGGCCGGTGGCGCAGATGAGGAAGACGTGTCCGAACGTGTCCTGGTAGGCCAGGTTGAGTTCGAGCATCTCGGCCTTGAGCTCCGCGGAGGCGCCGGCCATCCCGCTCTGTTCGCGGGAGGAGGTCGGGTCCCCGGCCTTCGGACGACCGATCGGCGGGTGCCCCGCCATCGCCTCGGCCAGGTCCTCGGCGGTCAGCTCGGCCATGGCGGCGTCGCTGGCGAGGAAGAGGGCCTCGGCGGTGGTGTACGGGCGCTGGGCGAGGATCTGGCTCCCCCACGCCGAACTGGAACACACCTCGTGGAGCGCGGCGAGGGCCTCGCTGTCCGCGGACGTGTTGAACCGGGTGAGGCCCGGTGTCGTACCTGAAGTCACGGGAAGCCTCCGTGGCTGTTTTTCGCTGTGCGTCGGACGGGCTGCGGATAGCTAACGCCCTCCGCAACACGACGTCAACACTTTGTTGAAAACTCGGCCACGCAAAAGCCGTCGTCCCGACATCCGGACGACGGCTTGTGGCCACACATGATCAACTACTCGCCCTTGGCGGCCTTTTCCCTGCTCAGGGCGGTCTCCCGGTTGAGGTAGTTGTACACGGTGAAGCGGCTGACACCCAGTGCACCCGCGACCGTCTCCACGCCGTGGCGTACCGCGAAGGCCCCGCGCGCCTCCAGGAGGCGGACGGCCTCCTGCTTGGCCTTGCGGTCCAGTTCGGCCAGCGGCATCCCGTGCCGCCGCTCCATCGCCGCGAGGATGTGATCGAGGGAATCGGACAGCTGCGGCAGCCGTACGGCGAGGACGTCCTCCCCCTCCCAGGACAGGACGACGTCGTCGGCCTCCGCCTGGGAGGGGACGACCAGCTCGGCGCCCATGGCGTCGACCAGCGGCTTCACGGCGGTGACCAGAGGGTGCTCGTTCACTTCTCGCCCTCCCCGAGCACGTTCACCTGGAGCGAGACGCGGGTGGCACCGGCGGCCAGCGACTTGCGCAGCAGCGCGTCGACGGCGGTGAGCACCTCGTCGGCGCCGCCCTCCGCGGTGTTGCCGAAGGGGCCGACGTCGACCGCGTCCAGCCGGGCCGACTGGATGACCTCACGGGCCACGACCGCGTGCGCCGGGGCCTCGTCGAGGTCGAACGGCTCGGTCGTGAACTCCACTCTCAAACGCACCATGGCCCCACGCTACGGCCCCACTCCCGTCTACGGGAGCCCCGGACCTGCGGGGACCCCTTGACAACCACCTCCCCCGCCTTGCAACATTCCGTCAGACAGAAACTTACTTCCGCGATACGGAAGGAGCGCCGCCCCTCATGGGATACACGGACCAGCGCTTCGATGTGAACCTGTCGATCCTCTTCACGGAACTCCCGCTCCTGGAGCGCCCCGCGGCCGCCGCCGCGGCGGGCTTCACCGCGGTCGAGCTGTGGTGGCCCTGGATCGACACCGCCACCCCCGAGCAGAGCGAGCTCGACGCCCTCAGGAAAGCCCTTGAGGACGCCGGCACCCAGCTGGTGGGCCTGAACTTCTACGCCGGACAGCTTCCCGGCCCCGACCGCGGAGCCCTCTCCGTGCCCGGGGACGAGTCGGACCGCTTCCGCGCCAACATCGAGGTGGCCGCCGACTTCGCCGCCTCGGTCGGCTGCAAGGCGCTCAACGCGCTCTACGGCAACCGCGTCGAGGGTGTCGACCCGCAGATCCAGGACACCCTCGCCCTGGAGAACCTGGTCCTGGCCGCCCGCGCGGCCGACCGGATCGGCGCGATCCTCCTCGTCGAGACCCTCAACAAGCCGGAGTCGCCGCTCTACCCGCTGGTGAGCGCCCCCTCCGCGATCGAGGTCATCGACAAGGTCAACGCGGCGACCGGGCTCGGCAACGCCAAGTTCCTCCTCGACATCTACCACCTGTCGATGAACGGCGAGGACGTCAGCCGGGTCATCGCGGAGTACGCGGCCAAGACCGGCCACGTCCAGATCGCGGACAACCCTGGCCGCGGCGCGCCGGGCACCGGCGACCTGCCGCTGGAGCAGCTCCTCGACGAGCTGAAGAAGGCCGGGTACGAGGGCTGGATCGGCCTGGAGTACAAGGCCGCCGACGCCGCCGCGTCCTTCGAGTGGCTCCCGGCCGAGGCCCGCCCCGCCCGCTGATCCGCCGACCGGCGCCCCCTCCCCCGTACCACCATGTTTCGAGAGGCACCCTCACCATGAGCACTCTTCCCAAGATCGCTTGGATCGGCCTCGGCATCATGGGTTCGCCCATGTCCGAGAACCTGATCAAGGCCGGCTACTCCGTCACCGGCTTCACCCTGGAGCAGGACAAGCTGGACCGCCTCACCGCGGCCGGCGGCACCTCCGCCGCGTCGATCGCCGAGGCCGTCGCGGACGCCGACGTGATCATCACGATGGTGCCCGCCTCCCCGCAGGTCGAGGCCATCTCCTACGGCCCGGCCGGCATCCTGGAGAACGCCAAGCAGGGCGCGCTGATCGTCGACATGTCCTCGATCACCCCGCAGACCTCGGTCGACCTGGCGAAGAACGCCGAGGAGAAGGGCATCCGCGTCATCGACGCGCCCGTCTCCGGCGGCGAGGCCGGTGCCATCGAGGCCGTCCTCTCGATCATGGTCGGTGGCGAGAAGGCCGACTTCGACGAGGCCCTCCCGATCCTCGAGGCCCTCGGCAAGACCATCGTCCTGTGCGGCCCGCACGGCTCCGGCCAGACGGTGAAGGCCGCCAACCAGCTGATCGTCGCGGTCAACATCCAGGCCTGCGCCGAGGCCGTGGTCTTCCTCGAGAAGTCCGGTGTGGACCTCGTGGCCGCCCTCGACGTCCTCAACGGCGGTCTGGCCGGTTCGACCGTGCTGACCCGCAAGAAGGACAACTTCCTGAACCGGGACTTCAAGCCCGGCTTCCGGATCGACCTGCACCACAAGGACATGGGCATCGTCACCGACGCCGCCCGCAACGTCGGCGCCGCCCTCCCGGTCGGCGCGGTCGTCGCCCAGCTCGTGGCCTCGCTGCGCGCCCAGGGTGACGGCGGCCTGGACCACTCGGCCCTGCTGCGCGCCGTCGAGCGCCTCTCCGGCCAGCAGGTCTGATCCCGCGCCCCCGTGAGCGGGGGCCCCAGATTTCCGGTCGGCGGCGGCGCTGACAACTGTCCTGTCGCGCCCAGGCGCCGCCGCCGACCGGAACACCACACTTCCTTTTCAACAAACTGTTGACGTCGTGTTCGAGCCGAATCTACGCTCCTCGCACCGTCAGCAGAGCTCCCGTACGGAAGGTCACGATGTCGAAGCGCGTGCTTACGACCGAGTCCGGCGCCCCCGTCGCCGACAACCAGAACTCCGCCACCGCCGGCGTCGGTGGCCCTCTCCTCCTCCAGGACCAGCACCTGCTGGAGAAGCTCGCGCGCTTCAACCGTGAGCGGATCCCGGAGCGTGTGGTGCACGCCCGCGGCTCCGGCGCGTACGGCTACTTCGAGGTGACCGACGACGTCACCGGCTACACCAAGGCGAACTTCCTCGGCGAGGTCGGCAGGAAGACCGAGACGTTCATCCGCTTCTCCACCGTGGCCGACTCGCTCGGCGGCGCGGACGCCGTCCGTGACCCGCGCGGCTTCGCGCTGAAGTTCTACACCGAAGAGGGCAACTACGACCTCGTCGGCAACAACACCCCGGTGTTCTTCATCAAGGACCCGATCAAGTTCCCCGACTTCATCCACTCCCAGAAGCGCGACCCCTTCACGGGCAAGCAGGAGGCGGACAACGTCTGGGACTTCTGGGCCCACGCCCCCGAGGCCACCCACCAGATCACCTGGCTCATGGGCGACCGCGGCATCCCCGCCTCGTACCGTCACATGAACGGCTACGGCTCGCACACCTACCAGTGGACCAACGAGGCGGGCGAGGCCTTCTTCGTCAAGTACCACTTCAAGACGAACCAGGGCATCCGCTCCCTCTCCGCCGACCAGGCCGCCGAGCTCGTCGGCAAGGACGCGAACTCGCACCAGACCGACCTGCTGCAGGCGATCGAGCGCGGTGTGAACCCCTCGTGGACCCTGTACGTCCAGGTGATGCCGGCCGCCGAGGCCGTGGACTACCGCTTCAACCCCTTCGACCTCACCAAGGTGTGGCCGCACAGCGACTACCCGCTGCAGCGCGTGGGCCGGCTGGTCCTCGACCGCAACCCGGACAACGTCTTCGCCGAGGTCGAGCAGGCCGCGTTCTCCCCGAACAACTTCGTCCCGGGCATCGGCCCCTCGCCGGACAAGATGCTCCAGGGCCGCCTCTTCGCCTACGCGGACGCCCACCGCTACCGCCTCGGTGTCAACCACACCCAGCTCGCGGTGAACGCCCCCAAGGCGACCGTCGCGGAGAACTACGGCCGGGACGGCGCCATGGCCACCCGCCAGGGCTCGCGCCACGACAAGAACTACGAGCCCAACTCGTACCAGGGTCCGGCCCAGACAGACGCGGCGCTCTCCGCCCCGCTCGCGATCCACGGCTGGACCGGCACCCACGAGGCGCCGCAGCACACCAAGGACGACGACTTCTTCCAGGCCGGTGAGCTCTACCGCCTGATGTCCGAGGACGAGAAGAAGCGGCTCGTCGCCAACATCGCCGGCGGTCTGTCCCAGGTGTCCCGCGAGGACGTCATCGAGAAGAACCTCGCGCACTTCGCCGCCGCCGACGCGGACTACGGCAAGCGCGTGGCCGAGGCCGTCAACGCCCTGCGCGAGGACTGACGGGCCAGCAACACCCAGACTGCGTAAGACACCTGACGGGAGGTCAGTGTCGTACGTGGTCCGGATCGCCGACCCGGATGAGGGGTGGCCGGTGATCCGGACAAGCGTGAGGACCGCGGCGGCGCCGAGCCAGTGCGGTGGTAAGGGCGCCGGTCCCCCTTCTTGACCTGAAAGAAGGGGACAACCGGCCGCCCGTCGGCACCGCCGCGGTCCCAACGCCCCCTCCCGAGCGATTCCCTCCCGAGGGGAGTCCCCGAAGACTCCGCCCGGCGGCGCGAACGTCCTGTCGCGCCAGCCTCGTGCCGCCGGGCGGTCACCAGCCGGAGAGCGCGGAACCAGGTTTACGGTCCCTGGTTCCGCGCTCTTCTCCGTTCCCGCGGCCATGCGCCAGCGCATCGTTTCTGCGGTGAAGATCCGCACCCGCTCGGGCGAGCCCACCGCGATTCGGGTCCAACGGATCCCCGCGCCGGCGCTATCCACTCGTACATGATCAAGAACCTGTTGCGCGGGCTCACCCCGCTCGCCCTCATCCTGTCCCCGCTCGCCGTCACCTCCCCCGCCCTCTCCGCGAACGTCGTGATGCTGCCCGACGCGCTCGCCGAGCTCACCGAGGCGGCCGAGGACCCCGACGGCTTCGGGGAGAGCGCGTTCCCCCACTGGAACGCCGGCCTCGACGCGGCGGACGGCTGCGACACACGCTCCGAGGTCCTGCTCTCCGAGGCCGTCGACGCCCCCACGACCGGTACCGGCTGCACACTGACCGGCGGCCGCTGGACCTCGTACTACGACGGCCAGAGCGTCACCGACCCGGCCGCGCTCCGTGTCGACCACCTCGTCCCGCTCGGCGAGGCCTGGGAGTCGGGGGCCTCCGGCTGGACCGCGGCCCGGCGCGAGCGGTTCGCGAACGACCAGGGCGCCACCGCGACCCTCGTCGCCGTCACCGCCCGCAGCCGGCAGGACAAGGCGGGACGGGACCCGGCCGAGTGGGTGCCCTCGGACGCCGCCCAGTACTGCCGCTACGTCGGCGAGTGGGTCTCCACCAAGCTGCGCTGGGGCCTTTCGGCCGACAAGGACGAGGTGGAGGCGCTCAAGCTGTTCGCCGACGGTCCGTGCGAGGAGACGGTCGTGCTCCGCTCGGCACCCGCGCGGTAGGCCCCTGCGCCCTGCGCTCGGCCCGCGCCAGCGCGTACGTCACGGTGAGCGAGGCGAGGGCGAGGAGCACCATCCCCGTGCGCGGTGAGGTGTACTGGGCGAGGGTGCCGGCGAGCGCCGCGCTCACCCCCTGGAGCGCGAGCATCCCCGAGGTGTGGAGACCGAGGGCGTGACCGCTCAGCTCCTCCGGCACGAGGGCCGTCAGCCGCTCCTGGTGCAGGAGACTCGCCGCGTACCCGCTCGCCGAGACGGTCACCGCGAGGAGCGCGAGCGGCAGCGCCGGATCCAGGGCGAACAGCAGGAACGGGGCCGCGAGCAGTGCCTGCAGCGGGAAGCGGATCCGCCCCCGGAGCCGTTCCGGTACGAAGCGGCCGACGGCGGTGTCCCCGGCCAGCATCCCGAGCGCGGCGCAGGCGAAGAGCAGCCCGGCGCGCTCGGGGTCGTACGGCACGAAGAGCGACTCGCAGCCCACGATCAGCCCGTTGGGGACCCAGAGGGCCAGGTAGGCGCGGCGGCGCGCGGGCGAGGACAGCAACCGCCGGTTCGTGCGCCAGGTCTCGCCGACCGAGGCCCGGCCCGCGGCGCGGGGCGGGCGCGCCCCTAGCCCGGTCCGGGCGAGCAGCGCGGCGGCGAGGTAGAGACCGGCGCCCACGAGGACCGTGCCGCGCGGCGAGAACACCGCGATCAGCAGGCCACCGGTCGCGAAGCCGCCGATCTGACAGGCGCCGACGGCCATGTTCGTCACCGAGCGGCCGAGGAGGCGGTCCTCCCGGGCGAGGATCTCGTTCAGGAGGCCGTGGCGCACGCCGCCGCCGAGCGAGGCCGCCAGCCCCTCGGCCAGCAGGATCGCGAAGACCGCCCCGGTCGGCAGCCCGGGGACCGCGAGGACGGCGGTGCCCAGGGCGAAGAAGAGCGCGATCCCGGAGAGCGCGGTGCGCGGCGGCAGCCGGTCGGCGGCCGAGAGCAGGGTGGCCGCGCCGATGAGCTGGGCGAGCGAGGGCCCGAAGAGCGCGAGGGCGGAGAGCAGCGGGGAACCGGTCGCGCGGTACACGAGTGTGGCGAGACCGAGCCCGGCGACCGTCTGCGCGGCGGTGTGGACGGCGCCGGTGAGGAAGAGCGGGGTGAACTCGGGGGTACGGAAGAGGTCGCGGTAGCGGGGCATGCGGGGAGTCTCGGGGAGCGTCCCGGCCGCCGGTAATGTTTCGCGGGGAGGCGAAACATGGGCTGGTGGCGCATCGGTACGGACACCCTCGCGGGGAGCGGTTTCGTCCTCTCGCCGCTCGCCGAGGCCGTCGCCTCGCTCAAGACGCTGCACGCGGGGGCGATGACACACCCGGGCGAGCGCGCCTGGCTCGACCGGCATCTGGCCGCGTACCGGGAACGGCTCGCGGCCGAGCCGCTCGACGCGCTGCTGGTGCGGGCGGCCATCGGGCCCACCTGGAACGCCGACTTCCTCACTCCCACCCCCTCGGGCGACCGCGAGCGGAGCTTCGAGGAGGAGGTCGAAGCCGTCCTCGCGACCGAACCGGCCGCAGCCGTGACGCAGTTGGCGGTGGCGCTCGGCGGCCCGGTGCCGGAGCCGCTGCGTTCCGCGCGCGACCTGCCGCAGCGGCTCGCGGGCGTGCTCGGCTGGGTGTGGCGGGAGACGGTGCTGCCGGAGTGGGCACGGCGGCGGCGCATCCTCGAGGCCGATGTGACGGCACGGACGGCACGGCTGAGCCGGGAGGGTTGGGCGGCGGCCCTCGACGAACTGCGCCCGGGCAGGACCCGCTGGCTCGGCGACGGCCGGCTCCAGGTCAACACCCGCGACCATCCCGCGCGTTCCCTCGCGCAGGGTCGGCTGCTGCTCGTCCCGGTGACGCCGGCCACCGGCTGGGTGTCGTGGGAAGGGGCGGAGCGGAGCGCGATCGTCTATCCCTGCGCGGGAGTTCTGGCGGACGCGGCCGGGCCGGTCGTGCCCGAGGCGCTCGGCACCCTGCTCGGACCGGCCCGCGCCGGAGTCCTCGTACGGCTCGAACACCCCAAGTCCACCAGCCAGTTGGTGGCCCTCACGGGGCAGGGCCTGGGTTCGGTGGGGCGGCATCTGAAGGTGCTGCTCGACGCCGGGCTCGTACGGCGGGGACGGGCGGGCCGTTCGGTGCTGTACGCGTGGACGGAGGCGGGCGCGGTACTGGTGGCGGCACAGGGAGACCCCCGTCCCGGTGCTCCTCGGGGCGGGGGTCGGTCCCTCTGACGAGGGGGACGATCAGACCTTGAGGGCCTTGATCGCGGTCGGCGCGTGGCCGGGCTCGGTGGCCAGCTCCTCGAACTCGGTGACATCGCTCATGTCGACCGTCTTGCTCATCGCGATGTTGGTGATGCGCTCCAGGATCGCCTCGACGACGACCGGGACCTGGTGCTCGACGGCCAGCTTCTTGGCCTGCTCCAGGGCCTCGCCCAGCTTGTCCGGGTCGGTGACGCGGATCGCCTTGACGCCCAGCCCCTCGGCGACCTTGACGTGGTCGACGCCGTAGACGCCGATCTCCGGGGTGTTGATGTTCTCGAACTCGAGGTTGACCTCGAAGTTGATGCCGAGGCCGCCCTGCGCCTGACGGATCAGGCCCAGGTAGGCGTTGTTCACGAGGACGTGGACGTAGGGGACCTTGTGCTGGGCGGCGACCGCCAGCTCCTCGATCATGAACTGGAAGTCGTAGTCGCCGGAGAGCGCGACGACCGGGGTCTCCGGGTCCGCGGTGGCGGCACCGATGGCGGCCGGGATGGTCCAGCCGAGCGGGCCGGCCTGGCCGCAGTTGATCCAGTGGCGCGGCTTGTAGACGTGCAGGAACTGCGCCGCGGCGATCTGCGAGAGCCCGATGGTGGTGACGTAGCGGGTCTCGGGACCGAAGGCCCGGTTCATCTCCTCGTAGACGCGCTGCGGCTTCAGGGGGATGTTGTCGAAGTGCGTACGGCGCTGGAGGGTCGCCTTGCGCTCCTGCGCCGAGGCGGCCCAGGCGGAGAAGTCGGGCAGCTTGCCCTCGGCCTTCAGCTCCTTGGCGATCTCGATGAAGAGTTCGAGCGCGACCTTGGCGTCGGAGGCGATGCCGTAGTCCGGGGCGAAGATCTTGCCGAGCTGGGTGGGCTCGATGTCGACGTGGACGAACTTCCGGCCCTTGGTGTACGCGTCCAGGTTGTAGCCGGTGTGACGGTTGGCCCAGCGGTTGCCGATGCCGAGGACGAAGTCCGACTCCAGGAAGGTCGCGTTGCCGTAGCGGTGCGCGGTCTGGACGCCGACCATGCCGGCGGCCAGCTCGTGGTCGTCCGGGATGGTGCCCCAGCCCATCAGGGTGGAGATGACCGGGATGTTGGTCAGCTCGGCGAACTCGACGAGCAGGTCGGTCGCGTCGGCGTTGATGATGCCGCCGCCGGCGACGATCAGCGGGCGCTCGGACTCCAGGAGGAAGCTCAGCGCCTTGGCGGCCTGAGCGCGGCTCGCCTGCGGCTTGTAGACCGGCAGCGGCTCATAGGTCTCCGGGTCGAACTCGATCTCGGTCAGCTGGACGTCGATCGGGAGGTCGATGAGGACCGGGCCCGGGCGGCCGGAACGCATCAGGTGGAAGGCCTGCTGGAAGACGCCGGGGACCTGCGCGGCCTCCAGGACGGTCGTGGCGGCCTTGGTCACCGGCTTGGCGATCGAGGCGATGTCGACGGCCTGGAAGTCCTCCTTGTGGAGCTTCGAGACCGGGGCCTGGCCGGTGATGCACAGGATCGGGATCGAGTCGGCGATCGCCGAGTACAGGCCGGTGATCATGTCGGTGCCGGCCGGGCCGGACGTACCGATGCAGACACCGATGTTGCCGGCCTTGGCACGGGTGTAGCCCTCGGCCATGTGGGACGCGCCCTCGACGTGGCGGGCCAGCGTGTGGCCGATGCCGCCGACGTTCTTGAGCTCGCGGTAGAAGGGGTTGATCGCCGCGCCGGGCACGCCGAACGCGGTGGTGACGCCTTCGCGCTTGAGGATCTCAACGGCCGCTGCGGCGGCGGTCATACGAGGCATGGGAGTGCTCCTGCTTCGGCCGGGCGGATCCAAGCCCACCGGTCGGCTCGGGAGCCCGGAGCGGCTTGTTTCCGTAATGCGGAAATACTGTTCTGCTATACGGAAGCAATGTAGGTCGGGCTCCTGAGAGCCGTCAAGAGAAGTCCGACCGGCGGGATCGCGGAAGTGGCCGAACACCTCCCCCCGAGGCGTCCGATGGGTGGACGATGGGGCGGAACGACAGGGGGTTGGCTGTGGTCGATTCGGTACCGGTGCGCTGCCCGGAATGCCTGCGCACGCAGGCGTACGCGGCACCCGTCTTCCCCTGCGCGTGCGGAAGCCCGGTGGCACCACCCGTGACGGCGGGCGCACCGGCGGAACCCATCACGCACCGGAACTGGTCGGACGAGTGGGTCACCGTCCGCTGCGGGGCCTGCGGCCGCGAGGACGACTGGCCGCACCCGGAGACGGGCTGCGCGTGCGGGACGGTGCTGCGGATACCGGTACGGGCGGTGGAGTCGGCGGCGCCGGCGGCGGGCGGGCCCGCGGAGGGCTCCGGAGGACCCGCCGGAGCGTGGCCGGAAGCGGGCGCCGACCGCTCGGACACGGGTGCGGGTACGCGTGCGGGCACGGGAACCGGTGCGGGCACGGGCGCGGGTGCGGGCCCGGGTGCTGCCGGTCCGGGGGCGTCGGGGCCGTCCGGGCCGACAGGTCCCTCCGGTCCCCGTGATCCCCGTCATTCCTACGGACCCGGCGGTACGACAGGCCCGGCCGGTGCTTCCGACCCGATCGCCTCCTTCGCCTCGGACGGGTCGTTCCCGCCCCCGGAGGACGCCTCCCCCGGTACGGAGCACCCCTCGTCGGTCGACTCCGGCTCGGCGTGGTTCGGTGCGGGCCCCGGCGCCGCGGGTACGGGCTCCGACGCCACGCGTACCGGCCCCGGCACCGCGGGTCCCGGCGCGCCCGGAGCCGTGCCCGGGCCGGGGTCCGTCCCCGAGGCCCCCGGGGCCGTGCCCGGGCCCGCCGCCCACCGGCACCCCGGGCACCCGCCCCGTCCTGGCGCGCCCCGCACCTTCGCCGAGCGCTACCCCGCCCACATACCCCTGCCGCCCACCGCCCCGCGTCCCGCCCCGGTGCGCGGGGACTTCCGGCCGCTGACGATCAGGACCGCGCGGGACGCGGTCGCCGCGGCCGCCGGGTACCTGCGCTGGCTGGGGTTCCGGGACGTGGTCCAGCCCGAGGAGCGTCCCGCGTCCGGGGTGGACCTGCGGGCGCCGGGGCTCGTCGCTCAGGTCGACCCGAGCACCCGGCCCACCGGGCTCCGGGCCGTCGAGTGCCTCTGGCTGAACGGACTGACCGCCTCCTCCGTGAGCGTGTTCTTCTCGCTCGCCGGCTACACCCCGGAGGCCCGTTCACGGGCCGCCGAGATCGGCCTTCCGCTCTTCGTGCTCGACCTGACCGGCACCCCGCAGCCGGTGAACAGCGCCGCCGACGACCTGGTCTCGGGGGCCGCATGACGGTGCCGTCCCCGGGCACCGGCCCCGGAGGCGTACCGCCCACAACACCTCGGCATCCGAAACCGGCCATTCACGCGTGACGATCACGCTCCCCCGGGCACAACACCCTCGGGGGGTGGGCTTCATGCCGACGGGGATGTGGTGGTTCATAGGAGCGGCCTGCGGGCAACTGCTGCTGGTCGCCGCGTTGTTGCGAACCCGCAGCAAGGAAAGCGAAGGGCATCGTCCGGACGACGTGCCCCCGCCGCAGGCCCTGGCGCTGCTGCGGGGCGGGCGGCGGGCGGCCGTCACCGTGGCGCTGGTGGCCCTGCACCAGCGTGGGGCGGTCGCGGCGGGCCGCAAACATACGATTCGGGCCAACGGCGGCCCAGGCCGCACCCGTGACCCCGTCCAGCTGGGGGTGCACGGGGCGCTCCACCGGGCGTTCGCGCTGCGTGATCTCACCCTGCGCCCCGAGGCCCGGCGGGCGGTGGACGCGTTGCGCCGCGAGCTGCGCGGGGCGGGGCTGCTGCAGCCGCCCGCGCGGTTGTGGGCGGTCAGGGCGCTGCTCGGCTGCGTACCGGTGACGGTGGTGGCGGGGGCGTACGCGACAGGGGCGACCGGTACCGGTCTGGCCGGGGCGCTGGGGGCCGGGGCGCTGCCCGTCCTGCTCGCGGCCCTGGTGCTGCTGCGGCTGCCGCCGGCGACCCGGGCGGCGCGGCGGCTCCTCGCCGGACTGCGGGAGCGGTACCCCCTGCCGGCGCATCGGCGCGAGGTGACGGACGGAGGGCTCGTCCAGCTGTACGTGGCGCTGTACGGCGATCCGGCGCTCGCGCTGTTCCTGCCCCACTTCTCGCGGGACGGCGGGCTGCTCGACCGGCCCGGCGAGGTGGACCGGAACCGGCCGCCGCAGGATCGTGGTCCGGTTCGGGGCGACGGCGCGGGGTGAGGCCGCGCCATACTGTCGTATGCGCATCAGAGCGGCCGCTGCGGCCGAACTCCCGCTGCTCCAGGACATCGAACGGGCGGCGGGCGAGCCGTTCCGTACTCTCGGCATGGCGGCGATCGCCGACGACGACCCGCTGCCCCTGGACGTCCTGGAGTCGTATCGGCGTGCGGGCCGGGCGTGGGTGGCGGTGGACGCCGCCGACCGCCCGATCGCGTATCTGCTGACCGACACGGTCGACGGCTCCGCCCACATCGAGCAGGTGTCGGTGCATCCCGACGCCGCCCGTCGGGGCGTCGGCCGGGCGCTGATCGAGCATCTGGCGGAGGCCGCCGGGGAACAGGGCCTGGCGGCGCTGACCCTGACGACGTTCGCCGAGGTGCCGTGGAACGCGCCGTACTACGCGCGGCTCGGCTTCCGTCCGCTCGCCGCGTCCGACCCGGCGCTCACGGAGGGCCTGCGCGCGATCAGCCGCGCGGAGGCGGCGCACGGCCTCTCGGTCTGGCCCCGGGTGTGCATGCGCAGGGAGGTGCGGCACGCCGCGGCGGACCGGGGAGTGCCGGAGGCCCGAGGCGCGCACGAGGCCCGGCAGGGAGGCTAGAACTCCCGGCAGGGGCCAGGAGTCCGGCCTGATCGACACGACACCCCCTAGGGAGTTCCGCCCGGGTCCCCGTACCGCTGCCGCAGTTCCACCTTCCGCACCTTCCCGCTCACCGTCATCGGGAATTCGGTGAGGATCTCCACCCGGCGCGGGATCTTGTAGTGGGCGAGCCGGTCGCGGCAGAAGGCGGTGACGTCCTCCAGGGTGGGCGGGTCGGCCGGGTCGCGGGGGATCACGCAGGCGAGGATCTCCTCGCCGTAGCGTTCGTCGGGCACGCCCACGACCTGGACGTCGGCGATCTTCGCGTACCCGTAGAGGAACTCCTCGATCTCGCGCGGGTACACGTTCTCGCCACCCCGGATGATCATGTCCTTGATCCGGCCGACGATCTGGACGTAGCCGTCGTCGCGGATCACCGCCAGGTCGCCGGTGTGCATCCAACGGCCGGAGTCGATCGCCTCGGCGGTCTTCTCCGGCTCGTCCCAGTAGCCGAGCATCACGCTGTAGCCGCGGGTGCACAGCTCACCCGCGGTGCCACGCTCGACGGTGAGACCGGTCGCAGGGTCGACGACCTTCACCTCGACGTGCGGCATGACCCGGCCGACCGTCCCCGTGCGGCGCTCCAGGTCGTCGTCGCGGCGGGTCTGGGTGGAGACCGGTGAGGTCTCCGTCATGCCGTAACAGATCGACACCTCCGCCATGTTCATCTCGGCGACCACCCGCTTCATCACCTCCACCGGGCACGGCGAGCCGGCCATGATGCCGGTGCGCAGGCTCGACAGGTCGTACGTGGCGAAGTCGGGCAGGTTCAGCTCGGCGATGAACATCGTGGGCACCCCGTAGAGCGAGGTGCAGCGCTCCTCCTGGACGGCCCGGAGCGTGGCGGCCGGGTCGAAGGACGGCGCGGGGATCACCATGCAGGCACCGTGGGAGGTGGCGGCCAGGTTTCCCATGACCATGCCGAAGCAGTGGTAGAAGGGCACCGGGACGCAGATGCGGTCCTGCTCGGAGTAGGCGATCATCTCGCCCACGAAATAACCGTTGTTGAGGATGTTGTGGTGGGAGAGCGTGGCCCCCTTGGGGAAGCCCGTGGTCCCCGAGGTGTACTGGATGTTGACGGGCTCGTCGCAGGAGAGCCGCTCGGGGCGCAGCTCTCCCGGCGTACGGGCGAGGAAGGCGTCCCAGCCGGGGTCGCCGAAGTAGACGGCCTCGCGCAACCGCGGGCACTCCGGCCGCACGCGCTCGACCATCGCCCGGTAGTCGCTCGTCTTGTGCGCCTGCGAGGCGAAGAGCAGGGTGATCCCGGCCTGGTTGAGGACGTACGCCAACTCGTGCGGCCGGTAAGCGGGGTTGATGGTGACCATGACCGCCCCGATCCGGGCGGTGGCGTACTGCACGAGGACCCACTCGGCGCAGTTGACCGCCCAGATGCCGACCCGGTCCCCCTTCCGCACCCCGCTGCCGAGCAGGGACCCGGCCAGCCGGTCGACGTCGGCGCCGAAGCGGGCGTACGTCCAGCGGCGGCCGGTGGGCACGTCGACGAGCGCCTCCCGGTCGGGCCAGGCCGCGACGGCCCGGTCCAGGTTGGCGCCGATGGTGTCGCCGAGGAGCGGGGTCTCCGACACCCCGTGGGCGTAGGAGAGTTCGGTGGGCGCGACGGTGCCGTACGTGGTCATGCGAGGTCCCCCTCCACGAATTCCCTGCCGCCGCCCTCGGCGGTCAGCCGGCGCAGCTCGACCCGGCGGATCTTGCCGGAGACGGTCTTGGGCAGCTCGGCGAACTCGATCCGCCGGACCCGCTTGTACGGGGCGAGGACCGCCCGCGAGTGGGCGAAGAGGATCTTCGCGGTCTCCTCGTCGGGGTCCCAGCCGGCCGCGAGGACGACGTACGCCTTGGGGACGGCGAGCCGCAGCGGGTCCGGGGCGGGGACGACGGCCGCCTCGGCGACGGCCTCGTGCTCCAGGAGCGCGCTCTCCAGCTCGAACGGGCTGATCTTGTAGTCGGAGGCCTTGAAGACGTCGTCGGAGCGGCCGATGTAGGTGATGTACCCCTCGGCGTCCCTGGATCCGATGTCGCCGGTGCGGTAGAGGCCGTTCGCCATCGCCTCCGCCGTGCGCTCCGGGTCGCCGTGGTAGCCGGTCATCAGGCCCACCGGGTGGGTGGACAGGTCGAGACAGATCTCGCCCTCGTCCATGTCCGCCGCTCCGCTCACCGGATCGACGAGGGTCACCCGGAAGCCGGGGCTCGGGCGCCCCATGGAGCCCTCCTTGATCCGCTGACCGGGGCTGTTGGAGACCTGGACGGCGGTCTCGGTCTGACCGAAGCCGTCCCGGACGGTGACCCCCCAGGCACGCCGTACGGACTCGATGACCTCGGGGTTCAGTGGTTCGCCGGCGGCGACGACCTCGCGCGGCGGGGTCTTCAACTGGCCGAGATCGGCCTGGATCAGCATGCGCCACACGGTCGGCGGGGCGCAGAAGCTGGTGACGCCGTTGCGCTCCATCTCGTCCATCAGCCGGGCCGGGTCGAAGCGCGTGTAGTTGTGGATGAAGACGGTCGCCTCGGCGTTCCACGGGGCGAAGAGGTTGGACCAGGCGTGCTTGGCCCAGCCCGGAGAGGAGATGTTGAGGTGCACGTCGCCGGGCTTGAGGCCGATCCAGTACATCGTCGACAGGTGCCCGACCGGGTACGAGGTGTGGGTGTGCTCGACCAGCTTGGGGCGGGCCGTGGTGCCGGAGGTGAAGTAGAGCATGAGGGTGTCGTCGGCGAGGGTGACGCCCTCCGGCTCGAAGGCGTCGGCCTCCTCGGCGGCGTGCTCGTACCCCAGCCAGTCCGCCCCGGCGCCACCGACCGCGATGCGGGTGTACTCCCCCGGGACGTCGTCGAACTTGGCGGTGTCCTCGGCGCGCACGATGACATGGCGGGCGCGGCCCCGGTCGACACGGTCGCGGAGATCGGCGGGGCCGAGCAGCGGGGTGGCGGGGATGACGACGGCGCGCAGCTTCATGGCGGCGAGCACGGTCTCCCACAGCTCGACCTGGTTGCCCAGCATGACGATGATCCGGTCACCGGCGCGGACGCCCTGGGCGCGCAGCCAGTTGGCGACGCGGTGGGAGCGGGCGGACATCTCGGCGAAGGAGACCTTCGCCTCGGATCCGTCCTCCTCGACGATGTGGAGCGCGGTCCGGTCGTTGCCCTCGGCGATGACGTCGAACCATTCGAGCGCCCAGTTGAACCGCTCGGACCGGGGCCAGGCGAAACCCTCGTAGGCCGCCTCGTAGTCCTCGCGGTGCTGGAGCAGGAAGTCCCGGGCGGCCCGGAACCTCTCCGTCGCACTGGTCGCGCTCTGTGCCGTCATTCGTCCTCCTCGTTGCGGGACCGGTCCCGGACATCGTGTAATCAGTGACCCAGGTCTCACTACCCCCGTTCGGGGGTGAAGGAGTGGTTCCGTGCCCGAGCGGATGGAAACGGCCGAGCTGCGCGCGGCGCTGCTGCGGCTGCGCCGGGGCAGCGGACTGCCCGTGGTCTTCGGCGGGCTGCTCCAGGAGGGGCGGGCGATGCGGATCGGCGAGACCTGCGGGGCGGTGACGCCCGCACTGCACGGCCTGACGATCTCGACCGGCTCGGGTCTCGGCGGCAAGTGCCTGGCCCTCTCACGGCCGTGCGCGGTCACGGACTACCCCTCGGCCCGGCACATCACCCATGAGTACGACGGCCCGGTCGCCGCGGAGGGGCTGCGCTCGGTGATCGCTGTGCCCGTCGTCGTACGCCGCAAGGTGCGCGGTGTCCTGTACGGGGCGCTGCGCGACGCCCTGCCGATCGGCGAGCGGGTCTTCGACGCGGCGGTCGCGGCGGCCCGTGACGTGGAGCAGGCGCTGGCCGTACGGGACGAGGTCGGCCGCCTCGGCACTCCGGCGGCCTCGGGGCCGTCCTGGGAGGAGGTCCGGCAGGCCTACGGGGAGCTGCGCGAACTGGCCCCGAAGGTCCCGGACCCGGAACTGCGGGAACGCCTGCTCGCGGTCTGCGGCCGCCTGGAGACGGCCTCGGGGACACCGCGGGACCTCCCGGGAGTGACGCTGACCCCCCGGGAGACGGACGTCCTGGCGGCGGTGGCCTCGGGCGCGACGAACGCGACGGCGGCGACCCGCCTGGGCCTGCGCCCGGAGACGGTGAAGGGCTACCTGCGCTCGGCGATGCGCAAACTGGGCGCGCACACTCGCCTGGAGGCGGTGGTGGCGGCCCGGCGGGCGGGGGCGCTGCCGTAGGAGTGACGGGGGGGCGTAGGAACGCCGGGAGGCTGCCGCGGGGGCGGGGGGTCAGGTGAAGAAGTCCCGCGCCTCCCGCTGGGGCCCGTACAGCAGGCATCCGACGGCCTCGTGCGAGGTCAGGCCCAGGAAGGAGGGGCCGGTGTGGTGCAGGAGGAAGAAGCGTCCGGTGTCGTCGATGAGCACCATCGCCCCGTCGAACGTCTCGTATCCGACGGGGAACAGCCTCCTGCCGAGGCTCCGGGCGAGTTCGGCGACGTCCTCGCCGCTCTCCTCGTAGATCCAGTGCGGGGTGAATCCGACGGCGTCCGGCGGCGTTCCCGGAATCTCCAGGCGCAGACCGCCGAACTCCCGGACGAAGTCCTCGGCGGCGCGGAAGGGTTCGACCGGATGGCCTTCCTCCGCGAACCGGTCGACGACGAACGCCAGAAGCCCGGGGACCCGCGCGCCGATGTCGCGCCCCGGGTACCAGCCGGCCGCACCGAGGGCGGCGGCGACGGATCGCCTTCCTGCCCCTCGGCCGTCTCCGCCGTCACTCCGCATGGACGATCTCGTACGGGATGTCCGACGGCGTCATGAGCCGGAGGGTCCGCTCGGCCTCGGCGGTGAGCGCAGCGCGCTGGGCGCGCGTCACGTGCGCGAAGGGCTCCACCCTGAGGGTGGTGCGGTCCTTGCCCTCGTCGAGGTGCCAGAGCCCGGCGAGGAAGCCGTCGAGCAGGAACACGCGGTGGGCCTGGTTGCCGGTCCAGGTGCGGCCCTTGTGCTCGCGGGGCACGACACGGCCGCGGTCGGCGTGCGACAGCAGCAGGTTGTCGAACTCGGGGAGGAAGCGAGGCGGGGCCGGGGTGTCCTCGTCGGGGCGGGGCGCGTCGGGCAGGTCGAAGAGTTCGGTGCCGCGCTCGTCCTGGAAGACGAGGAGCCGGGGCCGCAGCCGCTCGCAGGCGGGGCCGAGCCTGGTGAGGCCGCACCAGGTCTGCATGTCCTTCACGGAGGCGGGTCCGAATGCGCCGAGGTAGCGGAGCACGGTCTCGTCGAGGTCGGCGGCGCCGTCGGCGGGATCGTCGAACCACTGGCCGGTCGTGGTGAGCGCGACCTGGCCGCCGCGCCCCCAGAGGCCGCGCGGGGTGACCTGGACCAGGGGGAGGAGGCAGCGGGCGGCGACGGAGAGCGACTGCGGGTCCGCGTCGGGCCACTCGGGGAGGAGCTCCTCGCGCAGCTCCTTGGGGGTGCGGGGCCGCTCCTCGACGAGCGTGCGGGCGAGGTCGGCGAGCCGCTCGAGGTCGACGCCGTCGAGGCCCCCGCGGGAGACGAAGAGGGCGAGCTCCCGGTCGATGGCACCGCCCTGTGCGAGCCCGCGCAGGGCGACCGCGTCGCGGGCGGTGTGGGTGTGCACCGTGGAGCGCATGGTGACGATACGGGCGACGTCGCGGGACTCCATGAGCGCGGACAGCCGTTCGGGGCGGAATCCGTCGAGGCGGGCGGCGAGGGCGTAGTACGGGGGCTTGGTGTTCTGCGCCTGCAGGCCGAGAAGGTGCTCGACGGCCTCCGTGACCCCCAGGGGGGCGGGGCGGAGGAGCAGCTGGCGGTCGAGGGTGGCACGGTTCAGGGCGCGGGCACCGAGCACGGGGTGTGTCGTCTTGAGGGCCATGACAGGCACGCTACTCGGGCTTGCGGACAGATACGGTCCGCAAGGCGGGGTCAGGCCCATGACAGCGGGAGGGGCAGGACGCCGATCCATCACCATTCACCCGAAACCGACCGCATATATCCTGCCCGGAGACTCAGGAGGTGCACGAGATGTCCGACCGTCGCCCACGCCAGGCCTGGCGCCGCCCCCAGGCGGAGCCGCCCACGAGCGCCGCCCCGGAGGCGCCGGAGGAGCGGCGGAGCGTGGTGCAGGCGAGCCTGTACCGGGACGGCCGTCGCGTCTCGTCCCCGGCGACGCTCGCGGAGACCTTCCGGCAGTTGCGCGAACACCCGGACGGCATGGCGTGGATCGGCCTCCATCGCCCGACCGAAGAGGAACTCCACTCCCTGGCGGCCGAGTTCGATCTGCACGAACTGGCCGTCGAGGACGCGATGGAGGCGCATCAGCGCCCCAAGCTGGAGAGGTACGGCGAGACGCTCTTCGTGGTCCTCCGGGCGGCCCGCTACCTGGACGCGCAGGAGGAGGTCGAGTTCGGCGAGCTCCACATCTTCCTGGGCCCGGACTTCCTGATCACGGTCCGCCACGGCGCCGCACCGGACCTCTCCACGGTCCGCCGCCGCATGGAGAAGGACCCGGAGCTGCTCGCCCTTGGCCCGGAGGCGGTCCTGTACGCCATCCTCGACGCGGTGGTCGACGGCTACGCACCGGTGGTGGCGGGCGTCCAGAACGACATCGACGAGATCGAGACGGAGGTCTTCGGCGGCGACCCGGCGGTCTCCCGCCGCATCTACGAACTCTCCCGGGAGATGGTCGAGTTCCAGCGCGCCACCCGCCCCCTGGTCGGCATGCTGCACGGCCTGATGGCCGGCTTCGCCAAGTACGGCACGGACGAGGAACTCCAGCGCTACCTCCGTGACGTGGCGGACCACGTCACCCACACCAGCGAGCGCGTCGACGGCTTCCGCCAGGCACTCACGGACATCCTCACGGTCAACGCGACCCTGGTCACCCAGCAACAGAACGCGGAGATGCGGGCGTTGGCGGAGGCGGGCTTCGAACAGAACGAGGAGATCAAGAAGATCTCCTCGTGGGCCGCCATCCTGTTCGCACCGACGCTGGTGGGAACGATCTACGGCATGAACTTCGACACCATGCCGGAGCTGCACTGGGCGGGCGGGTATCCGTTCGCGGTGGTGCTGATGGCGGTGGTGTGCACGAGTCTGTACGTGGTGTTCAAGAAGAAGGACTGGTTGTAGACCCGCCCCCCTTTCCTGGATGCGCCGGAACAGCAGGCGGTCCGCTGCGGCGATCAGGGCGGCGGCGGCCGCCCGGGGCGTGATGGCCGGGGCGTGGTCCGGGGCCGCGGCCGCCAGAGCCGTGGCGAGCGCCTCCTCCCGCTGGTCGTGCAGTTCGCGCAGCCGGGCGGCGAGGGTGGGGCTGTCGGCGACCATGCGGGCGAGTGCAGCCCGGCAGGAGGCACCGGCGAGGGGCAGCGGGGCGGTGCGGAAGGTCCGGCCCAGGGCGGCGAGGGGCAGCGGGCGTTGGTGGTGCCGGGCGCGCCTTTTGCCTCCCGTGGGGAGCCGGGAGGCGGGCGCGGCCCGGCCCCCGCGGGGCGACGCGGGGCCGGACCGGCGGCCACGCGCTGCAGGAGTCGGGGCTGCAGGGGCCGCTTGTGGTTCACCCTGCCACCGGGCCGCCCGGGTACGCCAGAGGCGTGCACGAACAAGCCAAGGGCATATGCGAACGAGGTCGGCGGCGTCCCGTGCGGCACTGATCCCCACCCGCAGCCGGGCCGTCCGCCTCGGACGGAAGCCTGACGACAGGACCTAGCGGGCGTCGCGGCGGCGGCGACGTGCGCGCTCGAACTCGGTGACGTCCGACATCCAGGGACCGTGCTGTCCGAGCGCGGCGCAACCGCCTCGGACGAAGGCGCTCACCAGGTTCCGGTACCCGTCCAGCCCGTCGACCAGGCAGTACTCGACCTGGTATTCCGGATCCGACCTGCCGTCCCCCTCCCGCACCGTCGTGACCCTGGCGAGGGAGTCCGCGTAGAAGTGGAGCTGGATCCCCTCGCCCATCTCCTCGTCCTCGATGGTGAACACCTCGTTGTCCCCGGCGGAGCGATCGGCGACGAAGTCCCAGAACTCCGCGCTGGCCGTACGAGAACCGTCCCGCCGCCACTTCTTCTCGACGCCCTTGTCGTCGGTGAACGACAGGGCCGTCTTCCTCCCGCGCTCGCCGGGGCCGGCGCGGTCGTCCGCCGCCTCCTCGTCGTCGTCCGCCGGTGTGCTCCTGGAGCGGGCCGCGGCCTCCGAGCACATCAGGAAGCCGACCGTGCGCACCGCGTCGTCGACGAGTTCGGGGTGTGCCCGGCGCACGGCCGCGCCGACCGTCGTCTCCATCCGCTCCCAGGCGCGCTTGTCCGTGGCGCGGTGTCCCCGTCGTGGGTCGAGGCCGATCCGCATTCCCGCGCAGGCCTGCTCCGCGACGGCGATCACCCGCATGACCTCGGGCAGCAGCGCGGGGTCGACGGCATCGGGCGTCCGCCTCGGAACGGTCGAGCCGTGCAGGTACTGGCCCGTGTACCTCAGAAGCGCGGCGTCGAGCGGGCCGAGGACCGTACCGCGCTCGGCTCGGCGGCGGTTCGCGTGGTACTCCTGAGCACGTCTCTCGTTCGGCGTCTCCGTGGCCGCGCGCATCGCCGCGCAGACCTGACCGCGCTCCAGCAGATCGATGTCCGCCCCATGGGCGATGAGCCGGCTCCTGTCCCACCGGACGCGCCGGAAGAGCGCGTCGACGTCCGCGGGCGGGGAGAGGAGGACCGGGTCCAGGAGGGCGACAGCCGCGTTCTCGTCGAGCCGGCCCCGGGTTCCGGCGTCGTCGCACAGCGGAAGGATCGCGCTCCACAGCAGCAGATGCCTGGTCAGGTCCTCCTGGATCACCGCGAGATGGGCTTCGGCGATCGAGAAGGTGAACGTGCGGGGGTCATGGTTGGCGTCGGCCCCGGCGCCGAGCATCAGTCTCAGCTCGCCGTCCTCGCGGATCACGTTCGGGATCCAGCCGCTTCTGCGCGTGAAGACGATGTCCCTCATGGACTCAGGCCTCTCTCGAACGGCACCGGCCGGACGTGCCCGCCCCGACTCCACGGCACGCGTCACGGCGGTGCCGGCGCCCCGCCCCGTACCGCCGGCTCACGACCACCGCGCGGATTCGGCGTCGAGGCGCGCATCGGTGCGCACCCAGACCTCGCCCCTGGCCGCCCCGGCCGGGGCGTCGACTCGTTCGAGACCGAGGAACGCGATCAACGTGAGCAGTTCGGCGCGTTCGGCGCGGTCGTCGTCGGCATCGCGCGAGTCGAAGAAGACGTGGTACCGGTCACTCGGGTCCACGAAGCCCGAGTCCGCCCAGATGCGGCCGACTTCCCGGATCGCCGCCGCTTCGGTGGTGAACGTGGCGGCGCGGGCGGCACCGCGGGCCTCCGGTGACGCGTCGAGGTCGGCGGGGTCGGGGAACCACTGGCCGAAGCGGTCGAGGCCGGCGTATCCGTTCTCGAAGAACAGCATCGCGCTCGGAAGGTAGCGATTGCCCCTGTCGACCTGGAGATACTCCGACCGGGGCCGGTCCCCGCCGTCGATCCGGGAGATCACGCCCTGCCCCGGCATGAGCACCAGGCTCTGCCCCGCCGGCTCCTCGCTGATGGTGTAGGTGCCGGAGTCCCGCCCCCGGAAGAACGCGGAGAACGCGACATACGCTTCCTGGGGGTCGCCCACGGAGACCTGCTGGTCGTCGCCGTCGTCGGCAGCGAACACGAACCGCTTCGGTCCGGGGTGATAGGGGCGGGCCATGGGCGTCCTTCGTTCATGTGTGGCGGCGCCACCAGCGTAGTCGCACGAGAACGGACCGAACCCGCCGCTCCTCCCTGACGAACAGCCAGGGTCGCCTGGCCCCGGGGGAGGCCGCAGGGCAGCGGCCGGGACGGTTCGGCGGGACGCGCGACGCCCGTGTGACCTAGAGTGCGGGGGTGCCGTCGTACAGCATTGGGCAGGCCGCGCGGCTGCTCGGAGTGAGTTCTGAGACCGTTCGCCGGTGGGCGGACGGTGGGCGGTTGCGTATGGACCGCGACGGTTCGGGCAACCGGGTGATCGACGGGGTCGGGCTCGCGCGGTTCGCGCAGGAGCGGGGGGCCGGGCTGCACGCCGTTCCCGAGGACGAGGTGTCGACCTCCGTGCGGAACTCCTTCGTGGGGATCGTCACCGGGGTGCGGATCGACGACGTGGCCGCGCAGGTGGAGGTGCAGTCCGGGCCGCACCGGCTGGTGTCCCTGGTGACCCGGGAGGCCGTCGAGGAACTGGGGCTCGATGTCGGGGTCACGGTGACGGCACGGGTGAAGTCGACCAGCGTGCACGTCGACCTGCCGTGACGGCCGGGTCCGGACGCGGGGCGGCGGTGGAGGAGTGCGGCGCCGACCGGCCGTAGGGGCGGCCTCGTGCGGGCGCGCGTTCAGTGGCAGAGGAGTGCGGCGCTGAGGTCCACCCGGTCGTCGAGGCGGGACAGGTCCCGGCCGGTGAGGGTCTCGATGCGTTCGACGCGGTAGTGGACCGTGTTGACGTGGATGTGCAGGGCTTCGGCGGTGCGCGTCCAGGAGCAGTCGTGCGCCAGGAAGACCTCCAGGGTGTCCAGGAGCATGGTCCCCGACCGGCCGCCGCCCAGCAGGGCGCCGAGGACCGTCGCGCGGTAGACCTCCCGTACGGCGGCGGGGATGCCTACGAGCAGCAGGGCGAGGCCGTCGAGGTCACGGAGTCCGGCGACCCGGGGAGCGGGGCGGGTCGTGGTGCGGGCCGCGGCGAGGGCGTAACGGGCCTGCGTCAGGGCGGTGTCGAGCTCCGCGGGGGTGCTGACGCGGGTGCTCAGGCCGGCCCGCCAGGTGCTCTCCGGGCGGCAGGCCTGGATCAGGGGCCACACCTCCCGCAGGCGTTCCCTCGTGTCGTCGGTGGTGTCGGCCTCGTGGGCGAGGACCGCCGCCACCTCGTCGCCGGCGCACGGGCCGACGGCGAAGGCGGCGGACGGCAGGTGACCGAGGGCCTCGGTGAGCGCGGCGACCCCGTCGGCCCCGCCGGCGCCGTTCGGTTCGAGGGCCGCGACGACCACCGTGTACGCCGCCCGGTCGCCCAGACCGCAGGAGGCCAGTGCGCCCCGCAGGTGGTCGGTGTCGACGCGCAACGCGCCGATCGCCTCCACCAGCTGGGCGGCGGCGGGGCCGCGGGCCTCCCGGGCCCGGTCCTGGCGGCGCCGGTGGCGGCCGAGGAGCTCGGATATCTCCTGGAGGACCCTCGGCGGCACCTGCCCCTCCTCGGGCAGGTGCAGGTACCAGGTGTCGAAGTCCGTGCTCTCGGCCTCGACGCGCAGCGTCGTGCCCTGTCCGCCGCGCAGCGCCTCCACGGCCGCCCGGGCGGGGAGTTCGGCCGCGTCGCCGGTGCGGGTGACGGTACGGCCGCTGGCGGTGAGCAGGTGGCAGGCGGGTGAGCCGAGATGGGCGAAGGCCCGGTCGAGCAGTTCACCGGCCGTCGCCCCGCTCTCCAGGGCGCGGTCGAGGTCCAGGCGGACGTTCTCGGGGAGGGCGTGGTGCCCGCTGGGGCGGCGGCTGAGTTCGCCCCACTGCCGGAGGTAGACGGCTTCGGTGATGGCCCGGAAGCCGGTGTGCGGGGGGACGGCGATGAGGGCGACGCGGTGCCTGCGGCAGGCGTCGGCGAGTTCGCGCGGCACGTGGCCGTGGGTCTCCTCGCCGGCGAGGAGGGCCACCGCTCCGGCCCGGCGCAGGGCGGACACGAAGTGGTCGGTCTTGGCCGGCGCGCCGTCCGGGGTCCACCACACGAGTCCGCTCAGCACGACCTCGCCCGGCTGGAGAAAGCGCTCCGGGTCCTCCAGGTCGGTCGCGGTGACCCCGGCGATCTCCTGGCCGAGGAGTGACTCGTCGCCCCAGACGAGGGAGAGGTCCAGGCGGTCGAGCCGGAGGAGGTGGTCGACGTGCATACGTGGCTCCTTGCGCGGTCGCGGGAGTGGCCCGCACTCACATTCACGAGGCAAATGCGAGTCGATGCATCGTAGATGCCAAGGTGAAGGGCGAGAACAGTTCTTGGTTGTTCCTCCAGTGGCGGAGGTCGGGAGGTGGAGGTTTTCCGGGTTCCCGTCCAGTCGTGCGGCAGGTCCCCGCCGGGCTTCACTGGCGTGAAGGCACCGGTCGGAAGGCAGTGGTGGGGATGGACCTGAACACGATCACGGACGTGAGGGACGCGCGGCTGCGCGAGCCCTGGCGTCCCGGCGACGCGTGGCTGGGGGGCGGGACGTACCTGTTCTCCGAGCCCCAGCCGCGGCTGCGGCGGCTGGTCGATCTGAGCCGGATGGGCTGGGAGCCGCTCACCCGTCACGCGGACGGTTCGCTGGAGATCGCCGCGACGTGCACGATCACCCAGCTGTCCCGCTTCGGCCGGCGTCTCCTCGGCTCCCCCGCGGCGCCGCTCTTCGAGCAGTGCTGCCGGGCCTTCCTCGCCTCGTTCAAGATCTGGAACATGGCCACCGTCGGCGGGAACCTCTGCAACGGCCTCCCGGCCGGGCCGATGATCTCGCTCACCGCCGCCCTGGACGGCAGCTGCCTGCTCCAGGCGCAGGACGGCTCGACGCGCGAGGTGAAGGTGGCCGATTTCATCCGGGGCGCCGGCGTGAAGGACCTCGCGGCCGGGGAGCTGCTCCGCTCGGTGACGCTGCCCGGGCGCGCGCTGGAGTGCCGTACGGCCTTCCGGCAGGCGTCGTTGTACGGGCTCGGCCGGTCGGGCGCCCTGGTGATCGGGGCGCTCGACCCGGTGGACGGCTCGCTCGCGGTGACGGTGACCGCGGCCACCACCCGCCCGTTCCGGTTCTGGTTCCCGCTGCCGCCCACCGCGGAGCACCTCCGGACCACGATCGACGCCGCGGTGTCGGGCTCCGAGTGGTTCGACGACATCCACGGACTGCCCGAGTGGCGGCAGCACATGGGCCTGCGCCTCGCCGAGGAGGTCCGCCGCGAACTGACCGCGCCCACCCCGTCCCACGCCTCCGAGGAAGGTGCCCGATGAGCTTCGAGATCCAGGTCAACGGCCGCCCGTTCGCCACCGAGCCGCGCTCCGGCCAGTGTCTGCGCACCTATCTCCGCGAGTGCGGCTGGTTCGGCGTGAAGAAGGGCTGCGACGCGGGCGACTGCGGGGCGTGCACGGTCCACGTCGACGGGGCGCCCGTGCACAGCTGTCTCTACCCCGCCCTGCGGGCGGAGGGCCGGTCCGTCACCACGGTGGAGGGGCTGGCCTCCCGGGACGGCGAACTCCACCCCGTCCAGCAGAGGTTCCTCGACGCGCAGGGGTACCAGTGCGGCTTCTGCACGGCCGGTTTCCTGATGACGACGGCCGCCCTGGAGGCCGAGCGGGGTTCGGCGCACGACGACGGCAAGCTCGACGATCTCCCCCGCGCCTTCAAGGGCAACATCTGCCGCTGCACCGGCTACCGGGCGATCGAGGACGCCGTCCGTGGCGTGAAGCACACCGAACGGCCCTGCGCGGGACAGGCGGTGGGCCGCAACGTGGCCGCCCCGGCCGGTCCGCAGGTCGTGACGGGCACCGCCCGTTACACCTTCGACGTCGAGGTGCCGGGCCTGCTCCACATGAAGCTGCTGCGTTCCCCGCACCCGCACGCCCGGATCCTCGCGATCGACACCTCCGCCGCGCTCCGGGTCCCCGGCGTCCACGCCGTGCTGACCCATGAGGACGCCCCGGCGACCCTGTACTCCTCCGCCCGGCACGAGCATCCCACCGAGGATCCCGACGACACCCGGGTCCTGGACGACGTCGTCCGGTACGTCGGGCAGCGGGTCGCCGCCGTCGTCGCCGACAGCGAGCAGGCCGCCGAGGAGGGCTGCCGCCGCGTCGAGGTGACGTACGAGGAACTCCCGTACGTCACCGACCCGGAGGAGGCGATGCGCCCCGGCGCGCCCGTCCTGCACGCCGGCAAGGGGCCGGAGGTGCGGATCGCCCGGGTCGAGAACAACGTCGCCGGCGAGGTGCACGGCGAGATCGGATCCGTCGAGCAGGGCTTCGCCGAGGCCGACGTCGTGTACGAGGAGACCTTCCGCACCCAGCGCGTGCAGCACGCCAGCCTGGAGACGCACGGCTGCGTCGCGTACTTCGAGCCGAAGGACGGCGAGGGGGCCGGCGCGGGCGAGCGCCTCACCGTGCGCTCCTCCACCCAGACGCCGTTCCTGACGCGGCGGGCCCTCTGCGCGCTGTACGACCTGCCGGAGGACGAGGTGCGGGTGGTCGCCGGCCGGGTCGGCGGCGGTTTCGGCGGCAAGCAGGAGATGCTCACCGAGGACATCGTGGTGCTGGCGGCGCTGAAGCTGCGCCGGCCGGTGAAGCTGGAGTACACCCGGGCCGAGCAGTTCTACGGGGCCACCACCCGGCACCCGTTCACCATCGGCATCAAGGTGGGCGCCCGCGCCGACGGGACGCTGACCGCCGTCCAGATGCGTGTCGTGTCCGACACCGGGGCGTACGGCAACCACGGCCCCGCGGTGATGTTCCACAGCGTCGGCGAGTCCTTCGCCGTCTACCGCGCCCCGCACAAGAAGGTCGACGCCTTCTCCGTCTACACCAACGCCGTCCCGGCGGGCGCCTTCCGCGGCTACGGCCTCGGCCAGGTCACCTTCGCCGTGGAGTCCGTGATGGACGAACTGGCCCGCCGCCTCGGCATGGATCCCCTCGTCCTCCGGGAGAAGAACATCATCGGGCCCGGCGAGGGCATGCACAGCCCGATCGGCGAGGAGGAGGACCTGTACATCGCCTCCTACGGCCTCGACCAGTGCCTGTCGGTCGTCCGTAAGGCGCTCGACGAGGACCGCAGCGCCGAGGACGCGCCGGAGGGCTGGCTGGTCGGCCAGGGCACCGCGATGGCGATGATCGCCACAGGACCGCCCGGCGGCCACTACGCCGACGCCCGGGTGTCGCTCCTGGAGGACGGCACGTACGACATCGCCGTCGGCACCGCCGAGTTCGGCAACGGCACCACCACCGTCCACAAGCAGATCACCGCGGGGGCCCTGAACACCACCGAGGACCGGCTCACCGTCCGCCAGTCCGACACCGACGTCGTCCGCCACGACACCGGCGCCTTCGGCTCCGCGGGCACCGTCGTCGCCGGCAAGGCCGTCCTGCTCGCCGCGACCTCCCTCGCCGAACGGCTCAGGACCCTCGCCGCCCGCCACACCGGCACGGCCCGCCACCTGTGCGTGCTCGGCGCCGATTCCGTCGAGTGCGCCGGCCGTACGGTGACCCTCAAGGAGCTGTACGAGGCCGGGCACGCGCTCGGCGCGGCGGAGGAGCTGGCGGCCGACGGGCACTGGGGCGGCTCGCCGCGCTCGGTGGCCTTCAACGCCCAGTGGTTCCGCCTCGCGGTCGACCCCGGCTCCGGCGAGATCCGCATCCTGCGCAGTGTGCACGCCGCCGACGCGGGCAAGGTCATGAATCCGATGCAGTGCCGCGGCCAGGTGGAGGGCGGCGTCGCCCAGGCGCTGGGCGCGACCCTCTTCGAGACCGTGCGGCTGGACGAGCGCGGCGAGGTCACCACGGCCGCGTTCCGCCGCTACCGGCTTCCCCAGTACGCGGACGTGCCCCGCACCGAGGTCCACTTCACGGAGACGTCCGACGCGATCGGCCCGCTCGGGGCGAAGTCCATGAGCGAGAGTCCGTTCAACCCGGTGGGCCCCGCGTTCGCCAACGCCCTGCGGGACGCCACGGGCATCCGCTTCACCGAGCTGCCGGTGACCCGCGACCGCGTCTGGATCGCCCTCGACCGCCGCGCGAGGTCCGAGGTCTGAGATGCCCGTATCAGCCGGTGACACCAGCCGCATCTGCCGTCACTTCCTCCAAGTCACCTCTCATACGCAATGGAGAGTCCCACGACGTTGTTGCAGATGAGATCGAGCACGGCCTACGGTGTCGCATATGCAGTCCTACACGATCGGGCAGGCCGCTCGTCTGCTGGGCGTCAGCCCGGACACGGCGCGGCGCTGGGCGGACGCGGGCCGGGTCGCGACCCACCGCGACGAGAGCGGTCGGCGCGTCATCGACGGGAAGTCGCTCGCCGAGTTCTCCGTGGAGATCGCGCAGAGCGACGACGACGCCTCGTACACCTCGGCGCGCAACGCGTTCCCGGGGATCGTCACGGCGATCAGGCTCGGCGACGTCGCGGCCCAGGTCACGATCCAGGCCGGTCCGCACCGGCTCGTCTCCCTCCTCACCCGTGAGGCCGTGGAGGAACTGGGACTGGAAGTCGGCATGCAGGCCACCGCCCGCGTGAAGTCGACCAGCGTGCACATCGACCGCACCTGACCACCCCTCACGCAGTACCGAGCATCTCGGCCGTCGGCGCGGCCGCCTCCCACCGCACCTTCCGTTCCCGTCAAGGAGTCAAGACCCTCATGTCGCTCACGATCACCGCCACCAGACGGCGTACCGCCGCCGCCGTGCTCACCGCCGCCCTGCTGGTCCCGCTCGCGGCCTGCGGCAACAACGACGACACCAGGAAGGACACCGCGGGCCCCTCCGGCTCGGCCTCCGCCTCCGCGAGCGGCGCGCCCGCGGCGAACCTGACCGTCCTCGCCGCCGCCTCGCTCACCGACGTCTTCAAGACCGCGGGCGCGGCCTACGAGAAGTCCCACCCGGGCACGAAGCTGACCTTCTCCTTCGCCGGCTCGCAGGAGCTCGTCGCCCAGGTCTCGCAGGGCTCGCCCGCCGACGTCCTGGTCACCGCCGACACCAAGAGCATGGACAAGGTGAAGGCCGACACCGGCACCCCCGCGATCATCGCGAAGAACCGGCTCGTCATCGCCACCGGCGAGGGCAACCCCTTCAAGGTCGACGACCTGAAGGACCTGGCCGACACCAAGCTGAAGGTCGTCCTCGCCGCCCCCGAGGTCCCGGCCGGCAAGTACAGCAAGCAGATTCTGGACGCCCAGAAGATCACGGTGAAGCCGGTCTCCCAGGAGCCCAACGTGCGCGCCGTCCTCAGCAAGGTCGAGCTCGGCGAGGCCGACGCCGGCCTGGTCTACAAGACGGACGCCGCGAGCGCCGCCGACAAGGTCGACGCCGTCGAGATCCCCGACGACCAGAACGCCCTCGCGAAGTACCCGGCCGCCACGATCAAGGACTCCAGGAACGCCGAGGCGGCCGCCGCGTTCGTCGCCTGGCTTTCCTCGCCCGAAGGCCAGAAGATCCTCCAGGACGCCGGCTTCCAGAAGCCGTAACCGACCGGGATCACCAGATCGTGAGGGCTGTCCGTCCCGGGGGAACGGACAGCCCTCCTTCCTCATGTCTTCGGGGTCAACGATGAAACGAGCAGGCGTACGTACGGCCGGCACCCGGCCGCCCCTGACTCTCGCGCTGCCCGCGCTCCTGGCCGTGGCGTTCCTGACCCTGCCGCTGCTCGGGATCCTCGTCCGTACGGAGTGGGGCGAACTCCTCGGCCACCTGCGCTCACCGGGCACGGTCGAGGCGCTGAAGCTCTCCCTCGTCGTGTCGTTCTGGGCGCTGGGGCTCTCCCTGCTGCTCGGTGTGCCGCTCGCCTGGCTGCTGGCCCGCGTGCCGTTCCCCGGCAAGGCCCTCGTGCGTTCGCTCGTCCTGCTGCCGATGGTGCTGCCACCGACGGTCGGCGGTGTGGCGCTGCTGCTCGCCTTCGGCCGGCGCGGGCTCCTCGGCCCCTGGTTCGAGAGCACCTTCGGCATCACCTTCCCCTTCCACACCTCCGGGGCCGTGATCGCGGCGACGTTCGTCGCGATGCCGTTCCTCGTCATCAGCCTGGAGGGCGCGCTCGGCGGTCTGCGGCCGCGGTACGAGGAGACGGCGGCCTCGCTCGGCGCCTCGCCGGTACGGGTCTTCTTCACCGTCACGCTGCCGATGGTGGCGCCCGGCCTGATCGCGGGCGCGGCGCTCACCTGGGCGCGGGCGCTGGGCGAGTTCGGCGCCACGATCACCTTCGCCGGGAACCTGCCGGGAACGACGCAGACGCTGCCGCTCCAGGTCTATCTGCTGCTCCAGGACGAGCCCGAGGCCGCCACCTCCGTGTCGCTGCTGCTGCTCGCCATCGCCATGGGCGTCCTGATCGCCCTGCGCGGCCGGTGGACGGGGACGCCCTCGGACCGGCGTCCGCGCCCCGCGCCGGAGACCGGCCCCGAGGAACCGGCGCCGGTCCCGTCGGACGCCGCCGTGCCCGTCGTCCCGGAGGAGGCCCGGCGCTGGGCGCTGCACGCCGAGGTCCGCGGCTTCACCCGGCTCACCCTGGACGCCGACCCCGGCACCACCATCGCCGTCGTCGGTCCCAACGGCGCCGGCAAGACCACCCTGCTCCGGGCCCTCCTCGGCCTCACCCCCCGCGCCCACGCCGAACTGCGGCTCGGCGACGAGGACGTCACCGCGCTGCCCCCGCACCGGCGCCATGTCGCCTGGGTCCCGCAGGACGGCGCGCTGTTCCCGCACATGAGCGCCCTCGCCAACACGGCGTACGGACTGCGTGCCCAGGGCGTCTCGCGGGCCGAGGCGCGGCGCGAGGCCCGGACCTGGCTCGACCGGCTCGGCGTCGGCCCTCTCGGCCACCGCCGGCCGACCCAGCTCTCCGGCGGGCAGGCCCAGCGCGTCGCCCTGGCCCGGGCGCTGGCCGCCCGGCCCCGGCTCCTCGTCCTCGACGAGCCGCTCGCCGCGCTCGACCAGACCACCCGCGCGCATGTACGCCACACCCTGCGCACGCACCTCACGGGCTTCGGCGGCGTCTGTCTGATCGTGACCCACGACCCGGTGGAAGCGGTCTCGCTCGCCGACCGCGTCCTCGTCCTCGACGATGGCCGGGCCCTCCAGGACGCGGCCCCCGTCGAGGTCACCCGGCATCCCCGTTCCCCCTGGGTGGCCCGCATGCTGGGCCGCAACGCCTGGCCGGGCACGGCGACCGAGGAGGGCCTCGCGCTGGACGGCGGCGGCACCCTGGTCGCGACCGACCCGCCGTCGCCCGGCACCCCCGCGCTCGCGATCGTCGCGCCCGAGGCGGTCTCCGTTCACCGCGAGAAGCCCGGGGGCAGTCCCCGCAACGTCTGGTCCGGCACCGTACGCGAGATCACGGCGAGCGGCAGCAGGCTCCGGGTCCTGATCACCTCGGACCACGCCCCCGATCTCGTCGCGGAGATCACACCGCAGTCGGCGGCCGAACTCGGCCTGGCCGACGGGGTGTCCGTCTGGACGAGCGTGAAGGCGACGGAGGCGACGATCGTGCCGCTGTGAGGAACCCCGCGGAGCCTGTCGGTACCTCCAATCCATCCCCTCACATTTGCGTGGGGAGACGGGTGATCCACCAAGCATCCACGAATCAATTGTGCGATCAAGACAGCAGATGCAGGATGGTGCGAGCGGCTGGCGGAGCGGCGGCGGACGGGCGAGGACACCGACGCCCGCGTCCCCGCCCCGCTGGTCCCTGCTCACGAGGCGAGGTATGGCAGATGAAGGCACGTACGCTCGGCCGCGCCGCCGGCGATGTCGACCACGGCACGGCCGGATCCGGCAGGTCGTCCCACCGCGGGCCGGACGAGCGCGTCGCCCAGTTCGTCGCCGAGGCCCTGGGAGGGGCCCGCAGCGTGCTCGACGTCGGTGCGGGCGCCGGGTCGTACGAGAACGTCGCCGACGCCGTGACGGCCGTCGAGCCGTCCGCGTCGATGCGTGCACGGCGTCCGGCCCGGCTCACCCGGGCCGTCGACGCGGTCGCCGAGGACCTGCCTTTCGCCGACGGCGAGTTCGACGCCGCGATGACGCTGTTCAGCGTGCACCAGTGGAGCGACGCGACCGCCGGCCTCCGGGAGGTGCGCCGGGTGACCCGCGGCCCGGTCGTCGTCCTGACCTGCGACCCGGCGACCGTACGGGACTTCTGGCTGTACGACTACGCCCCCGAGGTCCTCGACACCGAGGCCCGCCGCCACCCGCCCGTCGACGAGATCGCGGCCGCGCTGGGCGGAACGTGCGCGGTCGAAGCCGTGCCGATCCCGCTCGACTGCGCCGACGGCTTCAACGAGGCGTACTACGGCCGCCCCGAGATGCTCCTCGACCCGGCGGCCCGCCAGGCCTGCTCCGCCTGGAGCTTCGTCGACGACGGCGTCCGCGAACGCTTCGACCGCGCCCTGCGTCACGACCTGGCGTCCGGCGCCTGGGACGAGCGCTTCGGCGACCTCCGCACCCGCCCGACGTACGAGGGCTCGCTCGTCATCGTCCGGGCCACGCCCTGAACCCCGCGGCGGAACGGATCTCCTCGAGTTCCGCCTCAGACCCTCGTCCTCCGCGACGCTCCAGATCGGCCTGCAGCGGGCTGGGCGGCACCGCGAGCGGTCAGTCGCCGCGCGGTGCGTACATGATGACGGCCATGCCCGCGAGGCAGACCAGCGCGCCGATCACGTCATAGCGGTCGGGGCGGTAGCCGTCGGCGACCATGCCCCAGGCGATCGAGCCGGCCACGAAGATCCCGCCGTACGCGGCGAGGACGCGGCCGAAGTCGTCGGCGGACTGGAGCGTGGCCACCACCCCGTAGAGACCGAGTGCGATGACCCCGGCGCCGATCCAGACCCAGCCCCTGTGCTCCCGGATGCCCTGCCAGACGAGCCAGGCGCCGCCGATCTCGAAGAGGGCGGCCACGACGAACAGGGCGAGCGAACGAGCGACGGTCATGATCGGTGAGCCTACCCGCGCCCTGCCTCGCGCCCGGGGCCGACGGGCGTACCGAGCGAACGGCCGGTCGAGGTCCCCCGGCCGGTCACCGCCTTAATCGCTTGCCCGTGGGGCGCGGTGGCGGATGCAATGGCGGGCATCATCACCCAGGTGCGCCCCCCGCTCCGGCGGAACGAGCGGGACGACCGGGATGAGCGGGATGAGCGGGACGACCGGATCGCGCGGGAGCAGCGGACCGGACGCGCGCGAACCGCCTCGCCGTCCCGTTCCGCGGTCCGGGTGCCCTGCGACCGACTCGTCACACGGGAGACGCCACCGCATGAGTACGCCATCCTCGACGCCCGGATCCGCGCGGGCGGACGGCTCGTCCTCGTCCGTCCGCATCGGCGCTCTCGTTCCGCTGACCCCGCCCGGCTGGGTCGAGGCCGGCCGGCATCTCCTCGCCGGGCTGGAGCTGGCCGTTCGGGAGGCCAACGACGGCGGGGGGATCGACGGGAGGCCGCTCGAACTGGTGGTCAGGGACACCGCGGCCGATCCGCGGCGGGCAGCGGCCGCCGTGCGGGAACTGGCGGGGCTCGGCGTGGCCGCGCTGGCCGGGGAGTACCACAGCGTCGTCGCCCGCGCCGCGGCCGCCGAGGCCGACGCCCTCGGGCTGCCGTACCTCTGCTCGTCGGCCGTCCTCGACGCGCTCACCGACGGGCCCACGGACCGGGTCGCGCGTCTCGCCCCCGCGCAGTCCCACGGCTGGCGGACCTACGCGGACTTCCTCCTGGCCGCGGGTCACCGCCGGATCGCCGTCGCCGCCCAGCCGGGCGTCTACTGGGCGTCCGGGACCCGCGTTCTGCGGGATCGCCTCGCTCCTCGCGGCGGCACCGTGATCCCGCTCGACATGGGCGCGCTCACGCCCGCGGGGGTGTGCGACGCCCTCGTGGACGAGGGCGCCACCGCTCTTCTCCTGCTGGTCGGCCATCCGGAGCCGGCCGTGCCGCTCGTCCGGGCCGTCCGCCGCGACGGGCGCCTCGCCGGGATCCTGGTCGGCGCTCCGGCAGGGCAGCCGGAGTTCGCCGGCTGGGCGACGTCGCTCGGCGCCGACGGCGCCGCCGTCCCGTTCCTGCGCTATCTGCCCGAACGCTTCGGCCCGCTCGGTGCCCGGGTCGAGACGGCCCTGCGCGAACGACTGGGCGAAGCGCCGTCCTTCGTCGCCTTCGAGGGCCACGACACCGTCACCGTCCTCGCCGACGTGCTGCGCGCGCACGGCACGGACCGCGCGGACCTCGCGAAGGCCTGGCCGCACGTCGACGTCGAGGGCACGCGTGGGCGGATCCGGTTCTCCCGCACGCCGGGCATCGGCGTGTGGCAGTGGGCATGGCCGCCCGTCCAGGTCGTCGACCGGGATCCGGCGGCGCCCGGACGTTTCCGCGTCCTGCACACCGAACCGGCCCGAACCCGCTACCAGTAGCGCTCCAGGGCCCCTTCCTTGTACGGGGCGGGGCTCACGCTGAGATCGCCGGCGAAGGGGCGGTCGAGGACGAAGACCAGGAGCAGGCTGAACCCGATGAGGGCGGCGACGGAGGCGACGAAGAGGAGCTGGATCCGCAGCTTGCGCATGCCGTACAGGAAGGTGAGCGGGATCAGGACGAAGGCGCCGCCGAAGGCGAGGACCTGGAGGAGCGGGGGCAGTTCCTGTTCGGCCATGGTCAGGCGGGCGCGGCGCTGCGAGGCGACGCCGTTGAGGTGGCTGACGGCCTCCTCGTAGAAGACCTCTTCGCGCGGGGTCGCGGGGTCGAACTCCTGGAGGACGTCGTAGACGGCCTGGAGCTTCTGGGAGGTGGCTCCGAAGCTCGGCTGTCCCTCCCGCATCCGGGGCCACTGGACCTCGACGACCGAGTGGACGTAGTCGCTGAGCGCGTCGTCGACGCGGGCGCGGACCGGGGGCGGGAAGGCGGCGGCGTCGCGGGCGATGAGCGCGACGTCGGTGGCCTCGGAGGCCACGATCGTCTGGGTGCTCTCCAGCTGCGTCCAGAGGGTCACGATGACGAAGGCCAGGATGATCCCGTAGATCGCGCCGAACATGCCCAGGGTCACCCCGACCATGTCGTTGTGCTCTCCGTCGGACAGCGAGGGGTGCCTGCGGCGCAGGAGCACGCTGCCGGCCACCGCCACGAGGACGGTTCCGCCGACGGTGACCACGGCCAGGGTGAAGGTGCTGAACTGATTGAGCAGCCAGAGCGACATGTGCGGGAAGTCTAGGGACGCGGCCGCCGTCGCCCGGCGCACGCGCGGCGCCCGTTTCCGGCCACGACCGCCGGAGCGCACGCCTGCGCGCGTGCGCGCCGCGGACGTCCGCCACCGAGGTTCACACCATCGAGTGAGCGGTCCGATGCCGCCCTTGCCGAGGACAAGTCAGTCGAGGGTGCTCTGCCGGCCCGCCTCCTCGTCGACGGCGTACGGATGGACGTAACGGTCGTCGCCGAAGGGGGTGAACCAGGTGCCGATCGCCAGCGGGGTGACGTCCCCTCCGGCGAAGTCGGGACCCTCGTCGACGAGGTCACGCGCGTCGTCGTAGAGCCACTCGAAGTCCATGTCCTCGTACACCTGGCCGGCGAAGCGCTCCAGGGCCTCGGCGACGTCGTCGCCCAGGATTCCGTAGAGGTCGAGCGTGGAGTGCGCCTGCTGCAGGAGCAGTCTCAGTACGAGCTCCTCGGCGAGGCAGCCGAGCCGGCGGAAGCTGCCATCGGTGAACCGGGTGGTCAGGGCTATGGCGGTGACGAGGAAGCGGCGGGCGAAGAGTTCGTCGTACGCGAGCCCGTAGCGCGGCGGGAGCTCGGCGAGGTGCCACAGTTCGGCCCGGCACTCGGCGACGTTGGTCTCCTCGTCGGCGAGCGTCTGGACGTCGTCGTACAGCTCGTCGATGAGCACCTCGGAGGCGTAGACCAGGGCTCCGGCGGCCAGTTCGGCGGCCGCGGACGCCTGGTTCCTCAGGTCCCCCTGCTCCCCCGCCTCGCCTTGGCCTCCCGCCTCGCCCCGCTCCTCGGGGTCGTCCTCCTCCTCGGGGTCGGCACCGTCGAAGAAGAGGGGACCGAAGGAGATCAGGCGCGGGGCCAGGGCGCGGATCTGGGCCTCCAGGTCGGCCCGGTCCTCGTCGTCGTCCCCGCTCCCGTCCGAGCCCTCGGCGCCGCCGAGCGGGCGGGCGGCGTCGGCGGGCCCGGCCCCCGCCGTGTGGTGGGCGCGGCGGGCCCGGGGGTCGCTGGGCGGCGCGTCCGGCCCGTCGGCGGCCTCCAGGCTCTCGCGGGTCAGGTCGATGTGGAGTCTGACCTCGCTGCTCTCGACCACCCAGTCGGCCAGCAGCTCGGATCGTTCGAGGACCTCCGCGGCGACGGAGCCGACGGCGTCCTCCGCGGTCTCCAGGGAGGGAGCGTGCACGAAGACCTTGACGATCGACCCGCGCGGGTGGACGGCGACGATCGTCTCCAGGACGTCGACCTCGACTCCTCCTGGCCCTTCGATCCCCTCCACCGCGTCGAAGCCGTGCTCCAGGAGTGCCGACGCGCCCACCTGTTGCAGCGCGTCCAACTCGTCGGCACCGTCGGGCAGGCACGTTTCCACTGTTACGACGTAGCTCACGTCGGCAAGCGTGCCAGGCGAGGGCCCGTCACCGGGGCGGAATCCCGCGAGAGTACGGGCCCAGGGCCGCCCCGGTGATCCCGGTGGCGCCGAACGAGTGGACTCGGCGAGCGGTGGGGCGGACGGGCGTCCGCCGTGCGGGGTGGCGGTGGTGATGTGGCCGTCCCTGACCGTGCCCCTGGAAGAGGTCTGCCGACATGCGACGTACCCCCTATCGCCGATTGTTCGCCGCGACGGTCCTCGTGGCCTCCGTGCTCGCGCCGATGACGGCGACGCCCGCCACGCCCGTCCACGCCGCCGCCGCCGACGTCGTCGGGCGGCACGGTGACGAGGACTGCCCGCCCGGGGAGTTCGGGCACGAGCTGACCGCGCGGCTCGACAGGACGATCGAGGACGTCCGCGAGCAGGCCGGCATCCCCGGTGTCGTCGTCGGGATCTGGATGCCCGGCAAGGGGAGCTACGTCAAGGCCACCGGGGTCGCCGACAAGGTCACCGGCGAGCCGATGTTCACCAACACCTTCGTCCGGATCGGCAGCGAGACCAAGACCTTCACGGTCACCGCGCTGCTCCAGCTCGTCGACGAGGGCCGGGTGCGACTCGACGACCCGATCTCCAGGTACGTCCACGGTGTCCCGAACGGCCGCCGGATCACCTTGCGGCAGCTCGCCGGGATGCGCAGCGGCCTCTTCCCGTACACCGCCGACGCGGGCTTCGTCCACGATCTGCTGAGCGACCCGCAGCGCACGTTCACCCCGCGGGAATCGCTCGCGTACGGCTTCCGGCACAAGAACACCTTCGAGCCCGGCACGCAGTTCCAGTACTCCAACACCAACCTCGTCCTCCTCGGCCTGGTGATCGAGAAGGTCACCGGTCAGCGGCTGGAGGACGTCATCGATCGACGGGTGCTCCGCCCGGCCAGGCTGCGGAACACGCTCTTCCCCGAGGGCGCCGAGTTCCCCGAGCCGCACGCCCACGGCTACACCGACCAGACGCTGAGCGGCGCGACCGCCGACTCGACCGACTGGAACCCCAGCTGGGCCTGGGCGGCCGGTGCGATGATCTCGGACCTGCACGACCTGCGCCGCTGGGCCAGGGTCCTGGCCACCGGCGAGCTGCTCAGCCCCGCGACGCAGGCGCAGCGCCTCAAGACGCTGCCGACCGGCTTCCCCGGCACGAGTTACGGCCTCGGGATCTTCGACGCCGACGGCTGGATCGGGCACAACGGCTCCATCCCCGGCTACGAGACCGTGACGGTCTACCTGCCCTCGCAGAAGGCCACCATGGTCCTCATGCTCAACACCGACTCCCAGGTGGGGGGCCAGGAGCCGTCCACCCTGCTCGCCCGGGCGATCACGTCGGTCATCACGCCGGACAACGTCTACGCCGGTGGCATCTCCCCGCGTCAGGGACTCCGCGGGAGAGACGCGTAGTACGCCGGCAGCGCCGCCCGGACCCCTCGCGGTCATGATCCGCTGGAAGCGGGCGGCGCGCGGTTCACGGGCACGAGGGGCAGGAGCGTGACGCGTCGCCGCGTCGGTGTGGGACACCGGGGCGGTCGGGCGTGTGGGGGTGGGTGCGCCTGTGCGGGACATGGTCTCGGCGATGCCGCCATCGCAGCACCGGCGCCGTACCGACCGCACCCGAAGGAAAGGGCGAGAAGGTGCACTCACCTCTCGCCACTTACAACTTATAGCGCACAGGGGGGCTTGCGGCAAGGCCCCGGGTGTACCTCAGAATCGCACTCCTCAGCCTCGGACCTGCAGAAATGAGATTCACCTCGTGCGTGTGCTTTCGTCGGTGGACCAGTCGCGCGGCACCAGTGCCTTCGACCTTCCCGACCGCCTCTCCCCCAAGGCCGATCCGGCTCTGATCGCCGGTGACGAGCGGCACTTCGCGGCCATCGCGAAGAGCCTCGAAGAGACGATCGCCGAACTGTCCGACCGGCTCGACGCCACGCGCAAGGCCCCCGGCGGTGCCGGCCGGGAGGCGATGGACCGTGACGCGGAGATCCACCGGCTGACCGGGCGCCTGCGCACCCTGCGCCGCTTCGGCCTGGACCTGTGCCTCGGGCGGGTCGTCGCCGGGGAAGGCGCGGAAGGCAGGGAGGGGGTGGATGGCGGCGACGGCGGGGAGCCCGTGTACATCGGGCGGCTCGGCCTCACCGACAGCACCGGCCGCCGCCTTCTCGTCGACTGGCGCTCGCCCGCGGCCGAGCCGTTCTTCGCCGCGACCCACGCCCACCCGATGGGGCTGTCGAGCCGCCGCAGGTACCGCTGGAGCGGCGGCCGGATCAACGACTACTGGGACGAGGTGTTCACCGCCGACAGCCTGGAGGAGCACGCGGCGCTCGACGACCAGTCCGCTTTCATCGCCAGCCTGGGCGGCAGCCGTTCGCCCCGGATGCGTGACGTGCTCGCCACCCTCCAGGCGGACCAGGACGCCATCATCCGGGCGGGCTCCCGCGGCACCCTCGTCGTCGACGGCGGACCGGGTACGGGAAAGACCGTCGTCGCGCTGCACCGCTCCGCGCACCTGTTGTACGCGGACCCGCGCCTCGGGCACCGTCGCGGCGGCGTCCTGTTCGTCGGCCCGCACCAGCCGTACCTGGCGTACGTCGCCGACGTCCTCCCCAGCCTCGGCGAGGAGGGCGTGCAGACGTGCACCGTGCGGGACCTGGTCGCCGAGGGCGCCGAGGCGGCGGCCGAACGCGACCCCGAGGTGGCGCGGCTGAAGTCGTCCGCCGGCATGGTGCGGGCGATCGAGGCGGCCGTCCGCTTCTACGAGGAGCCGCCCACCCACGGAATGACGGTCTCGACCGACTGGGCCGACGTGCGGCTGACCGCCGGCGACTGGGCCGAGGCGTTCGAGGCGCCGGAGACGGGTACGCCGCACAACGAGGCGCGCGAGCAGATCTGGGAGGAGCTGGGCTCGATCCTCCTGGGCAAGCTCGGTGACGAGGTCCCGGAGGGCGAGTTCCGCCGGGCGCTGCGCCAGGACGAGGAGGTGGCGGGGGCCGTGCACGGCGCGTGGCCGCTGCTGGAGGCGACCGACCTCGTCGGCGACCTGTGGTCGGTCCCCGCGTACCTGCGGAAGTGCGCCCCGTGGCTCGACCGCGAGGAGGTCCGTGCGCTCCAGCGGGAGGACGCGCAGGCCTGGACGGTGTCCGACCTGCCGCTCCTGGACGCGGCGCGGCAGCGGCTCGGCGACCCGGAGGCGGCCCGGCGCAAGCGCCGGCAGCAGGCGACCGCCGCCGCCGAACGGGCGCGGATGGCCGATGTCATCGCCGACGTCCTCGCCGCCGATGTCGACGGCGAGGGCGCGGTGACGATGCTGCGCGGGCAGGACCTCAAGGACAGCCTGGTCGACGAGGCCGCGCTGCCCGGCGTCGAGCCCGACCTGCTGGCCGGTCCGTTCGCGCACATCGTGGTGGACGAGGCGCAGGAACTGACGGACGCCGAATGGCAGATGCTGCTGCTCCGCTGCCCGTCCCGCAGCTTCACGATCGTCGGTGACCGCGCCCAGGCGCGGAACGGCTTCACGGAGTCGTGGCAGGAACGGCTCGAGCGGGTCGGGCTCGACCGGATCACCGTGGCGTCGCTGAGCATCAACTACCGGACGCCGGCGGAGGTCATGGCGGAGGCCGAGCCGGCGATCCGGGCCGCGCTGCCGGACGCGAACGTGCCGACGTCGGTCCGCAGCAGCGGTGTCCCCGTCGTCCACGGCTCGGTGACGGACCTGGACGCGGTCCTCGACGAGTGGCTCGACGCCCACGCGGACGGGACCGCGTGTGTCATCGGCGATCCCCGGTTCCGGCCGCGGTCCCGCGTACAGTCGCTCACGCCGAGCCTGTCGAAGGGCCTCGAGTTCGACCTGGTCGTCCTCGTGGACCCGGAGAGGTACGGCGTCGGCATCGAGGGAGCGGTCGACCGCTATGTGGCGATGACCCGTGCGACCCGGCAGCTCGTCGTCCTGACCAGCGCCTGACGGCGGGCGGGAGCGCGTCCGGGGGCCCGGCCCGGCACCTGATCAGGTGCCGGGCCGGGCCTCCCCTGCCTCCGTGGGGCGAACCGGCGTCGCGCGTGGGCGCGCCACGGACGTTCCTGGGATGAGATGACGTATCGATAGGTGCATGACTCAGACACGCCCGCACGCCGCCGCTCCCGTCGTCCACGACCAGGTCGTTCCCGGTGGGGAGTGCCCGGAGGTCGCGTCCCTTGTCGCGCCGTACCTGCGCATCATCCGTTCCGCGCTTCCCCCCGTGGAGGCGGAACGATTCTTCGTACGGGCGCTTGACGCGCACGAGGAGGAGCGGCGCCGGGCGGGAGCCCTGCAGCTCGGGTTCAGCGCGTACCTCTCGGACGGTCTCGGGGAGACCTGGGGCGGTTCCCTTGCGCACACCTCCGCCTGGGAGGCCATGCAGGCGATCCGCCAGCTCGTCCGCAAGGCGCCGCGCGCGGACCTCGCCGCGTACCTCCGTCTCGGCCTCGGTCTCGTCCGCGAACGCGGCACCGCGGCCCCGGACCGCGCGCCGGTACCGGTGGGCGCCTGACGTCCGGCCCGCCCCCCGCCGGCGGCGAAGCCCGTGCGCCCGCGTCCGGCGCTCAGCCCTCCGAAGGGTTGCTCCACTCGCTCTCCGGTCCGTCCCGCAGCCAGGTGTCCGGGCCGGGGTCGCCGCCCTCGGCGCGGGTCGCGAGCCGGTCCACGTAGTGCTGCCAGTACTCCGCGTGGGCCTCACAGGCGTCCGAGGAGGGCAGGCCGCTGTGGATCAGGCGGAGGGTGGTGCCGTCGGGGGTGGGGGCGAGGGTGATCTCGATCGTGCTGGAGCCCGGCGGGACGCGCAGGGGCCCGGACTCCCATCCCCAGCTGAAGACGATCCGCCGGTGCGGGGCGACGGTGATGAAGCGGCCGGCGGCGATGTTCTCCCCGCTGACCCGGGTGCGGTAGGAGCCGCCGGGCTCGAAGCAGAAGGTGCCGTCGGCGCCCATCCACGACAGCCACGTCTCCCGGTCGTCGAGGAAGCCGAAGACGGCCTCGGGGGGCGCGGAGACGCGCCGTTCCAGGGTGACCGTGTCCATGGGCGTCGGGGGGGTCGTCATCAGGACTTCTCGCTTCGTTCGGCCTCTTCGACGAGCCGGGCCGGGGGTGACGGGACCCGGTGGGGCCCCTGCGCCCCCTCCTTGCGCAGCGTAACGAGACCGGCGTCCCGCAGCATGTCGGGAACGGCGGGAGGCGCGATCGCCCGGGACGCCGGGAGACGCCGTCGCTCGGGAACGGCGGGAGACGGCCTCGCCCGGGCCATCGGCCGGGCTTGGGACGTTGGACCGGATGATGAGAACGGAAAACCCGTAGAAACCTCACAATCGCTGGCCGGATCGTGGGATCCACCTGGCATGCACGGTTCCTCGCTCCGGCGGTCGGGTATCACTGGGCGCAGTCGCCCGTACCGGCCGTCCGAAGGGGATCCCGATGAGTCGACCCAGCGCTCCGCCCGCCGCTCACGGCGCTCCCGCGGGCATGTCCGCCGCGTTCACGCTGTGGGGGGAGGTGGCCGAGCCGGCGCGGCTGACCGTCGCCGATCTCCGGACGGGCTGGGAACAGCACCGCGCCGAGGTCGTCTTCGACTGCGCCACCGCCGGACCCCAGCACCACACCTTCGAGGGGCCGCTGCTCCGGGAGGTGCTCCGCCTTGTCCGGCCGGACTTCGACCCCGTCCGGCGCAAGGAGCGCTCGCGGTTCCTGCTCGCCGTGAGCGGCGGCGACGGCCATCACGCGGTGCTGTCGTGGGCGGAGATCGACGCCGACTTCGGTGACGCCCCCGTCCTCCTCGCGACCCGCATGGACGACACGGACCTCGACGCGGCCGGCACCCAGCTCGTCGTCCCCTCGGACCGGTGCGGCGCCCGGTATGTCAGCGCCGTGACCGGGATCTGGATCGGGGCCTGCCCGGTCCCGCCGCCGACAGCGGCACCGGCGGCGACACCGGCCTGACCCCGGCCCGACCCGGCCTGACCCGGCCTGACCCCGGCCTGACCCGGCCTGACCCGACCCGGCCCGGATCGCCCCGGGAACGCCGGTCCTCCACAAGGGCTTGCCCTCTGCGCATGTTTACGTAAACATGCGCATAGCAGAATTCCCGAGCACAGGAGCCGCCACCCCATGCCCGTTCTCCAGACAGACCAGGCCGGTTTCCTGCTCGACGGCCGGCCCTTCCGGCTCCTGTCCGGCGGACTGCACTACTTCCGGGTCCACCCCGGGCAGTGGGCCGACCGCCTGCGCAAGGCACGGCTCATGGGCCTCAACACCGTCGAGACCTACGTCCCGTGGAACCTCCACCAGCCACGACCCGGCACCTTCCGCCTCGACGGCGGCCTGGACCTGCCGCGCTTCGTCGAACTCGCCGCCGCCGAGGGGCTGCACGTCCTGCTCAGGCCCGGCCCGTACATCTGCGCGGAGTGGGAGGGGGGCGGGCTTCCGTCCTGGCTGCTCGCCGAACCGGACATGCGGCTGCGCTCCCGCGACCCGCGGTTCCTCGCGGCCGTCGACGACTACCTCACCCGGCTGCTGACACCCCTTCGGCCGCACCTCGCCTCGCAGGGCGGCCCGATCCTCGCCGTCCAGGTGGAGAACGAGTACGGGGCGTACGGCGACGACATCGCCTATCTGGAGCACCTGGCCGACTCCCTGCGGCGCTGCGGGGTCGACGTGCCCCTCTTCACCTGCGACCAGCCGGTGGACCTGGAGCGCGGCGCACTGGCGGGGGTCCTCGCCACAGCCAACTTCGGCAGCGGCTCGGCCCACCAGCTGGCCGCCCTGCGCGCGCGGCGTCCCGAAGGACCGCTGATGACCTCGGAGTTCTGGATCGGCTGGTTCGACCGCTGGGGCGCGCACCATGTGGTGAGGGACCCGGACACGGCGGCCCGGGAGCTGGACGAGCTCCTCGCCACCGGCGCGTCGGTCAACTTCTACATGTTCCACGGCGGCACCAACTTCGGTTTCACCAACGGCGCCAACGACAAGGGGACCTACCGCCCCACCGTCACGTCCTACGACTACGACTCCCCCCTCGACGAGGCCGGCGACCCGACGGCGAAGTTCACGGCCTTCCGTGACGTCCTCGCCAAGTACGCCCCCGTGCCGAGCGAGCCCGTCCCCACCCCGGGCCGCAAACTCGCGCTGCCCGCGCTCGCGTTGACGGAGAGCGCCGAGCTGCTGGCGCACGCGGCCGCACTCTCGCCGTCGGCCGTGGAATCACGCAGGCCGCTCACGATGGAGGAGCTGGAGCAGGACTTCGGCTTCGTCCTCTACGAGACGACGCTGCCCGTCAGGGGACCGGCACTCCTGGAGATCGAGCAGGTCCGCGACCGCGCCCAGGTGTTCGTCGACGGGCAGCCCGTGGGCGTACTGGAGCGCGAACAGCACGAGCACGCGCTGGCGTTCACCGTTCCCGGAGCGGGGAGTGTCCTGACGGTCCTCGTCGAGAACCAGGGGCGGGTGAACTACGGACAGGGCATCCACGACCGCAAGGGCCTGCTCGGGAAGGTCCTCCTGGACGGGACCGAACTCGTCGGCTGGACCAGCCGGCCCCTCCCCTTGACCGACCCGGCCGGCATCCCCTTCGCCCCCACCGCGGCGACTCCCGTCGGGCCGGCCTTCCACCGGGCCTTCTTCGACCTGGGCGAGACCGCCGACACCTTCCTCCATCTGGACGGCTGGACCAAGGGCAACGCCTGGGTCAACGGCTTCCCGCTGGGCCGTTACTGGTCGCGGGGGCCGCAGCGCTCCCTGTACGTCCCCGCTCCGGTGCTGCGCTCCGGCAGGAACGAGCTCGTCGTCCTCGAACTCCACGCGGGCCACCGGGCGCGTACGGTCACCTTCCGCGCGACGCCGGACCTCGGCCCGACGGAGGAGTAGGGCTCACCAGCGGCCGGCGCCCTGCCCCCCGGGGAGGGATCAGGACGCCGGCGATCCGCGCCTCGCGGTTCAGGCGGAGCCGTCCGGGGGCGCCGCCCCGGGCCCCGGCGCATCGGGCGTGGGCGCTTCGGACGGGGCCGCCCCGGACGTGGCCGCGGGCTTCGTGGAGAGGATCGCGCGGGCCTGCTCCGCCGCCCGAGCGGTGCTCTCGGAGACGAACTCCAGGAAGCGGGCGATGCCTTCCATACGGGCGCCGGCCGGCGTGCCGGAACCGAGGACACCCACGCCCTGGCGTGCGGTCTCGACGATGTGGAGGGTGGCCCGGGCGCTGGCCATCATCGACTGGTACCAGATGTCGTCGTCGACGACGTAGCGCTCGCGGCGGCGCTCGTCACGCTCACGACGGACGAGCCCCTGGCCGTCGAGGAACGCGATCGCCTTGGAGACGGACGCCGGGCTCACCTGGAGGTGCTCGGCCAGCTCCGACGCGGTGAGGCTGCCCGAGTCGGTGAGGCAGAGACAGGCCATGACCCGGGCCATCATCCTGGGCGTCCCCGACTGTATGAGGACGGTCGTGAAGATCTCCTCGTACGCGCGGACCGCCTCGGCGTCGCGGCCATGAGCCTGCACGGGCGCCTTCGGGTCCCGGGGCGCCGGCTGCTTGCGGCGGGCCCGGTGCTCGGTGGCCCGGTGGGCGAGGTCGGAACGGTAGCCGGTGGGGCCACCGTTCCGCATGACCTCCCGCGTGATCGTCGACGTCGGACGGTCGAGACGCCTGGCGATCTCGGCATAGGCCAGGCCGTCCGCGAGTCCCAGCGCGATCTGCTGACGTTCCTGCTGGGTGAGCCTGCCTCCCGGCATCGGGTCTCCTTCATGGTTCTGGGGACCCCACCATAGCGTTCAGCATCAGTCCATTGCAACGACTCCAGTGCGGCGTGTTGCGTTAAGCGTGGAATCATTGCAATGAAATCACGACTCCAACCTGCGGTTATGGCATTTCTACGCAACAAACGTGTTGCCAGTTCCATGAACGCAACGTAGCTTTTCTCTCATCGGAAACGACGGCCCCGAGACCGGGACCGACACCCAGAAGGAGAAGAAACGTGCAGAAGTTCGCCACCACCGCCGCGATCACCACCGTCCTCGACATCCCCGCCGGCCGCATCCAGCTCATCGCCGCCGACCGCTCCGACGCCACCGTCGACATCCGCCCGGTGAACGCCGCCAAGAGCGCCGACGTGAAGGCCTCCGCGGAGGTCGGGGTCGAGTTCGCCGACGGCGTCCTGCGGATCGCCGCCGCCCCCGCGAAGAACAAGATCTTCGGCGACTCCGGGTCGGTCGAGGTCACCGTCCAGCTCCCGGCGGGCTCCCGCGTCGAGGTGAAGACCGCCGCCGCCGAGGTCCGCGGTGTCGGACGCCTCGGCGACGTCACCGTCGACGGCGCGCAGGGCCCGGTCAAGCTCGACGAGGCCGCGAGCGCCCGCCTTACCCTGCTCGCCGGCGACATCACGGTCGGCCGCCTCGGCGGCTCCGCCGAGATCAGCACCCAGAAGGGCGGTCTCCGCGTCGACGAGGCCATGGGCGGCACCGTCGTCCTGCGCACCGCCGCCGGCGACATCACGGTCGGCGCCGCCCGCGGCGTCTCCGCCGCCCTCGACGCCGGCACCGCCTACGGCCGCGTCCACAACGCCCTCGCCAACAGCGGCACCGTCGGCCTGACCCTCCACGCCACCACCTCCTACGGCGACATCACCGCCCGCAGCCTCTGATGCGGACCGCCCGAGGGCGGCGCCCTCCGACCGGATGTCGGAGGACGCCGCCCGTCGGCGTTCGCGGCCGGGCAGCGTCCGGGCAGCCGAACCGCGGCCGCTGGTTCGCGTCACCGGGGCAGGCGGCCCGGCCCCGACATCACCCTCGCCGGAGGACACGCGCCGCCACCACCCGGCCCGGCCCGCCGTACCGCCCCCGCTCACCTCCCCGGCGCCCCCGTGCTCGCCCGCTCCGTCAGGGTCGTGGGAACCAGGCGCACCCCCGTGACCGTCTCGCCCCGGAGCTCCCGCAGCACCGCGTCCACGCACAACTCCCCCACCCTCGCGAAGTCCTGTCGCACCGTGGTCAGCGGCGGGATGAAGGAGGCGGCCTCCGCGATGTCGTCGAAGCCGACGACGCTCACGTCCTGCGGCACCCGTCTGCCCCGCTCGTGGAACGCCCTGAGCACGCCGAGGGCCATCTGGTCGTTGGCCACGAACACCGCGCCGCAGCCGGGCTCGTCGGCGAGCCGGAGCCCCGCCTCGTAGCCGGACTCGGGCGTCCAGTCCCCGCGCAGGACGGGCGGCACCTGCCGCCCCTCCTCACGGAGGGCCGCCTCCCAGGCCTCCGCGCGACGGCCGGCCGCGAAGGACTCCTCGGGGCCGGCGACGTGCCAGACCGTGCCGTGTCCGAGGTCGAGCAGGTGCCGCACCGCCGTGCGGGCGCCCTGCCGTTGGTCCGTGTCCACGACCGGGAAGCGGCCGGTGGCGTCGGAGTCCACGACGACCACCTTGACGTGCGGCGGAAGGGTCAGCGAGGCGGTGTCGAGGAGGTGGACCTCCATGATGAGCACGACGGCGTCGACGGCCAGTTCGTCGAACCGGGTGAACGCGCCCCGGACGTTGTCCTGGGTCGGCGCGTCGAGCGGGATGAGGGTGACCGCGTACCCCGCACGGGAGGCCGATCCGGCGATGGCCTCCAGGGTGCGGACGTTGCCCGTGCTGGAGAGGCCCATGGTGATGACGCCGATGGCCCGGAACTCGCCGCGCTTGAGGGCACGGGCCGCGCTGTTGGGCCGGTAGCCCAGCTCCTTCATGGCGTCGAGGACCTTCGCGCGGGTGCTCTCGACGACGGCCGCGTCGCCGTTAGAGACGCGGGAGACCGTCTGCGAGGAGACCCCCGCGAGCTGGGCGACGTCCGCCATGGAGACCCGTCGCGGCCTGCCGCGCGCTCCTCGCGGGCCGTCGCCGCCGGCCCTCGCCGAGCCGCCTGCCGTGTTCTTCTCCGCCACCCGAGTCCCTCTCGTTCACCGCTGCTTCACGCTTGACGCCCCCCAGTGGGAGTGTCACCATCACGCTACCGATGATTACGTAAACATTTCTCGTCGGCCAGCCCACGCGGGACCGATTCACGGCCGCCAGGCCCTCTCATCTCTCCCGCCCCGCCCCCGCTCCCCGTCTCCGGACCCGCACGGTCACCGACGCAAGGAACCCCGCCATGACGCTCCTGTCGACGCGCGCTGCGGCACCACCACCGCCCCGCCCACGAGCCCGCTTCCGTCTCCGCGAGGAGGCCCTCGTGGGCTGGGGATTCGCCGGCCCGTTCGTCGCGGTCTTCGGCCTCGTCTTCCTCGCGCCGGTCGGATACGCGCTGTACCTGAGCCTCTTCCAGGACCGTCTCATCGGCGGCACCTCCTTCGTCGGCCTCGACAACTACGGCAAGGCACTCACCGACCCCCGCTTCTGGGAGGGGCTGACCCGGGTCGGCCTCTTCCTCCTGGTCCAGGTGCCCGTCATGCTGGGCATCGCGCTGCTCGTCGCTCTCGCGATCGACAGCGGCCGCCTCTACGGCAGGACCTTCTTCCGCGTCGCGATCTTCCTCCCCTACGCCGTGCCCGCCGTCGTCGCCGGCCTGATCTGGGGCTTCATGTACGGCACGCGGTTCGGCCTCGTCGGGAACATCGAGGACGCGTTCGGGATCTCCCTGCCGGACCCCCTCTCACCGTCCCTGGTCCTGGCCTCCATCGGCAACATCGTGACCTGGGAGTTCGTCGGCTACAACATGCTGATCCTCTACGCCGCGCTCAAGGTCGTCCCCCGGTCGCTCTACGAGGCCGCGGCGATCGACGGCGCCGGCGAGTGGCGGGTCGTCACCTCGATCAAGCTGCCCGCCATCCGCGGCGCGCTCGTCATCGCCACCATCTTCTCGATCATCGGCAGCTTCCAGCTCTTCAACGAGCCGAGCATCCTGCAGAGGCTCGCCCCCAACGCGATCACCAGCGACTTCACCCCCAACGTCTACACCTACTCGCTGTCCTTCTCGGGCCGGCAGCACAACTACGCGGCGACCGTGGCGATCGTGATGGGCGTCCTCACCGCGATCATCGCCTACGCGGTCCAGCTGCGCGGCATGCGGAAGGGCTGAGCCGATGACCACCTCCCTCACCGGCGGGTCCTCAGGATCCGGTACGCCGACCGCCCCCCGTGCGCCCGGTACCGACCCGGAGACCCGTCCCCGCGCGGACGTCCGCACGGGGACGGGCACCGGCACCCGAAGCGGCAAGCGTCGCAGGCGCCCCCCGCACACCCCGCTCGCCCCCCGCCCCAGCGTGCCGCTGACCCTCGTCACCGGCCTGGTCCTCGTCTACACCCTGCTGCCCCTCGCCTGGCTGGTCATCAACGCCACCAAGGACCAGAACGGACTGCTCGACTCCTTCGGACTCTGGTTCGCCGACGACAGCCACTTCTGGGACAACATCGGCCGGACCCTCTCGTACGACGACGGCGTCTTCGTCCGGTGGCTGCTCAACACCCTGCTGTACGTCGTCGCCGGCGCGGGCGGCGCCACCGTCCTCGCCGTCCTCGGCGGGTACGCCCTCGCCACGTACGACTTCCCGGGCCGCCGGGCGGTGTTCGCGGTGGTCCTCGGGGCCGTGGCCGTGCCCGGCACCGCCCTCGCCGTCCCCACCTTCCTGATGTTCAGCACCATGGGCCTCACGAACACCCCGTGGGCCGTGATCATCCCGTCGCTGGTCTCACCCTTCGGCCTCTACCTGATGTGGGTCTTCGCCGCCGAGTCCGTCCCCAGGGAACTCCTGGAGGCCGCACGCATCGACGGCTCCGGCGAGCTGCGCACCTTCGTCACCATCGCGCTTCCGCTGCTGACGCCGGGGACCGTCACGGTGCTGCTGTTCTCGATGGTCGCGACCTGGAACAACTACTTCCTGCCGCTGATCATGATCAAGGACCCCGACTGGTACCCGCTGACCCTCGGCCTCAACGCCTGGAGCGCGCAGGCCCAGACGGCGGGCGGCGAGGCCGTGTTCGACCTCATCATCACCGGCTCCCTGCTGACGATCGTGCCGATCGTGGCCGTCTTCCTGCTGCTCCAGCGGTACTGGCAGTCCGGCCTGGCCGCGGGCAGCGTCAAGGAATAGGCGCCCCGCGCGCCCGTCACCGCGCACACCTTCCGGCCCTCTTCCTGCCCTCTTTCCCACCTCCCCCGCCTCTCCTCGTCCTCCTCATCTCCCTCCTCTCCGCCGTACCCTCGACCAGGAGCACAGCCCATGAGAACGCAGATCACCCGCCGACTCCTCGGCACCCTCGCCGTCGTCTCCACGCTCGCGCTGACCGCCACGGCCTGCGGCTCCGACGCCACGGACGGCGGTGGCGGCAGCGGACCGAAGGACGTCGCGGCCGCGCTGGAGAAGGGCGGGAAGGTGACCGTGTGGGCCTGGGAGCCCACGCTCAAGAAGGTGGCGGAGGACTTCGAGAAGAAGTACCCCGGGGTCGACATCGAGCTGGTCAACGCGGGCACCGGCGACAAGCAGTACACCGCCCTGCAGAACGCGATGGCGGCCGGCTCCGGCGCCCCCGACGTGGCGCAGGTCGAGTACTACGCCCTCGGCCAGTTCGCCATAGGCAAGTCCGTCGAGGACCTCTCCTCCTACGGCGCCCAGCAGTACGGCACGACCTTCACCGCCGGCCCGTGGACCGCCGTCACCCGGGACAAGGCCGTCTACGCGCTGCCCATGGACTCGGGCCCCATGGCCCTCTTCTACAACAAGAAGGTCTTCGACCGGCACGGCATCAAGGTGCCGACGACCTGGGACGAGTACGTGGAGGCGGCCCGCGCCCTCCACAAGGCCGACCCCGAGATCTTCATCACCAACGACACCGGCGACGCCGGCGCCACCACCAGCCTCATCTGGCAGGCGGGCGGCCGTCCGTACCGGAGCCAGGGCACGGACGTCACGATCGACTTCGGCGACGAGGGCACCAAGAAGTACACCGCGACCTGGCAGAAGCTCCTCGACGAGAAGCTGGTCGCGCCGATCAGCTCGTGGAGCGACGCCTGGTACAAGGGTCTGGCCGACGGCTCCCTCGCCACCCTCTCCATCGGCGCCTGGATGCCGGCCAACCTGACGTCCGGGGTCGCGTCCGCCTCCGGCGACTGGCGGGTCGCGCCGCTGCCGCAGTGGACCAAGGGCGACAAGGCGAGCGCGGAGAACGGCGGCAGCTCGCTCGCCGTGCCGAAGGCCGCCAGGAACAAGGAACTCGCCTACGCCTTCGCGGAGTTCGCCACGACGGGGGCCGGTGCCAGCGCCCGCGTCGCCGCGGGCGCCTTCCCCGCGACGCGCGCGGACCTGGAGTCGGAGGCGTTCCTGGAGACCGCCTTCCCGTACTTCGGCGGCCAGCAGGCCAACCGGATCTTCGCCGAGTCCGCCCGTAACGTCGGGGAGGACTGGTCCTACCTGCCGTACCAGGTGTACGCGAACTCGATCTTCAACGACACCGTGGGCAAGGCGTACGTCTCCCCCACCACCCTCACCGACGGCCTGGAGAAGTGGCAGGAGGCCGGCGTGGCGTACGGCAACGACCAGGGCTTCACGGTGAACCGGTAGCCCGGGACGGAGCCGGGAGCGCGGAGCCGCGTCTCCCCGGCCGCCGGGCGGGTCCCGGTCGACGGAACCGACGCACGCGCGCGTAGCGTGAGGTGTGTCGGCTCCGTCGTCTCTCATCTGGAGATCCGCCTGTGTCCAGCGCCGCCCCGACCCGTACCGCTGTCGTCGAATCCCTCATGGACCGCTTCCCCGGAGTGCCTCCGGAGGCCGTGTTCAAGGAGGACCTGCTGCGCGGCGGACTCGCCTTCGACCCGTCCGCGCTGTCCGGGAACGAGGGGGGTGAGGTGAAGCCGAAGTCGTACTTCATCTTCTCCTTCGACCACCGCACGCTGCCGGAGCTCGGGGAGGCGGCGCTGAACCGTCCGCCGGAGGAGATCGTGCTCACGGGCGGGCCGTACGGGCTCCGCCGCACGGTGGTGTCGGTACGGGTCAACCCGTCGTCCCCCTACCGGGTGGCGCCGGACGGCGACGGGACGCTCGCGCTGTTCCTCGACGGGGTCAGGATCGCCGATGTCGGTCTGCCGCCGATGCCGGAGTACTACCGGCACCCGCTGGCCAACGGCAAGTCCGTGATGGAGGTCGCGCCGACCATCCAGTGGGGCTATCTGATCTATCTGACGGTCTTCCGGGTCTGCCAGTACTTCGGCGCCAAGGAGGAGTGCCAGTACTGCGACATCAACCACAACTGGCGCCAGCACAAGGCGGCGGGCCGCCCGTACACCGGAGTGAAGCCGGTCGACGAGGTCCTGGAGGCGCTCGAGATCATCGACCGCCACGACACGGCCCGTACCTCCACCGCGTACACCCTCACCGGCGGGGCGGTCACGTCGCAGGTCGGCGGGAAGGACGAGGCCGACTTCTACGGGCAGTACGCGCGCGCGATCGAGGAGCGGTTCCCGGGCCGCTGGATCGGCAAGGTCGTCGCGCAGGCGCTGCCGAAGGAGGACGTGCGGAGGTTCCACGACTACGGCATCCGGATCTACCACCCGAACTACGAGGTGTGGGACCGCCGGCTGTTCGAGCTGTACTGCCCCGGCAAGGAACGCTACATCGGCCGGGACGAGTGGCACCGCAGGATCCTGGACTCCGCCGAGATCTTCGGGCCGCGCAATGTCATCCCGAACTTCGTCGCGGGCGTCGAGATGGCCCGGCCCTCCGGCTTCCTGACGGTCGACGAGGCGATCGCCTCCACCCGGGAGGGCCTGCGGTTCTTCATGTCGCGCGGGATCACGCCCCGGTTCACCACCTGGTGCCCGGAGCCGACGACCCCGCTGGGCCGGGAGAACCCGGACGGGGCGCCGCTCGAGTACCACCTGCGACTGCTTGAGGCGTACACGGCGACGCTGGAGGAGTACGGGCTGACGGCGCCGCCCGGTTACGGGCCGGCCGGTCCGGGGCGTGCGGTGTTCTCGGTGAGTTCGTTCATGGACGCGCTGCCGCCGGCGCCGGGCGAGTAGCCGGGCGCGGGAACGCGAAGGAGCCGGTGCCCCCTCGGGGGTACCGGCTCCTTCGCGAAGGCGGGGTCGGGCCCGGCCGTGTCAGGCGGCGGTCTCCGCCGCCTTCTTCTTCGCGTCGGTGACGTCGGCGACATCGGTGGTGCCGGCGCCGTCTGTGGTGCCGGGGACGTCGGTGGTGCCTGTCGGCGCCTGCTTGCCGTCCCGGACGGACGGAGGGCGACCTCATCGCCGACCTGATGCCCGCCGCACAGGAGGCGGCCGCCGGGCACGACCATCTGACCGCGGCCTACGCGGACGCCGCGGTGTACGCGCCGGCCGACCCGGTCGCCACCCGGGACGAGAAGTTCTTCTACGGACTCGAGGTGGTTCTGGACGGACTGGAGATGCGACTGCCGCGCTGAACCGCGCTCGGGTCCGGGGGCGGCCACAGCCTCGCCGCGCCCGCGGCCCCCGCCAGCGCCACGGCCGTGAGCACGGCCGCCGAGGCGGCCGGGCCGGCCGTCGCGGCGAGCCAGCCTGCCAGCGGATAGGTGAACAGCCAGCAGGCGTGCGACAGGGAGAAGCGCGCCGCGAAGGCGGCGGGCAGCTCCCCGCTCCGGACGGAGCCGCGCACCACCCGGCCGCCCGGGGTGAGCACCGCCGAGCCGGCCGCGCCCGTGACCAGCCAGACCAGGAGCAGGCCGGGCCAGGACCATGCTCCGGGCGGGAGCGCGAGGCCGAGGGCGAGCAGCCCCAGCGCCCCGGGCAGGACGAAGGCGGCCCGCACCATGACGGCCCGGTCGCCACCCCGGTCCAGGACGCGCGGCAGCAGCAGGGCCACCGCCATCGAGCCCGCGCCGTACGCGCCGAGGGCGAGGGGGACGTCCCCGGCGGGGCGGCCGAGGGTGTCGCGGACGAGGACGACCGTGTCGACGAGCACGACCGCCCCGGCGGCCGCGACGGCCAGGTCGAGGGCGAGGAGGGCGCGCAGTCGCGGGGCGGCGAGGACGAGCCGGATGCCGGCGACCGCCCTGGCGTACGCACGGGGGCGGGGAACGGCGCCGCCCGTCGGCCCCGGCTCCGGATCCCGGTCGGGCAGGGACGTCGTGCGGACCAGGACGGCGGAGGCGACGAACCCCGCGGCGGTGCCGGCGAAGAGCCAGGCGTAGGGGACGACGGTCAGCAGCGCGGCGGCGAGCACCGGGCTCGCCAGGCTCTCCAGGTCGTAGGCGAGCCGGGCGAGCGACAGGGCGCCGGTGTAGTCGCGTTCGTCGGGCAGCACCTGCGGGATCGTCGCCTGGAACGCCGGCGTGAAGGCGGCCGAGGCGGCCTGGAGCAGCAGGATCAGGACGTACACCTGCCAGATCCGGCCGACGAACGGCAGGGCGAGCACGACCGCCGCCCGCGCCAGGTCCATGGAGACGAGCAGCGCCCGCCGGGACACCCGGTCGGCGAGGGCGCCGACGAGCGGGGCGAGGACGACGTACGCGGCCATCTTGATCGCGAGGGCGGTGCCGAGGACGGCGGCGGCGTTGGCGCCCGCCAGGTCGTAGGCGAGGAGGCTCAGGGCGACGGTCGCCAGCCCGGTGCCGCCGAGGGCGACGGCCTGTGCCCCGAACAGGCGGCGGTAGGTGGGATTGCGCAGCACGGACAGCATGAGGACGCCCCCGGTCGGCCACGGCGGACTGCGGACTGCGGACTGCACCAACGTAGCGGACATGTGCATGCTTGCGCACATGTTGACGCCAGGAGGTCGCGGTCGACGCGCGGTCAGGGCGCGGTCGAGGCGCTCAGTCGTGCCAGGGTTCGCCGCTCACCTCGTGGTCGGCGCGGCTGATCGCCTCGACCACCAGCCGTTTCAGATGCCCGTCCGGCATGGCGTAGACGACGCGGCGGCCGTCCTTGCGGAACTGGACGAGACCGGCGAGACGCAGTTTGGCCAGGTGCTGGCTGACGGCGGGGCGTGCGGCCCCGCAGGCCGCCGTCAGCGCGGTCACATCGGCCTCGCCACGGGTGAGCAGCCAGACGAGGTGCAGCCGGGTGGGGTCGGAGAGCAGGCCGAAGACCTCCGCCGCCGCCGAGAGTTCGAGCGCCCCCGGCGTCCGCTCGTGCGGCCGGGCGGCCGCGGCCGCGGGATCTACGCGCTCAGACATGCGCCCATCGTAGGCAGCGGACGGGCGGGCCTCAGACGCGCAGCTCCTTGGCCTCGAAGCGGCCCTCTCCGAGCACCAGGACGAAGGAGACCTGCTGGCCCTCGGAGAGCGTGCGGCCCTCGCCCTCGATGTCCTCGACGCTGAACCAGACCTGCTCCTCGGAGCCCACAGGGACGACGAATCCGTACCCGCCGGCGCGGTTGAAGGAATGGACGAACCCCTTGCTTCTGCCTTCCACGGCGGCCTCCTCGTCGTCACGGGCGACGCGACCGAGGGGCGAGGGCGCCGCGCTCGGCCGCACCGCGTCTCAGACGAGTACTACCCCCTGCGCCCGCTGTTCGCCCGTGGTGAGCCGCTCCGCGGCCGTCGCGCACCGCTGCCGGGGAGCGCGTGGGGCGACGCCGCCGCCCTTGATCACCTCGGCGTACCGGGCGTCGAAGAGGCCGTCCTCGGTGGCGGCGGCGGGTGGTGCAGACCACTGCCCCGAGTCTCGTAGAATATTCAACAGAGGCCCGGTGCCGGAGATCCCCCGTGTCCGACACCGGGCCTCTTCTTGCCCTTCCGACGCCCGCCGGGTTCCCGCGGGCCGTCCGCCCCGGCCTCTCGCCGGCCCTTCCTCAGGCCCTGCCACCCGGGTACGCGACCCTTGCCGTGATCGCCGCGATGCGCCGCGCCGACTCCTCCGGGGACGCCACCGGCTGCACGATGTGACTGACGGTGAGCCGCACGATCGTCTCCACCGCGAGCCCGCGGGACTCCTCGTCCACATCGGGCCAGGCCTCGGCGGCGTACGCGTCGAGCATCGTCATCGCCGTGCCGAAGACCGGTTCCGGGCGGGTCGTGAGATAGGCGAGGAGGTCGTCCTCGCCACCGCGGTCCGCGAGCAGGACACCCTTGACGAGGGGGTTGTCCACGGCCTGCTGCAGCGTGTAGCCGACCCCGGCCGCCGCCGCGGCCTCCAATGCGCCCCGGTGTGCGTCGAGTTCACCCTGGATCCCGAGCAGGAAGCCCTCCAGCTCGCGCTGGACGAGGGCCTTGCCGATGGCCTCCTTGGATCCGAACTCGTTGTAGAGGGTCTGACGGCTGATACCGGCGGCGCGCGCGATCGAGGTCATGCGCAGCCCACCCCACCCGTCGGCGGCGACGAGGCGGTAGGCGGCGTCGAGCACCTGCTCGCGCAGCAGGGACCGGACGCTCTCGCGGAAACGTGTCATCGTGGCCCCACTTTATCCATCGGGCCCCGCCCGGAACCGTCGCTCGGAGCCCTCTCGCGGCCCGGTACGGCACGGCGTCTCCGGCCCGTACGCGGCACGGCGTCTCCGGCCCGTACGCGGCACGGCGTCTCCGGCCCGTACGCGGCACGGCGTCTCCGGCCCGTACGCGGCGCGGTGGCTCCGGCCCGGAGTCGACCAATCAACCGCATCCTGATCGATATTCGATCATTCGACACTTTTGCATTGACTCGCTCATCGGCCACACCTAGCTTCTGGCGGCACCAGACCTCGAGAAAGGTGTCGCGTCATGACCATGGAGGCATTCCCGGGGCGGCGTGCGGTGGTCGGTGGGCTCGCCGCCGTCGCGCTCGCCCTCGCCGGCGGCGTCGCCCTCCCCACCGCGCCCGCCTCGGCCGCCGGGAGCACCACCTACGTGGACTGCTCACGCCCGGCCGCCGGCGACGGCGGTCAGGCCTCGCCGCTGAACAGCATCGCCCAGGCCAACGGGCGGACGTACGCGGCCGGGGACACCCTCGCCTTCGCGTCCGGCACCACCTGCACCGGCACTCTCGCCCCCAAGGGCAGCGGAACCGCCAACGCCCCCATCACGCTGACCAGTTACGGCAGCGGCGCACTGCCCGTGATCGACGGCGGGGGCGCCCCGGACGCCGTCTCCCTGATCAATCAGGACCACTGGCGGATCAGCGGCCTGAAGCTGACCAACCCCGCCGCCTCCCTCGCCCGTCGTACCGGACTGCGGATCTCCGCGACCGACGGACAGGCGCACCGGGGCTTCGACATCGGCGGTCTGGTCGTCGACCGGGTCGCCGGCCAGACGAACAAGAACAGCCCGACCACCGATGACTTCGTCCAGTCCGCCGGCATCGTCACGGGGGCGAGCGGCACCGGCTCCACCCTTCACGACGTCCACGTCCACGACAACCACATCAGCAACACCGGCGGCGGCGGCGTCAAGATCCGTGTCGGCGCCATGGCGGTCAAGGGCTCCGGGGTCCTGATCGAGCACAACGTCATCAAGGACGTCGGCGGCGACGGCATCATCGCCAGCTACGCCGACGCTCCGATGATCCAGTACAACAACGCCTCCGGCGTCGGCAACGGCGCGTACCCCTTCTCCGGCGGCAACTTCGCCGGCATCTGGGTGCTCGGCGACCACAACCCGACCATCCAGAAGAACGCGGTGTACGGGATCACCAGGATGTCCGTGGCCGACAGCCAGGCCTTCGACTGCGACTGGGGCAACACCGGCACCTGCCTGATCCAGTACAACTTCAGCCGCGACAACATCGGCGGCTTCTTCCTCGACTGCGACGGGTGCGGCACCATCGGCGGCGCCCAGCAGGTCATCCGCTACAACATCTCGGAGAACGACTGCCGGATGAGCAGCGTCAGCGCGGGCCGGTCCGCGCTGCGCATGTACAACAACGTCCTCTACTGCACCGACAAGAAGTTCAGCATCACCCTCCCCGACGAGAGCGTCGTCGAGAACAACATCTGGGTGGGCACCACCGACTCCCGGCTGCCGACGGCCGCGGGCATCTCCTGGCTCTGGAACGTCTTCCAGGGCGTGCCGAGGCCCACGGCCAACGGCATCGTGGGCGACCCGCACTTCGTGAACCCGGGCACGGGCGGAGACTCGCTCGGCTCCGCCGACGGGTACAAACTGCGCGCCACGTCGCCCGCGCTGAACAACGGATCCGTGATCGGCGGCAGCGGGGGCCTCGACTACTGGGGGAACCCGGTGTCGGCGACCACCAAGCCGCACCGCGGTGCCTACAACGGCCCCGGCATGTAGCCCGCGGCGCACCCCCGGCGGGCCGGTGTCAGGCGCCGGGGGTGCGCAGTACGGCCGCCCGGGCACCGAGGGGGCGGTGGGACGGAGGTGCCACGGCGCGCCGTCGCTCCCGTTTGGACCCGGTCGGGGGTGGGGCCGGGGGGAGACGGCGGTGCGCCGTGGCACCGGTCTGTGGGGTGGGGGTTACGAGGCGATGCTCGGGTCCGGGTCGAGGGCCGGGGCCGCGTCGCCGAGGACGTCGACCGGGCTCGCGGGGCCGGGCTCGCCGGGGTGGACCGCACAGGAGAGGGCGGTGGCCTGGCGGAGGGTCTCGGTCAGGTTCTGCCAGTCGAGGGCGGGCCGGGTGTCGGAGCGGCCGAGGACGAGGGAGGCGTTCCAGCGCATCCGGGGCACACCGGGGAGCGGTCTCAGTCCCCCGGCCTCCTGGTGCGAGGCGGCGAGGGCCATGGGGAGCATCGCGCAGCCGAGGCCGGACTGGGTGGCGGCGCGGACGCCCGCCATGGATCCGAGTTCGTGTATCTCGGGCGGGCTGTCGCAGCGCAGCCGGAGGAACTCGGGGAGCCAACGCTGGGAGGGACAGTCGGGGTCGGCGATGACGACCTGGCGGCCGAGGTTGCCGCGTCGGTGGCCGACGCTGGTGACGGGGATGAACTCGACTTCCTGGAGGCGTACTTCGGTCAGTTCGTCGGAGCGCTCGGTGTGCAGCTGGTCGGCGAGCTGGACCACGGGGTCCTCGGCGTCGACGACGGTGAGGACGAGGGCGCCGTCGATCGCGCCGGCCCGGAAGGCGTCGTGGACCTCGGCGGTTCCCATGACGCGCAAGGCGAGTTGGACGCCGGAGAGGAGCCGTCGCCCGATGTGGGTGACCCGGGCGAGCTGTTGCCCGTACGCGAGGGCGGGGACGATGCCCACAGTCAGCCGGGGCGGGTTGGCCGCGGGCCGGCGCAGGGCGGTCTCCATCTCACCGACGAGGGTGAGGATCTGGCGCGCGTAGTCGCACAGGACGGTGCCGGCGTGGGTGAGCCGGACGCCGTTGGGGAGCCGTTCGAAGACGGGCTCGCCGACCTGCCTCTCCAGGGCACGCATCTGTGCCGTGACGCTGGACTGCGAGTACCCGAGGCGTCGCGCCGCCTGGGTGAAGGACCCGGTCAGGGTCACCTCGCGGAAGGTCCGAAGGGTTCTTGCGTCGATGTCCACGTGAAATTCCCCCCTGCCGCGCAGGCGGCAGTTCCTCGCATCAGGTGGTTGGTCGTCCACCCGCTTCGATCGCCCCAGTCGGTTGTCGCACAAGCCGCAGGGGTGCCGGACGCCCCTTCGCGCCCGGCACCCCTGCTCGGCCGCGAAGACTCTACTCGGCGAGCTGCGCCGGGACCAACGGAAAGTCCAAGTCCGGCTGCGCAACGTGATTGAAGAAGTTCGACAGCACGTTGAGCGCGACGTGGCCGACGATCTCCGCGATCTCGGCGTCGGTCACGCCGGCGGCGCGGGCGTCGGCGAGGGAGGCGTCGGTGACACGGCCGCCGGTGGCCATGACGGCACCGGCGAAGCGGAGCACCTGGTCCATGTGCGGGTCGCCGGCGTCGCTGCCGTGGCGGGTGTCGAGCAGCTCCTGCTCGCTCAGGCCGACCTTGCCGCCGCGCAGGGTGTGCGCGGAGACGCAGTAGGTGCAGTCGTTGTGCTGCGCGATGAAGAGCGCGAGCTGCTCGCGCTGCCGGGCGCTGAAGCTGCCGCCGACGAGGGCCTCGCGCATGGCGAGGTAACCGCGGAGGGCGGCGGGGCCGTTGGCCAGCGCGGCATACAGGTTGGGCAGCTTGCCGAGCTGCTTGAGGGTGCCTTCGAGCAGCTCACGCTGCTCCTCGTTGGCGGTCTCTACGGTCAGTTGGGGCAGGCGGGGCATGGAGCTCTCCTTGAGCCGGACCAAGATGGAACTGATCGGTACCATCGAGACGGTACCGATCGGTTCCATCTGGCGCAACGGGAGGCAGGCACTCCCCTTTTGATTGCGGGATCACCTATACGGCACCGAGTGGTACCGTCTGGTATGGCCACGAACGCGAAAGAGCGGCTCCTCAGCGCGGCGGAGCGTCTGTTCTACGAAGAGGGGATCCGGGCCGTCGGCATCGAGCGGATCCTGTCCGAGTCCGGAGTAGGCCGCGCCTCCTTCTACCGCCATTTCCCCAGCAAGGACGATGTCGTCGTCGAGGTCCTGCGGCGCCGGGACGGCATGTGGCGCGCCTGGCTCGACGGCAGGATCGCGGCGAGCGGGCGCTCCCCCGAGGAGCTGCCGCTGGCGCTCTTCGACGGCCTCGCGGAACGCTTCGCCGCGGCCTCGTTCCGGGGCTGCGCCTTCATCAACACGATGGTCGAGACGGCCGATCCGGACAGCCCGGCCCACCATGTGGCGGCCGAGCACAAGGAGAAGGTCATCGCGGTCCTCGACCGGCTGCTCACCGAGGGCGGCTACCACGACCACGAGGCCCTGGCCCGCCAGCTGGCCCTGCTCGGCGACGGAGCCATCGTGACGGCCCTCCGCGAAGGCACACCGGAGGCGGCGGTACGGGCCAGGAGCGTGGCGGAGGTCCTGCTGAGGACGGCGGAGCGGGAGACGGCGCGGGTCTAGGGCCTGTCGTCACACTCCCGTCCGCCCTCGGGGCGACGACGGGAGTGTGACGACAGGCCCTAGTGCCGGCGGCGGAGGACCCGGGCGCCGCCGTGCGGCGGCGTCCGGGTCCTCCGCCCTCGGTGCGGGGCGGGTGTCCAGGTCAGTGCGGGGTGGGTGCCACCGGGCGCAGTGCGTTCCGGCGCACCTTGCCGGAGCGGGTGCGCGGGAGCCGCGCGACCACCTCGACCCCGCGCGGCACGAAGACCGGCGCGAGCCGCTCGGCGGCGAGCGCGAGCAGCTCCGCCCCGATGCGCCCGTGCACATCGGTGATCAACTCTCTCCTCTGCGGGCGGAGTTCCACGACCGCGTACGGAGCGAGGCCGCCCTCCGGGTCCGCGCACGGCACCACCGCCGCGTCGGCCACCTCCGGGTGGGTGCGGAGCACCGCCTCGATCTCCATCGGGGACACCCGGTGGCCGTGGGACTTGAAGACCTCGTCCATCCGTCCCAGCAGCCGGATCGAGCCGTCCGCGCACCGCTCGCCCCGGTCGCCCGTGCGGTACAGACCGTCGGCGAACGCCTCCGCCGTGCGCTCGGGCAGCCCCGCGTACCCGCGCATCAGCCCGGGTGGACGCTCCGTCAGATCGACGCAGACCTCCCCCGACGCCCCCCGCTCCCCCGTCTCGGGGTCGCGCAGCACGATCCGGTAGCCGGGGAGCGGGTGCCCGAGCGGGGCGAGGGGTTCCGTGCCGCCGGGGGCGCGGCCGATGAGCGCGGTCGCCTCCGTCTGCCCATAGCCGTCGCGGACCCGTACGCCCCACGCCGCCTCGATCCGTCTCACCGTCTCGTCGGTCAGGGGTTCTCCGGCCGCCGTCGCCTCGCGCAGCCGCGGTGCCGCCGTGCCCCCGCTCACGTACGGGAGCAGGGACCGCCAGGCGCTGGGCGGCGCGCAGAAGCTGGTGACGCGATGTGCGGCGAGGGCGCCCGGCAGCGCGGCCGGCGGGAGGCCGCCGTCCGGGGGCGCGAGCACGGTCGCCTCCGCGGCCCAGGGCACGAAGAAGCTGGACCAGGAGTGCTTGGCCCAGCCGGGGGCGGAGAGGTTGAGGTGCCGGTCGCCGGGGCGCAGACCGCTCCAGTACAGGCTGGAGAGGTGCCCGACGCCGTATCCCGCGTGGCTGTGCTCGACGAGTTTGGGCAACGAGGTCGTCCCGGAGGTGAAGTAGCAGAACGACGGGTCTGCGGCGCGGGTCGGCCCGGCCGGGACGAAGCGGGGCCCTCCGGGACGACGGGTGTCGGGGTACGGGACCCAGCCGGCCCGGTCCGTGCCGCCGACGGCCACCCGGACCCCCGGCACCGAGCCCGCTCCGGACAACTCGTCGAGCAGAGGCACGAGTTCGGGTGCGCTCACCACATGCCTGATGCCGCCCCGGTCGATCCGGTCGGCCGCCTCGGCGGCGGTGAGGTCCTGGTAGCCGGGGACGACGATGGCGCCGAGTTTGACGCAGCCGAGCAGGGTCTCCCACAGCTCGGCGCGGGTGCCGAGGAGAATCAGGACGCGGTCGCCGCGCCGGACCCCGTGCGCGCGCAGTGCCGTCGCCAACACATCGGAACGGGAACGGAGTTCGGCGAACGAGACCCGGTCGACGACGGGGACGTCGCCGTCCGGGCCCGGCCGGCCCAGGAGTTCCAGCGCCGGCCGGTCGTTGCCCTCGGCGATGACGTCGAACCAGTCGAGGGCCCAGTTGAAGTACTCGGCACGCGGCCACCGGAAGGCGGCACAGGCCGCCTCCCGGTCGCCGCGGAGCCGCAGCAGCAGATCCCGCGCCGCCCGGTACTCCTCGTGGGCGGCTGTTCCGGAGACGCCGTTCACCCGATACCCCCGAGCACCGCGGAGCCGGTCACCGGGCGGCCCGACCGGTCGCCCTCCGCGACCCCCGCGGCCCCCACCAGTGCCTCCGCGATGGCGTCGGCGTCCCGCGTGAACGAGCCCCACCGCCCGGGCCGGCCGCTGCCCACCTGTGTGAACCAGCGGGTGAACTCGCTCGGGATGCCGAGGACATGGGTGCTGGTGTCCACCGAGCCGTCGACCCGCACCGGGTGGAACGGGGAGTCGGTGCAGTCCAGGCCGCCGGTGGCGAACTCCTCCGCCCCGTCGGCCGCGTTGGTGAAGGTACGGATCTCCCCGTCCGCCATGAGGCACCGGATCAGCGGGTCCCGGTCCGCGGCCAGGTCCGTGCCCGGCACCCGGGCGTCCACGACCACGTCCAGCGGCACCCAGGAGTTCTCCACCTGCGTCGACTCCACCACGAACCGCCCCTCGACCGGATCCGCCCCGAACCGGGCGCCCGGGCCGACCGGTTCGAGGACACCGGCCGCGAGCAGCGCGAGGAACTGCTCCGAGCGCAGCGGCGGCGGTCCGGTCGAGACCATCGCCGCGACCGGACCGAACTCGGCGAGGAACCAGCGGTGCGAGGCCGGGGTGAGCCCACCGAAGTCGACGACGGTACGGATCGTCTGCCGGACGTCCCGGAGGACGTCGGCGGCCGCCTTCAGGGGCCCCTCGGCATTGCCCTGGCGCGCCTCGAAGAGGTCGGCGCGCAGCCACTCGGTGAGCACCTTGTGGTACTCGGCCGGGGAGCCGAAGCGCCGGCTGCCGAAGGGCCGGGCGAGGGCGTCGAGTCCGGCGATCGGCCGGGCGTCGACGCGGTAGCCCGCGGCGAGGCGTTCCAGGACCCTGAGGTCGGGCCGGGGGTCGGGCCGGTCGGCGAGGGCCTGCGCGCCGCGCTCGGTGAACTCGTCGGCGGCCTCGGGGCCGTGGACCTGGCGGATCCGGGTGGCGAGGAGGACCAGATTGACCTCGGCGAGCAGCCACGGCAGGACCGACTCCTCGAAGTCGAGCGGGGCCTCCTCCGCCCGGACCGCGGCCATCCGTTCGGCGGTGAACAGCCGTGCGTGGTAGCGGTGTTCGGGGCTCTTCTGATTGGCTCCCCGGGTGAGCAGGGGCACTCCTCCTCGCGAGCCCGCCAGGATCCGGGGCTCCTTGCCGCTGGGCAGGTAGAGCAGCCCGTCGCAGCCCTCGGTGAAGGTGCCGCCGCGCCCCAGGGTGAGCTCGGTGAGGATGTCGTAGAAGGTGAGCCCCATGCCGAGGATGCCGACGCTCGCGCCCGCGGGGATCGCGGCGAGCGGCATCTCGCTCGCCGAGCCGCCCGCGATGTAGCGGACGGGACGGGCGGGTGTGCTGTGTTCGCGGGCGAACCGCGTCCAGTCGCGCTGGCCCGCGTCGAGCTCGTTGACGGGGTGGCCGGTGGCGAGGACCACCCGGTCGACGGTGAGGACGTCACCGCGGTCGAGCCTGAGCCGGTGGGTGGCCCCGTCGGTGCCTCCGTCGCCGCGGCCCCGGTCCGCGCAGATCACCCGAGCGGGGACCCGGTGGACGGTGAGGGACGGCGGCAGGTTCTCCTCGATCCGCCGCATGACATGGGCGAGGTAGCGGCCGTAGACGGCACGGGGCGCGTAGCCCTCGGGCTCCGCTCCCGCCGGGTCGTCCGCGGCCCACCACTCGCCGAGGGAGGGTCCGGCGCCGGGCCGGTGCGGCCCGTCGTCGGCCGGCCCCGAGAACATGGTGACCTCCTGCGCCGGGGTGTTCATCAGGAACCACGGCGACTGGTCCGTCCGCCAGATCCGCCCGGCCCCCGCCTCGTACGGATCCACCGCGAAGACCTCGACCGGCCGGGCGGGCGGCGTCTCGGCGCAGCGGGCCGCGAGCCGCTCCAGTACGGAGAGGCCGCGCGGGCCCATGCCGACGAACGCGATCCGCAGGGGCTTCGCGGACGGCACCGGGGTGTCCCGCGGCACCGGGTCCGGCGGCGGATGGGCGGCCGCGGCCTGGTCGTGCTCACGGGCGACCCGGCCGAGCATGCCGGAGAGCTGGCGTGAGGTCATCGGAATGGTCCTCCTGCTGGTGGTGAGCAGCGGCAGCGCGCCCAGGTCCGTCCACTGCAGGCGTCCGTCCGGTGCGACGGTGGACCGGACGGCTCCCCGGTTGTCGGGGTGCAGGCAGAACGGCACGTCGAGCAGGCCGCGGTCGAAGGCCTTGAGCAGGGCGACGCCCAGGTCGTCCGAGAGCCCGAGGACGGTGGTGACCAGGGCGCGCGCCTCGACGAGGGTCTCCTCGGCGTCGGCCTCGGCGGCGGACCTGGCGGCGTGGTGCGTGCCGCGCCGGGGCGCGGAGCGGGCGGCGTCGGCGGCGATCCGCAGGGCGGTCAGGTTCTCCTCGACCGTCGGGATGCGGTGCGCCTCGGTCTCGGTCTTGACGATCAGGCGCTGCGCCCCGCCCCTGACGGCGAGTTCGGCGCTGCGGCGGAGCAGCAGCCTCGCGCCGGGCACGGTCCTCGGATAGACGCCCATGTACGTGTAGAGCACGATGTGGCGGTCGACGGACGGTGGCAGGAACTCGTCGGCGAGCAGCCGCAGCGCGGTGAGCGCACCGGTGTCCTGGGCGGGATGGGTCTGCTGGGCGTAGCTGAGGGAGACGCTGGTGGCGCCGTTGGCCGCGAAGAACAGGCACTCCAGGAGCGAGACGGCGACGAGCAGCGACGGCGGGCAGAGCTGGCCGAGGAGGCAGCCGCCGAAGGATTCGAGGTGGGCCCGGCGGCCGTGCGCGCGGCTCTCCTCGGTGAGGAACTGGACGGAGTCGCGCCAGGCGGCGACGGATTCGGCGAGCGGGGTACGCCCGTAGGGCAGGCAGTACGAGACGGGGCCGCCCTCGGAGGCGGCGAGCCCGGCCGCGGCCATGGTGCGGAAGATGGCCAGCGGGTCGGCGGAGCCGTGCCGGACCTGGACCGGGGTGGCGCGTCCGGCCGCCGCGGCGACCCGTGCGGTGGTCTTGGGGCCGTGGCTGACCAGCGGGAACCCGTTGAGGGGCCGGCCGGCGCGCAGGGCGGCGGTGGCGGCGGCGTGGTCGCCGACGCGGGTGTAGCTGTCGATGGTGAGGGTGGCGACGGTCCTTTCGGGGAGCGCGGCGACGGCGGCGACTCCGCCGGCCATCACCTCCGGCGCGACCATCCCCATCCGGGGCTGGACGACCAGTTCACCGGCCGCGGCCGACTCCTGGACGAAGGCGCCGAGATCGCCGGGGGCGAGCGGGGGCGGGGCGTTGGTCGTCAAGCCGCGGCCCGCCCGGTACACGCGCCGCCGAGGTCGGCCAGCCGGCGCAGCAGAGCGGTGGGCGGGGTGCCGTCCGCGTACACCTCGTCGTATCCGGCGTCGAGGAGTTCGGCGGTGCGGGTGGCGGCTCCCTCCGGGGAGATGCCGAGGAGTCCGCCGATGACCATGGGCAGGGCGCGGGTCTTTCGGTCGGCGCGCAGGGCGCGCGCGGCCCGCAGTCCGTCCTGGTGGCCGTGACCGTTGACGGAGGAGAGGACGACGAGGTCGGGGCTGGTCATCCGGGCGGTGTCGACGAGAAGTTGCTCGGGGACGCAGGGGCCCAGGTTGAGCACGGAGTGCCCGTGCTCCTCCAGGAAGAGCTGGAGGTGGACGAGGTTCCAGGTGTGGGCGTCGGAGGAACCGGTGGTGAGCAGGACCCGGCGGGAGGGCTCGGGACTGCTGCGCAGGGGCTGGGGCCGTGCGGACGGGGTCATGGCGTCTCTCTCCGGAAGGGTGCGGGCGGACGGGCGGGTGTTCGGGCGTGGTGCGGGTGCGACGCGGACGGCGCGGAGTACGTGGGTGACGCGGACTGCGGGGCGGCTCGGGCCGCTCGGGCGGCCGTGAACCGCCGGGGCGTGCTCGGGCCGGGCGCGGTGCGGCTCGGCCGGACGCGCTTCGGTGCGCCGCGCGCCTCGGGGCGGCCGCGGGGTGCGTGCGGTGGGGCGTGGCCCCCTGGCCCGTGCCGACGCGAGCGGGACGTCGTACGGACGGAGCGGGCGTGTGTCCGTACGGACGCGGTCGGTGCGGCGTACGGGCGCGGCGCGGGTGGGGCGGTGTGCGGCTCCGGCCGCGCACGGGCGGACCCTTGCCCGGTACGGGTCGGGCCGCGCGTGCGGGTCGGGGCCCGGGCGCGTACGCGTCGGGCCTCGGGCGCGCGGGCGGCCGAACGGGGCGTGCGACGCGTGCCGGCCCGGCGCGGGGCCGAGGCCGCCGGGCCCTCGTGGGGGCGGACCCGGTGACCTCGTGACCCTGCGGGGCCCGGGCGTTCGTGCGCGCCCGGGGGGTGCCTGGTGGTGACTCAGGCGCCGCCGGCCGCGGCGCCGACGCCCGTGGTGATCTCGCCGGCCCCGGGGGTGCGGGCGGCGGCCGGCCGGGCGCGGACGGCGAGGACGGTGCAGCCTTCGGCGCTGGACATCTGGTGCCGGGTGCCCGGCTCCTCGACGACGAGGTCGCCGCGGTGGAAGCGGCGCCCGTCGCTGTGGTCGAGGGTGCCGTCGAGGACGAGCATCAGCTCATGGCCGAGGTGCTCGTGGAAGTCGCCGTGCGCACCGGGCGGGAAGCGCAGCAGCAGCGAGGCGGAGTCCTCGTCCTCGTCCGGGTCGGGACCCCAGAGGACGACGAACTCGACGCCGACGCGGCCGGGTTCGGTCCACGGCACCCAGGGCAGGTCGGTCTGGTCGAAGCCGTTGCGGAGCACATTGCGGAAGACGGTCACGTCAGGCATGGGCGCGGACCTCCGAGGCGGCGTCGCGCTGGGCGACGATGGACGGGATGCCGTCGGGACCCCACGGCTTGGGCCCGTTGACGATGGGGGCGCCGATGAGCGAGCCGAACTCGCGCCAGGCGCCGTCGTAGTTGCGGATGTCGGGCAGACCGAGGAGCTCGCTGAGCACGAACCAGCTGTGCGCGGAGCGCCAGCCGACCCGGCAGTAGACGACGGTCGGGGCGTCGGTGCGGACCCCGGCGTAGGCGGCGGCCAGCTCCACGTCGTCACGGAAGGTGCCGTCGGGGCGGACGGCGGTGTGCCAGGGGATGTGTTCGGCGGAGAGGGCGTGGCCGCAGCGCACGCCGAGGTCCTCCGGCACGCCGGGCGGGGTGTTGCTCTGCCCGAGGTACTCCTCGATGGAGCGGACGTCGAGGATCTGGTGGCGTCCGATGTGGTCGAGCATGTCCTCGCGGCGGGCGCGGATCGTCTCGTCGACGGCCGGTACGGGGTACGGGACCGGCTCTCGCTCCGGTGCGTCCTGGGTCAGGGGGGCGCCGAGCGCCTCCCAGCGGAGCCGGCCGCCGTCGAGGATCCGCAGCTCCCGGTGGCCGTACAGGGTGAACTGCCAGTATCCGGCGGCCGCCCACCAGTTGTTGTTGCCGCTGAGGAGGACGACGGTGTGGTCGGCGGAGATGCCGTGCCGGCCGAGGAGGTCGGCGAAGGCCTCGGGGCCGATGACGTCCCGGCGGACCGGGTCCTGGAGGTCACCGGTCCAGTCCAGACGGACCGAGCCGGGGATCCGGCCCAGCTGGCTGCCGCCGTCGGTGATCTCGACGAGGACCGTGTTCTCTTCCCCGGCCTCGGGGTTGCGCAGCTGTTCCATGATCTGCTCACAGCTGACGAGCAGTCTGTCTCGGTTCACGAGCGCTCCGTTGAGGGTGAGTACGCGGAAGTGCGGGCGAGGAGAGGGGGTTTCACCATCGGGGTGAGCGCCGGCGGGACATCACCGGAGGAGGTCCCGCCGGCGGAGGCGCCCCCGCCGGGGGTCACCCCCGGCGGGGAGTCACCGCCGGCGGGGAGTCACCGCCGGCGGGAGCCGGTCACCACCAGTACGCCGGGTACTTGCCGATCACGCCGAGGCGCGAGGCGAGCAGGCCCACCAGGACGAGCAGGGCGCTGCCGACGGCGAGCAGGACGAGGAAGCGCAGGGGCGCGGGGTCCTGGAGGACGGCGAGCACGGCGGTGGCGGCGGCGGGCGCGTGGACGGCCCGCAGCAGCAGCATCAGACCGACACTGAGTCCGGCGGCGACGGCGGCCACCCAGAGGGAGTGCCCGAACAGGGCGACGGCGACGAGGCCGAGGACACCGGAGCCGACCTGCCCGAGCATGACGCCCCGGGGCTGGGCCGGGGGCAGCACGGGGGTGCTGCAGATGATCATGGCGGTGGCGGCCAGCGGGGCGATCATCAGGAGCTGGTCGGTGGCCTCGCCGAGGGCGACCAGGACCACGAGGGACACGATGGTGGCGAGGGTGCCGAGGACGGCGGGCCGGCTGCCGGGGAAGGGCGGGGCGCCGCCCGCCCAGCGGCCGCGGGCGGGCGGGGTCGCCGCACCCGTGGGGGTCTGGGTCTGGTTGCTCACGGTGTTCTCTCCTTGGCGGGGCGGGCGGAGGCGGGGCGGGGCGTGAGGCCGGACGGGCGGGGCCTCGGGAAGGAGGGGCGGGCGGCCCGTCCCGCGGGTGCCGCTTCCACCGCGGGACGGGCCTGCCGGGGTCAGCGGTGGGTGCCGCCGAAGTAGCGCATCGCCTGCCGGTGGACGACCTTGCCGATGCGGTGGCCCATCTCGATGCCGGGCTCGTTGTCGAAGCTCCAGTGCATGCCGCCGTAGACCCGGGAGATGCCGGCCTGCCGGGCTGCCTCGCTGAAGGTGGGCCAGTGCAGGACGACGTCCGTGCGCGGGGTCAGGCCGGGCTCGACGGTGGAGGCGCCCGCCTTGAAGCGGTACGAGTCGCCGAAGGAGTCGGAGCCGGTGAACCGGCGCAGGAACTCGGCGGCGGCGCCGGAGAAGGTGCTGTGCCCGGAGACGGTGGCCGGGAAGGGCGGAACGGCCACGTACGCCTGCCAGTCGACGCCGTCCATGGTGACGCTGCCCTGGCCGGGGCCGCCCCAGGAGCGGATCTGCTGACCGCGCCGGTCGTACGGGATGAGGGTCGAGGGGCGCGCGAAGTCGTACTGGGCCTTGACGGCCCAGGAGCCGATGGCGGCGTCGCACTCGGCCATGTTGAGGCCGAAGAATATCTGCGCGTCCTCGTCGACGCCGTAGCCGTCGCGGGCGGAGACGTAGCGGCCCCACATCTGCTGCGCGCCGGGCGGGGTGACGTCGTCGTTGAGCCAGAACTCGGCGATGGCCTTCTGCTCGTCCGTCAGGTTGGCGCTGATGTCGAGGAGTTCCTCGATCGCGGCCGTCATCCGGACGGTGGGGTACGCGGGCGGCGCGGGGACCGTGAACTGGTCGGGGCGGGACAGGGCGAAGGGCTGCATCACCGCGAACTGCGGGGTGAGGTAGCGCTGCGTCTTGCCGCCGACGATCAGCGGGGTCCAGTGGGCCGGGTCCGTGACCGTGGACGGGTCGAAGGCCCCGGCGATCTGCGGGGTGTTGCGCGGCTGGTAGCCGGTGGTGTCCGAGTAGGCCGGGGTGCCGAGCTGGTTGGCGCCGTCGGCGTGGCGGTACTCGAGGACGGCCTGCGCGGTGCGGCGGCCGATCCAGGCGGGGCTGTTGCGGCGGGGGTCGGTGATCTCGGGGTCGTGGCCGAGGCTGCGGAGCATGTTGTCGATGGCGACCTTGTACTCGGGGTACAGGTCGAGCAGGGCGAGGTGGGCCGCGTAGCTGATGGCCTCGTTCTTGTTGTCGAGGGTGCGCTCGGAGCGGGGCCGGCGCAGGGCGCCGCCGAAGCGGGTGCCGACGGCACAGTGGTCGTAGCAGGCCCAGGCGTCGTAGATGGCGTTGTGGATGATCGCGAGGGCCCGGGCGTTCACGGTGGCGGGGCCGAAGCGGTTGCCGGCGGCCTGGTAGCGGCCGAGGATCGCGTCCATCGCGGCCTGGTTCCAGCGGACGACGACGCTGGGGTCGGCCACGGCACCGGGCCGGCGGCGGCCGGTGCGCGTCTCCGCCTCGAAGCTGGTGGGCACGGCCCACGCGGCGGTGCCGGGCAGGGCGAGCGCCCCCGCCGCGGCGGCCGACGTGGTGAGCACCCGGCGCCGGGTGAGGGCGGTACGGGCCGCGGGGGTCGTGGTGGAGGCGGGAGCGGCGGGTCGGTGGGACATCCGTGAATTCCTTCGCATGCTGCCGGGAGCGGATGGACGCGGTCCGAGTCCAGGGATCACCCGCAAACTCGAACAGTGCTCAGGCTGGCGAGATTTGATCGCGTGCGGCAACGGCCGATCGACTTCTTCCATAGCGGGCATGCAAGGAAGCGATGGGCGTCGCGGGGGTGCTCGGGACGTGGTTAGCGTGGCCCACGGCGTCCGATCCTCCTGCCGGGATTTCGGCGTGATCCGAACGGTCCGCCGCCCCGGCTCCGCCCCACCCGGCCTCGATCCGCCCGCACGGCCCCGCCCGGCCCCCGCGTCGACTCGTGATGGAGATGCCCGCGCATGACCGTTTCCTCCCAGGTGATCCCTGCCGCCACCTCTTCCGCCCCGGGGAGCGCCACCCCGCCGCCCGCCGCTTCCTCCTCTCCGCTCGGCCGCTTCGACCGGCTCGCGCCACGCCTGCACCGGTACGGACTGGGCATGCTCAGGGCCGGTCTGGGCGGCGTGTTCGTGTGGTTCGGGGTCCTCAAGGTCATCGGGCTGAGCCCGGCGGCCGCGCTCGTCGTCGCCGTGCTGCCGTTCCCGGCGGGCGACTGGTTCGTGCCCACGCTGGGCTGGGCCGAGGTGGCGCTCGGCCTCTGGCTGGTGTCGGGGCGCGCCCGCGCGCTGGCCCTGCCGGTGCTGACCGCCCATCTCTGCGGCACCTTCGCGGTGCTCGTCCTCACGCCGTCGATGGCCTTCGCCCACTCCAACCCGCTGCTGCTCACGCTGGTCGGCGAGTTCGTCGTCAAGAACGTGGTGCTGCTCGCGGGCGTGGTCGTGGTGACGACGCACCCCCGCCCCTGAGTCCGTGCTCCCTCCGCGCGATGCGGCTCAGCGGGTCTCGTGTGCGTGAGAAGGACACTCGTGCCGGCGGACAACAAACCTGTGGCTCGGTTTGCCCGTTGAGGTTCTCCGCGCCCCGCCGGAGCATGTCCGCCGCCCTGCCCGCCACCCCCCTCACCACCCGCGTACGCAGCCCGTTCACGACCAGGAGGAGCCCGGACTCCCGATCCGCACCGAAGCGCTCAAGGCCGCACGAAAACCTCGTACAATACCAAGCAGTCGGTTTGGAGGCGTCGAGCGGTACGGCGCGGCGGGGCGCACGCCCGTGTCACCGCGACGCACGGTGCTACTTGGAGCCACGGGTGACCAAACAGGAACGGGCCGCACGGACCCGCGAGGCGTTGATCAGGTCGGCGGCCGAGGAGTTCGACCGGCACGGCTACACCCTGGCCAAGCTGTCGGCGATCAGCACGGGCGCGGGAGTGAGCCCCGGCGCGCTCCACTTCCACTTCGAGAACAAGCCCGCGGTGGCCGCCGCCGTCGAGCACGAGGCGTCCACCGCCCTGCGCAGGGCGGCCCGCGTCGTCCACCGGCAGGGGTCCGACGCCCTGCAGAACCTCACCGACACCACGCACGCCCTGGCCCGGCTGCTCCGTGAGGACGTCGTCGTCCGCGCGGGCTACCGGCTCAGTTGCTCCCGGGGCTGCCGCACCGACCTGAATCTGCGCCAGGAGTGGCAGAGCTGCGTCCAGCAGCGGCTCGCCGAGGCGGCCGACGAGGGCCTGCTCGCCACCGGCCACGGCGGCCAGCAGGACCTCGTCCGCACGGTGGTGGCCGCCACCGTCGGACTCGAGGCGCTGTGCCGTGACAACGGCGAGTGGCTGTCGCCCGACACCGTCACCGGCTTGTGGCGGACGCTCCTGCCGATGCTGGCCGCTCCCGGGGCGCTCGACGCCCTGGATCCGGCGGGCAGCCCGGCCGTGCCCGCCGCCCGCACTCCGGTCGTCTGACGGCTCGACGGCCGGCCGTCGCGGGGCCCACACGGCGGACCCTTCGACGGCCGACCGTCACGTGGCTCACACGGCGGACCCGGTTCAGGAACCGTCCAGGAGACTCCGGTACCAGGGCAGATGGTCGGCGAAGCCCGCGGCGAAGCCCGGCCCGGGGTCGCGGCCGAGCTCCCGCCAGGGGCGGTCGTCGGCGAACCAGTGGTCGGTCGCGAGCATGTCCAGGTGGTGCTGCGCGAACGGGACGCCGGCGAGCAGCGCGCGGGCCTCGGCGATGTCGACCGCCGGTCCCCGGCTCCTCCCCGTCCGGTGGGTGAGCAGGTCCTCGGCGGCGGCGAGCAGCGTGCGGACCGGCACCGGCTCGGGGTGCTGGACGTAGTACGGACCCGGTCGTGTCGCGGAGGAGAGCGCGGCCCCGAGCAGGACGCCCGCCAGACTGTCCACGTCGATCAGGGAGTGCAGGGACGCTCCCCCGTCGAGCGGCGCCGGCAGGGCGGCGAGGAGCCGGACCACGCCGGGGATCAGCTGCCGGTCGCCGGTGCCGTACACGAGGTGCGGGCGCAGCACGGTCCCGCCCGCGTCCAGGACGTACCGCTCGCCGGCGGCCCTGGTGCGGCTGGTCTCCGAGACGGGGGCGAGCGGCAGACTGCCGGGGGCGGCGGCCCGGAAGGGGCCGCGGCCGTGGACGGACGCGGTGCTCAGGGAGACGATCCGGGTCACCCCGGCGGCCAGGGCGGCGTCGACCAGTGCGCGGGTGCCCTCGTCGTTGACCGCGCGGGCCAGTTCCGCGTCTCCGCCGATCGCCGAGGCGCAGTGGATCAGTACGTCGATCCCTTCGCAGGCGTGGCGCAGCGAGCCGGGGTCGCGGAGGTCGCCCAGGACGGTCTCGGGTTCCGGTCCCGCCGGCGGCTCTCCCGGGGCGCCTTGCGGGCGGCGGGCCAGCAGACGCACGCGCGGGGGGTCCTCGGCCGACGCCGCGGCCGCGCTGACCCGGCTGCCGATGAAGCCGGTCGCGCCGGTGATCAGGAGGTGGGGTGCCATCGTGCTCATCGTGCCGATCGTGTCGATCCGGTTCAGCCCGCCAGCCGGCTGCCGGCGCCGGCCCCGGCCACCGCCAGTTCGCGGAACGGGGAGGTGAGGGTGCACTGGAAGACGGAGTGGCCGTCCTGCCGGCCGGCGATCCGGACGGTGGTCGTCGACGGGTCGGCGCCGGGCACGGTCTCCGTCTCGATCCAGCAGGGGCTGTCGAGTTCGGCGTAGCGGGAGAAGGAGACGTCCATCACGGTGGGCAGGAAGGTCCCGCTGCCGATCGTCGCCGTCGCAGCCTGCCGGGCCGCTTCGAGGAGCACCATGCCGGGCACGTGGTCGTTGGGGCGCCGGAAGAGGGTGGCGTGGGCGGTGTTGATCCGCAGCTGCCACTGGTCGGGGCGGTTGCCCGGGCTCAGGACGACGTCCTTGGCGTCCTCGCGGCCCACCAGGTGCGGAGCGACCTCGGGGATCAGCGGGACGGGCCGGCCGAGCGCCGCCATCCGCTCGCCCCTGATCCTGCGGTACGCGAGGGCGGAGGTGCAGCGCGCCTGGGCCGTGCCGGTGCCGAGGAACCGGCCGTCGCGGGTGAGCACGAGGGTGGTGCGCAGGTCACGGAGGCGGCCGCCACGGCTGCTGAGGTCGGAGCAGATGACGTCGACGGTCACGTCGGAGGAGAGTCCGTCGACGGTGAGCGCCTCGGGATCGGCCCGGTAGGAGAGGCCCCACATGACGAACTGGTCGTCCACGGGTACCCCGAACTCGGCGTGAGCGATCAGCATGGTGGTCTGGCGTATCGTCTCGGCCACCAATACGGGGTCGTGACGGTCCCCTGCCACAGGAGCGAAGAAGGGATGTGAGGCAGGCCAGCGGGCAGAGACGGAGAACCGATTCTCCCGCAATTGAGTCCACCCCGTGGGGATGATGTCCGCGGGATCCGCCCGGTGAACGAACTCCCCGGGGACGTGTGCAGCCGTTCCTCGTCCGTTCCGATCCATGGATCCCCCTTGCAGCCCCGCACCCCTGGGCGGTGTGTCCGCCCGAATTAGAATACGTACAGCGCGGTTTTCTTTTCAATGCTTCACGTCACACGTTGAGCACAGACAGCGAGACAGCAGGAGGCGCCTTGGCGCAGCAAGCGCGTGCAATCCGAACCCGACGGGTGATCCTCGAATCGGCCGCCACCGTCTTCGCGGAGCGCGGCTACGAGCGGACGACCATCGGCGAGATCCTGGTGCGCGCCGGGGTGACCAAGGGAGCTCTGTATTTCCACTTTGCTTCCAAGGAAGATCTTGCGGTCGGCGTGCTCGACGCCCAGATGCTCGACGTGCCGCTGGCTCCGCAGGAGGTCAAGCTCCAGGAACTCGCGGACCAGGCCTTCCTGCTGACCCACCGGCTGCAGCGGGACGCGCTGGTGCGGGCGAGTGTCGCCCTGGCGCTGGACAGCGGCGCCACCGGGGTCGACCGCGCCGCTCCCTTCCGGGCGTGGATCGACCAGGTGTCGGAGATCCTGATGGTCGCGAAGGCGCGGGGGGAACTGCTCGTCCATGTGGACGTGACGGACACCGCCGAGCTGTTCTCCGGCGCCTTCTCGGGGATTCAGGCGATGTCCCAGATCCTGTGCGACCGCAATGACCTGGCCCACCGGGTCTCGGTCCTGCTCCAGCACTTCCTGCCGAGCATCTGCACCCCGGCCCTGCTGCCCCGTCTCGACATGACCGAGGGCCGCGCCGTGCTCCTCGGTGCCGAGTACGACGCCAGTCGGCTCCGGAGGGACGAGGTCCATCTCGCGGACACCCCTGGTTAACAAAACCGACCGGCCGGTCCCAGAGCGCCCCGACGCAGATCAGCGTCGGGGCGCTCTGGCATCATGGCACTGAGTGTGTTTTGCTGAGGGTACTCAGTGCCACAAGCGTCTAGGGGAGCTCCACATCATGGGCAAGGACTTCGACCTGTATCGGCCCTCCGAGGAGCACGACATGCTCCGGGAGTCGGTGCGTGCGCTCGCGGAGGCGAAGATCGTGCCGTTCGCCGCGGCGGTGGACGAGGAGGGCCGGTTCCCGCAGGAGGCCCTGGACGCGCTGGTCGCCAACGACCTGCACGCCGTGCACGTCCCGGAGACCTACGGCGGCGCGGGCGCGGACGCGCTGGCGACGGTGATCGTGATCGAGGAGGTCGCCCGGGCGTGCGGCAGCTCCTCGCTGATCCCGGCGGTCAACAAGCTGGGCTCGCTGCCGGTGATCCTGTCCGGCTCGGAGGAGCTCAAGCACCGCTACCTCGGCCCGCTGGCCAAGGGCGACGCGATGTTCTCCTACGCCCTCTCCGAGCCCGACGCGGGCTCGGACGCGGCCGGCATGAAGACCCGCGCGGTGCGCGACGGGGACTTCTGGGTCCTCAACGGCGTCAAGCGGTGGATCACCAACGCCGGTGTCTCCGAGTACTACACCGTGATGGCCGTCACCGACCCCGACAAGCGCTCCAAGGGCATCTCCGCCTTCGTCGTGGAGAAGTCCGACGAGGGCGTCTCCTTCGGCGCCCCGGAGAAGAAGCTCGGCATCAAGGGCTCCCCGACCCGCGAGGTCTACCTCGACAACGTCCGCATCCCCGCCGACCGCATGATCGGCGCCGAGGGCACCGGCTTCGCCACCGCGATGAAGACCCTCGACCACACCCGCGTCACCATCGCCGCCCAGGCCATCGGCATCGCCCAGGGCGCCCTCGACTACGCCAAGGGCTACGTCAAGGAGCGCAAGCAGTTCGGCAAGCCCATCGCCGACTTCCAGGGCGTCCAGTTCATGCTCGCCGACATGGCCATGAAGCTCGAAGCCGCCCGCCAGCTCACCTACGCCGCCGCCGCCAGGTCCGAGCGCGTCTCCGCCGGCGGCGACAAGGAGGACCTCACCTTCTTCGGCGCCGCCGCCAAGTGCTTCGCCTCCGACGTCGCCATGGAGGTCACCACCGACGCCGTCCAGCTCCTCGGCGGCTACGGCTACACCCGCGACTACCCCGTCGAACGCATGATGCGCGACGCCAAGATCACCCAGATCTACGAAGGCACCAACCAGGTCCAGCGCATCGTCATGGCCCGCAACCTCCCGTAATCGTCTGTCACTTGAAAGGAGCCAGGCCGTGACCCTGAGGATCGCTGTCTGTGTGAAGTACGTACCCGACGCGACCGGCGACCGCGGTTTCGCCGACGACCTGACGGTCGACCGCGACGAGGTCGACGGCCTGCTGTCGGAGCTCGACGAGTACGCCGTCGAGCAGGCGCTGCGGATCTCCGAGGAGTCCGACGACGCCGAGGTCACCGTCGTCACGGTCGGCCCGGACGACGCCAAGGACGCGCTGCGCAAGGCGCTGTCGATGGGCGCCGACAAGGCCGTCCACGTCAACGACGAGGACATCCACGGCTCCGACGTCATCGGCACCTCGGCGATCCTCGCCAAGGCCCTGGAGAAGACCGGCTTCGACCTGGTCGTCTGCGGCATGGCCTCCACCGACGGCACCATGGGCGTGCTGCCCGCGCTGCTCGCCGAGCGGCTGAGCCTGCCGCAGGTCACCCTGCTGTCGGAGCTCTCCGTCGAGGACGGTCTCGTGAAGGGCCGCCGTGACGGCGACGCCGCCACCGAGCTGCTGGAGGCCCCGCTGCCGGCGGTCGTCTCGGTCACCGACCAGTCCGGCGAGGCCCGTTACCCCTCCTTCAAGGGGATCATGGCCGCCAAGAAGAAGCCGGTCCAGGAACTGGACCTGGACGACCTGGACATCGACGCCGACGAGGTGGGTCTCGCCGGGGCGTGGACCCTGGTCGACGCCGTGGCCGCGCGCCCGGCTCGCACCAAGGGCACGATCGTCACGGACGAGGGCGACGGCGGCAAGCAGCTCGCCGCCTTCCTCGCCACCCAGAAGTTCATCTGACCCACCGCCAGCCTGACACCCACAGGAGCAACGAATCATGGCTGAGATCCTGGTTCTCGTGGACCACGCCGACGGTGCGGTCCGCAAGCCGGCCCTCGAACTGCTGACCCTGGCCCGCCGCATCGGCGAGCCCTCGGCGGTCGTGCTCGGCGCCGGCGAGGCCGCGGCCTCGATCGCCGCCACCGCCGGCGAGTACGGCGCGGCGACCGTGTACGTCGCGGACGCCGCCGAGTTCACCGAGCAGCTGGTCGTGCCGAAGGTCGACGCGCTCACCCAGCTCGCCCAGGAGAAGGGGGCGGCCGCCGTCCTGGTGACCTCCTCCGGCGAGGGCAAGGAGATCGCGGCCCGCGTCGCGCTCCGCCTCGGCTCCGGTCTGATCACCGACGCCGTGGAGCTGGAGGCCGGCGAGAACGGCCCGGTCGCCACCCAGTCCGTCTTCGCCGCCTCGTACCAGGTGCGCTCGACGGTCACGCACGGCGCGCCGGTCATCACCGTCAAGCCGAACTCCGCCGCCCCGGAGGCCTCCGCGGCCGCCGGTACGGTCGAGAACGTCACCGTCTCCTTCACCGGCAACGCCGCCAAGGTCGTCTCGCGCACCCCGCGCGTCTCCACCGGCCGTCCCGAGCTGACCGAGTCCGCGATCGTGGTCTCCGGCGGCCGCGGTGTCGGCGCGGCCGAGGGCTTCGCGGTCGTCGAGAAGCTGGCCGACTCGCTCGGCGCGGCCGTCGGCGCCTCGCGTGCCGCCGTGGACGCGGGCTGGTACCCGCACTCCAACCAGGTCGGCCAGACCGGCAAGCAGGTCTCGCCCCAGCTGTACGTCGCGGCGGGCATCTCCGGCGCGATCCAGCACCGGGCCGGCATGCAGACGTCGAAGACGATCGTCGCGGTCAACAAGGACGCCGAGGCCCCGATCTTCGACCTGGTGGACTACGGCGTGGTCGGCGACCTCTTCGAGGTGCTGCCGCAGCTGACGGACGAGATCGGCGCCCGCTGACCCGTCCCCGTCGGATGACGCGGAAAGGGGCGGTGGTGGCACTCTGTGCCACCACCGCCCCTTTCCGTATGTCCTTCGCGCCGAACCGGCGGATCAGATCCACCCGTCGAGGGGGACCTCCTCGCAGAGCCGGACGACCGGCCTGCGACCGGTCACGCCGACCCCCGAGGAGACCTTGACCCGGACGCCGGGGCGCACCGCGTGCAGCGGTCCGTCGACCCGGCAGCGGACGGTGAAGCCCTCCGACATGTACACCGGCCAGAGGTCGGCGTCGGCGGCGGCGACCCCGCGCCGTACGGAGATCACGCCCTCGCCCTCGCTGAGTTCGGGGTTGAGATCGGTCGACCCGCAGGTCGGACAGAGCAGTCGCTGGAACGTCGTGGTGTGGCACCAGCGGCAGCGCTGGAAGTAGAGCTCGGCGTCGGGGCCCGCCTCCTCGGCGGCCTGGACGGCGGCCCCGCTCCTCAGTCCCGTGTGGAACACGATGCCTTCTCCTCGCACTCGGCGGCTCGACCGTGCATGGAGTAAAGATATGGCACTGAGTGCCATCAAATAAAGACCTGAGTTCCCTTAATTAGAGATACCGCGAACCCCGAGGTCGGATCTCAGCTCTCGCCGAGGCTCGATTCCACCTCGCGCACCACGCGCCACATGGGAGTGGACCGCTTGGTGATCACCACGACGACGTCCTCGGCCTCCTCGGCCGGCGCGGCGACGACCGCGTCCGGGCTCCAGGTGCCCCGGACGAACTCCAGGGCGCTGTCCACCTCCGCCAGCGGGTCGCCCTCGCCGCCCGAGCGCAGCCAGTGCCGCAGGGCGTGGTTGTGGGCGGCGACCACGGCCGCCGCGGCCACATTGGCGCGCAGGGTGCCGTCCCTGCGGTCGGCCCACCGGGTGCGCAGATAGTCGCCGAGGGTCTTCTCGTACCGCCAGACCACCGACAGCTCGTACGTGCGCAGCCCGGTCACCTCACGGGTGAGCCGGTAGCGCTGCACGGAGAAGGTCGGGTTCTCGGCGTACATCCGCATGACGAGCCGGGCGGCGCCGCAGACCCGCACCATGGGGTCGTCGGAGTCGGCGCTCGCCGCGAGGAAGCGGGTCATGTCGGCGAGGCACTGCTCGTGGTCGGGGAAGACCACGTCCTCCTTCGACGGGAAGTACCGGAAGAAGGACCGGCGGCCCACGCCCGCGAGGGTGACGATGTCGTCGACCGTGGTCTGCTCGTAGCCCCGCTCGAGAAAGAGCTGGAAGGCCGCGGCGATGAGGGAGTCCCGCATCGCGGGCTTCGTGGAGTTCGTCGACGCTGATCCGGCTGTTCCCATGGGCCGAACCTAACACTCGCATCCCCTTGTTGCGGCACTAGGTGCCGGAAGGATCCGGCACCGAGTGCTCTCGCGAGGGTACGGAGGCCCTGAGGCGGGCTGCGCCAGGGGTCAGCGGGCCGTCATCCGGAGCGCGCCGTCCATCCGGATCGTCTCGCCGTTGAGGTAGTCGTGCTCGGCGATCATCGTCACGAGGCGGGCGTACTCCTCCGGGCGCGCGAGGCGCTGCGGGAAGGTGACGCTCGCGGCGAGACCGGCCCTGACGTCCTCCCCGAACCCGGCCATCATCGGGGTGTCGACGATGCCGGGGGCGACGGTGACCACCCGGATGCCGAACTGCGCGAGGTCGCGGGCGGCGGTGACCGTCATGCCGGCGACACCCGCCTTGGAGGCGGCGTAGGCGATCTGGCCGACCTGGCCCTCGAAGGCGGCGATCGAGGCGGTGTTGACGACGAGACCGCGCTGCCCGTGCTCGTCGGGCTCGTGCCGGGCGATGGCCTCGGCGGCGAGCCGCATCACGTTGAACGTACCGATCAGGTTGACGTCGACGACGGCCCGGAACAGGGCGAGGTCGTGGGGTCCCTTGCGGCCCAGGATGCGGGCCGAAGGCGCGATGCCGGCGCAGTTCACGGCGAGCCGCAGCTCGGCGCCGTCGGCGTCGATCGCGGCGAGGGCCTCGCGGACCTGCTGCTCGTCGGTGACGTCCGCGGCGAGCAGCCGGACGCCCTCGGGCAGCTCCCCGGCGGCGGCCACGGCCTTGTCCAGGTCGAGACCGTAGACCGTGGCGCCCCGGGCGGCGAGCGCCGCGGCGGTGGCGGCGCCGAGACCGGAAGCGGCACCGGTGACGAGAGCGGCGGAGCCGGCGATGTCCATGGAACTCCTCGTTCGTGTCGTGCGGGTGCGACCCTGCCGCCGGGTTGGCCGCCGGATCGGGCGCGTGCCCGCGGAGGACCGCGCGGTCCGCGCGATCTGCGCCGCCCACCATAGAACCGCAGGCCGCGCCCCCGGAAGGGGAGGTGGCGGCCCTCGGCGAGCGCGGCCATGGCACCTCGGGCGGAGGGCCCTCGGACGATGACGTCCCGCATTCCGAGGACGGTGACGGCGTACTCGGCACCGGTGACGCCGTCGGTGCCCGACGGTGCCGGGGATCAGCCGATCGGATGACCCCGGGGTCCACCGTTGCGGGCGTCGGAGGCAGCCGGGACGCCGACCGGCGACGACGGGGGGCGGCCCCAGGATGAAGGAGAAGCGGGCCCCGGAGCACCGACGGCCCCCGCAGTCCACCGAGTTCACTGGAGCAGACCCCATGAAGCACGTGAAGAAGACCTCGCGCACCCGTGCCGTCACCGGTGGTGCGATCGTCGCCGCGCTCGCCCTCGGGGGCTTCGGTGCCTACTCGGCCAGCGCGACCGGTGAGAACACCGCGGCCGCCCCCGCCGCCGCGGCCGCGAAGGCGGACGCCGAGAACAAGAACACCACGCGGTCGACCCACCTGACGATCGAGGCCGCGACGAAGGCCGCGCAGGCCACGCTCGACGCCGCCGAGAAGGAGAACCAGCGCGTCTCCGTCGCCGTCGTCGACCGCAACGGCAACACCATCGTCACCCTCCGCGGCGACGGCGCGGGCCCGCAGTCCTACGAGTCGGCCGAGAAGAAGGCCTACACCGCCGTCTCCTGGAACGCCCCGACCTCCGTCCTCGCCGGCCGCCTCGCCCAGGCCCCCAACCTCAAGGACATCCCCGGCACCCTCTTCCTCGCCGGCGGCGCCCCCGTCACCGCCAAGGGCGCCCCCATCGCGGGCATCGGCGTCGCGGGCGCCCCCTCGGGCGACCTCGACGAGAAGTTCGCCCAGGCCGGAGTCGCCACCCTCGGCAAGTAACCGCACCAACGGCCCAAGGACCGCGACGGCGCCCGGACCCGAACGCGCAGGACGACCGGTGCGACAGCCCCTGGCTGATCACCGGCGTCACGGGTGGCGTCGCCATGATGCGGGCCCTGCTCCCCGCGGGACCGGACCTGGGGCTCACCGACCGCTACGGCGGTACGGCGCTGATCCCGGCGGCCGAGCGGGGCCACGTGGCGGGGCGGGCGGCCGGAAGCGCGACCGGAGGCGGCTACGGGAGCCGATCCGGGAGCGCCCCCCGGGCGGTCGGGCGGTCCGGCGTCACGGCTGGACGAGCCCCCGGCTGATCACAAGGCGCTGGATCTGGTTGGTGCCCTCGAAGATCTGGGTGATCTTGGCTTCGCGCATGTAGCGCTCGACCGGGAAGTCGCGCGTGTAGCCGTAGCCGCCGAGGACCTGGACCGCGTCCGTCGTGACCTTCATGGCCGTGTCGGTGGCGATGAGCTTGGCCGCGCTGGCCTGGCGGCTGAAGGGGCGGCCGAGGTCGCGGCGGCGGGCCGCGTCCAGGTAGGTGGCGCGGGCCGCGTCGACGGCGGCGGCCATGTCGGCGAGGAGGAAGCCGAGGCCCTGGTGGTCGATGATCCGGCGGCCGAAGGTCGTGCGCTCGTTGGCGTACTCCACGGCCGCGTCGAGGGCGGCCTGGGCGAGGCCCGTGGCGCAGGCGGCGATGCCGAGGCGGCCGCTGTCGAGTGCGCTGAAGGCGATCTGGAGTCCCTGGCCCTCGTCCCCGACGAGCCGGTCGGCGTCGAGGAGCGCGCCGTCCCAGTAGGCCGAGGTGGTCGGGACGGCCTGGAGGCCCATCTTGCGTTCGGGGGCGCCGAAGCTGAGGCCGTCGGTGGCGCCGGGGGCGAGGAAGCAGGAGATGCCGTGGCTGCCGGGGGCGGTCCGGGCGAAGAGCGCGTAGAAGTCGGCCTTGCCGCCGTGGGTGATCCACGCCTTGGTGCCGGTGATCCGGTACCCGCCGCCGTCGTCCTGACGCTCGGCCTTGCAGGCGAGGGCGGCCGCGTCGGAGCCTGCCTGCGGCTCGGAGAGGCTGTATCCGCCTATGGTGCGGCCTTCCAGCATCTCGGGCAGCCACCGCTCCTTCTGCTCGGTGGTGCCGAAGGTGTGGAGCGGGTGGCAGGCGAGGGTGTGCACGCTGGTGGCGACGGCGACGGCCGCCCAGCGAGCGGCGAGCTCCTCGAGAACCTGCAGGTAGACCTCGTACGGCTGGCCTCCACCGCCGTACTCCTCGGGGTAGGGCAGACCGAGCAGCCCCGCTTCGCCGAGGGTGGCGAACAGTCCTTCGGGGTACCTCTCGGCGGCCTCGTGCTCGTCCACCCGCGGAGAGAGCTCCTTGTCGGCGATCTCCCGGGTGAGGGCGATGAGGTCCGCTGCCTCGGGGGTGGGAAGCAGGCGGTCGACATCCATATGGCGACTCCAGCGGCGCGCAAAGTGGTACTGGGGAAGGTACTGCAGTACCGCTTAGAGTAGCGCAGGCGAGTGTCCCCGTAACCCCCCGGGAACGCCGGCCTGGAATACTGGCCGGGTGATCGAGACCTCAGCCGCCGACGCCCCGAAGCTGACGGGCCGCGGTGCGGCGCGCCGCTCCGCCCTCTTCGAGGAACTCGTCGCCCTCCTCGTCGGCGAGGGTTTCGCCCGGCTGACGCTCGACGATCTCGCCGCACGCCTCCGCTGCTCGAAGCGGACCCTGTACGGCCTGGCCGGCAGCAAGGAGCAGCTGGTCCGCGCCGCGGTCGTGCACTTCTTCCGGCGGGCCACGGCCCGGGTCGAGGCGGTCCTGGCCGCCGCGACCGACCCCGCCGAGCGGCTGGCCGCCTATCTGCGGGCGGTTTCGGCCGAGCTGGCGCCGGTCTCGCCGCAGTTCTTCGACGACGTGGCGGCGTTCGAGCCGGCGGCGGAGGTGTACGAGCGGAACACCCGCGCGGCGGCCGGCCGGGTCCAGCAGCTCATCGAGGAGGGCGTCCGGGCCGGCGTCTTCCGCGAGGTCCACGTGACCTTCGCGGCCGACGTCATCTCCTCGGTGATGGTCCGCATCCAGCGCCGCCAGGTTGCCGCGGCGACCGGCCTCGCCGACGCCGAGGCGTACGAGCAGCTGGCCGAGCTGCTCCTCAGCGGTCTCCGCCGGGCATGAGCACTCGCCGGCGGCGCGCGTTCAGGTCCTGAAGGCCTCGGCGGCTTATTTCAGGATGTGAGTTAAACCTCAAGAGAAGACGCGCCCAGCCTCCTGCCGGCGGTATGTTGCGCCTAAGACAATCCACCTGGGGGCCCAAGTGACCATGCGGAACGGCCGGACCGTGCGGGACCTGCGACGCGAGAACCGCACCGCCGTCCTTCAACGCCTCTACTTCGACGGGCCGATGAGCCGCTTCTCGCTCGGCCCCGCGACCGGTCTCAGCTCGGGCTCCATCAGCAACGTGGTCGCGGAACTCGTGGCGGAGGGCCTCGTCGAGGAGGCCGGCAGCGTCGACTCGGCCGGCGGACGCCCCCGCACACTGCTCCGCGTCTCCCCCGCCAGCGGCTACATGATCGGCGTCGACGTCGGCGAGACCCGGGTCAGGATCGAGCTGTTCGACCTCACCCTCACCGAACTCGCCCGCACCGAACGCCCGTTGGCCGTCGGCAGCCCGAACTCCCACGACCGGTACGAGGTCGGGGTCGTCGTCGCGCACGTCCGGGAGGGCATCGCCGAGGTGCTGCGCCTCGCGGACGTCCCCCCGGAAGGACTCCTCGGCGTCGGCGTCGGGGTCCCCGGCATCGTCGCCCGCACCGCCGAGGACGGCGCGGTCGTGCACGGCCAGACCATCGGCTGGGACGCCGTCCCCCTGGAACGGCTGCTGCGGGAGAGCGTGGAGCTCCCGGCCTCGGTGCCGTACTGGATCGACAACGGTGCCAAGACCCTGGGCCAGGCCGAGATGTGGTTCGGTGCCGGGCGGGGGGCGCGCAGTGCGGTGGTGGTGCTCTTCGGTTCGGGCGTCGGCGCCTGCGTGGTGACCGATCCGATGGGGCCGGGCCGGGCGATCGAGTGGGGTCATCTGACGGTACGGGTCCGCGGGCGCCGCTGCCGGTGCGGAGCGCGGGGCTGCCTGGAGGCGTACGCCGGGGCCGAGGCGCTCCTGGAGCGGTGGCGCGAGGCCGGGGGCCTGCCCCCGGCTGATGCGGACGAGGAGACGGCGCTGACGGCGATGCTCGCGGCGGCCTACCCGGCGGAGCCGGGGACGGAGCCCGACGCCACCGCGCTCGCCGTCCTGGAGGAGACCGCCGAGTACCTGGGCGCCGGATTCGCCGACCTCATCAACCTCTTCCAGCCCGAGCGCATCCTGGTCGGCGGCTGGGCCGGACTCCAGCTCGGCGCCCGCTTCCTGGAGACGGTCAAGGGGTACGCGAGCCAGTACGCCCTCGCGTACCCGGCGGCCCGGGTCGGCATCGGCATGGGCACCCTCGGTCCGGACGCGGTCACGGTCGGGGCGGCGATCCTGCCGCTCGCGGACTTCTTCGGCCGGGGCGGCCGTCGGGCCGAGGCGGAGCCCGAGACGGCCGAGGAGCAGCCGGCCTGGGCGTCGACCGTCCGGGACCGGGCGGCGCACTGAGCGTGCGCCGCCTGCCGACCGACAACGACGCGGCGAGCGTGCGTGCCAGACCCCGCGAGCCCGGCCTGATCGACAGGCCCTACGCGACGGAACCTATGCGGCCCGTCGGCGCGCGGGGGCCGTCGTGGTGGATCGGGGTGTGGGCGCCGGTGAGCGAGGCGCCCGTGCCGCCCCGGCGGTTGGCGACGATCTCCGCGCCGATCGACAGGGCCGTCTCCTCGGGCGTACGGGCGCCGAGGTCGAGGCCGATCGGGGAGCGCAGCCGGGCGAGTTCGATCTCGGTGACGCCGACCTCGCGGAGGCGCTTGTTGCGGTCCTCGTGGGTACGGCGGGAGCCCATCGCGCCGACGTAGGCGACGGGAAGCCTGAGGGCCGCCTCGAGCAGCGGCACGTCGAACTTGGCGTCGTGGGTCAGGACGCAGAGCACCGTACGGCCGTCCACCTCCGTGGACTCCAGATAGCGGTGGGGCCATTCGACGACGATGTCGTCGGCCTCGGGGAAGCGGGCCGGGGTCGCGAAGACGGGCCGCGCGTCGCACACGGTGACGTGGTAGCCGAGGAACTTGCCGACCCGGACCAGGGCGGCGGCGAAGTCGATGGCGCCGAAGACGATCATGCGGGGGGCCGGGACCGAGGACTCGACCAGGAGGGTCAGCGGCTGTCCGCAGCGGCTGCCGTCCTCGCCGATCTCCACCGTGCCGGTGCGGCCCGCGTCGAGCATCGCGCGGGCCTCGCCCGCCGCCGTGCGGTCCAGCTCCGGGTGACCGCCGAGCTTTCCCTCGTGGGAGCCGTCGGGACGGACCAGGAGTGCCCGGCCCATGAGGTCCTCGGGGCCGGAGACGATCCGGGCCAGGGCGGCCGCCTCCCCCGTGACGGCGGCGGCCAGCGCGGCGGGGACGACCCCGCCGCGGACCGGGGTGACGAGGATGTCGATGATGCCGCCGCAGGTCAGACCGACCGCGAAGGCGTCCTCGTCGCTGTAGCCGAAGCGCTCGACGACGGTCTTCCCGTCCTCGAGGGCCTGCCGGCACAGCTCATAGACCGCGCCCTCCACACACCCGCCGGAGACCGAGCCGATCGCCGTGCCGTCGCTGTCGACGGCGAGCGCGGCGCCCGGCTGCCGGGGCGCGCTGCCGCCGACCGCCACGACCGTGGCGACGGCGAACGTGCGTCCCTGCTCGACCCACCGGTGCAGCTCTTCGGCGATGTCCAGCATCTCGAACTCCTCGATATGTGTGTGGAGGGTGACGGTTCAGGCGTCAGCTGACGCCCAGCCAGCTCTCGATCGGATGGATCGCGAAGAACACGATGAAGATCGCGGTCAGGCCCCACATGAAGGCGCCCACTTCGCGTGCCTTGCCCTGCGCCGTCTTGATGACGGTGTAGGAGATGACGCCGGCCGCGACACCCGTGGTGATGGTGTACGTGAAGGGCATCAGGACCACGGTGAGGAACACCGGGATCGCGACGGAGCGGTCGCTCCAGTCGACGTGCTTGGCGTTCTGCATCATCATCGCGCCGATGACGACCAGGGCCGCGGAGGCCACCTCGGCCGGCACGATCGCGGTGATCGGGGTGAAGAAGAGGCAGGCCGCGAAGAACGCGCCGGTGATGACGGAGGACAGACCCGTACGGGCACCCTCGCCGACGCCGGTGGCCGACTCGACGAAGACGGTCTGGCCGGAGCCGCCGCCGACGCCGCCGATGACGCCGCCCGCGCCGTCGATGAACAGCGCCTTGGAGAGGCCGGGCATCCGGCCCTGGGAGTCGGCGAGCTTGGCCTCGGAGCCGACGCCGATGATCGTGGCCATGGCGTCGAAGAAGCCGGCGAGCACCAGGGTGAAGATGATCATGGTGATCGTGATGTAGCCGACGTCGCCCCAGCCGCTGAAGGACACATCGCCGATGAGCGAGAAGTCCGGCGTGGAGACCGCACTGCCGTTGAGCTCCGGCGGGCCGGAGAACCAGGCCTTGGCCGGCAGGTCGCCGACGGCGTTGACGATGGCGGCGATGACCGTGCCCGCCACGATGCCGATCAGGATGGCGCCGGGCACGTTGCGGGCCTGGAGCGCGAAGATCAGCAGCAGGGTGAAGGCGAAGATGAGGACCGGCCACCCGGCCAGCTCACCGGTCGGGCCGAGGACCACGGGGCCACCGCCGGGAGAGGGGTTCTCGTGGACGAAGCCCGCCTTGACGAAGCCGATCAGTGCGATGAAGAGACCGATGCCGATGGTGATCGCGTGCTTGATCGCCAGCGGGATGGCGTTCATGATCATCTCGCGGAGGCCGGTGACCACCAGGAGACAGATCACCACACCGTAGGCCACACACATGGCCATGGCCTGCGGCCAGGTCATGACGGCGATGACCTGCGAGGACAGCACGCCGGAGACGCTGAGACCGGCTGCGAGGGCGAGGGGGACCTTGCCCCAGAAGCCCATGAGCAGGGTGGTCACGGCGGCGGCGAGCGCGGTCGCGGTGATGAGGGCGGGCTGGCTGAGGACGTTGCCGTCCACATCCTTGCCGCCGAGGATCAGGGGGTTGAGCAGGAGAATGTACGCCATCGCCATGAAGGTGGTGACGCCGCCGCGGATCTCCGTCGCGACGGTGGATCCTCTCTCCGAGATGTGAAAGTACCGGTCGAGCCAAGAGCGGCCGGCGGGGACGTTCGAGCCGGAGCCCGCGTCCTCCGAAGCGGTCTTGGGCTCCACAGACGACTGGGTCATGGGGCCTACTCCCAAGGTTCAAAGGGGCACCCGCGTCAGACCTCGAAGGACTTCTGATCTGCTGAAGTTGCGGGATTTGGGATGGTGCGTGGGCTGCACGACCCGGGGGACGGCCCGAGACGAACGGGGTGAAGCGGTACTGCGTGATGAAGCGGTACTGCGGAACTGCCGTTACTACGGGTGCTGCTGGTACTGCGGTTACCACGGGGTGCTGCTGGTACTGCGGGGGGTTACTCCGGGCGGTACGGGCTGGGGAAGGTGTGACGTTCCCTGGGAGGCACGTACCGCCCGGAGAGTCCTACAGGGTGCCGGTGAGCGCCTCGGGGCGGACCGGCGTCTTGTTGAGCTCCAGGCCCGTCGCCGCCCGGATCGCCGCGAGGACGGCCGGGGTGGACGACAGGGTCGGAGCCTCGCCGATGCCCCGTACGCCGTACGGCGCGTTGGGATCGGCCAGTTCGAGGTAGTCGACCGGGATGGTCGGCGTGTCGAGGATCGTCGGGATCAGGTAGTCCGTGAAGGAGGGGTTGCGCACCTTCGCGGTCTTCGGGTCGACGATGATCTCCTCCATCACCGCGACGCCCAGGCCCTGGGTGGTGCCACCCTGGATCTGGCCGATCACGGAGAGCGGGTTGAGCGCCTTGCCGACGTCCTGGGCGCAGGCCAGTTCGATGACCTTGACCAGGCCCAGCTCGGTGTCGACCTCCACCACCGCGCGGTGCGCGGCGAAGGCGTACTGGACGTGTCCGTCGCCCTGGCCGGTGACGAGGTCGAAGGCCTGGGTGGGGCGGTGCCGCCACTCCTCCTCCACCTCCACGGCCTGGCCCTCGAGGACGTCCGCGATGGTGGCGAGGACGTCGCCGCCGTCGGTGACGACCTTGCCGCCCTCCAGGAGGAGTTCGGCGTTGGCCCACGCCGGGTGGTACGAGCCGAACTTCTGCCGGCCGATCTCCAGCACCTTCTCGCGGACGATCCCGCAGGAGTTCTTGATGGCGCCGCCGGTCATGTACGTCTGGCGGCCCGCGGAGGTCGAACCGGCCGAGCCCACCTGGGTGTCGGCGGGGTGGATGGTGACCTGCTGGACACCGAGCTCGGTACGGGCGATCTGCGCGTGGATGGTGACGCCGCCCTGGCCGACCTCCGCCATCGCGGTGTGGACGGTGGCCACGGCCTCGCCGTTGATGACCTCCATGCGGATCTTGGCGGTCGAGTAGTCGTCGAAGCCCTCGGAGAAGCCGACGTTCTTGATGCCCACGGCGTAGCCGACGCCCCGGACGACACCTTCACCGTGCGTGGTGTTGGAGAGGCCACCCGGAAGAGCGCGGACGTCCGCGTCCTCACCGGCCGCGAGCCACTGCTGCTCCGGCGGCATCGGGCGGGCCTTGACGATCCGCAGGAGCTCGGCGACCGGGGCCGGCGAGTCCACGACCTGGCCGGTCGGCATGATCGTGCCCTGCTCCATGGCGTTGAGCTGGCGCAGTTCCACCGGGTCCATGCCCAGCTTCGCCGCGAGCTTGTCCATCTGGGCCTCGTAGGCGAAGCAGGCCTGGACCGCGCCGAAGCCGCGCATCGCGCCGCAGGGCGGGTTGTTGGTGTAGAGGCCGATCGCCTCGATCTCGACGTCCTCGATGACGTACGGGCCGACCGAGAGGGACGAGGCGTTGCCGACGACCGACGCCGTGGACGAGGCGTAGGCCCCGCCGTCGAGCACGATCTTGCACTTCATGTGCGTGAGCTTGCCGTCCTTGGTGGCGCCGTGCTCGTACCAGAGCTTCGCCGGGTGCCGGTGGACGTGCCCGAAGAAGGACTCGTACCGGTTGTAGACCATCTTGACCGGCTTGCCGGTGCGCAGGGCGAGGATCGAGGCGAGGATCTGCATGGAGATGTCCTCGCGGCCGCCGAAGGCGCCGCCGACACCGGCCATCGTCATGCGGACCTTCTCCTCGGGCAGGCCGAGGCAGGGGGCGATCTGCTTGAGGTCCGAGTGCAGCCACTGGGTGGCGACGTACAGGTCGACGCCGCCGTCCTCGGACGGCACGGCGAGGCCGGACTCCGGGCCGAGGAAGGCCTGGTCCTGCATGCCGAAGGTGTACTCGCCGGTGACGATCACGTCGGCCCGCTTGGCGGCCTCGGTCGCGTCGCCGCGGATGATCGGCTGACGGTGCACGATGTTGGGGTGCGGGACGTGACCGGAGTGGTGGTCGTCGCGGCCCTCGTGGACCAGGATCGCGTCCGGAGCGGTGGCCGAGGCCTCGTCCGTGATGACCGGGAGCTCCCGGTACTCGATCTTGATCTTCGCGGCGGCGCGGCGGGCGGTCTCCGGGTGGTCGGCGGCCACGAGGGCGACCGGCTCACCGTGGTGACGGACCTTGCCGTAGGCCAGGACCGGGGTGTCCTGGAACTCCATGCCGTAGTTCTTCGCGGCGGGCAGGTCCTCGTGGGTCAGTACGGCGTAGACGCCGTCCATCACGAGGGCCTCCGTCGTGTCGATGGACACGATCTCGGCGTGCGCGACGGTGGACCGCAGGATCTGGCCCCACAGCATGTCCTCGTGCCACATGTCCGAGGAGTACGCGAACTCGCCGGTGACCTTGAGGGTGCCGTCGGGGCGCAGCGTGGACTCGCCGATGCCGCCCTTGACGTGGTTCTGCGTGACGTCGGTGGGCGTGCCCACCGGAGTCGTGCGGGTGTTCTGAGCCATCGTCAGACCGCCTCTCCCTGACGCTCCTGGCGAGCGGCCGCGAGGCGGACCGCGTCGAGGATCTTCTCGTAACCGGTGCAGCGGCAGAGGTTGCCGGAGAGCGCCTCGCGGATGTCCGCGTCCGTCGGGGACGGGTTGCGCTCCAGCATCTCGTCGGCCGCGACCAGCAGACCGGGGGTGCAGAAACCGCACTGGACGGCGCCGGCGTCGATGAACGCCTGCTGGATCGGGGACAGTTCGACGCCCTCGCCGGTCTGCGAGTCCTGACCGGGCTTCGCTTCCCACCGCTTGGCGGCGTCGAGCGAGGTGCCGCAGGTGCCGGAGGCGCAACCGGCGTGCTCCGTACGATCCTTGGCGAACTCGGCGAGGCCCTCGACGGTGACGACCTCGCGGCCCTCGACCTGACCGGCCGCGACGAGACAGGAACAGACCGGCACTCCGTCGAGGCGGACCGTGCAGGAGCCGCACTCGCCCTGCTCGCAGGCGTTCTTGGAGCCGGGAAGGCCCATCCGCTCACGCAGGACGTAGAGGAGGGACTCGCCCTCCCAGACGTCGTCGGCTTCCTGCGGACGACCGTTGACCGTGAAATTGACGCGCATGGTTATGCAGCTCCCTCAAGCGTGCGGCCGCTGCCGCGGTACTGCTCCCAGGTCCAGCCGAGCTGGCGGCGGGCCATGATGCCGACGGCGTGGCGGCGGTACTTGGCGGTGCCTCGGACATCGTCGATCGGGTTGGCGGCGCCCGAGCAGAGGTCGGCGAACTGCTTCGCGATCGACGGGGTGATGATCTTTCCGTTGTCCCAGAAGCCGCCCTCCTCGAGGGCCGCGTTCAGGAAGGCCTCGGCCTCCTTGGCGCGGATCGGGGTCGGCGCGGCCGAGCCGATGCCGGTGCGCACCGTCCGGGTCTCCGGGTGCAGGGCCAGGCCGAAGGCGCAGACCGCGATGACCATCGCGTTGCGGGTGCCGACCTTGGAGTACTGCTGGGGGCCGTCCGCCTTCTTGACGTGGACGGTCTTGATGAGCTCGTCGGGCTGCAGCGCGTTGCGCTTCACGCCCGTGTAGAACTCGTCGATCGGGATGAACCGGCTGCCGCGCACCGACTCGACCTCGACCTCGGCACCCGCGGCGAGCAGGGCCGGGTGGGCGTCACCGGCGGGCGAGGCGGTGCCGAGGTTGCCCCCGACGCCGCCGCGGTTACGGATCTGCGGGGAGGCGACCGTGTGCGAGGCGAGCGCCAGGCCGGGCAGTTCGGCCCGCAGGTTCTCCATGATCTGGGTGTACGGAACGGCGGCGCCGAGGCGGACGTTCTCCTCGCCGACCTCCCACTCACGCAGCAGCTCGATGCGGTTCAGGTCCAGGAGGTACTCGGGCCGCCGGTGGTCGAAATTGATCTCGACCATGACGTCCGTGCCACCCGAAAGGGGCACGGCCGTGGGGTGCTCTGCCTTGGCGGCGAGCGCCTCCTCCCAGCTGGCGGGGCGAAGGAAGTCCATGGTGGCTCTCTTCTAGTGATTCTGGTGATCGGGGGTCGTGCGCAGGGTTCCGGGGGGACGGCCGGTCCTCGACTTCACGTTCATGTGCTGTTCACGCGGTGTGTGGCCTAGTACACAAGCCCACGATCGCCCGGGTGCAGTCACCGAAAACATGAAGGAGTTGGCTGGGTCCCGTCGTCGTCTTGTAGATTCGAACGAAAGGCGGGGAACGGTTACCTCGCCGTTTTCCCCTGGAAACGGTGGCCCCACGCCACCGTCGACAACGCGACAACCCCACCACCCACTGACGAAGGAACGGCGGCGACACGATGCGGCTGCGCGCACTGCTGGAGAACGACGCGCTCGGGCTGCGCCTGCTCGGCGGCGAGGACGAGCTGGACCGCACCGTCCGCGGCGTGATGACGACGGACCTCAAGGACCCCAGCCGTTACCTGTCCGGCGGCGAGCTGGTGCTGACCGGCCTCGCGTGGCTGCGGGAGCCGGCCGACGCCGAGCCCTTCGCCCGGATCCTGGCCTCGGCCGGGGTGGCCGCGCTGGCGGCGGGCGAGGCGGAGCTGGGCGACATCCCCGACGATCTCGTAGAGGCGTGTTCACGCCATCGTCTGCCGCTTTTCGCCGTGAACGAGACCGTTGCGTTCGCGACGATCACCGAACACGTTGTTCGACAGGTCTCCGGCGAGCGGGCGGGCGACCTGGCGGCCGTCGTCGACCGGCACCGGCGGCTCATGACCTCGGGACCGGCGGGCGGCGGCCCCGAGGTGGTCCTCGACCTCCTCGGCTCCGACCTCGACCTGCGGGCGTGGGTCCTCTCCCCCACCGGCCGCCAGATCGCGGGCGCGGGCGAGCCCCTCCCGGCCCCCCTCGCGGCCACGCTCGCCGGTGAGCACCTGGCCGCCACCCGGACCGGTCGGCGCGGCCCGCACCGGCTGAGCACGGGCGGAACGGCGTACTCCCTCTTTCCGATCCGCAACACCGGCCGGGGTGCCGCCCCGGCCTCCCGAGACGTGCGCGAGACGGTCCTCTCGGACTGGCTGCTCGCCGTCGAGGCGGACGCCGGGGACTGGCCGGCGGCCCGGCTGGACCTCCTCCAGGGCGTCACGCAGCTGATCGCCGTGGAGCGGGACCGGCGCGACGCGGCCCGTACGGTACGGCGCAGGCTCGCCCAGGAGGTCCTGGAGCTGGTGCAGTCGGGCGCCGCGCCGGCCGAGATCGCGGCCAGGCTGCGGGTGGCCGCCCCGGTGCTGCTGCCCGGGCTCGGCACGGCACCGCACTGGCAGGTGGTCGTCGCCCGCGTCGAGTGGGAGCAGGAGGCCGGTCAGGGCTCCCCCGTGGACGCCGGGCCCGTCGCCCAGGCGCTCCTGGAGGAGATCCTCGTCGACCCGGCGACCGTGGGGGCCGAGTCCGCCGACCGCATCGCCGTGGCGCACAGCGGCGACGAGGCCATCGCACTGGTCCCGCTGGCCGCCGGTCCGCTGCCGGACAGCGAGGACGACGGCCCGGCCACCGCCCTGGGCCTGCACGCGGACGCGCTGCTCGCGGCCGTACGCACTCCGCTGTCGGCCGGCCTGGCCGACGACGGGCGGCTCACCCTCGGGGTCAGCGCCGCCGTGCACTCGGCGGAGGGCCTGCGCGGGGCCCTGGAGGAGGCCCGGCACGCCCGCCGGGTCGCCGCGGCCCGTCCGGGCCGGGTCTGCGCCGCGGGCCACCACGAGCTGGCCTCGCACGTGCTGCTGCTGCCGTTCGTCCCGGACGACGTCCGGCGCGCGTTCACGGCCCGCCTGCTCGACCCGCTGCGCGACTACGACCGCCGGCACCGCGCGGAGCTGATCCCGACCCTGGAGGCCTTCCTGGACTGCGACGGCTCCTGGACACGCTGTGCGACCCGGCTCCACCTGCACGTGAACACGCTGCGGTACCGGGTGGGCCGGATCGAGCAGCTCACGGGCCGCGATCTGTCCCGGCTCGAGGACAAGCTCGACTTCTTCCTCGCCCTGCGGATGAGCTGATCGGATGATCCCGGGGATCTCCCCGGTGGATTCACCCTTTCGGGCGAGTCCGACGGAGTGACATCCGGGCCGGTGGGGGCCCGTCGACCGGGTCGGCCGACGGGCCCCTCCGGGCCTTGATCACGGGCCCGGCGGGGCTTCGAGGCCGTTCCGGCCGCGGCCCGGACGGTGGTACACCGATCCGCCGGACTCTTGTGAATTCTTTCACCTGACCCCTTGGCCAGGTACTCCCCTTCGTGCTGAGATGCGGGTCTCACTCAACAGCTCAATGGCGCGCTCGGGGAGGGCAATGTGGCGGATACCGCCATGTCTGGTTCCGAATCAAGGGGCGGCGAAGATCCGTCCCTCGCCTACGGCAAGGAGACTCCCGTGGAGACCGCCATATGGCGTCTCCGCTCCCGGGGTTGCTGGACGGACGCGGCCGCGCTGCTCGCGCCCCACGCGACCGAACCGGCTGCCGCACTCGAACGGGCCGCGTTGCTGATCGAGCGCTGCCTCTACACGGAACAGGGCTGGGCCGACGCGGAGGATGCGCTCCGGGCGGCCGAGGCGGTGGCCGGCACCGACGAGGAACGCGGGGCCGCCGCCTGCGAACGCGGCTATCTGGCCTACGCGTCGACACTTCTGGGCGTACGCGACCGGGCCGACGAGGCACGGATGGCTCTGGGCAGGGCGGCCGCCCTGATCGCCCCGTCCGCCGAGGGCAGGCCGCTGCTCGATCTGCGGCGCGGGCTCATCGCGCAGAACCTCGGCGACTCGCCGCAGGCGGCCCGCGCCGCGTACCGCAGGGCACACGCCGGAGCCACCGCGCAGGGCGACTCACTGCTGCTGTCCTCCACTTGGCGGCATCTCGCCGGACTCGCGCTGCGCGAGGGCGAGTTGGCGGAGGCGCGGCACGGCTTCGCCGAATCGCTGCGCATCCGCGAGGAGTTGGGCTATCTGGTCGGTACGGCTCCGGCCCTCACCGCCCTCGCCACCACGGAGACGGAACCGGAGGCGGGTCGGCTGCGCGCCGAGGCCCGCCGTCTGTTCCGCCTCCTGGGCGGCGTGCCGACCTGGCTCGCGAGCCAGCTGACACCCCAGCCGGCGACCTGAAGTCGCTTTGACCGAGGGGCTTTTGGCATCCCCTCAGGCGACCGGACGTCGCGGCGCGACGCACACCAGGCTCTCGTCGGTGCCGATGAGCAGCGAGCCGGCGCCGGTGACGGCAACCGCGCGGACCGGGGGGCCCGGGCGGAACGAGAACGTCGGGCCGCCCTCCGGGTGGTGGAGTTCGACGAGGCCGTCGCCCCAGGCGACGGCGATCAGCGGACCGTGCGGGGTCTCCGTGGCGTGCAGGGAGACCACCGGCGAGGGCCGTTCGACGAGGGGTTCGGGGCGCGGATCGCGGCCCGGGGTCCAGAGCCGGACGGTCCCGTCGGCGCCGCCGGAGCAGACGAACGGGGTCTCGGACTCCACCGCCGCGACCGCCGTGACCCGCCCGCTGTGCGACGCCGCCTGGTGCAGGCCCCGCAGACCGAAGGCGTGCACCGAGCCGAGCCGGTCCCCCACCACGACCGAACCGGCGATCGCCGCGAGGGCCGTTCCCGGGTGACGGGCCAGGGTCGCCGAGACGGCCTCCGTGAGGCGCTCCAGATACGGGGCCCGCGGCGTCGTTCCCCGTACGGTGTGCAGCCGGCCCCGGTCGTCCAGGAGCAGCACCGTGCCGTCGGGCGCGGGCGCGAGGGCCGTGACCCGGCCGGGCACGGTGTGGGCGAGGCGGCCCGCCGGGCTCGCGTCGGCCTCGTGGAGCAGCCGTACGGCGCCGGTGCGGTCGCCGACGAGCAGCGTCCCCTCCAACGGCCCGCCGGCCGCGCCGAGGACGGTGACGGGACCCGGCCAGGGCGGGGTCAGATCGCCGCGGTGCCGGGCCCAGCGGAGCCTCCAGGGCGAGCCCTCCGCGAGTTCGGCGAGTGCCGGGCGCAGCCGGGGGTCGGCACCGTCTCCGAGCGCAGAGAGCAGTACCAACGCCCTTTCGGCCGGTGCCTGTTCGCGGCAGAGGGACTGGCCGGCCCGCATCCAGGCGGCCCGGAGCCCGCCGTGGTCCTCGGCGGCGTTCTCGCCGGGCCGGGCGGGCACCTCGGGCCCGTCGAGCGTGCCCGGGAGACCGGCGGCCGCCGCCCCCGTGACGTACGCCGTGGTGACGAGCAGGGGGTCGGCCGTGCAGACGGCGACCGGGTCGGAGAGGTCCGGCAGCGGCCGGTCCCGCTCGGGGGCGCCGGGGCCGGCGGTGTCGGCGTCGCCGTCGAGGTCCACGACGGCGACCCGCCGGTCGGTGCGCAGGGCGGCGGGGGCCGGGGTGCCGCTGCGGGCCTCGACCACGAGGCGGACCCGGCCGACGCCCGCGAGTTCGGCGATCAGGTCGGTGAGCGCGGCGGGTTCGGCGGCGGCGTGCAGATCGGTGAGGAGGAGGACGGCGCGGCCGGCGGGCCGGGCCTCGCTGGTGGCGAGGGCGTGCACGAGGTCGCCGGGCGACCGCGCCACCACACCGAGACGGTCGGCGATCGTCCAGGTCGCGCCGAGGGCGCTCTGTCCGGCGAGCGGGACGAGCACCCGGGCCGTGCGGCGGCGCGGCCGGCCGGCCCGCGGGCCGTGTTTGGCGAACCAGCCGAGCAGAGCCGTCTTCCCGCTGCCGGGGGCACCGGTGACGAGGCAGAGCCGGGGCGCCTCGGGATCGGTGAGCCAGCCGAGCAGGGCGGTGGCCTCGGTCTCCGTACCGGTGACGGGTCGGCCTCCGTCCGCCGGGGACGGGGTCGCGGACGGCATGGGGCACCTCACGGGCGACGCGGTACGGGCGGCTGTCGCCCTTGACCTTAGTGGGCGCGGGCCCCTGGGGACCGCCCGTCGCGGGGACGGTCTTCGGGAGCTTCCGCGGGGTTCTCGGTGCGGGTCAGAGGTCGGGGTTGCCGCCGCCGGCGACGACCTTGAACCGGCCGACCTGGACCTGGGCGGCGCGCTCCGCGTTCTCGGGGCCGAACTCCAGGGTGCTCACGTAGGACACCACGGTGCCGATGCGCATGTAGACGCCGACGAAGTCGTCCCGCTGGAAGGCGTACGTCTCGTCGGCGCCGGTCTCGGCCTTCACCGGCTCGAAGGTGCCGGACGTGCCGCTCGACGAAGTCCTCTTCTTCTCCACCGCCTTGAGCACGGCGGTGGCCTGCTCCTCCGTGGCGAAGGTGTAGAGCGTGAACGTGGCGCCCTGGTCCGAGGGAGAGTTGGCGAGGACCAGGTCCTTGATGCTCGCGGCGGTCACTCCGGCGCAGTCCACGTCCTCCAGCCGGTCGGCGCAGAACTTCGCGGCCTCGCCCGCCGGGACCAGCTCGGCGTCTCCTTCGGTGTACGTGCCGTCACTGAACTCCGAGGGCACCGGCAGGGCGCTGATCAGCCCGGTCGCGTCCAGCGTGGCCGGCCGCACCTTCTCCTTGCCGTCCGTGACCCCGGGGATGGTGTCGGCCCCGGCGCCCGCGCCTGTTCCGTCGCCGCCCCCGCATCCCGTGAGCGCGGCCACCATGGCCGCGGCCACGGCGATCCCCCGTGCGCCTGCCCTCATCCTGACTCCCCCGCACCGCTGACGATCGACATGATCGTCAACCCTAGCGGGCGGTGGGGTCAGGCGTTCGAGCCGGTGAAGTGTTCGCGGACGAGGGACTCGACGACCGTGAGGTCCTGGGCGATCAGGGCGTCGAGCAGGGCGGTGTGCTCGGCGGCGTCGGCGACGAGCACACCGTGGCGGACGACCGGCGCGCTGATCAGGGGCCATTGGGAGCGGCGGTGGAGGTCGTCGGCGACGGCGAGCAGCTGCTCGTTCCCCGCGAGGGAGAGGACGGCCCGGTGGAAGGCCCGGTCGGCCTCGGCGTAGTGGGCCCGGTCGCCCCGGGCCGCCGCGGTCGAGGTCGCCTCGGCGAGCGGGCGGAGATCGGCCCAGCGCCCGGCCGGGACGGTACGGGCGAGCCGCAGCATGACGGGGACCTCGATGAGCGCACGGACCTCGGCGAGTTCGGCGAGTTCGCGCGGGGTCCGCTCGGTGACGCGGAAGCCGCGGTTCGGCACGACCTCGACGGCGCCCTCGACGGCGAGGCGCTGCATGGCCTCGCGGACCGGGGTGGCCGAGACGCCGAACCTCTCGCCGAGGGCGGGGGCGGAGTACACCTCGCCGGGGACGAGCTCGCCGCCGACGAGGGCGGTGCGGAGCGCGTCGAGGATCTGGCCGCGGACGGAGTGCCGTACGACGCGGGGGGCGGGGACGGGAGCGGGCCTGGCGGCCGGGGCGACGCCGGGCTCGGGGGCGGGGCGGGAAGGATCCGGCTCACCGTGGGTGTGCTCCCCCCGGGCGGACGCGGCAGGCACGGCCGGGGCGCGGGCGGGCCCGGCAGAGGTGCCGTCGACGCGCACGACCTCGGAACCGCCGGGCCGGCTGGCGCCGAGGGGCTGCTCGGTGTCCCCCGGAGGCCGGTCGGCGCCGCGCGCCTGCTCCGGCACCCGGACGGCCTCCTCCGGTTCCCGGGCGGCGTCGCCGAGGGGCGGGGACGGCCTCTCCGTCGCCCGCTCGCGCGCTGCGCCCTGCTCCACCCGGGTCCTCCTGCGGCCTCGTGCCGGGCCCGGCTCGCGTCGCGCGGGTCCCCTGTGCACCATAGGCGAACGGACCGGCATCAGGAGTGTGAGGACTGCCTCGCTGGTGAGGGGCCCGCGGCCGGTGGTGAGAGGCGACCCCGAATCGGGTAAGGTAAGGCTAACCTGCCAACGCTCGCGATTCGGTGGTCCGCATGACCGTCCCCGCCCTGTTGCCCGCCTCTCCGACCTCGCCCGTCGCGGCCTCGTACGCCCGGCTCGCCGAGGTCTTCCCCCATCTCCGGATAGAGGAACACGTCAGCGGCGAACGCCTGCCGCGCGGCGCGGGCTGGGTCGGCGCGGACGAGCTCGCGGCCGGCGGTCCCGACCTCGACGCCTTCCTCGCCTGGGACAACGCCCAGGTGCTGCGCGACTACGGCACCCAGGCCCGCCCCGACGTCGTCGCCAGCTTCGGACTGCACCGGTATGCCTGGCCCGCCTGTCTGCTCGTCACCGTCCCCTGGTTCCTGGACCGCAGGGTGCCCCGGCTGCCCGCACGGAACGTGTCGTTCCAGCGGGCGCTCGGGCGCATGGCCGTCCGGGTGGAGGAGTTCGCCTGCCTGCCCGGCGACCCCGCGGCATCGCTCCCCGGCGCCCGGGTCGTCGCCGACGAGGAGGCGCTGCGGGCCGAGGTCCGCGCCTCGCTCGCCGAGCACTTCGAGGCGATCCTCGACGGCTTCGGCTCCCGGATGCGGCGCGGCCGCCGCGCCCTGTGGGGGATGGCCACGGACGAGATCGTCGAGGGCCTCTGGTACGTCGGCGCCCTCTTCGGCGAGGAGCCGCGGGCGATGGCCGAGCTCGACCTCCTGATGCCGGGCACCGCCAAGCCGTACAAGCCCTACGCGGGCGCGGCGGGCTTCCGTGAACTGCCCGGCACCGAGGGGCCGGACGGCACCCCGCGCGCCACGCGCGACCGGGCGACCTGCTGCTTCTTCTACACGCTGCGCCCCGAGGACACCTGCATCACCTGTCCGCGCACGTGCGATGCCGACCGGGTCCGTCGGCTGGCGGCGACCGCCTGAGGATGCTGAGTGATGACGCCACCCGCGAGGGTGGCGTCATTCGAACTCATACCCCTTTCCCCGCATGGCCGTTCGATCAGATCGCCCCTATTCGTATGCCCTGGCGCCCCGATGGCGTGCTCTTGCCCGGAAACCCCTTGAGCGCCCCGCGGGGTCGGCCAGTATGGGCCGCCAAACGCCCTACTGCGATGCAAGGGACACCGCATGAGACTGACCGACATATCGCTGGACTGGCTGCTTCCGGGCGGCGTCATGGTGGCCGGAGTCCTGACGGCGGTGGCGGTGCTCGCGCGCGGGAAGCGCGCCGGTGACCAGGCCGCGGCCGAGGACTCCTGGGAACGCAGCGAGGAGCGCCGCAGACGCAAGGAAGCCGTGTACGGCACCGCTTCCTACGTCCTCCTCTTCTGCTGTGCCGCGGTGGCCGCGGCCCTCTCCTTCCACGGACTCGTCGGCTTCGGCCGGCAGAACCTCAACCTCACCGGGGGCTGGGAGTACCTCGTCCCCTTCGGCCTCGACGGCGCCGCCATGTTCTGCTCGGTGCTCGCGGTCCGCGAGGCCAGCCATGGTGACGCGGCCCTCGGCTCGCGGCTGCTCGTCTGGCTGTTCGCGGGCGCCGCGGCCTGGTTCAACTGGGTGCACGCCCCGCGCGGCCTGGGTCACGACGGTGCGCCGCAGTTCTTCGCGGGCATGTCCCTCTCGGCAGCGGTCCTCTTCGACCGGGCGCTCAAGCAGACCCGCAGGGCCGCGCTCCGCGAGCAGGGCCTGGTGCCCCGCCCGCTGCCGCAGATCAGGATCGTGCGGTGGATGAGAGCACCACGGGAGACGTTCGCCGCCTGGTCGCTGATGCTCCTGGAGGGCGTACGGACCCTGGACGAGGCCGTCGACGAGGTGCGCGAGGACCGGCGGGAGAAGGAGCAGAACCGGATCCGCCGACGCGACCAGGTCAAGCTCGACCGGGCACGGCTGAAGGCGATCAACCGCCAGCACCGCGCCTTCGGGCTCGGCAGGGGCGGCGGCCGTCAGGTGGAGATGGCGGCGCTCAACGCCACCTCGGGCTCCGGCGCGGGCCCGGGTTCGGGGCCGGGCAGCGGCTCGGGTTCCGGTTCCGCGACGGCGTCCGTGCAGGCCGCCGTCGCGGAACCGGCCATAGCGGATCCCGGACAACTGCCGCTTCGACCCCGGCCCTCCCTGCAAGCCGTAAGAGGCCGTGACGGCCACACGGGCGACTCCCGGACGGTGGACCTCACCGCGGAGGACGACACCCAGGCACTGCCCCGGCTCGACTCCCTGGAGCGCAAGCTCAAGGACCTGGAGCAGCAGTTCGGCTGAGCACCGGTCCACCCACCACACACCGGCGGGGCCGCCCCTCAGGCGGCCCCGCCGTTCAGTTCGAACCACACCACCTTGCCCACCCCGTGGTTCTCGACTCCCCAGGAGTCGGCCAGGGCCTCCACCAGGATCAGCCCCCTGCCGTGCGTACCGTCGTCGGCGGGCGGTACGTGCGGTGGCGCGAGCCCGGGGACGAAGTCGCGGACCTCGACCCTCAGCTGCTCGGGCACGACCGTCGCGGTCACGACGGCCCCGTGCTCGGTGTGGATCAGGGCGTTGGTCACCAGCTCGCTGGTGAGGAGTTCCGCCACGTCGGAGTCGCCCGGTCGGCCCCATCTCCGCAGCATTTCCCGCAAGGCGTGCCGCACCTCCGGCACCGCGGTGAGATCCGCGCATCCCACCTTTCTGAGCAGTTGAGTCGGCTGTCGTGCCTCCCCGGCCATATCCCCCCACCCACAGATCGCGTCGAACAGGCTCACGGGGATGCATGCCCCGCCAAAACGCCCGCATTCCCTCAGAGTCGGGGCACATTGCGCAGGTTGGAGCGGGCCATCTGGACCATCCGGCCCACACCCCCGTCCAGGACGATCTTGCTGGCGGAGAGGGCGAAGCCGGTCACCATGTCGGCGCTGATCTTCGGGGGAATGGAGAGCGCGTTGGGGTCGGTGACGACGTCCACCAGGGCCGGGCCCTTGTGCTTGAAGGCGTCCTTGAGGGCGCTCGCCAGGTGCTTGGGCTTCTCGACCCGCACGCCGTAGGCCCCGGCGGCGCGGGCGATGGCCGCGAAATCCGGGTTCTTGTTCGTCGTTCCGTACGAGGGAAGCCCGGAGACCAGCATCTCAAGCTCGACCATGCCGAGGGCGGAGTTGTTGAAGACGATCACCTTCACGGGCAGGTCGTACTGCACGAGGGTGAGGAAGTCGCCCATCAGCATGGAGAATCCGCCGTCGCCGGAGAGCGAGACGACCTGCCGGTTCCGGTCGGTGAACTGGGCGCCGATGGCCTGCGGCAGCGCGTTCGCCATCGATCCGTGACTGAACGAACCGATGATCCTGCGCCGCCCGTTGGGAGTGAGGTAGCGGGCCGCCCAGACGTTGCACATCCCGGTGTCCACGGTGAACACGGCGTCGTCGTCGGCGAGTTCGTCGATCACGGAGGCCACGTACTCGGGGTGGATCGGGACGTGCTTCTCGACCTTGCGGGTGTAGGCCTTGACCACGCCTTCGAGCGCGTCGGCGTGCTTCTTGAGCATCTTGTCGAGGAAGCGCCGGTCGGTCTTCGCCCTGACCCGGGGGGTCACACAGCGCAGGGTCTCGCGGACATCGCCCCAGACGGCGAGGTCGAGCCGGGAGCGGCGGCCGAGGTGCTCGGGCCGGACGTCCACCTGCACGATCTTGACGTCGTCGGGCAGGAAGGCGTTGTACGGGAAGTCGGTGCCGAGCAGGATCAGCAGATCGCACTCGTGCGTGGCCTCGTACGCGGCGCCGTAGCCGAGCAGTCCGCTCATCCCGACGTCGTACGGGTTGTCGTACTGGATCCACTCCTTGCCCCGCAGGGCGTGGCCGACCGGTGACTTGATCCGCTCGGCGAACTGCATCACCTCGGGGTGCGCCCCGGCCGTCCCGCTGCCGCAGAAGAGCGTCACCCGGTCCGCCGCGTCGATCATCCGGACCAGGGCGTCGATCTCGGCGTCCCCCGGTCGGACGGTCGGCCGGGAGGTGACGAGCGCGGTCTCCACGGCCTTCTCCGGGGCCGGCTGGGAGGCGATGTCGCCGGGCAGCGAGACCACGCTGACGCCGCCGCGGCCGACCGCGTGCTGGATCGCGGTGTGGAGCAGCCGGGGCATCTGGCGCGGGTTGGAGATGAGTTCGCTGTAGTGGCTGCACTCGCGGAACAGCTGGTCGGGGTGGGTCTCCTGGAAGTAGCTCAGGCCGATCTCGCTCGACGGGATGTGCGAGGCGAGGGCCAGGACCGGGGCCATCGAGCGGTGGGCGTCGTAGAGGCCGTTGATGAGGTGCAGGTTCCCCGGGCCGCAGGAGCCGGCGCAGGCGGCGAGGCCGCCGGTGATCTGGGCCTCGGCTCCGGCGGCGAAGGCCGCGACCTCCTCGTGCCGCACCTGGATCCAGTCGAGCGAGGGCGTACGGCGGATCGCGTCGACGACCGGATTCAGGCTGTCACCGACGACGCCGTACAGGCGCCGGACTCCCGCGCGGACGAGGATGTCGACGAACTGCTCCGCCACGTTCTGTTTGGCCATGAGTCCATCAACCCACGGCGTGGCGGGTCTCGCCCGGTGGGTTACGCCTCCCAGACACCCACCCCCGTGCGGTCGTCGGCGTAGCCGGTGACCCTCAGCTGGGTGTCGGCGAGGAAGGCGGCCAGGCCGGGCGCCTCGGCGTCGGTCCAGCGGGCGGCGAGCTCGCGGGCGAGGGCGGGTTCGCCGCGCATCGGCTCGGCGAGGCCGGGCGAGGCGAGGAGCAGGGTGTCGCCGGGGCGGGCGACGGAGGCGCGGAAGCGGAACGGCTCGGCGGGCGGCGGTACGGGCTCCTCGACGAGGGGTCCCGGAGCGGTCGTGATGCCGAGGTCCATGGTGAGCCGGTCGCCCTCCTCGGTCTCGGCGGCGACGTCCGGAGGGGGCGGCGAGCCGAAGCCCACCACGGGGGCGCCGGTGACGGCGGCCGGCTCGGGCAGGAGCGGTTCGATGTCCTGCCAGGAGCCGTCGCGGAGCCGGAAGAGGCCACCGCCGCCGATGCCGAAGAAGACGCGGGTGCGGCAGTCGGGGTCGGCGGGGACCAGCAGGCAGCGGAGGGTCGCGGTGTACTCGTCGGGGGCGAGGCCGCGCTCGGCGGCGCGGCTGCGGAGCTTGCCGTAGGTGCGGTCGGTGAGCCGGTGCAGTCCCGACTTGAGGTCGCCGCGGCGGCCGGACCTGATGTCCTCGGAGAGCCGGGCATGGCTGCGGCAGACGGCCTCGGCGATCCACTGGCAGGCGTCGGCGGCGGCGAGGTGGGCGTCCTCGGCGGCGCGGGAGCCCGCGGCGACGGCGACGAGGACGAGCGCGGTCTCGTCGTGGCCGAAACGGGCGGTGAGCAGGGCGTCGCGGCGGGGCTCGCCCCGGTACCGCGCGGAGTCGCCGCGCACGGAGGCGGCCCGCAGGGTGCAGGTGCCGTACCGGGCGCCGTCGAGCACGGTGTCGGCCACCAGCTCGCCGAGTTCCCCGGGCCGGGCGACGGGCAGCGCCGTCGGCTCGGACTCGTAGGTGGGCGGCCGGCTCCCGACGTATCCGGTACGGGGCCGGGGTACGGAGACCTCGACGGTGAGGCCGGGGCCGGACCCGGAATCGGAGCCGGGACCCTCGGCCGACGCCTCGTCCCCGTACCCGGAGTCGTCCCCGGGCTCGGTCCCGGCCGTCTCCCGGTCGTCCAGGCCCGCGGGCATCTGGACCTGCACCGTGGGCGTCTCGGCCGGCGGGGCGGGCGGAGGTGGCGGCGGCGGGGCGGGAAAAGTCTGCGGGCCCTCCTGGCGCGCCTCCCAGGGCGCCGGCCCGGGCACGAGGGGTGCTGCGGGGCCGGGCGGCGGGCCGAGGGGGCCCGGGGTGTCCTCGGGCTTCGGTGCCCGAGCCGTGCCCGGCGGGCCCGTGGTGGCCCGGGTCGCCGTGGTGAAGTGGTCGTCGAGGGTGTCACCCGACGCCGTCGGGGCCGTGTCCGGCGCCGACTCGTCGTAGAGCTTGTCCCACCAGTTGTCGTCCCCCTGCTGAGTCATGCCCTTATTGTCCACCGCACGGGGCGCCCGAAAACGGGACATCAGGAAAACCGTCGCCGCGAATGAGTGGTCCGCCGGGCGGCCCCACCCCCCACGGGAAGGACGCCCGGCGGACCGGCGTGATCAGCGCACGTCGTAGGCGCGGACCACGGTCTGGGTGACGGAGTTGCCGTTGGCGTCCGTCAGTTCGGTCCTCAGGGTGACCTGTTCACCGGTCGCTCCCGTGTGGTTCACGGTCGCGGTCCAGTGGCCGCCCTGCTGAGAGACCTGCGCTTCGGTCCAGGTCGCGCCTCCGTCGTAGGAGTACGCGAGCTTGGCCGAGGTGAGCGCCGCGGGGGTGTAGCCCGCGTGACCCGTCGCGGTGAGGCCGATGTGCTGGCCGTCGGTCGCGGCGAGGGTCTTGAGTCCGTCCTCCGGAAGGTCGTACCGGGGGAAGAGAATCGGGATGCCCTGAGAATAGACGCTCTCGTCAAGCTTGGAGGTGAATTTCCATACCGAGTTGACGGAGGTGGAGCGGGCCCACACCTTGCTGCCGATCTTCATGGTGTTCTGTTCGAGCGTGTACGTCCCCGCTTCGGCCGGCACCTCGAAGACTCCGAACGGCCATCCGGTCCGGCCGAGGAGCTCACCGTCGCGGCTGAGGCTCAGGCTGCCGATGTCACCGAAGGAGCCGGGCTCGGCATGGTGGGTGCTGTCGCCCCACATGGCGTCCGCGAAGCCGATCAGGTTGCCCTGGCGCTCGGAGACGAGCACCGGCTCGCCCTCGGAGTCGCGGGGAGCGGTGGGGGCGATGACGCCGTCGTACCAGTTCTCGGTGCGCTTCTCGCCGGACCGGTACGTGTGGGGGGCGCCGATCATCAGCTCACCGAAGGGGAAGCTGCTGCCGACCATCTCGCTCCAGGCGGTGTCGCCGGTCGTGTAGAGGTCGGTGCGGCTGCCGGGCGCGGGGACGGTCTCCAGCGAGCCGAAGGAGACGCGGGTGCCGTTCGGCCGGTGGGCGTCCGCGAAGTACAGGAAGTCGGTGCCGATTCCGGCGGATCCGAAGCGGGCGTCCTTGCGGCCGAGGCGGTCGTCCCGGACGCGGTAGGTCCTGGCGTCGCGGACGGAGCCGGACTCGGGGAAGGCCAGGCTGTAGGAGTACGGGCTCTTCGCGGTGGCCTTCCAGCCGAGCGTGACCTCGCCGGCCGCGAGCCTGCCGCGGAGGGCCGCCGCCTCTCCCGGGGGGACGGAGAGGACGGGCAGTCCGAGGCCGGTGAACGAGCCGCCGGGGTACCAGCGTTCGGGTGTCGTGTGGTGGACGATCACGCCGACGGCGCCGGCCGCCTTGGCGTCCCGGGCGAGGGCGCCCGCGTTGGTGGAGTCGTCGGGCAGCCGGACGAGGGCGATGCGGCCCTTGACGCCCGCGGCGGTCAGCTCGTCCGGGGTGCCGGTCCCCGCGTCGGCGAGCCGGGCGGAGCCGGTGCCGTCGAGGTTGTCGGAGCCGGTGGACGCGGTGAGCGGGTGCAGGGTCAGACCGTCGGTGGTGCGCAGCGAGGTGATCTGCGGGGCCGCGGTGCGCCAGTAGCTGCCGAACTCGAAGTCGCCCTCGTCGGCGCCGCCTTCGACCGAGGCGTAGTAGCCGCGGATGGTGCGCGGACCGGCTGCGGTTCCGGCGTGCATCCAGAAGCCGTCCCAGGAGCGGGCGAACGCGAGGGTGGCGCCGCGGAGTTCGGACGGCTTGTCGGTCGCGACCGCCAGCCTGTGGGCCTTGCGGGCGTCGAGGACGACGGTGGTGTCCTTCTTGACCTCCAGTTGCGGGCGGCCGAGGTAGCTGAGCGAGTCGTTCAGCGTGGCGGTCTCACCCGCGTCGGGGGTGGCGACGAAGGAGGAGAGGAAGTAGCTGCCGGGGCGCACCCGGTAGACCTGGTCGACGGCTCCGTCGTTGAAGCGTCGCTCACCGCTGGCGACGTCGGTGCCGATGACGTCGAGGGAGGAGGCTCCGTCCGCGGGATTTCCCTGACGGTCAATCAACTTGACGCGGAGGGTGACTGTTTCGGGCTCGACGTAGAGCGAGAACGGTGTGGAGACGTGGATGCCGCCCCTGCTGGTGGCGATCACCCGGCCGGTGACGTCGCCGTACTGGGCGCGGTCGAGGCGGGCCGTGGGGTCGAGGTCGAGGGGGACCTGGACGGTGGCGCCGGCGGGCACGGTCACGGTGCGCTTCCCGAGGCGGGCGACCGTGCTCCGCACGGTGGAGCCGTCGTTGCCGGTGACCTTCTCGACGGCCAGGTTCAGGGTGACCGGGCCGCCGGAGGTGTTGGTGTAGGGGACGGAGACCGTGGTGCGGTCGGTCCTGTCCTGCGGCCAGTCGTAGGTGCCGCCCTGGACGGCGGGCGAGCCGAGGACCGTCTGGTCGATCGCGGCCTTGACGTCGAGGCGACCGCCGCCGACCTCGCGGACGTCGCCGGGGACGGAGCTCTCGGCGGAGGCGACGAGCGCGGCCTTGATCTGCTGGGCGGTCCAGTCGGGGTGGCGCTGCTTGACGATGGCGGCGGCGCCCGCGACGTGCGGGGTGGCCATCGACGTACCGGACATGGACTGGTAGGCGTAGACGCCGCGGCCGCCGGCCGCGGCGGCGGAGATGCCGACGCCGGGCGCCGCGATCTCGGGCTTGAGGGTGTGGTTGACGATCGTGGGGCCGCGGCTGGAGAAGTACGCGGTGGAGTCGTCGCGGTCGGTGGCGCCGACGGTGAGGACGCCGGGCGCACAGCCGGGCGAGGAGACCGTGTTGAGGGTGGGACCCGAGTTGCCGGCGGCGATCACGAACAACGTGCCCTTGCTCTGCGCGAGTTGTTCGGCGGCGAGGCTCATCGGGTCCGTGCAGTCGGTCGGTTCGGGGCTGCCGAGGCTCATCGAGACGACGTCGGCGCCCTGGGCGACGGCCCATTCCATGCCGGCGATGATCCAGGAGGCGGCGCCGGAGCCGGAGTCGTTGAGGACCTTGCCGTTGAGGAGGGCCGCGCCGGGGGCGACGCCCTTCTTCTTGCCGTCGCTCGCGGCTCCTGAGCCGCCCACGGTGGAGAGGGTGTGGGTGCCGTGGCCCTGGCGGTCGTCGGTGGAGTCGGAGTCGGTGAAGTTCTCCGAGGCGGCGATCCGGCCCTTGAGGTCGGGGTGCTCGGCGTCGGCGCCGGTGTCGAGTACGGCGACCTTGGTGCCCGTGCCGTCGTAGCCGGCGGCCCAGGCCTCGGGGGCGTGGACCTGCTTCGTCGAGCGCTCAAGGGAGGCCCGGACCTTGCGGTCGAGCCAGAGCTTCTTGATTCCGGAGGCGGAGCGGGCCGTGGGGGTGTTCACCTCGGCCCAGAACGTGGCGGCCTGTTTCTTCTCCGCCTTGAGCGCGACGCCGTCGACGGCCCTGAGGACCTGGCCGCGCCGCGCGCCGCGCGGGGCGGTGGGGACGGAGCGGGCGAGGTCGGAGCCGTAGACCGCGATGAGGGGCAGTGTCGTGGTGGCGGCGTCGTCGTAGCCCTGCCGGACGAGGCCGGTGACGTTGAAGAGCTCCTGGTCGACGCGGTCCGCCGCGAGCGCGTCGGCGGCGGCCTCGGGGTAGACGTAAAGGTCCTGGCCGGAGCGACGGGTCTGGACCAGGGGGACGGTCCCGTCCTCGCGCGGCAGGGCGGTGGCGGAGGAGTTGCCGTCCGCGTCGCGGCTGACGAGGACACGGTCCCCGGTGACCAGGGTCACGGTGACGGGACGGTCCCCGGCGCGGGCCGCGGCCTCGCTCCCCACGAGCGGTCGCTTGCCGGCCGTGTCGTCCTGCGGCTCGTTCGCCACGGACGGCGCGACCGCGGTGACGGCCAGGACGACGGCGGTCGCCGCTCCCAGGGCCGTACGCGAAATCGGACGCATCGCTCTCCCCATCTGATTCCGGAAAAAGGGCACAAGACACCCGTCTCCGGAGGCTGTTGGTGCTGCGGTGGCGCCACATTGGCAGAGGTGAGGGCGGTACAGGGATGATGGACGAGGCGGGAATACGCCGTGGCCGTTTCCCGCCAGGTCACCAACGGAACGAATGCCTCCGGTGAAGGTCCTGGGAAGATCCGGGGCGCGTCGCCGGAGGTAGGGCGAGGGGTGGGGCATCCATGCTGGGAGCGATAGGACTCGATGAGCGCCAGGAGTCCGCGTACCGGGCGCTGGTCGCGCTGGGCGCGGCCGAGGTGACCGACCTGGCGCACCGGCTCGCGCTGCCCGAGCAGGACACCGAGCGGGCGTTGCGCCGCCTGGAGTCGCAGGGCCTCGCCGCACAGTCCTCGGCCAGGACCGGACGGTGGGTGGCGGCGCCGCCGGGGGTGGCCCTGGGCGCCCTCCTCACCCAGCAGCGGCACGAGCTGGAGCAGGCGGAGCTGGCGGCGGCGCTGCTGGCCGAGGAGTACCGGGCGGAGGCGGCGGAGGCGGCCGTGCACGATCTGGTGGAGGTGGTGACCGGCGCGAGCGCCGTCACCCACCGCTTCCTCCAGCTCCAGCTGGGCGCGCAGGAGGAGGTCTGCGCCCTGGTGACGGGCAAGCCGATCGCGGTCTCCGGCATGGAGAACGACGCGGAGGAGCAGGCCGCCGGGCGGGGGGTGCGCTACCGGGTGGTGATCGAGCGGGATGTGCTGACGCTCCCGTCCGGGCTGCTCGAACTCTCGGCGGCGCTCGGCCGTGAGGAGCGGATCCGGGTCGCGGACCGGGTCCCGACGAAGCTGGTGGTCGCCGACGGGAACCTGGCGATGGTGCCGCTGACCGGGCGGGGAGCGGAACCGGCGGCGATCGTCGTGCACGCGAGCGGGCTCCTGGAATCGCTGATGGGCCTGTTCGAGTCGGTGTGGCGGGAGGCGCTGCCGCTGAGACTCGGGGCGGGCGCCCAGATCACCGAGGAGGAGGCGCCCGGCCCGGACGTCATGGACCTGGAGATCCTGTCGCTGCTGCTCGCCGGGATGACGGACGCGAGCGTGGCCAAGCAGCTGGACCTGGGGCTCCGGACGGTGCAGCGCCGGGTGAAGGGCCTGATGGAGCTGACCGGGGTGACGACCCGGCTGCAGCTGGGCTGGCACGCGTACGAGAAGGGCTGGGTGGCGCGCGGCTGAGCGGGCGGGACGGCGCCGCCCGCCCCGCGCACCGCGCCCGCCCCGCCCCGCACCGCGGCCCCGCGCCCCGCGCCCCGCGCCCGCCCCGCCCCGCGTGCCGGTCCCCCGAGCCCTCCCCGGATGCCCGCCGCGACCTGCGCGGACGCCGGTTGTGGGGGACCCTGGGCGCGTGGGTGTGTGGCAGCTCCTGATGATCGCGACGGTGATGCTGCTCGGCGTGTTCGGGGTACTGGCGCCCGGCGTGCCGGGGACGTGGCTGGTGTGGGCCGCGATGCTCTGGTGGTCCCTGCACGAGCGGACCGACCTCGCCTGGCTCCTGCTCGCCTCCACGACCGGTCTGCTGCTGCTCACCCAGGTGGTCGTCTGGCAGCTGCCACCCCGTCGCTTCCGGGGCGTGGGCATCACCCGGCGGATGGTGACGTACGCGGGTGCGGGCGCGCTCCTGGGCTTCGTCCTGGTGCCGGTGCTCGGCGCGATCCCCGGCTTCGTCGGAGGGATCTACCTCTCGGAACGCCTCCGGCTGGGCGGCCACGGCCAGGCCGGGGCGGCGACCCGGACGGTGATGCGGGCGGCCGGCACGAGCGTCCTCGTGGAGCTGTTCGCCTGCCTCCTCGTCGTCGGGGCGTGGGCGGGGGCGGTGCTCTGGGGCTGAGACCTAGGTCTCAGGGGGGAGGAGGGATGGGCCCGGCCGCCGATCCGCGCCGGGTCCGGCTGCACGATGCTGGTCCCATGAGGGATTTCGAGGCTTCAGTGCGGCGGAACGCGCCTATCTCACGGGCGGCCGGCAGCTCGCCCGGATGGCCACGGTCGACCCTTCCGGTCAGCCCCAGGTCAATCCGGTGGGCTTCTTCCCGCAGGAGGACGGCACCGTCCTCGTCGGCGGCCTCGCGATGGGCCGGACGAAGAAGTGGCGCAATCTGCGGGAGAACCCGAAGGTGGCGCTGGTCGTGGACGATCTGGCGAGCGTCCGCCCCTGGCGGGTGCGGGGCGTCGAGATCCGGGGCGAGGCGGAGCTCCTGGTCGGCCCGCACGCGCTGGGCGCGCACTTCAGCGAGGAGGTGATCCGGATCCGTCCGCGCCGGATCCACAGCTGGGGTCTCGAGGAGTCCCCGGGAGCGGAGTCCTGAGGTAGCGGGCGGCGTACGAGCGCCAGGGCCGCCACTCCTCCGTGGCCGGGACACCCGCCGGGGGTACGTCGGGGTCGCCGAGGGCCCGCATCCGGATGAGGGCCGCGGCCTCGGCGGTCACTCCGGGGACGGCACGGAGGGCGGACTCGGCCTCGTCGCGGTCGGCGCCGGGGTCGAGGCGTACGGCTCCGTCGGCGAGCGCGCGGGCCAGCGCGCCCGCGACCGGGTGGCCGGCCAGCGCCCGGGGCTCCGGGAAGACATGGGTGAGGCTGCCGCAGCCGGTGGCCAGCGGGGTGCCGTGCGCCTCGACGACCCGGGCGGACTCCGCCGCGCCGAGCAGTGTCCGCAGGGCGAACTCCTCCGGCTCGGCCGTTCCCGGGGACCGTACGCCGGGCCGCGCGGCCACCTCGGCGGCGAGCCCGGGCGCGGCGCCGAGCCGCTCGGCGACCGCGTACGGGTCGGCGTCCAGGTCGAAGAGGCGGCGCAGCCGGTGCACGGCGGTGGTCAGGTCGCGCAGCTCGGTGAGGTGGATCCGGGCCTCCAGCCAGCGCCCGGCGGAGCGCTCGTCGACGGAGACGATCCCGGTGCCGTACGGGAGACGGAGGGTGCGCCGGTAGGTACGGCCGCCAGGGGTGCCGACGACCTCCTCCACGCGGGGCACGGCCTCGGCTGCGAGCAGGTCGAAGACCTCGTCGGCCGCGTAGGGACCCCGGTGGGCGAGCCGCAGGGGCACCCCGGCGGCGAGCGCGGTACGCGCTCCGGCACCGCTGCCCGCCTCGGCGCGCAGGGCGCTGGGGGTGCGGGCGTAGACGGCGCGGATCGTCTCGTTGAACTGGCGGACGCTGGCGAAGCCGGCCGCGAAGGCGATCTCGGTCACCGGCAGCCCGGTGGTCTGGAGGAGCAGCCGGGCGGTGTGCGCCCGCTGGGCGCGGGCGAGCGCGACGGGCCCGGCACCCAGCTCGGCGGTGAGCTGGCGCTGCACCTGCCGGGTGCTGTAGCCGAGGCGTCCGGCCAGGCCGGGTACGCCCTCGCGGTCGACGACGCCGTCGCCGATCATTCGCACGGCGCGTCCCACGACGTCGGCCCGGACGTCCCAGGCGGCGGAGCCGGGCACGGCGTCCGGACGGCAGCGGCGGCAGGCCCGGAAGCCGTGGCCCTGGGCGGCGGCGGCCGTCGGGAAGAACGCGACGTTCTGCCGTTTGGGGGTGACGGCGGGGCAGCTGGGGCGGCAGTAGATGCCGGTGGTGCGGACGGCGAAGAAGAACTCTCCGTCGAACCGCGCGTCCCGGCTGCTGACCGCCTCGTAGCGGGTGTCGTCGTCCTTCACGTCTCCCAGTGTGCGACGGCCGACGACCCCCGGCTCGCGGTTTTCGGACAGGGCGTTGCGGGAGCGGGGAGGGCGGCCGGCCGGCGCCCACTCCCCCGTGCCCGCGCACCCCGGCCCGTTACCGGACGCGCCCGCGCTTCATCTCCATGGCGTGGCGGCCCTCGGCGCCCTTGCGCTTCCAGTCCTTGAGGATCTCGCTGCGCACGCGGGCGTCGGTCTTGGCCACGATCCGCTGGTTCTCGCGGATCAGCTTGCGGTAGCTCTCCAGGCGGCGCACCGGCAGGGAGCCGTCCTCGATCGCGGCGGCCACCGCGCAGCCGGGCTCCGACTCGTGGGCGCAGTCGTGGAAGCGGCAGTTCCCGGCCAGTTCCTCGATCTCCGAGAAGACCTGGCCGACGCCGGTCTCGGCGTCCCAGAGGCCGACTCCGCGCAGTCCGGGGGTGTCGATGAGGACTCCTCCGGTCGGGAGGACGAAGAGGTTGCGGGTGGTGGTGGTGTGACGGCCCTTGCCGTCGATGTCACGGGCGGCCTGGACGTCCATGACGTCCTCGCCGACCAGGGCGTTGGCGAGGGTCGACTTCCCGGCGCCGGAGACGCCGAGCAGCACGGTCGTACCGCCCGCGATCACCGCGGACAGCACGTCGAGGCCCTCTCCCGTGGTCGAGCTCAGGGGCACGACCTGGACGCCGGGGGCGACCGTCTCGACGTCCTCGACGAGGTAGGACAGCCCGACGGGGTCGGGCACGAGGTCCGCCTTGCTGAGGACGACGGTCGGCTGGGCGCCGGACTCCCAGGCCAGGGCGAGGAAGCGCTCGATGCGGCCGAGGTCGAGCTCGACGGCGAGCGAGACGGTGATGACGGCGTGGTCGACGTTGGCGGCGAGGATCTGGCCCTCGGACCGCTTGGACGAGGTGGACCGCGCGAAGGCCGTACGGCGCGGGAGACACGCCCGTACGTAGCGGGGGTCGCCGGCGCCCTCGGGGTCGATGGCGGCCCAGTCGCCGGTGCAGATGACCCGGAGCGGGTCGTGCGGGGTCACGAACGCCGTGTCGGCGCGCACGATCCCGTCGGCGGTGGCGACGTCGCACTGACCGCGGTCGACCCGGATCACCCGGCCGGGGACGAGTCCCTGGGCGGTGTACGGGGCGAAGCCGTCGGCCCAGCCGGAGTCCCAGCCGTGGGCGTCGAGGGAGGAGGAAGAGGTGGGGCGGGAAAGCGGGAAAGACAAGGGGGACCCTTCACAGGGGTGGCCCCGGCGCTGTGTGTCGGAACGGTGAGGTCAGCCGGTGGCCACGGAGGTGGTGTGGATGAACTTCTGCGTGAGGGCAAGGCCCGTCGTGATGACAGCCATCGGTCACACCTCCTGTGCGTCTTTTCGCGCGATCTCGTCACGCTCGCGCTGTCGCGACCGTGTACGGGTGAGACCGTAGCCGGATCGCACCGGCAAGCACCACAGGTTTTTTCCGGCCACCGTGAACCTGCTTTCCGGCCACTGCGAGCAGGGGCGGGAGGGGGCGCGTGACCCGGCGCCCGCGCCGTTCCCTGCCGGAGTCCGCGTCCGATTCGTACAAGACCCGGCGGGAGCCGCGTGCCTACCGTGCTCCCATGAACACAGCACTCCGCCTCGACCTCATCGGCGTCGTCGTCTCCGACATGGCCGCCTCGCTCGCCTTCTACCGCCGTCTCGGCCTGGAGATCCCGGACGGGGCCGAGTCGGCCCCGCACGTGGAGATCGCGCTGCCCGGCGGACCGCGGATCGCCTGGGACACGGAGGACGTCGTGCGCTCCTTCGACCCCGGATGGCGGCGGCCCGAGGGCGGCAACCGCATCGAGCTCGCCTTCCGCTGCGCCACGCCGGAGGCCGTGGACGCGGCCTACGACGAGCTGGTCGCCGCCGGGTACCGGGGCCATCTGAAGCCCTGGGACGCGGTCTGGGGACAGCGTTACGCCGTGGTCCTCGACCCGGACGGTTCGGGCGTCTCGCTGTTCGCCGACTCCGCCGCGCCCGCCACGTAGGCACCGAGCGTCGTCCCGGCCAGCGCCCTGGTCTCGCGGGCGAGGTGCGCCTGGTCGGCGCAGCCCGCGCGAACGGCCGCCTCGGCGTACGGCGCCCCTGCCAGGACCAGGGCGAGGGCCCGCTGGAGCCGGAGGACGCGGGCGAGCGTCTTGGGGCCGTAGCCGAAGGCGTCCAGGGAGCGCCGGTGCAGCTGCCGGGCGCCGATCCCGACCGCGTCGGCGGTCTCGGCGACCGACCGGCCGGCCGCGAGGCGCGCCACCACGGCCCGCAGCACCGGATCGGACGCCGGGGCGCCCGCGGCCCGGAGCCGGACGGCTTCGTCCAGGGCGCGCGCCGGGTCGGGGGCGTCGGTGATCCGCTCGCCGAGCCGCCGCGCCTCGGCCTCGCCCCAGAGCGCGCCGAGGGCGACACGCCGGTCGCGGAGTTCATGGGCCGGGACGCCGAGGAACCCGGGCGCGTCACCGGGGGCGAAGCGGATTCCCGCGTACCGCGCGGCGACCTCCCCCGGTACGTACGCGTGTGTGTCAGGTCCGGCGACGAGGAGCCGTCCGTCGGCCCAGATCAGGTCCATGCAGCCGTCGGGCAGGACGGGCCGGACGGCGTCCGTGGCGGGGCCGGCGGTCCGGGTCCACAGGACGGCTCCGTCGAGCAGGGCGGGGCGCTCCTCGTACACACCTCGAAAATAAGCCCCGCCGGTCCGTCGTTCCCTCTCCCGGGTCATTCCCCCTCCCGGGTCATTCCTTCTCCCAGCCGGAGTGGAGGCGGGACTTCACGTCGTCCGGGGGCAGGAACCTGGACCAGCGCTCGGGGAACTCGGACGGCATGTCCGGGTCGTCCTCGTCGACGTCCTCCGCCTCCGCACGCACGCGTGCGACGAGTTCCGCCGCCTGGACGGCGCGGGCCCGCTCGTTGGCCTCGCGGGCCGCGGCGGTGGCGACGGAGGGCCAGACGCGGTCGATGGCGGCGTTCACGGCGGCGCCGACCAGGACGGCGAAGGCCGAGATGCCGATCCAGAGGAGGACGGCGATGGGGGCGGCGAGGGAGCCGTAGATCGTCGGTCCCTCGACCTGGCTGGTGAGGTAGATGCGCAGCAGGAAGCTGCCCAGGACCCACATCCCGAGCGCGACGAGGGCGCCCGGGATGTCCTCGATCCACGGCGATCTGACGGGCACGGACACGTGGTACAGCGTGGTGAGGAAGGCGATGGAGAGCAGGATGACGGCCGGCCAGTAGAGGACGGACACGACCTCGGTGCCCCAGGGGACGAGTTCGACGACCCGGTCGGGGCCGACCACCGCGAGGGGCAGGACGACGGCGCCGATGAGCAGGGCCACGATGTAGAGCAGGAAGGCGAGGAGCCGGGTCTTCACGATGCCCCGGTGGCCGTCGAGCCCGTACATGACGGTGATGGTGTCGATGAAGACGTTCACCGCGCGCGAGCCGGACCAGAGGGCGATCGCGAAACCGAGGGAGATCAGGTCGGGGCGTTTGCCCTGGGTCACGTCGTCGAGGACCGGTTTGGCGATCTCCTCGACGCCCCGGTCCGAGAGGACCGTTCCGGCGGCGCGGAGGATGTTCTCCTGGATGCTCGCCACGGTGTCCGTGTTGGTCCAGTCGTCGGCGTAGCCGAGCAGGGCGATCAGGCCGAGGAGCAGCGGCGGCAGCGACAGCAGGGTGAAGAACGCGGCCTCGGCGGCGAGGCCGAGGATCCGGTACTCGATGCACGAGTTGACGGTGTCCTTGAGGAGCAGCCAGACCATCTTCCGCTTCGAGACGTTGCGGTAGAGGACGCGCGCGCGGTGGAGCCTGCTCCAGGGCCGCCGCTCGGGCCGTTCGGGTGTTTCGCTTGCTGCCTGCACCTGCTTACCGTATCGGCATGGCAGCGAGCACCCACACCGTGACCAACCAGGCTCCGCCCCTGGTCGGGTACGACGTCTTCCTGACCGATCACGTCCTGACGGAGGCGGTCGAACGGCACCTCGCGCCGGAGCTCCGGACGGAGGTGCGCGAGGACCTCGTCGTGCTCGGCCGGGCGGCCGGTTCGGCGCAGGTCCGGGAGTGGGGCGAGCGGGCGAACGCGAACCCGCCGCGGCTGCGGACCCACGACCGGTACGGCCACCGCGTCGACGAGGTCGACTTCGATCCGGCCTGGCACCGGCTCCTCGGCAAGTCGGTGGGGGCCGGCCTGACGGACGCGTGGGGCAGGCCGGGTGGTCATGTGCGCCGGGCCGCCGGGCTCCTGGTGGTGTCCCAGGCGGAGGCGGGGCACAGCTGCCCGCTGTCGATGACGCACGCCGCCGTGCCCACGCTGCGGGCCGAGCCGGAGGTCGCCGAGGTGTGGGAGCCGGCGGCGACCTCGCACGTGTACGAGCGGGAGCTCCGCCCGGTCGCGGAGAAGCCGGGCGTGCTGCTCGGGATGGCGATGACGGAGAAGCAGGGCGGCAGCGACCTCCGGGCGAACACGACGGAGGCGCACCCGCTGGCGGCCGACGGCGAGTACGTCCTGACGGGGCACAAGTGGTTCTGTTCGGCGCCGATGTCGGACGCCTTCCTGGTCCTCGCGCAGGCCCCGGCGGGCCCCACCTGTCTCCTGGTGCCGCGGGTCCTCGGGGACGGCTCGCGCAACGCGTTCGCGATCCAGCGCCTCAAGGACAAACTGGGCAACCGTTCGAACGCCTCCGCCGAGGTGGAGTTCGACGGGACGACCTGGGCGCGCCGGATCGGCGAGGAGGGGCGCGGGCTCCGCACGATCATGGGCATGGTGGCGGCGACCCGGCTCGACTGCGTCCTCGGTTCGGCGGCGCTGATGCGTCAGGCGGTGGCGCAGGCCGTGCACCACTGCGCGTACCGCGAGGCCTTCGGCGGGGCGCTGATCGAGAAGCCGCTGATGCGCAACGTCCTCGCGGACCTGGCTCTGGAGTCGGAGGCGGCGACGGTCCTGGGCATGCGTCTCGCGGCGGCCTACGACGCCGCCGGGGGCGGCACCGCAACCGATCGCGCCGGCGAGACCGACGGCGGCAACCACGCCGAGCGTGAGCGGGCCTTGCTCCGTATCGCCGTTCCGGCGGCGAAGTACTGGGTCACGAAGCGGTGCACGCCGATGGTGGCGGAGGCGCTGGAGTGCCTGGGCGGCAACGGGTACGTGGAGGAGTCCGGGATGCCCCGGCTGCTGCGGGAGTCGCCGCTCAACTCGGTCTGGGAGGGTTCGGGGAACGTCCAGGCGCTCGACGTGGTCCGGGCGCTGCGGACGGAGCCCGCCGCGCTGGACGCGTTCCTGCGGGAGGTCGGCGCCGCGCGGGGCGCCGACCACCGGCTCGACCGGGCGATCCGGGGGCTGCTCGTCGAACTGGCGGACCTGGACGGGATCGAGGCGCGGGCGCGGCGGCTCACGGAGCGGCTCGCGCTCGTCCTCCAGGGGGCGCTGCTCGTGCGGTGGGCGCCGCCGGAGGTCGCGGACGCGTTCTGCGCGGCGCGGCTGGGCGGGGACGGGGGTGCGGCGTTCGGGACCCTGCCGCACACGCTGGACCTGCGGGCGCTCGTGGAGCGGGCACGCGTGGAGGTCTGAGCGGCTCCGTGCACCCGGGGGGGGGGAGTTCACCGCGCGGCCGGGGAAGTTCGCCGCGCGTACCAGGGGTGGACCACAAGGGTCGGCACGCGCGGAAAAGCGGGGGTGGTGCTGCGCCGACACGGCACCACCCGCCGCTCTCACCAGCTTCGCCCAGGGGTCCGGTCGGCGACCAGAGTTGCAAAGGGTTGCAGGATTACCCGAACCGGGCCTCGCCGGACCGTTCCGAACGGCACGATGGGCACCGACACTCCGGACATCTGCCCCGTGCAGAACCGATACAGCACCCCGGGTGGCTGGGAGAGACCGATGAATAACACGCAGCTCGACATGAAGCGCCTCGCCGCCATGGACGCCGCCCAGGCCACCCGGCTGCTCCACCGGGTCCGCGAGGAGACGCTCGCCGGCCGGAGGCCGCCGATCGCGCCCCGCGCGGTGATCGACGCGTCCTGGCAGCGGATGGCCCGGCTGGGGCTCGACCCCGACCAGGGCACGAACAGCGTGCTGCTCCAGCGCGACGAGCTGGAGGAGCGGCGCAGAACCACGCTCCTCTCCGAGGTCATGCAGACGCTCAGCTGTGGTCTCGCCGGCATCGCCGACACCTCCCTCCAGATCATGGTGGTCACCGACGAGCACGGCCGGGTGCTGTGGCGGCAGGGGAACCTGTCGGTGATGCGGCAGGCCAACGGCATCTGCCTGGAGGAGGGCGCCGCCTGGACCGAGCGCACCACCGGGACGAACGCGGTCGGCACCGCCCTCGCCATGGGCCGGGCGGTCCAGGTGCACTCCGCCGAGCACTACGTCCAGGCGCTCCACAACTGGACCTGCGCCGCCGCGCCGGTGCACGACCCGCGCGACCGGCGGCTGCTCGGCATCCTGGACGTCAGCGGCCCGGCGTCCAGTTTCCATCCGGCGATGCTGGCCCTGGTCGGTTCGGTGGCCCAGCTCGCCGAGGCGGAGATGCGGGAGCGGCACCGCCGCTCGGTCGAGCGGCTGCGGGCGGTGGCCGCGCCGATCCTGTGCCGGGTGGGCGGCCGGGCCGTCGCGGTGGACACCCACGGCTGGACGGCGGCGGTGACGGGGCTCGCGCCGGTGGACCGGATCACGCTGCCGAAGTCCTTCCGGTCCGGCCGGATGTGGCTGCCCTCGCTCGGCGTGTGCGCGGTGGAGCCGCTGCCGGGCGGCTGGCTGCTCCGGGTCGAGGACGAGACGCCCGCGGAGGAGCCTGGCACGGCGGCGGCGAGCAGGGTGGTCCTGGACCTGAGCAGACCGCGCCGGTGGACGGTGTCGGTCTCGGGTGCGGCAGGCAGCTGGCAGCAGGAGCTGAGCCCCCGGCACGCGGAGCTCCTCTATGTCCTGGCGCTGCACCGGGACGGCCGGACGGCGGCCGAGCTGGCGGACGACGTGTTCGGGGACCGTACGCGGACGGTGACCGTACGGGCGGAGATGTCCCGGGTGCGCCGGAACCTGGCCGGAGTCCTCGCGCACCGTCCGTACCGCTTCAGCGAGGAGGTCGCGGTGGAGGTCCTCCGCCCGGAACGCCCGGCGGACCTGCTGCCCCACTCCCTGGCGCCGGCGGTACGGGGCCCCCGCACGGGCACGAGCGCGCGGGGGGCGTAGCGCGTACGGGGTCAGGCCGGGTCTCGGCAGGTCACAGCCGTCCAGCATGCGGACACCCGGACCGTAGGCTTCCCCCTCCCCGCCCCCGGTCGCCCCGCCGGACGGGGTCGTGATGCGATGAACCCATGCGCATCACTCTCACCACCTGGTCCCTCGAACAGACCTCGCCGTCCGATCTCCGCCCCTCCCCCGTCCCGGAGGGTGACGACATCACGATCGCGCGGGCCGCGGTCCCGTCGCCGGAGTACAGCCGCTTCCTCTATACGGCGGTCGGCGGCGACATCCGCTGGAACGACCGGCTGTCGCTGACGTACAAGCAGTGGCAGGAGATCGTCGACAAGCCGGGCGCCGAGATCTGGGTGGCGTACGACAAGGGGACGCCGGCCGGTTACGTCGAGCTGGACCCTCAGGACGACGGTGTCGTGGAGATCGTCTACTTCGGCCTGATCCCGGCCTTCCGGGGGCGCCGGATCGGTGGTCACCTGCTGTCGTACGGGGTGGCGCGGGCCTGGGACCTGGCCGAGCGCTGGCCGGACCGCGAGGCGACGAAGCGCGTCTGGCTGCACACCTGCTCGCTCGACGGCCCGCACGCCATGGCCAACTACGAGCGCCGCGGCTTCCGGCTCTTCGACACCAAGGTGGAGGAGGTCGAGGAGAGCGAGACGCCGGGGCCCTGGCCGGGCGCCCACGCCTGACGCCGCCGGGCGTGCCGCCGGTGCACGCCACTCCGGGGAGGCCGCACGCCGTGTGCCGACCGGTGCGTCGTACCGCAGACCGGTGAAGGGGCCCTGATCAGGGCCCCTTTCGCGTGACCCAGACCACACCATCTCATGAAGCGAGACGACTACGTCCGCATTCTGGACGATGCTGGACTGGGTCCAAAGTCCCGTGACACGCTTCCGTCATGTCTGGAACTGGAATTGCCTTGGTGAGTCGGCGGCACGTCGACCTAGGCCGCATGTCCAGCGCCATCTGTCCGGCGCGCTGAGAGAACCAGCACCGCCGCGATCTCTTTTCAGCACGACTCTGCCCGACCCTGCTGCGCACTGACGCGCCACCCTCTGACCTGAGCGCCAGTGTGCAGGTCAGAGCCGCCCTCTCGCAGTCCCGAAGGACAAGACGCCATGGCCGCCACCCCGGAAAACCCCACTCCCGCCGCCGCACGCCGCAAGACCGGGCGCCACCGTGGCGAGGGTCAGTGGGCCGTGGGGCACTTCACCCCCCTGAACGGCAATGAGCAGTTCAAGAAGGACGACGACGGTCTCAACGTACGGACACGTATTGAGACGGTCTACTCGAAGCGCGGATTCGACTCCATCGACCCCAACGACCTGCGCGGACGCATGCGCTGGTGGGGCCTCTACACCCAGCGCAAGCAGGGTCTGGACGGCACCAAGACGGGTGTCCTGGAGCCGGAGGAGCTGGACGACGAGTACTTCATGCTCCGCGTCCGTATCGACGGCGGCCGACTGACCACCGAGCAGCTCCGGGTCATCGGCGAGATCTCCGAGGAGTTCGCCCGGGGCACCGCCGACATCACGGACCGGCAGAACGTCCAGTACCACTGGATCCGCATCGAGGACGTTCCCGAGATCTGGAACCGCCTGGAGGCGGTCGGCCTGTCCACCACCGAGGCCTGCGGCGACACCCCGCGTGTCATCCTCGGCTCCCCGGTGGCCGGCATCGCGGCCGACGAGATCATCGACGGCACGCCCGCGATCGACGAGATCTACCGTCGGATCGTCGGCAACAAGGACTTCTCCAACCTGCCCCGCAAGTTCAAGTCCGCGGTCTCCGGCTCGCCGCAGCTCGACGTGGCGCACGAGATCAACGACATCGCCTTCGTCGGCGTGAACCACCCCGAACACGGCCCCGGCTTCGACGTCTGGGTCGGCGGCGGCCTCTCCACCAACCCCAAGCTGGGCGTCCGCCTCGGCACCTGGGTCTCCCTCGACGAGGTCCCGGACGTCTACGAGGGCGTCATCTCGATCTTCCGCGACTACGGCTACCGCCGGCTGCGCAACCGCGCCCGGCTGAAGTTCCTCGTCGCCGACTGGGGCCCGGGGAAGTTCCGCCAGGTCCTGGAGGACGAGTACCTCCAGCGCAAGCTGAACGACGGCCCCGCTCCCGAGCAGCCCGCCGGCCAGTGGCGCGACCACATGGGCGTGCACCGGCAGAACGACGGCCGGTTCTACATCGGCTTCGCCCCGCGCGTCGGCCGGGTCGACGGTGCCACCCTGACCAAGATCGCCGGTCTGGCCGAGCAGCACGGCTCCGGCCGGCTGCGCACCACCGCGGACCAGAAGATGATCCTGCTCGACGTCGAGGAGGCCCAGCTCGACTCTGCGGTCGCCGCTCTGGAGGCCCTCGACCTGCGGGTGAACCCGACCCCGTTCCGCAGGGGCACGATGGCCTGCACCGGCATCGAGTTCTGCAAGCTCGCGATCGTCGAGACCAAGGCCCGCGGCGCCTCGCTCATCGACGAACTGGAGCGCCGCGTCCCGGAGTTCGACGAGCCGCTGACGATCAACATCAACGGCTGCCCCAACGCCTGCGCCCGCATCCAGGTCGCGGACATCGGGCTCAAGGGCCAGCTGGTCCTGGACGACGACGGCAACCGCGTCGAGGGCTACCAGGTGCACCTGGGCGGCGCCCTCGGCCTGGAGGCCGGCTTCGGCCGCAAGGTCCGCGGCCTCAAGGTCACCGCGGCCGAGCTCCCCGACTACGTGGAGCGGGTCCTCAAGCGCTTCCAGGCGGAGCGCGAGACCGGTGAGCGCTTCGCCACCTGGGCGGCCCGCGCCTCGGAGGAGGCACTGTCGTGAGCCACAGCGAGCGCCGAGAGGAGCGGTCATGAGCGAGCGTGCCGCACCGTTCCACTGCCCCTACTGCGGCGACGAGGACCTGCGCCCCAACGAGCAGGGTCACGGCGCCTGGGAATGCGCCGCGTGCAGTCGAGCCTTCCAGTTGAAGTTCCTGGGGCTGCTCGCCCCCGGTACTTCGGGCAACACCCCTGGAGGGAAAGAGATATGACGCTCACTCAGGACACCACCACGGCCGACCTCAAGGCACTCGCCGAGCAGGCCGGCCGCGATCTGGAGGACGCCTCCGCGCTGGAGATCCTCCGCTGGGCCGTGGACACCTTCGGTGAGGGCTTCTGCGTCACCTCCTCCATGGAGGACGCGGTCGTCGCCCATCTCGCCTCGCGGGTCCGGCCCGGCGTGGACGTCGTCTTCCTCGACACCGGCTACCACTTCGAGGAGACCATCGGTACCCGTGACGCCGTCGACGCCGTCATGGACGTCAACGTCATCACCCTGACCCCGCGTCAGACGGTGGCCGAGCAGGACGCCGAGTACGGCCCGAAGCTCCACGACCGCGACCCCGACCTGTGCTGCGCGCTGCGCAAGGTCAAGCCCCTCGAAGAGGGCCTGACCCGGTACAGCGCCTGGGCGACCGGGCTGCGCCGCGACGAGTCCCCGACCCGGGCGAACACCCCGGTCGTCGGCTGGGACGAGAAGCGCCGCAAGGTCAAGGTCTCCCCCATCGCCCGCTGGACGCAGGACGACGTCGACGCGTACGTCACGGAGCACGGCGTCCTCACCAACCCGCTCCTGATGGACGGTTACGCCTCCGTCGGCTGCGCCCCCTGCACCCGCCGCGTCCTGGAGGGCGAGGACGCCCGCGCCGGACGCTGGGCGGGCCGCGGCAAGACCGAATGCGGGCTGCACGGATGACGGACACTCAGGAAGTTCAGGAGAAGCACGTGACGGGTGCCACCATCTGGCTCACCGGCCTGCCGAGCGCCGGCAAGACCACCATCGCGTACGAGCTGGCAGGCCGGCTCCGCGAGGAGGGCCACCGGGTCGAGGTGCTCGACGGCGACGAGATCCGCGAGTTCCTCTCCGCGGGCCTCGGGTTCAGCCGCGAGGACCGGCACACCAACGTGCAGCGGATCGGGTTCGTCGCGGAACTGCTCGCCTCCAACGGCGTGAAGGCCCTCGTCCCCGTCATCGCCCCCTACGAGGACAGCCGCGAGGCGGTCCGCAAGCGCCACGCGTCCGAAGGCACCCCCTACGTCGAGGTGCACGTCGCCACTCCGGTGGACGTCTGCTCCGTACGCGACGTGAAGGGTCTCTACGCCAAGCAGGCCGCCGGCGAGATCAGCGGTCTCACCGGCGTCGACGACCCGTACGACGAGCCGCGCAACCCGGATCTGCGGATCGAGTCCCACACCCAGACCGTGCAGGAGTCCGCGGCGCAGCTCCACGCGCTGCTCACCGAGAGGGGTCTGCTGTGACCACCGTCGCTCATGTTCACGACAGCACCGACAATCCGTTCGCGCTGTCGCACCTCGACTCCCTGGAGTCCGAGGCCGTCCACATCTTCCGCGAGGTGGCGGGCGAGTTCGAGCGGCCGGTGATCCTCTTCTCCGGCGGCAAGGACTCCATCGTCATGCTGCACCTGGCGCTGAAGGCCTTCGCCCCCGCGGCGATCCCCTTCACGCTGCTGCACGTCGACACCGGGCACAACTTCCCCGAGGTCCTGGAGTACCGCGACCGCACCGTCGCCAAGCACGGACTGCGGCTGCACGTCGCCTCCGTGCAGGAGTACATCGACGCCGGCAAGCTGCGCGAGCGCCCCGACGGCACCCGCAACCCGCTGCAGACCGTCCCGCTCACCGAGGCGATCCAGCAGCACCGCTTCGACGCCGTCTTCGGCGGCGGCCGCCGCGACGAGGAGAAGGCCCGCGCCAAGGAGCGGGTGTTCTCGCTGCGCGACGAGTTCTCGCAGTGGGACCCGCGCCGCCAGCGCCCCGAGCTGTGGCAGCTCTACAACGGCCGGCACGCCCCCGGCGAGCACGTCCGGGTCTTCCCGCTGTCCAACTGGACCGAGCTGGACGTCTGGCAGTACATCCAGCGCGAGAAGATCGAGCTCCCGGAGATCTACTTCGCCCATGAGCGCGAGGTGTTCGCCCGCAGCGGGATGTGGCTGACGGCAGGCGACTGGGGCGGCCCGAAGGAGTCCGAGACGACGCAGACGCGGCTGATCCGCTACCGCACCGTCGGCGACATGTCCTGCACCGGTGCCGTCGACTCCGACGCCACGACGCTGGACGCCGTCATCGCCGAGATCGCCGCCTCCCGGCTCACCGAGCGGGGCGCCACCCGCGCCGACGACAAGATGTCCGAGGCCGCGATGGAAGACCGCAAGCGCGAAGGGTACTTCTAATGAGCACGTCCACCGAGCAGCTGACCGAACAGCTGGCGGCCACCACCCTGCTGCGCTTCGCCACCGCCGGCTCCGTCGACGACGGCAAGTCCACCCTGGTGGGCCGGCTCCTCCACGACTCCAAGTCGGTCCTGGTCGACCAGCTGGAGGCCGTGGAGCACGCCTCGCGCTCCCGCGGCCAGGAGGCCCCCGACCTGGCGCTCCTCACCGACGGCCTGCGGGCCGAGCGCGAGCAGGGCATCACCATCGACGTGGCGTACCGCTACTTCGCGACGCCCCGCCGCCGCTTCATCCTCGCCGACACCCCCGGGCACGTGCAGTACACCCGGAACATGGTGACCGGCGCCTCCACCGCCGAGCTGGCCGTGGTCCTCGTCGACGCCCGCAACGGTGTGGTCGAGCAGACCCGCCGGCACGCCGCCGTGGCCGCCCTGCTCCGCGTCCCGCACGTGGTCCTGGCCGTGAACAAGATGGACCTGGTCGAGTACCGGGAGCCCGTCTTCGCCGCGATCGCCGAGGAGTTCACGACGTACGCCTCCGAGCTCGGCGTCCCGGAGATCACCGCGATCCCGATCTCCGCGCTGGCCGGCGACAACGTCGTGGAGCCGTCCGCGAACATGGACTGGTACGGCGGCCCGACGGTCCTGGAGCACCTGGAGACCGTCCCGGTCAGCCACGACCTGACGGCCTGCCACGCACGGTTCCCCGTGCAGTACGTCATCCGCCCGCAGACCGCCGAACACCCCGACTACCGGGGCTACGCCGGTCAGATCGCGGCCGGCGCCTTCCGGGTCGGCGAGGAGATCACCGTCCTGCCGTCGGGGAAGACCTCCACCATCACCGGGATCGACGCGCTCGGCGAGTCCGTGGACATCGCCTGGGCCCCGCAGTCGGTCACCATCCGGCTCGCCGACGACATCGACATCTCGCGCGGCGACCTGCTCGCCCCGAGCGGTGACGCCCCGCCGACGACGCAGGACATCGAGGCGACCGTCTGCCACGTGGCGGACCGGGCGCTCGCCGTCGGCCAGCGGGTGCTGCTCAAGCACACCACCCGCACGGTCAAGGCGATCGTCAAGGAGATCCCCTCGCGGCTGACCCTGGACGACCTCTCGCAGCACCCGAACCCGGGGCAGCTGGTCACCAACGACATCGGCCGGGTCGTGGTGCGCACCGCCGAGCCGCTCGCGCTCGACGCGTACGCCGACTCGCGCCGCACCGGTTCGTTCCTGCTGATCGACCCGGCGGACGGCACCACGCTCGCGGCGGGCATGGCGGGCGAGTCCTTCGCCACCGCCAAGGCCGTCGCGGTCGTCGAGGACGAGGAAGGGTGGGACTTCTGAGATGAGCGAGAACGTCTACGCGACCTTCGCGAAGGAAGGCGGCCGGGTGGGCTCCGGCGCCCTCGGTGCGGGCATGGGAGGCGTCGCGCGATGTGCGTGCTGACCTCGACGCGCCGCATGCGCGGCGCGACCCCGCTCCACCCCGAACGACATAGACGCAGACTTCGAAAACGCTGAATCGAGGGGAAAACCTCCCGTGCCTGCCACCACCCGTACCACCCTGCGCCGCGGTCTCGCCGCCGCCGCCGCCCTGCCGCTGCTGATCGGCGCGCTGGCCTCCTGCGGCTACGGCTCAGAGTCCAAGAACGACGAGAAGAAGGTGGCCGCCGAGGGCAAGAAGCTCTCCGCCGACACCGTACGGCTCGGGTACTTCCCCAACCTCACCCACGCGACCGCGCTGATCGGCGTCCAGGACGGCCTGATCCAGAAGGAGCTCGGCGGCACCACGCTCAAGCCGCAGACCTTCAACGCGGGCCCGTCCGAGATCGAGGCGCTCAACGGCGGCTCGCTGGACATCGGCTTCATCGGCCCCTCGCCGTCCATCAACGCGTACGTCAAGTCGAAGGGCTCGAACCTGCGGATCATCTCCGGCTCCGCCTCCGGCGGCGTCAAGCTGGTGGTGAACCCGGACAAGATCAAGACCCTGGACGACATCAAGGGCAAGCGCATCGCCACCCCCCAGAAGGGGAACACGCAGGACGTCGCGCTCCTCAACTGGATCGCCGAGAAGGGCTGGAAGGTCGACCCGGAGTCCGGCAAGGGTGACGTCTCCGTCGTCCGCACGGACAACAAGGTGACCCCGGACGCCTTCAAGTCCGGTTCCATCGACGGCGCCTGGGTGCCCGAGCCGACCGCCTCCAAGCTGGTCTCCCAGGGCGGCACCGTCCTCCTCGACGAGACCTCCCTGTGGCCCGACAAGAAGTTCGTGATCACGAACATCATCGTGTCGCAGAAGTTCCTCACGGAGCACCCGGACGTGGTCGAGGCCGTGCTGACGGGCACGGTGAAGACCAACGAGTGGATCAACGCCAACCCGGACAAGGCGAAGACGTCCGCGAACGCGGCGCTGAAGGCCCTCGGCGGGAAGGCTCTGGACGCCAAGGTCATCGACCCGGCGTGGCCGAGCATCGCGATCACCGACGACCCGCTGGCCGCGACGCTGAAGACCCAGTCCGAATGGGCGGTCAAGGCCGAGCTGATCAAGCAGCCCGACCTGGCCGGCATCTACGACCTGAAGCTCCTCAACAAGGTGCTCAAGGCCGCCGGCAAGCCCGAGGTCTCCGACGCCGGTCTCGGCGTCAAGTAACCGCCGAGCCGACGAAACAGACCGCGAATCCGTAACCCCAGGAGGTGACGACCATGGCCACGACGTTCGCCAAGGCTGCCGAGGGCACCGTAGCGGAGCAGACGCACGCCGCCCGGATCGAGCACGTCTCGAAGTCCTTCTCCGGCCCGGCCGGTACCCAGCTCGTCCTGGACGACGTCAGTCTCGACGTCGCGCCCGGCGAGTTCGTCACCATCCTGGGGGCGTCGGGGTGCGGCAAGTCCACCCTGCTGAACCTGGTCGCGGGGCTCGACCGGCCGACCCAGGGGTTCATCGAGACCCCGGGCGGCCGGCCGGCCCTGATGTTCCAGGAGCACGCCCTCTTCCCGTGGCTGACCGCGGGCAAGAACATCGAACTGGCCCTGCGGCTGCGCGGGGTGTCCAAGGCCGAGCGCAGGCCGGAGGCCGAGCGGCTGCTCGAACTGGTCCGGCTCGGCGGCGCGTACGGCAAGCGGGTGCACGAGCTGTCCGGCGGCATGCGGCAGCGGGTGGCCCTCGCCCGGGCGCTGGCCCAGGACAGCCAGCTGCTGCTGATGGACGAGCCGTTCGCGGCCCTCGACGCCATCACCCGTGACGTGCTGCACGGCGAGCTGACCCGGATCTGGGAGGAGACCAACCTCTCGGTCCTGTTCGTCACCCACAACGTGCGCGAGGCCGTGCGCCTCGCGCAGCGGGTCGTCCTCCTCTCCTCCCGCCCCGGCCGGGTCGCGAAGGAGTGGACCGTGGGCATCCAGCAGCCGCGCCGCATCGAGGACGCGGACGTGGCCGAGCTGTCCCTTGAGATCACTGAACACCTGCGTGGGGAGATCCGCCGCCATGGCCAGCACTGACACCGCCGCGACGGTCAAGAAGGACGACCTCGCCGGTCTGGAGGCCGGTCTCGACGCCCTGGACGCGGTCGAGATCCGCCGTACGCCGGTCCGTGAGGTCCTCCTCAAGAAGGTCCTCCCGCCCACCCTCGCCGTCGTCCTGGTCCTCGCGGTCTGGCAGATCCTCGTCTCCGCGAAGATCACCGAGGAGACCAAGCTGCCCGCGCCGTCCGCTGTGTGGGACGGCCTGACCGACATGTGGCTGCAGGGCACCCTGCTCGAGGTCATCTGGACCAGCGTGTCCCGGGGGCTGGCCGGCTTCCTGCTGGCCCTCGCCATCGGCACCCCGCTGGGCCTGCTGGTCGCCCGGGTGAAGTTCGTGCGCGCCGCGATCGGTCCGATCCTGTCGGGTCTGCAGTCGCTGCCCTCGGTGGCGTGGGTGCCGCCGGCGGTGCTCTGGTTCGGCCTGAACGACGCGATGATGTTCACGGTGATCCTGCTGGGCGCCGTCCCGTCCATCGCCAACGGTCTGGTCTCCGGTGTCGACCAGGTCCCGCCGCTGTTCCTGCGGGCCGGCCGCACCATGGGGGCCACCGGCCTCAAGGGCACCTGGCACGTCACGCTTCCGGCCGCGCTGCCCGGCTACCTGGCCGGCCTGAAGCAGGGCTGGGCGTTCTCCTGGCGCTCGCTGATGGCCGCCGAGATCATCGCCTCCTCCCCCGATCTGGGCCTGGGCCTGGGCCAGCTGCTGGAGAACGGCCGGAACAACATCGACCTGCCCGGCGTGTTCCTGGCGATCCTGCTGATCCTGGTCGTCGGCATCGCGATCGACCTGCTGATCTTCAGCCCGCTGGAGCGCTGGGTGCTCCGCAGCCGCGGCCTGCTGGTGAAGTGAGCCGATCCCCCATGAACCGACCCGTCCTCCTCGTCATCGCCCACGGCAGCCGCGACGCGCGGCACGCGGCGACCGTCCAGGCGCTGGTGCGCCGGGCCGGCGCGCTGCGGCCTGGGCTGCGGGTGGAGACGGCGTTCCTGGACTTCAACCTGCCGTCGGTGCCGGGAGTGCTCGACCGGCTCGCCGCCGAGGGCGTCCGGGACGTGGTGGCGCTGCCGCTGCTGCTGACCCGGGCCTTCCACGCGAAGGCCGACGTCCCCGCCGTACTGCGCCAGGCGCCGCCGTCGCTGCGGATCCGCCAGGCGGAGGTCCTCGGCCCCTCGCCGCTGCTCGTGGCAGCGGTGGAGCGGCGGCTGTACGAGGCCGGGCTGACGCCCGGCGACAGGAGCACGACCGGGGTCGTCCTGGCCTCGGCGGGCTCCACGGACCCGGAGGCGATCGCGGTGATCGCAGAAACGGCGCGGGAGCTGCGGCGCACCGGTTGGTGCTCCGTGCGGCCCGCGTTCGCCTCCGCATCTCTGCCCCGTACGGAGGACGCCGTACGGGCCCTGCGGGCCGAGCCCGGTGTCCGGCGGGTGGCCGTCGCCCCGTACGTGATCGCCCCCGGCCGTCTCCCGGACCGCATCGCGGCGGGCGCGGCGGAGGCGGACGTCCTGGCGGACGTCCTGGGCCCCGCCCCGGAACTGGCCCGGCTGCTCCTGGAGCGCTTCGACGCCTCCCGCGCGGCCCGTGTCGCCGTGGCCCACTCGGCCTAGGACGTATCCGCAAAGTCGGTCGGTCGGTGCTCCGTTCGTGGTGCGTCGACATGAACTGACGGATGTGTCGCGGGCGTTGATCGCTCCGTTGCCGACGCCGGGCCGGATGGGCAGGCCTGTGCGGGACCGGCGCCAGGTCGTGAACGGGATCTTGTGGAAGCTGTCCCGGTGCCGCGCGGCGTGACCTGCCCGAGCGTGAGTCCACCTCATCCTGACCGGCCGCGAGCCGGTGCAGCGGCAACCGCTGCACGAACTCCGGCTCGGCGTTCACCACGATGATCCCGACATGGGACGGCGCCAACCGCCGCGCCAGGGTCCCGGCCGGCTGGACCTGTCCCTGGACGCCGTCCAGGGACACCGCGCCGGCAAGCCTGCCGATGCCCGCACTCTGGACCCCCGGCACTCCGGACATCCCCCACGGGAAGCGACGCGGGCCTCTGCCGAGCTGCACCCGTTGCACAGAAAGGCTGCGTGCTCCGCACACCCTGACGTTCCGTCCGGCCCTAGATTCACTGTTGCCGGACACCCGCCCGGGCGACGAACGCCGCCATGCCGCGTCGATCCTCATGATCTGCGCTCATGGCCGCGCGGCGCGGACAGGGGAGTCGGCCGCAGGCCGTCGTGCTGGCGCTTCGTGCGCCACGTGGAAGGAAGCACGACTACGTGCTTCATTTGAGAAAGCTGATCATGCGTAAGTCCATACTGGCCGTCTTCGCGGCCCTCCTGGTCGTGTTCACCATGAACGTCTCGACCGCCGCTGATGCGGACGCCGCGACGTACCACGTGCTGAAGAACAAGTACTCGGGGAAGTGCGCCACTCCGAAGGGCAACGGCACTTCCAACGGAACGATCATCACCCTGTGGGACTGCACCGGCTCCCCGCTCCAGCACTGGGAGATCCGCATGGATGGGGGGAGCTACCAGATCGTGAACAGGGCGAGCGGTAGGTGCCTGACCCCGTACGGGAACGGCTACAAGACCGACGGCGCCGTCCTGGCCCTGTGGGACTGCGACACCAGCAGCACCAACTACCCGCAGCTGTTCGACTACAGCCAGGCCTGGACCTGGACCGCGTACTCGGGCCCGGACTACCGCTGCCTGACGAACAAGGGCGGCAGCCACGCCAACGGCACCTACCTCACCCTGTGGCGCTGCGCCGACGACTACCCCACCGAGCAGCAGTGGGTCTTCAACTACGCGTAGTAGCCCCTTTGGGGCTGATGGGTCCCAGATGGTAGTGCCGATGTCCGCCCTGTGCGGATCCGCGCGGAGATGAACGTGGCTCCGCACGCGACGACGCGTGCGGAGCCACGCCACGTTCGGTAGGCCCGGCGTCACCGGCGCCGAGAACGAGGACGCGGCCCCTGGCAGGATCGGTGAGGCGTGAACGTCCGCGGGAAGCGACACGGGCCTCTGTCGAGCTGCACCCGTTGCACAGAAACGCTGCGTGCTCCGCACACCCTGACGTTCCGTCCGGCCTTAGAGTCACTGTTGCCGGACACCCGCCCGGGCGACGAACGCCGCCATACCGCGTCGATCCTCATGATCTGCGCTCATGGCCGCGCGGCGCCGACAGGCGACCCCGCCCTTCCGGCCGGCAACCATCACATCACCGCCGCCCCCGCCCGCGGGGCCGGCAACCTTCGAGGAAGACCGAGATGATACGCAAGGCGTCCGCCCTACTCATCGCACTGCTCACCGCGCTCGGCGTCAGTGTCCTGTCGACCGGCACGGCCAACGCCGCCGGCAACCGGCTCTACAACCTGGGCAGCTGCGCCACACCCGAGGGCAACAGCACCGCCAACGGCACAGTCATCACCGTCTGGTCCTGCACGGGCAGCAACCTGCAGAACTGGCACTGGCTCAACCAGCACATCGTGCACGACGTCAGCGGCAAGTGCCTGACCCCGCGCGGCAACGCCTCCGCCACCAACGGCACGGTCCTGACCCTGTGGACCTGCGACTGGAGCGACACCAGCCCGCAGGTGTTCATCGGCAACTCCGGGCGGACGTGGACCCAGTTCGGGGGCAAGTGCATCACGAACAAGGGCAACTCCTCGGCCAACGGAACCTGGCTGACCCTGTGGACCTGCAACCCGGAGTTCAACACCGCCCAGGCGTGGGGCCTGGTCTACTGACGATTCCGCGGCGGGGTGTGGGCGGTCCACGCTTTCACCCCGCACCCGTCATGACCGACTCCCGTGACGGATGCCCCGGCGTGACCGCCACCCCCGTGATCGCGTTCGCCGCGCAATCGGTGAACCACGTGACCCACGGGCTGCGGGCATGGCCGTCCACATCGACCAGCACCGGCGCCTGTACGTGGTCGGTCTCCCACGCCTCATTACGCCAGTCCCGCGGCCGGGCCGAGAACCACGCGTGGACCGTAGGGATGCGGTGCGGCCGGGCATTACGGTGGGCCACGAAGACCTCCGTGAGGTGAGTTCCCAGACAGCTCCCACCACACCGGAGGTCTTCGCCATGTTCAAGACCCGCCAGTGTCAACAACGCTCGTGCTCAATACACCTAAGTCGTCCCTTCCGGATCCTTCCGGATCCTTCCGGTCACGGCCTCGACGCCCCGGAGCAGGAGCGGCGGTGCCGTTCCCCTTGGCGCCCCCGCTCGTTGGGCAACGGATGCGATGAACTTCATGGCCAGGCCGTGCATCCATGGACCCGTCCCAAGCGTCTTCTGTGCGCCGGGTCCGCACGGACCCGGCGCACATCGGTTCCTACCAAGGGCAGAAGACTTTGATCACTTCGACACTCGGCGTGCGCAGAGCCGTCACCGTCACGTTCACGGCCTCGGCCGTGCTGGCCGGCGGCCTCTTCACGGGCCAGGCGTACGCCGCGCCGCCGCCCGCCCCGTCGATCACCGCCGCGGGCGGTTTCGTCATGAACAACGGGACGGGCGCGACGCTGTTCGGGAAGGCCGCGGACATCCGCCGGTCGACCGGCTCGACCACCAAGATCATGACCGCGAAGGTGGTGCTGGCCCAGCGGGGTCTGAACCTGGACGCCAAGGTCACCGTCGACAAGGCGTACAGCGACTACATCGTCTCCAAGAACGCCTCGTCCGCCCGGCTCATCGTCGGCGACAAGGTGACGGTGCGTCAGCTCCTCTACGGTCTGATGCTGCCGTCGGGCTGTGACGCGGCCTACGCGCTGGCCGACAAGTTCGGCACCGGCACGACGCGGGCGGCCCGCATCAAGTCGTTCATCGGGAAGATGAACACCGAGGCGAGGAACCTCGGCATGCGGAACACCCACTTCGACTCGTTCGACGGAATAAGCAATGGGAGCAACTACTCGACCCCGCGCGATCTGACGAAGCTCGCGAGCAGTGCGATGAAGAACTCCACGTTCCGCACGGTGGTCGCGACGAAGTCCACGAAGCAGAAGGTGACCACGAAGTCCGGTGGTTACCGGTACATGTCGTGGACCAACACGAACAAGCTCCTGAGCACCTACAGCGGTGCGATCGGCGTGAAGACCGGTTCGGGCCCGCAGGCCAAGTACTGCCTGGTCTTCGCGGCCACCCGGAACGGCAAGACGGTCATCGGCACCGTGCTCGCCTCGTCGAACGAGACGAACAGGGCCGCCGATGTGAAGAAGCTGCTGGACTACGGCTTCCGCAGGTGACGCGGCGGCCTCCGGCCCACCACGGTGCCGGGGCCGCCCCCGGCTGCCTCCCGCTCGTCGGGAGGCAGTCCCCGCACCGCGCCCCCTCCGGGTGTGCGGACGGCGGCTAGCTGAAGTCGAGGCCGCCCGTACGGGTCCGCTTCAGCTCGAAGAGGTCCGGGTGCCCGGCGAGGACCCGGAAGCTGTCGAACAGTTCGGCCGCGCGTGCGCCGCGCGGGACGGCCCGCAGCACCGGGCCGAACCACACGGTGCCGTCCACATGGATCGTGGGCGTGCCGATGTACGCGTCGGCGTCGGGGTCCTTGCCGGCGTCGTGGCTGCGGCGGACGGCCTCGTCGCGGGCCGGGTCGTGGGCGGCCCCGGCGAGTTCGGCGGGCAGGCCGAGTTCGGCGAGCGACTCGGCGACCACCGCGTCGAAGTCCCGCCGCTTCTGCTCGTGGATGCGGGTTCCGTACGCCGTGTAGAGCGGGCGCAGGACCTCCTCGCCGTGCCGCTCGGCGGCGGCCGCCGCGACTCTGACCGGTCCGATCGAGGCGTCGACGAGTTCCCGGTACCAGTCGGGCAGGGTGTTGCCCTCGTTGTGCAGGTAGAGGCTCATGACCTTGAAGCGGAGTTCGATGTCCCGCTCGCGCTCGACCTCCAGGATCCACCGGGAGGTGATCCAGGCGAAGGGGCAGGCGGGGTCGAAGTAGAAGTCGACGGTGGGGCGGGGCGCGGTCGCGATGCTCGTCATACCGTGAAATCTAGCCAGCCATTGGCCTGCCCCCGTGGTCCAATCGAGCACCTCTGCACTGGGCCACTTCCCGGTCAGTCCTCCCTGGTCATCTCGATGAGCCTGACCACGGTGTTCCAGTTCCGGGCGGTGGCGACGAGCCCCTTCACGACGGCCGGGCGGCTGACCACGTCGGCCAGCCGGGAGGTCCCCAGGCCGTCGGGGACGTGGAGGTAGAGCACCCGGTCGCCGAGGGCGAACTCCTCGGGGAGGTAGGCCTCGCGGTCGATCGAGGCGAAGCGCTCGGGGTCCGCGGGCCCGGAGTAGTAGATGGCGTGGAGTTCCCTGCCCTTGAGCTCGGCGGCCGGGAAGGGGCAGGCCTCGGCCACCGCGGCCAGGTAGGCGCCGTCGCGGACGAGGCAGTCGACGCGGAAGCCGAACCGCTCCTCGATCGCGTCCTCGAGTGCGGTGGCGAGCGCGTCCTCCCCGGCGCCGGACTCGGTGGTGAAGACGGCGTTCCCGCTCTGGAGGTAGGTGCGGACGTCCGTGTGCCCGAGGCCTTCGAGCAGGGGGCGGAGTTCCGCCATGGGGACCTTGCGGTGTCCGCTCACGTTGATGCCGCGGAGCAGGGCCGCGTACGTCTTCTTCGTCATGGGTCAAATCTAGGCGGGCCACCGCGCCTCGTGGGGGGCGGCGCGGTGACCGGTTCGAACACTGTCCGATCAGGGGGATCCGCGAGAAGACCCTTCACCCATCTGTGACTTATCCAACAAACTTTCGTAATGCCGAACCCTTGGTGAAGGCGTCATTTGCGCTGATAGCGGGCGAGCACCCGATTGCCGTCCGTCACCAGACGCCGGCGCAGCTCGGCGCCGTCGATGGCGCCGCTGTAGTACTCCTGGAAGGCGGGGGTCGCCACCTTGTCCTTCCACTCCGGGTAGCCGCGCACCGACTGCGCCGGGGCGGGCCGCAGCCGTTCGGCCACCGCGGCTCCCGTCGCCCAGCCGTCCCGGGCGGTGTGCAGGGAGGGGTCGGCGAGCGCGGCCGTTCCGGTGGGCAGCATCCAGTCGCCGCGCGCGAGCCGCACCATGTTCTCCGGGCGCAGGAAGAAGTCGAGGAAGGCGGCCGCCTCCTTCTTGTACGGGCTGTCCTCGGCGATCGACAGGGTCTGCGGGGAGACGCCCTGGGTGAGCCCCGCGTCTCCGGCGGGGGCCGGCAGGACGGTCCACTCGAAGCCCTCGGGGGCCTGCTGGGCGATCTGCTGCCGGTAGGCGAAACCCAGCGGGACCATCGCGTACCTGCCGGCGAAGAAGCCGGGGAGGGTGTCGGATCCGCCGCTGCCGAGGGTGGTGCGCGGGGCGGTGCGGTCGGTGACGACCTGCTCGTGGATCGTGCCGGGGACGACGGCGTCGGCCTCGGTGAAGCGGACGGTCACCCGGCCGTCGGCCTCCCGGTGGAACAGCTGCCCGCCCGCCGAGAGTCCGAGGTTGAGGCTGACGGAGACGGGCTCCTTGAGCGGCCAGGCGACGGCGTACCGGCCGGAACCCAGGGTGCGGGTGAGGTCCTGGGCGATCTGCCGGAACTCGCTCCAGGTCCAGGGTTCCTCCGGGGTCGGGAGGCGGACGCCGGAGGCTTCGAGGATCTTCCGGTTGGCGATGAGCACGCGCGGTTCCTGGAGGAACGGCACGCCGTAGATCCCCTCGCCGAAGGTGGTCGTCTCCCAGCTGCGGGCGGGGATGTCGGCGCGGAGCCGGGCGGGCAGCAGGGTGCGGAGGTCGGCGAGGTCGCCGCCGTAGGCGAAGTCTGCGAGGTCGTCGGAGGCGTCGTGGATGATGTCGGGCGCCTCGCCTCCCTCGAAGGAGGTGAGGAGCTGGTCGTGGACGGAGTCCCAGCTGCCCTGGACGTAGTCGATCTGGACGTCGGGGTGGGTGGCGTTCCACTCGCTCACCAGTTGCCGGTTGGCGTCGACGGACTCCTTCTGCCAGGCGAGGGACTGGAAGCGGAGCCGTACGACCCCGTCCTCGGGAGCGTCGTCCCCCGCCGTACAGCCGGTGGCGAGCAGGGCGAACGCGGCGGTGAGGGCGAGGATCCGTCGTCTCATGACTTCACCGCCCCGGCCAGCATCCCGCCGGTGATCCGCCGTTGGAGGAGGCCGAAGACGACGAGGGAGGGCAGCGTGGCGAGGAAGGCGGCGGCGGCCAGGGGGCCCAGGTCGGCGACGCCCTCGGCGCCGAGGAAGTGGGTGAGGACGACCGGCAGGGTCTGCTTCTCCGGGGTCTTGAGCAGGACGAGCGCGAAGAAGAACTCGTTCCACGCGGTGACGAAGGCGAAGAGGGCGGTGGCGACGATGCCGGGGACGAGCAGCGGGGCGGTGACCGAGACGAGGGTACGGAGCCGGCCCGCGCCGTCGACGGCCGCGGCCTCCTCCAGTTCGGCGGGGACGGCCCGGACGTACCCCGTCAGCATCCAGAGGGCGAAGGGCAGCGACCAGACCACGTAGACCAGGACGAGCCCGGACACGCTGTTCACGAGGTGCAGGTTCTTGAGGATCAGGAAGAGCGGGATGATCACGAGGACGAACGGGAACGCCTGGCTGATCACCACCCAGCCGGTCGCGGCCGAGGCGAGCCTGCCCCGGTGGCGGGCCGTCACATAGGCGAGCGGGGTCGCGACGGCCACCGCGATCACGGCGGCGGCGACCGCGGCGACCAGGCTGTTCCCGGCGGCCCTGAGCAGCGGCTGTTCGTCGAAGGCCTGCCGGAAGTTGTCGAGCGTGGGGTCCTTCGGGATCCAGGTGGGGTGCAGCGAGGCGAGTTCGGGGGCGGGCTTGAAGGCGGTGGAGACCAGCCAGAGGAAGGGGAGGGCGAGGAAGACCAGATAGGCGAGGAGGGCCAGGTACTGGCCGCATCGCGCGGGTCGGCTCGTCCGGAGGGCGCTCACCGGTCCTGGTCCCCTTTCAGCCGTCGTACGAGGGAGAGGGCGATGAGCACCGAGACGGCGGCGATCATCACGCAGCCCATCGCGGCGGCGTAGCCGAACTGCCCGTACCGGAAGGCCTCTTCGTAGGCGAAGAGCATGGGGAGCCGGGTCCGGCCGCCCGGTCCGCCGTTGGTCAGCACATAGACCAGGGCGAAGGAGTTGAAGTTCCAGATGAGGTTGAGGGCGGTGATGGCGAGGGCGACCGGCCGGAGCGCGGGCCAGGTGACGACGCGGAAGCGGCGCCAGGCTCCGGCGCCGTCGAGGGCGGCGGCCTCGTGGAGTTCGTGCGGGGTGTTCTGGAGTCCGGCGAGCAGGGCGACGGTGGTCTGCGGCATCCCGGCCCAGACGCCGACGACGATCACGGCGGGAAGGGCGGTGGCGAGGCCGGAGAGCCAGTCGCGGCCCTCGCCGAGGCCCAGGTTCCGGAGGGTCTCGTTGAGGACGCCGGCGTCGGGGTTGTAGACGAGCCGCCACATGATGCCGACGACGACCTCGGGCATCGCCCAGGGAACGATGGCGAGGGCGCGCGCCAGCCAGCGGAAGCGGAGCTTCTGGTCGAGCAGGAGGGCGAGGCCGAGGGCGAGCAGGAACTGGGGGACGGTGACCCCGACGGCCCAGACCGCGCCGATGCGGAACGAGTCCCAGAACAGGGTGTCGTGCAGCAGGTCCTGGAAGTTGAGGGTGCCCACCCAGCCGGTCGCCCGGGTGCGGCCGGACTGGGCGTCCGTGAAGGCGAGCGCGATGCCGTAGAGGAGCGGTCCGACGCTGAGGACCAGGATCGGCAGCAGCGCCGGGAGCACCAGGAACCAGGCCCCGAGGTCGGGGCCGCGCGGGCGTGTCCGGTGGGCGGCGCGCGGCGCGCGCGTCCGGCCGGGCCGCTTCGTCGCGGTCAGCGAGCTCACCGATCCGACCCCCGTCCGTCCGCCCCCGGCCGCCGCCGCGGGAATCTGGCCATGGTCCTGACGGCCCGGGGCAGCGTCAAGGCGGCCTGCGCGGTGAGCAGCGCGGATGGGAGACTTTGGCGCAATCACACAGGTAAGGGAGAGGTCGATGGACGAGGCGCGGGCGCGGGAGATCCTGGCCGCGGCGGGGGTGCCGGTCGCGGAGGCGCGGCTGCTGGCCCTCGGGGAGAACGCGGTCTTCGCCGTGGGCGATCTCGCCGTGAAGGTGGGCCGGGACGCCGAGCTGTTCGAGCGTGCGGAGCGGGAGCTGGCGCTGGCCGCCTGGCTGGCCGAGGCGGAGGTCCCGGCGGTGCGGGCCGCCGAGGAGAAGCCGCGGCTGGTCGAGGGGCATCCGCTCACGTTCTGGCATCGGCTGCCCGAGGCCGTACGGCCCGCGGAGCCCCGCGATCTGGCGCCGTTGCTCCGGCGGATCCACGCGCTGCCCGAGCCGGCGGCCTTCACGCTGCCGCGCCGGGAGCTGCTCGGCGGGGTCGAGCGGTGGCTGCGGCTCGCGGGCGACGCGATCGACCCGGCGGACGCGGCCTTCCTGCGGGAGCGGCGCGATGCCTTCGCCCCGGCGGCGGCCGCGCTGACGCCGCGTCTGACGCCGGGCCCGATCCATGGCGACGCCCTCCCCCGGAACGTCCATGTCGGCCCCGACGGCCCGGTCCTGGTGGATCTGGAGACCTTCTCCTCCGATCTGCGCGAGCACGACCTCGTGGTGCTGGCCCTCTCCCGGGACCGGTACGGCCTGGATCCGGCGGCGTACGAGGCCTTCACCGAGGCGTACGGCTGGGACGTGCGGGAGTGGGAGGGGTGCGCGGTGCTGCGCGGGGCCCGGGAGACCGCGAGCTGCGCGTGGGTGGCGCAGCACGCCCCGACGAACCCGAAGGCTCTGGCCGAATTCGAGCGGCGGGTGGCCTCGTTGCGGGACGGCGACCCCGAGGTTCGCTGGTACCCGTTCTGACATGATGAGGTCCTGACCGAACCGGGTTCCGAGAGCGGGGTGTTGGGATGCGCGTGGAACTGTCCGAGGTGACGCTCGACGTCGAGGTGAGCGGCGAGGGACCGGCCGTGCTGCTCGTGCACGGCTTCCCCGACAGCCACGCTCTGTGGCGTCATCAGATCCCGGCGCTGAACGCGGCCGGGTTCATGACGGTCGCTCCGACGCTGCGGGGCTTCGGCGCCTCGGACCGTCCCGAGGGCGGTCCGGAGGCGTACGCCCCGGCCAAGCACGTGGGCGACCTCCTGGAACTGCTCGCCCGGCTGGAGATCGACCGGTTCCACCTGGTCGGCCATGACTGGGGGTCGGGGCTGTCGCAGGGAATCGCGCAGGTCGTGCCGGACCGGGTGGCGAGCGTGACCCTCATGTCGGTGGGCGATCTCGCGGCGATCCTGGCCGCGGGCTGGGAGCAGCGGCAGCGCCTGTGGCACCTGTCGATGTTCCAGCACGAGGGACTCGCCGAGGAGTGGCTCTCCCGCGAGGACTTCGCGCGGCTGCGCGAGATGCTGGACGACCACGCGGAGGCGGAGGCCGTCCTGGAGCCGTTGCGCGCTCCGGGCGGGCTGACCGCCGCCCTCCAGATCTACCGGTCGGGACTGTCCATCGAGACCCAGCTGGGCGAGCCCCCGGTGCTTCCTCCGCTGTCCGTCCCGGCCATGGGTGTCTGGTCCACCGGCGACCGTTTCCTCGACGAGCGGCAGATGGTGGACACCGGCGGGCATGTCTCCGGTCCCTGGCGCTACGAGCGCGTGGAGGACGCGGGCCACTGGTTCCCCCTGGACCAGCCGGAGAGGGTGAACGACCTGCTGCTCTCCTTCCTGAAGGAGAACTCCTGACGCGCTCTCGCTAGACCGCCGCCGCGACCGTCTCGCGCAGGGGCCACGTGGAGTCGACGACCGCCTCCGCGTCGCCCTTGCGGCGCAGGAAGGCCTGGAAGTTCTCGGCCCAGGCGCGGTACCAGACGATTTGGCGCTCATGGAGTTCGGCCGGGTCCAGTTCGGCGACCTGGCGGTGCCGCTCGGCTATCGCGACGGCGACCCGGACGGCGGCGAGCGCGTCGGCGGCCGCCTGATGGGCGGCTTCGAGCACCACCCCGTACTCCCCGCAGACCGCTTCCAGGTTCCGCTTGCCGCGCCGGTAGCGGTCGACGGCCCGGTCGATGGTGTACGGGTCGACGACGGGTCCGATGGGGACGCCGCCGAGCCGCTCGCTGAGCGAGGGCAGTCCGTGCCGCCGCAGCTCTGCGGAGAGCAGCGTCAGGTCGAACGAGGCGTTGTACGCGACGACCGGGACGCCTTCCTCCCAGTACTCGGCGAGGGCCTTCGCGATCTCGTCGGCGACCTCGCGCACCGGCCGGCCCTCGGCGGCCGCCCGCTCGGTGCTGATGCCGTGGATCGCGGAGGCCTGCTCCGGGATGCGGATGCCCGGATCGGCGAGCCAGTCCCGCCGGCGTGTGACGTGTCTCCCGCCGTCGACCTCGATGATCGAGGCCGTCACGATGCGGGCCTCCAGCGGTTCGGTGCCGGTCGTCTCCAGGTCGAAGCCGACCAGCGTCTCGCCGTGCCAAGCCATCGGGTCCTCCTTACGTGATCTCCCCCGTGGTGCTGACCACCCTCGCACGCACCACTGACAACGCCCCCCGCCTCCCCCGTCGAAGAGTCAGGAGACGGGGCGGGAGTCGAGCCAGACCGACTCGAATTCCTCCCGGTATGTCTCGAAAAGTCCGTGATCGCCGTCACGGATGCCCTGTCCGTGGCGCACCACGTTCCGGCCGCCGCCGCGCAGGACCAGGACCGGCGCCTCCATGCCCCGCGCCCGGCGGAGATAGGACTGCACGACGCCGACTCCGTCCGGTCCGTCGCCGTCCACCAGGTAGGCGGTGAAGCGGGGCGTCTCGTCGAAGACGTGGATCTGGAAGGCGCCCGGGTCGCGGAGCTTGGAGCGGACCCGCCGCATGTGCAGGATGTTCATCTCGACCGAGCGGCTCAGCTCGCCCTTCTTGAGACCGAGTTCGCGCTCCCGGCGCTTCACCGCGCTGCTCGCCGGGTTGAGGAAGAGCAGCCGGGTGCGGCAGCCGGACTCGGCGAGACGCACCATCCGGCGGCCGGAGAAGTTCTGCACGAGCAGGTTGAGACCTATGCCGGTGGCGTCGAGGCGCCGGGCCCCGCCGAAGAGGTCTTCGGCGGGCAGCTGCCGCTGGAGCCGGACCCGGTCGGGGTGGACGGAGACCACGTCCGCGTACCGGTCCCCGACGAGGTCCTCGACCGCGTCGACCGGCAGCCGGTCGGCGGAGGGCACCCCGGCGCCACTGCCGAGGATCTCCAGGATGCGGGCCGAGGCCCGTTCCGACTGGGCCAGGACGGTCAGCGAGAGCGCCCGGTTGCGGGAGACCACGTTGCGCGTGACCTCCAGCTCGTCGAGGGCGAGCTCGACCTCCCGCCGGTCGTCGAAGTAGGGCTCGAAGCACGGCCAGTGCTGCACCATCAGCTCCCGTAGCTGCGGGAGGGTGAGGAAGCTCAGGACGTTGTCGTCGGCGGGGTCGAGCAGATAGCCCTTGCGGCGCGACACCTCGCGCACGGCGACCGCCCGCTGCACCCACTCCTGGCCCGCCGGGCCCGCGGCGGCCACCACCCACTCCTCGCCGTGCACGGGCTCGTACACGGGGCGCAGGACGGCGGCGACCACGGCGCGGAGCCGCTGCTCGACCAGGTTCAGCCAGATGTAGGCCCGTCCGGCCCGCTGGGCGCGGGTGCGGACCTCGCTCCAGGCCTCGGCGTCCCAGTCGAGCTCGGCGCCTATCTCCACCGGCCGGGCCACGGTGACCGTGCCGGGGGGCACGGCGCCGGGCGGCGCGACGGCGCCCGGCGGGGCCTCGGCGGGGCCTGCGGGACCCTTCTCCTGACCCGCGTCCCCTGGGGGCAGCTCCAGACCTCCCGAGCTCACCCGCGCACCGCCTTCTACATGTGGACGCCCGTGTCGACCGGTCCGACAACGATCAAGGAAGGGTACTCCGCGAGCGGGAGGCGGTGCAGCAGGATCGTCAGGCTCCTTCCTCAACTCCCCAGATCGGGCTGCCCGTTCTGGGAGGCGAGATCGGACGGAGTGAGCGGATTCATAGCGGTTACGTCCCTGGGGGCGAGCTGGAAGCCCTGCCAGTGGACCGGCATGGGCTGCTGGTCCTCGTCCCGGGCGATGTGGTGGAACCCGATGTTGACCCAGACCGTCGGCTTGGTCAGGGTCTCGCCGTTGACCCACCTGTCGACGCTGTCGCCGGCGTTGGCCGCGCAGCCGCCGATGTTGTTGCTCGCGAACTTCTCGCAGGCGCGCGCCTGGGTGAAGTACACGTCGTGCTTGGTGAAGCCGCGCCCCGCGTGGGTGTCGGTGTGACCGGGGACGATCTCGTACGAGCGGGCGTGGCCGTCGGCGTTCTTGCCGGTGCCGCTGACCACCCGCCACCAGCGCATGTTCCTGGCGTCGCCGGCGAGCTCCTTGGTGACGACGGTGCGTTGGGTCTTCACGGTCGGTCCGCCGGCCCCCGGGGCGGGCGCGGTGACGGTGGAGTCGAACTGCTCGACGCGGTCCTTGGTGGAGCCGTCGAGACCGAAGTCCAGCTTCCAGAAGACGTTGTGGGCGTGGCTGGTGGCGTAGGAGCGGGAGCCCTTGCCGATGGGCCAGCCGCGGCCGTCGGTGGCGTTGTAGTCGACGGGCGAGAGGCTGCCGGTGGCACCGACGTTGGCCCCGATGGTGCCGTCGGCGGAGAAGCGCCATTCGGAAATGTACTCGTACCAGCCGACCTTGTTCACCGTGTAGACGAGCAGGTCCTTGGCCTGCGCCTGGTACACCTTGGCGCCGGTGTCGCTGGCCATGCGGTAGGCGTGGCCGCGCGCCCGCGTGGTGGTGCACAGACCCTTGATCTGGCCGATCTCGGGCACCTTGACCGTGGTGAGGGTGCCGCCGGGGCACTCGGCCGGCTTGAGGTTCTGCAGGCCCCAGCCGAAGCCCGCGCCGGTGAGGTCGTCGTACTCGGCGACCCCGTCGTCGTAGGGCACGTGGATCTGGGCGAGCCGGGCGCTGGCGAGGACCTTGATGGGGGCGGCCGTGCCGGGCGGCTGGTAGGTCACCTTGTCGAGCGTGAGCCCGGCGTCCGTGTCGTACCGCCAGCACATGCGCCAGGTGGCGCCGCCGTCGAGCTTCTGCGTGATGCGGTACGCGTCGGAGCAGTCGGCCTCGGGCGTGACGGGCGTGCGCGTCGGGGACGGCGGCGGCACGGCGGGGGTGCGCGTCGGGCCCGGGACGGGGGCGGCGGTGGCCCCGGTGACCGGGCCGGTGGCGGCGGTCGCGGTGCCGAGCAGGACGGCCGCGGTCAGGACGGCGCCGCGGGTGCGCCGCTGTCGCCGGGTGGTCTGGCTGTGCTGGGTGGACATGGGAACGTACTCCCTCGTACGGAGATCGGCCCGACGTCCCGCGAGGGGCGGCGGGAGAGGACCTGCGGCGGTGGTCAGCCGACGCGGGTGACGGTCCTCGCGGAGAGGTCGACGATCAGGTTGCGGGTGTCGATCCAGGCCCCGTTGAGGACCTTGGTGACGAGCCGTACACAGCGGTGCTCACCGCAGCGGGTCAGCTGCGCGGGCACGTTCGCCTCGCGGTAGGTGCGGTAGAGGTCGCCGTTGAACCACAACTGGGCGGTGGAGGTGAGCTCCTTGCCGGTGGCGTCCTTGTAGTCCTCCTTGACGCCCTTGCCGAGCGGGCTCGCGAGGATCAGCTCCAGGGCCTCGCGCAGTTCCTCGGGGTGGGCGGAGGGCTGGACCCCGCGCTGCGCGGCGGACCTCTCGACCTTCCCGGTGGCGAGGTTGACGGTCCGGGTGATGAGCTCGTCGCGCCCGTAGTCGTAGAAGCGGACCTCGGCGCGGCGCGTGGCGTCCCCCGGCAGCGGGTCGGCGAGGCCGGTGCCCAGATGCTGGGGTCCCCGGCCGCCCTCGACGTTCTGCTGGGCGGCGGCACCGGCCGGGGTCAGCGCCAGCGCCTCGGCCCGGGCGAGCTCGTCGTCGGTGAGCGGGTCGCTCCCCACGCCCTTCTCCCCCTCGGCGGCCGCGGGGGCCACGGTCGCCGGCGGGGGCGTGGCCCCCTGGGCCCGCGCGTCGCCGTCCCGCGTCCCGTCCGCGCCCTGCTCTCCGGTCCCACCGGAGGCTCCGTTCGATCCGGCGGCTCCGGCCGCCTCCGCCCCGACGGCGGCGCGGCCGCCCGGCGTGTCGTCCGCTCCCGCCTGACCCGGCAGGCTGATCGCGACCGCGACGGCGGTTCCCGTCACCGCCATGGCCGCTCCGGCCACCACCTTCCCCAGGTGGCGGCGCGCTATTTCGTACACACTTCCCCCTCATTCCCCCTCTAGGTCTGCGGTCACCCGGTAGGACGGGGCGAAGTCCTAGGAGGTTGCACCTCTTTCGGGCAGGATTCGGCCGAAGAACATCCACAAAACCCGGACAGATGAGGAAGAGTCGTATCCATGCAGGTCTGGCCGGGACAGGCGTACCCCTTGGGCGCCACCTATGACGGTGCGGGAACCAACTTCGCGGTCTTCTCGGAGGCCGCCCACAGGATCGAGCTGTGTCTGCTCCATGACGACGGCTCGGAGACGGCGGTGGAGCTGCGCGAGACCGACGCGTTCGTGCGGCACGCCTACCTGCCGGGCGTGATGCCCGGTCAGCGGTACGGGTTCCGCGTGCACGGCCCGTACGCCCCGGAGCGCGGGCTCCGCTGCAACGCGGCGAAACTGCTCCTCGATCCCTACGCGCGCGCGGTGTCGGGGCAGGTCGAGTGGGGCGAGGCGGTGTACGGCTACCCCTTCGGGAAGCCGGACGCGCGCAACGACCTCGACTCGGGCCCGCACACGATGACCTCGGTCGTGGTCAACCCGTACTTCGACTGGGGCGACGACCGGCGGCCGCGTACCGAGTACCACCACACGGTGATCTACGAGGCCCATGTGAAGGGCCTGACGATGCTCCATCCGGACCTTCCGGAGGAGCTGCGCGGGACGTACGCGGGGCTGGCGCACCCCTCGGTGATCGGACACCTCAAGGAACTCGGCGTCACAGCGCTCGAACTGATGCCCGTTCACCAGTTCGTGAACGACCACCGGCTGGTCGACGCGGGGCTCTCCAACTACTGGGGCTACAACACGATCGGCTTCTTCGCCCCACACAACGCCTACGCCTCGTGGGGCGACCGGGGCCAGCAGGTCCTGGAGTTCAAGTCGGCGGTGCGGGCGCTGCACCAGGCCGGCATCGAGGTCATCCTCGACGTCGTCTACAACCACACCGCCGAGGGCAACCACCTCGGCCCGACCCTCTCCATGCGGGGCCTGGACAACCCCTCGTACTACCGGCTCGCCGACGACCCCCGCTACTACATGGACACCACGGGCACCGGGAACTCGCTGCTCATGCGCTCCCCGCACGTGCTCCAGCTGATCATGGACAGTCTGCGGTACTGGGTGACCGAGATGCACGTGGACGGTTTCCGCTTCGATCTGGCGGCCACCCTGGCCCGCCAGTTCCACGAGGTGGACCGGCTGTCCTCGTTCTTCGACCTGGTGCAGCAGGACCCGGTGGTCAGCCAGGTGAAGCTGATCGCCGAGCCCTGGGACGTCGGCGAGGGGGGCTACCAGGTGGGCAACTTCCCGCCGCTGTGGACCGAGTGGAACGGCAAGTACCGGGACTGCGTGCGGGATCTGTGGCGGGGCGAGCCGCGCACCCTCGCGGAGTTCGCCTCCCGGCTGACCGGCTCCTCCGACCTCTACCAGGACGACGGGCGGCGGCCGCTCGCCTCGGTCAACTTCGTGACCTGCCACGACGGTTTCACCCTGCGGGACCTCGTCTCGTACAACGACAAGCACAACGAGGCGAACGGCGAGGGCAACCGGGACGGCGAGAGCCACAACCGCTCCTGGAACTGCGGCGCGGAGGGCGAGAGCGAGGACGTCGGGATCGCCGAGCTGCGCGCCCGCCAGACCCGCAACTTCCTCGCCACCCTGATGCTTTCGCAGGGCGTGCCGATGCTCAGTCACGGGGACGAGTTCGGCCGCACCCAGGGCGGCAACAACAACGCGTACTGCCAGGACAACGAGGTGTCCTGGGTACGCTGGCCGAAGGAGAACAGCGAGGCGGAGGCCACGCTGCTCCGGTTCACCCGGGCCATGGTGCGGCTGCGCCGGGACCATCCGGTCTTCCGGCGCCGCCGCTTCTTCCACGGGCGGCCGGTGGAGGGCACCCACGACGAGCTCACCGACATCGCCTGGTTCACGCCCGAGGGCGAGGAGATGACCTCCCGCGACTGGCAGGCGGCGCACGCCCAGGCGCTGACCGTCTTCCTCAACGGCAACGCCATCTCGGAGCCGGGCACCCAGGGCGAGCGGATCGCCGACGACTCCTTCCTCCTGATGTTCAACGCCTCCTCGGAGGAGCTGGAGTTCGCCGTCCCCGACAGTCACGGGGCCCGCTGGCGCACGGTGGTGGACACCTCCGACCCGGAGGGCATGCCACCGGCGGAGGGCCCGGAGCTGGTGGGCGGCGAGCGGGTGACCCTCGCGCCGCTCAGCCTGACCGTTCTGCGCCGGCCGGCCTGAGTTCCCGTACGGGACGGGGCACCGTCGCCCGTATCGTCCAGGACAGCAGCGCGCAGGCCGCGGCCGCCCCCACCGCCACCGCGAAGGCGGCGGGGGCGCCGTGGCCTTCGGCAAGGCGGCCCGAGACGGCCAGGGCGAGGGCCTGACCGGCCACGACCCCGCTGGTGAGGAAGGCCATGGACTCGGCGAGCCGGGCGGCCGGCACGGTCCGCTCGGTGAGCCCGAAGACGGTGATCAGGTGCGGGGCGTAGGCGGCGCCGAGTACGACCACGACCGCGTACAGGGCGCCGAGCGAGCCGACGAACAGCAGCGGCACGGAGAGGACGACGAGCGCGGCGGTCGCCGCGCGCCAGCGGGTCGTCAGCCCGATCCGGGCGGGCACGGCCGCCATGGAGAGACCGACGGCGGCGCTCATGACGCCCATCGCCGCGTAGACGAGACCGGCCTGGGCCGGCGCGCCGAGCTTCTCGGTCAGCGCGGTGATCCCGGCCTGCGAGGCGCCGAACATGGCGCCCTGGAGGACCATCGTGCCGCGCAGGGCGTACGCGGATCCCGGCAGCCGCGTCCGTTCGGCGGCGCCCGTACGGGTGGACGCCGTCGGCGCCGGAAGGGTCGCCCGCGCCGTCGGGTGGAGGGCGAACGCCGTGCCGAAGACGACGAGCAGGAGGGCCGCCAGGAGGAGCGCGGCCGCCGGGTGGGCGAGGGCGGCGGCGAGGCCGACGAACGCCGGGCCGAGGACGAAGGACACCTCGTCGAGGGTGCCCTCGAAGGAGAGCACCGTGCCGACGGTCCGGTCGTCGGCGCCGGAGCGGCGTGCGAGGGCCACCGAGCGGGTCCTGGCGAGCGGCCCGACCTGCGGGACGGTCGCCCCGGCGAGTCCGCCGAGGGCCATCAGCCAGCCGGTGGGCGCGTGACCGAGCGCGGCGAGGACCAGGGCGGTGACGGCGACGGCGTTGGCGAGGGAGGCCGCGAGGACGATCCCGCGCTGGCCGTGCCGGTCGGTGAGCCGTCCGATGACCGGCCCGCCGACGGTCTGCCCCGCCGCGAGCGCCCCGCCCGCCAGACCCGCCGTGGCGAGGGAGCCGCTCGTCTCGGCGACCAGGAGCAGGCTGCCCAGCTGGCACATGGCGGTGGGCAGCCGGCCCAGGAACGAGACGACCGGCAGGGCGGGACCGAGCAGCGAGAGGGTGTCGCGATACATCCGGAGCATCGGGCGAAGGTAACGCGATGCACACGAACGGGTGCATGAGGCGATGACACAGAAGCCCTCTGGCGGGGTACGTACGTTCGCATGACCTCCCTCCCGTCCGGCTCGACCTCCCTCCCGTCCCCTTCCGCCCCGACCCTCACCGCGCTGCCCACCGCCACCTACCGGCTCCAGCTCCAGCCGGAGTTCCCGTTCGCGGCGGCCGAGCGGGCCGTGCCGCACCTCGCGGGGCTCGGGGTCTCGCACCTCCACCTCTCCCCCGTACTGGAGGCGGTCCCCGGCTCGGCCCACGGGTACGACGTCACCGACCACCGGTCCGTGCGCGCCGAACTCGGCGGCGAGGAGGGGCTGCGGTCCCTCGCCGCGACCGCGCGGGCACACGGGCTCGGCCTCGTCGTCGACCTGGTGCCCAACCACATGGCGGCCTCCGCCCGGCACAACCACGCGCTGCGCGCGGTGCTCCGCGACGGCCCCGCCTCGCCGTACGCCCGGTGGTTCGACATCGACCGGTCCGCCGGGGACGGCCGGCCGCTGCTCCCGGTGCTGCCCGCGCGGCTCCCGGAGGTACGGGACCGGCTGCGGGTCGCGGACGGGGCGCTGCACTTCGACGGCCAGGACTTCCCGCTGCGGCCCGGGACGGAGGGGCTGCCGCTCGACGAGCTGCTCGACGCCCAGTGGTACCGGCTGGGCTGGTGGCGGCTCGCCCGCACCGAGCTCAACTACCGCCGGTTCTTCACGATCTCGGATCTGATCGGGGTACGGGTGGAGGACCCCGAGGTCTTCGGGGCGACCCACACGAAGATCGTGGAGCTGGTCCGGGACGGGGTGATCGAGGGACTGCGGATCGACCACCCGGACGGACTCGCCGATCCCCAGGGCTATCTGGAGCGGCTCGCGGCGGCGACCGGCGGGCGCTGCTGGACGGTGGTCGAGAAGATCCTCACCGGTCCGGAGACACTGCCGACCGACTGGCCCGTCGCCGGCACTACCGGGTACGACGCCCTGCGGCACGTCGACGGGGTGTTCACCGACCCGGTGGGCGCCCATGAACTGACCGACCTGTACCGCGAGTTCGTCTGCAGGGCCGGCGACAGGGGCGGCCGCTGGGAGGCGACCGAGCGACGCGCCGCGTACGAGGTCGTCGGCCACGACCTGGCCGCCGAGACGGCCGTCCTGACCCGGATCGCCGAGCGGATCTGCGCCGCCGATCCCGCCCTGCGGGACCACGCGCCCTGGGCGCTGCGCACCGCCGTCCGCGAGCTCCTCGTCCGGGTACCGGTCTACCGCCCCTACCGGACCGGCGGCGAGGAGGTGCTGACCCCGGAGGCGGCGCGCGGCGCGAAGGCCGCCTTCGCGGTGCCGGAGGAGGCCTCGGCGGTCGACGTCGTACGGGACCTGGCGCTGGGGACACTCGGCGACGGACCCGAACACCGGGCGTTCCGGGCCCGGTTCGCGCAGACCTCGTCGGCGCTGCGGGCCAAGTCCGTGGAGGACACGGCCTTCTACCGGTACACCCCGCTGCTCTCGGCGAACGAGGTGGGCGGTGACGCGGGGCGCCCGGCGGTGTCGGTGGAGGAGTTCCACGCGTACTGCCGGCGGATCTCGCGGGACTGGCCGGGCACCGGCACCGTCCTGTCCACGCACGACACCAAGCGGAGTGCCGACGTCCGGGCCGCGATCGCGGTGCTCTCGCAGTGCCCGCAGGTGTGGGCGGATCTCCTGGGGGAGGTGGCGGGGGTGCCGGCGCCGGACCCGCACGTGGCCTGGACCGCCTGGCAGACCGCGTTCGGCTTCGGCGTCCCGGACCCGGACCGGCTGGGACCCGCGATCCTCAAGTCCGTACGGGAGGCGGGGCTCCGGACCAGCTGGACGGAGCCGGACGCGGAGTACGAGCGGGCGGTGGAGGAGTTCACGGCGGCCGGGCCCGGCCGCATCCCGCTCCGCTCGGCCTCGGAGGCGGCCTTCGCCCTGGAGCCGCACATCCGGGCGCATGCGCTGGGCGCGCTGCTCACCCAGCTGACGATGCCGGGGGTGCCGGAGCTGTACCAGAACACGGAGCGGGAGTACCGGGCCTTGGTCGACCCGGACAACCGGGCCCCGTTCGCGGTCGGCGCGGACGACGACCGGACGGTCCTGGTGCGGGCCGCCCTGCGGCTGCGGCGCGAGCGCCCGGCGGCCTTCGGTTCCCGGGGGGCGTACACCCCGCTTGCGGCCGAGGGCCCGACGGCGGCCCACTGCCTGGCGTTCAGCCGCTCCGACGAGGTGATCACCGCGGTCACCCGGTTGCCGCTGCGGCTCGGGGAGGCGGGCGGCTGGCAGGACACGGAGCTGGTGCTCCCGGAGGGCCGCTGGGCCGATGTCCTGGACGGTGTGAGGGAGTTCATCGGCGGCCCGGCGACGGAGCTGAAACTGGCGGAGCTGTTCGCGGAGCGGCCGGTGGCGCTGCTGGCCCGTCTGCGGGACTGACGCCGGAGGCCGAGGGGCCCGGGGTGTGATCCCGGGCCCCCGGAGGGTCAGGAGCGGGAGGCTCGCGTGACCTCGCACTTGGTGTACTCGGAGCCGTCGCCGGTGCCGGGGTACGAGGTGGCGAGTTCGGCCTTCACGGAGGCGCCGGCCGCGACCGCGATGGCGGTCTTGGTCGCGGTCGCCGGGCTCGCGGTCCCCCCGGTGTCGCCCGTGAACTTCATGGTGACGCTGTAGTCGTAGTCGAGCGCACCGTCGTTCTTCACGGTGACGCGGGCGACCAGGTTCTTGGTCGCCGCGTCGTACGCGCACTCGTTGATGGTGACGTCGCGGATCGCCTTGTCGGCGCTGCTGGAGCCGCCCGGCAGGGAGCCGCCGGAGGTGCCGCCGGACGTGCTGTCGTTGTCGCTGTTGTGGTTGCTGCTGCTCGAACTGCCGGAGCTGCTGCTTCCGCCGCAGCTGCCGCCGTGCGAGCCGCGGGCACCGGTCAGGGCGACGACCGCGATGCCGAACACCGCGATCGCGCGGACATGACGCATCTTCACGTTTGAATCCCCGTTGGAAGTGGTAAAGAAAAAGCCGCTCTTGACGAGCGCACGTCACCCTAGCAGCGGTCGGGCGCGCCCTTCCCCACGCGGGAATCAGCCACCGGGACGGACGATCAGGCTCCGCGGCGCCCGGGTGATGAGGCCGGTCCACACCGGCCGGAAGCCGTCGGCGAGGCGGAGCCGGGGCATCGCCGCGAACAGGGCCCGCAGGGCGTACTCGGCCTCCAGCCCGGCCAGGATCACCGCCGGGCAGAAGCCGCTGCCGTAGGTGAGCTGGCCCGGGTCGTCGCGGAGCGGGTCGAAGCGGTCGGGCTCGCGGAAGCGCTCCGGGTCGCGGCCGGCGGAGCCGACGAGCAGGGCGACGGACGCGCCCGCGGGAAGGACGCCGCCGCTGACGGGGACGTCGGCGGCGGTGCGGCGGACGGCGATCTGGACGGGCGGGTCACGGCGCAGCGACTCCGTCCAGGCCCGGCCCACGAGGTCGGCGGGAGCGTCCCGCAGGGCGGCGACCTGGTCCGGGTCCGAGAGGACGTTGCCGAGGAAGGAGGCGAGGGCCTTCTCCCGTACGGCGATCTGGCCACCGCACTCCCCGGCGAGGGCTCCGGCGGCCCGGCCGCGGACGAGCCGCATCATGTCGCGGTAGGGCACGCCGACGGCGGCGGCGACGGTTCCGGCGGGCAGCCAGTGGCAGAAGTCGGCGACCAGGTCGGCCTGCGGCCGCTCGGCGATCCGGCGGGCCAGGACGTACGCCGTCCGTTCGGTGACCGAGCGGAGGGCCGCCACGTCGACGTCGACATGGGCCCGCGCGCAGGGCGGGTCACCGGGCCGGTGCCCGTGCGTGAAACGGCTGTCGGTGAGGGCGGTGGCCACGTCCGCGTATCGGCTGAGCACCCAGGCCCGCAGCAGCGGGTCGTAGGTGAGCGGGAACTCCTCGCGCAGGGTCCGGTGGGTCGGGTGCGGGTCGCGCGAGGCGCCGGGGTCGAGGGGGCTGGGCGCGACGACCCGGACCCGGGGAGCGGCTCCGCCGCCGGGCAGGGTCCGCAAGCGCCCCGGTAGCGCGGCGGGACCACCGCGGACCACGGCACCCGTGCCCGGACCGGACCGGCCGTCGGCCGGGGGTGTCGCCGGTGCCATGGACGGCAGCCGGGTCCAGGGGTCCCCGGGCGGCGTCTCCGGCCGGCCGTCCCCTATGCCTCGGCCCGGCTCGCGGTTCTGCTCGTGGCTCATCGCGCCCCCTGTCGATCGGCGGTGGCTGCCGCGGCCGAAGATCGTGGCGCGCGTTCCCCACAGCCCACCACCCCCGGAGCGGCACCGCCCGCCGCATACCGCCGAACGAGTGAACATTGCCGCGGTTGTCCAGCGGACGAGCCGACGGCACGGGGCGATGCGCGGGGCTCAGCCCACGGGCCAGTCCCGGCCGGCGGTCGCCTCGTGCGTGAGGCGATGCCACTCGGCCTCCCCGCCGGGCAAGGGCAGGCACCATGTCGGTCGTCCCCGGGTGCGCAGGCCGTGGAGGGTTCGGGCCAGCCGCGGGCCCGCGCCGGCGGCGCCGTCGGGGACGGTGGGGCCGTGGACGGCGCGGAGCCCGGCGAAGCGTGCCAGTTCGCTCGCGTAGACCCCGACGGCGTCCTGGGTGCCCGCGGCCAGGTCGTCGCTCGGGGCCGTGCGGTGCAGCTGCAGCAGCGGAGGCTCGACGGACTCGGCGATCGCCGCGGCGAGCCGCGCGTGGCCGTCCAGGATCAGATGGCAGTCCAGGCCGCTGACCCACCACAGCAGGACGGGCGGGAGCGTCCCCTCACGGGCCTGCTTGCGGTACGCCTTGACCCTGCTGTCATCGGCGGAAGGCATCGGGCGCAGCGGGAAGACCTCGAACGTGACGGAATGCTCGTACCAGTCGATGTATCCGTCGGGATGGCCTTCACCCAGCATCGAGCTCCAGTACTCGGCGTGCGAGGTGTCGGCCGGGCGCCAGCGCGAGAGCGGGCTCTCACGGGTGAGGAGCCACCTGCCCGTGTGCAGCGGGCTCTCCGGCGACGCGACGAGGTACTGGGCGATGCGGTGGGCCCACCGCCGCGGGCTGCCCGCCAGGGCGCGCGCCGTCTCGGCGCGGAGCGGCGGGACGGCGGAGCGGTACGCGTCGGTGCGCCAGAAGTCCACTCCCTGACGGTGTTCGCCGACGACGGCGAGCAGGACCGTCCGCGACCCCTGGGAGAACAGCAGCCGCTGCCCGGCGCCGAACACGCCCAGCCCCGGCCTGGGGCGGTCCCGCACGTCGAGCGCCAGACCCTCCCATGTGCCGTCTTCCCGTGTGACCTCTTCGCGCCGCATCCCGAGAGCGTAGACGGCAGCACGCCTCGGAGACGGCCTAGCCGTGCGACAGGCGGAACGACATCTGGCCGAAGCCGACCACGTCGCCCGCGCGCACGGCCACCGCACCGGTGACCCGGCGGCCGTTGACCGTCGTGCCGTTCGTCGAGCCGAGGTCGCGGAGGATCCACATCCCGCTCTGCATCGACAGCTCGGCGTGCAGCCGGGAGGCCGTCTCGTGGCTGAGCCGGAGGCCGTTGACCGGGTCGCGGCCGATGCGCAGGGGCTGCGGGCCCGGCAGGGGCAGCAGCAGCTTCGGGAGGCGCTCCGCGGACCAGGCCCGTCCCAGCCTGGCCGTGAACGCGGACATCCGCTCGACCGCGCCCACCACCCGGCGGGTCCAGGTGCCCTCGGTCCTCAGGTCGGCGGTGAGCAGGGCGAGTTCCTCCGCACGCCGGGCCTGGAGCGCGCGCTCCATCCGGTAGACGAACGTGTCGTGCGAGAGGCGGCCCTGAGCGGCGCCCTCCCGGAGCAGCACCAGCGCGCGGTCCCGCTCGGCGTCGGTCAGCCGAGGGGTGTTCGCCGGAAGCTCGAAAGGGGTCGTCACATCTGTGATTGTCGGTCCGTCGGGCCCGCGGTGTCCAGAAGGGCCCCCGTCCCCGGAAACCCCGTACCCCCTGGTCGGCGCTCACTGTTACGGTCTCCCGTCTCCACACCACGGATCCCCAGGGGGAAACACGACGTGACCACGTCTTCTTCGAGCACCACCAGCACGGCAGGCACCGGCACCACCGGTGCGCACGACCTCGTCATACGTCCGCTCGCCGGACCCGGGGAACTCGACCTGTTCCTCCGCCTCACCTACTCGCTCGACCACGAGCTCGCCGACGACCTCGCCACCGGCCGCCGCCTCCCCGAGTGGATGTGGGTCGCCCTCGACGGCGACCGGCTCCTCGGCCGGCTCTCCTGGTGGACGGGCGCGGCCGGCTCCGCCCCGCAGTCGCTCGACTTCTTCGACCTCGCTCCGGAGCTGTCCGAGGAGGAGCGCGCCGAGATCGGTCTGCGCCTCCTGCGGACCGCCACGGCCGCCGTGGTCCCGGCGGGCACACGGCCCCCGGAGTTCAGCCGCTTCATGCCGGCGGACTGGCGCGAGGTGCCGGAGACCCGGTCGCTCCTGGAGTCCGTCTTCGGCGTCCTGGTGGCGGCGGGAGCACGTCCGCTCGTCGAGCGGCTCCGCCTGGAGTGGCGGCCCGGCACCCCCGTACCGGAGCCGAAGGGCCGTCTGGAGTTCCGCCAGGTGCGGGACCGCGAGGACCTCGTCGCGCTGATGACGCCGGTCATGGAGGGCACGCTCGACGCGCACGGCCAGGCCGATCTCGCCTCCGGCCTGTCGGTCCGCGAGGCCGCGGAGCTGCACTTCGACGAGGAGTTGGCGCACTACTCCTCGCCGCAGGAGTGGTGGCGGGTCGCCCAGCTCCCGGAGACCGGCGAGCCGGTCGGCTTCGTCGTCCCCGCGCGGAACAACTACCACCACACGATCGCGTACATCGGTGTCCTGCCCGCCCACCGCGGCCACGGCTACATCGACGACATCCTGGCGGAGGGCACGCGCGTCCTGGCCGCCTTCGACGTCCCCCGGATCCGGGCGGCGACGGATCTGGGCAATGTGCCGATGGCGGCGTCGTTCGCCCGCGCGGGCTACATCAACTTCGAGCGGGCGATCAACTACGTGTGGGACACACCGGGCGTGGCGGGGTCCTGACTGCCAGGATGGTCGCGGTAGTCAGTCGTGGAGCGGCTGGTCCGTCGACGAGGGGATTCCCGTGCTCTTCGAGGTGTGGGCGCCGAACGCCCGTGACCGGGTGACGCTGGAGCTGAACGGCTCCGCGCATCCCCTGGAACGGGACGCCGAGCGGGACGGCTGGTGGACGGGGGTCGTACCCGCCGGGGACGGCGACCGGTACGGCTTCTCGCTCGACGGAGGGCCCCTGCTGCCGGACCCGCGCTCCCGCCGGCAGCCCGACGGGCCCGACGGGCTGAGCGCCGTCGTCGACCACTCCGCCCACACCTGGCGGAACGAGTCCCCGAGGCTGCGGCTCCGCGGCTCCGTCCTGTACGAGCTGCACCTGGGCACCTTCACCCCGGAGGGAACGCTGGACGCGGCGGCCGCCCGCCTCGGGGAGCTCGCGGGCCTCGGCGTCACCCATGTGGAGCTGATGCCGCTGTGTCCGTTCCCCGGGGTGCGGGGCTGGGGGTACGACGGGGTGGACCCGTGGGCGGTGCACGAGCCCTACGGCGGCCCCGGGGCGCTCAAGCGGTTCGTGGACACGGCGCACGGGCTCGGCATGGGCGTGGTCCTGGACGTGGTGCACAACCACCTGGGCCCCGACGGCAACCATCTCCCTTCCTTCGGGCCGTACTTCACGGACACCCATCACACACCGTGGGGCGCCGCGGTGAACCTGGACGCGCCCGGATCGGACGAGGTCCGGGCGTACTTCCGGGGCAGCGCGCTCGCCTGGCTGCGGGACTACCGGATCGACGGGCTGCGCCTCGACGCCGTGCACGCGCTCGCCGACACCCGGGCGCTGACCTTCCTGGAGGAGCTGTCGGCTGCCGTCGACGAGCTGGCGAAGGAGCAGGGCCGCCCGCACTTCCTGATCGCCGAGTCCGATCTCGCCGACCCGCGCACGACGACCCCGCGCGCGCTCGGCGGCCTCGGGATCCACGCCCAGTGGAACGACGACTTCCACCATTCCCTGCACACCGCCCTGACCGGCGAGTCCCAGGGCTACTACGCGGACTTCGCGCGGGCCCCGATGGCCGCGCTCGCGAAGACCCTCACCCATGTGTTCTTCCACGACGGCACGTACTCGGCGTTCCGGGGCCGGCGTCACGGACGCCCGGTGGACCGCGAGCGCACCCCCGCCCACCGCTTCCTCGGGTACGCGCAGACCCACGACCAGATCGGCAACAGGGCTCTGGGCGACCGGCTTTCGGCCTCCCTCTCCCCCGGCCTGCTCGCCTGCGCGGCGACCCTCGTGCTCACCGGCCCCTCGGTGCCGATGCTCTTCATGGGCGAGGAGTGGGGGGCGACGACGCCCTGGCAGTACTTCACCGACCACACCGACCCGGAGCTCGCGGAGGCCGTACGGCGGGGCAGGCGGCGGGAGTTCGCGGAGCACGGCTGGGACGAGAACGAGGTCCCCGACCCGCAGGAGGCCGCCACCCGCGACCGTTCCGTCCTCGACCGGAGCGAGCGCGAGCGGGACCCGCACAAGCGGCTGTTGGCCTGGTACCGCCAGCTCATCGCGATGCGCCGCACCCTGCCCGACCTGACGGACCCGGATCTGGCGGGTGTGAAGGCGGCCTTCGACGAGGAGGCCCGCTGGCTGGTGTTCCGGCGCGGGGTGCTGCGGGTGGCGGTCAACCTGGGCGGGGAGCCGGCGGTGATCCCGCTCGGCTCCAACGGCCGCGACCAGGTTCTGGCGGCGTGGGAGCCGGTCGGAGCCCCGGCGGGGGACGGGGTCCTGCGGCTCCCCGGCGAGTCGGCGGTCGTCCTGACGGACGGCTGACGCCTGCGCCTGCGCCTGCGCTCAGTCCACGAGGGCCATCTCGTGCGGGGTGTTGTTGAAGCGGCGCCCCGCGCCGTCCTCCGTCGCCGTCACGATGTCCTCGATCCGGACGCCGAAGCGGCCCGGCAGGTAGACGCCGGGTTCGATGGAGAAGCACATGCCCGGCACGATCGGGAGTTCCTCGCCCTCGATCATGTACGGCGGTTCGTGGGTGGTGACGCCGATGCCGTGGCCGGTGCGGTGGATGAAGTACTCGCCGTACCCGGCGTCCGTGATGACCTTGCGGGCCGCCCGGTCGACCTCCTGGCAGGCGACCCCGGGCCGTACCGCCTCGAAGCCGGCCTGCTGGGCCTCCCGTACGAGGTCGTGGACGCGCCGCTCCTCGTCGGTGGGTTCGCCCACGTGGACGGTGCGGGTGGTGTCGGAGCCGTAGCCGTGCTTGAGGCCGCCGAAGTCGAGGACGACCATGTCGCCGCGCCGGATGACCCGGTCGCCCGCCTCGTGGTGCGGGTTGGCGCCGTTGGGGCCCGAGCCGACGACGGTGAAGTCGACCTGCGAGTGCCCGAAGCGCAGCAGCAGTGCCGCGAGGTCGGCGGCGACGTCGGTCTCCTTGCGGCCCGCGAAGCGGACCTCCAGGATCTCGCCGTACGCCCGGTCGGCGGCGGCCCCGGCCGCGGCGATCCGGGCCAGCTCGTGCGCGTCCTTGACGCCGCGGAGCATCGGCAGCGCCTCGGTGAGGGAGACGTACGAGGTCCCCGGGAGGGCCTTCTGGAGGCCGAGGAGGTGCATGGCCCAGGCGTTGTCGCTGACACCGAACCGGCCGTCGACGTCGAGGAGCGGCGCGGTGACGGCGTACGGGTCCTTGCCGTCGGTCCAGTCCCGCAGGGTGAGGGCGGCGGCCCCGACGGCCTTCTCGGCGTCGGGGGCCTCCAGGGTCGGGACGACGAGGACCGGTTCCTGTCCGGGGGCGATGACGAGGGCGGTGAGCCGCTCGGTGATCGCGGTCGGCTGGTAGCCGGTGAGGTAGACGAGGTCGGGGCCCGGGGCGACGATCACGCCCGCGAGTCCCGCGTCGGCGGCGGACTCGGCGGCGCGGGACATCCGGGCGCGGTAGTCGTCCGCGGTGAACGGGACGGGGGTCTCGCCGCGCTCCTCGGCCGCTTCGGGGGCGGGGGTGCTCGACATGGGGTCTCCTTCTCGGCTCCGCTGCAACCTGGACGTACAGCATCCTGCCGGGCGGGGACCGGGGCCGCGACCGCTCAGCGGAGGTCCGGGCCCTGCGCGATGAGCCGTTCCAGGAGTTCCTGGAAGTCGTCGCCGACGACGATCCGCAGGTCCCCCCGCTCCTCGTCGTGCTCACTCAGCTGGGTGAGCGTGCCGCCGCGCCACCAGAAGACGTACGGGCTGATGGCACCCGGTGTGTCCTCGTACCCGGAGGCGGCGAAGGAGGCCATCGCGCCGAGGGCCGGGATGATCGAGGTGTCGCGGATGGGGTGGAAGGCGAGCTGGTGCCGGAACGGCATCGCGACCAGGGCGCCGTGTTCGCCTATCGGCAGACCGGTGACCCGCCGGACGACGCCGTCCAGGTCGAGGACGCGGCTGGCGGTGTAGAAGGAGTCGCCGAGGATGATCTCGAAGCACATGCCGTCGGCGTCGCGGACGGTCTCGTGCTCCTCGACGGGCAGCCCGCGCAGATTGCGCAGGGCACGGTCGCGCAGCTGGGCGTGGTCGCCGAGCCGTTCGAGCGCCTCGTCGGTGAGCATCATGACGCTCTCGGGCAGGTCGAGGGCGAGGATCTCGTACAGGCCGGGGGCGACGGTCCGCGCGTACCCGAAGGCGGCGGCGTCGATGCCGTCACCGCTGACGACCCGGGGGTAGAGCTGGGAGCGGATCTGCTCGGGCGGCAGGGTGTCGAGCGCGGACGGGCCGTCCATGGCGCGGACGACCAGACCGATGTGGCGGTTGATCATGCCGGGCCAGACGCGGGGGCCGCGCCGGTCCTGGTGGCACACGGCGGCGAGGTTGCCGAGGCCGAAGCGGCGGCCCTTGTCGTCGACGACGTGGTCGGCGTACACACTGACCTCGAGGCCGAGCTCGGCGAAGGTCTCCCGGACGCGGCCGCGGAAGAGCGCGGCCTCGCGCTGCGAGAAGTACGCGAACTCGGGGTCCCTCGGTGCGTCGTCGCCGTCCCGCCTGGGTCCTCGTCGCAGCCACCCCACGCCTGCCCGCCTTCCGTCGCCGTTGCGCACAGGGTAGCGACTGCCGGTGTCAGCTCTTGAGCCGTCGGGTGAACTCGGCCACCGGGCCGGTGGGTTCGGTCCGCGCGCCGGCCGGGAGGAGGAGTTCGGTGCGGTGGACGAGGCGGGGCGCGATCAGCGGGACCGCGGTGGCGCCGGGGACGTCCGCCGCGAGCGGCGCGGGCAGCAGGGCGAGGCCGTGTCCGGCGGCGGCCAGCGCGGCCAGGGCCCGGGTGTCGGTGCCCTCGTAGCGCAGGGCGGTACGGAAGCCCCGGCCGGCCGGTCCGCCGTGGGCGTCCCGCAGCCGGTCGAGGGGGACGCCGGCGGCGGGCGCGTCGAGCCAGCGGGCGTCGACGAGGTCGTCGAGGCGCAGCCCGGAGCGCCCGGCGAGCGGGTGGGTCGCGGGCAGGACGACGGCGAGCGGTTCCTCGGCGACGCCGGTCGCGGCGAGCGGGGCGATGTCGGGCAGCCAGAGCGGGTCGCTGGGGGCGGCGATGCCGTCGACGAGCCCGGCGTCGGCCTCTCCGGTGGCGACGGCGGCGGGCACCGCCTCGCGGGGCAGGGCCCGCAGGGTGACGCCGGTGGCGGGCAGCGCGGCGACCGTACGGGTGTGCAGGGCGAGCGGGGAGGCGGCGACACGCAGGGTGGCGAGGGGCGCGGCCGCGAACCGTTCGAGGTCGGCACGGGCCGCGTCGAGGCGGAGCAGCAGCGCCCCGGCGTGTTCGAGGAGCCGCTCCCCGGCCGGGGTCGGGGCGACCGGCCGGCGGGTGAGCAGCGGCAGTGCGAGGTCGGCCTCCAGGGCGGCGATGTGCTGGGAGACCGCGGACTGGGTGTAGCCGAGGTCGCGGGCGGCCGCGGAGAAGGAGGCGAGCCGGGCGACGGTGACGTACGTACGGAGGAGGTGCGGGTCCATGGGGTGCGGGCCGGGCCTGTCAGGAGCCGTCGGGGGCGGTGAGGAGGGCCTGCGCGTAGTGGGCGAGGGAGCGGTTGTAGCGGGGCAGCAGGGGTGCGAGGGCGCCGAGGGCGAGGGCGGCGGCCTCGCGGTCGCGGCCGGTGTCGGCGAGGGCGAGGGCCAGGAAGGCGTCGACGGCGCCGGAGAGCGCGCTCTCGTCGGCGTCGAGCTCGGCCGCGGGCACGGCGCGCTCGGCGGTGAGGAGTTCGACGCTGCGGTCGGGGCGGCCGAGGTTGCGCAGGCTGCTGGCGAGCTGGATGACGGCCCGTCGGCGGCGCAGTCCGGTGAGGCCGCCGTCGAGGGCCCGCCGGTAGAGGCGTACGGCCTCCTCCGGTTCTCCGGTGGAGTCGTGGGCGGCGCCCCGTTCGAAGAGGGCGGCCGGGTCGTCGGCGGGGCGCTCGGCGGCGAGGGCGGCGACCCGGGCGCGGAAGTCGGCGGGCTCGTGGGCGTCGAGCCGCTCCCAGAGGGCGGCGACGCGGCGCTCCCAGTCGGGCTGTTCCTGATCGGGGGTCATGTCGGTGGTCATGCGGCCACCCTAACCAGCGTGGTATCAGCGTTCCTGATGGACCGTGCAGTGATCATCGTTGGACGTGAACGGGCGGCACGCCAAGGATGGTTCCCATGAACAGCGTGAACGCCCTTCCCCGCACCCCCCGGATCGCCCTGGTCGGCGACCGCTCCCCGCACGTCCGCTCCCACGTCCGGATCCCCGTCCTCCTCGACGCCCTCGCGGAGCGCGACGGCCTCGCCCTCGACGCGTACTGGATCCCGACCGGGGACGCCGGGAGACCCGGCGCGGTGAAGGGCTTCGACGCGGTGTGGGTGCTGCCGGGGAGCCCGTACGCGAGCGAGGCGGGGGCGCTGGCCGCGATCCGCACGGCCCGCGAGGACGGCATCCCCTTCCTCGGCACCTGCGGCGGTTTCCAGCACGCGCTCCTGGAGTACGCGCGGAACGTCTGCGGTCTGACGGGGGCGGCGCACGCGGAGAACGACCCGTCCGCGGACGACGGCGATCTGCTCATCGCGCCGCTGGCCTGCTCGCTGGTGGGCCACGAGGGAGTCGTACGGGTCACTCCGGGATCGCTCGCCGAGCAGGCCCTGGGCGCGGAGCGGACCACCGAGCGCTACCACTGCGACTACGGCCCCGACAGCCGCCGGCTGGACACCCTGCGGGCGCACGGCCTGCGGTTCACGGGCGCGGACGAGGAGGGGGGCGTCCGCATCGCCGAACTCCCCTCGCACCCCTTCTTCCTGGCGACCCTCTTCCAGCCGGAACTCGCCGGTGACGGCACGCGCCCGCACCCGCTGGTCCGCGCGCTCGCGGTGGCTGCGGCGCGGCACGCGGCGGGCTGACCGGTCGATGTCCGTCCGTGCCGGTCGTACGGGGGTCGGCCGGCGCGGTGACGAGGGGAGGGGCCGGTGTCAGTCCATCGGCACCACGAGATGGGCGCGGTCGCGGCCGCGGGCGACCAGCTTGGCGTTGGCCTCGTCCGATTCCTGGACCCAGCGTTCGGCGCGGGCCCGGTCCTTGCCGAAGCGGACGTGGCGTTCGACGAGCCGGGGGACCCGCCGCCGGGCGTCCAGGTCGAGGTACCAGGCCTCGTCGAGGAGCGGCAGGACAGCGGCCCACGCGCCCTCGTCGTGCAGCAGGTAGTTGCCCTCGGTGACGACCAGCGGGATCTCGGGGCCGACGGGTATCGCCCCGGCGACCGGCTCCTCCAGGGCGCGGTCGAACGCGGGAGCGTAGACCGTGGTGCCGGGGGCGGGAGCGCGCAGCCGGGCGAGGAGCGCGAGGTACCCGTCGGCGTCGAAGGTGTCGGGGGCGCCCTTCCGGCCGGCCCGGCCGAGGCGTTCCAGTTCGGCGTGGGCGAGGTGGAAGCCGTCCATGGGGACGAGGACGGCGAGCCCGTCGAGCCGGGCGACGAGCCGCGCGGCGAGCGTGGACTTCCCGGCGCCGGGCGCACCGGCGAGCCCGAGGACGCGGCGGCGCGGACCGCTGTCGCCGGGGCGCTCGGCGAGGGCTCGCGCCCGTGCGGCGAGGCGGTCGAACCGGTGCGCGTCCATGGGGGCATTCTCGCACCGGCCCCGGGCCCGGCCCCGGGCGCGCCCCGGACCGCGGGCTCCCGCCCCCGGGCCCCGCCCCGACCCTCGTCCGGCCCTCTCCGGACCCTCGTTCGGACCCTCCCATCGGCGAGGGTCGTGCCGGGGTCGACACGGGTTGACGCGGGTAGATTCCTGCCGCTTCCACGTATTACGTTGGGGTAATGCCGTCCATCGCACTTGTGACCCTTGTCGTCCGTGACTACGACGAGGCCATCGCCTTCTACACCGACGCCCTCGGGTTCGACCTGGTCGAGGACACCGACCGGGGCGAGGGCAACCGCTGGGTCGTCGTCCGCCCGCGCGGGGTGGCCGGGGTCGGCGGCCTCGGGAACGCGGGCCTCCTCCTGGCCCGGGCCAAGAACGACTCCGAGCAGGCCTCCGTCGGCAACCAGTCGGGGGGCCGGGTCGGCTTCTTCCTGCACACCGAGGACTTCGCCCGCGACCACGCGCGGATGACGGAGGCGGGCGTCACGTTCCTGGAGGACCCGCGGCACGAGCCCTACGGCTCGGTCGCCGTCTTCGAGGACCTGTACGGGAACCGCTGGGACCTCCTCCAGCCGGCGGACCCGGCCGCGTAAGGGCCTGGCGGTGTCCTGCCGATCAGGCCGAGCTCGCGGCGCTGATCCGGCCTGATCGGCGGGACACTCCCTAGCCAAGCAGCGCGATCAGCTGGCCCAGGGCGTCCACGACGGGCTGGCCCACGGTGCCGACGGCGGCGGCGATCTGCGCGACGGATGCCAGGACGAGGCCGCGCTGCCGCAGAGCGGCGCGGTCGGGGGTGAGTTCGGGGAGCGCCTCGTCGACGGTCTGCGCCTGTTCCGGGGTGAGGTGGGGCCGCAGGACCTCAAGGCGGCGGGTGAGTTCGTCGACGGCGGCGCGGAGCCGGTCGTCCGGGGTGCCTCCGACGGTTCCGTAGTTGATGCCGACGTTGCCCTGGCCGTCGTTCATGTGGACCACGGGCCCGTAGTTGTTCGTCGTGTCGCTCACAGGTTGATCCCCCTGTTGTTCCGGCCGCCGTTCATGTTGACGACCGGGCCGTAGTTGTTCGTGTGGTGGTACTGCTGCACGACCGCGGTGAACTCGGCTTCGGGGTTGTCGATCGCGTGCGCGATCCGCCCGGCGATGTCCAGCAGTTCGTTCACGGTCGGCAAGGTCACGAGCACCGTGGAGCCGCCGGCCGTCTCCACGGTCAGCACCGGCGTCGGCGACTGGAACAGCTCCTTGAGGAGGAACAGGAACAGGGCGATCCCGACGATGATGAGCACGGGGTTGCCCTCGACCTCGCCGTCGCTCGCGTAGTTGATCGCGGCATAGATCAGGGCGGCGACGAGGAGCCACCTCAGGAACCGGACGAAGACCGCGCCCCGGTCGGCCTTGAGCATGAAGGCCTCGACGCGGGTGATGTTGTGCAGCGGGAGGGCCGCGGACCCCACCCACAGGATCCGGCGGCTGACCTTGAGGACCAGGGTGCCGTCCCGGCGCGGCACCGACGGCGCGGGCGATGGCGGCGGCGAGGACGCCCACGGCCGCTCGGGCGGCGGCGGCGAGGAGGCCCGTGGCGGCCCGGGCGGCGGCGGCACCGAAGACGCCCGCGGCGGCTCCGGCGGCGGCGGTCCTGCGGGTCCTGTGGCGTCCATGCGTTCCCCCGTCGTCCGGTCGGTCACTGCCACCCCGCGCGCGGGGGACCACCATTAAGCGCTTGCCGAAGGTCACGAGGCAGATGAGAAACCGCCAACTCTCCTTTCTGGCCGGTACCTTGCCGTGCATCCCCGCTTGCGCCGGTGCAGGCGCCGCCGACGTGCCGTCCGCCAAAACCGCTGTCGCCCGGCCCGTCCCCCTCCCTACACTCACGTCTCACGGCACACCGACCGGTGTGCCGTGAGACGTCAGCCGAGGGGAGAAGACCGTGCGCAGCCACCGTGCCGTCGCCGTGCCCCCCTCCCGTGCCCGGTACGACGTGATCCTCGCCTCTCCCTCCGGCCGGTGGCGGCTGCGCGCCCGCCATCGCCGACCCCTGACGCTGCCGCCGTCCGTCTGACGGCCCGCGTACGGGAATCGCGCTGCCCTGTCCTCATCCAGCAGCAGCGAAAGGCACGACACCGTGCGTACCCACCTCGTCGACCGCGTCCGCAACCTCGGCATCCTCGCCCACGTCGACGCCGGCAAGACCACCGTCACCGAGCGGTTCCTGTATCTCACCGGCGCCACCCACAAGCGCGGCGAGGTCCACGACGGCACCACCGTCACCGACTTCGACCCGCAGGAGCGCGACCGCGGCATCACGATCTTCGCCGCGGCCGTCAGCTGCGACTGGGCCGGGCACCGGATCAACCTCATCGACACCCCGGGGCACGTCGACTTCTCCGACGAGGTCGAGCGCTCGCTCCGCGTCCTCGACGGCGCCGTCGCCGTCTTCGACGCCGTCGCAGGCGTCGAGCCGCAGAGCGAGACGGTGTGGCGCCAGGCCGACCGGCACGGCGTCCCGCGCATCGCGTTCGTCAACAAGCTGGACCGCGCGGGCGCGGAGCTCGACCGTGCCGTGGAGTCGATCCGGACCCGTCTCGGAACCGTCCCCCTGCCCGTCCAGCTGCCCATCGGGCGCGAGGACGGCTTCACCGGCGTCGTGGACCTGGTCGGGATGCGGGCGTACGTGTGGGCCGACGGCGCCGACACGTACACCGACCGGCCGGTCCCCGACGACCTCCGCGACGAGGCCCGGCACCGCAGGCGACGTCTGGAGGAGACCGTGGCGGAGCTGCATCCGGGTGCCCTGGAGGAGTTCTGCGCCGAGGGCGCACTCTCCGCGGCGACCCTCACGGGCGCGCTCCGCGACCTCACTCTCGGCGGCGAGGCCGTGGTCGTGCTCTGCGGCTCGGCGTACCGCAACCGGGGTGTCGAGCCGCTGCTCGACGCCGTCGTCGCGTACCTCCCGGCGCCCTCGGACATGCCTCCGGTACGCGGCGAGGTGCCGGCGGACCCGGCGGCACCGTTCACCGCGCTCGCCTTCAAGGTGAGCGCGACGGCCACCGGCCGGATGACGTACGTCCGCGTCTACGCGGGCACGATCGGAAAGGGGGACACCGTGCTCGACGCCGTCAGCGGCCGCACCGAGCGGATCTCCCGCATCCTGCGGGTCCAGGCCGACCGCGCGACCGAGGTCGACGTGGCGCGCGCCGGGGACATCGTCGCCGTCGTGGGCCCGAAGGGCGCCCGCGCCGGGGCGACCCTGTGCGCCCGGGACGCGCCGATCGTCCTCGAACCGCCGACGACCGCCGACCCGGTGGTCTCGGTCGCGGTCGAGGCCCGCCGGAGCACGGACACCGGCCGCCTGGCGACGGCCCTCGCCCGGCTGTCCGAGGAGGACCCGTCGCTCGTCGTGCGGTCCGACCCGGAGACGGGCCAGACCGTCCTGTCGGGCCTGGGCGAACTCCACCTGGAGGTCGCGGTGGAGAAGCTGGGCGCGACCGTGGCCTGGAGGTCACGGTCGGCCGTCCGCAGGTCGCGTACCGCGAGACGGTGGCGAAGGGCGTCACCGGGCTCCTCCACCGTCACGTCAAACAGGACGGCGGCGCGGGCCAGTTCGCCCACGTCGTCATCGACGTCGAACCGCTCGGCGAGGGAGAGGAGTTCGCGTTCACGTCGACCGTCACGGGCGGCCGGGTGCCGCAGGAGTACGTCCGCGCGGTCGAGGCCGGCTGCCGGGACGCGCTCGTCGAGGGCCCCCTCGGCGGCCACCCGGTGACGGGTGTCCGGGTCACCCTCACGGACGGCGCCACGCATCCGAAGGACTCCTCGGAGATGGCCTTCCGCACGGCCGGCCGGTTCGCCCTGCGCGAGGCGCTCGGGGCGAGCGTGATGACCCTCCTGGAGCCGGTGACCGACGTGACGGTCACCGTCCCCGCGGAGTCCGTCGGCTCGGTCCTCGGCGACCTCGCGGCCCGCCGCGGCCGGGTCACGGACCAGACGACCCGCTCCGGTACGGCGGTGGTGGAGGCGACGGTGCCACTGGCCGAACTCTTCGGCTACGCGTCCCGCCTGCGCGGCCGCACCCAGGGCCGGGGCACGTTCACGACCCGCCCGGCGGGATACGCCCCCGCGCCACGGGGCCGGGCAGGCTGAGTGAAGGGTGTCCGGGCCGTGGCGGTCCCACGGCCCGGACACCCGTTCAGACTCCGCTCGTCGTCGCCCCGGTCCCGGGGACCGGGGCGTGGACGGCCGCCGCGCGCCGCTGCCGCACGAGAGCGACCGCCGACCAGACGAAGGCCAGGAGGAAGAGCAGCGCGCCGGCGCCCGACACCACGGTGAAGACGGCCGGCCCACCGCCACCGACATCGTCCTGGGAGGCGACCTCCCGCGGGTCGCCCTCCCGGTACCGGACGGTGAGACGTTCACCGGCCGTGTCCTTTCCGTGGCTGCTCCCCACCGGCAGGTTCGCCACCACGGTCCGCCCCTCGGCCTCGAACCTGACCTTGCAGCCCCCCAGGAAGCAGCCCGAGCCGGCGGCCACCAGCGTCGCGTCGGCCTGTCGCCCGTCCTGGAGGGAGCGCAGGTGCTGGGCCGCCGGATACATCACGAGGCCCGACAGGGCCGCCAGCAGCAAGGTGAGCACCAGCGCGAACACGGTCGCCGCGCGTGGTCCGAGGGTCCCCTTGCCCGCGTTCGTCCCGACATCCATGTCGCCCGCCCCCTTGGATCGTTGCCTCCCGGTCACGGTACGTCAGGAGCCGAGGTCCAGTTCGGCCCGTACCGTCTTCCCGACCGGTACGCGGTCGAGCACCGCCCACCGGGTCGCCAGCGCCCCGACGAGCAGCAGGCCCCGCCCGCCCTCGTCGAGGGGTCCCGGCGCGACGGACGCCGGGCGGCGTTCGCCCCGGGTGTCGGAGACGTCGATCCGGATCCGCAGTCCGGGCGTGTACGAGAGCGCCAGCTCGAAGTCCCGGCCGGGGACGCGTCCGTGGGTGACGGCGTTGGCGGCGAGTTCGGCGACGAGGATCCCGACGGCGTCGGAGGCGTCGGAGCCGTACGGCACGCTCCAGCGGTCGAGCTGGTGGAGCGCGAGGCGACGCGCGAGACGCGCGCCGCGCGGGGTCGAGCTGAAACGCTGGGTGAACACACGTACGGTGACGGCGGCTTGGCGGGTCATGGGGGTGGTCATGGGGCCAATGTGACGTCGCTGAGGGCGGGTTGCCAGGTCAGAAACTCGTACGCTGCGCAGCGTACGGGTTCACGCTCTGGACGGTACCGGTAACCACCCGTGAGCATGGAGGCGTTCAACGCGAGTGCACGGGTGCGGGAGGTGGCCGGGGTGACGGACGAGGTACCGGACGAGGGGCAGAGCGGCAACGAGCCGGAGATGTCGGACAGCCTCAAGGCCTTCGGGGAGGTGGTCAAGGCCTTCCGTAAGCGGGCGGGCCTCACACAGGAGCGCTTCGCGCCGATGGTGGGGTACTCGGTGCCGACGGTCGCCTCGATCGAACAGGGTCGGCGTTTACCACCGGTCGCCTTCGTGGACCGGGCGGAGGAGGTGCTCGACGCGTTCGGGACGATCAGGGGCGCGGCGAAGCATGTGGCACGGAAGCCGGGGCTGGCCAAGTGGTTCCGGCAGTGGGCCAGGCTGGAGGCGGACGCGGCCACGCTCTACACGTACGAGAACCGGCTGGTGCCGGGGCTGCTACAGACGCCTGCGTATGCGAAGACGCTGTTCGAGAAGCAGATCCCGGCTCTGGGGGACGAGGAGATCGAGTCGAGGCTCATCGCCCGCGTGGAGCGGAAGAAGCTGCTTACCGACCGCCCTCACACGATCTACAGCTTCATCGTGGAGGAGCATGTGCTGCGCCGTCAGGTGGGTGGCCCTGGGGTCATGCGTGAACAGGCCGCGCACATCCTCGACATCAGCGCGCGGCGCAACATCGACCTCCAGATCATGCCTCAGACAAGGGGGCATCACTCGGGCCTCGACGGCCCCATGCGGCTCCTGGAAACCCCAGAGAACAAGTGGTACGCCTACTGCGAAGGCCAGGAGAACGGGCTCCTCATCTCCGACCCCAAAGTGGTCAGCATCCTCCAGAAGCGGTATGCCAGGATGCGAGCACAGGCTCTCTCCTTCGAGGAGTCCGTGAGTCTGCTGCGGGAGATGCGAGGAGCACCATGAGCACCACAGACCTGGCCTGGTTCAAGAGCAGCTACAGCGGCGGCAGCGGCGACGACTGCGTAGAGGTCGCCGCCTGCCCCACCACTGTTCACGTCCGCGACTCCAAGAACCCGGACGGCCCCCAGTTCACCGTCGCACCCGCCACCTGGGCGGGGTTCCTCGCCCAGCTCGCCTGAACCGCGTCTGACAGGATGCGTGTACCAGCCCTCCATCCGCGCGTGGAGCGGCCGGTACCCGCGCGACGCGAGGAGCGACTTCCATGAGCACCACCCCCGGCGGATACCTCTCCGGCCTCTTCTCCCTCGAAGGGCGCACCGCCCTCGTCACCGGCGGGAGTTCCGGGATCGGCCGGGCCATCGCCGGGGCCCTGGCCCGTGCCGGGGCGCGGGTGGTCGTGGTGGCGCGCAAGGAGACCGAACTCGTCGCGACCGTCGACGAGCTGACCGCCGACGGCTGCCGGGCGGCGTGGGTGAGCGCCGACCTGAGCACGCGCGGGGGGATCAGGGCGGGGGCCGATGAGGCGGCGGCCGTGTTCGGCGAGCCGGACATCCTGGTCAACTCGGCCGGCATCAACCTCCGTCCCCCGTTCGGCGAGCTGAGCGACGAGGTCTGGGACACGACGATGACGGTGAACCTGGAGGCGCCGTTCCTCCTGGGCCGGCGGTTCGGCCCGGGGATGGCGGAGCGCGGATTCGGGCGGATCATCCACATCACGTCCCAGCAGGCTCACCGCGCGTTCGTGCAGAGCGGTGCGTACGGGGTGTCCAAGGGCGCCCTCGAGTCACTCGCCCGTTCGCAGGCGGAGGCGTGGTCCCCTTATGGCGTCACCGCCAACACGCTGGTCCCGGGCTTCGTGATGACCCCGCTCAACCAGCGTCTCTCCGGCGACCCGGAGAAGGTGGCCGCGCTGGCGGCGCGCACGATGGTCGGCCGCAACGGTCTCGCCGGGGACTTCGCGGGCGCGGCCGTGTTCCTGGCGAGTGCCTCCTCCGCGTACGTCACGGGCCAGTCCCTCTTCGTGGACGGCGGCTTCTCCGTCCACTGAGCGTCGGTCCGCGGCGACGGCCAGGGCGCAGGACGTCTGGAACAGCACGGCGGCGGCGGGGGAAGGGTCCCCTGCCGCCGCCGCTCCGCTCGGCCGATCAGCTCTCGCCGGGCTCCAGCCGCAGCGAGATCGAGTTGATGCAGTACCGCTGGTCCGTCGGGGTGGGGTAGCCCTCGCCCTCGAAGACATGGCCCAGATGCGAGCCGCAGCGGGAGCAGCGGACCTCGGTGCGGACCATGCCGTGGGAGGTGTCCGAGATCAGCTCGACGGCGGAGCTGTCCTTCGGGTCGAAGAAGGACGGCCAACCGCAGTGCGACTCGAACTTCTCGTTCGACGTGAACAGCTCCGCGCCACAGGCCCGGCAGGAGTACACGCCCTTGGTGGTCGTGTCCGTGTACTCACCGCGGAACGCGGGCTCGGTGCCCGCCTGGCGCAGCACCTGGTACTCCGCCGGGGACAGCTCCGCACGCCACTGCTCGTCCGGCTTCTCGACGTCGTACGCCATCAGCTCGCTCCCTCTGCTACTTCGACAGGTGGTCCAGGATCAGCGGGCCGAGGTCCGTGACGTCGCCCGCCCCCATGGTGAGAACGAGATCGCCGGGTCCGGCCATTCCCGCCACGACCTGCGGCACCGTCGCCTTGTCGTGGACGGGCGTCACGTCGGCGCCCGCCTGCCGTGCGGCGGTGATGATCAGCTCGCTGGTGATGCCCGGGATCGGGTCCTCACGGGCCGGGTAGATGTCGAGGACGACGGACGCGTCGGCGAGGGCCAGCGCGTCGCCCATCTCCTTGCCCAGCTCCTGGGTGCGGGAGAAGAGGTGCGGCTGGAAGACGACCAGGAGGCGGGAGGCCCCGGCGGCGCCGCGCATGGCCTCCAGGTCGGCGGTCATCTCGGTGGGGTGGTGCGCGTACGAGTCGATGACCTGGACGCCGTTCGCCTCGCCCTTGAGCTGGAGGCGGCGGCCGACACCGGTGTAGGCGGTGAGGGCCTGGGCGAGCTCGGCCGGGTCGATGCCGACGCGGGCGCCGGCGGCGAGGGCCGCGGCGGCGTTGTGCGCGTAGTGACGGCCGGGCACGGAGACGGTGAAGGTGTGCTCGGCGCCGTCGAGGGCAACCGTCACCTCGCTCTTCATCCCGTTCGGGACGATCTTCAGGATGTGGGCGTCGGAGCCCTCGGTCTCACCCACGGTGACGATGTGCAGCCCGTCGCGGTCCGCGACCCGGCGGGCCAGCTCGCGGGCGCCCGCGTGCTCGCCGACGACCAGGGTGCCGCCGGGGCGGATCTTGGCGGTGAAGGCCTCGAAGGACTCGTAGATCTCGTCCATGGAGGCGTAGTTCGCGTGGTGGTCCAGCTCGACGTTGAGGACGATCGCGACCTCGGGGTCGTACTTCTGGAAGCTGCGGTCGCTCTCGTCGGCCTCCGCGACGAAGACCTGGCCGTCGCCGTGCAGCGCGTTGGTGCCGGGACCCGCGAGGTCGCCGCCGATGGCGTACGAGGGGTCGAGGCCGAGTTCGGTGAGCGCGACGGCCAGCATCGAGGTGGTCGTCGTCTTGCCGTGCGTACCGGCGACGGCGATCGCGCGCAGGCCGTCCATGAGGGAGGCGAGCGCGTCGGAGCGGTGGACGACGGGGATGCCGAGTTCGGCGGCGCGGGCCAGCTCGGGGTTGTCGGCGCGGATGGCGCTGGAGACGACGACGGCGGAGGCGTCGTCGGCGAGGTGCTCGGCGGCGTGCCCGATGTGCACGGTGGCGCCGAGGGCACGCAGCGACTGCGCGGTCGCGGACTCCTTGGCGTCGCTGCCGGCGACCTTGGCGCCGCGCTGGGCGAGGATCTTCGCGATGCCCGACATTCCGGCACCGCCGATGCCGATGAAGTGCGGCCGTTCCATGGCGGCAGGGATGGCGGGTGCCATGCGGATCTCTCCCCGGGGTGCGTCGTGCGTGGAAGACCCCAGCCTAGTGGCTCCGGCCGGATGGGCCGGGCGGGAGCTGCGGGGCCCGGTGCGTGGCGGGCGGGCGGGCCCGGCCGGGTCCGCGCCCCCTGCACGGGGCGCGGACCCGGCCGACCGCCTACTCGGCCGCTTCCTCGCTGTGGGCGAAGAGCTTCAGAACGGGGACACCCACCTTGTGGCGGGCGCGGGAGGCCCAGTCGCGGTGGAAGAACTCCTCCACGTAGTGCGGGGCGGTCATCACGATCACCTCGTCCGCCTCCGACTCCTCGACCACCGCCTTCATCTTGGTGAGCGGGTGGTCCTCGACGACCTGGCCGACCGCTTCGCAGCCGGCGTCTCTCAGTGCCCGGAGCGAGTGCTCCAGTGCTTGCTCGGCGGGGCGCCTGGCCTCCTTGCCCTCCGGTTCGTCGCCCTCGCGGGCGGCTTCCTTCAGTTCACCCATGGCCACGTCGTCGATGGCACGCAGCAGTACATCGGCCTGGTCACCACGCGGCTGCATCAGAACGATGAAGGACACGCCCTCGTCGCCGTGCAGGGTGGTGACGAATTCCACGTCGACGGACGTCAGGGGCTTCTCGATCATCAGAACGCTTGTGAACACCTCAGGAGCCCTTCTGCGGAAACCATCCTTCCCCGTGCCCGCACGGGGTCTGCGACAGTAAGTGTGCCCAGCGGACGGTAAGCGGAACGACAAATTCCGCCGATTGTCAGATCCGACGGTAGCGGGTGAAGAGGAAGCCGTCCTGCTCCAGCAGCGAAGCCACGGCGAAGCGTGTCGGGACGGCCACCGGAGGACCCCCGGCGATCCGCTGGGCGTCACCCGCCGTCATCGTGGGCGAGACCGTCAGACACAGCTCGTCGAGCGCCTCCGCGGCCACGAACTGGCCGAGCAGCCGGGGCCCGCCCTCGGTCAGCTGCCGACGGAGCCCGCGCTCCGCGAGCACCGACTTCGCCCGGGCCGGCTCCACCCCGGCCCCCTCGCCGGCCACCAGCACCTCGGCACCCGCCTCCCGCGCGGCGCGGACCCGCTCGGCGGGCGCGGCGGCGCCCGTGAGGACCAGCGTCGGCACCAGCGGCTCGGTGAAGAGCGGGAGTGAGAAGTCCAGGCTCAGCGAGGCGCTGACCACCGCGATCACCGGGGCCGGCCCCTGTCCGGCGGCGGCGCGGCGGGCCGCGAAGGCCTCACGCGCGCGTGCGGGGCGGTATCCCTCCAGGCGTACCGTTTCCGCACCGACGACCACCACATCGGCGAGACCCCGCAGAGTGCCGAAGATCCGCATGTCGGTCTCGGAGGAGAGCGGCTGGGAGCGCCCGTCGTGCTGCCCCGCCCCGTCGAGCGAGGAGACCATGTTGGCCCGCAGCCAGGCCCCCTCCCCCGCGGGAAGCTCCGGGTACGCGTAGGCGTCGGCGAGCGCGTCGAGCGACCACTCCTGGCCGGCTCCCGCCGCGGTGTCGTGGGCTGTCATGTCCGTCACAGGGAACAGGCGTCGCATCCTTCGAGTCTGACATGGCGCTTACAGTGGGGAACTGTGTCGACCCGTGCCCTCACCGAAGCCGCATCCACCTCAGCGGCCCCGCTCTCGCTCTGCTCCCGAGAGCCCCACGTCCCCGCCGACCGACTCGTCGCGGAGATGGTGCCGCCACCGCGCTTCGACTCCGTCCGGTTCGACACGTACCTCCCGGACCCGAACCAGCCCAGCCAGACGGACGCCGTCAAGGCGCTGAGCGCCTTCGCCGAGGGCCTGGGCGGAGCGCACGCCTCAGGCGCCGGGAAGCGCCGCTGGTTCGCCCGGAAGCCGGCCGCCCCCACCGGGCCGCGCGGGGTCTACCTGGACGGCGGGTACGGCGTCGGCAAGACCCATCTGCTCGCCTCGCTCTGGCACGCGACCCCGGCGGAGCCCGCGCTGAAGGCGTTCGGCACCTTCGTCGAGCTGACCAACCTGGTCGGCGCGCTGGGCTTCCAGCAGACCGTGAAGACCCTCGGCGGGCACCGTCTCCTCTGCATCGACGAGTTCGAGCTCGACGACCCGGGCGACACCGTCCTCGTCTCCAGCCTGCTCGGCAAGCTGGTCGAATCCGGCGTGGCACTCGCCGCCACCTCCAACACGCTCCCCGGCAAGCTCGGCGAGGGCCGCTTCGCCGCCGTCGACTTCCTGCGCGAGATCCAGGGCCTCTCGGCCCATTTCCGGCCGCTGCGGATCGACGGCGAGGACTACCGCCACCGCGGGCTGCCCGAGGCGCCGTCCCCGTACTCCGACCAGGTCGTCACGGAGACCGCGTACGCGACGCCGGGCGCCTCCCTCGACGACTTCCCGCACCTGCTCGAACACCTGGCCAGGGTTCACCCGAGCCGGTACGGCGCGCTCACCGACGACCTCGCCGCCGTCTGCCTCACCGACGTCCAGCCCGTCCCGGACCAGTCGACGGCCCTCCGGCTCGTCGTGCTGGCCGACCGGCTGTACGACCGCGAGATACCCGTGCTCGCCTCCGGACTGCCCTTCGACCGGCTGTTCAGCGACGAGATGCTGAACGGCGGCTACCGCAAGAAGTACTTCCGGGCGATCTCCCGGCTCACCGCGCTCGCCCGCGACGCCAAGGGGCTTGTGGCGCAGTAGGTTGGAGGCCGTTACCCGATCGAAGGGATTCACCATGGCCACCGTGCGTCACGCCCACACCGTCTGGGAGGGCGACCTCCTCAAGGGCTCCGGCGTCGTCTCGCTCGACTCCTCCGGTATCGGCTCGTACGACGTCTCCTGGCCGTCCCGCGCCGAGCAGGCCAACGGGAAGACCAGCCCCGAGGAGCTCATCGCGGCCGCGCACTCCTCCTGCTACTCCATGGCCTTCTCGCACGCCCTGGCCGGCGCCGGCCACGCGCCGACCCGCCTGGAGACCAAGGCCGACGTCACCTTCCAGCCGGGCGAGGGCATCACCGGCATCCACCTCACCGTGCGCGGCGAGGTCTCGGGCGTGGACGCGGACAAGTTCCAGGAGCTCGCCGAGGACGCGAAGAAGAACTGCCCGGTCAGCCAGGCGCTCACGGGCACGAAGATCACCCTCACGGCCGAGCTCGTCGGTTCCTGACCCCGGGTCAGAAAACGCGCCACATGAGGCAGTTGTGGCCCGCATGGTTCACCCGTCACCACAGTGCGTGGTACACACATGCGGGTCACGCGTCACACACCTGTCCGCCAACAGGGAGTTGTTGCCTCTATGTCCGCGACACGACGTCAGATCCTGTCCCGCACCGGCGGCACCGCCGCCGGGATCGCCTTCACCGGCGCCCTCTCCGAACTCTTCGCCGGCAGCGCGAGCGCCGCCACCGGAGGTCACACAGGACGGGCCGGCTACGGCCCGCTGATCCCCGACCCCGAGGGCCTGCTCGACCTCCCGGCCGGTTTCCGCTACCAGGTCCTCTCCCGGCAGGGCGATCCGCTCCGCTCCGGCGAGGGCCCCGTCCCCAGCAACCCCGACGGCATGGGTGCCTTCGCCGGCCGCCGCGGCCGCGTGCACCTGGTCCGTAACCACGAGAACCGGGTCACCGGCAAGATCGGCGTCCCGACCGTCCCCGGTCTGACGTACGACCCGGCAGGCAAGGGCGGCTGTACGGCCCTGGAGCTCGACGGCCGGAACAACGTCCTCGGGGAGCGGGTCGCCATCGCCGGTACCGCCGTCAACTGCGCGGGCGGGCCCACCCCCTGGCGTACCTGGCTGACCTGCGAGGAGACCGAGGACAGGGCCGGCACGAACGGCTACACCAAGGACCACGGCTTCATCTTCGAGGTCGACGGGGCCGACCCGCGCCGCACCGGCGCCGTCCCGCTCACCGCCATGGGCCGCTTCCAGCACGAGGCGATCGCGATCGACCCGACCAGCGGGATCGTCTACGAGACGGAGGACGCCTTCGATCGCCCCTTCGGCCTCTTCTACCGCTTCCTCCCCCACCGGCCGCTCGGCGGCACGGGTTCGCTGCGCGCGGGGGGCGCTCTGGAGGCCATGCGGGTACCGGGCGTCGCCGACCTCTCCGTGATCCAGGAGGCGGGCACCCGCTTCGAGGGGATCGAGTGGGTCCCCGTTCCCGACCCGCAGGCGGCGGAGACCCCCATCCGGTTCCAGGACTTCGGCCCCCGGGGCATCACGCACGCCCAGAAGCTGGAGGGCTGCTACTGGGGCGGCCGGGCCGTCTACTTCGTCTCCTCCTTCGCCCGGGTGAAGGACGGTTCCGGGGCGACGCACTTCGGCCAGGTCTGGAAGTACGAGCCGCACCGGCGCCGGCTCACCCTCGTCGTCGTCTTCGGCCCGGACACCGACATCCAGCTCCCCGGCGAGTCGCCGGACAACATCTGTCTGGCGCCGAGCGGGGGCCTGATGGTCTGCGAGGACGGCGACGGGGCGCAGCACGTCTTCGGGGTGAGCGAGCGGGGCGAGGTGTACGCCCTCGCCCGGGGCGCGCAGAACATCGGTACGCCCGAGGCGCCGGAGTGGGGCGAGTTCGCGGGCGTCACCTTCTCGCCGGACCGGGGAACCATGTACGTCAACTGCTACACCCCGGGGACGACCTTCGCGGTGACGGGCCCCTGGTGCTGAGCTGAGCGCGGTGCCCGGTCGTCCGCGCTCGCGGGCGGCCGGGTTCCGTCGCAGGATCGGGTGAGGACGGACGCGCGGGGCGGCGGAAGGGGCACGCAGTGGCGAAGAAGGACGGGAAGAAGGAGAGCGGGAAGGACGGGAAGAAGAAGCGGAAGCAGCGGACGGCCCCCCTGCGGGAGCTGCTCCGCGTCCCCGAGGGCGAGCGCGTCGACCTCGGCTCGTACGACGCCTCCGCCACCCCGGCCGGACCCGCCGACAAGGCGGCCGGCGTGGCCGCCACCGCCGCCCTCGGGCCGCGCCTCGCGGACCTGCAGGAACGCCTGTACGCGGCGAGCACGGCGGGCGACCGGCGCCGTGTCCTGCTCGTCCTCCAGGGGATGGACACCAGCGGCAAGGGCGGCACGGTCAAGCACGTCATCGGCCTCTTCAACCCCTCCGGCTGCCGCATCCGCGCCTTCAAGGCCCCGACGCCGGAGGAACTGGACCACCCCTTCCTCTGGCGGATCACGAAGGCGCTGCCCCATCCGGGCGAGATCGGCATCTTCGACCGCTCCCACTACGAGGACGTGCTCATCGCCCGGGTACGGGAGCTGGTCCCGCGCTCCCAGCTCGGGCGCCGGTACGGCCAGATCAACCACTTCGAGAAGTCCCTCGCCGACGACGGCGTGACGGTCGTCAAGGTCTTCCTCCACATCTCGTACGAGGAACAACGCGACCGGCTGCTCGAACGGCTGGACAACCCGGAGAAGCACTGGAAGTTCAACGTGGGCGACATCGAGGAGCGCGGCATGTGGCCGGCGTACCAGGAGGCGTACGAGATCGCCCTGGAACGCTGCTCGGCGGACGAGGCCCCCTGGTATCTGGTCCCGGCGGACCGCAAGTGGTACCGCAACTGGGCGATCAGCACCCTGCTGCTGGAACACCTGGAGGCACTGGACCCGGCGTACCCGCCGGGGGACTTCGACGTGGCCGAGAGCCGACGACGGCTCCTGGCCACGTGAGCGGCGCCGCGATGGTGCGTCAGCTCACCGCGTGGACTCGCGTGCTGCAGCTGTCGAGTCGCGAGCGTTAGACACTTTGATCAGTTAACTTCCGATCGTGAACATTTCTGTACGGAACTTGGCGGCGCTCGGTCTTCTGGGCGCCGTCCTCGTCGGATGCGGCCGGGAAGCCGTCGACACACCCCCGGCCCCGCCGGCGAAGGAACCGGCCGCCACCACCAGCCCCTCGCCCCGGGCGAGCGCCGCGGCGGCCGGACCCAAGCCCGCGCGCGTCCCCGCCGCACCGCCCACCATGGCTCCGGGTCCCGGCGGCCTCACCCCCGTGTACACGCGCCGGGCGAAGGGCGCGGGGAAGACCACGGCGAAGCGCGCGGAGAAGGTCGTCGCACTCACCTTCGACGCCGACATGACGGCCGATCAGGGGCCCCGGGCCGCGGAGGGCGAGCACTTCGACAACCCGCAGCTCATCGCGACCCTCCGCCGGCTGAGGGTGGACGCCACCGTGTTCATGACGGGCCGCTGGGCGGAGGAGTACCCGGACCAGGCGAGGTCCATCGGCCGCGACCCGCTCTTCGAGATCGCGAACCACTCCTACAGCCACTACGCCTTCGCGTCCCCCTGCTACGGCCTCCCGACCGTCTCCACGCCCGACATGGCGGACGACGTCCAGCGGGCCTTCGACGCCTTCCGCGACGCCGGGGCCGTGAACGTCGTCCCGTACTTCCGCTTCCCCGGCGGCTGCTACGACGACGCGGCCCGCCGCGCGCTCGCCCCGGCCGGGGTGACGGCGGTCCAGTGGGACGTGGTCAGCGGCGACGCCTTCGCGCAGGACGAGGACGCGGTGGCCGAGCAGGTCCTCGACGGGGTGAAGCCGGGCTCCCTGGTCGTCATGCACTGCACGCGCAGCGCGGCCCCCGTCACCGAGCAGGCGATCCGCCGCATCGTCCCGGAACTCCGGGCCCGCGGCTATCGCTTCGTGAAGGTCTCGGAGCTGATGCGCGGGTGAGCCGGGGGGGCGGACGCGCGGACGCTCAGCCCGAGCAGGCCGTGCGCTCCGCCTCCTGCCACTCGCACACCGGGCACAGGGTGATGCCCTTCGTGGACTCCGGGTACTCGGTCGGCTCCTGGCACAGCACACAGGCGGCGAAGGGGCCCTCGGTCGCGGGTTCGGGCTTCGGACCGGACTCCGGGGTGGCGCAGTACGACGTGGACTCGGTCGTGTCGGTCATGCCTTCGAGCCTACTCACTCCAGCCGGGCCGTGGCCCCGCACGCGAGGATCGCGCACACCGCCGCGAGGAGCACGGCTCCCCCGCAGGCGAGCCACGGCGGGTCCGCGCTCACCGTGCGGGCCCCGGTGACCAGGGCCGTCATCGCGTGCTTCGCCGGTGAGCCGGTGGTCACCAGGGCGAGCAGCGAGCCCAGGACCAGGGCCGCGACGGACCAGCCGGGGGCCCGGACGAAGGGGCGGGACGTCAGCGCGCCCACGGCGGCGCCCGTCAGGGCGCAGGCCAGTACCGCCAGGAGTCCCGTCGTCAGGGCGGCGGGCGCGGTCACCCCGCGACGGTCGCCGGTCGCCGTCACCGCGAGGGCCGCTACCACGCCGACCAGGGCGGGCAGGAGGGTCCCGGTGACGAGCGCCGCGAGATGCGCGCGGCCCCGGCCGGCGGCCGCCGCGACGACGTTCCGGGCGGCGGCCGGCTCCTGTGTGACACAGATCCGTACGGACCAGGCGGTGACGGGGAGCAGGGCGCCGGCCGTGACACCGAGCGCGCCGAGGACGGGTTCGCCCACCTCGACGCCGACGCCGAGGACGGCCGCGTACAGGAGGAGCGGTGCGAGCCAGCGCTGCGAGCGGAGCAGCAGGCCGGTCTGGTAGCGCAGGAGCGCCGTCATACGCGTACGCCTTCACGGCCGAGGTGGTGGATGTGCCAGGAGGCGGCGAGGAGGACGCCCAGCAGGGCGTCGGAGTGGGCGGCGCCCACGGTGAGCACGGTGGTGCCGTCGCCGTCGGGTCCGGGCGCGACGGCGGGGCGACCGGGAAGCCGCTCCGGGAGCGGGAGGGCGCGCGGGCCGCCCGAGGCGACGATCCGCACACGCGGCCGCGCCCCGGCGTCCGGGACCGGGCCCACCGGGCCCGCAGGGGCACGGAACGCGCCCTCCGCCTCCCGGACCCGTCCCTCCCGTACCTCGTACACCGCGGACGGCTCTCCCTCCAGCCGCCGCGGGTCGTGGTCGACGAAGACGACCGTTCCGCCCGCCGCCCTGCGTGAGCGGACCGCCGCGTCCAGTTCCGCACGCGCCCCCGTGTCGAGGCCGGTCCAGGCCTCGTCGAGGACCAGGAGGGAGGGGTCGGCCAGGAAGGCCTGGGCCACGGCGACCTTCTGGCTCGTGCCCTTGGAGAGTTCCGCCATGGCCGTACGGATGTGCTCACCCGCCCCGAAACGTTCCAGCCACTCCCCCGCCCGCGCCCGCGCCGCCCCCGGGGCCAGACCCTGCACCCGCCCCAGACGGACCAGGTACTCGACGGCCGTGAAGGGCAGCGCGGCCGGGAAGCGCTCGGGGACGTACGCCGTGCGGGGCGGGCGGCCCGTGACGCGTCCCGCGGTGGGCGCGTCGACGCCCGCCACCAGCCGCAGCAGGGTCGACTTCCCCGTGCCGTTCGTGCCGACGACTCTGACGAGGGTCCCGGCGGGCAGGTCGAGGTCCACCTCACGGAGCACCCACGCCCCCCGGAGGCCGTGCCGGCGCCCGACCCGCTCCAGCCTCAATTCGAGGTCTTCTGCGGGGTCAGCTCGCTCGGCCGGACGACCACGAAGCCCTGGCCCTCCAGCTTGAGCTGCACCGCCTCGCCCGAGCCGCCGCGGATCATCGAGCCGACGGACTGCGAGCGGTGGAGCGAGGTGTGCAGCTGCTCGCTCCAGCCGACGACGGCGTCGGTGTCGACGAAGACCGGGGCCTGCGGGCTGACGGGGATGACGATCGGGGTGCCCTCGCACATGAGGGCGACCTTGCCGTAGCCGGAGAAGACGGAGTTGAAGAGGCCGCCGCTGGTCATTCCGGCGCCCTTCACGGTCTTGATCTCGTAGTGGAGTGTGGCGTCGAAGCAGAGCACGTTGCGGCCGTTGACCGAGAAGGCGTCGCCCTGCTCGATCTCGACGATGAAGCAGTTCTGCGCCTCGTGCGCGAACCACGCCTCGCCCTGGCCGCGCACGGCCATCAGGGCCAGGCCCTCGCCGGTGACGGCCCGCTTGAGCAGGCCGCCGATGCCCTGACCCTTGCGCTCGAACCGGAGGTCGCCGCGGAAGGCGATCATCGATCCCTGACGGGCGTGCATCTCGCCGTTGACGGTGTATTTGACGGATTTGGCGTTCTGGAGGGTCATCCCCGGGAAATCCGCGGTCTCGGCGAGGTGTTCGCCGGTGAAAAGATCACTCTTCATGAGGGGCATCCTGGCCCGGAACTGCTCATTCCCACAAGAAACGCTTCTGAGGGCAGTGGCAGACTTGCCCGGTGAGCAGCAATGAGACCGATCTTCGCGATGAGAAGCCCCAGTTCGTCCTGCCGTTGGTCGTACGGATCGAACGGGACGCGCCGCCGTCCCGTACCGACGCCCTGGAGACCGCCGCCCGCGCCGTCCTGGAGATCCTCACCGACGACCGCTCGCTCGGCGAGGGCGAGTGGGCGCAGGCCATGACCGACTGGCAGGACGCCAGGATCCGCAAGGTGGTGCGCCGGGCGCGCGGCGCGGAGTGGCGGCGCGCGGGCGCGCTGCCGGGGATCACGGTCGACGGCCTGGAGTCGGAGGTACGGGTCTTCCCGCCGGTCCCGCTCGACGGCTGGCCCAAGGAGCTGGCCAAGCTCCAGGTCTCGGGCACCGACCTCGACGACCCGGCCGTGCCCGGCCCCGTACCGGAGGGCGCGGTGGTGCTGTGGATCAACCCGGAGCTCGACATGTCCGCGGGCAAGACGATGGCCCAGACCGGGCACGGGGCGCAGCTCCTGTGGTGGGCGATGGGGGACGCCGACCGGAAGGCCTGGCACGAGGCGGGCTTCCCGCTCGCGGTCCGCACCGCGACGGCCGAGGAGTGGCCCGCCCTCACGGCGAGCGGTCTCCCGCTGGTCCGCGACGCGGGCTTCACGGAGATCGCCCCCGGCCCCACCGTGGTGGCCGAGGGAAGCGACCGTTTCGCCCCGGCGCTGCGGCTGCCGCGGCCGTAGCCGTCACCGGCCGACACCCCCGCCGTCCGCCGTGACCGAACGGAACCTCAAATCAACCTCTGAACGTGACCCTCCAGGGATTCGAACGCTCCCGCCGGGGCCATCACGTGGGTGACTGAGGACCGAAGGAGGGGGACATGACGGAACTCGGCATCGGCATCGGCTGGCGTCCCGAGATCGCTGACGCGGTGGAGGGACTGTCCGGAATCGACTGGGTGGAGGTCGTCGCGGAGAACATCTGCGCCGACCACCTTCCCGACTCCCTGACGCGGCTGCGCGAGCGCGGCGTCACCGTCGTGCCGCACGGCGTCTCGCTGGGGCTCGGGGGCGCGGACCGCCCCGACCCGGCGCGGCTCGCCGCGCTCGGCGAGAAGGCGGTGGCGCTGGGGGCGCCGCTGGTCACGGAGCACATCGCGTTCGTCCGGGCCGGGGGGCCGCTCACCGCGACCCCGCAGCTCGAAGCGGGCCACCTGCTTCCCGTACCCAGGACCTGGGACGCGCTCGACGTGCTCTGCGAGAACATACGGATCGCGCAGGACGCGCTGCCCGTACCGCTCGCCCTGGAGAACATCGCCGCGCTCGTCTCGTGGCCCGGCGAGGAGATGTCGGAGGGACGCTTCCTGGCGGAGCTCGTGGAGCGTACGGGGGTACGGCTCCTCATCGACGTCGCCAACCTGCACACCAACCACGTCAACCGGGGCGAGGATCCGGCGCGGGCCCTGTCGGAGCTGCCGGTGGAGGCGATCGCGTACGTGCACGTGGCGGGAGGCGTCGAGCGGGACGGGGTCTGGCACGACACGCACGCGCATCCCGTGCCGGCGGCGGTGCTCGACGTCCTGGCGGACCTCGCGTCCCGGGTCGCGCCGCCCGGTGTGCTGCTGGAGCGGGACGACGACTTCCCGCCCGCGGAGGAGCTGGCGGACGAACTCCGGGCGATCCGGGCGACGCTGACCGGCGCCGGGGCCGGGGCACAGACCGCGGGTCGCGGGGGTCCGGGTCACGGCGTGCGGGCGCCGCGCGGTGCGGCGGTGGCGACGCAGCCGCTGCTCATCGGCGCCGGGGCCCGGGTCTCCGGCGGGTTCATGCCCAGTGCCTCGCCCGACGCCGTCGCCGACGCCACCGACGACGCCCCGGCTTCCGACGGCGGGCCCGGGGCCGCGCCCTGCCCCCGGCCCGGCGCCAGGCAGCGCGTCGCCGTGGCCCAGGCCGCGCTGCTCTCCGCGCTCGTCGCCGGGACCCCCGTGCCCGAGGGCTTCGACAGCCGGCGGCTCGGCGTGCAGAGCCGGGCACTCGCGGCCAAGCGGGCCGGGGTCGTCGCGAAGGTCGCGCCGGAACTCCCCGGGATCCTGGGCAAGGACTACCGGCCGGCCTTCCTCGCGTACGCCCGGTCCCGGCCCATGAACGGCGGCTACCGCCGCGACGCGCTCGACTTCGCCGAGCATCTGCTGGTCGCCGGGCGGCCGGAGGACCCGGCGGCGCGCCGACGGCTCACGGAGTGGTGGCAGGACCGTTCCGGCAGCCGCCCGCCGGGCCGCGCCGCCCGGCTCGTGCGGGCCGCCCGGCACGCACTGGTACGGAAGTGAGGTGCTCGTGAACGTTCTGGTCGCGCTCTACTACATCGCCGGCATCACGGGCATCGCGGTGCTCGTGACCCGGGTCGTCCGGACCCGCCGGGGACCCGGCGGACCGGTCCACGACCGGTACGAGGCCGCCTTCCTCAACGGCGGCCCGGCCAGGGTCGTCGACACCGCCCTGACCGCCCTCCAGGCGGACGGCAGGCTGGCGATCGGCGGCCCCGGCATCGTGGCCGTCGTCCGTCCCGTCGCGTACGACCCGGTGGAGCGCGCCGTGCTCCAGGCGCACGCCGCCGCCCCGCACGGGGCCCTGCACCACCTGCGGATGACCGTCATGCGGCACCCGGCGGTCCAGGAGATCGGCGACGGGCTCGCCGCGCGCGGGCTCGTCGTCGATCCGGCGGTCCGGCGCTCCACGGCCCGCTGGTGCGGCGTGTTCGCCGTGACGGCCTTCGCCCTCTTCCCGGTGTCGATCGTCCTCACCGTCGTCGGCTTCGCGACGGATCTGGACAGCGGCTCGGGGATGACGGTCCCGTTCATCTTCAAGGTGGTGCCGATCCTGCTCGCCGCCCTGGTCACCGCCATCGTCTGCGGTTCGCTCACCGCCCGGCAGGTCACCCCGGCCGGCCGGCGCGCGGTCTTCGCGTACGGGCGGGACCACGCCACTGTCCCGGACGCGGCCCTGCTCGTGGCCCTGCACGGGCTCCGGGCCCTGCCCGATCCGGTGCTGCGGGAGCAGCTCGTGGCCGCCGCCCGGATCTACCCGCCGCCCCGGCGGCGCAGGGGCGGCGGCAGGCGCCCGGTTCCGCACGCGTACGCCACCACGCACTCGGACGACGCCCTCTTCGCGGCGCCGGTCGTGTGGTGCGCGGGGACCAGTGCCTGTGGCGGCGGGGGCGGCGGCGGAAGCTCCTGCTCCGGGGGCGGAAGCTCCTGCTCCGGCGGCGGGTCCGGCTCGTCCTGCTCGTCCGGGTCCTGCTCCGGCGGCGGCTCCAGCTGCGGCGGGGGCGGAAGCTCCTGCTCCAGCTCCAGCTCCAGCTCGTGCTCCAGCTCCAGCGGGAGTTCGTGTTCCAGCTCCAGCAGCTGATCACCCGTTCGGGTGGCGGGCCCGCCCGGCCTCCCGTACAACTCGGTCATGGTCTGGGTTCCGCTGCTGCTCGTCGCCTGTGTCGTGGCCGCCGTCGGCTGTGCGCGGCTCTGCCGGGCGGCGCTCGCGGCGGCCCGTCCCGCGCGCGCCGAGGCCCTTCCGGGCAGCGCACCGGAACTCACCGTCGGCGAGGCGGCGTATCTCGCCGGCGGCCCGCTGCGGGTCACCGATCTGACGCTCGTGACGATGCACCGGGCCCGGAGGCTCTTCCTCGCCCGCACCGGCTGGGCGACGGTCGTGGACGCCGACGCGTGCGCGGGGGACGCGCTGGAGCGGGCGGTGCTCGGTGCCCTGGGGCCCGAGGGGCAGGCGCCGATTCCCGCCGTGCGTCCCCGGGTCGCCGCCGCCGACCCCGTACGTCTGCTCGCTGACCGGCTCGTCGAGCGAGGGCTCGCCGTGTCCCCGGCGGGCCGGCGGGAGGTCGCCGCCGGGCTGCGGGCGGTGCGGGCGGGCCTGCTGCTGAGCCTGCTGCTCGGGACGGTGTCCGCGCTGCTGGTGCCGGCCGCCGAACGGGCCCCGGTCCTCGCCGGGTTCGCGCTGCCGCTGCTCGCGTCGGTGCTCTGTCTGCTGATCGGGCGGATCGAGGTGTACCCGTACACCCGCTGGGCGTCGCCCGCCGGGCAGCGGCTGCTCGCGGGGGTCTCCCCCGCCGATCCCCTCACCGCCCTCGCGACGCGCGGGCCGGGGGTGCTGGAACCGGAGCTCCGCGCCGCGCTCCGCGGCCGGGGCTGAGGGGCCCTCGGCGAAGGCCACGGGGCGGAGGCATCAGGGCGAGAAGACCCTGGAAATGACGCCGGTGCGGCGCGCGTCATGCGCGCCGCACCCGGAGCCGGACCCGGTGTCGCTGGAGCGGCAGGCCATGGTCACGCCTGCCGTCTGATCTTCCGGGTCGAGGGGTGGCGCGCCCGACCGGGAGCCGGGCCACCACCAGGTTTTCGTACGGCCGTCAGGCCAGGCCCGCCACCAGCTCGGCCACGCTCTTGCGGCGACCGGTGTAGAACGGGACCTCTTCGCGGACGTGCATCCGCGCCTCGGAGGCACGCAGGTGACGCATGAGGTCCACGATGCGGTGCAGCTCGTCGGCCTCGAAGGCGAGGAGCCACTCGTAGTCGCCGAGGGAGAAGGAGGCGACCGTGTTGGCGCGGACGTCCGGGTAGCCACGGGCCATCTTGCCGTGGTCGGCGAGCATCCGGCGGCGGTCCTCGTCCGGCAGCAGGTACCAGTCGTAGGAGCGCACGAAGGGGTAGACCGAGACGTAGTCGCGGGGGTTCTCGTCGGCCAGGAAGGCCGGGATGTGCGACTTGTTGAACTCGGCCGGGCGGTGCAGCGCCATGTTCGACCAGACCGGCTCGAGGGCGCGGCCCAGGCGGGTGCGGCGGAAGAGGTTGTACGCCTCCTGGAGCTCGTCGCTCGTCTCGGCGTGCCACCAGATCATCACGTCGGCGTCGGCGCGCAGACCGGAGAGGTCGTACGTGCCGCGGACGGTGATGTCCTTGGCCGCGAGCTGGTCGAACAGCTCCTGGACCTCGTCGGCGTAGCCGCCGCGGTCCTCGGGGAGAACGTCGCGCAGCTTGAAGACAGACCACAGGGTGTAGCGGATGACCTCGTTGAGGTCCTTCGCCTTCTTACCGGCGTTCGGGATCTTTTCGGGCGCACTCATACGCCTATTCTCGCCCGTCACAGGGAGTGCCCCGCACCGGGGTCGGTCCTTTTCGACGTGGCGATGATCTCGTCGGCCGCCCGATGGGCCGAGGCGATGCAGGCGGGGATGCCGACACCGTCGTACGCGGCGCCCGCGACGCGCACTCCGGGAAGGGCGGCGACGGCCTCGCGGACCCGGGCGACCCGGGCGAGGTGGCCGACCGGGTACTGCGGCAGGCCGCCGTTCCAGCGGGTGACCGCGGTGGCGACGGGCCGGGCGGAGAGCCCGGTGGCGGCGGCGAGGTCCTTGAGCGACGCGGCGACGAGGTCGGCGTCCTCACGGAGGACCTGGTCCTCCTCGCCGTGGCGGCCGACCGAGGTGCGCAGCACGAACAGGCCGGGGGCGCGGTCGGCGACCCACCGCCACTTCTGCGAGGAGAAGGTGGAGGCCTTGATCGTGTGGCCGTCGACGGGAGGGACGAGGAACCCCGAGCCCGGCAGGGCGGGCACGTCGGCGCGGCGGAAGGCCAGGGTGACCAGGGCCATGGAGGCGTACTCCACGGCGTCCAGCTCGGCGGCCGCGGCGGGCGCGTGCGGGGCGAGGAGCGCGGCGGCGGGCCCGGCGGGGGTGGCGAGGACGATGGCGTCGGCCGTCAGGACCCGGCCGCCGACGACGACCTGCCAGCCGGTGGCCCCGGTGCGGCGGAGCCCGGTCACGGGGGCGTCGGTGAGGACCTCGCCGCCGGCGGCCCGGATCGCGGCGGCGACGGCTCCGGGCAGGGTGCCGACACCGCCGTCGACGCCGAGGAAGACGGAACCGCCGAGGCCGGTCGCGGCGCCCGCCGCGTCGGCGGGCACGGCCGCCCCGGCCTGCTGTACGGCGCGGACGGCGGCGGTGAGGGTGGGCCGGGTGCGGGCGGCCTCGAAGAGGGCGGGGACGGCGGCCTTCATCGAGATGCGGTAGGCGTCACCGGCGTACACCCCGCCGAGGAGGGGCTCCACGAGCCGGTCGACGACCTCGTGGCCCATGCGGGCGGCGACGTACGCGCCGATGGCGATGTCGTCGCCGACCTCGGTCGGCGGCAGTTCCGCGTCGAGGCCGATCCGTGCCACGCCCTCGGCGGAGAGGAGCCCCTCGACGGCGCGGGCGTCACCGGGGACGCCCATGACGTGGCCCTTGGGCATGGGGACGAGTGCGCTCCGGGACCAGACGGACGCGGTCGTCGTACCGGGGGCCTGGAGCCGGTCGCCGAGACCGACGGCCCGGGCGAGGGCGACCGCCTCGGGGCGGCGGGCGAGCAGCGACTCGGCGCCGAGGTCCACGGGAGCGCCCGCGATCTCCCCGGCGAGCAGCTTGCCGCCGAGCCGCGGTCCCGCTTCGAGGAGCGTCACCCGGTGGCCGGCGACGGCCAGCCGGTGGGCGGCGGCGAGTCCGGCGATACCGCCTCCGGCGACGACGACATGGGGTCCCGTGGTGTCCGCGTTCATGGAACCACTCTCTCAAATCGCCCATCGGCTCCGGTTCCGAGGCTCCCCTCCCGCCCGCTCCCGTTCCGAGGCCGGACCGTGACCGCATCGCTACCGCCGGAGGGCAACCCATCGGGTGGGCTGGTACGTCGAACCGGCGACACCGACCACCCCTGGGGGAACGCGATGCGGAGTGCACGTACGACGGCAAGAACGCGGGCGGCGGCGGGCGGCGTCCTGCTCACGGCCGCGCTGGTCCTCACCGGCTGCGGCGCGAACGGCACCGACACGGGCGCGGCGGACAAGCGGGACCTGAGCGCGGCGAAGCCCGCGGACGCCCGGGGCGCCGCCGACGGCTACGCGGGCGCCGAGAAGGCCCCGTCGGCGCCCTCCAAGGCCCCCGCGCGGCAGCAGCACGTCATCCGTACCGCCTCGCTCTCCGTGGAGGTCGCCGATGTGACGAAGGCGCTGGCCGCGGCCCGTACGGTGACGGCCGGCGCGGGCGGGCACGTCGAGAACGAGGAGACGGAGCGGGCCGACGACGGGGACGTCGCCTCCCGCATCGTGCTGCGCGTGCCGCAGGAGCGGTACGACGCCGTCCTCACCGAACTCGCCGGTACCGGAAAGCTGCTGTCCCGGAAGGCCGACGCGAAGGACGTCACCGGTGAGGTGGTGGACGTCGAGAGCCGGATCGCCACCCAGCGGGCGAGCGTGGCGAGGGTGCGGGCGCTGATGGACCGGGCGGAGCGGCTCACCGACGTGGTGACGCTGGAGGGCGAGCTGAGCCGTCGTCAGGCGGACCTGGAGGCGCTGCTCGCGCAGCGGTCCTCGCTGCGGGACCGGACCTCGCTCGCGACGATCACCCTGCAGCTCAGCGAGAAGGAGAGGGAACCGCGGGCGAAGGAGTCCGAGGAGGGCCGTCCGGGCTTCCTCGACGCCCTCTCCGGCGGCTGGAACGCCCTGGTGGGTGTGGTGACCTGGGTCGTGATCGTGCTGGCCGCCCTCGCCCCGTGGCTCGCGGTCGCCCTGATCGTCTTCCTCGTCTGGCACCGTCTGATCCGCCCGCGCGCCGCCCGTCGGGCCGGCGGCACGCCGGGGCCGGTGCCGGTGCCACGGCCCGGGGAGAGCGGCCCGGAGCGGAACGCCGCCGGGGCGGTGACCTCGCCGGCGACTCCGGAGACTCCCGAGAAGTAGCGTCGTCCCATGAGCGAACGACTGGTGGTCATCGGTGGCGACGCGGCGGGGATGTCCGCCGCGTCGCAGGCACGCAGGCTCAAGGGGCCGGAGGAGCTGGAGATCGTCGCGTTCGAGCGCGGTCACTTCTCCTCGTACTCGGCCTGCGGCATCCCGTACTGGGTCGGCGGTGACGTCGCCACCCGCGACGAGCTGATCGCCCGCTCACCCGAGGAGCACCGGGCCCGCGCCATCGACCTGCGCATGCGGACGGAGGTGACGGCGATCGACGTGCCCGGCCGGCAGGTCCTCGCACGGAACCTGGAGACCGGTACGGAGACCCGGACCGGCTTCGACAAGCTGGTCGTCGCGACGGGCGCCCGGCCCAAGCGGCCCGCACTGCCCGGGATCGACTCCCCCGGGGTGCACGGGGTGCAGACCCTGGACGACGGACAGGCGCTGCTCGACTCGCTGGAGGCGACGCCGGGACGGCGGGCCGTGGTGGTCGGCGCGGGCTACATCGGCGTGGAGATGGCCGAGGCGCTCCTCAACCGGGGCTACGAGGTGACGGTCCTGCACCGCGGCGAGCAGCCGATGGCGACGCTCGACCCGGACATGGGCCGACTGGTGCACCGGGCGATGGACGGTCTGGGGATCACGACGGTCGCCTCGGCGGAGGTCACCAAGATCCTCACCGGCGAGAACGGCCGGGTCAGGGCGGTGGCGACGGACGAGGCCGAGTACCCCGCGGACGTGGTCGTCCTGGGCATGGGCGTGGTGCCGGAGACCTCGCTCGCCCGCGCGGCGGGGCTGCCCCTGGGGGCGCACGGCGGGCTGCTCACCGATCTGGCGATGCGGGTCCGCGGCCACGAGGACATCTGGGCGGGCGGTGACTGCGTGGAGGTCCTGGACCTGGTCTCGGGCCGCGAACGCCACGTGCCGCTGGGGACGCACGCCAACAAGCACGGCCAGGTCATCGGGTCCAACGTCGGCGGCGACTACGCCACGTTCCCGGGGGTCGTGGGCACGGCGGTGTCGAAGGTCTGCGACCTGGAGCTCGCCCGGACCGGTCTGCGGGAGAAGGACGCCCGGGAGGTGGGCCTGCGGTACGTGACGGTGACCGTGGAGTCGACGAGCCGGGCCGGGTACTACCCCGGGGCCGCGGCGATGACCGTGAAGATGCTGGCCGAGCGGCGCACGGGCCGGCTGCTCGGGGTGCAGATCGTCGGCCGGGAGGGTGCGGCGAAGCGGGTGGACATCGCGGCCGTGGCGCTGACGGCGGGGATGACCGTGGAGCGGATGACCGCCCTGGACCTCGGGTACGCGCCGCCGTTCTCACCGGTGTGGGACCCGGTCCTGATCGCGGCCCGCAAGGCGACGGCGGCGGTCCGCGCGGCGGGCTGACGACGGCGCTCCGCGCGGGCGGCCCCCGCCCGGGGGCCGCGCGGGCGGCCTGGGACGGCGCGACGGCCGCCGGGGTGTCCCCCGGCGGCCGTCGGACGGGCTTCGCGGGTGCGTCAGACGGCCGTCCTGGTGTGGACGTACTCGACGAGCTGCGACAGGGCGTCCGGGTCCATCGACGGCATGACGCCGTGGCCCAGGTTGAAGACGTGCCCCTCGAGGTTCTTCGCGGCGGCCAGGACCTCGTCCGTCTTGGCCTCGACGACCTCGCGCCCGGCGAACAGCACGGCCGGGTCCAGGTTGCCCTGGAGGGCCTTGCCGGGGCCGACGCGGCGGGCGGCCTCGTCGAGCGGAACGCGCCAGTCGACGCCGACGACGTCCGCGCCGGCCTCGCCCATGAGGCCGAGCAGCTCGCCCGTACCGACGCCGAAGTGGATGCGCGGGACGCCGTACCCGGCGACCGCGTCGAACACCTTCACGGAGGCCGGCATCACCGAGCGGCGGTAGTCGGCCGGGGCGAGGGCGCCGACCCAGGAGTCGAAGAGCTGGACGGCGGAGGCGCCGGCCTCGATCTGGACCTTGAGGAAGGCCGAGGTGATCCCGGCGAGGCGGTCGAGCAGATCGGCCCACAGCTGCGGGTCGCCGTACATCATCGCCTTGGTGCGCTCGTGGCTGCGCGAGGGTCCGCCCTCGACGAGGTAGCTCGCGAGGGTGAACGGCGCGCCCGCGAAGCCGATGAGCGGGGTGTCGCCCAGTTCCCCGGTGAGCATCCCGATGGCCTCGGTGACGTAGTGGACGTCCTCAGGGGTCAGGTCGCGCAGCCGGTCCAGGTCGGCGCGGGTGCGGATGGGGTCGGCGACGACCGGGCCGACGCCGGGCTTGATGTCGAGGTCGAGGCCGATGGCCTTGAGGGGGACGACGATGTCGCTGAAGTAGATCGCGGCGTCGACCTTGTGGCGGCGGACCGGCTGGAGGGTGATCTCGGTGACCAGCTCGGGCCGCATGCAGGACTCGAGCATGGGGATGCCCTCGCGCACCTTGAGGTACTCGGGGAGCGAGCGCCCGGCCTGCCGCATGAACCAGACGGGGGTGTGCGGCACGGGCTCCCGCCGGCATGCCTTGAGGAACGCGGAGTCGTAGGTCCGCGACTGCTGCTTCGTCTGCTGGCCCGTCGGGCGATCGTTGGCGCTCACGCCCAGAATCTTCGCATGTGGCGGGAAGCCGCTCGTCCGGGCAGGGTGTCCCTCCCTGCACGGAGGGCCCGTTCCGCCTACTCTTCCCCGCATGGCTGCGGCTCAGGGACATTTTTCCGATCATTCCGACGGCGATCGAGGGACGGACGAAACAGCGGACAGTACGGAGGCGAACCCGGTTCCACTCGCGTTCCGGCGGGCGGTGGAGGCGCTGCGCGCGGCGCGGCTGCGACCCGAGATCGAGATCGAACCGACGAGGCCCCCGCAGCGCCTCGCCCCGTACGCCCACGCGGTCGAGGCGGCCGTCGTGGACGGCGAGGAGGACCTCGCGGACGGGCGGCTCGTGCTGCTGCACGACCCGGACGGCCACGAGGCCTGGAAGGGCACGTTCCGGCTCGTGACGCTCGTCCGGGCGGAGCTGGAGCCGGAGATGGCGGCGGATCCGCTGCTGCCCGAGGTGTGCTGGTCCTGGCTGACCGGGGCCATGGAGGCCCGGGGGCTGGCGTACGGGGAGGCGAGCGGCACGGTCACGATGGCGGGCTCGCACTACTTCGGCGGGCTCGCGGACCGCAGGCCCGCCACGCAGATCGAGATCCGGGCGTCCTGGACGCCGCGCGAGGGTCTGGCCGGAGTGCCGGACACCGGGGCGCATCTGGCGGCCTGGTGCGATCTGCTCTGCCAGATCGCGGGGCTGCCGCCCGCGTCGGTCGATCCGGCGACGGGCGCGGCGGGGACGGTTTCGGGTGCGGGGATCGTCTCGCTGCCGCAGCGGCGGGGGCCGCAGCAGGCCTGAGGGTCGGGATCAAGCCAACCTTCGGAGGGTTCGAACGGTGACCCCGGGACTCCCCCTCAGGGGTGACGCGCGGGGGCCCGCTCGTAGGATGATCGATCACGCGTCCGAATTGCCCCAATTGTTACTCACCAAATCGTGATCTTTCCCTAAAGGCGGGCGGCCCAGCTGCCGAAGGAACCAGTGACCCCTTCACAGCACGGGTTCGCCCCCGGCTTCTTCCCCGAGCCGGCTCCGTCCCGCATCCTTCCCCCCAGGAGGCCTGGTGTCCGTTCTCCTCGAGCAGCCCGCAAGCCTGGTCGCCTACCGCCCGAACAAGCCGACGGCCATGGTCGTCGTGGCCGACCCGCGCGTCCGCTCCACCGTGACCCGCCACCTGTGGGCCCTCGGAGTACGCGACGTGATCGAGGCTTCTTCCATCGCGGAGGCACGTCCCCGCGTCGGCAACCCGCGCGACATCTGCGTTGCCGACGTCCACCTGCCCGACGGCAGCGGCCTGACCCTGCTGTCCGAGACCCGCGCCGCGGGCTGGCCCAACGGCCTCGCCCTTTCCGCGGCGGACGACATCGGCGCCGTGCGCAACGCCCTCGCGGGCGGCGTGAAGGGCTATGTCGTCACCGGCACCCGTACCAACATCGGCCACCCGACCCGACCCGGCGCCGCCCCCATCGGCGCCGCGGCCGCGCGGCTCGGCCACCGCCGCCCCCCGGGTGCCCCGAGCCACCCGGGCGGCTACCGCGAGCTCTCCGGCCGTGAGGTCGAGGTGCTCCGGCTCGTCGCGGAGGGCCAGTCGAACAAGGCGATCGGCGTCTCCATGGGCCTCTCTGCCCTCACCGTGAAGAGCCACCTCGCCCGGATCGCCCGCAAGCTGGGCACCGGGGACCGCGCCGGCATGGTCGCGGTGGCCCTTCGGACGGGGATCATCCACTGACGGAGCGCTCGACAAGAAGCCGGCGCCTGTCGACGGAACGTTCCGTCGACAGGCGCTTGCCGTTCACCGATACCCTTGACAGGTGACCGACGCCCAAGAGACCGCAGCAGACACAGCACTGCGCACCACCGGGGGCGGCCCCCCGGACGACGATGTCCCTGCGAATGGGCTTCCGATCCCGTTGCTGGAGCCCCGCGAGGGGATTCCGCCCGTCGTCGAGACCGAGGACGCCCTCGCCGAGGTGGTCGCCGCCTTCGCGGCCGGCCGCGGCCCCGTCGCCGTGGACGCCGAGCGCGCCTCCGGCTACCGGTACGGCCAGCGCGCCTATCTCGTCCAGCTCCGCCGCGAGGGCGCGGGAACCGCCCTCATCGACCCGGTGGGCTGCCCCGACCTCTCCGGACTCGGCGACGCGCTCGCCGGGACCGAATGGATCCTGCACGCCGCGACGCAGGACCTTCCGTGCCTGCGCGACATAGGCATGCTCCCGACCTCCCTGTTCGACACCGAGCTCGCCGGGCGGCTCGCGGGCTTCCCGCGCGTCGGCCTCGGCGCGATGGTCGAGTCCGTCCTGGGCTACGCCCTGGAGAAGGGCCACTCCGCCGTCGACTGGTCCACCCGGCCGCTGCCCGAGCCCTGGCTTCGGTACGCGGCCCTCGACGTGGAACTCCTCGTCGACCTCCGGGACGCCCTGGAGAAGGAGCTCGACCGGCAGGGCAAGCTCGACTGGGCGCACCAGGAGTTCGACGCGATCGCCTCGGCCCCGCCCGCCCCGCCCCGCAAGGACCCGTGGCGGCGCACCTCCGGTATGCACAAGGTGCGGCGCCGTCGCCAGATGGCGGTCGTACGGGAGCTGTGGACGGCCCGTGACGCGGTCGCCCAGCGACGGGACGTCTCCCCGGGCAAGGTGCTGAGCGACGCGGCGATCGTGGAGGCGGCACTCGCGGTGCCGGTGAACGTGACCGCACTCACCGCTCTGCCCGGTTTCGGGCACCGGATGGGCCGCCGTCAGCTGGAGCAGTGGCAGGCGGCCGTCGACCGCGCCCGCGCCCTGCCCGAGAGCGAGCTCCCCCAGCCGGGCCAGCAGGTGGCCGGCCCGCCCCCGCCGCGCGCCTGGGCGGACAAGGACCCGGTCGCCGCGGCCCGGCTTTCGGCGGCGCGCGCGGCGGTCTCGGCCCTCGCGGAGGAGCTGAACCTGCCGCAGGAGAACCTGATCACCCCGGACACGGTGCGCCGGGTCTGCTGGGAGCCGCCGTCCCCGGCCGACGCGGACTCCGTCGCCGCCGCCCTCACGGGCCACGGCGCACGCCCCTGGCAGGTCGGCCTGGTGACCCCGCTCCTGGTGAAGGCGCTGACGGCCACGGCGTGACCCCCGCTCGGAGAGCCCCTGGACGGTGAGAACCGCCAGGGGCTCCGCCGTGCCTACGGGGCCGGGCTGAGGTTTCCGTCGGTGTCCATGTCGAAGACGCCCTGGGTCTTGCCGTCGACCTTGAGTTGCTTGAGCCAGTGCTTCGAGAGGTTGTGGACGTTCTTGTGCTGCATCTCCCACACCACCGAGTGCCCCGCGCACGCGAGCTTGACCATCAGCTTGTGGGCGCCCGTGACGGCGTCGTAGAGGGCGGGTACGGAGAAGTCGAGCTCCGGGTCCGGGTTGGGGGGCGAGGTGTTCACCTGGCGGTCGTACTCCCCGTAGACCATCAGCACGGGAACGCTTCCGCCGAGCACCCCGCCCTGTGCCGCGGTGGTCCTGTTCCATCCCCACCGCCAGAAGTTCCTGATCCGGTTGCGCCCCTCCGCCGGCGGTCCCCAGGTGCTGCCGACCGGGTCGCTCTTCATGATCGCGTCCCACGCCTCCCCGACGACGGCGTCCTCCCGCTGTCCGTCGCAGTGCACCTCGCCCTTCCAGCCGCTGTCGAACCCCGCCTTGGTGCCGAGATAGGTCGGGAAGCCCGGTCGCGGCAGCGTGGCCGGCGGGTTCGACGTTCCCTCGGGCGGGAAGATCGGTGCCAGCAGGAACAGGCTCGACACCTTCTGGGGGTTCTTGACCGCGTACGGTCCCATCGTGAACGCGGCGGCGGACCAGCCGATGAAGGCGACCTTCTGCACGTCGCACTCGTCGCGGATGAACTCCACGACGGTGTCCAGTTCGTCCCGGTCACTGTTCGAGTTCGTCAGCTGGAACGGGTAGTTCGGCGGCCCCGGCGTGAATCCCGGTGGGCGGGGTGTCAGCAGGTTCTGCTGAGCCGGGTTGACGTTGCGCGGGTCGTCCATCCGGGGTCGCGGCGACAGTCCGGAGCCCTGGAGGTCCATCATGAAGACGTCGTATCCGGCCTTCGCCAGAGTCTCCGCCCAGCTGTACGTCTTGTACCGGAGGTCGAAGCCCGCGAGCACGGGCACGCTCCTGCCGTGGAGCATGAGGACCGGTCTGCGGGGCTGACCCGGGGGCGTGCCGTTCCGCTCCCGGACGAAGAGCTTGACGACCTCGTCCTTGTTCGCGGGGACGGTGGAGGTGTGGGTGACCTTGTGGTCGGTGGTGACGATCGCCATGGGAGTCCTTTCCGTCGCGCGTCCGGAGCCTCGCGCCCCGGACCGGTGTCAGGCTCCGCCCGCCGACGGGCGTCCGGGCCGTGACACGGCCGCCGCCGTGGGCCCATCGGGTTGCGGGACCCTCCGATCGGACGGGCGTGCGCGGGGGGCGTGGGGTCGCGTCGGTGGCATCCTCGGAATGTGACCTTCGCCGCTTGGAGCCCAGGGGCTGGGCAGCCTGGTTACCCACAAGTAGCATGGGGGAAGCAAGCGCACGCTTAGGCGTGTGCCGCAGCAGTGCCATCCCGCACCCTGGAGGAGAGCCATCGTGCCTCGTACCGTCAGGGACGTCGTCTTCGTCGACGGCGTCCGCACCCCGTTCGGCAAGGCGGGCCCGAAGGGCATCTACCACGAGACCCGCGCCGACGATCTCGTCGTCAAGGCCATCCGGGAGCTGCTGCGCCGCAACCCCGGTCTGGACCCCGCGCGGATCGACGAGGTCGCCATCGCCGCGACCACGCAGATCGGTGACCAGGGTCTGACGCTCGGCCGCACGGCGGGCATCCTCGCCGGGCTGCCGCAGTCGGTGCCGGGCTACTCCATCGACCGCATGTGCGCCGGTGCGCTCACGGCCGTGACCAGCGTCGCCGGTTCGATCGCCTTCGGCGCCTACGACGCCGTCATCGCCGGTGGCGTCGAGCACATGGGCCGCCACCCCATGGGTGAGGGCGTCGACCCGAACCCGCGCTTCGTCAGCGAGAAGCTGGTCGACGAGTCCGCCCTCTTCATGGGCATGACCGCCGAGAACCTGCACGACCGCTACCCGAGCATCACCAAGCAGCGCGCCGACGAGTACGCCGTGCGCTCGCAGGAGAAGGCCGCCAAGGCGTACGCCGACGGCAAGATCCAGCAGGACCTGGTGCCGATCTCGGTCCGCCGCACCGACGCCTCCACCGGTGAGACCGGCTGGGGCCTGGTCACCGCCGACGAGCCGATGCGCCCGGGCACCACCCTGGAGTCGCTGGCCGGCCTCAAGACGCCGTTCCGCGTCCACGGCAACGTCACCGCGGGCAACGCGGCCGGTCTCAACGACGGCGCCACCGCCTCGATCATCGCCTCCGAGGACTTCGCCCGCGAGAACGACCTCCCGGTGAAGATGCGCCTCGTCTCGTACGCCTTCGCCGGCGTCGAGCCCGAGGTCATGGGCTACGGCCCGATCCCGGCGACCGAGAAGGCCCTCGCGAAGGCCGGTCTGTCCATCGAGGACATCGACCTCTTCGAGATCAACGAGGCCTTCGCGGTCCAGGTCCTCGCCTTCCTGGAGCACTACGGCATCGCCGACGACGACGCCCGCGTCAACCAGTACGGCGGCGCCATCGCCTACGGTCACCCGCTCGCCTCCTCCGGCGTCCGTCTGATGACGCAGCTGGCCCGCCAGTTCGAGGAGAACCCGCAGGTCCGCTACGGCCTCAACACGATGTGCGTCGGCTTCGGCATGGGCGCCACGGTCATCTGGGAAAACCCCCACTGGGAGGGCAAGTGAGCACCACCGCCGAGCTTCTGAAGGGCGCCGCGGAGCTCTTCCCCGACGAGGTCGTCACGAGCGCCCACGTACGGCACTTCGAACTGCCCGCGGGTGCGGGCCGGTTCGCCCTGATCACGCTGGACAACGGCTTCGACCACACCAAGCCGACCACCTTCGGCCCGCAGTCGCTCGCCAACCTGAACACGGCGATCGACCAGGTCGAGGCCGAGGCCGCGAACGGTGAGATCACCGGCGTCGGCATCACCGGCAAGCCGTTCATCTTCGCCGTCGGCGCCGACCTCAAGGGCGTCGAGCTGCTCAAGAAGCACGACGAGGCGCTCGCCATCGGCAAGGGCGGCCACGACGTCTTCAAGCGTCTGTCCGCGCTCGCCGTCCCGACCTTCGCGTACTACAACGGCGCGGCCATGGGCGGCGGCGTCGAGGTCGGTCTGCACTGCACCTACCGCACCGTGTCGAAGGCCCTCCCGGCCTTCTCGCTGCCCGAGGTCTTCCTCGGCCTGGTGCCCGGCTGGGGCGGCTGCGCCATCCTGCCGAACCTGATCGGCGCCGAGAAGGCCGTCTCGGTCATCATCGAGAACTCGCTGAACCAGAACCGTCAGCTCAAGGGCAAGCAGGTCTTCGAGCTCGGCATCGCCGACGCCCTGTTCGAGGGCGCCGACTTCCTGGAGCAGTCGCTGATCTGGACGGCGTCCGTCCTCAACGGCTCCGTCACCGTCGAGCGCCCCGCGATCGACCGCGGCGAGGCCTGGGACCAGGCCGTCGCCAAGGGCCGTCTCGTGGCCGACTCCAAGGTCCACGGCGCCGCGCCGGCCGCCTACCGCGCCCTCGACATCATCGAGGCCGCCAAGGACGGCGACCTGCAGAAGGGCTTCGACGCCGAGGACCAGGCCCTCGCGGACCTGATCATGGGCGGCGAGCTCCGCTCCGGCATCTACGCCTTCAACCTGGTGCAGAAGCGCGGCAAGCGCCCCGCCGGTGCCCCGGACAAGTCGCTGGCCCGCCCGGTCACCAAGGTCGGTGTCGTCGGCGCCGGTCTGATGGCCTCCCAGCTCGCCCTGCTCTTCCTGCGCCGCCTCGAGGTGCCGGTCGTCCTGACCGACATCGACCAGGAGCGCGTCGACAAGGGTGTGGGCTACGTCCACGCCGAGATCGAGAAGCTGCTCGGCAAGGGCCGCATCAACCAGGACAAGGCCAACCGCCTCAAGGGCCTGGTCTCCGGTGTCCTGGACAAGGCCGAGGGCTTCGCGGACGCGGACTTCATCATCGAGGCCGTGTTCGAGGAGATGTCCGTCAAGCAGAAGGTGTTCGCGGAGGTCGAGGCGGTCGCTCCGGCGCACGCGATCCTCGCCACCAACACCTCCTCGCTGTCGGTGTCGGAGATGGCCTCCAAGCTCCAGCACCCGGAGCGCGTGGTCGGCTTCCACTTCTTCAACCCGGTCGCGATCCTCCCGCTCCTGGAGATCGTCCGCGGCGAGCAGACGGACGACGCCTCGCTGGCGACCGCGTTCGGTGTCGCCAAGAAGCTGAAGAAGACCGCGGTCCTCACCAAGGACGCCCCGGCGTTCGTCGTGAACCGCATCCTGACCCGCTTCATGGGCGAGATCCAGAACGTCATCGACGAGGGCACGTCGGTCGAGACCGCCGAGAAGGCGATCGAGCCCCTCGGCCTGCCGATGTCGCCGCTGGTCCTCCTGGAACTCGTGGGCCCGGCCATCGGTCTGCACGTCTCCGAGACCCTGAACCGCTCCTTCCCGGAGCGCTTCACCGTCTCGCCGAACCTCAAGCGCGTCGTCGAGGCCGGCAAGCGCGGCTTCTACGTCTACAAGGCCGAGAACGGCTTCAAGCCGGAGCTCGACCCGGAGGTCGCCGCCCTCCTCGTCCAGGGCGACACCGTCCTGACCGAGGAGCAGGTCCGCGACCGCGTCCTGGACGCGGTGGCGCAGGAGATCGGCCTGATGCTGGAGGAGGGTGTCGTCGCCGAGGCGCAGGACATCGACCTCTGCCTGATCACCGGCGCGGGCTGGCCCTTCCACCTGGGCGGCATCACGCCGTACCTGGACCGTGAGGGCGTCTCCGAGCGCGTCAACGGCAAGCCCTTCCTCGCGCAGGGCGTGGCGAGCGTCCCGGCGTAACACCCGGCCTCGCGCCCCAGGGCGTACGTGAACGGCCCCGGCACCTTCAGAAGGTGCCGGGGCCGTTCGCGTACCGCCGGGGCGGCCGCCCGGAGAGCGAGAGCTTCGCGGGGCCTCCCGGGGCCGCGCGTCAAGGGGCCGCGGGCCTCCCGGGGCCGCACGCCGAGGCACGAGCCGGCCGCACGCCGAGGTGCGAACAGGCGGAGGTCCCGGGCAGCGCCGGAGTGCCTGGGACGCCCGTCGGGGCGTCACCCTATGGAGCGCCAGCCCTCCAGGACCAGACCCTCCGCCGAGGCCTTCTGGCGGGTGACGAGCGGGGCGCCCCCGCCGACGCGGGCCATCGCGACCAGACGCCCTTCGGGGCCGCGGGTGAGGACGGCGGCGAGATCCGCGTGCCGCTCCCCCGTCTCCGACCACTGGATGCCTTCGGTCTCCCGCTCGCTCGGGTAGGAGGCGAGGGCGAGCCGGCCGTCGGCCGACCGCTGGGCGAGGACCGTGTGCTCCTCGCCGTCGACGAGACAGCGGGTGGCGGAGAGCCGCCCGGTACCGACGGCCTTGCTGAGCACCGTCGGCTCCAGGGAGCGCTCGGGCGACCAGGCGCGGACCTGGCCGTCCTGGTCGAGGTAGAAGAGCGTGACGTGCCCGGAGGGGCCGGTCGTGGCCGCCAGGGTGCCCATGGTCACCGACGCCGGGAGCAGCTCCTCACGGATCGGCCGGGCGCCGGACTCGCGCTGTACGTAGCGGACGAGGCCCTTGGCGTGCGAGCTGAACAGCTCGACGAAGCCGGAGCCGTTGGTGAGCGCGACCGGCGAGGGGTCGGTCTTCGATCCCATCAGGTCCCACCAGGGGTGCCAGCCGCCGGCGTCCTTCTGGGCCCGCACGCTCAGCCCGCCGCCGCCGTTGCGCATGAAGGCGTACACACGGCCCTGGCCGTCCACCGCGACGGCGGGGTTGCCGGTCCACGGCGCCTTGCCGTTGGAGTGGCCGATCGAGCGCCAGGCCACCGCGGGGCGGCCGGTCTGGAACTGGACGCTGTGCACCAGCTCGACGTGGTCCTCGCCGCCGGTCGTGGGCCGCAGACCGACGAGGTGGACGTAGCGGTCGGCGCCCTGGCCGACCGCGAGGAAGGAGGTCAGGCCGTCGCCGCCGAGCGAGACGGGTCCGCTCCATGTCCCGTCCGGCTCCTCGGTCCAGCGCACCACCTCTCCGTCCCTGGGCAGGTAGGCGCTGAACCGGCCCTCCGTCCCTCGGGTCAGCCAGGCACCCTGGAGCAGGGGGGCGGTGGAAGGGGCGGCGGGGGCCTGGGATCGATTAGCCATGGGGGGATCCAGCACTCCGGTCGTCGGAAGGAGTTCGGGTACGAGCCGACTGTAGTCGCCCTGCCGAACGGTCCCTTCCGCACCCGGGACATCGCCGTCCCGCGGCCCGCTCAGTACTCCGCGCCCTGGCCCGCCTTCCCGAGCCGGCTGTGACCGCGCCCGTACAGGAAGTACACGACGAAGCCGATCACCATCCAGACCGCGAACCGGAACCAGGTCTCGCCGGGCAGGTTGAGCATCAGCCAGAACGAGGCGGCGATGGAGAGGATCGGCAGCACCGGCACCCAGGGGGTGCGGAAGGCGCGGGGCAGGTCGGGGCGGGTGCGGCGGAGCACCATGACGCCGACGGCGACCACGACGAAGGCGAAGAGCGTGCCGATGTTCACCAGGGTCGCGAGCTCGTTGATGCTGGTGAAACCGGCGACGATGGCGATGATCACACCGAGCAGGATCGTCGGCCGGTACGGGGTCTTGAACCGCGGGTGCGTCTTGGAGAAGAAGCGCGGCAGCAGGCCGTCGCGGCTCATCGCGAAGAACACGCGGGTCTGGCCGAGGAGCAGGATCAGACAGACCGTGGTGAGGCCGATGGCGGCGCCGAAGCTGATCACGCCCGCGTAGAAGGGATGCCCGGCGGCCTTGAAGGCGTCGGCGAGCGGGGCGCTGACGGACAGCTCGGTGTAGTGCTGCATGCCGGTGACGACCAGCGCGACGGCCACGTAGAGCACGGTGCAGATGAAGAGCGAACCGAGGATGCCCCGGGGCATGTCCCGCTGCGGCAGCTTGGTCTCCTCGGCGGCGGTGGCCACCACGTCGAAGCCGATGAAGGCGAAGAAGACGACGGAGGCCGCGGTGAAGATGCCCATGACGCCGAAGTTGGTCGGCTCGTACCCGAAGAGCAGCTGGACGAGTGGCGAGTCCCAGTTGGAGCCGCCGCCCTCGGGGGTCACGGCCGGCGGGATGAAGGGCTTGTAGTTGTCGCCGACGATGAAGAACAGACCGGCGACGATCACGATCATCACCACGGTCACCTTGATCGCCACGACGATCGCGGTGATCCGGGCGGAGAGCTTCATGCCCAGGACGAGGACGACGGTCAGCACCAGGACGAGGAGGAAGGCCAGGATGTCGAAGGTGCCGCCCGGCACGTCCGGCCCTTCGAGCGCGGCCGGCAGGTGCCAGTCGATGTTGTCCATGAGCGACCGGACGTAGCCCGACCAGCCGACGGCGACCACCGCCGTACCCAGGGCGAACTCCAGGACGAGGTCCCAGCCGATGATCCAGGCGGGCAGCTCGCCGATCGAGGCGTACGCGAAGGTGTACGCCGATCCCGCCACCGGCACCGTCGAGGCGAACTCGGCGTAGCACAGGGCTGCGAGGGCGCACACGATGCCGGCGGCGACGAAGGCGAGGGCCGTCGCCGGGCCGGCGTTCTCCTTGGCGACCTTGCCCGTGAGGACGAAGATGCCGGTGCCGATGATGACGCCGACGCCGAACACCATCAGGTCCCAGGCGGACAGGGACTTCTTGAGTGCGTGCTCCGGCTCCTCCGTGTCGCGGATCGACTGCTCGACCGTCTTGGTCCGGAAGATGCCGTTGTTGGCGCGTGGCCGCTGGTCCGTACTCACTCGTCGTACCTCCCTGCCATGGAGCTGCCGTCCTGTGGCCAGAATGCACGCGAAAGGGCCGATCGGCACTCCGAAGAGTGAGCCGATCGGCCCTGGGGTGACACGGGGTGACGGTGACCGTCAGTCGCGGGCGGGCTCCACGGCCTGCGCGCTGCTCTCGAACCTGCCGTCGAGACGCGAGACCAGACCGGTGACCTGCCGGGCGATGTCCGGAGCGGTCAGACCGATCTCGGCCATGACCTCGCCGCGGGAGGCGTGGTCCAGGAAGCGCGGCGGGATGCCGAAGTCACGCAGCGGCACGTCCACCCCGGCGTCGCGGAGCGCCTGGGCGACGGCCGAGCCGACGCCGCCGACGCGGCTGTTGTCCTCGACGGTGACGACGACCCGGTGCCGCTCCGCCAGCGGGGCGAGGGCCTCGTCGACGGGCTTGACCCATCGGGGGTCGACGACCGTGGTGGAGATGCCGTGCCGGTCGAGCAGGTCGGCGATCTCCAGGCACATCGGGGCGAGCGCCCCGACGGAGACCAGGAGGACGTCCGGGCGGTCCGAGCCGGGCTCGCGGAGCACGTCCATGCCGCCGACGCGCCGCAGAGCGGGGACGGCGGGGCCGACGGCGCCCTTGGAGAAGCGGACCACGGTGGGGGCGTCGGTGACCTCGACGGCCTCGCGCAGCTGGGCGCGGACCTGGTCGGCGTCGCGCGGGGCGGCGAGCCGCAGGCCGGGGACGACCTGGAGGATCGACATGTCCCACATGCCGTTGTGGGAGGCGCCGTCGGTGCCGGTGACGCCGGCCCGGTCGAGGACGAAGGTGACGCCGCACTTGTGCAGGGCCACGTCCATCAGGACCTGGTCGAAGGCGCGGTTGAGGAAGGTCGCGTAGACCGCGAAGACCGGGTGCAGACCGCCGGTGGCGAGGCCGGCGGCGGAGACCGCGGCGTGCTGCTCGGCGATGCCGACGTCGAAGACCCGCTCGGGGAAGGCCTTGGCGAACTTGTCGAGACCGACGGGCTGGAGCATGGCCGCCGTGATGGCGACGATGTCCGCGCGCTCCTTGCCGAGCTTCACCATCTCCTCGCCGAAGACCGAGGTCCAGTCGGCGCCGGAGGAGGCGATGGGCAGGCCGGTGTCGGGGTGGATCTTGCCGACGGCGTGGAAGCGGTCGGCCTCGTCCTGGAGGGCCGGCTGGTAGCCGCGGCCCTTCTCGGTGAGGCAGTGGACGATCACGGGGCCGCCGAAGCGCTTGGCGCGCGTCAGGGCGGACTCCAGGGCCTCGATGTCGTGGCCGTCGATGGGGCCGACGTACTTGAGGCCGAGGTCCTCGAACATGCCCTGCGGGGCGATGAAGTCCTTGAGGCCCTTCTTGGCGCCGTGCAGGGTCTCGTAGAGCGGCTTCCCGACGACGGGGGTGCGCTCCAGGATGTCCTTGCCGCGGGCGAGGAAGCGCTCGTAGCCGTCGGTGGTGCGCAGGGTGGCCAGGTGGTTGGCGAGGCCGCCGATGGTGGGCGCGTAGGAGCGCTCGTTGTCGTTGACGACGATGACGAGCGGGCGGTCCTTGGCGGCGGCGATGTTGTTCAGCGCCTCCCAGGCCATGCCGCCCGTGAGGGCTCCGTCGCCGATGACGGCGACGACGTGGTCGTCCTTCTCGAGGACCTCGTTGGCCTTGGCGAGGCCGTCGGCCCAGCCGAGGACCGTGGAGGCGTGCGAGTTCTCGATGACGTCGTGCTCGGACTCGGCCTGCGAGGGGTAGCCGGAGAGGCCGCCCTTCATCTTGAGCTTCGAGAAGTCCTGGCGGCCCGTGAGCAGCTTGTGGACATAGCTCTGGTGGCCGGTGTCCCAGAGGACCTTGTCCTTCGGGGAGTCGAACACGCGGTGCAGGGCGATGGTCAGCTCGACCACGCCGAGGTTGGGCCCGAGGTGCCCGCCGGTCTTGGAGACGGCGTCCACGAGGAACGTCCTGATCTCGTCGGCCAGCTGGTCCAGCTGTTCCGGGGAGAGCCGGTCCAGATCTCGCGGTCCCCTGATACGGGTCAGCAGAGCCACCCGTGCCTCCTTGCGTTTGAGCTGGTCGAGCTTGCCGATTTGTCGAGTCTAATGTTCCGTCTTGGATCGTGGGCATCGGGCCGGGGGGTGACGCGTCACCCTCACGGCCTACATGTCGCTGATCTGTACGGCTCTGAGCGCTGATGTGTACGGCTTCCCCGCCGGTCGGGGCACTGCTCCGGACGCAGCAGTGCCCGGCGCCGGTTTCACGGCGCCGGGCGGTGTGGCGAGCGTTACGCGCGCGGGACGGGGTCCCTAGGCGCGTCCCGCCGTCTTCTGCGTCTTGCGGGAGACCGAGTCGATGATCACGGCGATGAGCAGGACCGCTCCGGTGATCATGTACTGGATCGCGTTCGAGGACAGGTTCATCTGGTTGAGGCCCTGGACGATCGACTGGATGACCAGGATGCCGAGGAGCGCCGACCAGACCTTGCCGCGTCCGCCGAACAGGGACGTACCGCCGATGACCGCGGCGGCGATGCACATCATCAGCTGGTTGCCGCCACCGAGGGAGCGGTCGGCGCCGCCGGTCGCGGAGGCGAGGAACAGACCGCCGATCGCGCCCATCGTGCCGGAGATCATGAACACCGAGATCCGGATCCACGAGACGTTGATACCGGCGCGGCGGGCGGCCTCGATGCCACCGCCGACGGCGAAGACCTGGCGGCCGTACGTGGTGCGGCGCAGCACGAAGTCGGTGACGAGCAGGATGACCAGGAAGATCACCAGGGAGAGCGGCAGGCCCTGCTCCTGGTTGAAGCCGTACGCGGCGACGAGGACCAGGACCGCGAGGACGGCGGTGCGCAGGATGATCTCGCTCTGCGGGCGGTGCGGCAGCTCGGCGGACTTGCGGCGGCGGGAGTCGCGCAGCTGGGCGAGGTAGAACGCGGCGACGACGGCCACGGCGAGGCCGTAGGCGGCGGCGACGTCGGAGAAGTAGTACTTGGTGAGGTCGGCGACGAAGCTGCCGATGGGGGTGGGGATCGTGGACTTGTCCCCCATCACCCAGGTCTGGAGGCCGGCCCAGCCGAGGAAGCCGGCGAGGGTGACGACGAAGGCGGGCACGCCGATCTTGGCGAAGACCAGACCGTGGAAGGCGCCGAGGAGGGTGCCCGAGAGGATGCCGAGGAGGATCGCGAGGCCGTCCGGCATGTCGGTGCCGAGGACGCCCCAGACCGAGCCGGCCAGACCCGCCACGGAGCCGACGGCGAGGTCGATCTCGCCGAGCAGCAGCACGAAGACGATGCCGACGGCCATGATGCCGGGGCCGACCGCGTACAGCGTGATCTGGTCGAGGTTGTACGAGGTGATGAAGTTGCCGGTGAGCGCCTGGAAGACGATGCCGATGACGATCAGGCCGACGACGACGGGCAGCGAGCCGATCTCGCCGGAGCGGATCTTGCGCTTGAACTCCTCGACGTAACCCTTGAAGCCCTGCTCGCGCACGAGGAGGCGGGGGTCGACGGCGGGTATCGCGGCGGCGGCCGGGACCTCGCTGACCGGGGTCGTCTCGTCGGGGGTACGGGGCTCGGGCACCGCTGCCTCTTCGCTCGCGGTGGGAGGGGTGTTGCTCACTTCGCTACCTCCGCGTTGCGGGCCTGACGGCGGGTCACGGCGTTGTCCGTGGCACCGGTGATCGCGGCGATGATCTCTTCGTGCGTGGTGGTGGCGACCGGGAAGGTGCCGTTGTTGCGGCCGAGGCGGAGCACGGCGACGGTGTCGGCGACGGCCTTCACATCGGCCATGTTGTGGCTGATGAGGATGACGCCCAGGCCCTGCTCGCGCAGCCGCTCGACCAGGTCGAGGACCTGGGCGGTCTGCTCGACGCCGAGGGCGGCGGTCGGCTCGTCGAGGATCACGATCTTGGGGTCGCCGACCAGGGCGCGCGCGATGGCGACGACCTGGCGCTGACCGCCGGAGAGCGCGGCGACGGGGATGCGGACGCTGGGGATGCGGATCGAGAGCGTGGAGAGCAGGTCCTTGGCCCTCTTCTCCATGGCGACCTCGTCGAGGACGCCGCCCTTCTTGATCTCGCGGCCGAGGAACAGGTTGGCGACGACGTCGAGGTTGTCGCAGAGCGCGAGGTCCTGGTAGACGGTCGCGACGCCGAGGTTCTGGGAGTCGTGCGGGCGCTGGATCTCGACCTGCTCGCCCTCCCACTCGATGACGCCCTCGTCGATCGGGTGCACACCGGCGATGGTCTTGACCAGGGTGGACTTACCCGCTCCGTTGTCGCCGACGAGCGCGACGACCTCTCCTGCGTGGACTTCGAGATCGACACCGGAGAGGACCTGAACCGCTCCGAACCGCTTGAAGATCCCGCGCAACGCCAGCACGGGCGCCTGCGTCTGGGACACGTGAACCAACTCCTTCGCCGCCCGCGGGCGGCGGCATGTCGCGCCGCCGGTGCAGCGCCAAAGTTCGAGGGGGGGGCTGAGCTCGTCCGGCCCCCGGACCGACAGCGGGGTCTGGGTCGGCCGGGGGCCGGACGGGCAGGGGGACGGATCGTGTCGACGGGCGCCGGGCGTTCGGCCGGGGGTCTCACCCTTTGGCGGGGGTGCCACCCTCGGCGGGGCTCTCGCCCCGTCTCCGGGGCTTCAGCCTCTGTACGCGGGCCGGTGTCGTGATCCGTGACGCCGGGCTCTCAAGGGGCCCGGCGGGCTCGGCTCAGGGGTTACTTGACGCCCAGTTCCGTGCACTTGGCGGCCAGGTCCGAGGTGCAGAGGTCGGCGGCCTTGTAGATGCCGTCCTGGATCACCGTGGTCTGGATGTTGGTCTTGTCGACGACGACCGGCGGGAACAGCGTCGACGGCACGCCGTCGGTCGCGCCCTGGGCGCCGAGCTCCTTGCCTTGGAGCAGGTTCACCGCGAACTTGGCGGCCTCGGGGGCCAGCTGCAGCGGCGACTTGTAGATGGTGAAGGTCTGCGAACCGGCGATGATGCGCTGGATGCCCGCGACCTCGGCGTCCTGGCCGCCCACCGGGATGCCCTTGATGCCGGCGTTCTCGAGGGAGGTGATGACGCCGCCGGCCATGCCGTCGTTGGCCGAGTAGACCGCGCCGATCTTGTCCTTGCCGACCGAGGAGATCGCGGCGGACATCTTCTCGCCGGCGATCTTCGGGTCCCACTCGCCGGAGGCCTCGTAGGCGATCTTGCCGACCTTGCCGTCGAGGGCGGTGTGGGCGCCCTTCTTGAAGAGACCGGCGTTCGGGTCCTTCTCGTCGCCGTTGATCATCACGACGTTGGCGGAGGCGGCCTTGCCGCCGAGGGCGGCGAGGAGCGCCTGGCCCTGGAGCTCGCCGACCTTGTTGTTGTCGTGGCTGACGTAGGCGTCGGCGCCCTTGACGGCACGGTCGTACGCGACGACCTTGACGCCCTTGGCCTTGGCCTCGGTGATCCAGCCCTCGGCCTTGGTGGCGTCGACCGGGTCGAGCGCGATGACCTTGATGCCGTCGGCGATCAGCTGGTCGAACTGCTGCTTCTGCTTCACGACGTCGGAGACCGCGTTGTTGTACACGACCTCGCAGTCGCCGCACGCGGCCTTGACGGCCTTCTCGAACTGGGGCTTGTCGAGAGCCTCGTAGCGCGAGGTCTTGTTCTCGGGAAGGAGCAGACCGATCTTGGTCGAGCTGCCCTTGTCACCGCTGTCGTCGCCGCCGGCCTGGCCACAGGCGGCGAGCGAGAGGGCCATCGAGACCGCGGCCGTGGCTATGACGGCGCGACGCGTCACTGCGTTCATTTGGGGTTGCCTCCCTGACGAGGCCGCGACGTTGCGGCCGAGGTGTCCCGAAGTCAACTCGGCCGCAAGGTTGCCGTCAAGAAGTAAATTCTTAACGAGATGACAACGGTGGTGTTCGTTATCTAAGTGAACGCAAGGCGTGAGACCGGAGCAGCCGTCGGCAGGGCACTCTCCAACAGGGTCGAATCGCCCATTTCGCTCAGTACGAGGGCCAGCGCGCCGAGCACCTCCGCGCGGCCCCCCAGGGCCCCCTGGGCCAGCGAGAGCTGCCGGGCGGCACTGGGGATCGCGTACCGCGAGACGGAGTCCCTGATGGGCGCCAGGACCAGCTCCCCGGCCTCCGCGAGGTCGCCGCCGAGCACCACCCGGCTCGGGTTCAGAAGATTGCAGAGGTTGGCGATGCCGCTGCCGATGTGCCGCCCGACGTCGGCGATGACCCGGCGGCAGCCCGGGTCGCCCTCGCGGGCCAGCTGGACGACCCGTTCCATGGTCAGATCGGGGCCGTGACTGGGCTGGAGCAGCGGCAGCACGTACCGGGCGGCCGTGAAGGTCTCCAGGCAGCCGCGGTTGCCGCAGCGGCAGACAGGCCCCGACTCGTCGAGCGTGATGTGCCCGATCTCGCCCGCGGTGCCGCCGGGGCCCCGGTAGACCCGCCCGTCGATGACGAGGCCGGCGCCGACGCCGCTCGCCACCTTGATGTACGCCAGGTCCTTGACGCCCCGCCCGCTGCCCCAGACCAGTTCACCGAGCGCGCCGAGATTGGCGTCGTTGTCGACGTGCACGGGGACGCCGAGGCGGCCGGAGAGCTCGTCGGCGGGGTTGATCCCGCTCCAGCCCGGCAGGATCGAGGTCGACCCGAGGGTCCCGGAGGAGACGTCGATGGGGCCCGGCACGCCGAGCCCGACCCCGATCACCTTGTCCGGGCCGATCCCGGTGGCCAGGATCAGCCGTTTGACCAGCTGCTCCGCCCGGTCGAAGCCCTCGGCGGCGGAGGCGTCCACGTCGAGCGGCTCCGCCTCCTCGGCGAGCACCTGGTGGGCCAGGTTGCCGACGGCGACCCGGAGGTGGGTGTGGCCGAAGTCCACGCCGATCACGATGCCGGCGTCACCGGAGAGCGAGACGCTGCGGGCCCGGCGGCCGCCCGCCGAGGTGGGCGTGACGTCGACGGTGCCGCCGTCCTTCAGCTCCCGGACGATGTTGGAGACCGTCGCGGCGGACAGTCCCGTCGCGCGGGCGATCTCCGCCTGGGTGAGCGAGCCGGCCATGCGCACCGCCCGGACGACCCGTTCGAGATTGGCCCTGTGCAGAGACGTCTGCGATCCCGGAGTCTCCATCGACTCACTCACTCCCACCGTTTTCTCCAACATGTGAACTCTAAGGGGACGCTTTCGGCTTGCTCCCCGTCAAGACCTTGAGTGGGGGAGGGTCTGTGTCACACGACGCGCAGGGCCCCCGGCGCGGGTGCGCCGGGGGCCCTGGAGGCAGCGGGAACGGGTTACTTCACGGCACCGGCGGTCAGACCGGCCACCACCTGTCGTTGGAAGATGATGTACGCGGCGAGCACCGGGAGCATCGCCATCACCAGACCGGCGAAAAGGCCTGACCAGTCGCCCTTGTAGCCCTGGCTCGTGGCGAGCTGGACCAGGCCCTGGGAGAGCACCTTCTCGTCCTGCTCGGTGTTGAGCACCGTGGGCAGCAGGTACTGGTTCCACTGTCCGAGGAAGTTGAAGATGCCGACGCTGATGAGACCCGGCTTGGCCATCGGCAGCATGACCTGGAAGAAGGTCCTGGTGTGCGAGGCGCCGTCCACGAAGGCCGCTTCCGCCACCGAGGTGGGCAGGGTGCGGAAGAAGGCCGTCAGGAAGAAGACGGTGAAGGGCAGCGAGTACGCGATGTAGACCAGGATCAGGCCGTGCGGGGTGTTGAGCAGGGCCATGTTCTGCATCACGTAGAAGAGCGGCACGAGCGCGAGGATGATCGGGAAGCTCATTCCTCCGATGAAGAGGAAGTAGATGAAGCGGTTCCCGGGGAAGTCGAAGCGGGCCAGCACGTACGCCGCCATCGAGCCGAGGAGCAGAGTGCCGATGAGCGAGCCGCCGACGACCACGATCGTGTTCATGAAGTAGTCGCTCATGTGCGCCTGGGACCAGGCGCGCGACCAGTTCTCGAAGTGGAGGCTGTCCGGCAGCGACCACGGGGAGGTGAAGATCGCCCGGTCGGTCTTGAACGAGGTCATGACCGCCCAGAGCAGCGGCATGACGACCATGATCGCCCAGATGATCAGGACGCCGTGCGAGAAGACGTTGAGGACCGAGCCCTCGCTCTTGGACTCCTTGCGGGGCGCGGGCGGCACCGTCTTGGTGACCACGGGCCCCGAGCCGCCCGAGGGGCCGGGGGTCTCGACGCCGGGGGTGGCAGTGTCGGTCGTCTTCATCAGAACTCCAGCCGCTCGCGCCGGCCCAGCTTCATCACGACGGCCGCGAAGGCCAGGGTGACGAGAAGGAGCGCGACACCGATGGTCGTTGCGTAGGCGGCCTGACCGTCCCGGAACGCCTTCTGGTACACGTACAGCGGAAGGACGACGGTGGAGTAGTCGGGCCCGCCGCCGTTGGGGCCGACGGTCATGATCTGGACGACGGCGAAGGACTCCGCGCCGAGCGCCAGGATGCCCATGTAGATCCAGCCGGACTGCACGGTGTCCCAGAGCAGCGGCAGGGTGATCTTGAAGAAGGTGGTGAAGCGGTTGGCGCCGTCGAGCAGCGCGGCCTCGTAGAAGTCCCGGGGAATGGACGCCATGCCGGCCGAGAAGAGCACGACGAAGAAGCCGACCGTGGACCAGACGAGAACCGCCATGACGCAGATGAGGGCGAGTTTCGGATCGCCCAGCCAGTCTGGCTGAATACTGCCGAGGCCCATCAGCTTCAGAGCGGAATTGATGGCTCCGCTATTCGGGTTGTAGGCGAACTGGAAGAGCAGCGCGACGATGGCGATCGACAGCACCTGCGGGAAGAAGTACACGATCTTGTAGAAGGCTGATCCGCGTACGCCGGCGATGGCCGCTCCGCGGCGGCGCCGGCCGCCGACATTGAGCATGAACGCGAAGAACAGCGCGAGTCCGACGGTCACCAGCGGCAGCACCACCGCGAGGGTCAGACTGTGCTGGAGCGATTTCCAGAAGATCTCGTCGTCCAGCATTCTGCTGTAGTTGTCGAATCCGACGAATCCGAATTCGGGACTCAGCCCGCTCCAGTCCGTGAGCGAGTAGTAGATGGACTGGACGAAGGGCCAGATGACGAAGAGCGCGTAGAGCGCGAGGGGTGCCGCCAGGAACCCCACGATGAAACGGTACTTGCCGTGCTGCATTCCTACCGACCCCGATCTTCCCGCGGAGGCGCGCCGCGGGTGCCGCGCGCGAAGGACCCGGGGCCCGCTCCCGGTCGGCGGGAAGGGGCCCCGGCGCTGCTCACTGGTGCTTGTAGTGCTTGATCGAGGAGTCCTTGGCCGCTTCGTCGGCGAACTTCTGGATCTTCTTGATCGTCTCGGCCGGGGTCGCGCGGCCGGCCATCATCTCGCCGATGCCCGCGACACCGATCTTCTCCTTCTGGAGCGCGACGTACCAGTCCTGGAGGCGCGGGTTGACGACGTTCTGGCCCGCCTTCTCCAGGGCCGCGACACCGGACTTGAGGCCAGGCGTCAGCTCGATGCCGTCGGTGCCGCCGTTGTACGCCGAGAGGGACTTCACGGACTGCGTGAAGTTCTTGGACGAGGCCTCGCTGAGCATGATGCGCAGCTGCTCCATGCCGCCCTCGGGGTTCGCCGCCTTCGCCGGCACGATGAAGGGCTCGCCGCCGGAGGCCCACATGGTGCCGAAGGGCATCTTGTCGGAGGCGTCGATGCCGCTCGGGGCGGAGACGGCCAGGTTGAAGTCGGCCGGCATGGTCTTGGCCGCCTCGTTCTCGACCCAGGAGCCGTTCGGGATGAACAGCGCCTTGCCCTCGGTCCAGGCGGTCTGCGACTGGATGTGGTCGAGGCCGGGGGTGCCCTTGAGGATGTAGCCCTTCTGGACGAGCTCGTAGTAGGCCTCGAAACAGGCCTTGACCGCGGGGTGCTCCCAGGCCTTCGGCTCCAGGTTGTCGATGGCGTCCAGGACCTCGCGGCCGCCGACCTTGCCGATCATCGGGTAGAGCGAGAACGGCAGGTAGTACGGGTGCTTGCCCGCGTACGTCCAGCCCGCGATGCCCTTCTTCTTGGCCTTCTCGCAGACGGCCAGCATCTCGTCCCAGGTCTCGGGGTACTTGGCGTCGAGCGAGTCGAGCAGCTTCTGGGAGTACCAGACGCCGTAGACGGTGTACGCGTAGTAGAGGATCCAGACCGGGGCGCCGTCGAACTGGCCCATCTCGACGATGCCGGGCCGCAGGGTGTCGCGGACCTTCTTGCTCGGGTCGTCGACGGAGGCCGAGTCCAGGAGCGCGGTGAGGTCGGCCAGTTGCTTCTGGCCGACGAGGACGCCCATGTCCATCTGCTCGGCGCCGGAGTTGTCGATGAGGTCCGGCGGGTTGCCGCCGTTGAAGCGCGGCTGGAGCTCGGTGGTGATCTTCTGGGTCGGCGTGAACTTGACCTTGGCCTTGGGGTAATTCGTCTCGTAGACCTTGATCGCGTCCTTGGCGTACTGCTGTCCGAATCCGCCGTCGAAGAGGACGAAATCAAGCGGCGCCGACTCGTTCACCCCGAGCGGGTTCTTGTCGGACTTCGTCCCCTTCTCGACCTTCGCGTTTCCGTCGCCGCTGCTGCTCGCGCAGGCGGAGAGGAAGCCCATGGTCGGCACCGAAATCAGGCCGATCGCGGCGGAACGCTTGATCAGATCGCGACGGCCAAGGCCCTCATTGGTCTGAGCGGAGGTGGATCCCATGCTCAAGTCCTCGCCTTCATTCAGGACTCAGGCGGTGTACCGGTCGCCCGTACTCACTCGCCACAGGCGAAGGGCCCCGCCACCGCGGTCATTTGCAGCCGGGTCGTGCAGGCGTCGGGCCGTCGTGCGTGGAACCGACTGGCTGGACGCCGACAGGTATAGTCCACTTCCCTTCGCCTGAGCAAGATCGAAAGCAGGTTTTCACGGCCATCTTTCCCGAGTTGAGACCTCCGGGATAAGCACGCTGGATCTGCGGCGTTTCGTCCAACCATTCGTCCGTCAATGCCCTTGACAGTCCCTCAGACCTCCCCGTAGTGGGGCACCTTGACGGGGAGATTCTGGACGCTACAGGGGCATGGGCAGACAAAGGCGGCATACGGCCGGGATCGAAACAGTCGTGTCACAGACACCCCGAAAAGTAAGGATCCTGTGAGGATGACCGGGGATCATAGGGGGACCGCCGACCTCGTCCGTGCGTTCGAGTGTCCGGCGGGACTTCTTTGTCCCTCTCCCTCATGGAGTCATACGTGGCCCACTCTTCTGGCCTGAACCGCTCGGGTCTCCTGTCCCGTGTCACGGTCGCCGCGATAACCGCCGCCCTCGTCGGCACCTCGACCGCCGCGGTCGCGGCGGACGCGCCGCAGCCCTCCGTCTCCGCTCCCGAGCGGACGTCGAACGCGACCGCCTTCGCGGCGACCGCCGCCACCGCCGCCGCCGCGGCCCCGGTGAACTACCTCAACGGCGTCAACAGCGCGGGCGTCATCTGGCGTTACGAGCCCGTCGGCGGGGGCGCCATCCAGCGCCTGGCGGACAGCTCCGGCACGGGCTGGAACTACCACAAGCACTTCACGCAGGCCGACCTGGACGGCAACGGCTCGTCCAACGGCCTCTACGCCGTCCGCGACGGCAGCCTGCACTACACGCCCTTCGGCGGCTCTCCCCGGAACATCGGGGCCGGCTGGGGGATCTACAACGAGATCATCTCCGCCTCCAACACCGGCGGCGCCGTGGCCGACGACCTGCTCGCCCGCGACAGCTCCGGCGTGCTGTGGCACTACCTGGGCCTCGGCAACGGCGCGCTGAGCCAGCGCACCCGGATCGGCAGCGGCTGGAACGCCTACACGCAGATCGCCGGCAAGGGCGACGTCTCCGGTGACGGCAGGCCCGACATCGTCGCTCGCGACGGTTCCGGTGTGCTGTGGCTGTACAAGGGCACCGGGAACTACCGGACGCCGTTCACCAGCCGCACCCGCATCGGCAGCGGCTGGAACGCCTACAACGCCATCGTGTCCTCGGGTGACCTGGACTTCGACGGCAAGGCGGACCTCGTCGCCCGCGACGCCTCCGGAGCCCTCTGGCTGTACAAGGGCCGGGGCAGCGCCACGACCCCGTACTCCGGCCGAGTGAAGATCGGTACGTCCGGCTGGAACGGCTTCCGCGAGATGTTCTGATCCACGGCCGCGAGGCACGACGCAAGGGCCCCGCTCCTCTTCCGAGGAGCGGGGCCCTTTCCGTACTACCGGATCAGATCGTGTCAGCCACGGATCAGGTTGCGGAGCACGTACTGCATGATGCCGCCGTTGCGGTAGTAGTCCGCCTCACCGGGGGTGTCGATGCGGACGACCGCGTCGAACTCGACACCGGTGTCGGTGGTGACCTTGACCGTGCTCGGCGTGGTGCCCTCGTTCAGCTCCGTGACGCCCGCGATGGAGAAGGTCTCCTCGCCGGTCAGGCCCAGCGAGTCGGCCGACTGGCCGGCCGGGAACTGGAGCGGCAGGACGCCCATGCCGATGAGGTTCGAGCGGTGGATGCGCTCGTACGACTCGGTGATGACGGCCTTGACGCCGAGGAGCGCGGTGCCCTTGGCGGCCCAGTCGCGGGACGAGCCGGAGCCGTACTCCTTGCCGCCCAGGATGACCAGCGGGGTGCCGGCGGCCTGGTAGTTCTGCGAGGCGTCGTAGATGAACGACACCGGCGCGCCCTCGACGGTGAAGTCGCGGGTGAAGCCGCCCTCGGTGCCCGGCGCGATCTGGTTGCGCAGGCGGATGTTGGCGAAGGTGCCGCGGATCATGACCTCGTGGTTGCCACGGCGCGAGCCGTAGGAGTTGAAGTCACGACGCTCCACACCGTGCTCGGTGAGGTACTTGCCGGCCGGGGTGTCGGCCTTGATCGCACCGGCCGGGGAGATGTGGTCGGTGGTGACCGAGTCGCCCAGCTTGGCCAGCACGCGGGCGCCGACGATGTCGGTGACCGGGGTGGTCTCCATCGTCATGCCCTCGAAGTACGGGGGCTTCCGCACGTAGGTGGACTCGGTGTCCCACTCGAAGGTGTTGCCGGTCGGGATCGACAGCGCCTGCCACTGGGCGTCGCCCGCGAAGACGTCCTGGTAGGACTTGTTGAACATGTCCTCGCCGATGGCGTTGGCGACGACGTCGTTGACCTCGGCCTCGGACGGCCAGATGTCGGCCAGGTAGACGGGCTTGCCGTCCTGGTCGACGCCGAGGGCGTCCTTGGTGATGTCCACCTTCATGGAGCCCGCGATGGCGTACGCGACGACCAGCGGCGGGGAGGCCAGGTAGTTCATCTTGACGTCGGGGTTGATGCGACCCTCGAAGTTGCGGTTGCCCGAGAGCACCGAGGTCACGGCCAGGTCGTGCTCGTTGACGGCCTTGGAGACCTCCTCCGGCAGCGGGCCGGAGTTGCCGATGCAGGTGGTGCAGCCGTAGCCGACGAGGTTGAAGCCGACCTTGTCGAGGTACGGGGTGAGACCCGCCTTGTCGAAGTAGTCGGTGACGACCTTCGAGCCCGGGGCGAGGGTGGTCTTGACCCACGGCTTGCGGGTCAGGCCCTTCTCGGTGGCCTTCTTCGCGACGAGCGCGGCGGCGACCATCACGTACGGGTTCGACGTGTTGGTGCAGGAGGTGATCGCGGCGACGGTGACGGCGCCGTGGTCGATCTCGTACGTCGTGCCGTCGGGGGCGGTCACCTGGACCGGCTTCGACGGGGCGCCGTTCGGGTGGTTCGCCGGGGCGTCGGAGGCCGGGAAGGACTCCTTGCCCGCCTCGTCGGCCTCGTCGACGTAGTTGCGGACGTCCTGGGCGAACTGCGCGGCGGCGTTCGCGAGGACGATGCGGTCCTGCGGGCGCTTCGGGCCGGCGATGGAGGGGACGACCGTGGAGAGGTCGAGCTCCAGCTTCTCGGAGAAGTCGGGCTCGGCGGCCGGGTCCAGCCAGAGGCCCTGCTCCTTGGCGTACGCCTCGACGAGCGCGACCTGCTGCGCGGAGCGGCCGGTGAGCTTGAGGTAGTTCAGGGTCTCGTCGTCGATCGGGAAGACCGCGGCGGTGGAACCGAACTCCGGCGACATGTTGCCGATGGTGGCGCGGTTCGCGAGCGAGGTGGCGGCGACGCCCTCACCGTAGAACTCGACGAACTTGCCGACGACGCCGTGCTTGCGCAGCATCTCGGTGATCGTGAGGACCAGGTCGGTGGCGGTGGTGCCGGCCGGGAGCTCGCCGGTCAGCTTGAAGCCGACGACGCGCGGGATGAGCATGGAGACCGGCTGGCCGAGCATCGCGGCCTCGGCCTCGATGCCGCCGACGCCCCAGCCGAGCACACCGAGGCCGTTGACCATGGTGGTGTGGGAGTCGGTGCCGACGAGGGTGTCGGGGTACGCCTGGCCGTTGCGGACCATGACCGTACGGGCCAGGTGCTCGATGTTCACCTGGTGGACGATGCCGGTGCCCGGGGGGACGACCTTGAAGTCGTCGAAGGCGGTCTGGCCCCAGCGCAGGAACTGGTAGCGCTCCTTGTTGCGGCCGTACTCCAGCTCGACGTTCTCCGCGAAGGCGGAGTTCGTGCCGAACTTGTCGGCGATGACGGAGTGGTCGATGACCATCTCGGCCGGGGAGAGCGGGTTGATCTTCGCCGGGTCGCCGCCGAGGGCCGCGACGGCCTCACGCATGGTGGCGAGGTCGACGACGCAGGGAACGCCGGTGAAGTCCTGCATGATCACGCGGGCCGGCGTGAACTGGATCTCCTGGCTCGGCTGGGCCTGCGAGTCCCATCCACCCAGGGCCCGGATGTGGTCGGCGGTGATGTTCGCGCCGTCCTCGGTGCGGAGCAGGTTCTCCAGGAGGACCTTCAGGCTGTAAGGGAGGCGCGCGGAGCCCTCGACCTTGTCCAGCTTGAAGATCTCGTACGACTCGTCGCCCACGCGCAGCGTGCTGCGGGCGTCGAAGCTGTTCGCCGACACGACAGTCTCCTTCATCAATGTGCGCGTATTACCGCCATGCTGCCGCCACGACTCCCTCGCCGATCCGCTAAGGTAAGGCTTAGTTAGGTAACCCTTACCGGGTGGGCGGCCGCGGTGCGCCGTAAGCAGTTATCTCGATGTCGAGATAACTCTAGTGCATCCCCGCTCCTCGGTCATGCCCGGCATGCCTGTGACGGCCGTCATCCTGACGGCCGTCCGGCGGTCGGGGCCGGACGTTCCGGCGGCACCCCCGACTGACGGCCGCCCCCACCCGCTCCCCCGGCGGTGACCCTCGTCGGCGCGGACGGGCGGCATGTCACCCCACCGGACGTGGCGGCCCGCGCGCGGCGCACCGAGACCCGCATCCCCCGTATCCGCCCGTACGGCCGCGGACGAATTGCCGCGGCCGTACGGGCGGCGGACGATCGGGACATGTTCAGTGGCGCGCACGTGATCCTCTACACGCGGGACGCGGAGGCCGACCGGGCCTTCCTCAAGGACGTCGCCGGCTTCCCGCACGTGGACGCCGGGCGCGGCTGGCTCGTCTTCGCGCTGCCGCCCGCCGAGGTCGCCGTCCACCCGACGACGGAGGAGCCGAAGCACGAGCTCTACCTGATGTGCGACGACCTCGCCGCGACGCTGAAGGACCTGGAGGACCGGGGCGCGGAGATCTCACGCGCCATCACCGACCAGGGCTGGGGCCTGCTCGCCGCCGTACGGCTGCCGAGCGGGACCGAACTCCCCCTGTACGAGCCGCGTCACCCGACCGCGCACAGCCTGTCACTCTGACGGCCTACCCCAACTACAGGCACCATCTCATATCTGAGATAACGTGACGCCATGGCAGACGACTACCTCGTACGCATCGGCAAGCTCATCCGTGACGCCCGCCAGCACCGCGGCTGGACGCAGACGCAGCTCGCCGACGCACTGGCCACGAGCCAGAGCGCCGTCAACCGGATCGAGCGCGGCAACCAGAACATCAGCCTTGAGATGATCGCCCGGATCGGCGAAGCCCTCGACAGCGAGATCGTGTCCCTGGGTTACGCGGGCCCGATGCACCTCAGGGTCGTCGGCCGCCGCCGGCTCTCGGGCGCCATCGACGTCAAGACCAGCAAGAACGCCTGCGTCGCACTGCTCTGCGCCTCCCTTCTCAACAAGGGCCGCACGGTCCTGCGCCGGGTCGCCCGCATCGAGGAGGTCTTCCGGCTCCTGGAGGTGCTCAACTCCATCGGCGTGCGCACCCGCTGGGTGAACGACGGCGTCGACCTGGAGATCGTGCCGCCGGCCGAGCTGGACATGGACTCGATGGACGCCGACGCCGCGATCCGCACCCGCTCGATCATCATGTTCCTCGGCCCGCTGCTGCACCGCATGGACCGCTTCAAGCTGCCGTACGCCGGCGGCTGCGACCTCGGTACGCGCACGATCGAGCCGCACATGATCGCGCTGCGCCGCTTCGGCCTCGACATCACCGCGACCGAGGGCATCTACCACGCCCAGGTCGAGCGCTCCGTCTCCCCCGACCGCCCGATCGTGCTGACCGAGCGCGGCGACACCGTGACCGAGAACGCGCTCCTGGCGGCCGCCCGCCACGACGGCGTCACCGTCATCCGCAACGCCTCCTCGAACTACATGGTCCAGGACCTGTGCTTCTTCCTGGAGGCCCTGGGCGTACGGGTGGACGGCATCGGCACCACCATCCTCACCGTGCACGGTGTGCCCCAGATCGACGTGGACGTCGACTACTCCCCCTCCGAGGACCCGGTCGAGGCGATGAGCCTGCTCGCCGCCGCGGTGGTCACCGAGTCGGAGCTGACGATCCGCCGGGTCCCGATCGAGTTCATGGAGATCGAGCTCGCGGTCCTGGAGGAGATGGGCCTCGACCACGACCGCTCTGCCGAGTACCCGGCGGACAACGGCCGGACGCGCCTGGTCGACCTGACGGTCCGCCCCTCCAAGCTGGAGGCGCCGATCGACAAGATCCACCCGATGCCGTTCCCGGGCCTGAACATCGACAACGTCCCCTTCTTCGCGGCCATCGCGGCCACGGCCCAGGGCAAGACCCTCATCCACGACTGGGTCTACGACAACCGCGCCATCTACCTCACGGACCTCAACCGCCTCGGCGGCCGCCTCCAGCTCCTCGACCCCCACCGCGTCCTGGTGGAGGGCCCGACCCGCTGGCGCGCCGCCGAGATGATGTGCCCCCCGGCCCTGCGCCCGGCGGTGGTCGTCCTCCTCGCGATGATGGCGGCGGAGGGCACATCGGTCCTCCGGAACGTCTACGTGATCAACCGCGGCTACGAGGACCTGGCGGAGCGGCTGAACTCGATCGGCGCGCAGATCGAGATCTTCCGGGACATCTGAGCACGCCCGAGGAAACCGGCCACGCCCGAGGCCCCCTCGCTCGGGAGGAGCGAGGGGGCCTCACGGTCGCCGGATCAGACGCCCACGCCCGGGCCCACCCCGCCCTTGAGGCGGTCGATGTCCGACTGGCGGACCTGGATCACGAAGAGGGCCACCAGCGCGCCGACCACGGCGAAGATCGCCGCCGTGACGAAGCCCGCGGAGACGCCGGAGGTCAGCACCTGGTCGCCCCAGGGGGCGGGGAGCTGGCCCGTTCTGGCGAACTCGGCCTTCTGCAGGGGCGTCGCCTGGGCGAGGAAGGCGGGGACCTGGGTGTCCGCCTCGTTGCGGCTGGCCGTGCCGAAGACCGTCACCAGGATCGACAGGCCCAGCGAACCGCCCACCTGCTGCATGGCGTTGAGCAGACCGGACGCGGCGCCCGACTCCTGGGGTTCGACGTTCGACAGCGCCATGATGGTCAGGGAGACGAACATCAGGCCCATGCCGAGGCCGAAGACGAGGATCGGCCCGAGGATGCTGCCGAGATACGTGGAGTCGACGTCGGTCAGGGTCAGCCAGGACAGTCCCGCGGCGGCGAGCACCGAACCCGTCACCATGAAGGGCTTCGGGCCGTACCGGGGCAGCAGGTTGGACGTGAGCCCGGCGCCGACGCCGATGATCGCGCTGACGGGCAGGAAGGCGAGTCCGGTCGCCAAGGGGCTGAAACCCAGTACCTGTTGGACGAACAGGGTGAGGAAGAAGAACATCCCGAAGATGGCCGCCGCCAGGCAGAGCATGATGACGTAGGTGCCCGAGCGGTTGCGGTCGGCGAACATGTGCAGGGGCGTGATGGGTTGCCGGGAGCGCCGTTCGATCAGGATGAAGGTGGCCAGGAGGACGACCGCCGCGACGAACGAGCCGATCGTGTACGGATCGCTCCAGCCCTCCTGGGCGGCCCGGATGAACCCGTAGACGAGGGCCACCATGCCGAGCGTGGAGGTGAGCGCGCCGGCCAGGTCGAACTGGCCGGGATGCCGCTCGGACTCCTTGACGTGGCGCGGCGTGAGGAAGGCGATGAGCAGCGCGATCGGCACGTTGACGAAGAAGATCCAGCGCCAGTCGAGCCACTGGACGAGCATGCCGCCCGCGACCAGGCCGATCGCGCCGCCGCCGGCCGAGACGCCCGCGAAGACGCCGAAGGCCCGGTTGCGTTCCGGGCCTTCGTCGAACGTGGTGGTGATGAGGGAGAGCGAGGTGGGGGAGGCTATCGCGCCGCCGACGCCCTGGAGGGCGCGGGCCGCGAGGAGTTGCCACTCGCTCTGCGCGAGTCCGCAGAACAGTGACGCCAGCCCGAAGAGCAGCACGCCGAAGATGAACACGCGTCGCCTGCCCAGGATGTCGCCGGCGCGTCCGCCCAGCAGGAGCAGACCGCCGAAGGTCAGGGTGTAGGCGTTGACGACCCACGACAGGCTGGTGGTGGAGAAGTCCAGCGCGGTCTGGATGTGGGGGAGCGCGATGTTCACGATGGTGATGTCGAGGACCACCATCAGCTGACACGAGGCGATCACGAAAAGGGCGATGCCCTTGCCGTCCTTGCCGCTCTTGCGGGGGGCTGTCGCCGTCGGAGTCTCGGGTGTTCTACTCATGGCTTCTCATGGCGCATCGCGCCCTCACCTGACGGGTCCGTGGGCCGGTCAGTCCACCTTTCGACATTAAGCCCGGCCCGCGCGGGTGACCAGTTGATCAAGCGTGGGCGGGTTCGTCCAGGACCGCGAAGCCGTCCAGCTCCACCCGGGCCTGCTCGTCCCAGAGCCGTACGACTCCGATCACGGCCATCGCCGGGTAGTCGCGGCCCGCCAACCTCCGCCAGACGCGCCCGAGTTCGGGTGCGTGCGCGCGGTAGTCGTCGACGTCGGTGGTGTAGACGGTGACGCGGGCGAGGTCGGCCGGAGTGCCGCCGGCGTGACGCAGGGCGGTGAGCAGATTCGCGAGCGCGGTGGTGAACTGCTCGGTCAGGGTGTCCCCCACGACGGCGCCCTCGCTGTCGAGGGCTGTCTGTCCGGCGAGGAAGACCAGCCGGGTGCCGGTGGCGGTGACGGCGTGGGAGAAGCCCGTGGGCGGGGCGAGTTCGGCGGGGTTGTGGCGGTGCAGGCTCATGGACGCGGCTCCTGCCGGTGCGTGCCGGGGGCGCTGTGGTGGGACGCGTACAGCTCCTTCGCGATGATCGTGCGCTGGACCTCGGTCGCCCCCTCGTAGATACGGGGTGCCCTGACCTCACGGTAGAGGTGTTCGAGGAGGTGGCCGCGCTGGAGGGCGCGGGCGCCGTGGAGTTGGACGGCGGAGTCGACGACGTACTGCGCGGTCTCGGTGGCGAGGAGCTTCGCCATGGCGGAGCGACGGGGCACGTCCGGGTCGCCGTCGTCGTACGCGCCGGCCGCCGCGTAGACGAGGAGGCGGGCGGCCTCGGTGCGGGTGGCCATCTCGGCGATCAGGTGCGCGACCGACTGGAGGTCGGCGAGGCGTCCGCCGAAGGCGGGGCGGTCGGCGGTGTGGGCGAGGGCCGCGTCGAGGGCGGCCTGGGCCATGCCGACGGCGAAGGCCCCGACGCTGGGCCGGAAGAGGTTGAGGGTGTGCATCGCGACCCGGAAGCCCCGGTCGGGTTCGCCGAGCAGGTCGTCGGGGCCGACGGGGACGCCGTCGAAGGTGAGGGTGCCCAGGGCGTGCGGGGCGAGCATGTCGAGGGCCTCGCCGCCGAGTCCGGGCCGGTCGCCGGGGACGAGGAAGGCGGTGACCCCGCGGGCTCCGGCGTCCGGGGTGGTGCGGGCGAAGACGGTGGCGAAGTCGGCCTCGGGGGCGTTGGAGATCCAGCGCTTCTCGCCGTACAGCCGCCAGCCGCCCGCTCCGTCGGGGCGGGCCTCCAGGGCCAGCGCGGCGGCGTCGGAGCCGGCACCCGGCTCGGAGAGCGCGAACGCGGCGACGGCGCGTCCCGCGGTGGCCTCGGGGAGCCAGCGGGCGCGCTGCGCGGGGGTGCCGAAGGCGGCGACGGGATGGGCGCCGAGGCCCTGGAGGGCGAGGGCGGTCTCGGCCTCGGTGCAGGTCCTGGCGAGGGATTCGCGCAGCAGGCAGAGTTCGAGGGCGCCTGCGTCGAAGAGCCGGGCGAGGAGGCCGAGCTCGCCGAGGGCGGCCACCAGGGGGCGGTTGACCCGGCCCGGTCGGCCCTTGTCGGCGAGGGGCTTCAGGCGTTCGGCGGCGAGGGTACGGAGCTCCGCACACCAGGTGATCTGTGCCGGATCGAGCGAGAATGCGGGCATGTGGGCCCTCTCTGACGCCCTCGGGCGTCTTCGTCCCCGCACCGGGCGGCTTCGCTGTGCCGCCCGGTGCGTGCGTCCCTGCGCCGGGCGGCGTCCGTGCGCCGTCCGGTGCCTTCGTCAGGGCGCCCGGAAGCACCCTTGTCGCGAACCGTTGACTGCCGTCACCAACACGATACGCTCGTGGAGCGACGGGCGACCCCACCACGACAGGGGGACGGACTCATGGAGCTGACACCCTCGGCCCACCTCGACAGCTTCGCCCGTGACCGGCTGCCTCCGCCGGACCGGTGGCCGCGTCTCCTCTTCGACCTCCCCGAGCTGGCGTACCCCGACCGGCTCAACTGCGGCGCCGAGCTCCTCGACCGCACGGTGGAACGGTTCGGCGCCGGACGGCCCGCCTTCCACGACGGCGACGGCGGTGTCTGGACCTACGGAGAACTCCAGGACCGGGTCGACCGCATCGCCCATGTCCTCACCTCCGACCTGCGGGTCCGGCCCGGCAACCGGGTCCTCCTGCGCGGCCCCACCACCCCCTGGCTGGCAGCCTGCTGGCTCGCCGTGATGAAGGCCGGCGCGGTCGCCGTCACGGTCCTCGCCCAGCAGCGCGCCCCCGAGCTCGCCACCATGGCCGACGCGGCCCACTGCACCCACGCCCTCTGCGACGTCCACTCCCTCGACGAACTCCTCACCGCCCGGATCCCGGGGCTCCGCGTCACCCCCTTCGGCGGGGAGGGCCCGGACGACCTGCTCGCCCTCGCGGCCCGCCGGCCCGGCCCGTACGCGGCGGTGGAGACGGCCGCCGACGACGTGGCCCTCATCGCGTTCACCTCCGGCACGACCGGGCGGCCCAAGGGCTGCGTCCACTTCCACCGGGACGTCCTGGCCGTCGCCGACACCTTCTCCGCGCGCGTCCTGCGCCCGCTGCCCGACGACGTCTTCGCCGGTTCGCCGCCGCTCGCCTTCACGTTCGGCCTCGGCGGGCTCGTCGTCTTCCCCCTGCGGGCCGGGGCGAGCGCGGTCCTTCTCGAACAGGCCGGACCCAAGCAGCTGCTCGCCGCGATCGAACGCCACCGGATCTCGGTGCTCTTCACCGCGCCGACGGCCTACCGGGTCATGCTCGACGAACTCGCCCAGGGCACGGCCCCCGATCTCGGCTCCCTGCGACGCTGCGTCTCGGCCGGGGAGAACCTGCCGGAGGCCACCTGGAGGGCCTGGTACGCGCGCACCGGACTGCGCCTCATCAACGGCATCGGCGCCACCGAGCTCCTGCACATCTTCATCTCCGCCGCCGACGCCGACATCCGCCCCGGCACCACCGGCCGCCCCGTCCCCGGCTGGCAGGCCAGGATCGTCGACCGCGAGGGCAAGGACGTCCCGGACGGGGAGGAGGGCCTGCTCGCGGTGCGCGGCCCGGTCGGCTGCCGCTATCTGGCCGATCCCCGCCAGGCGGAGTACGTACGGGAGGGGTGGAACGTCACGGGCGACACGTACGTCCGCGAGCCCGACGGCTACTTCCGCTACGTCTCACGCGCCGACGACATGATCATCTCGGCCGGGTACAACATCGCGGGGCCCCAGGTGGAGGAGGTGCTCCTCGACCACCCCGACGTGGTGGAGACGGCGGTCGTGGGCCGCCCCGACGAGCTGCGCGGGCAGGTCGTCGTCGCCTACACGGTGGTGCGGGACGGGGTGCCGCGCGACGCCGGCACCGCCGCCGCGCTGCGGGCCTTCGTCCGCGCCCGGCTCGCACCGTACAAGTCGCCCCGCGAGATCGTCTTCCTCGACGCGCTGCCGCGCACCCCCACGGGAAAGCTCCAGCGCTTCCGGCTGCGCGACCCGGTGTGACGGCCGCCCCGGCCCGCGCGGCGGCCCGCCCGCGCGGGCCACCCCTCCCCCGCTCGCCCGCCCGACCCGGACCGACCGGCGCCCCACCCTCTAAAGTGATCACGTGGCCGAGCAGCACACCCCCCGATCCCTGATCGTCTCCCTCTACGGCGCGTACGGCCGTGGCCCGGACGGGTCGCCGATGCCGGTGGCCGCGCTCATCCGGCTGCTCGCGGTCCTCGGGGTGGACGCGCCTTCGGTGCGGTCCTCGGTCTCGCGGCTCAAGCGGCGCGGACTGCTGCTGCCGGGCCGGACGGCCGACGGCGCCGCCGGATACGCCCTCTCGGACGACGCCCGCCGGCTCCTGGACGACGGCGACCGCCGGATCTACGCCCGTACCGAGCCCAAGCTCTCCGAGGGCTGGGTCCTGGCCGTCTTCTCGGTTCCCGAGGCCGAGCGCCACAAGCGGCACCTGCTGCGCTCCCGGCTCGCCCGCCTGGGCTTCGGCACGGCGGCGCCCGGTGTCTGGATCGGCCCCGCGCGGCTGTACGAGGAGACCCGGAACGCCCTGGAGCGCCTGGAGCTGTCCCCGTACGTGGACCTCTTCCGGGGCGACCACCTGGGGTACGCGGCGACGGCGGGGGCGGTGGCCCGCTGGTGGGACCTGCCCGCCATCGCCCGGCTCCACGAGGAGTTCCTGGCGGCCCACGAACCGGTGCTGCGGGCCTGGAGGGCGGCTCCGGCGGGCGCGGGGGGCCCAGAGGGCGGCGCAGCCCCGGGAGGCGCCGAGGAGGCCTACCGGGACTATCTGCTCGCCCTGGACTCCTGGCGCCGTCTGCCGTACGCGGACCCGGTGCTCCCGGCCGAGCTGCTGCCCGACGACTGGCCCGGCCGGCGCTCGGCGGAGGTCTTCGCGGCCCTGCACGAGCTGCTGCGGGACCGCGGCGCGGAGTTCGTCCGGCCGTACGTGTCCGGGGCGGGCGGCGGGCCCGGGACCCGGCCCGCGTCCGGGTCCGGGTCCGGGTCCGGGTCCGGGTCCGGGTCCGGGTCCGGGGACTAGTCCCGGGGCCGGGACCGTACCGCCAGGGCCCGGAGCAGGCAGGCGAAGCCCACCGTGGTCAGGATCGCGCGGACCAGGTTCCAGACCACCCAGGGCCCCTCGAAGGCCGCGCGGGCGGCCGCGGGGTCCTCGGCGGCGGCGAGCGCGTCGTTGAGGGGTACGTTCGCCGCCGAGGTGACCAGGAAGACCGCCACCGAGAGGACGAGCGCGGCGAGCGTCCAGACCCGCGCCCGGGTGGCACGGTGCTGCCAGGCGGCCACCGCCGCGAGGACCGTCGACCCGAAGAACGGGGTGAAGAAGACCGGGTTCTGGATCACCTCGTTGATGTTCCGCATCACGTCGACGTAGACCCGGTCGTCGCTGCGTGCCAGTGCCGGCATCACCGAGCACACGTACGCGAACCACACCCCCGCGATCAGCCCCGTCGCCACCGTCGCCGCGCCGAGGACCGCCCCGGCACCCTTCCCACCCCGCTGCTCTGTCATGTCCCCATTCAAGAACAGCGAGCGGTGCGCGGGACATACCCGCGCGTCGCCCCCGCATACGCGGGCGTCCACGGACCTCGGGCCGGCCCTCAGCCCCGACGGCCGGTCGGGGGCGGGCGGTTGCCCGCGCGGTACGGGGCCGGCCAGGGGGCCGCCGGGCCCTCGTACTCCTGCTCGGCAGCGGCGTGCAGGGTCCAGTTCGGGTCGTAGAGGTGCGGGCGGGCGAGGGCGCACAGATCGGCGCGGCCGGCCAGGAGCAGGGAGTTGACGTCGTCCCAGGAGGAGATCGCGCCGACCGCGATCACGGGGACGCCGGCTCCGTTGCGGATCCGGTCGGCGTACGGCGTCTGGTACGAGCGGCCGTAGGCGGGGGTCTCGTCGGACACGACCTGGCCGGTGGAGACGTCGATCGCGTCGGCCCCGTGCTCCGCGAAGGCGCGGGCGATCGCGACCGCGTCCTCGCCGGTCGTCCCGCCCTCGGCCCAGTCGGTGGCGGAGACGCGGACGGTCATGGGGCGGTCGTCGGGCCACACCTCCCTTACGGAGTCGAAGACTTCGAGCGGGAAGCGGAGCCGGGCGGCGAGGTCGCCGCCGTAGCCGTCGGTCCGGTGGTTGGTGAGCGGGGAGAGGAAGCCGGAGAGCAGATAGCCGTGGGCGCAGTGCAGTTCGAGGAGGTCGAAGCCGGCGTGCGCGGCACGGCGGGCGGCGGCCGTGAACTCCTCGCGCACGGCGGTGAGTCCGGCACGGTCGAGGGCCTGCGGGGTCTGGTTGACGCCGGGCCGGTACGGGAGCGGCGAGGCGGCGACGAGCGGCCAGTTGCCCTCGGTCAGGGGCTGGTCGATGCCCTCCCACATGCGCCGGGTGGAGCCCTTGCGGCCGGAGTGGCCGAGCTGGACGCCGATCGCCGTGCCGGGTGCCCGGCCGTGGACGAAGGCGGTGATCCGGTTCCAGGCGGCGGCCTGTTCATCGGTCCACAGGCCGGTGCAGCCGGGGGTGATCCGGCCCTCCGGGCTCACGCAGACCATCTCGGTCATGACGAGTCCGGCGCCTCCGAGGGCCCTGGACCCCAGGTGGACGAGGTGGAAGTCGCCGGGGACGCCGTCCTCGGCGACGTACATGTCCATCGGGGAGACGACGATCCGGTTGCGCAGGGTCAGTCCGCGGAGCCGGAAGGGCGTGAACATCGGCGGGGTGCCGGGCGGGCAGCCGAAGTCGCGCTCGACGGTGGCGGTGAAGGCCGGGTCACGGAGCCGCAGGTTGGCGTGGGTGACGCGGCGGCTGCGGGTGAGCAGATCGAAGGCGAAGCGGCGGGGCGGCCGGTCCACGTGGCCCGCGAGGTCCTCGAACCACTGGAGGCTCGCGGTGGCCGCGCGCTGGGTGGACTCGACGACGGGCCGGCGCTCGGCCTCGTAGGCCGCGAGCCCCTCGGCTGGGGTGGGGCGGTCGCGGAGGCTGTGGGCCAGGGCCAGGGCGTCCTCGACGGCCAGCTTGGTGCCGGAGCCGATGGAGAAGTGAGCGGTGTGGGCGGCGTCGCCGATGAGCACGGTGTTGCCGTAGGACCAGCGGGCGTTGACGACGGTACGGAAGGCGGTCCAGGCGGATCGGTGGGAGCGCAGCTCCCGGCCGCCGAGCGCCTCGGCGAAGATCTTCGCGCAGCGGACGGTGGACTCCGCCTCGTCGAGTTCGTCGAACCCGGCGGCCCGCCAGACCTCCTCGCGCATCTCGACGATGGCGGTGGAGGCGCCGGCCTCGTAGGGATAGGCGTGCAGCTGCATCACGCCGTACTCGGTCTCGGCGATCTCGAAGCGGAAGGCGTCGAAGGCGAAGTCCGCGGCGAGCCAGATGTAGCGGCAGCGGTGGGTGGTGATCCGGGGGCGGAAGTGGGCGGCGTGGGCCTCGCGGGTCCGGCTGTGCACGCCGTCGGCGGCGACGACCAGGTCGTGACCGGCGGCGAGGACGTCGGCGGGCGGGGCCTCGGTGCGGAAGCGGAGCCGGACGCCCAGGTCGGCGCAGCGGGCGTGCAGGATCTCCAGGAGCCGGCGGCGGCCGAGGGCGGCGAAGCCGTGGCCGGTGGAGGTGGTCCGGTGGCCCCGGTGGACGACGTCGACGTCGTCCCAGCGGACGAGGTCGCGGCCGAGCGCCTCGTAGACGACGGGGTCGGCGTCACGGATGCCGCCGAGCGTCTCGTCGGAGAGGACGACGCCGAAGCCGAAGGTGTCGGAGGGGGCGTTCCGCTCCCAGACGGTGACGTCGCGGGCGGGGTCGAGCCGCTTGAGGAGGGCGGCGGCGTAGAGACCACCGGGCCCGCCACCGACGACGGCGATACGGGAGAGGGCGGGGCGGCGGGCCGGGTCCGGGGTCGTGGCGGTGACCGGGGCCGGGGGCGGTTCCAGGGGCACGGCGGCGACCTGGGCCGGGGGCGGGTCCGAGGGCGCGGCCGGGGGCGGTTCCGGAAGCGCGACCGGGGGCGGTTCCGGAAGCGCGGCCGGGGGCGGTTCCGGAAGCGCGGCCGGGGGCGCGGGCGGGTGCCGTCCGGTCGTCGGGCCCGGGGTGGCCGACGGGTCCCTCCCGGGGGCCGGCATCGTCAGCACCCCCGCCATTTCGGCGGGCGCTTCTCCGTGAAGGCGGCGTGGAACTCCGCGTAGTCCTCGCCGTTCATGAGGAGGGCCTGGGTGGCCGCGTCGAGTTCGATCGAGGCGGCCAGCGGCATGTCCAGTTCCGAGGTGAGCAGCGCCTTGGTCTGGGCGAGGGCCAGTGCCGGACCGTCGGCCAGGCGTCGGGCGAGTTCGGCCGCCCGCTCCCCCGCCCCGCCCTCCTCGGTGAGTTCGGAGAGCAGGCCGATGCGCTCGGCCTCGGGGGCCAGGACGGGCTCGCCCAGCATGAGGAGCCGGGTGGCGTGGCCGAGGCCGACGACCCGGGGCAGCAGATACGCCGCGCCCATGTCGCCGCCGGAGAGTCCGACCCGGGTGAAGAGGAACGCGAAGCGGGTCGTGGGGTCGGCGATCCGGAAGTCGGCCGCGAGGGCGAGTACGGCCCCGGCGCCCGCCGCGACGCCGTGGAGGGCGGCGACGACCGGGAAGGGGCACTCGCGGAGGGCCCGGACGACCTGGCCGGTCATCCGGTTGAAGTCGAGGAGCTGGGCGGTGTCGAGCGCGAGCGTGGCACCGATGATCTCGTCGACGTCGCCGCCGGAGCAGAAGCCGCGGCCCTCGCCGTCGAGGACGAGGGCACGGACGGACCGCTCGCGGGAGAGCTCGGCGAGGAGGTCGCGCAGATCGGCGTAGGCACCGAACGTGAGGGCGTTGAGTTTCGCGGGGCGGGCCAGCGTGACGGTGGCGACGCCCCGGTCGATGTCGACGCGCAGATGGTGCCAGCGTGCCGTGCGGGGCGTGGAGCCGGTAAAGGGGCTCATCCGGAACGGCCTCCTTCCTCCGCTCGGAGGGTATCACTCACTTGTGACCATCGTCACGAGTACGCGATAAGGAGGAGATGAGTGTGCACCGGAGAAGGGCCCGGGCATTCGATGGCGGAAGTCCCTGCCTCTCAGGGAGGGGCGCCTCTGGAGAAAGATCGCGCGCCTCGTAAGGTTGAAACCAGGACGTCTCGGGATGCCTCCACCCCACTCGCCCACCCCCACTCGGTGAAGGGAGCCTGCCCCATGCCCGAAGCCACCGGACCCCCAGCCGGCGCACCCGCCGGAGCGGCCGGACCGGCCGGACCCGCCGCGAACGAACACCCCGCACCCCGGACCACCTCACCCGCCGCCTCCTGGCGCCTCCGGCTGCCCCACACCACCGCCGCGGTGCCGATCGCCCGCGCCCTGATCCGTACCGCGCTCACCGGCGTCGGCCCCGGGACCGCCGGCCACCCCGACAGCGACACCGCGGAGCTGCTCACCGCCGAGCTGGTCGCCAACGCCGTCGAGCACACCACGGGCCTCGGCCCCATCGAGCTGGTCGTCGAGCTGCTCGCCACCCCCGGCGGCTGTCAGATCGAGGTCCACGACTCCGAGCCCGCCCGTCCGGGCGCTCTCGTCTGCCCCGAGCCGGGCGAGGTGGACCCCTGGCAGGAGCACGGCCGGGGCCTGCTCCTCATCCGGGCCCTCAGCAGCGACTGCGGCCACCGCCCCACCGCGCACGGCAAGGCGGTCTGGTTCACCCTGCCCGGGATACCGGCGCAGCGACCTCGCTCGGAGCGGTGACCAGACGCGAGTGGCGGCGTCCGTAGACGGCGTACACCAGCGTCCCGACGACCAGGAATCCGGCGAACTGCAGCCACGTCGTCCAGCCCGTGCCCCAGATCAGGTAGAGGCAGAAGCCGATGCCGAGGATCGGGCTCAGGGGGAAGAACGGCACCCGGAACGAGCGCGGCAGCTCGGGGTTCCGGCGCCGGAGCACCATCACCGCGAGGTTGACGGCCGCCATGACGGCGAGCGTGCCGATGGTGGTCAGGCCGACGACCACGTCGAGCGAGGCGAACGCCGCCGGTACGGCGAAGACCGCGGCCACGATCCATGTGTTGGCCACCGGAGTGGCGGACTTCGGCGAGACCCGCTCGAAGACACGGGGTACGAGGCCGTCGCGGGACATCGACATCAGGATGCGGGTCTGCCCGTACATCACGGCGAGGACGACGGAGGCGATGGCGACGACCGCGCCGAACGCGATGATCCCGCCGCCGACCGACGATCCGGTGACCTGGTCGACGACCAGCGAGAGCGCGGCCGGCCGGTCCGCCACGGCGCCGGCCCCGAGGGCTCCGATCGCGGAGAGCGCGACGGCGCAGTAGAGCAGCGTGACGAGTCCGATGCAGACGAGGATCGCGATCGGGATGTTCCGCCGCGGGTTCTTGACCTCCTCGCCGGCCGTGGTGATCGCGTCGAAGCCGATGAACGAGAAGAAGGCCACCGAGGCGCCGGCGGTGATCCCGGCCGTGCCGTGCTCGGCGAACGGCGAGAGGTGGCCGGCCCGGAAGGCCGAGAAGCCGACGGCGCAGAAGACGATCAGGATCCCGATCTTGAGGATCGCCATGGCGGCGGTCGCCCGCGCGCTCTCCCGGACGCCGCGGACCAGCAGCGTGGCGGCGAGCGCGATCACGACCACGGCGGGCACGTTGACGACCCCGCCGTCGCCGGGCCCGGCGGAGAGCGCCGTCGGCAGCTGCCAGCCGGTGAGGCTCTCCAGCAGTTCGTTGAGGTACTGGCTCCAGCCGACGGCGACCGCGGAGACGGAGACGCCGTACTCCAGGAGCAGGCACCAGCCGACGAGGAAGGCGGCCCGCTCGCCGAGGCTCGCGTACGCGAAGGAGTACGAGGAGCCCGAGACCGGGATCGCGCCGCCCAGCTCCGCGAAGGAGAAGGCGGTGAAGACGCAGGTGATCGCGGCGAGGACGAAGGAGATCACCACCGCGGGGCCCGCCTCGGCGACGCTGTCGGAGAGGCCGACGAAGATGCCGGTGCCGACGATCGCCCCGACGCCGAAGCACACGAGCTGGAAGAGGCCCATGGTGCGCTTGAGGCCGTGGCCTTCGAGGTCGGCACCGGATTCGGCGAGGAGCTGCTGCGGGGTCTTGATCCGCGCGGCGGACGGGGACATGCGGTGGTTCTCATCTCTCATGGGCACGCGTCAGGGGGTTCGGGCATGTACGCCCGAACCCCCTGTAAGGGTGCGATCGTAAACCGCACCGCGCATATTCACCCAATCGGGCGTAAAGCTATGCCGCCGGAACCGCCGAGGGGATCAGCGCGGGGAGCACGCCGCCGGCCATCGTCGCGACCAGGACGGCCTTGATCGTGTGCATCCGGTTCTCCGCCTCGTCGAAGACGACCGAGTGCGCCGACTCGAAGACCTCGTCGGAGACCTCCAGCTCGGTGAGACCGTGCCGGGCGTGGATGTCCCGCCCGACGTCCGTACCGAGGTCGTGGAAGGCCGGCAGGCAGTGCAGGAACTTGACGCCGGGGTTCCCGGTGGCGCGCAGCACGTCCATCGTCACGGAGTACGGGGCGAGGGCGGCGATCCGCTCGTCCCAGACCTCCTTGGGCTCGCCCATCGAGACCCAGACGTCGGTGGCCACGAAGTCGGCGCCGCTGACGCCCTCGGCCACGTCCTCGGTGAGGGTGACCGTGGCTCCACTGGTCGCGGCCAGTGTGCGGGCGGCGGCGACGATCCCCTCGGACGGCCAGTACGCGCGCGGGGCGACGATCCGGACGTCCATGCCGAGCAGGGCACCGGTGACCAGGTAGGAGTTGCCCATGTTGAAGCGGGCGTCACCGAGGTAGGCGAAGGAGACGGCGTCCAGCGGCTTGTCCGTGTGCTCGGTCATCGTGAGCACGTCGGCGAGCATCTGGGTGGGGTGCCAGTCGTCGGTGAGCCCGTTGAAGACGGGGACGCCGGCGAAGGCGGCGAGCTCCTCGACGATGTCCTGGCCGTCGCCCCGGTACTCGATGCCGTCGAACATCCGGCCGAGGACGCGGGCGGTGTCCTTGACCGACTCCTTGTGACCCATCTGGGAGCCGGACGGATCCAGGTAGGTGGTGGTGGCACCCTGATCGGCGGCGGCGACCTCGAAGGCGCAGCGGGTGCGGGTCGAGGTCTTCTCGAAGATCAGCGCGATGTTCCGGCCACGCAGCCGCTGGACCTCGACGCCGGCCTTCTTGGCGGCCTTGAGCTCGGCGGAGAGCGCGATCAGGCCGCGGAACTCCTCGGCGGTGAAGTCCAGCTCCTTGAGGAAGTGGCGGCCGATGAGGTCTGTGGCCATGGGACGCGCTCCTGTGGGTACGGTCGGGGGGCGGCGAGCGGGGGACGCTGGAAGTGTATACGCACTTCAACATTTATATACAGCCCCCCTCTCGTCACCCCCGCGCGCGCTCCCCGTCCCCCGTTCTCAGGCGGCGTCCCGCTCCACCGGGCAGCTCATACAGCGCGGGCCGCCCCTCCCCCGGCCCAGCTCGCTGCCGGGGATCTCGATCACCTCGATGCCCTGCTTCCGCAGATGGGTGTTGGTCGTCACGTTCCGCTCGTACGCCACGACCACCCCCGGCTCCACTGCGAGCACGTTGCAGCCGTCGTCCCACTGCTCGCGCTCGGCCGCGTGCACGTCCTGCGTGGCCGTCAGGACCCGGATGTCCTGGAGCCCGAGCGCCGCCGCGATGGCGCTGTGCATCTGCTCCGGCGGATGATCGGTCACCCGCAGGGACTGGCGCGCGTCACCCGGTTCGATCGTGTACGAGCGGAGCATCCCGAGCCCCGCGTACTGCGTGAACGTGTCCTGGTCGACCATCGTCATCACCGTGTCCAGGTGCATGAACGCACGCCGCTTCGGCATGTCGAGCGCGATGATCGTGCGCGCCGAACCCGCCGCGAACATGCCCCGGGCCAGCATCTCCACCGCCTGCGGCGTCGTCCGCTCGCTCATCCCGATGAGCACGGCACCGTTGCCGATGACGAGCACGTCCCCGCCCTCGATCGTCGACGGGTAGTCGGCCTGCCCCTCCGACCAGTGGTGGAAGGCGCCCGCCTCCGCCCCCGTGAAGAGGGGATGGTGCTTGTAGATCGCCTCGAAGTGCACGGTCTCGCGCTGCCGGGCCGGCCAGCGCATCGCGTTGATCGAGACGCCGTCGTAGATCCAGGCCGAGGTGTCCCGGGTGAAGATGTGGTTCGGCAGCGGGCCGAGGAGGAAGTCGTCCAGGTCCATGGCGTGGAAACGGACCGAGGTCGGCTCCCGGTGCGCCGCCAGGAACTCCCGCTTCGTCATCCCGCCGATGAGCACCTCCGCCAGCGCGCCCGCGTCCAGCGAGTCGAAGGCGGCCCGGAGATGGTCGGCGGCGAGCGGCCCGTACTCCTTCTCGTCGAACACCCGGTCGAGCACCAGCGCCCGTGCGGTGGGCACGTCGAGGGACTCGCTCAGGAGGTCCCCGAAGAGGTGCACCTCCACGCCCCGGTCGCGCAGCACGTCCGCGAAACCGTCGTGCTCCTGCCGGGCCCTGCGCACCCAGAGCACGTCGTCGAAGAGCAGGGCGTCCTTGTTGGTCGGGGTGAGCCGCTTCAGCTCCAGATCGGGCCGGTGCAGGATGACGCGGCGCAGCCGCCCGGTCTCGGAATCGACGTGGAATCCCATGCGTCCATCCTGACGGAGCGGGGCGCCCGTGGCCCGTGTTTCGGGGCAGGCGGGCCCGGGACGCGTCGAGCGGCCCACGCCGGAGTCCCCGCGCCCCTCGGCGGCGGTCCCGGTCAGCCCCACCACGCCCGTACGGCGACGAGCAGGACGATCGCCGTCACCATGCCGCCGATCAGCAGCCCGGCGCGGCGCAGGAAACGACGCGTGTAGCCGTTGCCGGGATCGTCCGGGTGGCCGGTGACGGCGCCGGGCACGGACGGCGCCGCACGGCGCGCCGTGCGGGGCAGGCCGTACGCGTCCTTGAGGAGGGTGAGCCAGACCGCCTCGGGCAGGCCGGGGCGCTCGTCGTCGACGATCAGCCAGAAGGTCTCGCGGGCGGACGGCACCGTGCTCGTACGGAGCCGGGCGAGCAGCTCCCCCACGGTGCCGACCGGGGCGTCGCCGCCGGCGAGGAGCGGGCGGACGGCCCAGCGGTGCACCTCGGCGGCGTTGGCCGCGCGCTGCTCCTCCGGCGGGTCGGACGGGTCGGCTGAGGCGCCGGACGGTGCGACCGCCCAGAACTCCTGGCCGATGGCCACCTCGCAGAGCTCCCGGCGCAGCGCGTGCTCCCAGGACGGCAGGCGCCGGGCGGACTCACCGAGGAGGAGGGTGAGGACGACGTAGGCCTGCGGGCGCCGCAGCGAGTCGAGCAGCTCGCGGTCGCCTCCGCGCTCGACGAGTTCGCGGGCCTCGTCGACGGTGCGCGCGCCGGGCAGCTTGTGCACAAGGCCGGTCTCGGCCTCCCGCTCGCGTCCACGGCCCCGCACGGCCGCCCAGGTCCGCCCCGAGGGCGACCCGGGCCCGGTCCACACGGGCGCGACGAGGGGGAGGGCGGGGCGGGGATACGCGTCGGCGGCCGCCGCCCGGGGCAGGCGGACGCCGGACTCGGCGGGCCCCTTGGAGAGACCGGGACGGTGCGGGGGGACGTCGGCGGGCCGGGGCGGGTCCGGGGGCGGCGGGGTGGCGGGACGGTCGGCGGGGACGGGACGGTCGGAGCGAGCGGGCGGGACGGTACGGGCCTCGCGCTCGGCGGTGTCACGGTCGTACGGGTCGGACTCCGGGGCCGGACGCGGCGATTCGCCGTACGGGTCGGACTCCGGGGCCGGGAGAGGGCGGCGGTACGGAGTGGGCTCGGAGGTCGGGTCCGGGCGGCGGGCCGGTCTGGGCGGGGGGCCGTCCTGGGGCGTCGCCGGAGCCCTCGGAGCGGCCGGCGCCGGCTGCTCCGGCTCCGGGCGGAACCAGTCGTCGGGGCTCTCGTACGGACCGGGGCGGCCCGCGCCTCGGGGGTCGCCCCCCGCGGGTGCCGTGTCCCGGGTCCCGGGGCGGTCGGCCGCGGTGTCGGCCGCCGCCGGTGGGGCGTCGTCGCCGGAACGACCCCCCAGCCCCCAGCCCCATCTCCGGCCCGGCGCCTTCCGGGGTTCCGGTACGGGCGGCGCCTGGGTGCGGGAGTCCTCCGGGTCCGGGGGCGACGAGGTCCGGTGGGCCGGCCCCGGGGCGGGCGCGTACCCGCCGGGGTGGCGTCGGTCGAGGACGTCCAGCGCCCGCACGGCCGTCTCCAGGAGTGAGGCGCCCCGCGCGGAGGAGGCCCCGTGCAGGGCACTGCCGACCGCGTACTCCCGGCCCTCCTCCTCCGCGACCCCCCTCAGGTGGTGGCGGACGAGCCCGGCCGCGATCTCCTCCGCCCGGTCGCCGACGCGCTCGCGCGGGTCGACGCGGCGCCGGTCGGTGTTGCGGCTTGCCGCTCCCGACCAGCGGCCGACGAACACGAAGCGGAGCGCGGTGAGTTCGACGGTGTCATGGGTGGCGAAGGTCCACCGGCGGCCGGTGAGCCCGCCGAACATGCTGTGCAGCCCCCAGAGCACCGGAGCCGCCGTGTCGCCGCGCTCGTCCAGGACGGTGAAGCGCCCGTCCGGGTGGCGCAACAACTCGGCGACCATTCCGGTGAGTTCCCCCGACACACGCTCCAGGGCGCTGTCGAGTTCCCCCTGCCCCGTACCGGTGGCGGGGACGAGGACGCGTTCCGGGATGACCGGCAGCTGTCCGCGCACCCGGCCGCCGTCCATGGCCGCGCCCTCCCAGTTCCAGGCGTGGAGCCCGAGGCAGGTGGCGGGTTCGAGGAGTTCGGGCGAGCCGACGAGGGCGTGGCAGAGCACGGACGTCCCGCCGTCGGCGTCGGTGAAGGGCGCGCGGTGGATCAGCATCACCTCCGAGCGCCGCTGGAGCCGGATCAGCGCCGGCCGGGTCTCGTCGCCGCTGGCGCGCAGCACGGGCCCGGAGGTCCGGAAGAGGTTCTCGGCCTCCTCGCGGGGCCCGGACCAGGCCACCGGTCCGAAGCCGGTGCTGCCGGTGAGGTTCTCGCTGTCCCACCGGAACACGATCTGGTCGACCTCGTTCTCCGACCGTGTCATCGGTCGATCCCCTCCATAGGTCCCGCGGATTCCGCCCCGGGCAGCAGCCCGCACAGGGCGAAGAGCGACAGCAGTGGCGCGAGGACCCGGCGCGGCCGGGCCCCGTGCGGAAATCGGTCGCCGCGCGCCTGTCCACCGGTGGCGGCGACGAAGTGCAGGGTGCAGTCGGCGCAGTCGTCGAACGGCTTGAGCCAGGCGGGGCTGGCCCCGTGGGCCAGGAAGGCGTACGCGTCCCGGCTCTCGGCCCGTACCGCGACGGGGTCCAGGCGGCCCGGCAGGGCCCGGCCGAGCCAGCGGTCGACGACCGGCTCGAAGCGCACCAGGTCGCTCTTGTTGACGGCGAGCGCGGCCGGGGCGGCGACGAGTCCGCCGCGCTGCCGGGGGATCCGGTTGAGCACGGTGGCGAAGGCCTCGTCGCCGAGCTCGCGCAGCCGCAGTCCGCTCTGTTCCCGTACCGGTTCGAGGGACGGCAGCCGGAGCGCGCGCAGCGGGTCGAGGACGAAGATGAAGGCGTCGACGCCCATGAGGAAGCGGCCGACCTCGCTGTCCTGGGCGAGGTCCTCGCCCGCGAGGTCGAAGAAGACGACGGGCCGGGGTACGGCTCCGCCCGCCGAGACCAGCAGTCCGTCGGCGAACCGGGCGAACGTCTGCTGCCCCGTGCGGCCCAGCTGCCGTCCCTGCTGCAGGCTCTGGACGCGCTCGCGCAGATAGGCGCGGTGGGCCTCGGGGTTCAGCGGCAGGCACTTGAGGCCGTACGGCTCCAGGCCGCCGAGTTCGACCTCGCCCAGCATGGCGGCGAGGAGGTGGGTCTTGCCGACGGAGGAACTGCCGACCAGGGCGATGGAGAGCGGCTCGCCGTTGACGAGGTAGGGCAGGGGCAGTTCGTGCCCCTCGTCACCGTCCACCGTGTGCGGGCACAGGTGGTACGCCTTGCGGAGGGCGTCCGCGCGGTGGGCGGGCCGGCGCTCGGTGCTGAGGTCGAGCGGGATCCGGTTGCCCTTGGCGTCGATGGTGACGAGCAGGCGTTCGTCGTACTCGACGGGGAGCAGACAGTGCGGGCACATCCGGCTGCGCGACGGCGGCGCGTGGAGGAGTTCGGAGGGCGGGGCGGCCGCGCGGGGCGGTTCGGCGGCGCGCGGGACGGCGTGGCGGGGCGGAGCGGAGCGGGGCGGTTCGCCGCCGCCGAAGATCTTGCTGATCAGGGAGGTGCGCGAAGGGCGCGGATCCCGGGTGGCCGCCTCCTGGGTCGCGCCGGCCGGACCCGCGCCCGGCCGGCTCCCCCCGGACAGGACGTGCTTGCGGGCGAGCTGGACGTCGTACTGGGTGCGGAACGGTTCGAGCACATCGGCCGCGTCGGTCCCGGCCGCGAGCGGGTCGGGCACGTACAGGAGTCTCAACAGCTCGTCCGGACGCGGACGTTCGGCGGCGTACGGGGAGTAGAGACCACCGGACTGGAGAGCGGCGAGGCGCCGGTAGTCGGCGAGGTCCGCGGGAGGACCCTCCCCGCGGTCGGGGCGGCCGGAGAGCAGGTAGTACGCGAGTTCGGCGACGGACCACAGGTCGTCGCGCGGATCGACGGTGCCGCGCCCCGCGCGCTGCTCGGGCGAGGCCCACGGAGCCACCCCGAAGGGCTCGCGCGCCTCCCCCGCGCGCAGTGCCGCGTACGGTTCGCAGAGCCGCACGCGGGCGCCGTCCCAGCGGACGTTCTCGGGCGTGATGGCCCGGTGGACGAGGCCCAGTTCACCCAGGAGCCGGACGGCCATGGCGAGTTGGCCGGTGATCCGCTCCTGGTCCTCGGCTCCGAGCCGCCCCGCCCAGTCGGAGAGCGGCCGCCCGCTCGGCGGCCGGTAGAGCACGAAGGGTTCGGCGGCGGTCAGGTCGAAACCGACGATCCGGGTGAGGATGCCGACGAACTTGTCGCCGCCGTAACGGCGTTCGAGGGCGACGGAGGCCGCCACCTCCCGCTCCAGGAGGCCGTACGCCTGGGGATCGCCCTGCGCGGACGAGGCGAGCCGGTACTGCACGACGGGCACGCCACCGGCCCCCAGGAACGCCCGGCGCGCGAGGAACCCGGGGCGTCCGGGGGGCCTGTGGTCCTCCCCGTACCGCACGGCGAAGCGGCTCTGCGCCTCCTTCGGGGTGAGGAACTCCAGTTCCTGGTAGTACGGATGGGGCGGTGGGCTCGGTTCGGCCAGATGGTCGGGGTGGTCCGGGCCGATCGGCCCGCTCGGACCGGCGCCCTGACCCCGACCACCAGGGCCCGGGCCCTGGTTCCGGTCGTCGGGATGGTCCGGGTCGCGCCGGTCGTTCGGATGGTTCGGGTCGGTCACGGTTCTCCCGCCTCCTCGGCGCGGACGGTGTGCACGACGTCCGCGCGCAGTGGTACGAGACGGAGGATTCCGGCGTGGCGTCCCGCACCGGTCCATACGACGTCCTCGGCGATGCCCCGCCAGATGTCGTCCCCGGCGGCCCCGCGCCGCATCGCCTCCGGCACGAACCGGACCTGCCGGGCGGCGAGCGGGTCGTGGGAGAGCAGGCGCATGTGCTCCGGACCGCAGAGCGCGACCGTCCCGGCGGGGTCGTCCTCCGCCAGCACCAGCCGGGCCACCGCGTCCGGGGCGACACCCGTGAGCCGGGCGGCGTCCGGCCGGTCGGAGCGATCGGTGAAGGCGGCGAGCCCGGAGAGCGCGTCCTGGTCGCGGAGACCGTCGTACCGGGGCGGCGGCGAGGCGGCGACATCGCGCTCCAGACGCACCCGGGTCTCGTCCAGGAGTTCGGCGATGCGCTCCTCGTGCACCGCCGGCACCACGGCGGCGGGGTCACGCTCGATGCCCGCCCAGCACCGGTCGAGGATCATGAGGGTCCCGGCGACCAGGTCACCGACGAGCGTGTCGACGAGCAGGGGGCCGCCGTCGCCGTACCGCCGCTCCAGCCACGCGGGCGCGGGCCCGGAGCCGGCACCCGGTCCGGCCCGGTCCGCCCCGGCGCCGGGGCCGGCGGGGCTCCGGCCGGAGGGTACGGAGCTCCCGGACCGCCCCGGGCGGTCCGCCGGACCGGAGGGGCCGAACGGGTCGGCGGCCTCGTACTCCCCGGCGGGGCCGAACGGATCGGAGGAGCCGAAGGGGTCTGCCGGGTGCCGAGACCCGTGGGCCGGAGGTGCGGGCGTCCGTACCCGCGACGGGGGCTCTTCGTCCATGTCCGACCAGACGTCGTCCGCGCCGCCGTCCCCCCAGTCCTCCCAACTCCACGACGAGGTACCGCTGTCCGGCTCCGCGCGCCCGGCGGTCCCCCTCCGGTGGCCCCCCTCCGGAGCGTCGGCGGAGCCGACCGGCGGTACGTGCGCGTACACCGGCCCGTTCGCGGCGGACGGCCCCCGGCCGTGGACGTCGGCCGTGTCCGCGAGGCCCCGGAGCAGTCGGGCCACGGCGCCGGCTCCCGCCGAGCAGTGGTGCCGTACCTCGGCGAAGAGCCAGTCGTGCACGGCGGTCGTGACCACCAGGCTCTGGACCTCGCGCAGGATCCGCCAGGCGTCCTCCGGGTCCGCCCGGGCCCACCAGTCGTCCACGGCCCGGCTCCAGTCGCGCAGCGCGAGGAGGACGACCGCGACGAGGGACACCGCGAGCGCCGCCGCCCCCGCCCACGCCGGCAGGCCGAGGACCTGGCCGAGGCCCGCCCCGACGAGGCCGCCGGCCACACCGCCGAAGAGCCGGGGCGCCGCCCCCGTGGCACCGCCTCCGTCGATCCGCCCGTCCGGGGAACGGTTCGGCCTGCGCCGCAGCATCAGATGGGCGAGCCCGGCGGCGAGGACACCGACGGCGGGGCCGAGGACCCAGCCGAGGACCGGCCAGATCCCCGCCAGCAGGGCCAGGAGACCGGTCACCGCGAAGGCGACCGGCCGCGAACCGCCGGCCGTGAACGGGTACCGGCCGCCGAGCCGCCGCAGCCGCTCCGGCCCGCAGACCGCGTCGAGCCGGGCGAGCCGGGAGGCACTGCCGACGGGGGCGGTACGAGCGGCGAGCGCGGCGAGCCGGGCCGCCACGGAGCGCAACGGCAGCCCCCTGCCGATGAGTTCATGGGTGTGGTCGCGCAGCGCGGGGACGATCCCGGCCCGCGAGATCTCCCTCGGCAGCTCCGGCAGTTCGATGCCCCGTTCCCGCAGCGCGCCCCGGTGCTCGAAGGTGAGCCGGCTGCCGCCCGCGGCGGCGAACGCGTCCGCGACGGCGAGCCGGAGACGCTCCAGCTCCCCGACCACCCGCTCGATGTCCCCCGGCAGGTCGACCGTGCGGCCGGCCCCGCCGAGGAACCCGGCCGCGCCGCGCACCCGGTGGTAGCCGTCGACGGCGTCCTGGACCGCCTCGTCGCAGGTGGCGAGGCGGAGCCCCGCCCGGCCCTGGGCGGGCAGCCAGCGGTGGTCGGCGAGCGAGCGCGGCAGGCCCTCGTCGAGCAGCAGCGCGAGCGCGGGCGGCACCTGGTCGGCCGAGGCGGTGCCGGCCGGGACCTCCGGGCCGGTGAGCCCCTCCACCGCCTGCCGCCAGGCGCGCGCCCGGGCCTCGTCGGTGAGGTCGTGCTCCAGGACGCGCACGGCGGGCACGGCGACGCCGTGCACCACCTCGCCGAGCGCGCGCAGCACCGCGTCGAAGACCTCGGGTGTGGACAGGACGTCGACGAGAGGACGGAGCACCGCCTCGGCCGGGACGTCGTCCTCCGTCGTGTCGAACACCCACAGGACACCGGCGGCGGGCGGCCGGAGGGTGAGGGTGCGGCGGACGGTCCGTTCGCCCCGGACCCCGACGGCCAGGCAGACGATGCGCGCCGGGCCGTAGGAGGAGAGCCGCTCGTACAGCAGTTGGTGGGAGACGAGCCGGTCGGCCTCGTCGAGGACGAGGAAGCGGCGCTCGCCGCCGGGCTGCGGGGCGTCCAGTGCCCCGCGTACGACGGCGTCGGGGTCGTACGCCCCCGCCGTCCGCAGGTCGATGCAGACGGCGTGGCCGGGCAGCGGCCGTTCGGGGAGGACGCGCACGCTCACTCCGCCTCCCCGGCCCGGTCGCGGCGGTAGGGCTCGTCCTCGAAGTCGGGACCGAAGTCGGGATCCGGGTCAGGGCCGAAATCGGGCCCGAAGTCGGGCTCGGGCTCCCTCTCCCAGTCGTCCCCGAAGAAGGAGTTCCGCCGGGGCGGCGGTGCTTCGGGGCCCGGGCCGGGGCCGTCCCCGTTCCCGTAGGCGGTACGGGGATCGGGCACGAAGCCGTTCTCGTACGACCGGGGGCGCCGCGCCCCCTGCGGGCCGCCGTCCTGGCCGTGACCGTGATCCCCCTGGCCCGAGCCCTGTGCCTGTGTCTGTGTCTGTGTCTGGCCTTGCCCCTGTCTCCGGCCCGCTGCCCCGCCGGCCCGTGGCGCGTGCCGTTCGAACAGGGCCCGCAGGCTCGACCGGGTCGCCCGGGCCGCCCTCGGGAAGCGCATGTCGAGGGCGCCGGGGAAGGTGACCTCCCAGAAGTGGCGCAGCGGGGCCAGCCATTCGATGTCCGACTCGCCGTACTCCCCGTACTCGGCGACGAGTTCGTCGATCAGGGCGAGCTGGCGCGGCGCCACCTCCTCCACGAAATGGGTGAAGAGCGGCGACGGCGGCGCGGGGACCTGCGCGAGGCCCTTGGGCAGCGCCTGCATGAGACGTTCGCAGAACTGCTCGATGATCTGTCCCTCGTCGAGCAGCGCCCACCGCTCGTACGCGCGCAGCAGCCCCGCCCAGCTGGTGAGCGAGCCGTCGAACTCCTCGAGACGCAGGGACATGGTCGCGGACTCGCCGTCCTGCAGCCGGATGCGCACGCGGTGGGGCGAGCCGGCCGGGCCCTCGGCGTCGATGTGCCCGTTCCACATGGCGCAGAGCAGCCGGTGCAGGATGCGCTGCCGGTCGTGCTCGGTGGAGACCAGCCAGTCGTCCTCGTAGCCGAGCCGCTGGCGCCAGTGCAGGAAGTCGTCCTCGCCCGCCGAGTCACGGGCCTCGGACCACAGGCTGAGGACGTTGCGGACCTCGGAGATGTCGGTGAGGTTCATTCCGCTGCGGAAGAAGACGACGGTGATGGAGTCGGTGTCCCCGGCCCGGCTCTCCGGGGTCACCCGGGAGGGCAGGTTGAGCGCCTGCTCCAGGTACTCGCGGGCCCGGCCGTCGGACTCGCTCGCCGGATGCACGATCAGGATCTTGAGCGGTCCGCTGCCGTCCGGGACGAAGCCCACCGGGATGAGCCCGGCGAGCCGGGAGCGGAACTGGTCGAGCCAGCGCGGGTCGATCTTCGCCTCGGCGGTCTCGTCGCCCGCGGCGGCCCGGAGCAGCAGTTCCATGGAGGGCAGCAGGGGGCGGGCGAAGGCGTCCTCGTTGGCCTCGCCGAAGAGCCGCTTGACCCGTCGTTCGACGACCTGCTTGATCTCCTTCACCGCCGCGCCTGACGACCGCCGGACCGCGTCGAGGGCCCGGCGCCAGTCGTCGGGGCCGACGATCCGGCCGAGCAGGGTCGCCGCGTCGGAGGACTCGGGAAGGCCCTCGCTCTGGGCGAGCCGGTCGACGACGTCGTCGTAGAAGGCACGCAGGGTGTTCTGCGGCGGCAGCAGATAGGCGATCCCGGCGCGGTCGTCGCGGTAGAGGTCGCGCCGGCTGTCGGCGAAGGCCTTCCCCTCGTCCTGCTCGTGGTCGCGGAGCGCCTTGACGAGTTCGGCGATCTCGGAGCTCGCCTTGTGCAGGGAGGGCCGCCACTGTGCCTCGCCGTTCTGCCAGCCGTGGTGCCAGAGGGTGCGGGCCCGCCACTGGTACCAGGCCTGCTGGGCGCCGAGCGCGTCCTGGACGTCGGGGTCGCTCCACCGGGCGGGTACGACCCCGCCGACCGGGCCCTTGATCGGAGGGATGCCGGGGGCGGCGGTGTGGACGTTCGGGGGCCGTTCGGGTTCGTTCCGCCGGTTGTCGATCATGCCGGTGAAGCCTTCCCTCGCCACCCGGTCGGGGTGGCCCGGAAGGCCCGTCAGGATGACCTTGATCTGGAACGGGTCCATGGCGCCGAGGAGTTCGCGGACCCCCGCGCTCGGCCGGAAGTCCTCGGTGAGGCGCGGGATCTCGCGGGCGAGACCGGTGTCGAGGCGGCGCAGGGCCTCCTCCATGTCCCCGAGGCGGTTCCGCAGTTCCTGGGTGATCTTCGTCTTCCCCCGGGGGAGCTGCTCGGGCAGGGGGACGTCCGGGGCGTCCCGGGTCCAGAGGCGGCCGATGCCGGATCGGTTGAACAGTTCCCTGACGTGGTTCTGCCCCTCCCGGTCGGGGCGCCGGGCCCGGTCGGTCATGCCGCGGACGGCCTGGGCGAGGAGCCGGGCGGCGACGATCTCGGCGAGGTCGTCGACGGGCACGGTGAGGGCGGCGGCGAGGCTGGTGGACATGCCGCGGTAGCCGATGCCGGTACGGGCCGGGGTGGAGCGCTCCACGCTCTTGTTGATGAAGCTGGCGGCGAAGGACTGGTAGTCCTCCTCGGCGCGGGTCGCGGAGCCGGTGTCCACGCCGAGATCGGTGCCGATCAGCGACATCACCATGGCGGCGATGGAGCGGCGCAGGTCGTCGCCGTTGATGACGGAGGGCTTGGAGAAGAGGAAGGCGGTCTGCATGGTGGCGGGACGCAGCGCGACGACGCCGTCGCCGGGGTACGTGACGCTGAGCCGCCCGCGGTCCTCGACGTCACCGACCTGGTCGATGGCGTCGGGCACGTTCTGGTCGTCGACGAGCCGCGAGAGGTCCACGAGGGCGCGGGCCGAGTTGAGCTCGGCCTCGCGTCCGCCGCCGGCCTCGGGCGGGAAGGCGGAGGGCATGACGACGAGCGGGTAGATCTTCACCCCGGGCACCCGGGCGTTGCGGAACTCGTGCCCGATGAGGTGGATGAAGTCGTAGAAGATGCCGGCCCCGGTGCCGCCGGCGACGGAGAAGGCGACGAACACGTCGCAGCCCCGGATCTTCCCGCCGCCGACCCGCCGCAGATCGCCCGCGGCCTGGCCGATGGCGCCGATCGCCTCGCGGAGCTGACGCAGGACGGGTTCGAGTCCGGAGCGGACGGTCGCGAAGAGCGCGGAGCGTCCGACGGTCGGCAGCTGTCCCGCCCCGCTGTTGAGCGGGGCGACGCGCGGCTCCCTGGCCTTCGGCGGCAGCCAGAGCCGCGTCTCCCCGGGAACGGAGACGCGCAGCATGCGGGTCACCTCGGGCGAGGAGTCGAAGTCGGTGGGCAGCAGGTCGCGCACGATCCGGGAGGTACGGGCGAAGGCGGCGCCCTCGGCGCCCTTCGCCTTGAACTGGGGGTAGTTGAGCAGCTCTGCCTCGCTGAAGTCGGCGTAGACGAACTGCAGGCAGTCGGGCAGCTGGAAGGGCAGACGGCGGCCGCCGTCGACCATGTCGGTGCCGTCGGGGCCGCACAGCTCCCGGCGCAGACTGCGTTCGAGCTCGGTGCCGATGCGTCCGCCGGTGCCGCCGAGTCCGACGAAGAGCATGGGCTGATAGATCTTCATGTCGTTCTCCTCGGGACCCGTTCAGAAGTTGTCGTCGTGTTCGGTCGCGCCGGGCGAACCGTCCCGGCCCGCTCCGGCGAGGGAACCGGAACCCGCGCCCGAGCCGTCCGTCCCGCCGCCTCCGGCTCCGCCGCCGGTACGCCGGGGCCCGCGGGACCACGGCATGCCCCGGCCACCACGGGTCGGTGTGCCCCGGCCGCCGCCGGCCGGCGCCGCGCGGCCGCCCCGTACGACCAGCTCGTGCTCGCCGAGCCCGGCCGGCTCGCCGGTCCGCACGGGGACCTGGGCCCCGCCGCGGGGGCGCAGCAGCAGCTCGCCCGCGCCGGTGCGGCGCAGCACATGGGCGGCGGAACCGCCGCCGGGGACGCGGCGGAGGGTGGCCGGCGTCCCGTACGGCTCGTCGACGGTGAAGGCGAAGCTGCCGCCGGGGCTCTGCCCGTGGCGGACGGTCAGCGAGTCGAGCGAGCGGCCGTCCTGGCAGAGTTCGAGCGTGACGCCGGTGAGGTCGCGGCGGCGGCGCCGGAACGCGAACCGGATGCCGACGAAGGTGCCCACGAGGAGGACGACGACGGCCCCGCCGACCACGGCCTTCCACCAGCGCTCCCACCAGGTCGGCGGTTCGACCACCCGGACGTCCAGGAGGGCGCCGCGCAGGGTGCGGCCGTCCGCGGCGTCCACGACGGTGACCTGGCCGCCGAGTACGCCGAAGGGAGTGTGCCTGCCGACGGTGACGGTGAAGGGGATCCGGGTGCTGCCGTTCGGCGGGGCCGTCACGGTGCCAGGGGCGACCGCGAGTTCGGCGCCCGGGGTCTGGTCGGCGAGGCCCAGGCGCAGGGTGTGCGGCACGGAGTCGTTGTTGGTGACGTCGAGGGTGCCGCGGACGGTGGCACCGGGGCGCACGGAGTCGCCGTCGACGGAGAGGGCGGCGGTCACCAGCGGTGCGCCCTGGGAGGTGACAGCGTGCAGCGGGCGCCGGTCGGAGGTGATCCCGGGCGCCTCCATGCGGGTGACGAGCTCCAGGGCGCCGGTGGCGCTCGCGGGGACGGTGAGCGTGCCGGTGAACCGGACGTCACCCGCCTTGGCGTCGGGGGCCTTGCCGTCGTCGGCGAGCCGGAAGCTGACCGGCTCGAAGCCCTCGCCGCTCAGGTCGGCCGCGACGGAGAGGTCCTCCAGCTGGCGCGGGTCGGTGATGACGACGCCGCGCCGGGTCTGCATCTGCACCTCGATCCTGACCTGCTCGCCGGCGCGCGGGGACGCCGGGTCGAGGACGACGGCGGAGCGCAGCCGGCCCTGCCAGATGGCCCGCACGGCGACCTCGCGGTCGCCGTGGCCGGCGGGCGCCTCGATGTGCACCCGCCAGGGTCCGGGCAGCGGGTTCCTCACCCGCAGCGCCTCGACCGGGCCGTCCACTCCGCTGACCTCGAACGAGGAACCGTCGAACTCGCCCCGGACGGGCACCTTGCGGCCCGCCGGGTCGTAGTAGGTGACCCGCACCTCGGGGTCGTGCTTGGCGACCGTGAGGGAGCCGTCGGTGGCGATCGGCGGGATGGTGACGGTCAGGTCGGCGGGCGGCTTGCCGACGGTGCCGTGCGCGATCCGGGCACAGCGGGCGGCGGCGAAGGTCTCCTGGAGGGCCTTGTCGATCTCGGCGGAGGTGCCGACGACCCGCATGCGCGGGGCGGAGCCGGGGATCTCGGAGCAGGCGCCCCGGTAGCCGCCCTCGGCCATCGCGGTGAGGGCGGCGCGGTCGAGCTCGCCGCCGAAGCCGAGGGGCCAGATCTGGACGCCGGCCGCCCGGGCGCGGGCGAGTTCCTCGACGAGCCGCTTCGCCCCGTTGGACTGGCGGCTCTCCCGGTCGGTGCCGTACTCGGGGCTGTCGGCGACGTCGAGCTTGCCGTCGGTGAGCAGGAAGACGACCTTGGGGGTGCCGGGCTTCCCGGCTCCGCCGGTGCCGGTGTCCGCGCCGGGTCCGGCCGCGGTCCCGGTGAGGCGGGTGACGGCCTGCCGGACGGCGGCCGGAAAGTCGGTGCCGGGGCCCATCCGCGCGGTGTCGCGGCGCCCCAGCTCCTGGACGCACTCGCTGAGCCGCTCGCGGCCCGACGCGTCGGCGGCGGTGAGCGGGCACACCTCGCGTACGGGCGACTGGCCGCGCTTCTCCGAGCTGCCGAAGCCGATCACGGCGGCCCGGGAGCGCTCCGATATCTCGCCCTGGACGAGCAGCGCCGCGGCCTCGGTCTCGCGGGCCAGATCCTTGTCGGCGAGGCTCGCCGACTGGTCGACCACGACGGCGAAGTCGATGGGGTCGGGCCCTTCGGCGGGGTCGGCGGGGGCTGCGGGAGCGGTACGGGGGACCGCCCGCGCCCCGGGGACGCCGGGCGCGCCCGAGGCGGTCGTCGCCGCGAGCGGGCCGGCGAGCGCGAGGAGCGCTCCGGCGAGGAGCAGGGCGCTCCCCTTGTGGGTCCACTGCATGTTCTCTCTCACCACAGTTCGCTGAAGAGGGCCAGAAGGGCGCCGAGCGCGAGGGCGGACACGCCCAGGCGCAGCCACCGGTACTTCGCCGCGAGCACGAGGCCGTGCACGCTGGCCTGTTCGAGGAGCCAGCCGGTGGCGTCCGCGCCGGGCGCGGAGAGCCGCTCGCGCAGCGCGGTCTCCGACGGTCCGCCCGTCAGCTCGCGCAGGAACGTGCGGTCGGCCCCGATCCGGGTGCGGGGCAGCACCACCGAGACGAGCATCAGGACACCGGCCGTCCAGAGCGCGCCCGCGAGGAGCAGGAGGACGAGCCCGGGTCCCGAGTCGGGCAGCAGGGCGCGGTCGCCGGAGAAGACGACCGCCAGGAAGGCGAGGGCGCCGGAGAGCAGGATGGCGGCCTTGGTGTCGGCGCGGCCGATGTCCTCCCGGACGGTGGAGAGCAGCCGTTCGGCCATGAACCTGAGTTCTTCGGCGGGTACGGGGAGGGGCGCGGGTGCGGGGACAGGTACGGGCCCGGGACCGGGACCCGGCGCGGGGCCGGGACCCGACACGGGACCGGGACCCGGCGCGGGGCGCGTCGGCCGTGCCGGGTCCTGCCCGCGCCCCGGGGCGGTGGTCACTCGTCGTCCCAGTCGGTGAACTCGGAGCTGGGCCGGGCCGGACGGGCGGGCCGCCGGGCGCGGTCGCGCGCCTCCCTGTCGTAGGGGTCGTCGCGGTCGTACCGGTCGTTCCGCTCGTAGGAGTCGCCGCGCCGGTACGGGTCGCCGTCCTCGTACCGGTCGTGTCCGTCGTCGTAGCCGCCGTCTCCCCGGTCCCGCGAGCGGGCGCGCTCGCGGTCGTCGCCGTCGGCGCCCCGCTCCCGCGCCCTGCCCCGCTCCCGTTCCCGCTCGGAGCCGGACTCGACACGGGTCGGCTCGTAGACGCGCGGCCCGTGGGGGGCCTGCGCGTCCCCGCGCTCCTGCTCCTCGTACCAGTCGGGGCGGTTCGGCTCCGGCGCCGCGTCGCCCAGGGCGAGGCGGTGCGGAGGCGGGTCGCCCGAGGGGTTGAGCACCCGGTTGGTGATGCCGTCGAGGACGGTGCCGGTCTGCGTCCGCAGGTACATGAGCACCTGGTACATCTGCTCGCCGATGTCGTGCCGTTCGAGGACACCGGTGTCGAGGAGCCGGTTGAAGACGGCCAGGTAGTCCTCCTGGCCCTCGCGCCGCTCGCGCTGGAGCTGGCTGCGGATCTCCCACTGCTTGTCCGGGTGCATCGCCATGTGGTGGGCGATCTGGGCGAGGTCGCCGCGCCGGAAGAGGGCCTCCATCTCACGGGCGCGGTCGGCGACCAGGGCGCGGTCGGCGGCGTCCCTGCGCCGCTCCGCCTCGGCGACGCGCTCGTCGGCCTCCATGGTGACGCCGACCCGGTCCCGGCGGGACACCTCGGCCTTGACGGAGTCGTCGAGGTCGACGAAGACATGGACGCGGGTCCGCAGCCCGATGTCCGCGCCGAACCTGAGGCGGCCGGTGCCGAGTTCCTCGCGCACGGCCTCGTCGGCGCGCTGCGCCTCGGTGATGCGGAACCGCCGGGAGATCCTGCGCAACCCGTCGAGCAGCTCGTCGTGCAGCAGCTCGGCGACGTCCTCGACCTGTTCGCGAACGACGAGGTGGGGGTCGGTCACCACCCACTGGACCCTGGCGAGGGCCTCGAAGAAGACGCCGTCGCCCGCGGCCGGCAGCTGGAGCCGGAACTCGGTGACGTTGCGGCCGAGCCGCACCTCGAAGACGGTGTACGCGGAGCCGAGCAGCGGCTTGTTGACGTCCTCGGTGCGGTCCGGCCAGACCACCCGGTGGCCGCCGTTGCGGTAGAGGAGCACCGCCGCGACCTTGCCGCTCCGGCGGCGGTACGGGGGCGCGTACTCGGCTATCAGCGGCCCGCGCGGCCGGTCGGCGGAGCGGGACCCCGTGCCGGACCCGCCGCCGCCGTCCCCCGGGCGCCCGCCCTGGCCCCGGTCGCGGCCCCCGCCGCCCTGCCGCTGCCGCTGCTCTCGGTCCAGCTCCTCGTCCGGGTCCATGTCCAGGTCCTCGTCCTCGTCCCGGCCGCCGGCGTGCCGGCCACCGCCGTTCTGCCCGTCGTACCGCTGCCCGCCGTGCTGGTCGCCGGGCCGGCCCCCGTACCCCTGCCGCTCCCGGTCGTCCCGGTCGCGGCCCCGCGCCCGCTCGTCACGGGCCTGCTCCGCCCTGGGCCGCTCGGCCCTGACCCGATCGTCGCGCGCCTGCCCGTCCCGTCCCCCGCCGTCGCGGCCGCGGTCGTCGCGGTCCCGGTCGACCCAGCGCGTCCGCTCGTCGGGCCGGGGGTTCCTGTCCTGCTCGGGCCCGGTCATCGGTTCGCTCCTTCCGTCACGGCGTCCCACATCCGGCGCGCCGCGCCTCTGTCCAGGGGCCGGTCACGGTCCCGGACCAGTTCGTTCAGCAGGCCCCTGAGCCGGTCGCGGTCGCGCCGCTCCACCGCGAGGCGCGGCAGGAGGCCGCAGACGAGCCCGAGCGACTCCGGGTCCTTCGCGGCCCGCCGGAGCATCCCTCCGAGGGCCTCCAGGGCCGACTCCCCCGAGCGGGCCGTGGTGAGCGTGGACCGCAGGAGCGCGGCCAGTTCGGGGGCCAGCTCGGGCCGGGTCGCGAGGAGCGCGATCAGCAGCGGGCGGGCCGCGTGCCCGTCCAGCTCCGGGACCTCCCGCAGCCCCCACAGATGGGTGGTGCGGGTGCTCAGGGCACGGATGACGGCGAGGTGGACGAGGTTGGCGAGGTTGAGCCGGCCGTCCTCCAGCCACTGCCGCAGCCGCCTGAGCACGGGCGCGGGTTCGCCGCAGGCGAGCAGCCGCGCCACGCTGAACGCGGCGGGCACCAGGACCTCGACGTCGGTCGCCTCACGGGCCCTGACGACCCGGGCGATCGCGTCGAGCGAACCGGGGACGCCACCGGCGGCCAGTACATAGCCGTGGGCGAGCAACGCGGTACTGACGAGCATCTCGTCGCCGGACGCGGCCCAGTTCTTGAGGACGTCGGCGACCGCGGGCCGGACGCGCGGGTCACGCGCCGACTCGGCGAGCGCGGTCGCGGCCGCCATGCGGGCGACCGGGTCCTCGGTCACGGCGAGCGGCACCACCAGCTCGCGGAAGCCGTGGATCCAGTCCCAGGAGCAGAGGACCCCGGCCGCGATGGAGGCCCGCACCCACACCTCGGGGCGCGGGTCGTCGCAGAGTGAGCGCAGCCAACGGGCGACCGGACCACGGACGTTGTGGTAGCCGTGCCAGATCTCGCCGAGGACGGCCCCGGCGAGCGCCTCGCCCTGGAAGCGGACGGCCCGTACGGGCACCTTGGCCGGGCCGAGGTCCAGTTCGCCGTCCTCCAGGACGGCCCGCGCCTGCACCGGCCTGTGCTCGGCATGCGTCCCGAACAGACGCCGGCCCGGCGGGTGCTCGGGGTCGAGCGTGACCGCGAGTTCCCAGGCGAGGAGTTCGGCGGCCTCGGCGGCGAGGCTGTAGGCGGAGCCGTTGAAGACGGCGACGGCGATGCGGAACGCGCCGGCGTTCAGGGCCGGGAGGGCCTCGGGGACGACGCCCGGCCGGTCGGCCCCGGCGAACCACTCACGGGCCTGGGAGCGTACGAAGGAGGCGCATTCGGCCAGGAGTTCCTCGTCCGTCACCTCCCCGCGCCAGTGCCTGGCGAGGTGGTCGGCGAGCCGCGCGGCCTCGCGGGGGCGCAGCTCCTCCAGGCCGAGCGCCTCGGTGACGTCCCGCCGCGCGCCGCGCGCCCGGGCGTCGCCGAGTGCCTGGTCCGACTCGGCGCGCAGCTGGTTCCAGAGGTGGCGGTGCAGGACCTCGTCGGCCGGCGGCGGTGCGCAGTACATCCCGTACCGGCCGCGCAGCAGCCGGTCGGCGAGCTCCCCGTTCTCGACGAGGACGACCCCGTACGCGTCCCGGCCGCGCAGCAGGTCGCCGAAGCGGTCCAGGTGCAGTTCGGAGAGGCGGGTGACGGAACGGCGGGCCGCGGCGGTGTGTTCACCCCGGCCGGAGCGGGCGGCACGCGGCTCGCCCTCGGCCTCGCGGACGTCCTCGGTGAGCAGTTCCAGGAGGTGGCCGCCGCTCTCCTGGAGGACCTCCTCGGTGATCTCGTCGACGCCGTGGCGCGGGTCGAGCCGGAAGACCTTGCCGCCGGTCAGTTCGTCGAGGAGGGCGAGCGCGGTGGCCTTGCGGCCGCTGCCGGGTTCGCCGCACAGGACGAGGACCCGGTGGTCGCGGAGCCGGTCCCGCATCCGCCGGTAGCCGGAGGTGGCGCAGTAGACACGGCCGAGGTGGTCGAGGGTCTCGGGCGGGACGGGGCCCTGGACGAAGTGCGCGGTGCGGTCGGAGCCGTACAGGGCGAAGATCTGGTTGCCCTCGAAGACGGTGCCGTCGCCGTGGATGGTGGTGAGGCGGTCGGCGCCGCCGCCGGCCCAGGTGCGGACGGCCCGGCGTGCCGTGGCGGCCCCGCCGGTCTCGCTCTCGCCGCCCAGTGGCCCCCGGTCGGCGGCCTCGAAGACGCTCGGCTCGCGGGGCTGCTCGGCGCCGTCACCGCGCTCGGACCCGTCCCTGTCGCGATCCCGGTCCCTGTCGCGATCCCGGTCCCGGTCGGAACCCCGGTCGGGACCCCGGCCGGCGCGGTCCGCGCCACGGTCGCCACCGCGATCGCCGCCCCGGTCCGGTCCGTCCGCCCGGTCGCCGTGCCCGGCGTCCGGGGAGTCGCTCGGCGGCGAGGAGTCCTCCTGGTCGCTCACTCCGACTCACCCGTCCCGGAGACCGCGCCGGAATCCGCGCCCGTACCGGAGCCGGGGGCCGAGCCCGGCCCGCTCCTGGAGCGGGGACCGGAACCCGGCCAGGAGTCGGAGTCCTCGACCGGGCCTCCGGCCGGATCCCCGGCCGAGCCCTTGGCCGCATCCCGTCGCGAGCCCCGCGGCGAGTCCCTGGGCGAGTCCTTGCGGATTCCGGTGAACCCGCCGTGGATGGTGTTGCCGTGGATGTCGAGGAGGTCGCCCCCGACGTGGTACTCACGGTTCCCTCCCACGGGCCGGGGCGTTGGGCCGTCCCCCCGCGACGGCCCAACGCCGGTCCGTGCCGCCCCCGCCGACGGCCGCTCCCCCGCGACCGCCGGCCCCCCGCCGGGCGCCGGCTCCCCCTCGGGCGGCAGCTCCCCGTCGCGCCCGATCAGCGGCGGCGCGGGCCTGCGCGGTACGTGGAACCAGGCGGCCTCGTCGGTCTCCTTGGACCGGATGCGGGCCGACCGGTAGTGGTCCGGCTCGACGTACCGCCCGCCCTCGGCGACCACGTTCCCGTACAGCCAGTCGGAGACGACGACCACGAGGGCGATCTCCGGCGTCTCGTTCATGATCCGCTTGGCCGGGGGGCTGTCGCAGAGCCGGGCGGCGAGGTCCACCGCGCGGCCGACCAGCCCGTGCCGGTCCTGGGTCACGAGGCCGGCGTTCATCCCGATCCGCAGCCGCAGCGGCCGGACCCGGCCCTGGTTGTGGGCGCGCAGGCTCTCGTACAGCGTGTCGATCCACCGGCCGACCATGAGGGTCGGCGGCACGTCGGGACGCAGGGCGGCGAGGATGCCGTCCCCCCGGTCCTCCTGGTGGAAGGTGCCGGGCTCGACGCCGACGGAGCTGTACGCGTCGTCGAAGGCGGCGTACATCGCCGCCCGCTGGTGTTTCTTCTCGGCCAGGTCGAGCGTCCCGGAGCCGCAGATGTCGCCGAAGACGACGAACCGGTGGATGCCGCCCGCTGCTCCGACCACGTCTCCGCCCACTTCCCCGTTCACTCCCGCACTGCTCACTCTCGGACTCCCTGTGTGCTGCCCCGGTGCCGTTGGTGCCGTGGTGATGCGTGTCCAGACTGGCCGCGTTCCGCGACCGGCGATGTAGCCGTTTACACACCCGGCGGAGATTCGTCCGCCGGTTCTCCGCCGGGGCGCGCACGCCCCTCCGCGAGCAGCACCAGGACCCGCATGTCGATCACGACGACGGTGCGGTTCGCGGTGCGGACCACGTCCTGCTCCCGCAGCAGGCGCAGCGCCTTGGCCACCGCCTCCCGGGTCGCTCCGATGGCCGCCGCCAGGTCGTGCTGGGGCAGCGGGAGTTCGAGTACGGTCCCGGCCTCGGCCCGCCGCCCGGCGCGCTCGGCCAGCTCGACGAGGCGGGCCGCGAGGCGCTGGAGGACGGTCTCGGAGGCGAGCGCGCGGCGCTCGACGTCGGCGCTCCGCAACCGGGTCGCGAGCTGGCGCATGATCAGCGAGGTGGCGTGCGGCCTGGCGGCGAGGAAGCGCCGGAACCGGTCGCCGGAGATCGCCACCGCCTCGACCCTGCCGAGTGCGGTGACGCTGGCGCTGCGCGGGCGCCGGTCGACGGCGGCGAGGTCGCCCACGACCTCGCCGGCGCCCCGGAGGGCGAGGATGAGGCGCGAGCCGCGCTCGGTGCCCACGGAGACGACGGACCAGCCGGAGAGGAGCGCGAGGACGAAGGCGGTGGTGTCGCGTTCGCGGATCATCACCTCCCCCGGTTCGTAGACGCGCCGGGCGCCCTCGGCGATGAGGGACCGACGGTCGGCCGCCGGGAGGGCGTGGAGGAAGGAGCGGTCCTGTCCGAAGAGACTCACCGCGCGCTCACCCCCGTACCGTCCTCGGGCCCTCCGGGGAAGACCGGCCGCCGGTGATCGACCGGCGTATTCGTGTGCGTGTTCCCACCTCAAGTGACGTGTCTCGTCACACTGTTGACGCTGTGTCACGTCATGGGGTGAAGAACGCTAGAGGGTGCGGAAGAAATGCGTCAACGGGCACGGGGGGCGCAGGGGAGCGCCGGACCCGACAGCCCTGCGCCCCCGTCGGGGCCGGGCGAAGACCTCGCGAAGACCGTGCGAAGGCCCTGCGGAGACGTGACGGTCACACGCCGAAGCCCTCACGGAGCCCCACCCCGTCCGAAGGGGTGGCGATCTCCGCGAGGGCTCCCGGGAACCAGGACCTCACCGACTCGTTGCGACGGGGGCCCATGGCGACACGGACTCACCGCCGCACGGCCGCACCGGCGCACGGCCGCACCGCTGCACCGCCGCGAGGCCGCACCGCCGCGAGGCCCCCACGGCGTCTCCGACGCGGGGCCCGCGGCTCGTCACCGGCTCACAGCCTCGGGTCCACCGGCTCCGACTCCAGTGCCAGGACCGCGAACACGGCCTCGTGGACCCGCCACAGCGGCTCCCCGTCCGCCAGGCGGTCGAGGGCTTCCAGGCCGAGCGCGTACTCGCGCAGCGCCAGCGACCGCTTGTGGCCGAGGAAACGCTGCCGCAGCCGCTCCAGGTTCTCCGGCCGGGTGTACTCGGGGCCGTAGATGATCCGCAGGTACTCCCGGCCGCGCACCTTGACGCCCGGCTGACCGAGCCGGCCCCCGCGGTCGCGGACGAGTGCCGCCAAGGGCTTGACGACCATGCCCTCGCCACCTGCGCCTGTCATGTCCAGCCACCAGTCGACCCCGGCCCGGACCGAGGCCTCGTCACCGGTGTCGACGACGAGCCGCCGGGTGATCTGGATCAGCCCGGTCGGGTCGTGCTCCACGAGCCGGTCCAGCCAGGCGAGCTGCTCGTCGTGCGGGACGGCCGTGAGCGAGCGCCCGCGCGCCGCCAGGAGCTGGAAGGGCGCGAACCGCACCCCCTCCAGGCCCTCGGTCGGCCAGCAGTACCTGCGGTACGCCTCGGTGAACGCCTCCGCGTCCACCGCTCGCTCCCGCTGCTTCGCGAGCAGCCCGTCGATGCCCTCGACCCCGCGCGCCACCGCCTGTTCGAGCGCGGAGATCGCACCGGGGAAGACCGCGCCCGAGGCCGCGCCGACCGCCGCGTACTGCGCGCGCAGCAGCCCGGCCGACTTGAGCGACCACGGCATCAGTTCGCCGTCGAGCAGCAGCCAGTCCGTGTCGAGCTCGTCCCAGAGCCCGGCGGCGCCGATCGCCGTCCGCAGCCGGTCGAGGACCTGCTCGGTGACGGCGGGGTCGTCGAAGAACGGCCGTCCGGTACGGGTGTGCAGCGTGCCGGTGACCCCTTCGGCGTCCACGCCGAAACGCTCGCGGGCCGCGTCGGCGTCCCGGCAGACCAGGGCCACCGCCCGGGAGCCCATGTGCTTCTCCTCGCACACGACCCGTTCGACACCGTCCGCCCGGTACTGGGCGAAGGCCTCGGCCGGGTGCTCCAGGTACCCCTCCTCCTTGGACGTGGCGGTGGGAGCCATCGTCGGCGGCAGATAGGTGAGCAGCCGCGGGTCGACCGCGAACCGGCTCATCACTTCCAGGGCGGCCGCCGCGTTCTCCTCGCGGACGGCGACGTTGCCCAGGTGCCGGGTCTCCACGGTCCGGCGTCCCCGCACGTCGGCCAGGTCCAGGGGGCGCCCCTGGTGCCCGCCGGGCGCCTCGGTCGCGAGCGGCCGGGCCGGCTCGTACCAGACGCGCTCGGCCGGTACGTCGACGAGCTCGCGCTCGGGCCAGCGCAGCGCGGTCATCCTGCCGCCGAAGACGGCTCCGGTGTCGAGACACAGGGTGTTGTTGATCCAGGAGGTGTTCGGCACGGGGGTGTGGCCGTACACGACGGTGGCCCGCCCCCGGTACTCCTCGGCCCACGGGTAGCGCACCGGCAGCCCGAACTCGTCGGTCTCACCGGTGGTGTCCCCGTACAGCGCGTGCGAGCGCACCCGCCCCGACGTCCGGCCGTGGTACTTCTCGGGCAGACCGGCGTGGCAGACGACGAGGTCGCCGCCGTCGAGGACGTAGTGGCTGACGAGCCCCTCGATGAACCGTCCGACCTCCGCCCGGAACTCCTCGCTCTCGTGCCCCAGCTGCTCGATGGTCTCGGCGAGGCCGTGGGTCTCCTGGACCTTCCGGCCCTTGAGCCAGCGGCCCAGCTTGTTCTCGTGGTTCCCGGGGACGCACAGGGCGTCGCCCGCGGCGACCATCGCCATCACCCGGCGCAGGACGCCGGGCGAGTCGGGCCCCCGGTCGACGAGGTCGCCGACGAAGACCGCCGTACGGCCCTCGGGGTGGTGCCCGTCGACGTAGCCGAGCTTGGCGAGCAGGGTCTCCAGCTCGGAACGGCAGCCGTGGATGTCACCGATGATGTCGAAGGGGCCGGTGAGGTGACGCAGGTCGTTGAAGCGGCGCTCCAGGACCACCTGGGCGGCGTCGACCTCCTCGACGGACCTCAGCACGTGCACCTTGCGGAAGCCCTCGCGCTCCAGCCCGCGCAGCGAACGGCGCAGCTCGCGGCGGTGGCGCTGGATGACGTGCGCAGGCATGTCCGCGCGGTCGGGACGCGCGGCGTTCCTGTCGCGGCAGACCGCCTCGGGCAGGTCGAGGACGATCGCGATGGGCAGCACGTCGTACGAGCGGGCCAGCTGCACGAGCTGACGCCGCGCCTCCTGCTGCACGTTGGTCGCGTCGACGACGGCGAGTCTGCCGGCCGCGAGGCGCTTGCCCACGATGTAGTGCAGGACGTCGAAGGCGTCCCTGCTCGCGGACTGGTCGTTCTCGTCGTCGGCGATGAGCCCCCGGCAGAAGTCGGAGGACACGATCTCGGTCGGCTTGAAGTGGCGCCTGGCGAAGGTGGACTTGCCGGAGCCGGTGGCACCGACGAGGACCACGAGGGACAGGTCGGTGACGGGCAGGGTGCGGGCAGGGCCGGTGCCGGCCGGGACCATGGTCTCGGTGCTCATGCCTGTTCCTCCTTCGCGGCGGTCGGGGCGGGGGTGCGGGTCTTCTCGGCGGCGGTCGGGGCCGGCATCCGCTTCCGGTCCTGGCCCTGCCTTCCGTCCCGGTCCCGCCTTTTGTCCTGCTCCTGCTCCTGCTCCTGGTCCGGGGTCCGGGTGAAGACGGCCATCTGGGTGGGCGGTCCCACCTCGGGGTCGTCCGGGCCGACGGGGGTGAACCCGACCCCGTACCCGTACCGCTCGGCGACCGAGGCCGCCCAGCTCCGGAACTCCTCACGGGTCCATTCGAAGCGGTGGTCGCCGTGCCGGACGTGCCCGGCCGGCAGCGACTCCCAGCGCACGTTGTACTCGACGTTCGGCGTGGTCACCAGAACCGTGCGCGGCCGGGCCGAGCCGAACACCGCGTACTCCAGGGCCGGCAGTCTCGGCAGGTCGAGGTGCTCGACGACCTCGCTGAGCACCGCGGCGTCATAGCCGGTCAGCCGCTTGTCGGTGTACGCGAGCGAGCCCTGCAACAGCGTCACGCGGGCCGCCTGCCGCTCGCTCATCCGCTCCAGCCGCAGCCGTCGCGCGGCGACGGTCAGGGCGCGGACGGACACGTCGACACCGACGATCTCCGTGTACCGGGTGTCCTTGAGCAGCGCCTGCACCAACTGGCCCTGACCGCAGCCCAGGTCGAGGACCCGGCTCGCCTCCGCCCGCTCCAGGGCGGCGAGGATCGCCGCCCGGCGCCGCTCGGCGAGCGGCACGGGCCGTTCCTCGGTGTCGGTCGACTCGTCGACCGCGTTGTCGACGTCGTCGACGTCCAGGCCGTCGGCCTCGGCGAGCCGCACGAGTTCGAGCCGCTCGTCCGCCTCACGCGTCAGGCCCCGGCGGCGGGACAGATAGCGCGCCGTGATCAGCGCCCGCTCGGGGTGACCGGCGAGCCAGCCGTCGCCGGCGCGCAGCAGCTTGTCGACCTCGTCGGGCGCGACCCAGTAGTGCTTGGCGTCGTCGAGCACGGGCAGCAGGACGTAGAGGTGGTTGAGGGCGTCCGCGAGCCGCAGCTCGCCCTCCAGGACCAGACGCACATAGCGGGAGGCGCCCCACTCGGGGAACTGCCCGTCCAGGAGCACCGGTTCGGCGTCCACGGTGTCCCAGCCCAGCGGTCCGAACAGCTTGCGCACCAGCTCGGCGCCGCCCCGCGCGGGCAGCGCGGGTACCTCGACGCGCAGCGGCAGCGGCGCCGCGGCCCGCTCGGGCATCGCCTGGCAGACGCCGTGCAGCGCCGTCTTGAAGACCTTCGCGAGCGCGACGGCGAGCAGCGAGGACGCCGCGTAGGGCCGGTCGTTCACGTACTGGGCGAGTGCGGAGTCCGGGGCGCCGCCCCGGCCCTTGCCCTTGCCGCGGCGCACCAGCGCCACGGGGTCCACCTCCAGGAGAAGTGCCGCCGTGCACCGCTCGGCGCTCGCCTCGGGGTAGAGGACGTGCGCCGTGCCGTGCGAAGTCGAGAACGTCTGCGCCCGCTCGGGATGCTTGTGCAGCAGAAAACCGAGATCGGTCGCGGGACGCTCCGGGTTGCCGGTCGTACTGATCGTCAGGAACACGCTTCCGAGTATGGTTCGCCGGCCCCCTCCCGACCAGGCATTTTCCCCGCCGCCGGTCCCTGCGGTGGGGCGGCGCCGGGCTCAGCGCCCGTCCCCGCCGGCCACCAGGGACGAGCCCAGGGCGGCGATCGTCGTCGGGCCGACCCGGCAGCAGCCGCCGATGAGCCGGGCGCCGGACGCGGCCCAGTCGGCGGCCCTGGCCGGGTCGAGGGCGCTGTCGCCGCGCCAGCCTCGCGCGCGGGCGTCCCACCGTTCCCCGCTGTTGGGGTAGACCACGGCCGGCTTCCCGGTCACGGCGACGGCGAGCTCCGCGGCGGGCCCCGCCTCCGCCGGGTCGCAGCAGTTGACCCCGACGGCGACGACCCCGTCGTTCCCCCCGGCGACCGCGAAGGCCTCCGCCAGGTCCTGCCCGGCCCGGGTCCGCCCACCCTCGACCGTGTACGAGAGCCATACCGGCACCCCGCATCCCTCGACCGCCCGCAGCAGCGCCTCCGCCTCCACCACGTCCGGCACGGTCTCCAGGGCCAGCACGTCCGGCTCCGCCGCCACCAGCGCCTCGATCCGGGGCCGGTGGAAGGCCTCCAGTTCCCGCACGGACAGCCCGTACCGTCCCCGGTACTCGCTCCCGTCCGCGAGCATCGCGCCGTACGGCCCGACGGACCCGGCGACCCACACCTCCTCCCCCGCCCCCGCCGCCGCGGCCCGGGCGAGCTCGACGCTCCGCGCGAGCAGCCGCGCCGCCTCCTCCCGGCCCACGCCCCGCCGGGCGAAGCCCTCGAAGGTGGCCTGGTAGCTGGAGGTGATGAGCACCCGCGCACCGGCCCGTACGTACGCCGCGTGGGCCGCCTCGATCTGCTCGGGGCCGTCGGCCAGTAGCCGCGCGGACCAGAGCGCGTCCGAGAGGTCGCAGCCCTGCGCCTCCAGCTGGTTGGACAGCCCGCCGTCGAGGACGAGGGCCCCCGCTCCGAGGGCTTCGGCGAGCGTACGGACCGGTCTCATCGGATCTCCCCGCTCATCCCAGCTGCGACTGGACCCGCGCCGAGATCAGCTCCAGGTGGTCCAGGTCGTCCAGGTCGAGGACCTGGAGGTAGACCCGGGAGGATCCGATCGCCGCGTACCGCCCGATCTTGTCCACGACCTCGGCGGGCGAACCCGCCAGTCCGTTCGCCTTCAGCTCGTCCACGTCCCGCCCGATGGCGGCCGCCCGACGGGCGACCTCGGCGTCGTCCTTGCCGACACAGACGACCAGGGCGTTGGAGTACACCAGGTCGTCGGGTGCCCGCCCGGCCTGCTCGGCCGCTGCCCGGACCCGGCCGAACTGCCGCTCGCTGTCCTCGATAGAGGCGAACGGGATGTTGAACTCGTCCGCGTACCGCGCGGCCAGCCGCGGCGTACGGCTCGCGCCGTGGCCGCCGATCAGGACCGGGATCCTGTCCTGCGCGGGTTTCGGCAGCGCCGGGGAGTCACCGAGCCGGTAGAACTCCCCCTCGTAGGTGAAGGTCTTGCCGACCTCGGTCTCCCACAGACCGGTGACGATCGCCAGCTGCTCCTCCAGCCGGCCGAACCTCTCCTTCGGGAACGGGATGCCGTAGGCCTTGTGCTCCTCCTCGAACCAACCCGCCCCGAGACCGAGTTCGACCCGCCCGCCGGACATCCGGTCCACCTGGGCGACCTGGATGGCGAGCACACCGGGGAGCCGGAAGGTCCCGGCCGTCATCAGGGTGCCGAGGCGGATCCGCTTGGTCTCCCGGGCGAGCCCGGCCAGGGTGATCCAGGCGTCGGTCGGTCCGGGCAGCCCGTCGGCGGAGCCCATGCTGAGGTAGTGGTCGGAACGGAAGAAGGCGTCGAATCCGAGCTCCTCGGTGGCCCGGGCCACCGTGAGGAGGGTGTCGTAGTCGGCCCCCTGCTGGGGTTCGGTGAAGATACGGAGATCCATGCCTCCATCCTGCACCGTGAGGTGCGTGTCAACCTCTCCGTCAGCTCCTCGCGTGCCCCGGCTCTGTCGGGTGAATATCCGGCCCTGCGGCGGGCTGCGTCCGCCCCGGCCAGTGACCGGGGCCCGGCACCCGTCGTTGGCTCGTGCGGAGCCGGACCGCCCGGCCCGCGTGCCGGCGGCCGCTGCCGGTGCGTCGCTCTCTCTCGTGGTCCCGCCCTCGGCGGCGGGGTCCGGGCCGAGGAGGCCCCCATGTCCCAGGAAGCCGCGCCGGAGCAGGCCGTGCCCGAGCGGTCGGCGCCGCCGTCCGTGCCCGAGCAGAAGGGCGCCGGCGCCCCCAAGGGCCTGCTCCAGCAGATGGAGGAACTGATGGCGGCGCTCTCGGCCGACCTCAACCAGCTGGACGCCGACCTGCAGTCCACGTCCGACCGTCTCGTTCCGGACCGGGCTCCCGACGACCAGCCCGATCCCCACCAGCCCCAGCTCTAGGGCCTGCAGCCGGAGCCCTCCTCCCGTCGGCCCCGCCCCGCCCCGCCCCGAACAGGCCGAGCACCGGGATCGCGAGCCCGAGCAGGGCAGGCCCCACCGGCCCCGCCTCCGCGCGGACCGCACCCCGGGAACAAGGAACCGCGCGGACCGCGCCGTACGCCGTTCATCACCGGCCCCGTCCGGGCCCCGCGCGGCCCCGGGCGGCGTCGGGCGGGCGGGCCCGCTCTCCGTCCCGCACGGCGAGGCGCCGCAGCATCCCGCGGACCCGGTCGCTCGACTCGTCGGCGGCGTCGATGGCCTCGATGCACTGCCAGTAGAGCCCTTCGTCGTCGGTGGCGCAGGCCACGCCCACCAGCGCGATGCCCACCTCCCCGAGCAGCTCCCCGAGCGCGGTCAACGCCCCGCGCGGGTCCGCCACCTCGGACAACCTGGCCGCACGCGGCCCACCGGCACCCCAGGCCGGGTACTCCCCGATCTCGCTCAACCCCCGTGCCTCGCCGCGCAGTTCCTGCGGCCCGCAGAGCGCGAGGAGATTCCCTATGGCCTGGGCGAGCGCCTGCGCCTGCCAGGCCTCCGCCACGATGTCCTGTGCCGATCCGCTCTCCGCCAGCGCGTGCCGGCCAAGCGCGACGAGTCGTTCCGCTTCCATCAACGCCGCCCCCGTTCGTACGACTTATCTACCCACTCACTCCACTACCCAGAGTGAGGCGGCCTGAGCCCCAACACCAGGGGAATTCGGAAATCTGTGGACAGGAGGCCTGACGGGGAGAAGTCGATCACTCCGAAGAGTGACGATCTCTGCTCGGATCTCCTTCCTCACCCCCTTCCCGCCGCTTCCCGCCCCGCTTCCGGACGGGAAAACGGACCTCGTTCCGGTCGATCTTGGCCGCGAGCGCGGTCAGTGGATCGACCCCGAGCACTTCGCAGAACTGGAGAAGGTAGGCGAGCACGTCCGCCACCTCGTCGGCGACCCGGTGCGCCGATTCCGGGTCGTCCATCACCCGCTCCGCCTGCTCGGGCGTCAACCACTGGAAGATCTCCAGGAGTTCGGCCGCCTCCACGCTGAGCGCCGCCGCCAGGTTCTTGGGCGTGTGGTAGGGCCGCCAGTCGCGGGCGGCCGCGAACTCGGCCAGCCTGCGCTGCAGTCCCGCTACGTCGTTGTCCGTCACACGCTCAGGTCTACCACCCGGCACGTATCCGGCTCGGGTCCAGCACCGCCCCCACCGCGGATCACCACCGTCACCCGCCCACGGCCGTCACCCGCCCAGGTCCACCACCGTCACCCCGGGCGTCCGGTGTGCCTGTGCCGCCGCCCGCGCCCCGACCGTGGCGGCGACCCGGATGTGCCCGTCGGCGGCGATGCCCGCGGCGAGCCCGAGCAGTTCGCCGACCTGCCGGTCGTCGAGCGAGCGGTCGAGACCGTCGGCGAGCAGGGTGAGGGACTGCATGGCCTCGGGCACCTCGGCGATCCGGTCCATCGCGAGGACGCCGGGCCCGGTGAGCAGGGTCAGCGCGAGGGCGAGGTAGCGCAATTCGCCGTCCCCGAGCCGCGCGAGCGGGGTCGCGGGCCTGCCGCCCCGTTCGAGTACGGCCCGGACGGTTCCCTCCGGGAGTTCCCGCACCCCGAGCCCGGTGACGGGTCCCCCGCAGCCCGCCGCGGCCATGGCCGCGAGGCGCTGGTGGCGGCGCGGGCAGTCCGTGTGGGTCCGGTGCAGGACCTCGGCGAGATTGCCGCAGTCGCGCCGCAGCCGCCCCTCCCCCGTCGGCACGGGCGCCCGCATCCGCTCGGGCCGGGGGTCGCAGGCGAAGGCGGACCGCAGTCCGACGACCACCTGCTCGGCGGCGGCCAGGACCTCCAGTTGCCCGGGGGTCTTGCCCGCGACGCGCAGCGGCAGCAGGGCCGTACCGAGGAGGTCGTCGGGGAAGGGGGCCCGGGTGACGGGCGTGCTGCCGGCGGTGTGCCATTCGGCCTGGACGGTGGGGCGGCCCGGGTCGCGCAGCGCGGTGGCGAGGAGGGTGCGGCCCCGGCCGGTGAGCCGTTCGCCGACGATACGGAGCCGGGGTTCGGCCTGCACGGCGAGGTCCAGATGGACGGGCCCCTCGGGTCCGTCGACCGTGCACCCGATGCGGAAGCCGCGCCGTCCCTGGGCGTCGGGCCGGGCGCGCTCGGGGACGCAGTCGGCGGCGTCGGGGAACACCTCGCCAAGGGTGTCACCCGCGCCGAGCCGGGCCAGGGCCTCGTACGCGCGCAGGGTGGTGGACTTTCCGCTGCCGCTGGGACCGGTGAAGAGGGTGACCTGCCCCAGGGCGTGCGCGGCGGATCGGTGACCGGCGAAGGCGGACAACCGCAGCTCGGTGACGGCGGGCCGCGCCCGGAGTCCCCCGCCGCCTCCCCCGCCGGCGGCCCCCTTCCCGGCCCTCCGCCCGGCCCCGCCCTGGGACGGCAACCGGGGCACGGCCTCCGCGGAGGGAGTCCCCGCGGAGGAGCCGACGGTGGAAGTGCCCACGGTGGCAGGCCTCACGGGGGACGTCCCCGCGGAGGGAGACCCGGCAGAGGCAGCACCGGCGGTGGAGGTCCCGGTGGAGCGAGCCGCCACCGCGGAGGACGCGGCGGTGGACGGTGCTCTCAGGGACGGAGCGCCGGAGGAAGGGGCAGCCGTGGAGGAGGGGTCGTCGAGCGTGAAGCCACCGGTGAGGTCCATGCCCGGACCGTACGCAGTCCATTCCCTGACGAACCGTTACGGCTAGATGACCTTCCTACGATCGGGGGACGCCGGCGGCCCGGCCGCCCACGACACCCTCCTCGTCCTCGCCCTCCGCGCCCTCGACCTCCGTACCGGCCGGGGCGAGGAGAAAGACGTTCCGGTCGACGCGGTGCATCCCGCTGCCGAGACCGAAGACCACACCGCTGCTGAAGTCGAGGATGCGCTTGGCGACCTCGGTGTCGGCGCTCGTCAGATCGAGGAGCACCGGGATCTGGGCGATGAGGTAGTCGGCGACCTCGCGGGCGTCGGCGAACACCTGCACGCGGAGCACGACCATACGGCGCTGCTCGGCGGATTCGTACTGCTCGGGGATCGTGCGGTGGTCGACCCTGGACGGCCATTCGTCACGGCCGCGCAGGGGCACGACCTGGGCGAGGCCCTCCCACTGCTCGTCGGTGACGTCGTACCTCTCGTACCTACTCATGGACACATCCTCCCGCTCCTCACCCGTTCGGCCCAACAACGACACGAGGTCAAGGCGCGGTGGCGGTGCCGGGCCCCTTCACTCGCGGGACCAGGCCCTTCTAGGTCATGGACCGGCCTAGATCGGAGCTAGCGTCGTCAGCACGTCGAGGCACTCGCATCCCAGGAGGCAGCCGCATGTCCGCCCACCCCGTTCCCCAGGGTTATCACACCGTGACGCCATGGATCATCTCGCGCGACTCCCTGCGGCTCATCGACTTCCTGAAGCGGGCCTTCGGCGCGGAGGAGCTCTCGTGCCTGACCGGCGAGGACGGGAGCGTCCAGCACGCGGAGGTCCGGATCGGCGACTCGGTGGTGATGATGTTCGACTCCCGACCGGAGTGGCCGGCGACCCCCGGCTTCCTCCGTCTGTACGTGGACGACGCCGACGCCGCGCACCGGCGGGCCGTCGCGGCCGGCGGCACGTCGGTCACCGAGGTCACGCATCTGTTCTTCGGCGACCGGGTCGGGCGCGTGCGCGACCCGCTGGGCAATCTGTACTGGATCCACACCCGCGTGGAGGAGGTGAGCCCGGAGGAGATGGAACGCCGTCTCGGTGAGCCGGAGTTCGTCAAGGCCATGGAGTACGTCCAGAGCGCCGACTTCTTCCCGGGCCGGGACTGACGCCGGGGAAGACGTCCAGGCCGCGCCGGCCGTTGTCGGCCGGCCGCCGGGACGGCTCGCGGTGAAACCCGGTGTATCCGGCTCTCGCCGTCGAGGCGAGGCGTCACTTCCCGGCGGGACAGGACGGCCGGGACCGGATCCGGACTACGGAGCAGCCGGTTTCGGGAGCGCTTCGCGCAGACGGTCGAGGAGCGCCCGGGCCGCGGGGCTCGCGGGGCCGGTGGCCTGCCAGGCGAGTGCGAGACGGCCGCGCATCTCGGGTTCGACGATCCGCAGGGTGCGGAGCCGGTCGCCGGGGCGCGACTCGCCCTCTCCGGCCGGCAGCACGGCGACGCCGAGGCCCCGTGCGGCGAGCCGCGCCAGCACGTCCGGTGCGGCCGCCTCGAAGGTGACCCGGGGCCGGAACCCCGCCTGTCCGCAGCCCCGTTCGAGTGCCGCGCGCACCCCGGTGCCGCGCGGGAGGCAGATCAGCGGCCGGTCGCGCAGCTCGGCGAGCGGGACGGTCGTGCCGTCGAAGCGGTCGAGCAGCGGATCGCCGGTCGCGACCACGGCGACCAGGGGGAGGTCCATCACCAGCTGGAAGGCCGCTCCCGGTGGTGGCGCCTCCACCGCGGTCCCGAGGAGGGCGATGTCGAGTTCACCGGCCAGGAGCGCGGCCCGCATCCGTTCCGTGGTGTCCTCGGTGAGCGCCACCTCCACCGCCGGGTGGTCCTCGTGGAAGTCGGCGAGGAAGCCGGCGATGTCGAAGGCGTGCGCGGTGGCGCCGGAGACGAGACCGAGCGTGACGCGACCGCGCAGCAGTCCCGTGTACGCGTCCACCGTCTGCCGCACCGCGTCCGCGGCGGCCAGTGCGGCGCGGGCGTAGGGCAGGACGGCCCGGCCCACCTCGGTCGGCGTGACCGAACGGCCGGAGCGGTCGAGCAGGGGCTGCCCCAACTCCTTCTCCAGCTGCCGGATCTGGGCACTGAGGCCCGGCTGGGCCAGATGCAGCCGGGCCGCGGCCCGGGTGAAGCCGCCCTCGTCCACCACGGAGACGAGGTAGCGCAGCTGACGAAGCTCCATAAGCGTTGATTCTAGAGCGCAGCAGAACCATCTATTGGCGTTATGGCCGCGCGCACCGCAGGGTGGGTGCCATGGAGAAAGCGACTGCCCGCACGGGGAACAGCAGCGAGGTCAGGGCCGCGATCGCGGCCGAACGCCGGGAGCTGGCGGACCTGTTCGACGGCCTGTCGGCCGAGCAGTGGAACGAGCCGAGTCTGTGCGCGGGTTGGCGGGTCCGCGAGGTCGCGGCGCACATGTCGATGGGGTTCCGGCTCTCCCTGCCCGCGACGCTCGGCGCGTTGGTCAGGGCGCGCGGGAACCTCCACCGCATGACCGACCGGGTCGCGCGCGGGGACGCGGCCGCTCATTCCCCCACCGCGCTCGCCGCGTTCCTGAGGGACAACGCCGATCATCCGTGGACACCTCCCGTCGGCGGGATCGCGGCGGCGCTCGGCCACGACGTGGTGCACGGCCTGGACGTCACCGTCGCCCTCGGCATCGAACGGCGGGTCCCCGAGGAGCGGCTGCGGGTCCTGCTGGACCAGATCCGGCCCAGCGGCCTGAGGTTCTTCGGCGCCGATCTCGACGCGGTGCGGTTGTGCGCCGAGGACCTCGACTGGTCGTACGGCTCGGGCAGTCCCCTGTACGGGACCGCCCAGGACCTCCTGCTGCTGGCCTACGGCCGCAGGCTTCCGGCCGGGCGACTCCGGGGGGAGCCGAGCGGCCGCTTCACCCGCCCTGCCGACGACGTCTGATCCGCTGGATCCCGCCGCCGCCACGGCATCGCCGGCCCTACCCCCGCCGCCCCACCGGTTCGTCGCGGGCCTCGGCCCACAGCGACCGTACGTGCCCGAGGTGACGCCGCATGCACGCCTCGGCGCCCCGCGCGTCGCCTGCGATCATCAGGTCGAGGAGTTCGATGTGCTCCTCGGCGGAGGAGACGAGCTTGCCTGCCTCGTCCAGACCGGTCAGCCCGTAGAGCCGGGAACGCTTGCGCAGCTCCCCCACGGTCTCCACCAGCCGGTCGTTGCCCGAGAGCGCGAGCAGCGCGAGGTGGAAGCGGCGGTCCGCCTCCAGATAGCCGACGAGGTCGTGCTCCCGGGCGCGCGAGACGATCTCCTCGGCGATCGGACGCAGTGCTTCCAGCCCCTCCCGGTCGGCCTTCCTCGTGATGTGGCCGATGGTGGGCACCTCGATGAGGGTGCGCAGTTCGGTGTACTGGTCGAGGTCCCGCTCGCTGACCTCGGTGATACGGAATCCCTTGTTGCGTACGGGTTCGACGAGGCCCTCCCGGGCCAGGTCGAGCATGGCCTCGCGGACCGGGGTCGCGGAGACGCCGAGGTCGCTCGCGAGTCCGGGGGCCGAGTAGACCTGGCCGGGGCGCAGCTCGCCGGCGATCAGGGCCGCGCGGAGGGCGTGCCCGACCTGGTCGCGGAGCCGTTCCTGGGCCCTGACGAGGCCGTACTGTTTCAGGTCACCCATCGTGCGTCCTCCGAGAAGTCACGGGCGAGCATCGTACAATGTCACGTTTCTCCTGCCGTGACGCGAGAGTCTCGGGATTCCGGAAGCCTCCGCCGCGAGGCCGCCTCTCGTACCAGACGAGGTCGTGGGGGGGGATCCACCGGGCACCCCCCTGAGAAGCCTCTGGGGCCGACCCGCATCATCGAACGCATGCTCGCTCCGTCCGTTTCCGTGCTCGCCCTGGCAGTGGTGCTGATCTGCGCCGTCGTCCGTCCGTTCCGCCTGCCCGAGGCGGTGTTCGCCGTGCCCGCCGCCGGGGCCGTGCTCGCCGTGGGCGCGCTCACGCCCGAAGCCGTACGCGAGGAGGCGGAGCGGCTGGGACCGGTGATCGGCTTCCTGGCGGCCGTCCTCGTCCTCGCGAAGCTCTGCGACGACGAAGGACTCTTCCACGCCTGCGGCTCCTGGATGGCCCGCTGGTCCCGCCGGCGCCCGCAGCGGCTGCTCGGCGCCGTCTTCGCCCTCGCCTCGCTGATCACCGCGGTCCTGAGCCTGGACGCGACGGTCGTCCTGCTCACCCCGGTGGTGTTCGCGACGGCCACGCGGATGGGGGCCCGGCCCGGGCCCCACGCCTACGCGAGCGCCCATCTGTCCAACACGGCCTCGCTGCTCCTGCCGGTCTCGAACCTCACGAACCTGCTGGCGTTCACGGCCACCGGGCTCGGCTTCACCCGGTTCGCGCTCCTGATGCTGCTCCCGTGGCTCGTCGCGATCGCCGTCGAGTACGGCGTCTTCCGGCGCTTCTTCGCGCGCGACCTGGCCGCCCCGGCCTCCCCCACGACCCCCCCGGCGCCCGTGGCCGTCCCACTGTTCGCCCTGCTCACCGTGGCCGGGACCCTGGGCGGCTTCGCCCTCGCCTCGGCGACCGGTGTGGACCCGGCGTGGGCGGCCGCGGCGGGCGCCGGCGTGCTCGCCGTACGGGCCCTGATCCGCCGCGGCACCACCCCGCGCGCGCTCGTGGGCTCGGCGGCGCTGCCGTTCCTCGCGTTCGTGCTGGCGCTGGGGATCGTCGTCCGGGCCGTCGTCGAGAACGGGCTCGGCACCGCCCTGGCCCATGTCCTGCCCGACGGCACCACGCTCCCGGCCCTGCTGGGCTTCGCCGCCGTGGCCGCGATCCTGGCCAACCTCATCAACAACCTCCCGGCGACCCTGGCCCTGGTCCCGCTCGCGGCGGCCTCGGGACCCGGCGCGGTGCTCGCCGTGCTGCTGGGGGTGAACATCGGCCCGAACCTCACGTACGCCGGCTCCCTCGCCACCCTCCTCTGGCGCCGCATCGCCCACGAGCACGACCACCCCGTCGCCCTCGGAGAGTTCACCCGCCTCGGACTCCTGACGGTCCCGGCCACCCTCGTCGCCTCGACGGTCGCGCTGTGGGCCTCCCTCCAGCTCCTCGGCGTGTGACGGTCCCCGGGAACTCCGCGCCCCACTGCTACGTTCTACAAGACCGTAGAAGTAATCGACGTCTGGAGTGCTCATGGCCCTGTGGGACCGCATCAAGGAATCCGCATCGACGATGCAGACCCAGCTGGTGGCGAGGAAGAACGACCTGAAGAGCGGCGCGTTCCGGGACGCGAGCATGGCCATGTGCGCGCTGGTCGCCGCCGCCGACGGGACGATCGACCCCGCCGAGCGCCGCCGGGTCGCCCAGCTCATCTCGACCAACGAGGTCCTGCAGAACTTCGACGCGCTCGACCTCCAGCGCCGTTTCGACGACAACCTGGACAAGCTGACGGCCGACTTCGACTTCGGCAAGGTGAGCGTGCTCCAGGAGATCGCCAAGGCGAAGAAGAAGCCGGCCGAGGCGCGCGCCGTCATCCAGATCGGCATCGTCATCGGCGGCGCCGACGGCGACTTCGACAAGACGGAGCAGGCCGTGGTCCGCGAGGCCTGCTTCACCCTGGACCTGCCGCCGCACGAGTTCGACCTCTAGGGCCTGCCGTTCCCCTCCGGGTCTCGCCCGACCGGCGGGCTCCGGAAGGGACGACCCGGTCGGCGGCTACATCGGTGAGGCGGCCCCGCGCAGCACCAGGAAGAGCATGACCGCCGAGTTCGCCGAGGACAGGGCCGACACGGTCACACCGAAGGCGGCGCACCAGGCGGCGAGGCCCACGGCCGTGCCGGCCGGCGGCCAGGCACGGGCCGCCGGAGCCGGGCGCATGAGAGCCGCGACCCGACGGGGCACCGGACCGGCGTCCCCGCCCGTCAGTGCGGGGAGGGTGGCGGCCGGGGCGCGTGGAGCGAGCAGGGCCGCCTTGCCGATCGCGCGGGCGACGGAGCGGCGGCTGCCGACCTCGGCGGCCGCCTCCTCGTCGGCCCAGCGTTCGGCGGTGTAGGAGACGGCGGTCCGCAGCGGCCGCAGGAACGGGTTGGCGCGCGCCGCGAGATGGACCGTCAGGAGGTGCCGGTGGTGACGCGCTGCCAGATGGGCCCGCTCGTGGGCGAAGAGCGCACGCCTTTCGGCGGGGGCGAGGCCCGCGAGCATCCCGGTGCTGACCACGACCCGCCCGTGGCCGTGCGGCTGCGCCCTCCTTCCGGGGCCCCGCGCCCCGCCCCGCACCCGGCCGCCGGGCACGGCGTACGCGTACGGCGTGCGGTCCGGCAGCACCGCGACGGGCGTCGGCGGCAGCCCGCCGAGCGCCGCCACGACCCGGCGGCGTACCCGCAGCTGACGCCAGGCCGCCGCCCCGCACGAGAGCAGGACGGCCAGCAGCGCCGGGATGGCCGCCCGGCCGGCGATCTCGTCGTACGGGAGGGCCGCACGCACATCGGGATCCGACCAGCTGTCGGGGAGCGGATTGCCGGGGAGCTGCGCGGTGCCCACGATCATCAGCAGCCCCAGACAGAGGGTGCTGCACACGGCGGAGACACCGGCGACGGCGGCCAGCAGCCGCGTCGCGGTACGGGGGTGGAGCCGCTGCTCGGCGAGGCGGGCGACCGGCCAGGCGGTGAGCGGAAGGACCAGGGGAAGGAAGACGAAGACTCCCATGGCGGCTAGCCTTCCTCCTCCTCGGCGGCCTTGGCGAGCAGTTCACGAAGGAGTCGCTCTTCGTTCGACGAGAGGCCGGTGACGAAACTGGCGAGGACCGCCTGGCGGTCCGCCTCCGCGTCGAGCACCTTCCGCATCCGCAGCGCGGCGAGCCCGGCCTCGTCGGCGACCGCCGTCCACCGGAAGGAACGGCCGGCGCGCTCGCGCTCGACGGCGCCCTTCGCCCGGAGGCGGGTGAGGATGGTGATGACGGTGGTGTACGCGAGACCGCCGCCGAGGCGTTCCCGCACCCACGCCACGGGCACGGGCTCGGACGCCTCCCGCAGCACGGCGAGCACCTGGGACTCCAGTTCGCCCTGCCCGCGCCTGCGCGCGGAGGGTTCCGCTCCGCCCTCGCTCCGGTCCGACACGACACCCTCCTCCACCGAAGAACAGCAGCCCATCGTACTGAACGGTCTGGCCGCTCAGGAGAATCGACGGGCGCCGGCAGCCATGTCCGGTCCAGGCTCACACGCGGTCGGAGGCGGACCCGGACTCGGGTACGCGCACGGGCTCGGGTCCCGTCCCCGGCTCCCTTACGGTCCTGCCCTCCGAGGCCGACGGCTTCGGCCGTCGGCGTCCGAGGAGGTACGCGGCGACCGGCTCCGTGTAGCGGGCCGTCAGCGGCCCGATCACCACCAGGACGAGCACGTACGCCGTGGCGAAGGGCCCCAGCTGGGGCTGCACCCCGGCGGTGACGGCGAGTCCCGCGATGACGATGGAGAACTCGCCGCGCGCCACCAGCGTGCCGCCCGCCCGCCAGCGCCCCTTGACCCCGATGCCCGCGCGGCGCGCGGCCCAGTACCCGGTCGCGATCTTGGTGAGCGCGGTGACGACGGCCAGGGCGAACGCCGGAAGGATCACCGGCGGGATGCTGGCGGGGTCGGTGTGCAGTCCGAAGAAGACGAAGAACACCGCCGCGAAGAGGTCGCGCAGGGGGCTCAGCAGGGCGTGGGCTCCGTCGGCGACCTCCCCGGAGAGGGCGATGCCCACGAGGAACGCGCCGACGGCCGCGGAGACCTGCAGCTGCTGGGCGACTCCGGCCACGAGCAGCGTCAGGCCGAGGACGACGAGGAGCAGCTTCTCCGGATCGTCGCTGGAGACGAACCGTGAGATCAGCCGCCCGTAGCGGACGGCGACGAACAGGACGGCGCCGGCCACGCCCAGGGCGATGGCGAGGGTGGCGCTGCCGGCCGCGAGCCCGACCCCGGCGAGCAGGGCCGTGATGATGGGGAGGTAGACGGCCATCGCGAGGTCCTCGAGGACCAGGATGCTGAGGATGACGGGTGTCTCGCGGTTGCCGAGACGCCCGAGGTCGCCGAGGACCTTGGCGATGACTCCGGACGACGAGATCCAGGTGACGCCCGCCAGGACGACGGCCGCGACCGGCCCCCAGCCGAGGAGCAGCGCGGCGGCGGCGCCGGGCAGTGCGTTGAGCGCGAAGTCGACGAGGCCGGCCGGGTACTGCGTCTTGAGGTTGGAGACCAGGTCGCTCGCCGTGTACTCCAGGCCGAGCATCAGGAGCAGAAGGATCACCCCGATCTCGGCGCCGATGGCGACGAACTCCTCGCTGGTGCCGAGCGGCAGCAGGCCGCCCTTGCCGAAGGCGAGGCCGGCGAGGAGGTAGAGGGGTATCGGGGAGAAGCTGAAGCGGCCGGCGAGCCGCCCGAGCAGGCCGAGACCGAGGATGATGGCGCCGAATTCGATCAGGAAGACCGCGGAATGCACGCCGCCCTCACTCCCGGCCGAGGATCGCGGCGGCCGCGTCGACGCCCTCGCGGGTGCCGATGACGATGAGGGTGTCGCCGCCGGCGAACCGGAAGGCGGGCGTCGGGGACGGTACGGCCCCCGAGCGGCGCAGTACGGCGACGATGGAGGCCCCGGCGTCGGTGCGCATCCGCGTCTCGCCGAGCAGTCGCCCGTTCCAGTACGAGTGGGCGGACAGCTCGATGCGTTCGGCGACCAGCCCCAGGTCGGTGGTGTGCAGGACGTTGGGGCTGTGGTGTGCGGGGAGCAGGGCGTCGATCAGCGAGGCGGTCTCGGCCTCGGTGAGGTGGAGCGACTGCGCGCACGCGTCGGGGTCGTCGCCCCGGTAGACGTTCACGGTCCGGGTTCCGTCGCGGTGCGCGATGACCGACAGCTGGCGGTGCTCCCGGGTGGTGAGGTCGTACTGGACGCCTATGCCGGGCAGGGGTGTCGTTCTCATCCGCGGAGCAGGCAAGGGCCCGTCCCTTCTGTTGTCATGTCAAAGGGTGATCGGATCGTTGGTCGGGGGCCATGGTGCCACTCGGCGGGAGCCCCGGAACATGGGTGTCGGCACGGATGGACAAGCCACCGGAAACTGATCAGGATGAGGCGGGGACATGGATCCCGTCGCAGGTCAGAGGCCCGGAGTGGGCAAAGGGAGAGAGTGGCACAAGTGTCGCTGTACTGGCGCATCTTCCTTCTCGACGCCTCGGTGCTGGTGGTCGCCGTCCTGCTGCTGCTGGGCCCGGTCACCGTCTCCACGCCCGTCCTCCTGGGGGAGGCGGTCGTGCTCGTGGCGGGCCTCGCCGTACTGCTCCTCGCGAACGCGTTCCTGCTGCGGCTCGGTCTGGCGCCGCTCCAGCGCCTCACCCGGGCGATGCGGACGGCGGACCTGCTGAGGCCGGGGCGGCGGGCGGTGGTGACGGGGCGCGGCGAGCTCGCCGACCTGACGCGTACGTACAACACGATGCTCGACCGGCTGGAGGCCGAGCGGGCCGCCAGCACCGCCCGGGTCCTGTCCGCGCAGGAGGAGGAGCGGCGGCGGATCGCGCAGGAGCTGCACGACGAGGTGGGGCAGACCCTCACGGCGGTGCTGCTCCAGTTGAAACACGCCGCGAACCACGCTCCGGAGGAGCTGCGGACCGAACTCCACCAGGCGCAGGAGACGACCCGGACGAGCCTGGACGAGATCCGCCGCATCGCGCGCCGGCTCCGCCCCGGGGTGCTGGAGGAGCTGGGGCTGCACAGCGCGCTCCGGTCGCTGGCCTCGGAGTTCTCGACGCCGGGCCTGACGGTACGGGCCCACATCGAGTCCGGTCTCCCGAAGCTCGACCACGAGACGGAGCTTGTCCTCTACCGCGTGGCGCAGGAGGGCCTCACCAACACGGCCCGCCACGCGGGCGCGACCCGGGTGGATCTGCGGCTGCGCCGGCGGCCCCACGGCGGGGTCGGCCTCCTGGTCAAGGACGACGGCCGGGGGATCGGCCGGGCGCCGGACGGCGCGGGTCTCAGCGGGATGCGGGAACGGGCCCTGCTGATCGGCGCGGAGCTGACGGTCCGCGAAGGCGAAGGCGGCGGTACGGAAGTCCACTTGAGCACACCGAGCGGTAAGGCGATGCCATGACTGCCCCCATGCCCCCCACCGCCCCGGAAACCCCGTCCCCCACCCGGATCCTCCTCGCGGACGACCACGCGCTGGTCCGCGGAGGAGTGCGCCTCATCCTGGACGCGGAGCCGGACCTGACGGTCGTCGGGGAGGCGGCGGACGGCGCGGAAGCCGTGGCCCTGGCCCGCTCCGAGGCCGTCGACCTGGCCGTCCTGGACATCTCGATGCCGCGGATGACCGGCCTCCAGGCGGCCCGTGAACTCAGCCGCCTCCAGCCGGAGCTGAGGATCCTGATCCTCACGATGTACGACAACGAGCAGTACTTCTTCGAGGCCCTGAAGGCCGGTGCGAGCGGCTACGTCCTGAAGTCGGTGGCGGACCGCGACCTGGTGGAGGCCTGCCGGGCGGCGGTCCGCGACGAGCCGTTCATCTACCCGGGCGCGGAGACGGCACTGATCCGCACGTACCTCGACCGCGCCGAGCAGGGCAGGCCCCTGCCGGACAAGGCCGTGACGGAGCGCGAGGAGGAGATCCTCAAGCTGGTCGCGGAGGGCCACAGTTCCAAGGAGATCGGCGACCTCCTCGTCATCAGCCCGAAGACGGTGGAACGCCACCGTGCCAACCTCCTCCAGAAGCTCGGCATGCGGGACCGCCTGGAGCTGACCCGGTACGCGATCCGGGTGGGCCTGATCGAGCCCTAGGGATTGGCGGTCGGGGTGAGGGCGGTCCGGTGCTGGTAGAGGAGGACCGGGGCCGGATCCGGGGGTTCCTCGGCCGGGAAGAAGCGGGCCAGCTCATGACGGCCGCTGATGCGTAACTTCCGGTACGAGTGGGTGAGATGGGACTCGACGTTCCGCAGGCTCACCTGGAGCAGCCGCGCGATGTCGCGGTTGCTCAGACCGCGCGCGGCCAGTTCGGAGACCTGTCGTTCCGTGGGGGTGAGCAGCGACTCCGTCGAGTCCTTGCGGGGGTCGGGGCGGCCGCCCGCGTCCCGCAGCTCCCGCTGCACCGCCTCCACCAGTCCGTCGGCGCCCAGGGAGATGCCGACCTCGTTGGCCCGGTGGAGCAGTTCGCGGGACCTGCGGGGCGTGCCGCTCTGCCGGTGGGCGCGCCCCGCCGCGTACAGGGCGTGGGCGAACAGCAGGGGCGCCGGGGTGGGTTCGAGCAGTTCCACGGCCCGGTCCGCGAGCCGCAGCGCCTCGCGGCCCGAGCTCGCCGCGGCCTCGGCGACCAGGGCCCGGCCCAGCGCGAAGGGGGCGCCCCAGCGATGGGCCAGCGTGGTCTCGTCCTGGGCGGCGCGGCGGGCGGCCGTCACGTTGCGCCGGGCCAGCTGGAGCGCGGCGCGGGTGGAACGCCAGGGCAGGATCGCCGGGTTGACGATCCCGCGCCGGGCCAGCTCCTCCTCGCAGTGGGCGAGCAGCACCAGTCCGCGGCGCGCCTCGCCGAGCCGGCCGAGGGCCCGGCCGGCGCTGTGCAGGAGGTGCAGCCGCCACCAGGTGACCGGCCGGTCGCCGGGCATCGGCGGGGCTTCGTCGAGGAGGGCCCCGGCCGCGGTGATGTCGTCCCGTTCCAGGGCGACGTCGATGAGCACGCTGCGGGCGAGCGGGCCCACGTGGAAGCGGCCGGCGCGGATCCGGTCGAGCAGGCCGAGCGCCTCACGGGCGTCGTCCTCGGCCGGGACCAGCTGACCGCGGTGCAGGTGCACCAGACCGCGTACGGCCAGGGCCTCGGCGATCCGGGTCGTGCTGCCGTCGGCGCGGGCGAGTCCGACCTCGGTGTCGATGTGCCGCCGGGCCTCCTCCACGTCGCCCGCCCACAGTTGGGCCAGCAGTGCCTGGTACCAGCGGGCGGAGCCGTACGGGGCGCGGGGGACGGACAGCAGCCGGTCCGCGATCCGCCGCGCCGCGGCCGCCGAGTCGCCGGTGGCCGTCCGCAGGAGCAGGACCCGCAGCAGGCGGTCCTCCTCGCCGGGGTGACCCCCGTGGCGGGGGTGGTGGGAGTGGTGGCCCGCGTCGCCGTGGGTGCCGCCGTCGTGGAACCGTATCTGCGCCATGGCCTCGCGCAGGTGTGCCGCGGCGGCCGGGTCGAGGGTCCCCGCCGTCTCCCGCCGGGCCTCCTCCAGGATCTCCAGCGCGCCCGCGGTGTCGTCCAGGCGCAGCCGGAGGTCGGAGAGCCGCAGCGCGTGCCGGAACCTTTCGGCCGGTGCGGTGACGGTGGAGGTGTGCGCGGTCAGCGCGCGTGCCGCGGCGGGCAGGTCGAGGCCGCTGAGGGCCTGGATCCGCAGGGCTTCCGCGCGGTCCTCGTGGCCTTCCGGCACACCGTGCAGGACGGCCTTCTCGATCAGCCTGCGGGCGCCCGCAGGGTCGTGCTCGACGACGCCCTGGGCGACCTCCATGAGGAGTTGCGCCATCCAGGGCTCGTCCATGCGGTGGGAACGCAGCAGATGGGCGGCGACGTCCTCGCTCGGATCGCCGCGGTGGCGCATCCTGCGGGCGGCGAGCCGGTGCAGTTCGGCGCGCTCGGCGCACGGGATGTCCTGGTAGAGCAGCCCCGCGAGGAGGGGGTGGCGGAACTTCATGTCATGGGGGCAGAGCAGTCCGGATTCCGTGAGTCTGCTGATACATCGACACGCGTCCTCGGTGGGAACGCCGCAGAGGTCGGCGAGGAGGGCGGCGTCGACCGGCCCGCACAGGATGCTGGCGGCGCGGGCGATCTCCAGTCCGTACGGGTCGATCCTCCGGAGCATGCACAGGATGCGCTCCTTGACGGCCTGGAGCCCCAGTCGCTCGTCGGGCGGGTCGCCCGGCGCCAGCCCGGCGCGCGCCGCGCCGGGGTCCGCGAGGGAAGCGCCGGGGCGGCGGGGATATCCGGGAGAGGTGGGGAACCGGTGGTGTCCGGGTGGCGCGGAACGACCGGGCGGACCCGGCAGACCGGAGGCGCCGGGCAGTCCCGGCAGCCCCCCGATGTGTCCTGTGCCCGCGGCGACGAGGGGCGCGGAGCGGCCCGTCGGGCCCGTCCGTATCTGCTCGGTGAGCAGATACGGGTTCCCGCCGGTCCCGGCGACCAGCGCGTCGACGGCCTCGTGACCGTGGCCGTGGCCGCACAGCGAGGTGGCCAGATCGAGCGCCGCGCTCGGGCTGAGGTCGCTCAGATGGATGTGGCGGTCGGGGCGCAGGCCCTCCATGAACTCGACCAGAAGGTGCTGGTCGCTGGCGGGTTCGCCGCAGCGCTTGGTGGCCAGCAGGACGACGGGCAGGTTCTCCAGACGGCGGCTCAGGAAGCCCAGCCACAACAGCGACGGGCAGTCGACGTGCTGGACGCTGTCGACGGTCAGCAGGATCGGGGTGCGTCGCGCGGCCCGGCCCACGCTCGCGCACAGCTCCGCGAGGAGCGGGTAGTCGGGCTCGGTCCGGCCGTCACCGTGCGGGGCGCCGTAGGCGGCGAAGGTGCGGTCCCAGTCGTGCGCGGTCTCCGGCAGCGTCCCGAGCAGCTGGTGCACGACCCCGAGGGGGAAGCGCTGCTCGGCCGGGGAGGCGGTGGCGGAGAGGACGATCATGCCCCGGTCGCGGGCCGTCTCCTCGGCCCAGCGCAGCAGCGAGGTCTTGCCGGTGCCGATGATGCCCTCCACCAGGGCGACGGCGCCCGCACCCGCTCTCGCGTCGTCCAATATCTCGATGATGGTCTTCGATTCCTCGCTCCTGCCGAACAGCTCCTTGGGCACCGCCCCACACCTCCCTGCCGAACAGTGGAATGACTCGGACGAGATCGCCACTTCGGCAGGGGGAGGTCATGCGGAAAAGCTGTGGAGCCGGCGCCGTCAAGGCCCTTTTCAGGTCATGGCCCGAACTGTCGCCGTCAAGCTGGAAATGCCTTCTTCAGACGACGTGGAGACCGGTCGAACTCCTCCACGCCGATCCCCCGAACACCGGTGAACGGCCCACACCTCCGAGGATCCCGACGCTAACACGGGGGCCGCGATATTTGTACAGCGGATCTCGTCGCACGGATTCCGAACGTATTCCTTCGGCCATTGCTTCGGTGCTCCCGTATTGAGGTGAATGGGGACCGCACGGGTACGGTCGGCACCGATGTGCGGCGGTGACCAGTGAACGGCCCCGAAAGCGGTTGCCCCGTCCGGTGGTCCACCACCGGCCAATTGGCCAAATCTGATGGAGGGAGCGGTACCCGCGTGTCCGCGATCAGCGAGGAGCTCCGCACCGAACAGTTCGTCATGTCCCTGCGCGGAGTCGTGCCGTACGTGTACGAGCAGGCCTGGCAGTCCGTCCTGGACGGCACTCCCCTGCCCCGCACCGCGCTCCACCGCGGGCCGGACGGCCTGCTGCGCCGCACGCTGCGGCCCGAGGCCCGCTTCCGGCTGCAGACCGTGGACTGGCGGGCCACCCGGGCCGAGGTGCAGGACGCCCGGCTCGCCGAACGCCTGGCCGGGGAGTCCGCCGCCGGGCTCCCCCTCGACCGGGCCCCGTTGATGTGCGCCACCCTCATCCGGCGCTCCGACCGCGACTGGACATTCGCCTGGCGGTACGCCCGCGAGCTGATGGACCGGCGAGCGGGGCTGCGGATCCTGGAGGAGGCCGCGGACGCGTACGCGGTCCTGCTGCGCGGCGGAACCCCGCGGCGCCCGGCCACGACGTCCCGGCCGCGCACGGCCTCACCGGGCACGGCGTCTCCCGGACCGGCCCCGGCGGGCACGGTGTCACCCGTATCGGCGTCGCCGGGCGGGCCCCTGGTCGGCGTACGGATGGTCGGCGTACGGACCCCGGGACCGGTGGCCCGATGACCGGCGACACCTCGGTGCGGCTGTTCTGCCTCCCCTTCGAGGGCGCCTCCGCGGGTGTCTACCTGCCCTGGGCCGAGGCCCTCGGGACCTCGGTGGTCGTCACCCCCGTCGAGCTCCCGGGCCGCGGCCGCCATCCGCGCGGCCGCCCCCGCGGCCGGCTCGAACCGCTGCTCGCGGAGATCATCCCGTACGTGGCCCGCATGCGTGACCGCCCGTTCGCGCTCTACGGGCACGGCTTCGGCGCCCTCCTCGCGTACGAGATCGCCGCCCGTCTGGAGTGGGAGTTCGACGCGGTGGCCGAGCGGCTGTACGTCTCCGGGGCGGGCGTCCCGTACCGGCACGCCCCGGAGCACGCCGTCTCCCAGCTGCCGGACGCCGAGCTGCTGCGCCGGCTCGCCCGGCGGGGCCGGATCCCCCCGGGCGCCCTCGACCCGACGCGGGCATCCCGGGTCCTGCCCGCGCTCCGCGCCGACCTCGCCGTCCTCGAGTCGTACCGGCGCGATCCCCGCCATGTCGTGCACTGCCCGGTCACCGCCATGGGCGGCAGCGAGGACCGGAGTGTCAGCGGGGCCGATCTGGCCGGGTGGCGCCGGTGCACCCGACGGTCCCTGCGGGTGGACAGCTTCCCCGGCGGCCACTACTTCCCGCTGACCGCGCGGTGGGAGCTGCTCGACACCTTCAGCCGGGACCTGATGCGCCCCCGGGTCCGTGCGCCGCGCGCCGTCGGCGGCGCCCGCCCGCCCGCGACGGCCGGTTCGCCTCCCTGCGATCCAGGGGCCGGTCCCGGAACCGGCAACAAGAGTTGTCCGGTGTCCCCGGCGTCCCCATCCTGGCCGGCGGAGGTGACCGTATGACACCCACACAGGGCACCGGAGGCCTCGCCGGTGACGCCCTCGGCGCAGCCGGCGAAGCCGAGCACCGAGACGAGCACGGAGCCGGACCCGCGGCCGGACACGCGGGCGGACACGCGGGCGGACAGGCGAGGAAACCCGCGGGCGGACGGGCCGACGACCGCGGAACCGGAGACGGGTCCGAGGGCGGCCCCGGAGCCGCGTACGAGACGGCGGACGGCGCCGGGCACCCGGCCGAGCAGGAGGCCGAACTGCACGCGGGCTTCCTGGCCGAGGCGGCCCGCTGGCTGCACGGACTGTTCGGCCCCGCGGACCGGGCCACGGCGGCCGTCCGCCGCATCCTCGACGTCGGCAGCGGCCCGGGCGTGGCCGCCCACGCCCTCGCCGACGTCTTCCCGGAGGCCCACGTGCTCGCCGTGGACCGGTCGGACGCCCTGCTCGCCCGGGCCGAGGCCCGGGCCGCCGAGCACGGGCTGGCCGACCGGATCACCACGCAGCGGGCCGAACGGCCCGAGGAGTTCGCCCGGTCGGGCCCCGTCGACCTGATCTGGACCGGGAACGTCTGCCGCCACCTCGGCGACCAGCAGGCAGCCCTGCGGAGCCTGGCCTCCGCTCTGCGGCCCGGCGGGCTGCTCGCCGTCGCCGAGCGGGGCCTGCCGCCGCGCTTCCTGCCCCGGGACATCGGCATCGGCCGGCCCGGCCTCCAGGCCCGCCTGGACGCCGCCGTCGAGGAGCAGGTCACCGCCCGGCGGTCCCGGCTCCCCGGCGCCACCTCCGTCGTCGAGGACTGGCCCTGTCTGCTGGCCTCGGCCGGGCTCGTGCCCGCCGGGACCCGTACGTTCCTCATCGAGTTCCCGGCCCCCCTCGACGTGCCGGTGCGCCGGCACCTCCACACCCGGCTGCACGAGCTGCTCGGCGACCTCGGAGAGCGGCTCGACCTCGTGGACCGGCTCACCGTGGAGCAGCTCCTCGACGGAGACGCCTGCACCGGTGTCCTCTGGCGCCCCGACGCCTTCTATCTGACCGCCGTCACGGTGCACACCGCACGGTTGTGCCGGCCCCACACGCCCGCCTGATTCCGGCCGGTGAATTTGTCACCTTGGCGAAAAGCGGACCCGAAAAGGAAAGAAGAACGAATTAACTAAGGAGATTAGCAGCCCCTGCCGTTCCCGTAATGCCCCCGAAGCGCGTCCCCCTCGCCCTCGGGGGCTTCAGCATGCCCGGAATCCGCGCCCCTTACGCGTTACCTCTCATGCCCTCCGCGATGTCACCCGGCACCCGTAGGGACACCCCCTGCGCAGATTCTTCGGTCAGCCCTACGGTCCCACCGTATTGAGGCCCTCGCCCCCGCACTCCTACGTTCCTTCCCAGAACGGCCGATCCGGAAAGGGACCGATCCGGACGGTAGTCGGGCGAAGGACGGAGGACGCGTGAAGATACGGATTCTCGGCCCGCTGCACGCCGAGACGGACGGAGTTCCCGTCGTCCCGAGCGCGGCGAAGACACGACAGATCCTGGCGCTCCTCGCGCTCCATCCCGGCCGGCCCGTCCCGGTGGCCACCCTCAAGGAGGAACTCTGGGGTCCGCTGCCGCCGTGCAGCGCTCACAGCACCCTGCAGACCTACATCCTGCGGCTGCGACGGTCGCTGGCCGCCGCACTCGGCGGACCCTACGGGTCGGAAGGGACGACCGAGGCGGGTGGGGCGACGACCGGGACGACCGAGGCGGGTGGGACGTCGAACCGGACGACCGAGGCCCGTGGCACGTCGAACCGGACGACCGAGACACAGGGGACGTCGACCGAGACCCGCCGGACCACCGCCCGTGCCACCGGTCCCGCCCGGGCCCGGGATCTGCTGGCCACCGGTCACGACGGCTACCTCCTCCGGATCTCCGAGGAGAACGTCGACGCCTTCGCCTTCCAGCGCGCCGCGCAGGCCGGACACACCGCCTTCGCCGACGGCGACAGCGCCCGCGCCGCCCGGCTGCTCCGCGAGGCCCTCGCCCTGTGGAAGGGACCGGCCCTGGTGGACGTGCGGGCCGGGGCGGCGCTCCGGATCCACGCGGCGCGCCTGGAGGAGAGCCGGCTGCTCGCCACCGAACGCCGGCTGGACGCGGAACTCCGCCTCGGCCTGCACGGCGAACTCCTCGCCGAACTCGTCGAACTGACCCGCCTCCACCCCGCCAACGAACGACTGCACGCCCAGGCGATGGTGGCGTTCTACCGCGCCGGACGGCAGTCCGAGGCCCTCCAGCTGTACCGCGGCCTCAGGCGCCGGCTCGTCGAGGAGCTGGGTCTGGAGCCCGCCCCGCAGCTCCAGCGGCTGCACCAGGCGATGCTCTCGGTCGATCCGCGCCTGGACACCCCGGCCCACGGCGGCCGGCCCACCCCGACCTTCGACCTCTACGCGGCCTGACCGCCGCCCCTACCGCACCCCGGGCCCCACAGGCCCCGGCCCCCACCGCGCGAGACCCCCAGAGAGGCGACACAGTGACGGACCAGGCCCAGGACCAGGCCCCGGAGCAGGACGAGGCCCCGCACGAGACCCAGGTACCCACCCTCTACGAATGGATCGGCGGCACCGAGGCGCTGGAACGGCTCACCGAGGCGTTCTACGCCCGCGTCCGCAAGGACGAGCTCCTCGCCCCGCTCTTCGCCCACATGGACGACGACCACCCGCAGCACGTCGCGACCTTCCTCGGCGAGGTGCTCGGCGGCCCCACGCACTACACGGAGCAGCACGGCGGCTACCCCCACATGGTCTCCCGCCACCGGAACCGGGCCATCAAGCCCGAGCAGCGGGCCCGTTGGGTGGAGCTGATGCTGACGGCGATGGACGAGGTCGGACTGCCCGAGGACGCCGAGTTCCGCTCCGCCTTCGTCGGCTACATCGAGTTCGGCTCGCGCCGCGCGATGGCCAACTCCCAGCCGGACGTCGGCCCCGCCCGTCGTACCACCATCAAGAAGTGGGGCTGGGGCGAGGGCGTGCCCGGTGAGGAGTGATCCATGGTCCGCCCTCCGGAACCGGCGCTCCCCCGCACCCCCTCCGCGTCCCGGTATCGGCAACAAATGTTGTCCGTCCGCGGACCCCGGTTCCAGCATGGGCGGCACTGGTGATCACCACGATCCGGCGGACCGCCGAGGCCGGCAGACCGGCGCGCACCCGCCCTGATCCGTATGCCCGAACCGTCACGACGAGGAGTCCGCTCATGCGTTTGGCCACCCCCGGGGCTGTGCGACGCGTCCCCCCGCGCCCCGCCGCCACCCCGTGCCCCACCGCCGTCCCGCCCGTCACCCCGAACCCGTTCCTCGCCGTCACGCAGCCGGGAGGTGGCCACCGATGAGCGTCCAGACCGAACCCCAGGAAGCCGCCGCCCCGAAGGCCAACGGCAGGCTGCCGCTCGCCGTCTATCTGCTCGCGTTCAGCCTGTTCGCGATGGGCAGCGCCGAGTTCCTGCTCGCCGGTGTCCTCCCGGACATCGCCGACGACCTCGACATCTCGCTGTCCTCCGCCGGCGCTCTCATCTCGGCCTTCGCCATCGGCGTGGTGATCGGCGGCCCGCCGCTCGCGGTGCTGACGCTGCGCTGGCCGCGCCGTACGACCCTGGTGATCTCGCAGGCCGTGTTCGCCGCCGGAGTGGCCGTCGGTCTGCTGACCGACGACTTCACCGTCCTGCTCGTCACCCGATTCCTGATCGGCCTGGCGTACGCAGGGTTCTGGGCTGTCGCGGCGGTCACGGCGATCTCCCTCGTCACCCCCGACCGCACCGCCCGCGCCTCCGGCGTGGTGGTCAGCGGCCTCAGCATCGCGATGGTCGCGGGCGGCCCGGCCGGCGCCTTCCTCAGCCACTTCACGGGCTGGCAGGGCGGCTTCTGGGCGGTCGTCGCGCTCACCGTGCTGAGCGCGGTCGCCACGATCGTCGCCGTGCCCGCCACCAAGGCGGCGCAGGAGCCGAGCGTGAAGCGCGAGCTGCGGACGATGCGCCAGCCGCAGCTGTGGGTGGTGTACGCCGCGACGCTGCTCAGCACCGCCGCGTACATGATCTCGTACAACTACCTCGCGGCCTTCCTCACCGACGTCACCGGCGTCGACTCCGTGTGGGTGCCGGCCATCCTCGTCCTCTTCGGCGTCGGGGCCTTCATCGGCCTCTCCATCGGCGGCCGGATCGCCGACGGGCGCCCGCACCACGCCCTGCTCATCGGGGCCGGCGGAATCCTGGTCTGCTCCGTCCTGCTCGCGCTCCTCGCCGACTACGCGGTGGCGGTCGTCCCCCTGGTGCTGCTCCTGGGCGTCGCCGGCTTCGTCCTCAACCCGGCGGTCTACGGACGGGTGTTCACCGTGGCGTCGGGCGCGCCGACGCTCGCCGGTGCCACCGCCGTCTCCATGTTCCAGCTCGGCATCAGCGTGGTGCCCGTCCTCGCGGGCGTGGCGCTCGGCGCCGGTGCCGGTCTCACCTCGATCCCGTGGCTGGGTGCGGGACTGGCCGTCCTCACCATCCCGGTCGTCCTGGTCGAGCGCACGATGGCCCGCAACCGGGCCGCCCGCGACGCCGCGCCCGCGAACGCGACGAGCCCGACCGTCACCGGCGGCGCCCCGGCGGTCGCGGACAACTGATCCACCGTCATGACACATCACCGGTAGCCGCGGAGAGCTCCGTCCCCCCGGAACTCTCCGCCGGCTCCCCCACAGGGAGGACCTCATGGACAACGAGCTGGGCTACGAACTCGGCACCTGGGTCGTGTCACAGATCCAGAGCCCCGACCGACCCACGCAGTCGACGTTCTCGCTGCTCGGCAGGGAATGGGACCTGCTGCCCGAGGTGTTCCCGCCCTACACGGATCCCGGCCCCGGCCTGTTCGCCTCCTGGGTGCCGTACGAGCGGGGCGACCGCTTCCTGGAGCTGGGCTGCGGCGCCGGCATCGCCGCCGTCCTCGCCGCGCAGCACGGGGCGGAGCGGGTGCTCGCCACCGACATCAACCCGGCCGCCGTGCTGAACGCCCGGCGCAACGCGGAGCGGCACGGGGTGTCCGACCGCTTCACCGCGCTGACCAGCGATCTCTTCGACGCCCTCGACCCCGACGAGCAGCTCGACACGGTGTTCTGGAACACCCCGTTCATCGAGGCGCCCGCCGACCGCCCGTACGCCGGGCACATCGAGCGCGCGGTCTTCGACCCCGGGTACGGCCTGGTGAACCGGTTCTTCCGCGACGTGGTGCGCCATCTGGCCGCCGACGGCCGCGTCTACCTGGGCACCAGCGAGGCCATGGGCAACCCGTTCAAGATGCTGCGCGCCGCCGACGAGGCCGGATTCGAGGGCAAGCGGCTCCGTACCGAGTCCGTCGAGCTGCCCGCCGCCGAGTTCGGCGACTCCCCCGTGGTCAAGGCGCACACCGACGAACGCGGCATCGTCCACATGGACTTCACGCTCTACGAGTTCCGGCTCCGCTGACCCTCCCCACGCGCCCTCCCCGCGCCAAGGCCCCACACGCACCACACGCACCAGCAGTTCCGACGCCATCGACCCACCCACACCCATCGGGGCGACCTGACGACGCCCCGGGAGATTGGACATTGATGAACGCCAACAGGAACGCAGACGCGGACGGTACCGGCTACGACACCGTCATCGCCGGAAACGGAGTCCTGGGACTGTCGCTCGCCTGGGTCCTGGCACGACGCGGGCAGCGGGTCGCCGTGCTCGGCCAACCCCACCGCCCCTGGGCGGGATCGGCCGCGGCCGGCGCCATGCTCGGCTGTTTCGGCGAGGTCACCACCTCTCTGCTGGCCACCGAGCACGGCCGCCACAAACTCGAACTCGGCATCAAGGCGACCGAGATGTGGGGACCGTGGATCGACGAGCTGGAGGAGCAGACGGAGGGCTCGCCGGTCAAGACCGCCCAGGGCACCACCGTCGTCCTGAACACCATCGGCACCGCCGAGATCGACGACGCCAACTACAACGCCATCCGCGCCGAACTCACCCACTACGACGAGCCGTTCGAGGACGTGGAGCCCGCCGACCTCGACTGGGTGGACGCCGAGCCCATCTCCCGCCCGCTGAAGGCCTTCCACATACCCGGCGAGCACGCGGTCAACGCGGCCGCCCTCCTGGAACGGCTCGAATCGGCCGCCGTACGGGCCGGCGTCACCCTCGTCCCCGAGTTCGCCACGCGGGTCGAGTACCGGGGCGAGCGGGTCACCGGAGTCGTGCTCGCCTCCGGCCGCACGGTCTCCGCCGACCACATCACCCTGGCCGCCGGGGCCCGCACCCAGGAACTCCTGGACAGCCTGCCCGTCGGCCCGCGCATCCCGCGCCTGGTCAGCGGCTACGGGGTCTCCTCGCTGATCAAGACGCAGGACGGTACGAGCCCGGACAGCGTCATCCGTACGCCGAACCGCTCCTTCGCCTGCGGCCTGCACGTCGTGCCCCGCGGCGACGGCCACGTCTACGTCGGCGCCACCAACGTCATCGCCGTCGAGCCGCGCGACACCGCCGAGATGCGCGACCTGGTCTTCCTGCTCCAGTGCGCCCACCGCCAGGTCCGCCGCAACCTCTGGAACAGCGAGGTCACCAAGGTCCAGGTCGGCAACCGCCCGGTCTCCATGGACGGCTTCCCGCTGCTCGGCGACGGCGGCATGCAGGGCCTGACGATCATGACCGGCACCTACCGCGACGGACTGCACCTGTCGCCGCTGCTCGCCCAGGACTTCGCCGCCCGCATCCTCGGCGAGGAGCCGCGGGCCGACCTGGACCGCTTCGCACCGCTGCGACAGCCGTACCGCACCGGGACGCGCGAGGAGATCGTCGACCTCCTCATCGACCACCAGATGGGAATCGGGTACGAGCAGGACTGGACGATCCCCGTCGAGTGGCACCAGTGGATCGAGATGGACCTGCGCCCGGCCACCCTCGCCTGGGCCGACGAGCTCGATCCCGAGTTCACCCCGCCGGCCGAGCTGCTCTTCGCCTCCCGCTTCGACCCGGAGCTGGTCAGCCTGCTGCGCAAGTACTACGCCACCTGCCGCGAACACCGCTGACCGCCCCGTCGCCCCAGGCCCTCACCCCGCACCCCTACCTCCAGAAGGGACACCCCATGGCCGTCGAGAACATCGACCCGCCCGGACTCACCAAGCCCTACGGCTGGCGGCAGCTGGCGGTCGGCACCGGAAGCCGCGTCATCTTCCTGAGCGGCCAGACCCCGCGCACCGCCGACGGCGAGCCGGTCGGCATGGGCGACCTGGCGGCGCAGACCGAGCAGGTCTACCTCAACATCGCCACCGGTCTCGCGGCGGCCGGCGCCACCTTCGACGACGTGGTGAAGCTGACCATCTACGCGGTGGACTGGTCGCTGGACAAGTGGGACGCGATCACGGCGGGCGCCGAGCGCGCGGCCGCCAAGATCGGTGCCGACATCGTCCGGCCGACCACGCTCGTCGGGGTCACCACCCTCGCCGAACCCGACTTCCTGATCGAGATCGAGGCCACGGCGATCGCGGAGTAACCGCTCCCGGACCGTCCCGCACGACGCACGCACGAGGGCCCCGCCGATCCGGCGGGGCCCTCACGCGTGACGGGAGGCGGTCGGGACGAGGGCGGCCGCGCGGCCGGCGGGCCGCCCTCGTGCGGGACGGAACGCCGTCAGGACGACGGCCGCCGCTTGGCCAGCAGGTCCTCGATCACCGTGGCCACGGCCTCCGGCGCGGGCAGGGCCGGGTGCCGGCTGACCGTTCCCGTGGTCGGGTCGAACCCGTCGTGCCACTCCGGCTCGTTGACGAGACCGCCGTCCTCACGGATCCGCGCGATGTTCCGCCGCACGGCCGGCTTGTGCCACATCCTGGCGCCCATCACCGGGAAGTGGATCACCGGGTAGTCCACCGACAGCGCGACCGTCAGCAGCCGGTTGGGCGCGGCGCCGGCGGCGGCCGACGCGAGCGTGTGGGCGGTGGCCGGCAGCACCGCGAGGATGTCGTGGTCGGCGGCGAGCCGGGAGGGCTTGTCGGTCGGCCAGTCCGCCGGGGATTCCCCGCTCACCACCCTTTCGGCGAAGAGCGCGACGCTCTCCGGGGAAAGGAAGGAGGTCGCCGTGTGGGTCATCAGAACGGTGAACGTGCTGCCCTCGATCTGCCGGCGCATCGCCGCGACATACGCCGGAAGTCCGGTCACCGCGATGGACCCGGTGGCACCGATGAGTATGCGTTTCCCGGTCGACTCCGGGGAGTTTCGAATTCCCATGGGCCGATGATGTCGCCGCCGTCCCACCGCAGGTCAAGAGGTACGGCAGGGCACTCCAGAGCGGATCCAGGGCCGGTCCAGCAGCGGTCCAGCGGCACCGAAATCCTTCGGTCGTCCCTACGGTCCCACCGTATTGAGACCCTTTGGCCCCCTGCCTAACGTCGCTTCCCGCAAGGGAATTCGAAAGCCCGGCAGGGCGTGCGAGGACCCCGGCACGGCATCCGAAAGCCCGGCAGGGCATCCGAGGAAAAGGGACGGACGACGATGGAGGATCTCTTCGCAAGGCTGCGCGGCGGTGCCGGTCACCCCCGCCTGGACGAGGACCGGCTCCTCGAGCTCAAGCCGCGGCCGGAGCACCGGCACGAACCCTTCCCGCTGACCGACATCCAGCAGGCGTATCTGATCGGCCGCCACAAGGGACTCGAACTGGGCGGCATCTCCAGCCAGTACTACCTGGAGTTCGACTGTCCCGCTCTCGACACCGACCGGCTCACCGAGGCCCTGCGCACCGTGATCGCCCGCCACGAGGCCCTGCGCACGGTCGCGGGGACCGACCAGACCCAGCGCGTCGTCCCGGCGGCCGAGGTCGTCCCGTACGACATCCGTGTCACCGACCTGCGCGGCCGGCCCGAGCCGGAGCGGACGGCGGAGCTGGAGCGCATACGGGCCGAACTGACCGGCGAGGTCATGCCGTTGGACCGGACATCACTCCTCGACGTCCGGGCCACCCGTCTCGACGACGACCGGCTGCGCCTCCATGTCGCCGTGGACCTGCTGTTCCTCGACATGCGCGGGCTGTACCGGCTCATGGACGAGTGGCGTCGATGTCACGACGACCCGGCGTGGCGGCCCGAGCCGCCCGAGCTGTCGTTCCGCGACTACGTCCTCGCACGGGAGGAGCTGCGCGGGGACGCCCTGGGCCGGGAGTCGGCCGCCTACTGGGCGGACCGTCTCGACTCCCTGCCGGGCGCGCCCGAACTGCCGCTGGCCGCCGCGCCGGAGCAGCTCGGCACCCCCCGCTTCGTACGGCACCGGGCGCGGCTCTCCCCCGAACGGTGGGCGGCGCTGCGGGCGGCGGCCGAGCGGCACGGCCTCACCGCGTCCGGCGTGCTGCTCGCCGCCTACGCGGAGGTCCTCCGGACCTGGTCGCGACGGCAGGAGTTCACCCTCACCGTCACCCAGTTCCACCGGCTCGGTCTGCACCCGCGGGTGGAGGACCTCATCGGGAACTTCCTCGACCCGAGCCTGCTCGCCGTCGGCGGCCACCCGGAGGAGAGCTTCGGACGACGCGCCCGTGACCTGGAACTGCGTCTCCTGGAGGACCTGGCGCACCCGCACGGCGGCATCCGGGTCCTGCGCGACCTCGCCCGCCGCAAGGACGACGGCCGGGCCTCGCTGCCCGTGGTCTTCTCCAGCACCCTCGGGGCCGGCGGCGGCGGCGCGCCCGGCGCCGGCCGTCTGGAGTCCTTCGGGCCGCTGGTCCACGACCACAGCCGTACGCCGCAGGTCTGGCTGGAGAACCAGATCCTGGAGCTCGACGGCCGGCTCTCGGTCAACTGGAACGCCGTCGAGGGTCTGTTCCCCGCCGGCATCCTGGAGGCCATGTTCGCCGCGTACACCACGCTGCTCGACCGCCTCGTCGACGAGCCCGCGCTCTGGGACGCCACCCGCGGCATCGTGCCGCTGCCGGCCGCGGAGGCCGAGGAGCGCACCCGGGCCAACGCCACCACCCAGGACATCCCGGCCGCGCTCCTGCACGAACTGGTCGCCGAGGCGGCCCTGCGCAGCCCCGACGCGCCCGCGGTGATCACGCCCGGCGCGGAGACCACGTACCGGCAGCTGACCGAGTCCGCCCACCGGATCGCGCACCGGCTGCTCCGCGCCCCCGGCGCGGCCCCGAACGAGATCGTCGCCGTGTCGATGCGGCCCGGCGCCGCCCAGTTCGCCGCGCTGCTCGGCGTCCTGCACACCGGCGCCGCGTACGTGGCCATCGACCCCGAACTGCCCGAGGAGCGGCGCCTGAAGCTGCTCGCCCGCTGCTCGGTACGGGCCGTGGTGACCGACCCCGAACTGCGCGCGTCGCTGCCCTGGCCGGACGGTGTGACCGTCCTGACCCCGGAGGACCCGGAGACCCTGGCCTGCCCGGAGTGGTCCCCCGGACGCCGCCAGGGACCCGACGACCTCGCCTACGTCATCTTCACCTCGGGCTCCACCGGCGAGCCCAAGGGCGTGATGATCACCCATCGCAGCGCCGCCAACACCGTCCAGGACATCAACCGCCGCTTCGGCGTCGGCCCGGACGACCGCACGATGGCCCTCGCCCCGGCGGGCTTCGACCTGTCCGTGTACGACCTCTTCGGTGTCCTCGGCGCCGGTGGCACCGTCGTCGTCCCCGACCCCGCGCGCGGCAACGACCTCGCCCACTGGTCCCAGCTCGTCGGCCGCTACGGGGTGACCATCTGGAACAGCGTGCCCGCGCCCATGCGGATGTGGATCGACGCGCTGGGCGACGGCGCGGTGCCGCGCGGCTGCCGGCTCCGGCTCGCCCTGCTCAGCGGCGACTGGATCCCCGTCGACCTGCCGGCCCGGATCCGCGAGAAGCTCCCGGCGATGCGGGTGATCAGCCTCGGCGGCGCCACGGAGGGCTCCATCTGGTCGATCCACCACCCCGTCGAGACCGTCCGGCCGGAGTGGTCGAGCATCCCGTACGGCAAGCCGCTCGCCAACCAGACGATGCACGTCCTCAACCAGTGGCAGGAGCCGTCGCCCGTCGGGGTCACCGGCGAGATCCACATCGGCGGCGTCGGCGTGGCCCAGGGCTACCTCGGCGACCCCGGGCGCACCGCCGAACGGTTCCCGGTCCACCCCGTCACCGGGGAGCGGATCTACCGGACCGGCGACCTCGGCCGCTACCTGCCCGGCGGCGACATCGAGATCCTGGGCCGCGAGGACTTCCAGGTGAAGATCAACGGCTATCGCGTCGAGCTCGGCGAGATCGAGGCCGCGCTGCTGCGCCGGCCCGAGGTGCGCACCGCCCTCGTCACCGCGCCCGCCCACGCCCGTACCGGACAGCGGCAGATCGCGGCGTACGTGGTGCCCGAGGCGGGCGCCGTGCCGGACCCGGCCGAGCTGCGCGAGGCACTGGCCGCCGTCCTGCCCGGCTACATGGTGCCGAGCCGCTTCCTCACCCTGGAGACCCTGCCGCTGACCACCAACGGGAAGATCGACCACAAGGCGCTGCCCACCCCGTGGAACGACGACGCCGAGACCACCGGCACCCGGGTCGCCCCGCGCGGCCGGGTCGAGGAGCGGCTCTTCGCGCTCTGGTCCCAGCAGCTCGGCCACGGCGACTTCGGCGTCGAGGAGGGCTTCTTCGACATCGGCGGCGACTCGCTGCACGCGGTCGGTCTGCTCACGGTGCTGCGCGCGGAGTTCGGCATCGAGGCGGACATGGAGCAGGAGATGGTCGAGGGCCTCTTCATGAACGCGTCGATCTCGTCCTTCGCCGAACTGATCGCTCCGGCGGCGGGGTCCGCGGAGTCCGAAGGGTCCGAGGGGTCCGTCGAGTCCAAGGGGTCCGCGGCATGACCACGACGTCTTCCGCGCCCCCGGACCCCACCGTGGCCGAGTGGGACCACGTCGTCGTCGGCGGCGGCTCCGCCGGGGCGCTCGTCGCCGCGCGGCTCGCCGCCCGCGACTCCGGCACCGTTCTGCTCCTGGAGGCCGGGCCCGACCAGCCGAGCCCCCGCGACCGCGCCCACCCGCTGGCCGACGCCGGCCGGCTCGTCCTCGCCGGGTTCAACTGGGACTACCGGGCCAACCTCCGCAGCAGCGGCCGCCTGGAGGAGCTGCTCAAGGGCGGTGACGGCACCGGCACCCAGGCCCGCGCCCTCTGGGAACGCTTCCCCTATCAGCTCGGCAAGGTCGTCGGCGGCGGCTCCGCCGTCAACGGGGCCATCGCCCTGCGTGGGCTGCCCCGGGACTTCGCCGCCTGGGCGGCGCGGGGCAACACCGACTGGTCCTGGGACAAGGTGCTGCCCTTCTACCGGGCCGTCGAGAACGACGCCGACTACCCCGACCGGCCCCCGCACGGCGACAGCGGACCCCTCCCGATCCGCCGGACGCCGCGCGAGCGGGTCCACCCCCTGGACGCCGCCTTCTGGGCGGAGTGCAACCGCCAGGGCGTCACCGACCTCCCCGACCTCAACTCCGGGGAGGAGGCCGGCATCGGACCGATCCCCGGCAACACGGTCGACGGCGAGCGCATCGACGCCGCCACCGCGTTCCTCTCCGGGGCCCGCGGCCTGCCCCACCTCCACGTCCGTCCCGGCGTACGGGTCACCCGGGTGCTGTTCGACCCGAAGGACCGCGGCCGTGCCGTCGGCGTGGAGACCGAACGGGACGGGCGGCTCGACACCGTCCGGGCCCGGCACGTGGTCCTCGCCGCCGGGGCCGTCGGCACCCCCGTGATCCTCCAGCGCTCCGGCGTCGGCGACGCGGCCCTGCTCGGCGCGCTCGGCATCGACCCGGTCGCCGACCTGCCCGGCGTGGGCCGCGACCTGGTCGACCACCCCTCCGTCGTCATCTGGTCACGGCCGGCCGACGGCGTGTGTACGCCCGGACTGCCCTGGCGGCAGGTGGCCGCCCGGATGAGCAGCGGATTCGACGACGACGTCGACGTCCAGATGGGGCTCCTCAACAACGTGGAGAGCCACACCATCCCCGGCTTCGTCGACCGGCTCGGCTGGCCCCTGGTCGTCGGCATGTCCGTGATGCTGCTGCGCCCCCGCTCCCGCGGCCGGGTCTTCCTCGACAGCGCCGACCCGCTGGCCTCACCCGTCATCGAACTCGGCCTCGGCACCGACCCCGAGGACGTCGAGCGCCTCTGCCACGGCGTCCGCAGGGCGTGGGGGTTCCTGCGCTCACCGGGCCTGTCCGCCCGGTTGACGCGTACCCAGTTCTGGAGCGACCGGATGGTCGCCAACGACGGCGTGCTGCGCAGCGGGGTCCGGCACATCATGAACCCCGGCTGGCACGCCGCCGGTTCGTGCCGGATGGGCCCGGACTCCGACCCCTACGCCGTCGCCGACCAGATCGGCCGGGTGCACGGCACCGAGAACCTGCGGATCGCCGACGCCTCGCTCTTCCCCGTCATCCCCAGCGCCCCCACCAATCTGACCACCCTGATGCTGGCCGAGAAGCTGGCCCGGAGCATGAAGGAATGACCGTGCACCCTGTCACGAGCCCTCCGGTGCGGCTCTACTGTTTCCCGCACGCGGGGGCGACCTCGCAGGTCTACCGCGGCTGGCAGACCCTCGGCGAGCCGCGGCTGCGGCTCCGGGGCGTGGACGCGCCCGGCCGCGGCGCGCGCCGTCAGGAGCGCAAGGCGGTCAACTACCACGGTCTGGTACGGGCCATGACCGAGCAGGTGGTGGCCGATCTGCTCGCCGAGCGCGAGCGGACCCCCGGGCTGCGCTGGGCGACGTTCGGCCACAGCTTCGGCGCAACGATGAGCCTCGCGGTGGCCGAGCACGTCGCCCGCCAGACCGGACTCGCACCGGTGCGGTCGGTGCTCTCCGGGGCGGTACCGCCCGCGCTCCAGCGGCCGGGGGCGCTGCTCGCAGCCGTCCCCGACGACGAGCTGCTCGCCCGTACGGCGGCCGACGGCGGAACCCCGCCCGCGGTGCTCGCCGAGCCGACGATGAGCCGGATCCTCCTGCGGATGCTCCGCGAGGACGACTGCGTGCGGGCGGAGTTCGCCCGGGAGGCGGCGGGCCTGCGGGTGGACTTCCCGCTCACCCTGATCGCCGCGCGCGAGGACGTCCACGCCCCGCCGGAGCGGGTCTGGCCATGGTCGGAGCACAGCACCGCCCCGGTCCAACGGGTGGAGATCGAGGGCGGCCACTTCGCCGCGGTCCAGCACCCCGAGGAGACGCTGTCGATCATCGGCGACGCCACCGACCCCGGGAGGGCCTGAGCCATGGCACGGAACACGGACGGCCCCCGGTCGCGATACGGGCCGGAGCACGAGCAGTTCCGGGAGACCTGCCGGGAGTTCCTGAACCGTGAGGTCGTCCCGCACCACGCCCGCTGGGAGCGGGAGGGCATCGTCGACCGCTCGGTGTGGCGGGCGGCCGGCAAGGCCGGGCTCCTCGGCATCGGCGTCGACCCCGCGTACGGCGGGGGCGGCGAGCCGGACTACCGCTATCCGGCGGTGTTCCAGCGGGAGATCATGTGGGCTCGGGCCACCGCGCCCGGCTTCGTGGCGCACAACGACGTCATCGCCACGTACCTGGCCGAGCGGACCACCGAGGAGCAGCGCGCGCGCTGGCTGCCCGGACTGTGCGCGGGCGAGCTGATCGCCGCCATCGCGATGAGCGAGCCGGACGCCGGCTCCAACGTCGCCGACATCCGTACGACCGCGGTACGGGACGGGGACACGTACGTCCTCAACGGGCAGAAGACCTTCATCACCAACGGCGAGAACGCCGATGTCGTCGTGGTCGCCGCGAAGACCGCCCCCGACCGCGGCGCCCAGGGGATCAGCCTGCTGGTGGTGGAGCGCGGCACGCCCGGCCTGACCCGCGGCCGGCGCATGGAGAAGCTCGGCTGGCACGCCAGCGACACCTGCGAACTGTTCTTCGACGACTGCCGGGTGCCGGCCGAGAACCTGATCGGCAAGGAGAACGCCGGCCTCGCCTACATGATGGCGGGACTGCCCCGGGAACGGCTCAGCATCGCGACCGTGGCGGTGGGGGCGGCGGAACGGATGCTCGCCGACACACTGCGGTACGCGAAGACCCGCGAGGCCTTCGGGCAGCCGATCGGCACCTTCCAGCACAACCGCTTCCAACTGGCCACGATGGACACGGAACTGACGATCGCCCAGGTCTTCCTCGACCACTGCGTCACCGAACTCGACGCGGGCCGGCTGTCGGTGACGGACGCCGCGAAGGTGAAGTGGTGGACGACCGAGCTCCAGGTGGACATCGCCAACCGCTGCCTCCAGATCCACGGCGGTTTCGGCTACCTCAAGGAGAGCGCCATCTCCCGCGAGTGGGCCAACAGCCGGGTGCAGACCATCTACGGCGGGACGACGGAGGTGATGAAGGAACTGATAGGGCGCTCGCTGGGCCTCTGACGCGCCCCGAGGCGCAGGACGTCCTCCGCACGGCCGGCCCCGTCCCCCGCGCGCACCACCCCCGACGCGCGAGGGACGGGGCGGTCGCGTGTGGGCGACGGGAAGGCGGCGTCCGAAAACAGCACCTCTCTTTGCAAATTCCGGAACAAGTGCATGTAATGACGGCGTGGAGCAGCCCTCGTCCATCGCCCAGGCCCTGTCCGCCGTCGGTCCCCGACTCAAGCGGTTGCGCACCGCCCGCGGTGTCACCCTCGCCGCCCTGTCTGAGGTCACCGGGATCTCCAAGAGCACCCTCTCGCGCCTGGAGGCCGGCCAGCGCCGCCCCAGCCTGGAACTGCTGCTGCCCATCGCCCAGGCCCACCAGGTCCCGATCGACGAACTGGTCGGGGCCCCCGACGTGGGCGACCCCAGGGTCCGGCTCAAGCCGCACGCGGTGAACGGCAACACGGTGCTGCCGCTGACCCGGCAGCCCGGCCCGCTGCAGAGCTACAAGATGGTCCTCCCGGCGAGCCGCGACAACCCGGAGCTGTGCACCCACGAGGGATACGAGTGGCTGTACGTGCTCTCCGGACGGCTCCGGCTCGTGCTCGCGGACCACGACATCGTCCTGGACCCGGGCGAGGTCGCCGAGTTCGACACCCGGCTGCCGCACTGGTTCGGCAGCACGGGGCAGGGATCGGTCGAAGTCCTCAGCCTCTTCGGACGCCAGGGCGAGCGCATGCACATCCGCGCCAGGCCGACAGGCCGAACGCCCGCCTCCGGCGACTGAGCCGGAGACGGGCGAGGAGGGGGAGGCGGCGCGGGGACGGACGCCGGCAGGCCGGATCAGGCGGCGGGAACGGGCTCCTCGGCCCCGGGGGAACGGCCCCCGGCGGTGTCGGCGGAGGCCCGGTGAGCCCGGAGATCCCGCTGGATCTCCTCGTCCACCAGGTCGTGGTTGAGCGCGAACGCGGCCGCGGCTCCCATGCCGGCCGCGGTGACGGCCTGGGCGCGCGAGTCCACCACGTTGCCGACGGCCCAGAGGCCGGGACGGCTGGTGCGCCCGGCGCGGTCGGTGACCAGCCAGCCCTGCTCGTCACGGTCGCAGCCGAGCCCGTCGAAGGCGGAGTCGTTCGGGCTCATCTTCGGGAAGAGGAAGACACCGGCGCAGTCGACGGTGTGCCCGTCGGCGAGCTCGACGGCGTGCAGCCGCCCGTCCTTGCTGAGCAGGGTGGCCACGGACCCGTCGAGCACCTGAACCCCGCGGGCGTCCATGAGCTCACGCTCGTCCTCACTCAGCGGCCGGTCGTGGGAGACGTACACGACGTCGTGCGACCACTGCCGCAGCAGCAGCGCCTGCCCGGCGGAGGCCGGATGCACCCCGAGCACGACGATCCGCTCGTCACGCACCTCATACCCGTGGCAGTAGGGGCAGAAGTGCACGTCCCCGCCCCACAGCGCCCGCACACCGGGGATCTCGGGCAGCTGGTCGCGCAGCCCGGTGGCGAGCACGACGTGCCGTGCGTCGAGCGAGGCACCGCCGTCGAGCCGCACGACGAAGCCGCCCTCGTCACGCGCCTCGACCTGGTCGACCCGCCCCTCGATCCGCACGGCTCCGTAGCGCGCGATCTCGGCGCGCCCGGTCTCGAGCACGGTCAGCGGCGACACTCCGTCACGGGAGAGGAAGCTGTGCATATGAGCCGAGGGAGCGTTGCGGGGCTCCCCTGAATCGACGACGGCGACACTGCGCCGCGCCCGCGCGAGCACGAGCGCGGCGTTGAGCCCACCCGCCCCGCCGCCTATGACGATCACGTCGTACGAGATTCGGACACTGGTTTCCTTGTGGGCGCCGGTCATGGCGATCACCTCCGCCGCCAGGGTGCGGCCCACCCCGAAACCAGAACAATCTTTGTTGCCGTTTCCGGGACGGCCGGCGAGGGGCACACCGGTGCGGGCCGGGCGGCCCGCCCGAGGGGCTGCAATTCCCGGATGACGGCGGCTGTCTAGCGTCCGGGCTCCCCGAACCTTCCCCGAGGAGCATCCCGATGCACCTGCCACGTTCGCCCCTGCGCAGATCGGGACTCGCCGGCCGCCTCGACCAGGCGCGCGCGGAGAGCCGGCCGGCTGCACGAGGCCGTCCGCCCCGGAACCCGGGCACTCGCCCTGGCCGAAACCCACCTCGGCCGGGCAACCGAGGGCACCAGGGAGCTGACCCGCGCCGAGTCGTCGGCCGCGTCCCTCCCCTACCCGGCGGGCACCCGCCGAGCGGCGTGGGCACGGGACCTGCCACCCGAACCCGACCACTGAAGTCCCCGGGCCGCCGCCCGTGTCGGGGCGGACGGCAGTGCGCCGGCAGGGCCTAGCGGATGCTCTGCAGCAGATTCCCCGTGGCGGTGACCGTCCAGAAGCTCCACCCGTTGCGGTTGGGGTTGACATGCGGGTTGACGGCTCGCACCACAGCCACCGCCGCCCCGCTGGGCGACTCGTACTCGCCCCGGCCGGGCCCGGAGTGAACCGTCACGACGCGGGACGAGGGATCGTAGAAGGCTCGGGCACTCTGCCCCTCATAGACCGCGTGGACCTCGATGCCCTGCTCGGTCCTGAGCTCCTGAACCTGCGCCCGGAGGAGCGTGGGGGTGGCTCCGTCCTCTGCGATCACCGCCTCGTCGTCCGGCAGTTCGTCGGTGTCCTGGTGAGCTGTTCGCCCGGTGTGTGCGGGGAGCTCCAGCATCCTGTTGAGGACGTCGACGAGCAGAGTCCTGCGCTCGGCGAGGAAGTCCGGGAACCGATCGAGAGACCGCAGCTCCGGATCGCCGGGGATCCACTGTTCGGCCAGCCGTTCGGTCGCGATGTCCTGCATGTACGCGGCGGGGAGCCTCGACGAGATCATCTTGTTGGTCCGACCGGTGACGAAGGCCAGGTTGGCCAGGCTGTTCCACTCCTCCTTGGCATACACCGGCTGCACTCGCGCTCGCGGGAACACGTGATGGAACTCGATCTTCGCGCCGGTGTTCATCGGCTGGTCGCTGATCGTGATGTTGGTCGCCCAGTCCCGCGCCCCGCCGCGCAGCGCGGCGATGTACAGCAGCCTGAAGAAGGGATGAGTGGAGTACTTCTGCTCCAGGTCCCTGGGGTGGAGGGAGCTGTCGGCGGAGCGGGGTCCTGAGGCCCGGCGGATGAGTTCGACGAACAGGTCGTCTCCGCCCCGTGCCCGGATGAGCCTGTACTCCGCTTCCAGCTTCCCCTCGACCTGCAGCGAGTAGTGGCTGAACGCCATCGCCGTATAGACCCACCGGCGCAGCGCCTCCGCCTCGCCCGGACGCAGCTTGCCACCTCGTTCGTGCAGCAGGAGCGCCGGCACGATGGTGAGGTTGGGAGAAGAGAGGATCTCGGACCGCGGAATCCAGCAATCCGCCCGCAGGAAGTCGATGGCCAGACGCAACGCCCCTTCGGTGGCCTGCCAGGCCTCCTTCAGCGCGGCTTCGCCGATCTCCGCCCCGATGAGCTTGATGTGGTGTGCGCCGGTCCCCGCGAGAAGGCTCATGAGGCGGAGTACGGCCTCCCTGTTCAGCGCGAAGTCGCTGTCCTGGAGCTCCTGGTGGAAGGCATCCATGGTGTCCAGGCCGTCGGACCACCGTGCCGCGATGGCGCTGTACACGAGATCGCCCTTGGACAGCCGGCGACCGCCCTTGTTCAGGCGAGCGAAGAGCTCCGCGACCTCCTCGTAGTCGTCGGACTCATGGGTGATGACAGCGATCTGGTGGTGCCGGATGTTGTTCACCTTCTGCAGCCGCCGCGTCCAGGCGTCGAAATCCGGACTCTCGAACGGCACACCGGCATCGCGCAGAACCTGGTAGAACTGCGCGTTCTCCTGGAGCAGCAGCGACACGGGAAACAGCAGAGGGTCCTTGCGCTGAACCGCGCTCGGATTGACGAACTCCTCGGTACGCACGTCGAAGCGCAGGTCGATGAGACGGCCGTCGGCCTTCGACGCGGGCCGGTACACCCAGGCCAGGGAAGTCAGCCGTTGCTGGCCGTCCAGCAGATAGAGGGGCTGATGCTGCGATGCGGCGGTCTGGACGACGGCGGCCGTCTTGAAGGGAACGGTCAGGTTCGTCTTCCAGAGCAGCAGGGCGCCGACGGGGTATCCCCGGTAGAGCGAGTCGAAGAGGTCTCGAACGTCCGGCCGCATCCATACGAAGTCGCGCTGGATGGAGGGGATCACGACCCTGCCGGTCAGCAGGTCCTCCACCTGAGAGATGATCTTCTCGTTCGCCAGCCCCATGGTCCCCCCAGCTCGTCGTCGGCCCTGGGCATGCTACCGATCATCAGTGACACAGCGTCAGGAACGCGAAAAGCGACGAGATCCGACCAGCGAGAGCACCGACTTCCCGCCCGGCGGACGCGCGCCCGAAGGACGGGCGCGAACTCGCGGAGCCGCAGACACCGCCAGCGCCGGAGGAGAGCGAAGCGCAGGACTTCCACGCAGCGGGTGCACTTCAATGAGGGTCATGAAGAGCACACTGGGCTTCGACGAGGACGAGCTGCGCCGGTTGGCGGGACCGGGCTCGTTCGAGCGGAGTCGGGACTACCTGTCCTCCGTGTCCGCGCTGGAGATCTCGGAGACGACGATCACCGCGACCGTCGACGGCACCGACGTCTACGAAGTGGAACTGACGGGGCACGAGAGAGGTCTCACCGGATGGTGCTCCTGCCCGTACGGGCAGGAGGGCAACTTCTGCAAGCACTGCGTGGCCGTGGGCCTGACCGTACTGTCTCGGGCGGATTCGGTCCCCGCTCGACGGGCCACCGCCGCGTCCCGCGGCCGCCGGCTCGATGCCTGGCTCGAGGCCCGCAGCCGGGACGAACTCCTGTCCCTGGTAAGGGAACAGCTCGCGGACGACCGCGCCCTGCGCCGTCGGCTCGAACTGCGCGCGGCGGTCGCGGGGGACGATCTCGATGCCGTCCGCGAGCACGTCCTGGGGCAGCTCGACACCCGGCCCTTCGCCCGGTACGGCTCCATCGAGTACGCGGACGCCCGCGCCTACGGCCTCCAGGCCGCCGAAGCCGTTTCCGCTCTGCGCGCCCTGGTGCGGTCCGGCCGGGCGGCGGAGGCGATGGAGGCGGCCCGGGAGGCCGTGACGGTCCTGGGCAGGAACTACGGCGAGATCGACGACTCGGACGGAGCCGTCGGCGACGTGGCGGAGGCGCTCGCCGAGGTGCATCTGGACGCCTGCCGGGCGGCCCGCCCCGACCCGGCGCAGACCGCCGACTGGCTGGTGGACCATCTCCTGAGCGACCTGAACGACGTCACCGACGTCACGCTGTCCGACTACGAGGACGTGCTGGGCGCCGTGGGCCTGGCGCGGGCGTACGAACGGGTGGTGCCCGCCTGGCGTGCCCACCCGAAGGGCCGGGCGGAGAAGCACCTCATGGAACAGCTGGCGAAGCTGGACGGCGGTGTGGACGCGCTGATCGCCGTCCACGCGGCGGACCTCGCCCGGTCAGGCGCCACACACCTGGTGATCGCCCGTGAACTGGAGCGGGCGGGACGCCCCGCCGATGCCCTGGAGTGGGCCGAGCGCGGGCTGCGTGAGGCCGATCCGGACCGCGGCCCGGACGCCCGCCTCGTGGACTTCACCTGTGAGCGCTATGCCCTGGCCGACCGCCGTGCAGACGTGATCACGGTCCGCCGGGACGTCCTACGGCGACGCCCCTCCCTGGCCGCGTACCAGGATCTGCGGACGGCGGCCCGCGCGGCCGGCTGCTGGGACGCGCCGCAACGCTCGGCAGCGCTCGACGTCCTGCGTGCCGCCGCCCGGCCTCACCAAGGCCTCGGCCACTCGGGCTCGGCCCTGGTCGACGCCCTGCTGGACGACGGGGACCTCGACGCCGCCTGGGAGGCGGCCGTCGACGGCCACGCCGACAGCCGCCAGTGGCTCACCCTCGCCGACCGTGTCCGGGACCGCCGCCCCGCCGAAGCGCTGACCGTGTACCTGCGCCTGATCACCCCGCTCCTCGCCCTGACGGGCGACGCCACCTACGAGAAGCTGACCGCGCTGCTGCTCAGCGCCCGCGCCTGCCACATCGCCCTGGGCACACGGGACACGTTCACCGCTTACACGACCACCCTGCGCGCCGTCCAGAGACGCAAGCGCAAGCTGATGACTCTGCTCGACCAGCACGGGCTGTGACGCCCGAGCCTTCCTGCATCGCTCGCCCGAAAGGAGCCCGAGCAGACGACAGAACCCGGGAAGCCCCAGGTCACGCGTCCTTCTTCACCGGTTCCAGGATGGCGACGCACTCGACATGGTGCGTCATCGGGAACGCGTAGAGACACCTCACCATGAGAGAACGTGCAGGTCAGAGGCGAATCCTCGTGACGAACGGAGCGCCATGCGTCAAACGTGCGTCACGCCCAAAGGTGTGCGTCAGAGGCTCGCTGCCCGCTCTTAAGCCGATCATCGATCGAACCAGTACTGCCGACCGTACCGGAAACGCAGCAGCGTCGGAGGGCGCACCCACAACGGGTGCGCCCTCCGACGCTGAGAAGGCATGGCGTACAAGGTCCACTCGCCTCGGCCACGACTACGTTCGGTTAGTCGTTGTGACGATCAAGCCGCTGCCGCGGGGATGATCAGCTGGGACTCCAGACGCGTCCAGCCACCCAGCACTGCCTGATGGGCGTCCGGGGCAAGGTGGGCATATCGCTGCGTCGTCTGGTAGCTCTCATGGCCGAGCAGGTGCTGCACCTCGTACAGCGAGACCCCATTCTGGACCAGCCACGAAGCGCACGTGTGGCGCATGGAGTGCGGGGGGTAGTGCGGCACCGGGCGCAGGTCCCCGGCGAAATCGGGGGACGTTGCTTCCTTCACCGCCGGCCACCAGACGTACGTCCTCCAGTTGCCATCGTCGAGCAGCCGACCTGCCCGCCCCTTCGTGACGGTCGTGAAGACGACACCGTCCTTCTCACGTCCGTGCATGTGGCGCGCCAGTGCCTCAAGCACGTGATCAGGGATGGGGACCTCCCGGCGGCTCCTGGAACTCTTCGGGTATTCCTTGATCCCGGACTTGGTGTTGACCTCCACAACGAACAGGCGACTGCGGCGCCAGTCGATGCGATGGCCATGCAGCCCCGCGAGCTCCCCCCACCGCAGTCCGGTGTAGAAGGCCAGCAAGGCCATGGTTTGCCAGGGCTGGTCCAGCTTCGCGATGATCGCCTGTGCCTGCGGCACCGTGAACCACTGAGGTGGCTTGACCGCTTCCTTGGGAAGATCGATACCGCGGCAGGGAGTGACCGATATGAGGTCTTCCTCGACCGCTGCCTTCATGATGGACGATGTCAGGTTGTAGGCCCTGCGGATCGCCGAGGCACCAGTACCTGCCACCGTCATCTTGCGGACCCAAGATTGCACGTCGAGTCGCGCGATGTCACGCAGCTCCCAGTCGACCCAGTGGGGAGTCACGTGGTTGCGGATGGACGATTCGTCACCTCGGCGGGTGTGTGGTTCAACGACACGCGCCTCCCACCATCGATCGTGCCAGGCACCAAACTTGATCTTTCCAGCAAGAGGATCGCGGTAGGCGGACCTACTGACCTTCGCCTCTTCGTCCCGGCCCCATGCGTGAGCCTGAGACCTCAGGGGAAACGTTTCGCTATACCGATCACCGGCCCGGCTTCTGACAGTTACCTGCCACTTTCCGGACGGGAGTTTACGAAGGTAGGCCATTCACTCTCTCTGCGATGTGATCTGCGCGATCGAAAATAGGGAGCGCAGCTAGGATGGACGCCTGCACGAAGTTGTTGATGTACGTCGCCCCACGAATTCACGCACATCGCGGCTAGGTATCCGAACCCGCGAGCGTCCATTTCCGGTACGGAGGTCGACGACCGACAGTTCTCCCAGCTCGATGTAGCGATATACAGACCTGCGACTGATGTCGAGCATCGCTGCGACTCGCGGAACCGAGAGCAGGGAATCGCACACAGTTGGGACCTTTCGCCTCGCACAGCAAGCCCCATGAGCACGATCGGAATTTGACTGCCAAAGCAGAGCGGCTCACAGGAATGGACAGGAAGGCCAGCACCACCCACCGCCAAGTAGTCGGCGCGACCGATATCCATGGTCCCCAGAATCGCCGGTTAGGCTAACCGGCGTTCATGGGCTATGTTGCGCTCCGCTTCGGGCCGCCGATGACTCCTCGACGCGGCCGAGCCTCTTCAGCGTGCAAGTCGGTGTGCCCTTCTGCCTGGCGTTTGGAGGTCCACAACACAAGCGAGGAGGCCGTCCCTCCGTGAGTCGAGTGAGGCTTCGCGAAGCAACACGCTCGGGACCCTCGATGGCACGAGCCACCTGTCGAGCCTCGACTCCGGGGTACCTGGCCACATAGGCAAGGACCAGTCGGTCTCGACGGTAGTCACGTTGCAGGAGATCCTCTCCAAACAGCCCAGCAGCACACACGCGCACAGACACAACCCAGTCGATACTCCGCCGAAATCACTGCGCTCCTGGGACAACGCGGCCTGCGACGCGCCGAGGGCGATTAGCAAGGGGGATGAAACTCAGACAGACAACGAAACCTTCGACAGAAGTCCTCCCAAAGATCCACCACTGCGCCAATTCCAGTGGTACGGAGGTGTAGATTGACATGCTTCCACGCTGGCTTCCACTCCAAAATGGGAAGTCTCGTCTGCCGTGAGCGATACCAAAGCGCGAACCCTCGCCTCACCGGCAATACCGAGCACCCAGTCGAAGGAACCCGGCGTTCAAAACGACGACCGCGAAGTTGCACGCTTCTTAACCTGCACGGGCCGCTAGGCGGTGATCACGCACGTGGGGATAGCCAGCGGGCAGTCGTCGAGACCCTGCGCCGCGTGCGGCAGGCCCACCAGGAGTCCGGGGCGGCCGAAGAGGCGGCCTGACCAAACGGCCTCGACGGCCTGCGGGGGCTACATCCCCGGAAACCGATCGCAGCGCCGGCCGACGCGCCGGTACCGTGCCGCCGTGACCATCTTCGAGGCTGACCGGACCAGGCCATCGGCGAATGACGTAGCGCTGCTGGCGGAAGGTTCCCTGTTCGCCCTGCGGCTGCAGAACTTCGGGCCCAAGCAGGAAGGCGCGGTCGCGCTTGGCCTGCTGCGCGACATCTGCGCCATGTTGTGCGAGCCGGAAGGCCGCGAAGAGCCGTACGTCACCGCGCAGGCGATGTGCCGGGTTGCGATCGAGCGCCTGATGGAGATCGGCGGGAACAACTACAAGGGGCTGAAGGCGGCCCAGGCTGAGGTCTCCAAGTCCCTCGGTACGGTCTTCAACACGGACGGCTCGCGTAAGGCCGCGACTCCGGTGGACGGCCTGATCGAGGCCCTGGACTCCCTGCCGGCGTTCCCTCAAAGGGTGGACGCGGACAGTGCTCTCGGGGAGGCCATCGTCAAGCTGCTCCGCTCCCGGACCGCGGCTACGGAAGCCGGGCACCCACTGATCTCGGCGCTCGGCGCGACCCAGGAGGTGCTGGACGCCGTCGACGGGCTGGGTTCCACGGTGTCCCAGACGCTGACCGTCGGACACCCTCTGACAGTCGCGCTGCGCAAGCTCCACAAGATCCGGTCGGATGAGGAGTTCCGCCGTCGGGCGGTGCTCGACCGGCGCCTCGAAGCGGTCGGTGCGGCCTACGCGCGGCTCCGCGAGATGGAGGAGCAACAGGGCTCCTACCGGATCATGCAGCTGACCACCGTGGTCCACGACGCGACCGGCCAGCGGCCGGGCAAGGCAGAAATGGCGGCATTCAAGCTCTGGACGGACCAGTACAGCATCGGGTCTGGGGTCGTACACCCTGGTCGCGAGGCGAGCGCGGTGACGGCGGTCGCGATGCTGCACGACTGCCTGGCCCTGATCCAGGAGCTCGTCGCCACGGTCGTCGACCAGGCTCCCGAGTGGGTGGCCCTCGGCGCGGTCGCTTCCCCGGCTCCCGCGCAGATCCACAAGGTCAACAAGCTGCACAACCCCGCTGCCGCCCCCTACCTGTTCACGCGGTTCACCGGCTGGGAGTGGCTGGAGAATCTGGACTCTGTCCGGCTCCTACCGGAGGAGGGCCGGTGGCCGGCCAGGCACTACTTCGAGCGTCTCGCTGCCGAGAATCCCGCGCGTCTGGTGGAGTGGCTGACCAAGGACAAGCGCCTGGAGACGATCTGGCAGTCCGGCCCCGGAGCCACCGCCGAGCTCGTCATGCTGTGCCGGCATCTCGGCAGCCACGGCGCGGCCCTGGTCACCGACGCGTTGAAGAAACACTCCGTCGACGGCGTTCGGACCATGGCGGTTTACTGGGCGCAGGAGACCTTGCCGGCACACCGGAACGCCGCGTGGGTGGAGGCGGCGGTCAAGGCATTGTCCGTTGGGTCGGACGGCTCCGCGGCCGACTCCTGGAACATCCGTACCGTGCTGGCCCAGTTGCTGGAGACCGGCCGAACGGGTGGCGCGCAACTGGCTCAGCGGGTCCGCACCGGACTCGCGGCCGTACTCGCCTCCCACCTCGCGGTCGAAGGCGTCCGGGACCAGCTGCAGATCAGCGACGACCTGCGTGCGCCGAGCATGGCCGGGGGGCGGGCGCTGACAGGGGCCCGGCTCGCGGCGGCGGCCTGCATCGAGTTCGCTCGCGTCGAGCTCAGCGAGGCCGGCACCAGCCTGGCCGCACGGGCCGGTGCCTGGACGGCCAAGACCTTGGGCGGCTGGGAGCGGGAGCGGCTGATCGCAGTCCACCTGGTGGACGCCGCCGAGATCGCGCCGACGGACGTCTCGTGGTGGAAGGCTGCCTTTGCGGTGCTCGCCCGCTTGGGCGCCATGACCTACCTCACCCCGGACGTCGGCCGGTTCGTCCAGGTGGTCATCGGCACCTGCGATCCGGCGGACCAGGTCGACCTCGAGGCGGCCCTGACCGAGGGTTTCGGTCCGGTGCCCGGCCCGGACGCACTGCGGGCCGCCCGCGCCGAGCTGGCAGACGACGGCGCCCGTATCGCCCGCACGCTCGTCTCCGTGCTCGGCGGCACGGAAGCGCTGGCCGAGCTCCTCGGCGAGGATGCGACCGACATGCCGGAGCTGGAGTGGGAGTCCGCTCTCCAGCCCGTCTGGCGGACCGTCTACTGCCTCTCGGAGGTGGCGCCCGCGTCGGTGCTGGCACCTTGGGGCCCGGTGCTGGACCTGCTGGCCGAGTTCACCGGGCCGCCCCCGGCCCTCACCGAACCGCTGATCAAAATCGGGCCGTACCCCGACCACGGCGAAAGCACGGTGGCGGACTTCGTCACCCGCTGCAAGGAGCACGGTGTCCTTGAGGGCGCCTCTGAGCTCTCGGCACGCACTCCCTCGCAGGGGGACTACTACAAGCGAACGGACCTGCGGATGCTGGAAGCCGCCATCCACGCGGACCCCGCAGCCTGGGCGGCCGACATCTCGGCCGTCGCAGCCACCCTCAGCTCGTTCGACCTCCGCACGGTCTACCTGCAGGCCCTGCACACCGACCAGCAGGCCGGCCTCACCGACGACGGCGGACGACTGCTTACCAACGCATGCACCGCCGCCTGGGACCTGAAGAACCAGCTCGAAGCAGGTGAAGGCAGCGCCGACCCGGACATCGACGAACGCGCCCGCTACCTCGTGGCCCAGCTGCTGCGCCATGCCTGGGCACTCGGAGTCGGCCCCGGCGTGGACGAGGCCGCGGCCGTCACCTGGCTGATGGCCGGCGTCCGCGCCTGGACCGCGCCCGCCTCGGTCCCGGACAACCCCTACGTCGCCGCGAGCGCCACCTCCGGCGGCCTCGCCCTGGTCGCCTTCCTCCAGTGGTCTGTCCGCCGCGCAGCCGACCAAGGCGAGCTGCCCGCCGAAGCCGCCACCCAACTGACCCAGCTCGTCACCGACGGCCGCGACGACCGCGCCCTGGCCGCCATCGGCGCGGCCCTCACCCCGCTGCGCCGCTACGCCCTGCCCTGGTACACCGACCACGAGGCCCCCCTGCTCGACCTCGCCGCACCGTCCGCCCCGATTCACACCTGGCTGCGCTCGCTGCGCCGCCTCGGCGCCGACGAGTTCGCGGTGCTCGGCGACCTCGACCCCGGCAAGGTCACTGACTACCTGCGCGCCGGTGCACCCGAGGAGGTGTTCGACCGGTTCGCCGCCACCCTGCTCCACTCCCCGGGCACCTTCGACTCCGACTTCCTCGCCACGTTGATCAGCGGTGACGGCGGCCCAGCGGCCGTCTCGACGCTCCTCGGCGACATCGCCCGGGCACTGCCCCTCGAAGAGGTCGCCGGTCCCCACCCTCTGCACCAGCGCGCCTTGCAGCTCTGGGACCAGGCCCTGGACCTCGTCGACGGAGACCCCGACCTCGCACCTGCCCTCGTAGGTATCGGCCACTTCGCCTTCGCCGAAGGAACCGACCAGCACCAGTGGCTGACCCGGACCCTGCGCACCGTCGCCGCCACCCCAGACATCAAGTACCCCGACCGGGTCGCGCAGCGAGCCGCCCGCAGCGCCCAGAATCCGGATGCCCTACGGATCCTGACCACGCTGGTGGCCGGCACCGGCAGGAGCCAAGGCCAGATCGACTACCGGGCCCACGCCGTGATCCGAGCCGGGCAGGACGCCGTCGGCACCTCCGAACCCGGGACCGAGGGCCGGGCCGACCTCGGACAGGCCCTTGGCCGCTACGCCAACGACGTAGAACGTGCCACGGCCTGGTAGCGACCACCACCTGCGGCGGGCAGCGACCAGCAGCCCGCCGCAGGGCACCAGGCATCGCAGCCATACGCTGGGGGCGATGCCGCACCTGGGTCCGCTCGCCCGTCCCGCCTGGCGGCATGAAACCGCCCCCGTACACCTCAGCGAGCCTCAGCAGCATGGTGATAGCGGGCGCAGTCGCAGTCCTCGGCCAGCACGGGGACGCGGGGCTGCTCAGGATGGGGCTGTCGAACTGGTGGCCGCCGGTGGTGAGGTTGGCCTCGGCGAGGAACCTGGCAGCTAGAGGATGTTCCATTGAAGTTGTTCGTCTCGCCTCCACAGTCCGTCAACCCGGCGCTGGATCTCACTCAGAGATTCGGGGGCATGCCGCACCTTCCGGGCATTTGTCGTAACCATGCGCAGTTCACGGATGTCGCGGAGAACTGAGTAGCCGGCGCTTTCCCTAATGTCCAACCCGTAGGCGTCCACGAACGCTTGATAGTGGGCTTCGCCGTACCCGAACCGACGGCAGTGGACTTCGACGGTGACGAGATCCCATTCCGGCTGGCCTTGGGCGATCGTGTCCCAGTCGCACAGCACCGCAGTTCCATCGGCAGTGTGCAGCGCGTTTCGGTGTTGCGGGTCGCCCTGAATCAGTCCTGAAGCCAGAGCAAACGGGACTCCCTCCAGCGCCTCTTCGAGCCGGTCCGCCTCATGCTCCAGATAGCGGACTCGAGCGATAGGGAGGCAGGTGATCGCGCTCAGCGAGCGGCGGATCGCGCGGATGTTGTTGTGCTCGGCGAGGGCGATCGGGGGTCGAGGCAGGGTGTGGAGCGTCTTCAGGGGCCCCGCCAGTTGCCATGCCGGCACCGGGCTCTCCGGCTGTGGCAGGTAGGTCCAGAAGGTGACAGCGTGTCCGTCGATGATCAGCGGCTGATCGCAAGGGTGAAGAGGGACTGTGGGGAAGTCTGCTTCGATGAGCCAGCGTACGAAGGAGACCGTGCGCATGACGCTATCGACGTCCGTCCCCTTCCGTGCGATCTTGGCTACCACCTGCTCCTTCTCCAGAAGGAGGACCGCATTGGTGTGGCCGCGGAGGAGACGCGCGTCTCGGCTGTCGAGGCCAGCCTTCTCGCAGGCCCGCTCCAGCACCTGGTACATCTCGAAATCGTCGAACCCACCGGGGGCCGGCGTGATTGTCATGCCACACAGGCTGACCGACGAAGGCCCGTCCTGTCACATCCGGCCGGGCGGAAGCTCGATGATCTCAAGAAGCTCGCGTGCCGCCCGGCCTGCGCGTATCGCCGGCGGGAGGACCTCTACGACCTCACGGGCCCTTTCCTCCACGATGGGCGTGCGGTGGGCGGGGTCCATCCGCAGGAAGGTGCTGCCGGCTAGCTGGCAGGCTTCGTCAGGACTGCGATCCCGCGCGAAGCAGATCGCGGCCTCAAGCCGGAGGAGCGCCGGGTCGATTCCGCTCTTGTCCCGGTAAAGGGCAAGAGCCTCCTCCTGGACCACGCGTGCCTCGCGGGTGTGGCCCAGTGCTGTCAACGTGCCGCTCTTGTAGAGCAGGTAGCGGCGCTCCGGGAAGGCGAAGGCGTCGTTGGACGAGTCCCCTCCGAAGTGCTCGAACGCCTTGGCCGCGTACCGCAGCGCCTCCTCGGCCTCGGTCTGGGCACCGAGCTTGGCGAGAGCCCGCGCTTCCGCTGCTGCCGCGAAGGCGTGCGTGGCAGAAGCCCGGACTCTGCTACTGATCACCCTGGCCTCTCGGCAGAGGCTCACCGCGCTGGTGATCGGACCGTAGTAGAAGGGCAGCATCGCGGCCTGAGCCCTGACACGGGCGCGAAGCTCGACGTTCCCGCTGTCATCCGCGGCGGTGCGTGCCGTGGCGTACCAGGACCGTGACCGCGCCAGGTCGCCGAGCTTCATGAGCGCGTCCGCTGTCAACGTGGAGATCATGGCGGTTAGTTCAGAGAGGCGGACCTGAACGGCTGCCGGCTGCCGGGACGCGGCCAGTCCCTGGACCTCCGCGAGCAAGTCCAGAAGACGGCTGAGCATCAAGGTCGGCGGCGTGGAGACGTACTCCTGGCTGGCCCAAAGGACCATCTCCTCAATGTGGTCCAGCTGGGTGGGGGTGACCGTGGCCGAGGCAAGGGTGCGGTCCACGGCTAGGCGTACGACATCGACCCTGTCGACGAGGGATCCTGCAGTAGCCGGAACACGTTCGGAAAGATCGGGCACGCTGTACTGATCGGTGCGAGGCGTGTGCGGGGGCCGTACCTGAAGAACGATTCCCTCGACCGCCCGGGTGTCGTCCAAGTCCAAATCGCCTGGTGCGCAGGCGTAGAAGGCGGCCAGTACGAGAACTGTCGAGCGAAGTGGCCGGTGCTTTCCTGTCTCCCACAGGCGTAGCTGCTCCACGGTGACCCGCGGGGCTCCTTCCCGCTCGGTGACAAGACGGCGCAGCTGCTCCGCAGCGTCGACAAGAGTGAGGCCCCTGGCCAGACGCTGGGAACGCAATCGAGATACCGAGCAATGTGTATGAATCGAGTGGGCGATTTCGTCGATCGAGCGTCCTCGCTCGACGCCGCTCTCGCGTAACCGGCGTGCGCAGGACGGGCCGTGAGGTTCAAGGCCACTTCTCATGAAGACGATCCCCTTCCGACTCAGTCGCCAGCGTACTGACCTGCTGACCGGCCGGTGAGAGAAAAGCGTGACTCCATCGGCCAAGGGCCTGGAAATACGTGAAGGGTCACGTACGCCCGTCACGTTTACGTGCACCGTCGCGGTTGCTGCTCCTGGGCTCGGAGAGCGAACGTTGCCCTCCCCGCGGTCCCGAGCTCAGACGCTGCTCGTCGGCCCGGCCATTCGACGGTCCCTTCTCCCAACTCGGGAGGCACATCGTGTCCCAGGCACCACCCCTGAGCGACAGCCTCACGCTGGCGACCACGCCGAACGCCGTGCGCTGGGCGAGGCTGCACACCACCGACATCCTCTCTCGCTGGCGGGTGCCGGCCAAAGTCATCGAGACGATGGAACTCATCGTCTCCGAGTTGGCCACGAACGCGGTGCAGCACTCCAAGGAGGGCGAGCAGGTCTCGCCGTACTCCTTGCTGTCGACCTTGAGGACCTTCGAGCTGGTGCTTGAGATCGGCAACGGGGCGGTCCGCGTGTCGGTGTTCGACAACGACGAGCAGGCGCCCGTCCTGAAGCAGCCCGGGGCGGACGCAACGAGCGGCCGGGGGATTCTCCTCGTCGCTGCCGTGAGCAGCAGGTGGGGGCACTACCCCGTCCGCAACGGCAACAAGACCGGAAAGGTTGTGTGGGCCCAGGTCAGCCTCGTGCCTGCGGCCGAACCCCGGAGGCACGAACGGGCTCAGTCGCGTCCGGCTCAGCCTTCGGAGACCGTACGCAGTGCGCTGCCCCGTACGAGTGAGGTCGACCCCACTCTCCTCGGCCGAGTGCTTGTCGGCGTGAGGGGGCTTTGAACCGTGGATAAGACCGCCTTCCTCCTGATCCGCCGCCGTCCTCCGGCAGCCTCCGCCTCACGGACCGCAAGCATGCTGAAGCGGGACATCAACAGGCTCCAGTCACTCAAGATCCGACGCACCGTGGTGCCGGCCAAGTCCGTCGAGGACGCGTACCACCTCGTGTACTCCTCCACCCAGCCGTGGCTCGGCCTTGCCCGAACACAACGCACCGCGAGCGACTCCCCGGCCGATCAACTCCGATGGGAAGGTTGGATCGCGGCCCTCACCCCGTCTCCCCACGGGATCCGGGGCACCTGGGCCAAGGCGTGTCTCCTCGCTGGCCAGGGCCGCGACATGTTGTGGGCCTTGATTGAAGCCCTCGTGCCCGGCCGCTCGGTCGGCTCCATCTCCCAGGAGATCCAGCAGCGCATCGCGAGCGGCGCCCTGGCCCCGCCTTCCCGGCTCCGCGAGCGGAGGCTGGCGAGGTCTCTGCGGGTACCGGCCTCGTCCGTCCGCCTGGCGCTCGCGGACCTCGCCACGACCGGGCTGGTAGAGGTCAGCGCCAACGGATGCTTCGCCGTCGTGGCCGTCAGTGCACACGTGAGTCGGCACAGCCAGCAACAGGCGATCACCATATGCGCGACCGAGATGCGTGCCGCATGAGCGCCCGCGTACCCCCGCTCTCCGAGGCGGCGCTGCCACATCTGGAGCGACAGGTCCTGGAGCTAGTTGCTGAGGGCTACGAGGATCCGGAGATCGCATCCCGGCTCGGCCTGGGCACCGACAGGCACGTGCAGTACCGGCTGGCCCGGATCGCGCGCCGCTTCCGGCTCGGCGCTGTCGCCCGGCCTCAGCTCGTGGACCACGCTTACACCCACGGCGCATTGGCCGCTCCCGCCGTTCTCCATCCACTGCTTCTGGAGGCGAACGCGTACGGCCTGGTCCGCACGCTCGCCGCTGGCAGGCCGGTCAACGCCTATGCCCGGCTCCGGGGTCTGAAGCCCTACCAGGCCCAGTACCTACTGAAGAAGACCCGCGCCAGGCTGAATGCCACGTCGCGGGCATCCATGATCCGGCGGGCGTGGCAGCGGCAGGTCCTGGGCCCGACGCAGTTCGCCATGGACCTGGCCGGCCTGCACGTCGAAGGCACCCAGCCGCCGGAAGCGGGGCGCTGGGTCATCGTGCCGCTCTTGAGCGGCTATCGCCTCGCAGCCCCGGCCGGCGGCCCCCAGCCCACCAGGCACCTCGATGTCCCCGACCAGGAGGCGGCCGACGCTGCTGGCCGGTTCATCTCCGGCCGTCCGGGCTTCGCCCCGCTGTGGATCACGCAGCCCGCGAACCCCGGCGACCCGGTCCGCGTCAGCTGGGGCCGACCACACTCGGCACTCCGCTCGTGGCCCAGCGCCGGGCCCATCCCGCCGTCGCGGGATGCCGAGTTCTATCTCGCCCACCGCGCCTGACCGACGCCCGGCCGCATCCCTTCCCCCAACCATCTCCAGCGAGGACTCCACCATGTGCGAGCACCCGATCGCCTGCCCGGGCGCAGACTCCCCTGACAGGGAGGCGGCCAAGCCGACCGCCTCCCACTACGAGCAAGGGTGGACCCTCCTGTGCAACGGGGTCCTGCTCTTCGAGGACACGGGTGAGCTGCTGCCCGACGGCCAGATCATCGCCCCGCACCGCCCCACCCCCGCGGCGGTGGCAGCGTGACCCTCTTCCCCACCCCCCTTCAGCAGCACACGGCCGACCGCGAACCCGCCGCCGGCCCGTGGATCGAGGATCACGGGTACGTGGGCGACCAAAGGGGCGGTGCCCTGGTCCGCCGCGACGGCTCGATTCCCTGGTTGTGCCTGCCGCGGTTCGACTCCGCCGCCGTCTTCACCAGTCTCCTGGGTACCGAGCAGCACGGGTTCTGGCAGATCGCTCCCACGATGCTCATGGACGGCATCGCCGTCCCCGCCTCCGGCCGCCAGTACGCGGGCGACTCGCTCATCCTTCAGACCGCGTGGAGTTGGGGCAGCGACAGCGCGGTCGTCAGCGACTTCATGGTGCCCGGCGGTGGCGCTCCGCGCCTGGTGCGGGTCGTGACCGGGCTCTCGGGCACGATGACCATGCGGTCGCTGCTGCGGGCCCGCCCCGACTACGGAAGCACCGTGCCCCGGATCACCAAGGTCGACCGGCTCCACGCGATCGACCTCCCGGAGGGCGACGGCGGCAGGCTGTGGCTCGACGCCGACACCCCCGTGCACCTCGAGTGGGCTGACCTCGTATCGGACTTCACCGTCACCGCCGGACAGACTGTCGCCTTCGCCCTCTCCTGGCGGGAGGGCGTGGACATCCCACCGCCCAGGCCGATCGACGATGGTCTGCTGAAGTTCACCCTGGACTTCTGGGAGGCATGGGCCGCCCGCTGCACCTACACCGGCCCGGACCGCGAGGCGGTCGTCCGCTCCCTACTCACCCTGGGCGCCCTCATCTACGCACCCACGGGTGCCATCGTGGCCGCGCCGACCACCTCACTGCCCGAAGAGATCGGCGGCGTCCGCAACTACGACTACCGCTACGCCTGGCTCAGGGACGGCGCCCTCACCGCCGGCGTCCTGCGCAAGTACGGCTACCTGCGCGAGGCGATCGCCTGGGCGTGCTGGGCGATTCAGGCCAGCCACAGCGGGACAGGCCGGCGGCAGATCATGTACGGAGTCGGCGGCGAAACCGAGCTCCCGGAGATGGAACTGGGCTGGCTGCCCGGATACGAGCGGTCGGCTCCGGTCCGCATCGGCAACGCCGCCGCAGACCAGCTCCAGGTCGACACCTACGGCGAACTCGCCATCGAGTTCTACGACCTCATCCAGGCGGACAGCAGCTCCGCCCGGCGGCTCGGCCCGGTCATCGTCGCGCTCGCCGAGGAGCTGGAGCAGGTCTGGGAGCAGCCAGACTCGGGCATCTGGGAGATCCGCGGTCCCGCCCGCCACTTCGTCCATTCCAAGATCATGGGATGGGCCACCATCGACCGGGCCATCCGCACCATCGAGGCCGGCCACGCCGACGGGCCGCTGGAGCGGTGGCGGACTCTGCGCGCCACCATCCACGCCGAGGTGTGCGAGAACGGCTTCGACAACGACCTCAACTCCTTCACCCAGTCCTACGGGTCGCAGCAGCTCGACGCCTCCCTCCTTCACGCCCTGCTCTCCGGATTCCTGCCAGCCGATGACAAGCGGGTCATCGGCACGGTGGAGGCCATCCAGCGAGAACTCACCACCGACGACGGGCTCGTCCTCAGATACCGCACCGCCGGTCACGACATCGGGCTCGACGGCTTCCCGGGCAACGAAGGACGGTTCCTGCTCTGCAGCGGGTGGCTGGTCGAGGGCCTCGTCTTCATTGGACGTCCCGGTGATGCTCGCACCGTCCTCGACAGCCTTCTCGCCATCCGTACCGGCCTCGGCCTGCTCGCCGAGGAGTACGACCCGCGAACCGGCCGCCACCTCGGAAACTTCCCGCAGGGGTTCAGTCACGTCGGTCACCTGGGCGCGACCGCCGCAATCGCGGGCCCCAACGCCTTCAGCACGCTCCGCCTGGCGGGAGCGGGATCGTGACTGCCAGGACACGCACCCGATCCGTCCCGGGCGACTGGGACACGCCGCACTGGATGCCGACCAACGGCGAGACCGTCCGCCGCGCTTGTGGTGTGGACTTCGACGCCGTCCGCGTCGCTGCCGACCTGGCCGCGCCGGCGCTGGCCGCCCTCGGGCCGTACACGGGACCGGTCCTCGCCAACCACACGACGCGTACCTGGGTCTTCCTGGTACCGCCGGGCTCCGCTTCGCCTGGGCGGTGGGCCTTGGGAGTGCGGGTCATGCCTCACGGCGCTGCCATAGGCATCCCCCCGATCGGAGCGACCGGCGGCCGGGACATCCACTGGGCCGTACCCCCGGGCCAGGGCACTACCTGCGCCTCCGACCTGAAGCGGATCCTAACCGGCCCTCTTCCGCCAACCGCTCCGGCCCACAGGTCCGGCGGACAATCCTCCGCCACCAGCCCGGCCGCGGCCCCGCCTCGACGCCCGCGTCCCTTGTCCCCGGCCCTGCTGAAGGTCGGCGAACTCCTTCTTACGGGTCACTCAGACGCACAGATTGCCAAGGAGCTGTCCCGGACCGTCACCACGGTTCGGACGCACCTGCGGCAGATCGGCAACCTCTTCAACGCCCCCAACCAGGCTCTGAAGGCCGCCGCGCTGCTCGCTGGCGGTCATCTGCCGCTGCCAGCGGTCCAGATGACCGCCCCCGACCTCGCCTCGGTCGACCTCGCCGTGCTGCGAGTCCTCGCCGGCGTCAGCCGGGACGCCGAACTCCCCGTCGAGCTGCGGCCGACCGGCCCGTTCCTCGACCACGTCGACGAACTCCGGGAGCGGTGCGCCGCCCGGACCGACGCGCATCTCATCGCTCTGGCAGCCGCCTGGGGCCTCCTGCCCACCCTCACCAGCCTCGCCACCGCAAAGGAGCAGCCGTGATCCGCAAGGCACGCTTACCCGCCCCCTTCAGATTTGGGCGGTTCGACGCCGAGTCCATCCCGGGCCTCGTGCTCCTCGGCATGAACGCGACCGGCCTCGTCCTGACCGGAACCCTGGTGACCGACGAGTTCGACAGCACCCGCGGACTCTCCGCCGTCTCCGTTCCGGACTTGGACCAGCAGGCCGAAGAGCAGTTGCGCGACGCAGCCATCGCCACGGCAAGCACCCACACCTACCGTTACGCGCCCCACGCACCGGACCCGGCCCAGACCGCCCCGCTGACCGGTCGCGGCAACCGCGAGGAGGGTTGGTCGTGACCCCCGAGACGTTCGCCCCGTTCATCGGCGACCGGCCGCCCACGCTGGAGGAATTGGAGCGGGAGCTGCGTAAGATCGCCGCCGAGCACCCGCAGGTCTCCACGCTGCGCGAGATCGGCCGCTCCCGCGCCGGCCGCCCCATGACTATGTTGACCATCCCCGGCGGCCACAAGCACGTGCTCGTCGTCGGCGCCCCGCACCCGAACGAACCGATCGGCCTCGCGGTGATCCCCGCGCTCGCCCGGTACCTCGCCGAACACCCTGAGGACCGCGAGACGCTCACCTGGCACCTCGTGGGGTGCGCCGACCCCGACGGAGTCGCGGCCAACGAGGACTGGTGGTCGTCGACATGGCCGCCGACGATGGAGTCGTACCACCGCGGCATGTACCGGCCCCCGGCCGCCGAGCAGCCCGAGTGGACCTTCCCCACGGAGTCGTTCACCTCGACTCTGCCGGAGACCCGCGCCCTTATGGCCGTGATCGACGGCGTGCTGCCGGCACTGACCGTCTCGCTCCACGGGAGCGACACGGGCGGGGTGTGGGCGATGGCCTCCCACGACGAGCCCGCTCTCCCCCCAGTCATGGCAGACATCGCAGCCCGGTATGGCCTGCCCGTCGAGGAGACGCCCTCAGACTGCATCGGTCTCCCCTCCATCGGGACCGGCGCCTACCTCCTGGCACCTCCTCTCGACGCCGAAGTGGTCGGAGACAGCGGCGCGGACAGCGAGCACGAGTGGAAGCCGGCCGGCGCCAGCAGCGCCCACTACACCGCCAAGCACGGCCTCGGCCTCTTCCCGGAGGTCCCGATATGGGCGTCCACTCCCCTCAGGCTCTCGCCCCAGGAAGCCATCGGCGTCCTCGAGGACGCGCGGCACGTGCTCGGGGACCTCATCGCCGAACAGACCCAGGCCCTGAACGTAGAAGCCGGATTCCTGACGGCCGCGGAAGAGATCCGCTCGATCATTCCCGTCATGATCAGGAACGTCCAGCACCAGCCCGTATCCGGAAGCGGACAGGACCTCGTCCTTCTCGTCCCGGTACGCGCCGCGGGCATGCTCCTACGGCACTATGACCAGCTCCTCGCGACCAACCCGTACAGCGACCAGCTGCACGAGGCGCGAGCGAAGACCGAAGCCGTCCTGCTCGCCTGGTGCCACCGTGCTGAGAAGGCCCTCCGTCCCCAGCCCCTGCCGCTGTTCCGTACGGCTGGCTACCAGGCGGACCTCGTCCTGACCATGGCCAGGACGCTTCTGCCGGGGCGTGCGGCCAGCATCGACGCGGCCAGCAGCGCCACTCGCTGACCGGCCGCCGCACCACTCACCGGTGCCCGGCTCACACCGGGGCTGGCCTGCCTGTGCCCTTGACCACCCCCCTCTCTCCCGGAGCTCCTTCTGTGACAGCGGCACCCGAGATCCACCCGAGACCGCCTCTCCTCGGCCGTGCTCAGCATCCCCACCGTCACGACGGTCGGCGTGCTCATCCTCCCGATGCCCGTGTGGACACTGTGGCCCGTCTGGCGCCTGCCCGCCATGAACGAGGGGGCCCAGTGAAAGGCAACGCCTCTCAACGGTGGAGGGTTTCGCCAGCCGGTTGCCTACGCGGCAGTGCCGTCTGTGCGAATCGGCGCGGGCAGAACGCGCAGACGCTCGACCAGCTCGGCGCCCGCCCCGTTCGCCGCCTGGTCGAGACCGCGGGCGAGACGAGCGAGGCGGGTGCGTGCCGTGGCGCGAAGTCGTGCGGGCGGGATGAGGTCCAGGACGCCCAGCGCGCGGTCGGCGGCCTGCTCGGGAGCGTCGCGGGCCTCGGCGAGGGCGAGAACGAGGGTGGCGGCCACCCATCCCGGTGTGTGTTCGGGTGCTGCGGCGATGGAGGTGCGGGCGACTTCGGCGGCGCGATCGTAGCGCTCCAGGGTCAAGTGGGCCTCGGCGACGTGGAGGCGGTGTTCGGCGCGGTCGTAGCCGAAGCGTCCGGGCAGTTCGGTGGCGGACTGCATGATCTCGTCGCTCTCGCTGACGACGTCGTCCGCCCGGGAAGCGTGTCCGAGAGCGGCGATTGTGGGCAGCAGGGCCCAGCCCAGGAGCTGAGCGCGGCGCAGGCCGGCGGGGGCGTGTTGGAGTCCGTGTTCGGCGTGTCCGCGGGCGTGGTCCCAGTCCTGGCGGGCGGTAGCAACCATGGCCAGGGCGCCGCTGGACCAGGCGGTGAGGGCGGCCTCTCCGGTGGAGTCGCCGATGGCTCCGGCCAGGGTCAGGTGGGCGCGGGCTCCGGCGCGGTCGTCGAGGTGGAAGGCGAGGTTTCCGAGGAGCGCGGAGAGCCATCCGACCTGTCGGCGCAGGTCGCGTGCGGTGGCGCGGTCAGCGGCGGGCACCACGGTGGAGAGCAGGTTACGGGTCGCGCGCACCTCGTCGTGCAAGCTGGCCGGAGGGTGCTTGCTGTAGTTGAGGGCGTAGTGCTCCACTGCCGCCTCGGCGAGTGCCACGAGCGACGGCGAGCCCTCGGGCGCGTCTTGGACGGCCCACTGAACGGATTCACGGATGGCGGGCAGTCCGCTCGCGGTCGTCATGGATGCCTTTCGTTCGATGCCCTGTTCCTCGCGCTGCCGCCGACCGTAGTCGACAGGCAGTGGGGCCGCGCACGTACTGCACCAGAGGTGGGTCGTGGCGAGCCCGAGTTGCTCGGGGTCTGCCCCATACGCCCGGCAGATCATGATCCTGTACTCGTCGCCGGGGTGCGCCTGCCCGTGCTCGTACCGGCACAGCAGGGCCTGCGACAGGGCCGGCGGCAGCAGGCCGTCAGCCAGGTAGACCTGGGCGACCTCCCGGATCGCCTGCGCTCGGGACCACCCCAGAGCCAAGCGCCAAGCCTCCAGCGCCGTCAGCTCGGGAAGCGCCGCCCGGAGCACGGTGACGGTCCGCTCCTGGCTGTCGCTGGCCCGCTGGCACTGAGCCCGCAGCCGGATCGCTTCACGCTGGATCTCCGCACGACGCGCTCGCGATACCTTCCCCACCGTCCGCCCCCTCGTCGCTCTGCCACGTCCGCAGCCCTTGGGATGCGGACAGGCATTGACCGCAGCAGTCAATGTTCCTACAGCACACGGTCAATGACGCTGCTTCAGCACGAGGCGCATCGTAGGAGCCAGCGCTCCAACTGCCCTGAACGACACCACTTCGCCGAACCAGCCCATGGCCGCAGGCGGATCGTGCTGGCCGCAACCGTCGGGACGCGTCTTCCGCCCGCGCGGGGTCCACCGGCGCCCCCGAGATTCCGTAGCGCTTCCCGAGCAAGGCGTCAGAGAGGGCTGCAGGCGCCCTCGCCCCCTCCGTCACGAGAAAGGGACTCCCGTGGAGACTGCCCCTGTTCCGCTGCCTTCCGGCAGGTTCAGCATCGGCAAGACGTTCGACTTCGAGGCTGGTCACCGCCTCGCCACCCTCCCGCCCGAGCACAAGTGCTCCCGGCAGCACGGTCACACCTACCAGGTCGAGGTCGTGCTCTCCGCCGCCTCCCTCCAGGGGCCGGGATTCGTGACGGACTTCGGTGACCTCAGCCCGTTCAAGCGGTACCTCGACAACGAGCTCGACCACCACAACCTGCACGAGGTCTTCGACTTCGAACCGACGTCCGAGCTGCTGGCGCAGTACCTGGCGGGCTGGTTCATCGCGAACATGCCGCCGGGGATCGCCGGGCAGCTGGCCGCCGTCCGCGTCCGCGAGACCCAGCGGAGCTGGGCCCGGTTCGACGTGGCTGCCACGTGACCGGCACCGCTGCAACCCCGCGCGCGCCTCTGGGGCAGCTGATCGTCGCCGAGCGCTTCGGTGTCGAGGTGCCCACGGTCCAGGGCGAAGGACCGAGCTGTGGCCACCCGGCGATCTTCATCCGGCTGTCCCGCTGCAACCTCAGCTGTACGGCGTGCGACACGAAGGAGACCTGGGACTGGAGCCAGTTCAAGCCCCAGGAAGTCTCGACGCGCCAGTCCGTGTCGGACCTCGTGGCGTGGGCGCTGCAGTCGCCGGTCGAGCTCGTGGTCATCACGGGCGGAGAGCCGCTGATCCAGCAGCGGAACCTGGTCCCCCTGGTGCGGCGATTACTGGATGAGGGCCGACGGGTCGAGTTCGAGACCAACGGCACGTTCATGCCCGACCCCGCGCTGCTGGTCGACGGTGTCCGGTTCAACGTATCGCCGAAGCTAGCGAGCTTCGGGATGGACGAGGCCGAGAGCATCGTGCCGTCCGCACTCCGAGTGTTCGCCGCCTCCGGGCGGGCCGCGTTCAAGTTCGTCGCCTCCTCCGTCGCCGACATCGACCGGATCGCCGAACTGGCGGACCAGCACGGTCTGGCGCCGGTGTGGGTGATGCCGGAGGGCACGACCGCCGAGGCGATCACGTCGACGACCCGGGTCCTCGCGGACGCGGTCGCCTCCAGGCACTGGCACCTCACCACCAGGCTCCACGTCCTGGCCTTCGCCGATCCCAAGGGCCGCTGACCGCCCGGCCCCCCTCTTCCCCTGCGAAAGCGAGATCTCACATGACGAGTACCACCGTCGCCCGCCCGACGCCGGCCGTACCCCGCCAGCAGCGGCCCGGCATCGACACCGACCGGGTCGCCGACCTCATCGGCCAGCTGCTGGTCGAGCTGGGCGAGGACCCGCAGCGGGACGGTCTGGCCGAGACGCCGAAGCGGGTCGCAGCCTGGTGGAACGATTTCCTCTCCCCGGGCAGCGCGCCGGCGGCCACCCGCTTTACCGAGTCGCAGTTGGGTGGCCAGCTGGTCGTGGTGGGCGGCATGAGCGTCTGGTCGCTCTGCGAGCACCACATGATCCCCATGAACCTACAGGTCGCAGTCGGCTACCTGGCGGAGGACGAGGTGGTGGGGCTGTCCAAGTTCGGCCGCGTCGCCCAGCACTACGCCGGCAGGCTGCAGGTCCAGGAGCGCTACACCCTCGAGGTCGCCGAGCACCTCGCCGGGGTGATCGGCAGCGAGGACATCGCGGTCGCCGTACGGGGCCTGCACCTGTGCATGAGCATGCGCGGGGTGCGGATGGAGGAAGCCCGCACCACGACCCTGCACTCCGGTGGGCGCTTCGCCACGGACCCGATCCTCAGCCAGCAGTTTCTCCTCCTCGCGACCAGCCAGTTGCACGCGGCCTGACCCCTGCGAGCGGACCTAGAAGGAGGTGTAAGCCATGAGTGCATCCCCCGCGCCGACGCCCGAGGGCGCCGACCAAGCGGGCCCGCTGTACCTGACCTGGGACGACATCGGCCTCGCGACGACCGAGCTCGCCCAGCAGACCCTGGCCGCCGGTGTGCCGCAGGCCGTGGTGGGGATCGTGCGCGGCGGTCTGATCCCCGCCGTGTGGATCGCCCACCGGCTCGGCGTCCACGACGTCCGGACGATCGAGGTCACCCGCACCACCAGCGACGCCGTAAACGCCGCCAAGACCCCCCTGCCGACCGTCCGGAACCCCGCGTCGATCGGAAACCTCACCGGCCTGGACGTGCTGCTCGTCGACGACATCGCCGGCAGCGGGACCACCCTCGCCCACACGGCCCAGATGGTTCGCGACCTCGGGCCCGCCCGGGTGCGTACCGCGGTGCTCGCCGTGAACCGGGCCAACTGGCCCGCGGGGTCCGAGCCCCACGACCGGATCGACCACATCGCCCGACTGACGACCACCTGGGTCGTCTTCCCCTGGGAGGAACAGCATGACCAGCTCTGACCTGGACGAGCAGTACCGCACGCGGCCCGGCACCCCGATGATCGGCCCGTACAGCACCAACCAGATGGACGACTTCTACGCCGCGCTCGCCCGCGGTGAGGCCAAGCCGTCCGGTCTGATGAACCTGATGCAGCACCTCATCGCCGCCGAGCGGTGCGCGGAGGGCGCGAACGTGCTCGACGTGTGCTGCGGGCGCGGGCTGGCCCTCCCGCTGCTGCACCGCTACGCGCCGAAGATCGGCCGTTACGTCGGCCTCGACATCAGCTCGGCCAACCTCGCCGAGGCCCGTGCGCGGCTGGTCGAGCTGCGGAGGGAGTACGGCGTCCTGTTCCCGCTCGAGTTCGTCGAGTGCGACGTGTCCGAGCCGTGGCCGCAGCTGCCGCCGTTCGACGTCGCGATCTACACCTCCGCGCTGGAGCACCTGCCGTACGAGCTCGGGGTGAAGAGCCTGGCCGCCACCGGCGCCGCGCTCGCCCCGGGCGGGGTGCTGTACCTGTCGACCCCGCAGGCGTTCGGTCCGCCGCCGCGTCCGCTGCAGTACCGCGTCCACGTCTACGAGTGGTCGTGCGAGGAAGTCGTGAGCGCGGTCGAGGACGCCGGCCTAGTCGTGGAGGACGTGATGGGGCTGCTGCCGCCCGAGTCGGACGAGGTGGTCACCGAGCTCGCCGAGCGGTACGGGACGGGCGCGGTCGACTGGTACCGCGACCTGGCTGCCCGGGTGCCGAAGGCGCTGCTGGACACGGTGTCGTCCGTGATGGTGCCCGACCGGGCGACCGAGCTGCTCTTCGTGTGCCGGAGGCCGGCATGACCGCCATTACGGTTCCGGCGCCCCGACAGGCGGCCGGGGAGGAGCGGGGCCGGCCGCTGTGGGTGAGCGTGGAGGGCATCAACGGGGTCGGGAAGACCACCGCAGCCCGTGCCACGGCCGCCGCCCTGGGTTCGCGGTGCCTGCTGCTGGACGAGCTGACCGACCAGGCCGCCGACACGCTGCCCGGCCGGGTGATCACGGCCCTCTCTGCAGCGGAGGACGTCTGTCTGCGCACCGGGCACCCGGTCGTGGAGACGCTGGCGCTGCTGGCGCTGAAGTTCCGGGAGGTCGAGCACCTCACGCCCGAGCGGCTGGCCGGCGTCGATGTGATCGTCGAGGACCGGGGCGTGGACAGCGTGGCCGTGTGCCAGGGGGCGATCCTGCACACCGAGCACCCGGCCACGCCCGCCCGGGCGGTGGCCGACCAAATCCTGGCCACCGCCCGCCGCTGGCGCCCGATGCCGGACGCCACCCTCCTGCTGACCGGCGACCAGGAGACCTGCCTGGCCCGGTTCGGTGCCCGGATCGGCCGCGCCGTCCCGCCCGACGCCAGGGAGATCATCACGCAGACCGAGCACCTCTACCGGGAGCTGGCCGCCGCCGAGCCGGAGCGGTACACGGTGATCGACGTGACCGGCTACGCCCCGGAGGAGACCGGAAAGGCTGTCGAGGACGCCGTCCGCGCGATCGTGGAGCGCCGGGAGGTCGATCGTGCCTCGTGACATCACCCTGCTGTGGGCGTTGCGCTCCCCCTGCTCGTTCGCCTGCCCGCACTGCTACTTCGGGGAGCTGGAGGAGCACAAGAAGGCCCTTCCCGAGGGACTCGGCGTGCTGTCCCACATCCCCGTCCGCGACCTCGACCGCACCGTGCTGGAGGCGTTCGCGCGGACGCTGGCCGACTCGCCGGTCGAGCGGGTCGTCCTCGCCGGCGGCGAGCCGCTGGACTGGCTGCCCACCCTCAGTCTGATCAAGACGATCAAGGACGCCGGGTGTGAGGTCGTCGTGGCGACCAACGGCGTGCCGCTGACCCGGCCCGGCATCGCCCGACGGCTCGTCGACCTCGGCGTCGACGGGGTCTCGGTCTCCCTGGACAGCGCGGATGCGGCCACGAACGACCGGCTGCGGCCCTCGCGGTCCGGACGGGTCGGACACCGCGAGGTCCTGGCCGGCATCCGCACCCTGCTCAAAGAGCGGGGCTCCGGTGCGGGGCCCCGGGTCGGCATCTACACCGTGGTCATGCGCGACCGCCCTCAGGAGATCACCGACGTCGCCCATCTCGCGGCGGACGTCGGCGTCGACTACTACGTGCCGCAGCCCATCTCCCTCCCGGCCGATCACAAGCTCTTCGCCGAGCGCTGTCACACCGCCGAGGATGTCCCCGCCGTCGAGGACCAGCTGCGTCGCCTCCAGGAGGACCCGCGCGGGCTCACCCTCCCCGGCCCCTCCTACACGCGGCAGTTCCTCGCCTCGATCGCCACCCAGGACAGCGGTCGAGTCGAGGACTGCTTCGGCGGAGCGCAGTTGTTCTTCATCCAGCCCGACGGGTCGCTGTGGGACTGCCCCTCTGACCGCCGGATCGCCGCCACCGCCGCCTCCGAACAGCGCAGCATCGCCGGCGCCGACGCGAGGACCCTGTTCACCGACCGCCCGGCGTGCACGGACTGCTCGCACTTCTCCAGGGACTGCGTGAACATGGGCCCGCTCGTGCTCGGCATGCCGCGCCTCCTCGCCCGGGAGGCAACGTGACCGCCCTGCCACCGGTCCCTGCGACGGAAGGTCTCGGCGAGGGCATGCTGGCCGCGCTGGCCGGCATGCCCGACCCCACCGGAGCGTCGTTCGCAGACCGGTTCGAGCAGGACCTCACCGAGAGGTTCACCAGCCGGCACGCGGTTTCGGTGTCCTCCGGCACGACGGCGCTGCACGCCGCGTTGTCCGCCGTCGGCGTCGGGACCGGCGACGAAGTCCTGGTACCGGCCCTGACCGTCGTCATGACCGCCGCGCCGATCGCCCAGCTCGGCGCCACCCCGGTCTTCGTCGACAGCGACCCCGACACCCTCGACCTGGACTACGACGACGCCGCCGCGAAGGTGACGGCCCGGACGAAAGCGATCGTCCCGGTCCACCTGTGGGGCAGGATGGGCGACCCAGTCGGCCTCCGCTCGTTCGCCGCGCAGCACGGGCTGGCCGTGGTCGAGGACGCCGCCCAGGCCGCCGGTTCGTCGCGCGGCGGCGTTCCGGCCGGCGCGGTCGGCGAAGCCGGGTGTTTCAGCATGAAGGACGGCAAGATCCTCTGGAGCGGGGAGGGCGGGTACGTCCTGACCGACGGCTCGGCTCTCGCCTCCCATGTCCGGGCCTTCCGCAGCCACTGGCTGACGCCCCCTCCCGGTGGCCGCCCTCAAGAACGGCTCGCGGTCAACGGGCGCCTGGCCGAGCCACTCGCGGCGCTCGCGCAGGCCAACCTGCGCAGGTTCCCGGACCTGCTGGAGCGCCGCCGCGCCCAAACCGGTTACCTGCTCCAGGCGCTGGCCGGTGCCCGGGGTCTCACGCCGCTGATGCCGGCGAAGGACGAGGCGTGGAACCACTACGCCCCGCTCCTGCACATCAGCCTGCCGGAGCCACGGGCCTTCGCCGAGCGCCTCGCCCGGCAGGGAGTGCCGAGCTCCACCGGCACCTTCCGGCTCGTGCCCTGCGACACCCGGCCCATGTTCGCCGCCGGCGACCGGACTCTGTGCCGCGGGACCGCCCAGATCCTGGACCGCACCCTCGCCCTCGTTCTCACCGAGCGCGACGACGAAACGGTCCTCGACCACTACGCCACCGTCCTCACCCGGGAGGCTGCCGCATGGCGCTCATGACCGGCGCCCCGAACCGATCCGCTGGCGGCGTTCCCGCCGGTGGCCCGCCGTCCTCGTCTGTGAACGGAAACCGCATGACCACCACACGCTCGCTGTGCAGCCGTGGCCCGCTGATCTCCGCCGAGGGCCTCAACGGCGTCGGCAAGACCTACCTCACCAACCGCGCCGTCGAAGCCATCGAGACGAAGCCGCTGATGCTGGACGAGTTCTCCCAGCGGGCGACCGGACGCCCGGGCCTGGGCGAAGCGCTCCTCCAGTCCCTGCGCGAGGCCAGCACCGGGGACCCGTTCCTGCGCGGCGGCACCCCGATGGCCGAGGCTCTGCTCCTCATGGCCATCAAGCGGCACGACCTCGACACCGTCCTGCCCGACCTGGCCCGCGGGCAGACCGTCGTCGAGGGCCGCAGCGTGGACACCACCGCCGTGTGCCAGGCTCTGCTGCTGCACCCCGACGACCCGGACGCGGCCCTGAAGACGGCGGTCGACCTGCTGGGCCTCGCCTCCTCCTACCGGCCGCTGCCCGACCTCACGATCCTCGTCACCGACGACGCCTCGAAGGCCCTGGAGCGTGCGCAGTGGCGTGACAGGTGCGTCTTCACCGACGAGCAGGCTGAGTTCATGCGCAAGGCGTGCGTGCTCTTCGAGCGTCTCGCCGCCACCGATCCGGTCCGCTACCGGGTCGTGGACCGGCGCCACGTCGACGAGTACGAGGCTGCCGACCTGATCCGAGAGTGGATCGAGGGCGCCGGTGGTGATCTCGCCTGTCTGGTGGAGCCGTGGCAGGGTCCGGGCGCGGGCTGTATGTGCTGCGGGCAGTCCACGAAGGCCGAGGCGGCGTGAGCACGGCTGCCCGTCTGCCGCTCTGCCCGGCCGGCCGGTCCACAGGGAACCGGTGTTCCCCGACGGTCCCCGAGGGGGTGGAGGCTCTGATCCTCGACTTCGACGGCGTCCTCGCCGACACCGTCGGCCGGCACGAGGCCGCTCTGCGCGCGGCTCTGCAGCCGTACGGTGTCGCCCTGGACTCCGGCTGGTACAGCGGGCACGTCGGCCTTTCCATCCACGACCTCCTGGCAGCGCTGCCCGGTGGCCGGTCGCTTCCCCACGACGAGATCGTCCAGCGCAGCCGCGGTCACCTGCTGGCCTCAGTGCACACGATCACGCCGATCCCGTGCGTCGTGGAGCTGCTGGGGCAGGCCCGGCGTGCCGGGGTGCCGTGCGCCGTGGCGTCGGGCGCCAGCCGGCTGCTCGTCGACCCGGGGCTCGACGCCTTGGGCCTGAAGGAGGCGTTCGGGTCCGTGGTCCGGCGTGAGGACGTCGTCCACGGCAAGCCGGATCCGGAGCTGTTCCTCACCGCCGCCCGACGTCTGGGCGTCGCGCCGGACCGCTGCCTGGCGGTCGACGACGCTCCCGACGGCATCGCCTCCGCCCGCGCCGCCGGCATGCAGGTGATCACGGTGGTCGGCGGCCACCTGACGCCCGTCGGCGAACAGCCGGCGCAGCCCTTCGCATCGCGCCAGCAGACCGAGCCCATCTGATGACGGCAGGACGCCGTCCGACCCCGGGAGCATGATGCCCGTCCTGCATTCGACCAAGAACCTGCACGTCATGAAGGAGCCGACCGCGACGTGTGAAGGCGTCGGCGTCTTCGAGTACACCGACCACTACACCGTCTTTCACTACGGCCGGATGCCGGATCCGATCCCCGGCAAGGGCGAGGCGACCTCCCGGATGGCCGCCTTCAACTTCGCGCTGCTGGAGGAGGCCGGAGTGCGGACGCACTTCCGCCGGTTCATCGCACCGAACCGGATCGAGTTCACCCTCGCGCGCCTTCCGGAGCAGGTGCGCCAGCCCCTCACGCCCGCTCGCGGCGGCTACCTGCTTCCCCTCCAGGTGATCTTCCGCAACGAGCTCCCGCCGGGAAGCTCCGTCCACCGGCGCCTCGCCGCCGGCGAAATCACCCCGGCCGACGTCGGTCTCGACGCTGTCCCCGCGGCCGGCGCGAAGCTGGAGCGACCGCTCATCGAGTACGCGACGACCCGGGACGACGTGAACCGCTTCATCGCCCCCGGCGAGGCCCAGCGCCTCGCGGGTCTGGACGACGAGCAGTTCGCGGCCCTGCGGGAGATCACCCGGAAGGTCAACGCGGTGCTGACCGACCATGCCGCCAAGGTCGGGCTGAGCCACTGCGACGGCAAGGCCGAGTACCTGGTGACCAGCGACCAGCAGCTGGTACTCGCCGACAGCCCCGGCACGCCGGACGAGAGCCGCCTGATGTTCGCCGGTGTCCACTGCGGCAAGCAGATCCTGCGCGACTGGTACGTGAATTCGGGCAACGAGGTGCCGGTCGGCAGGCTGATCGCCGCCGGTGTGCCCAGGGACCGGTGGCCGCAGCCCGCCTCGCTACCGCCCGAGTACGTGGCGGTGATGACGCACCTGTACCAGTCCCTGAGCGAGACCTGGACGGGAGAGCGGCCCTGGAGCGCACCGGATCTGGAGACCGCGACCCGGGCCGTCACCGACCTCGTCGGCCGATGACCGCGCGCCACGCCGGCCGGAGCCCCAGCCGTCTCCTCACCGCAGCCGCGGGCCGGGGCAGGGCGGGACATACGCGAAAGGAGAACTCATGGGCGGCTTGACCCAGGACCCCGCCTTCCGGGCCACGACGTTCGTCGTCATCGACTTCGAGACGACGACCCCCACCGGCTACCCGGCCCAGCCCATCGAGGTCGCCGCGCTCGCCCTGCGGTTCGAGGACGGCGCGTGGACGGAGACCGGGCGCTACACGTCCCTGATCCGGCCGCCCGAGTTCGCCCCAGTGACCCCTGCGGACACCGCTCAGACCGGGCTGACCGCCGAGCAGCTCCAGCAGGCTCCCACCCCGGCCGAAGCGCTGGGGGCGCTGGACCAGCGGCTCACGGCCGGCACCCCGTATCTGCTGGTGGCCCAGCACGCGGCCACCGAGGCGAACGTCCTTCACCACCAGGCCGAACACAGCCCGACGCTGGCCAGGACGGACCTCCTCGACACGATCCCGCTGGCCAAACGTCTGATCCCGAACCTGCCGAACTACAAACTCGACACGCTGCTGGCCCACTTCGGCATCCCGCAACCCACGGACCGGCACCGGGCCCCGGCCGACGTCGACGTCACCGCGAAGGTCTTCCTGCGCCTCATCAGCGCCGCGGACGAAGACCCGAGGGTCGCCAGCCTCGCGGCACTGGTGAAGACCGCCGGCCGCACCGCCAAGGCCAACCTCCCTGTGCAGGCCGGTCTCTTCGACGTCTGACCGCCGGTGCACGAACCGCTGTACGACCGACCCAAGAAAGGACGTGCTCAACTCGATGACGAAAAAAGAGCAAGGACTGACCGAAGTGCCCTTCTGGTTCGACCCGTTGTGCCCCTGGGCGTGGGTGACCTCCCGATGGCTCCTGGAGGTCGAGACGGTCCGGCCCGTACGCGCGGACTGGCGGATCATGTCGCTGGCCTATCTCAACCTCGAACAGCGCGAGGGGAAGGGACTCAGCGACGACTACCGCGCGCTGATGGAAAAGGCATGGGGCTCGGTCCGGGTCTGCGCGGCTGCCGCCGAGTACGCCGGCCAGGAAAGACTCGGCCCGCTGTACACCGCCATCGGAACCCGCCTGCACAACCAGCGGCGCCGCGAGGACCCCACTGTGATCACGGAGGCGCTCGCCGAAACGCACCTGCCCACCTCGCTGGCCTCCGCCGCCACCAGCACGGAGTTCGACCGCCTCATCAAGGACTCGCACCACGAGGCATTCGACGAGGTCGGCCTCGATGTCGGGACCCCCGTCCTCCGCATCGCCGGCACAGCCCTGTTCGGCCCGGTGCTCCGGCAGGCCCCCCGCGGCGAGGCCGCCGGCCAGCTCTGGGACGGCCTGCTCCACGTCGCAGCGACGGACGGGTTCTACGAGATCAAGCGAAGCCGGGACAGCAAGCCCTCCTTCGAATGAGCGAATCCGCCCCTGGCAGGAACCACACCCCGACCGTCCCCGAGCATGGAGGCTGACACCTGTGGTCCGGCACCGAGGCGAGCAGGGCCGCCAGCGTGCTGACTGGTGCGCCTCTGGCACGAGAGCCCGGGACCACCGGTGCTCCGGTACAGCCCGACTAGGCCGGTGCCGTGACCGCTCGCCTGATGCGGTGTCCGACAAGACGCTCGGCCGCCTCCAGCGGGTACCAGCCGGCGCCGGTCACCTCGGACTCCTGAATGCGTCCGACATCACCGCGGACCGTGGTGAAGGCGTATCCGATGTCCAGGTGGTAGTGCTCCGGCTCGTCCTTCTCGGGTCGGGCCGGCACCTTGCCGTACTCGACGTAGACAGGCGTCGGCGAGACCACGCAGACCTGCCGGGGGTCCATGCCGGTCTCCTCCGTCAGCTCGCGCACCGCCGCCTCGACCAGCGAGGTGTCGGTCGGCTCAAGGTGACCGCCGGGCTGAAGGGTGAGGCCGTATGCGAGGTGCTCGATGAGCAGGATCTCGGCGCCGTCGCGGACGAGCAGGGCTCCGACGGTCACGTGCATGGGGAAGCTGCGCCGAGAGGCGAAGTTCCTGCCTTCCGCGAGGAGCTGCAGGAGCTTGGACAGCTGCTCGGCCTCGTCCGGATGGCGCTCCAGGTAAGCACCGAGAGCGTCCGAGATATCGGAATCAGTGATGGCCACGAAGCGGCTCCAGCGAGGTGTTCGTGCGGGGGGGGTTCGCACTCTACAAGTCCGGCGGGGGCTGTTGTTCCACAACGCGCCCGGTCTCGCGCTAAAGGGTGTCGCCCTCGGCGATTCGGCCAACCTCCTTACCTGTCAACGCCGTTGGAAGACCCGGGTCGATGCATCCACCACGCTCCGACACGCGCCGAATCTCGGGGATCCCACTGAGACCGAAAGACACCAGTTCGATATCCCGGCGCGGTCGTTGAGCTACCCGACCGCCCCACACGACCGTCCAGGAGGAACCGCCGTTGACCTCGACTCCCGTGAACGATCAGCACAAGACCACACCGCCTCCTCCGCCGCCGGCGGAGATCACCTACACCGGGCAGTACTCCATCAACCCCCTCGCCGAGGTGTCCTTCCGGCGGATGTGCGCGCAGATCCCCGCCGTCCTGGGCCGGATCGCGCGGCTGTCCTGGCGGATCGACCGGGGGGCCGTGCAGCTGCTTCTCGGCTGCCAGCTGGTCACTGGCGTCTCGGCCGCCGTGCTGCTGACGGCCACCGCCCGCGCCATGGAACCCGTGCTCGGAGCCGGGTCCGCCGGAGACCGCCTGCGGGGCGCCCTGCCGGCGCTGCTCGTGGTGACGGTCGCCGCCGCCGTGGCTCGGACAGCGAGAGCGGTGGCCTCGTACGCGGGGCGGCGGATCACGCCGCGGTTGACGACGGAGATGGATTCGGCGCTGGTCGAGGCGGTGTGCCGAGTGGAGGCGGCTGCGTACGCGGAGGACGGTTTCTCCGACCGGCGCGAGGCGGCCGAGATGGGGGTGATGCGCACCCACGTGATGGTGGCCGACGCGCAGCAGTTCGTGTCGGCAGTGATCCGCATGGTCACCGCCGGAGGCGTGCTGTCGGTGCTGAACCCGCTGATGCTGCCGCTGCTCCTGCTCGCCGTGCTGCCGGCCGGTGTCGGGGCCGTGCTGAGCGCGCGGGTGGACTACGAGATCCACTACGGCAACATCGCCAATCGCAACGTACGCGGGATGATGCGCTGGTGGGCCACCGAGTCCAAGTACAGCGACGAGGTCCGCGCGAACTCCATGGTCGACTATCTCGTCTACTGGTACCGGGCGCTGTCGGACCGGTGCGATCGGCGCACCCTGGCCGCCGCGCCACGAACCCTGCGGATCGCTCTGTTGTCCGCGCTCGCCGGCGGCATCTGCCTGGCGGCGACGTGGGGTGCACTGGCGTGGCTGGCGGTCTCCGGCCGGATCGACCTCGCGGTCGCCGCGACGGCCGTGATCGCGGTGCAGACCATGCTCGCCGCCTTGACCCAGGTCGTCACCGGCGGCGCCGCGGTCTTCCACACCAGCCTGTACCTCGGCGACATGCAGAGCTTCCTTGACGAGGCCGCCGACCGCGCTCCCCAGCGGGGTCCTTGCCGTCTGGCCGCGCCGGTAGACGAGATCCGTCTGGAAGAGGTGGTCTACCAGTACCCGGGCAAGGACAAGCCCGCCGTCGACGGCGTCTCGCTGACCCTGCGGCGCGGTCAGATCCTCGCGATCGTCGGGGCGAACGGTTCCGGGAAGAGCACCCTGACCCGGCTGCTGACCGGCATCTACCTGGCGGACAAGGGCACGGTCTCGTGGAACGGCACCGACCTCGCCGACGCCGACCCGGCCTCGGTCTGGCGCCTGACCGGCCTGGTGCCGCAGATCTTCGGGCAGTGGCCGCTGCGCCTGCGCGAGAACGTGACCCTCGGCCAGCCGCGTACCCACGACGACGCCCCGGTGTGGGAGGCCATTGACGCGGTCGGCCTGCGCGACGCCGTCGAAGACCTCCCCGCCGGTCTCGACACCCTCCTCGCCCGGGACCTGTGGGGCGGCACGGAGCTCTCCGGAGGTCAATGGCAGCGCATCGCGTGTTCCAGGGCCCTGTACCGCCGGCCCGAACTGCTGATCCTCGACGAGCCCACCTCCCAGATGGACCCCCGGGGCGAGCACCAGATCTTCGAGCAGATCAAGGCCATCGCCGCGGACCGCATCACGATCGTGGTCACCCACCGCCTGGAGAACACCAAGATCGCCGACCACATCATCGTGATGGAGCACGGCCGGATCACCGAACAGGGCCGGTACGACGACCTCACCCACGGCGGCGGAACCTTCGCCGAACTCCTGGAACTCTCCCAGGACCGCTGACCGACCTCACCGCGCCCCCTGTCGCGCCCCGCCAGGCGGACAGGCCACATCAAGGAGGACCCATGCCCCCGTCCCCCGCCACCAGCGCCACCTGTGACTTGCGCTCCTCATACCCGTCGCACCCGAGCGCGAGGTCCACGGCGTGAGGCAGACGAAATCCCTGCCCATCGCCGTGCAGCGCTGGGCGGAGCAGTTCACCGGGCCGGTCGTGACCGTGCGCGACGCCTCGCACGACTGGCACCGCTCCCGCGTGTGGGAGCTCACCGGCGAGAGCGGGGCCCGCTGGTACGTGAAGGTCTCGCCCTCGGGGAAATTCTTCGCCCGTGAGACCCGGGCCTATCGAGGAGTCGTTCCCGCGCTCGGGCACAGCCGGGCGCCCCGTCTCCTCGCCAGCCGCGCGGACGACTTGGCGTTGCTGCTCACCGTGGCGCCCGGTGGCCCGGCACCTGGGCTGGGACTGACCGCCGCCGAGTGGCGGGCAGTGCACGCGCAGGCCGGCATGCTGTGCGCCCGGCTCCACGACGCCGGTGCGCTCGGCCCCTGCGACCGCGCGGAAGCCGAAGCGTCGCTGGTGGCCGCAGCCGATGGCGCGGAGAAGTACCTGGGCCGCGCTGGGGACGGGCTCACCGCGGACGAGCAGCAGCTGGTCCGCGACTACGCGGCTCAGCTCCGCCGCGTCGGGCCGGTGCCGCTCGGCTACATCCACGGCGACAATCAGCCGAGGAACTGGCTGTGGTCCGAGGCGGGGATCGCGCTCGTCGACTTCGAGCGCACCCGCCCGGCCGCCCGCGTGCAGGACCTCGTCATCCTCGCCGTCACCGAGTGGCTCGACCACCCAGACCGCGAGAAAGCGTTCCTCCAGGCGTACGGGCGCGACCTCACCGGCGCCGAACGGCACGTACTGCGCTGCCTGACCGCGCTGGACGCGGTCAACTGCCTGGCCTGGGGCCCGGATAACGGCCATCCCGAGGTCACCGTCAGAGGCCGGCGGACCCTGGAGCGGCTCATGAAGGAGGACCGGCCGTGAGCAACGTCCATCGCAACATCACGCACGTCATGGTCCTGCTGCGCCATCCAGCCGACGGCCGGGTTCTCACCGTCCGGCACCAGCCGCGGTCGTGGCACTCCCCCGGGCTGCTCACCGTCGTCGGCGGTCGGCTCGAAGCCGACGAGTTCTTCGACGAGGGCGCCGCACGCGAGCTCGCTGAGGAGACCGGCATCCTCATCACCCCGGGCCGTCTCGAGTTCTGCCAGCTGGTCCACCTTCACGCCGCGGACGGGGAACGGGTGACCGGCGTCGTCTTCCTGGCCAGGGAGTGGGAGGGCGAGCCGTACAACAGGGAGCCGGACACCCACAGCGAGCTCGTCTGGGTCGATCCCGCCCGCCCGCCCGACGACTGCCACCCTTTCACCCGCGAGATCCTCCGCTTCTTCGCCGCCGGGCGCCGGTACGCCAACGTGGTCGCCCCCGAGCTGGCCGTGGGGGGTGAACCCCGGTGACGGTCGCCGCCGGGCCCCGTAAGACGACCGCCTGGGCGCTGCCGGCCTACCGGTACCTGCTCGGCAGCGAGGCCGTGACCCTGGCCGGGTCGGGGGTGAGCGCCGTCGCTCTGCCCGCGCTCGCGGTCCTGGAACTGCGCGCCACCGCCGGGCAGGTGGCGACGCTGGCGTTCCTCGGCCAGCTTCCCAGCACGCTCGCTCTCTGGGCCGGGGCCTTGTCGGACCGGCACGCCAAGCGTTTCCAGCTCCTCGTCTCGGACGTGGTGGCCGCCGCGGTGCTCACCACGATCCCGGCCGCCGCTCTGGCCGGGGTGCTCACCATCGGCCAGCTGTACGGGGTGACGCTCGCGGTGGGCGCGGCCAAGGTGGTCCGCGACGCCGCGGCCATCAGTCTCCTGCCGGCCATCGTCGCCCCGCACCTGCTGCACGACGCCAACTCCCGCCTGGGCGCGGCTTCCTCGGTGGCCGACAGCACGGGCAGCAACGTCGGTGCGGCGCTCGTGGGCACCGTCGGCGCCGCGCGGTCACTCCTCGTCGACGCCGGCTCCTTCCTCGCCTCCGCGTGGCTGGTCTGGCGCATCCGCGCGCCCGAGCCTCACGTGTCCCCCGTCGGGGCCGAGAAGTCGCGCGGCCTCATCCGGGACATCGCCGCCGGCGTGCGCTACGTGATCGGGCAACCGACGATCCGCACGGTGATCGCGGCCCTGGCCGTGCTGTCCTTCGGCCTCGCGCTGATGAACACCTTCTGGGCGTACTACCTGCTCACCGCGCTCGGTGTCTCCCCGACCGCGTTCGGGGTGATCATGGGCACCGGAGGCATGGGCAGTCTGGCCGGTGCGCTGCTCACCTCACGGATGACGGACCGGTTCGGCGTGGGCCCGGTGATCATCATCGGGTTCGCGGTCAGCCCCCTCGCCCAGGTGCCGCTCCTTCTGGCAGGGCCCGGCCGCGGCTGGCAGATCGTCCTGGCCGCGACACTCGCCGCCCAGTTGTTCTGGGCGACGGCCGCGGGAGTCAGCCAGCGCACCCTGCGGCAGATCCTGTGCGCCCCGGCCTTTCAGGGCCGGATGCAGGCGGTCAGCACCACCGTGACCGCCGGAAGCCGCCCCCTGGCCGCCGCGAGCGCCGGCGCACTCGCACTCGTCCTGCACGTGCCGGCCGTCCTCGCCATCGGCACTCTCCTCCAGATCGTGCCGGTTCTCCTGCTGCTGGCCTCCCCCGTACTCGCTCTCCGAACCATGCCCACCCCGCCCACCCCCGCGGCCGTACCGCCCGCCCGAGAGGGAACCTCGTGACCGCCACCGCATCCACCGCGACCCCGGCCTACTGGGAGCCGCTCTGGCACAGCCGCCGCCGCTACCGGCCGCTGTGCCTGGCCGAGAAACAGCTGATGGCCGAGTACCTCGGCCCCGGCGAGGGCCGCCCCGCCCTCGACATCGGCAGCGGCGACGGCGGCCTCGCCCGCCACCTCCACCACGAGCTCGGCTACCGCACGACCGGCATCGACTGCTCCCCCAGCGCCATCACCCTCGCCTCCGCCCAGGACACCGGGTCCGAACCGACGTGGCAGTGCCTGGACATCGCCACCGGCGACCTCACGACGCTCCCGGACGCGGCCTACGCCCTCATCACCTGCCGTCTGGTCTACCGGTGGATGGACGACAAGCCCGGCTTCCTCAGCCGTGTCCGGCGCCTCCTCGCGCCCGGCGGCACCTTCTGGGTCGTCACCGAGATCGCCGGCCGCCGCACGATCACCAGCCCGGCTGTCCTCGGCCTCGGGATCTCGCCCGCGGACGCCGAACTGCTCACGGCCGGCTGGTCCGTCGCGCGGACCGCCGACCTTGACGTCCTGCGCTGCTACGCCCTGCGCCCCTGATCATCCGCCCCGCGAACGGAAGGACGTCATCGTGCTGGACGTCGAGAAGGAAATCGGCGAGATCTGGACCCTCTACGGCCGTCATCAGCTCGGCCGCTCGTTCGACCTGCCGGAGCTGGGCGCATGGGCCTGGGATATGTCGCAGGCCGGGCCCGGAATCAGCGTGCTCGGCGAGGTCTCCGGCCTGCGCGTTCTGGACCTGGGATCCGGAGTTGGCCGACACGCAGCTCACCTGGCCGCCCTCGGCGCCGACGTCACCGCCGTCGACGCCTCCCCCACCCAGCACCAGCGCGCCCTCGCCCGCTACCCCGACGCCCCCGGCCTGCACCTGGTGTGCGCCGACGCGGTCGACCACCTGCGGCAAGCCGCCCCGTACGACCTCATCTACTCCGTCAGCGGCGTCCCCTTCCTGGATCCGCACCGCCTTCTGCCCGCCTTGGCAACCGGCCTCAAGCCAGGCGGAAGACTGCTGTTCACCGCCCTGCACACCAACTCGGCCGGAGCCGGGCCGTCCGACTCCGTCACCGCACGTCCCGAGGTCCTGCGGCTGCCCGGCACGGACATCGAGCACCAGATGCACATGTGGGTCCTCGAACCCCAGCTGTGGGAGGACCTTCTCGTCGACCACGGCCTCGTCGTGGAGACGGTCACGACGATCGACTCCCCACACGCCGGCCAGCCGCTGTCGTACCGGCTCTACACGGCCCGCCGCCCGGAACGGGTGCCGAGCCGTCCCCGCTCGAACAACCCGCCCTCGCCGCACGCCGCCGCAGGGGTGGGAGTGATCGTGCATGGCCCGAGCGGTCTACTACTGGGGAAACACCGCCTTGGCACCTGGGAGCTCCCCGGCGGCACCGTGGAGCCGGGAGAGACCTTCGCCGAGGCCGCGGTACGGGAACTCGCCGAGGAAGCCGGTCTCGTCGCAGAGCCCACCGACGCACGAGTGCTGGGCACGCTCCTCGACCGCGTCGGCGATATCGTCCGCATGACGGTGCCGGTCCTCCTCTCTCGCTGGTCGGGAGCCCCGCAGCAGTGTGAGGACACCATCGGATCGTGGCGCTTCTGGCCCCAAGACGCTCTGCCTCAGCCTCTGTTCGTTCCGTCTTCCCAGTGTCTGGCGGCGTGGAATCCGACCCTCCCACTCGACCATCCGCCCGCTCAGTTCCAGCGCTACGACATGACTGAGCACGCGTAGACCTTCGAACTTCCTCCAACCGTGTCCGCTTGGAAGGTGCCACCGTGTCCCCTACTTCTCCAGCCTCGTTCCTCCCCTCTCTCCTCGGTGTCTTCGCCCACCCCGACGACGAGGCGCTCCTGGCCGGCGGCGTCCTCGCCCAGCATGCCGCCGCAGGTGCAGCGACCGCAGTGGTCACTGCGACCTGGGCGTCCGGCACCCACCGTGCGGGAGAACTGGCCGACGCACTCGCGATCCTGGGCGCGGGGACGCCCAGGCTGCTCGGGTTCGCCGACGACCGCATCCCCGACTCCGCACCTGGTCGTCCCCGGTTGTGCGAAGTACCGATGGATGACGTGGTGAAGGGGATCGTCGAACACATCCGTGCCGTGCGTCCTCAAGTCGTCGTCACCCACGACGCGTATGGCCAGATGACTGGTCATCCCGCTCACCTCCGCACGCATGAGGCCACCGTGCTCGCTGTCCACGCCGCCGGCCTCGAATATCGCTACCCCGACGCGGGGGCGCCTTGGCGCCCTCAGGCCCTGTACGCAGCCACGCATCCAGACTCGGGCGCCGTCGTGCTCAGCAGGCGTCTGCAGCAGGTCGGCAAGAGGACGCTGACCGTTCCGGACGCGCACATCACCGCCGCTGTCGACGTCACCCCCTGGCTCGTCCAGAAGGAGCGCGCCATCCTCGCCCACAGGAGCGAAGTCGCCAAGGAGCGTCCCCTGCCGGGTATCCTCTCGCGCCTCTCGGCCGCGGAGCGGGAGTCGATCATCCAGACCGAGTACTTCACCCGCCTCTCCGCCGGGCCGGCGGTGACTCCGTTGTCAGCACTGACCGTTTAGACCGAGGAGTCTGGATTGAGCACCGTCCCGTGGGAGACCATCGGCCGGCTGGCCGAGCTCTTCACCCGGCTCGATACCGCACGCGGAATCCCCGCAGAGCAGCAGTGGACTCTGCAGGTCCTCAAACTCTCCGAGGAGGTCGGCGAGTCAGCCCAGGCTGTGATCGGTACGTGGGCCACAAACCCCCGGAAGGGGCGAAGCCACACGTGGCAAGACGTCCAAGAGGAGGTCGGCGATACTGCGATCACCAGCTTGGTCACACTGCAGCGGATGCTCGGTGACAAGGCGCCGGCCTTCTTCGAAGCCCTGCTCGCCCAGAAGGCCGCGAAGTTCCTCGCCATGGGCGATGAGTCCAGCACAGGACCCGTCGATGAGGCGTGAACGGCGGAGGCGGACCGCCAGCGCTCAGGGCCAGGAACTCTCGACGCCTCCGGCTGTCCGTACCTGGCGGAAGGCGGGAACGACGACTCCCGAGGAGACCCCCACGTCCGAGAAGATCACCAAAAGCAAGGCGCCGTGTTACGTCGTCCGCGGCGGCATGCTGCTGGTCCACCGCCACGTCGACTTCCCTTGGGAGGAGGTCGGCGTCCAGGTCCCGGCTGGCAGCATCCGCCAGGGCGAGGCGCCCGAGGCAGCGGCGCTGCGCGAGGCCCGTGAGGAGACCGGCCTGCAGGACTTCAAGATTGTGCGCAAGCTTGGCGTCACCACGTACGACATGGGCCCGTACCGGGCCGAGATCCAGGAGCGGCACGTCTTCCACCTGGAGGTGGCCGAGCCGACCCCCGAGCGGTGGCCAAGCCAGGAGGACCACGACGGCGAGCAGGAGCCGACCCGGCTCGAGTGCTTCTGGATCAAGTTGGAGAGCGCGCACGTGCTCCAGTCCGGGCAGGGCGCGCTGCTCGGGCTCCTGGAGGCTTGACCCCCAGCCCTTCGCCTCGACCCGTACAGGGAGGCAGCCGATGCACAGCACACTCGACCGGCACGGCGCGATCGACGAGCTGTACCGCAGCCTGGCCGCTAACGATCCCAAGGCGGCGTAACCGCTCCGGGGGCGCTCATGAACCACTGGAACAAGTCAAAGATCAATTGAGGCACTCGCCCTGAAATTCGATCTTGGAATTCCAGATTGCGAGACTCTGACCCTTAGGTGACCTTCACAACACGCTGCCCCCATATGGATCACGGTTACCTGCTTGTACGATTAGGGAAGACCAGGGTGCGACGGTTGACCGCCGCCCACCCCCACAGGCTCCTGGCTACTAGCGCCTCGCGTGGAAGTAAGCGGGACGAGGCTGACAGTAATCACCTCAGTGGCATCAATGGAGCAACCATGCGTTGGCGTAGGGACTTTTTGCGACGCGCCCTCGCGAGGGAACACGAGGGGCTATTCGCTTGGCGTAGAGACCCCTCGCGGCGCGCCCTCGTGAAGGAATGCGAAAGGCTACTCGCCGATCTCCCCATCCCCTCCCCTTTCAGCGTTGAGGCGCTGGTACGAAACATGGAGGAAGCACTAGGGCGTCAGATTCGACTTATACCGATGGACGATCGGGATGGCGGCCTAGGTACGGCATGCGGCCTTCGAGTCAAGGCGCCGGGCTTCACGCTGATCCTTTACCGCCGCCGCTCAAGTCGCAATCAGACCGTACACATCATCCTTCACGAGCTCTCGCACGAATGGCTGGACCACGGCACATCCTTGACGGATGAGCAGGTCAAGAAGTACGTCCCTAAGCGGATTCGCGAGGAAGTGCTCCGCCGTTTCCCTGGAGCGCTGGTCCAGGGTCGCGTCGATTTCGACAGCCTCGAGGAAAAGCAGGCCGAGCTTTCGGCCTCTTTGATAAAGCGGTTGGGGCGGAGGCTGTCGGTCACGGGAGATGACATGGTCAGTCTTCTTGAGCATTCGCTCGCCCACCCGGTCGCCCCACCACGACGTCGCCCTAACCGCTAGTAAGTTTCCGGCTCCGCCAGCTCCAGGAACTTCACACGACCACACCATCCACCTGCCGGAAACAAGGACGAGAAGAGCCGACTTGGTCGGTGCGAGACTCGACCGCATACCCCCCTGGTTCCGTGTTCGACTACTTCAAATACCTGACTGCGGCAGTGATGACCATCATCGCCGTGTGGCGTTTCCCCGCGGTGCGATACGGAGACGCTCACCGACGAGCCCTCTGGGGTGGCTACGCGGGATTCGCTGTAGCGCTATGGCTTTACACGCCGGCGGCGATGGATGCTGTGGATCGCATCCCGGTCGTGGACCTCAGCGCCCTGCTCCGGCACTTCGCCAGCACGGCGGCAATCATCGCCGCTCTGACGTACGTCGCTACCAGCTACGGGAAGAGCGCAGAGGCAGTGGTGCCGCGGCACGTGGCCGTCTCCCGCTGGATAGCCCGGGCCTCCTACAGGGCGGGAGCGGTGGGCGTCACACTGCTGACGGTCCTCTTCTTCACCGTCGTGGAGCGCGAAAAGCCGAGCGAGAACTTCCTGATCGATCACGCTGGGCAATGGGGCACAGCGGTCTACATGACCGTGTTCTATTTCTTCCCTCTCGTCACGACGGCTGTTTGCGGCTATCAGTGGACGAGAGCAGCACGGCAGGCCGAGTGCACCAGCATGCGAATCGGACTGAGCTTGATGGGCGTAGCCATGTGGATGGGGCTGACCCACACGACGGCCCGCATCACGATGCTCTGGGCTGATGTCGCGTTCCCGCTGAGCCCTTCCACAATGCGACTGCTCGTCGACGCGACGTCAATGTGGATGAACCTTCTCTTCCTGATCGTCGCCATCGGGGCGAGTATTCCGACAACCCGCGCGGCGGTGGCACGTTGGAAAACTTGGCGCACCCTGTACAAGATCTATCCGCTTTGGTTTGACCTGGTGCAGGCATTTCCGGGGACCAGCCTCTACCCTCCAGGTCGCCGACTCTCAGAACTCAGACACGTCCGGGTTCCCATCGAAGTCCGCCTGGACCGGTGGACGCAGGATATTGCTGACGCGTGCGAGAGGCTGCGCTACTACGCACCGCGCGATTTGATGTTCGCCGCAGAGGATGTCACTGCCTCACATCCAGACCCCGAGCTGGCAGCAGAGGCTTACTGGATCAAGGCCGCCCTGCAGGCCGCCGAGTCGACGCCGGCAAACACGTACGCGGCTGCCGCCCTGAGTGAAAAGCCGTTCGTCGACACCGACGGCGAGGCGGCGTGGTTGGCGCGAGTCAGCACGGCCTATTCACACGTCACCCCGGAACAAGCACAAGATCTTCTCCGGAGGTCGATCGCGGCTGAAGCGGATCCGCGCCCATAAGCCACTTCCACGGGCGCACGCACTACTCGCCGTGGGTGACGCGCGGCCATGGGGGGGGTACAAATTCCCGTCCTGGCGGGTGAGATTTCGCACCCGCGCCCCCGTGAACACGACTGGTACCGTGGTTGATGGGGACTGGATGGCTCTTCCTCCACCCCGCAAATGCACTCCGGCCTGCGACGCACTCCTCCTCCCGTCGCCACACGTAGCCGGGCCGCGACCCTATCCGGTCCGGATGGGCGTCCGAAATCTCAGCAAACCTGGAGTTCTCGCATGTCCAACCGCCCCAAGGGCCTCATCCTCGATTTCGGAGGCGTTCTCACCACCCCGCTGCTGCCCGCAGTGCTGGCTTTCGAGCGGCGCGAGGGCCTGCCGCAGGGCGCCTGCCTCGCAGCGCTCTACAAGGACGACGAAGGCGTCCGGATCACCAGTGACCTGGAGCGTGGAGCGGTCTCTCAGACCGAGTGGAATGAGTTCGCCGGCAAGATGCTCGGCGTCTCCCCCGAGAACCTCATGGGCCGGATTTTCGGAGACCTCCGCCCCGAGCCTCTGCTGATCGACGCGGCTGCTGCAGCGAGGCGGGCAGGGATCAAGGTGAGCATCCTGTCGAACAGCGTGGGGCTCGCCCCGTGGGACCTGTACGACGGCTACGAGCTTGACCGACTCTACGACGTCGTCGTGATCTCCGAGCACCATCTGCTGCGCAAGCCCGACCCCGAGCTGTTCGAGATCACCCTCAAGCTCATGGACCTGCCCGCCGACGAGTGCGTCTTCGTAGACGACACGGTCGCCTACACCGAGGCAGCAGAGAAACTGGGCATTACGGGCGTGCACAACGAGGACCCCAAGCAGACGGTGGCCGCCCTTTCCGAGCTGTTCGGCGTGAACCTCGCCGCGGCCTGATCCACCAGCCTGCCTGGCATAGCCTGAAACGCGAAGGACTCTGGCCCCCTGCAGGGGGCCAGAGTCCTTCGCGTTTCAGAGCACCTCGGTCTCCAGCTCGCGAGACCCAGTCGCAAGGGGCCCTACGCCCCGTTCGGGGCCTCTGGCAGCTTGTGCCGCAGTTCTCCGACCACCTCGTTGATCTTGGCCATCATCTCGACGGACAGGCCCTCTCCGTTGCCGCGGGCGGCCAGGCCCAGGATCTGCCCTCGGCTGATCGAGCCGAGAAACACCAGCGACTCCAGAATCTGGCGCTCATCGCGGCCGAGCTCTGCATCGTCCTGGAAGAGGCGAAGAGGGACCTGGAGGGCGTGGGCAAGGCCGGCGCGCACAGCGTCGGAAGCCTCGGTCGTCGCACCCGCGCGAAGGCCGACGATGCCGTCGGTTGTGACAGCCGTCCCGGCGTACTCGTTGACCCGTCGCGCGATCTCCTCGTCGGAGGGCGCTTCCTGTCCAAAGTAGCCGTGCCGCACGAGATAGTTGATCTTTTCCCCCACCGTCCGCGGCGCGGCCGGGCCGTTGTGCGAGCTCTCCGGACGCAGCCCGAAACTCACCTCCTGGGCCGCGAGCAGCTCCTCCTCGGTCACGCCGTATGCCTGCGCGAGCGGCTGCACGTACGCATCATTCAGCCTGCGCCGGCCGCTCTCGGCGTTGCTCACCGGAACTCGGCTCGCGCTGATGACCTCAGCGGCCTGCGCGATGCTGAGGCCAGCGTCGCAGCGAAGCAGCTGAAGGTCCGCCGGACCGTCATTAGGGAAGAGATCGTCAAGCTGCTCGCCGACAGCCTTGGCAAGCGCAGGGAGCTTCTCGCCCTTGGGGAATTCCTGGTTGTCCTCCCACCGCGAGACAGCCGGCCCCTTGACGCCTACAGCCGCGCCCACATCCTTCTGGCTGAGCTCTTTAGCCCGCCGGGCAGCACGGAGGCGTCTGCCGTCGAACTGACGAGGGGGCACGTGAACTCCTGCAGGGTCGCGATACGGCCGGTGGGTGCGGCCTCTGGGCCTACTGTAAGCCAGGCTTGATGCATCTGGGAAACTGGCGTAAGTTTCCGTATCGCACCTGGTGGCCGGGCCTCGCCCTTTCATGGTGCCAGCCCCCGGGGAGGACCCTCCATGCATGTTGCTTCTGCGTCGCCGTGTGCGCAACGCGCCATCGGCACCGATACGAAGTCGTTGCCGAAGGCGGGGGCGCCGATCCGGCGCTCCATGGACGCCAGCCGGTTGGCGGGGCCTCACGGGAACTTGTACGAGGTTGTAGAGCTATGTCTAGACCTTTCGGCAACGTCCTCGTATGTTCGTCGTCGCTCGCCGGGCAGCCCGCCCGGCCCAGGGGGGAACGGAGGGGGACCTGATGAACAGCGGCAGCCACAGCACCGGATAGACGGCAGAAACAGCGACGGCGCCTGAGAGAGGCAACTCTCAGACGCCGGACGCTCACGATGCTCCCGCCCAGGCAAGGGCGGAGATCACCTTCATCCGCACCGATCCTTCTCACGGGACCGCCGGTGCGGCTTCACTGCACAGGAGATTGTCGCATGTCTGCTGCCCAGCGCAAAAGACCAAGTCCCTCGGCCCACGAGGCAACGGCCCCCACTCGCAACCCCGCCCGCGGGGGTGCTGCCTGATGGCCCGCATCCGCACCATCAAGCCCGAGGCGTTCGAGTCCGAGGACCTCGCCGCGGTCGGTGTCACCGCGATGGTCACCTTCTTCGGCCTGCTCACCCAGGCGGACGACTCCGGCCGCTTCCGCGACCACCCCGCGATCATCGCGGGACGGCTCTGGGCCCTGCGCGCCGACCACACACCGGCGAACGTGGCCATCGACCTTGAGCAGCTCGCCGAGGCCGGCCTGATCTGCCGCTACACCGGCTGTGACGGGCACTCCTACCTCCATGTGGTGACGTGGGAGAAGCACCAGAAGATCGACCGACCCTCCGCCTCGCGACGCCCGCGGTGCCCGGCTCACCAGGGCCATCAGAAGTGCGGCGCCTGCACGAAGGACGCCTGCCCGACGGCCGGGCCCACCCACAGCTCGCTCACCACCCTCCCGCGCACTTCTCCGCAACCTCGTCGAATGCTCGATACGCAGGATTCCGCCACGCCCACGCCGCTCACGGCCATCTCGGAGGAGGCCGTGAGCGGCGGGCAGGTGCGGGTGAGCAACAGCGGGCAGCCTGCCCGGGCCGACTCGGCACCGTCCGACGAACCCGCAGGTCAGGAGGGATTCGTGAACGATTCGGCGAAGCCTCGCGAGGGTGAAGCGGCTGGATCTAGGATCCTGGATCCTGGATCCTTCCCCAAGGGGGGCGAGGCCCCCGCACCGCAGACCAGCCCGGCGGGCACCTCGGCCAAGGCCCTGGTGGCCGAGTATGTGCGGGAGTCCGCACACAAGCCTCCGAGGGACGTCGTGGGGCTGGTCGGTCGCCAGGTGAAGCTCCTGCTGGACGAGGGCTTCGACCCGGAGGTCATCCGGAGCGCCCTGAAGCGGCTGCGCCTCAAGGGCCTGCACGGGAGCGTGCTGCCGAGCCTGGTCAACGAGGCACTGAACGCCGCACGGTCTCCGGCCGCAGTCGGCGCCTCCGGCGCGGGGCCCTGGGCCACCGCCAGCCACCTGCCCTACCTCGACCCCACGTCCGAGCCGACCGGATTCGGAGGCCGACTGTGACCCGCTACCGCCTCGACGACCCACAGCCGCCGGTGCCTGAGCGCCTGCGAGCCCGCCTGGAGGCCAAGCTCTCCGAGCGCGGGATCAACCCCGCCGCAGAGCTGCCGGACACCCCGGAGTCGATCCCGGCCCTGGAGGCCGCCCAGCTGCGCATCCCGGTCGCCTACCGCGAAGCCCTGGTGGAGCACCCCGATGTCGCAGCCTGGGCGCGGAAGGTCTCCGACGGTGCGGTCGCCCCGTCCGCCAGCGGACTGAACCCGCAGTTCGGCACTGCCGGACGCCGACGGATCATGCACGGGCCGTCGCTGCTGCTCTGGGGGAACGTCGGAACCGGCAAGACGCACCAGGCGTACGCCGCGATCCGGGCCCTGACCGCCTCCGGGTGCGGGGTTTCCTGGCACGCGACGACCGCCGCCGACCTGTACGGCGATACCCGCCCGCAGGCTGGCGTGGACCTGGAGCACCAGCTCCGCCGGATCGTCCGGGTGCCGCTGCTGCTCCTGGACGACGTCGGCGCGGCGAAGACCTCGGCGTGGACCGAGGAGGTCCTCTTCCGGCTGGTGAACTGGCGCTGCCAGAACCAGCTGCCGACGATCTTCACCACGAACCTGCCGCCGGTCCGCGACCTGGCCGACTCGCCCAGCCAGCCGGTCCTGCGTGACCTGGTCGGCGACCGCGTGCTGAGCCGTATGTCCGGCATGTGCACCCCGGTCCGCTTCACCGGCCCCGACCGCCGCTTCCGGCGCTGACACGCGCCTCCTCTCCTCGGCCCGCCGCCGCAGCCGGGCCCATCCCTCCGCCTCACCCCTGCCCCTCCGCCGCCACGCGGCGTCGAGGGAGGCCGAGGCGCACCCGAAAGACACCCTGATGCGCTACATCACCACCAACACCGGTCCGCAGCCGACCATCCGCTCGATCGCCGACCACAGCTGGCACTCCCGCGCCGCCTGCTACGGGATCAACCCCAAGGAAGCCGACCGGCTGTTCTTCCACGGCCCCCGCAACTTCCGCGACCGCCAGCAGGCCAAGCAGATCTGCGCGGCCTGCCCTGTGCAGCGGGACTGCCTCAACTTTTCGCTGGAGAACAAGGTCGAGCACGGCATGTGGGGCGGCCTGACCCTCAAGGAACGCGCCGCGTGGCGCAAGAAGCTGGACAACCGCCTCGACTACGCCCGGGTGCGCGCCGCGATCAACGGGCGGGATGTCCACCTCAGCAGTGTGGAGCGCAAGGCGGTCGTTCGGTATGCCTGCGCCCGGGGCTGGAGCACGACCCGCCTGGCCCACGTCCTGGGCGTCACGGTCGAGTGGGCCCGCGACGTGATGAGCGAGGAAGCCCGCGCCATCGAGGACCGCGACCGGCACAACGTGCACGCTGACCCCGCCCCGGCCGCCGACGCCCAGGGAGACGAGTCGAGCGCGGCGGAACCGCCCCTGACCAGCGTCCAGGACGCGGACAGCCCCGACACCGGTCGCCCCAGCGACGAAGTGGTCCCGGTGGACCGGCACGTCCACGCCCCCGTCATCCTCGACACCTTCCGAAAGGCAGCATGACTCACCCTCACGACCCGGTCAGCCGCCCCGCGCAGAGGGCGGCTGAGCGGTACGTCCTGATCGCCGCAGGCGCCGTCATCCTGGCCCTGACGATCGCATCCTTCTGGCTGTCCTACGCTCACCTGGCCGAAGTCGCCGGCCAGCACGGACTGGGCAACGCCCGTGCTCGGCAGTGGGCGTGGCCGGGGACGGTGGATGCCTTCATCGTGACCGGCGAGCTGCTCATGCTGCGGGCAGGGCTGAGACGGGTCACGGACTGGTGGGCCATCGGCCTCACGGTCACCGGGTCTGTGGGCTCCATCGCCCTTAATGTGGCCGGCGTCCGCGGTGGCAGCGAGGGGGCGATCCCGGTGCTCGACTACATCGTCGCCGCTGTCCCGCCGACCGCTGCCCTACTGGCCTTCGGAGTCCTCATGCGGCAGATCCACCAACTCGTCGCGCCGCCGGACAGCGGTAATGGCGGGGCGGCCTCGGAGACCGGGACCGACGTCGAGACCGGGACCGACACCGGGACCGACGTCGAGACCGGGACCGGGGCGGGGACCGACTCCGGGACCGCAGCCGGGACGGGCACCGCGACCGACACCGGGACCGACTCCGGGACGGGGACCGGGACCCACTCCGCGACCGCGACCGGGACGGGGACCGGGACCGACTCCGACACCGGGACTGGGACCGGGACCGGGGACGGGACGGGAGCCGACACCGAGGCCAAGACCGGGACCGACGCCGAGACCGCGACCGCGACCGCGACAGGGGACGGGACCGCGACCGACACCGACTCCGGGACGGGGACCGGGACCGGGGACGGGGACGGGACGGGAGCCGAGGCCAAGACCGGGACGGGGACCGACTCCGACACCGGGGACGGGACCGGGACCGACGCCGAGAGCGGGGACGGGACCGGGGACGGGACCGGGACCGACACCGGGACGGGGGGCGGCCAGGGGGCGTCACCGGGACCAGGAGGGCGACGCCCCAAGCTGACCGACGACGAGATCGTCGACCTGATCCGGCCCCACGTCCCGGACGCCCTGGCGCGGGACGGCAATGAAGCGGTCACCCGCGTACAGCTCCGGGGAATCATGCGCGAACACGCGATCCCGATCCGAAACGAGCGGCTGACCCCGATTCTGGCCCGCCTGAGGACACCACAGCCCGCCGCTGCTAGGAGCACCCGATGAATACATGCCCGAAGTTCGCCCGCATCCGGGCCAAGTACGAGCAGGAGACCACCTACCTGCTCAACCACGCTGCTCGCTCGACCACCAGGGGCAGCGCGGGGCTGGCCAAGAGCAGCAAGCACCGAATGGCACGGGACCTGTCCGGGCACGTCGCCCGGTGCCTCGAATGCGGGTAGTCCCGCGCCGGCAGGACTGCCAATGACCCCCACCGCTCCGGATTCTGTCCGGAGCGGTCCCGCTTCCTCCCTGACTCAAGAACGCAGAGATCATGCCGGACTCGCAGGAACCGCCCCTCCCCTCGGCCAGCCAGCCGAGGACCAACTCATCACCAGACGAAGCAAGTTATCGGCCAAGACACTCTTCCCCGTCGGGGAAGCGCGTCTTGGCCATGCCCGCCCCGCAGGGGGCGGGGGTGGTCCAGCACCGGGGGGTGCTGGACCACGGGGCGGCGACCGAGGGCGGATCGCAGCCGGAGAAGCTCGAGCCTCGCCGCAAGCGCCGTGCCACGAAGACCACTTCGCGCAAGCGCTCACCCAAGACCACCCCTGACAAGCGCGCCTACGTATGCAGCGTCCGTCTCAACGACATCGAGAAGCAGCAGCTCGCCGACGCCGCCGCTGCCGCTCGTACGAGCCTTCCCGCCTTCCTCGCCCGTGCCGGCCTCGCCGCCGCCCGCAATCCGGAGTTTGCCGCCGCGTCGATCGCAGGCGAGCGCGAGCTGATCGCGGAAGTCTTCGCGGCCCGCCGGCACCTCGGGCAGGTCGGCAACAACGTCAACCAGATAGCAAGGGCCATCAACCTGGGCGACCGCCCGGCGGACGCTCAGCTCGACGCGGTGCTCAACGCCGTCCGCCGGGCGACCGAGCGCGTCCAGGCCGCCACCGACAAGCTCCTCGAAAGCCGCTAGGAACATGGTCCCGAAGATCCACAAGCGCGGGAAGCGCACCATCGGCCTGCTCTACTACCTGTACGGACCGGGCAAGGCCGAGGAACACGTCGACCCGCACCTCGTGGCCTCCTGGGACCACGCCGCTCCTGACCCCGGCCGCGACGGCGAGTCCACGTACAAGGAACTCCAGCAGCTCCTCGACCAGCCCCTCGCCCTCCTCACCGACGCCCAGAGGGCACGACCGCACGTGTGGCACCTGTCCGTCCGCAACGGCCCCACCGACCGGATCCTTTCCGACGCGGAGTGGGGCGACATCGCCCGGCGCATGGTCGCCGCCGCAGGCATCGACGACCCCGACCAGGGCGCGGGCTGCCGCTGGGTCGCCGTCCGGCACGCCGACGACCACATCCACATCCTCGCCACCCTCGCCCGCGAGGACGGCTACCGGCCCGACCTCGACCGCGACGCCGTCCGCGTCCAGGCCGAGGCCCGCCTCCTGGAACAGGAACTCGGGCTGCGCCGACTCAAGCCAGGTGACGGCACGGCCGCCCAGCGTCCCACCAGCGCCGAGCGGCACAAGGCCGTGCGCCAGGGCCGCGAGCGTACTGCCCGCGAGGAGCTGCGCGAGACCGTACGCCGAGCCGTGGCCGGCGCGGTCAGCGAGGACGAGTTCTTCGGCCGCCTTGCCGCCGCCGGCCTCCTGGTGAAGACACGCGTGGCCCCTTCCGGTGACCTCCTGGGCTACAAGGTCGCGCTGCCCGACGACCGCAACAAGGACGGTGAGCCCGTGTACTACCCCGGCGCCCGCCTCGCTCCCGACCTCTCCCTGCCCCGCATCCGTGAGCGCTGGTCCGCGGACACCGCCGCCCAGGACGGAGGCTCGGTCCAGCCGCTGCGTCCGGTTCCTGCTGCCCCTGCCACGGCCCGGCGGGACACGGCGACCGTCGCCTGGCAGGCCGTCCTGGTTGTCGAGCATGGCGAGGACGGCCTCGCCGCCGCGCACATCGCCGCGGCCGGCGAAGTCCTCGACGCCCTCGCGAAGACGTCCGCCGCACACACGCGGCGCGAACTGCACGAAGCGGCCTCAGCGTTCGAGCGTGCTTCCCGCTCACACATCCGCACCGTACGAGGCCACGACCGCGCCCTGCGTCAGGCCGCCCGCGATCTCGTTCGCGGCGGGCCGGCCCTCGGACGCGGCGAAGACGGCGCGAGTACGGCCATGGCGATCGACATGCTGTTCTTCCTGGTCACCGCTGCTGCACACTGGCACTCAAGGAAGGGCCACGCGCAGCAGGCCGACGCCGCCCAGCAGGCCGCCGAGCACCTTCGCGCCGCCTACCGCGCCGCCGCTGGCCACCCGCTCGCCGTGCTCCATCAGCGAGGCCGACGCCTCTCCCGTCCCCTGCTCCTGCGGCAGACCGCCGTCCTGCGCGAGGCGGTCCCCCACCTCGCCGAGCACATCCTCACCGAGGAGGGCTGGTACGCCCTGGCGGCCACGCTCGCCGAGGCCGAGGCCGCGGGCCATGACCCCGGTGCCCTGCTCGCCGACGCTGCCGGCCGCCGCGAGCTGGGCACAGCCGAGTCGGTCAGCGATGTCCTCGTCTGGCGCCTGCGCCGCACTGCGGGGCTCCCCGCCGACGCGACCGGCATGCCAGGCGCTGCCCGGCTGGGCAAGACGCCGTTCAAAGGAACGGCTCAGGACAGGGAACAGCGCGACCGTCGGCGCCGGTAGATGGTCAGCCCTCCACCACGGCGAGCAGCAGGCAAGGCCCGCCGTGGTGGACATGACATTGGCATATCCAGAGTTGAAGCAGCCTGGCGCTGCGCGGCACTATCGCCGTCCGACGAACGCCGTAGGAGGGGGAGACATGTTCGGACGCAGGCGTGTGAGTCGTCAGCAGCGAGGAGCGTGGAAGTGGGCGGAGGACGTGAGCACGACGCACGTCGACCCCCCACTCAACGCACCTGCTGTAGTGCGCCAGGAGGTGGAGGGGCTCCTGATGACGCACCCCCACCCCTTGGTCGTCGACGGTGACGTGCGGGCCTGCGGGACGTGCGGGTCCTACCGCGGCTGGGTCGTGATCAGCATCCGCGACGAGGTGTGGCTGCGCTGCCCCGCCGGCCACGAGCAGCACGAACCCGGCCTCGACACCGCCTGGTACGACCGGCACAGCGGGCCGGTCACCCAGCGGCACGACACCTACGACGACGGCCTGCGGGACCTCGGCCACTAACCCACCCCCGTACGATCCCGCCGGAGGAGAGCCCGCTTCGGGCCCGGCGCCGTCAGACCCCCGACCACCGAAGGACCCACCGTGCACCGTCGTGCCTCCGCTGCTCTGTCCCTCACCGCCCTCGTCACCCTCGCCGTTACGGGCTGCGGGAACGACAGCTCCACATCCGCTCCCTCCGATGCAGCACCGGCCGCCACAGCGAAGCCGACTCACACCACGGAACCTGCCGCAGGCCCGCTCACCTCGGCGGCTCTCACTGCGCGGCTGCTCGAGGAATCCGACCTCGGCCAGGGCTACACGCGCCAGGCGAAGTCCGGCAACAGCGAACGTGACGATGTCACCGTGATCGGCTGCCCGGCGCTGGAGAAGCTCGGCGGCAACGGCGCCGCCGGCGGAGAGCTGGACTTCCCCAACAGCGCGGAGGTCACGTTCTCCTACGCACGTGGCTCGGGCTCCGAGGTGGCCGAGGAGCTCTACAGCGACACCGTCGACAAGCTGGGCCCGAACACCAGGACCGTGTTCGAGGCCATGACGGGATGCCCGCTGTACCAGGTCGTCGTGGGCGACGCCCCGATCGCCGTCGCGACCCAGAAACTGCCCGCTCCCGCTCTCGGCGACGAAGCCTGGAGCCAGCTGCTCACCTTCACCGCGGGCGGGCGCGACACCGTGATGAAGCAGACCGCCGTGCGCTCCGGTTCCGTCCTCGTCGTCCTGTCCGGGTCCCCCGCCCTGGTCGATACGCATCTGACCCGTGCGGTCGACAAGGCTCGAGGCTGACCGAGCCGAAACGATGACGGCCCCTCGGCTCCGCATTCGGAGCCCAGGGGCCGTCATCGTTTCCGTCGGGGATCTCAGCCGCAGGTGTGGCGACGGCGCTCGCCGTCAGTGATCACCTTCGCCGTGGCGGTGTGAGTCCACCCGCACGCGCAGACAGCGCGCCATCGAGCACGACCAGTGCACTGCGGTGTGCGGGGCACGCCGCTCGTGGACACCAGGTGTCGCGTCGGCCCGGTGGTCGGGCAGAGGGTGCCGTCCGGGTGGTGGGCGGTGAGACGAGGAAGACGACGTGGCACGAGAGCCTCCTTGGGGATGCGCGATCGGCGTCGCGGGGCCCGGTCAGGTTGCCGGGGTGGTGAAGAGTCGGCCGGCGGCGCTCTCCGGTGGGTTGCGGCGCCACACCGGGGCGGGCGAGGCGAGCGATGTCGCGAAGGCCGCGACGAGGTCGTGCGGGGCGCTGGCGCTGAAGACCGCAGTCCACTGGTACGGATCGCCGATCACCGGCTCGGCCCACGCCTGCCAGCCGGGCAGACCAGGGCGCGGGTCGCCATCGCGAACCAGTTCCGGCAGTTCGGCCCAGGCGAAGCCCGCGGACATGCCGGGGTCCCAGGCCCGGGTGTCGGGGGTGTCGATGTCCCGGGCCCAGCCTTGCGCACACAGCGCGTCGAGGACGCGCTCACGGCCGTCGTAGTTGACGGCCGGGTCGGTGCGCGCCTCGACGGCGAGGAGGAAGTCGGCGATGGCTTCGGGAGGTGTACCGGTGGTGAAACAGGCGGTCCACTCCATCACGGCACTGGCCGGGTGCTGACGGGCCGAGACGTGCCAGGCGACCTGAAGGTCGCCGAGGAGGAAGTCATGAGAGCCGCGCACCCACTCGGCCCCGGCGAGTCCGCGAGGACTGAGGTGCAGCAGGGTGGAGCGGGCCGTCGTCCAGGTCGACCAGCCGGCGTCCACGAGAGGAACGGCCACACGGTCGGCGAGTTCGTCGTCGTCTCCGGCCAGGTGGCGCGGTCGCACCCAGTAGGCCGGGCGGGAGGAGCGGAAGGGGTGGTTCGGGTTCAGGGGCGCCTCCAGGCGATGGGGGGTGGGGCTACTGCGCGGCGATGACGGTGCGCGAGCGGCGGAGGGCTTCGGTCGGCTCGTGCCAGCCAGCGGCGACGGTGACCTCTGGCGGGACGGGGCCCTGCTGATCCCCGTTCTCCGTCAGGTAGACCGTCGTACGGCCGAGCGCGTCCTGTACGGCGATCACGTCGGCGATGCCGTGGCGGAACGGGAAGAGGGGGTTGATGGCGAGGCAGACCGGGGTGTCGGGGTCGACCGCGGACAGCCGGTCGATGAGGTCCTGAGCGGTGAGGGTGGAGGACAACAGCAGCTCCTGGAGAATCGAGCGGAACAGGGTCCCTAGGTCAGCAAGGGGCAGCGGGGGCGGACGTGGCCAGCACGCTGCGGACTGCGGCGGCGACAACGGCGGCGGGGGTCTCCTTGCGGAAGGAGACGCAGTAGCCAGGCACATCTGCGGTGCCGGTGACGGCGAGCTTCCAGCCCTCTCCGTCGGTGCCGGGCCGGCCGTCGGGAAACCAGCCGAGGTAGAGCCGCCCGTCCCGGGAGTTGATGTGGACATCGGCGCGGTCGTCGACGACGACCTTGAAGTCGGCGTCGGTGAACAGGTCGATGACGTCCACCGGCTGCCCTGGGCCGAGCAGCCACGTCCGCAGCCTCAGGTCGGCGACAGTGGTGGAGAAACCTGGCCTCGCGGCATCGACGGTCATGGGCATACACCTCTCTGACCTGGACATTTTCGGGAAGGGGTCCACGTTGACATCCCTTCACCGCTGTCCACCAGTCCTTCCCCGCTTCTTCCTGTCTGCCTGGGGCGAACTCTCGGATTGGGCCCTTGGACGCGTCCCGACGCGACAGGACGGGCCGTGGGTCAGGGCGCCGGACTCTCGTCCTGGGCGGTTCTCCAAGAGGTGCCAAGTTCTGCGAGCCGCTGTCGCATTGCTCCCCGCTGCTCCTCCAGTTGCGTGGAGACCGGCGAGAGCAGGTAGACGTTGCCTTGGTGGAGACGGAAGCCGATGCGCTCCCAGCCCCGGGCGATCTTGTCGTTCACCCGGTCCCACTCCGTTTGATCTCTCAGACGGTCGCTGCTGAAGTCGGTGACGCCCGGCGAGCACGCGATGCCACGGCAGCCGGCCATGAGCCGGTGGATCGCTTCGATGGCGAGGATGGCGCCGAGTCCGTACCCGCGCCACGGCTCGTCCAGGGTCACCTTGTCCATGACGAGCAGCGAGGAGCCCACGCACGAGAGCTGACCGCTGGCGTCCTCGGTGAAGTTCCCCGTGTCCGGATCCAGCAGGGCCTGGGCGATCTCGTCGAGTTCGTCGGATTCCTGCTCCATGACCCGGAACGCGTTCAGGCCCCGATCGAGGTTCACCCGGTAGAAGGTGATCGACCCCGCCGTCGTCTCCTCGTGCAGGACGGCCACGTCCCACCGCTCCATGGTGTCGGCCTGCGGGCTGTCGGTGAGTTCGTCGGTGTAGCAGAGACGCAGACTCAGCTCGGAGGGATCGCCGGGGAGCAGGGACAGTGCTTTCACCGCTGCAGCCTAGCGAGACGCTCGGGCAGACGGCGCGGCAGTCGAGGCGGGGTTCCGCTTACCGACTGGATTCTCGCCGCGCGAGGTCTCGGAGTCAGGGTTGCTCCAGCAGCTCTGCGCTGATCCGGTCCCAACTCGGCTTAGGGCCGTCGACCGGGCGTACGACTGTGAGCAGGCGACCGTCGAGGAAGGCATCGAGTCGGTCTCCCGTCAAGGAGGCCAGTCGGTCGCGCTGTGCGCGGCGGTCCACCTCGACCCGCTCGCCAAGGACTCCCAGTAGTACCTCGTAACGCGCCGGTCCAAGGACGTCTCCGCGGATCCACTGCCCTCGGACGGGAACGCCGGCGAGCGTGCCGAGCTGGGTCTCCTCACGCTCGAAAGCCCGGTTCATCGCGGCCTCGGCGGCCGGCCCCACCCTTCGGATGGCCTCCTTGGTCGCGGCCTGCCCGCCGACCCCAGGAAGCGTCACGACAAGGTCCTCGGCAAGGGGCGGTTCCATCACCCGGCGACGGTCGGGCGGCGGAACTCGGAAGTGCCAAGGCTTGGTGGATCCGGGCACCTCGATCCACCCGGTCTTGAGGCCCGACAAAGCGGCGGAGCCATCCGGAAGGAAGATGTCGACGTAGACGCCGCCTTCACCGAGCCACACCCAGCTCATGAAGTAGGCGTGATCTTGGAACTTGGCAGACCAGCGGGCCAGCGTCTCCAGGCGCTCCTTCTGTTCCTTAGAACTCCTAACGAAATGATCTTCGAGGTGGTTGGATCACTCCGGGACTGATGATCCGGGGGTGTGGGGTGGCTCGGCCGAAGCCAGGGGATGTCGACGACGAACTGTGGGCGGTGATCGAGCCGCTGCTGCCGAAGGTCGAGCGTCGTGCCCGTCATCCGGGGCGCAAGCGGCATCCTGACCGGCTGGTGTTCCAGGGCATCCTGTTCGTCCTGCATACCGGGATCGCCTGGGAACACCTGCCGCAGGAACTTGGCTTTGGCTCAGGCATGACCTGCTGGCGCCGCCTGGCCGAGTGGACGGAGGCCGGTGTGTGGCCCCGGCTGCACGAGGTCCTCCTGGCCAAGCTCCGCAGCGTGAACGCCCTGGACTTCTCCTGGGCAGCCGTCGACGGCTCTCACATCCGGGCGTTAAAGGGGGCTCCAAGACCGGACGAAGCCCTGTCGACCGGGGTAGAACGGGCAGCAAGCACCACTTGATCACCGATGCCACCGGCATCCCGCTCGCTGTCACCTTGACTGGGGGCAACCGCAATGACGTGACCCAGCTCGTTCCGCTGCTCGAAGCCGTTCCGTCGGTGCGGGGCAAGCGCGGCCGGCCCCGGCGTCGCCCGGACGTCGTGCTCGGTGACCGCGGGTACGACCACGACAAGTACCGCCGTCTCGTGTGGGAGCTTGGGGTGAAACCGGTGATCGCCCGCCGCGGGACCGAACACGGTTCCGGGCTCGGCACCCACCGCTGGGTCGTGGAGCGCGCATTCGCCCATCTGCACTGGTTCCGTCGCCTGCGGATCCGGTGGGAGATCCGCGACGACATCCATGAAGCCTTCCTCAAGCTTGCCTGCTGCATCATCTGCTGGCGGCGCCTGACGAAGCTCGTGCCTCAGTCGCCGCGGTCCGAGCTGAAGCCGCGGTCCTGAACCACCGGAAAAGTCTTCTCCGCATCGGCAAGCCACGCATCGATCTCGTCGTGGGAGGACCGGATGGCGCTGATCAGCTCCATGAGGGCGTCCAGCTTCTGCCGGCCGACGTTCAGGCACAGCTCCTCAAGCGAAACTTCCTGGTACGGCATGCTCAGCTGCCACCAGAAGCGCATCAGGTAGCGACACTCCTGCGGCTCCCGGTCATCCGCGAGTCGACTGTGAACGACTGCTTGGACGCACTGCCGCTGGTCATCATCGCGAAAGCCATCCCGCAGGTCAGTCAAAGTCACGGTCGGACAGTACCAACCGTGCTCACCAACAGGCGCTATGAGGTCATTCCGTTAGGAGTTCTTAGTGCCCTTGCCGGCCGGGAACATCTGCTTGGCACGCCTCCGCCGCCCGCGTGCTTCCCCCGCAATCGGCCCATCGGCCAGGTCGTACAGGAGATCGGGCCGTACTCCCGCCTTGCCGTATACGCCCTGGAGCTTGCCGGGGAGCACGTCGAAACTGCTGAGCCGGTCGGTGGTGTGGATCCAGTCGAACAGAACCTCGCTGGCGGCACTCATCACGCCGAGCCCGGTGCATTCGCTGACGAAGCGCTGGATGTGTCCTGCGCTGGAGTCCAGGGCAGAGCACTTGACCCCGAGCGGGTCCTTGGTCTGGTCGCCGGTGATGTAGCTCAGCAGCAAGCTGATCTCGTGGGCGCGCACGCTCTTGTCGACCTTCTTGCGCAGGTCGCAGGCGAGGGCGTTCACGTTGACCATGGCGGCCAGGGAGACCGGGAGCGGGCCCTGCCCGATCTCGTGGGCTTGGACGGCCTCCGCGCCGGTCTTCCCCTTCTCAACGGTGAAGCGCCACACTCGGGCGCGGACCCTACTCATAGGAGAAGACTACGGTCCGGTTTCCCTGGTGATTTCGCCCGTCAGTGCGCAGCCCTGGGGCCAGGGTCCAGCTCACCGTCCAGGAGTGCTCGGACGATCCTCTCCGTTCGTGCCTTCAGCTCAGGTCCATGGCCAGCGAGGTTCTGGGCGAGTTCGCTCTGCGGCATGTCGAGTACCTGTTTCATCTCGCCGATCAGGGCGGGCCAGCCTGCCAGCGAGTCAGTCAGTTCGTCCACGTTGGCGGACCAGTCTGCCCGGCGTGCTCCCAGGACGAAGGCGACCAGGAGAACGGCCATGAGGGGCTCGCTGTCGAGGGTGGCGTGTCCGCCCAGACCGGCCGGGTTCTCCTTGCCGGTCATGGCCACAACAGCCCGAGTGAAGACCGGGAGCTGGAGGAAGAGCGCCGCCGCGGCCGGTCGGGCTTCTTCCCATTCGGCATCGGTTGCTTGGCTGAGTGCCTCGGCCAAGCGCGGCAGGGAGACGAAGTCGGCAGCGCCGACGAGGACGCTGGCCGGACCGGTGAGCCAGGGGGCGGCGTTCTCCATGCGCTGGCGTCTTCCCGGGGAGACGCCGAGGACCTTCTCGATCGTCTCCGCCTCGTCTTCCGTCACGTCCGGCTGCGTGCCGAGGGCGAAGATCTGCAGCAGGTGCGAGACTGCGGCGGCCCGTTCGCCTGCCGGGACGCGGATCGGGCGGGGCAGAGCGTTCCCGCCTCGCTTCGCGGCCATGGTCGCGGCGACGGCGCCCACGACGGTGTCCAGGCTGTCACCGGGGCCGAGGTTCCGGCGGCACGTCTCGGTCCGCAGGAGCTGCTGCAGGTCCTGCGACAGCCCGTCGATCACGACGGCCGCGGAGGCGCGGACCACGGCGAGGGCCAAGGGGAAGTCCTCGACCCACAGCACGACGCGCAGCACGTCCACGTTCGAGGTGCACTCACGCCACCGTAGGAGGCGGACCAGCTGGCGGTCGCTGCCCGGCGGGTAGACCCAGACCGGGCGGCGACCGTCGTTGCCGACGCGGACGGGACGGGGCATCAGGCCGTCACGCCGGAAGTCCTCCAACCGTCTCTCGTTCATCGCGCTGAAGCCGGCGGATGTGGCGGCACGAAGAAGGTCATCGCGCTGCAGGACACGGGGTTCAACTGCCATGCGGGGCAGCGTAGGGGGGCGATCGGCCGCCGGGCGAGCCATGTACTCCCGCGCCGGGCCGCTCTAACTTGCAAACGGGTCTTCGGCCGTTGTCACCAGCGGGTTCGCGCTGCTTCTGTGAGTGGGCGGCGCCGACTCAGGCGTCTTTCCTCCCTCTCGAAAGGACTGTTCTATGTCCAGGAATCAGGTAGCGGCCGTGACCGGAATGGCGGTTCGTGTACTCGCGAAGCGGTGGGCCAACGCGAATGGCCTGAGCAGGGAACAGGGCCTCCTGCTCGCGTGGGCGGCCGGCTTCCTCGCTTCGGTGGCGGTCATGCGGGTCTGACTCCCGCGGCTTCGGCGCGGCCGTCGCCAATACGTCGAGGGCCCCGGGAACCATGATGGTTCCCGGGGCCCTTCGGGCTGGGAGTCTCCTACTGGGGTGCCGGCCGGGGGACCGTGTCCCTGGTCAGTTGGTGACCGGGGTCTCCTCCTCGTCTTCCGTCTTCTTGCGCCGTGCGGCGATCAGGGCACCGCCGCCGGCAGCGATCAGGAGGCCGCCGCCGACGAGGAACCACGCGTTGGAGTCAGCGCCGGTGTGTGCGAGGGAGCCCTTTGCGGGCGGGGTGCTCGGGGTGTCGGTCGGGGGCACCGGTGCGGTGGAGGTGGACTGGCTCGGGGTCGGGGTGGCCGGCGGGGTGGTCGCCGGAGTGGTGGGAGGGGTGACCGGCGGCGTGGTCGGCGGGGTCGTCGCCGGAGTGGTCGGCGGGGTGGTGGGCGGCTGGGTCGGCTTGTCCTTCTTGCTGTTGGTGAAGGTGGCGGTGGTCTTCTCACCGGGCTTGGCTGTGATCTTGACCGGGGTGGTGTCGAGCTCGTAGCCGGTGGGGGCCGTGATTTCGGTGCCGGTGTAGGCGGTGCCGTTGCGGGAGGAGACGGGGAGCTTGGTGGTGGCTGTGCCGTCCTTGCCGGTGGTCAGGGTGATCGCCTTGCCGGTGCCGGTGGAGGGGGTGATGTTGATGACGGCGCCGGCCAGGGGGGTGCCGGTCTTCTTGTCGGTCTTCTTCACCAGCAGCTCGGCGGGCTTGAAGGCGTCGATGATCGTGAGCTTCGCGGTGCGCTCGGGGGTGACGATGACGTCCTGGTCGGGGGCCAGGTCGTGGAGGGGGCTGCCGGAGTCGGTCTCCTTGAGACGGTAGGTGCCGGGGTGGACGTTCTCGAAGCGCAGGATGCCCTCGGCGTTCGTCTTGCCGGTCAGGGCCTTGGTGCCGTTGAGGGTGTCGAGGAGGGAGAACACGGCGCCGGCGAGGAGGGTGCCGTCCGGGTCCTTCTTGGTGATCTCGACGGCGCCCGGGGGGATCTCGGGTGCGTTGGCGAAGGCGGTCGGGGCCCAGATCAGGGAGCTGGTCGCCAGGGTGGTCGCGGCGAGGGTGGCCGCGGTACGGCGGGTGGCACGCATGAAGAAGGGGGTCTCCTCGGTCAGGTGTGTGGTGGGGGTCGCGTCGGAGGCGGAGGTCAGTGGGAGCGGGCAGCCGGCGTCGGGCCGGAGGCTCGGACTGCTCGTACGGCTGGTGGGCTCGTCCGCAGTGGTGTGGAGGTGGCCGCGTGCCGTCGGGAGGCGGCCTGGACGAGGGAGCGCTGCCGGTCCATCGGCAGGCTGGCGATGCGTTCGAGGGCTTCGGCGGTGTCGGGGCCAAGGCGGCGGCCGGTGAGCTGGGTGACAGCCGCGGCTTCGGCGAGCATGCCCTGGTCCAGCGGGAGTCCGAGCACGTCCATGACGTAGTAGCGGGCGTTGCACAGGGTCTGGGTGATGGGCAGGTCGTCGTGGGTGCCGCTCTCGGCGAGGTCGAGGACGGCCTGGGTCGCTTCGTGGAGGCGGGTGAGCACGACGGTGTCGGTCGCCCAGAGCGTCGTGTGCCGGCGATCGGTCCACGGGCCGGGTTCGGCGAAGCTCCGGGGAGCGGTGAGGACAGGGCAGGAGACCTGAACGAAGGTGACGATCGCGGTCCGCAGGCCGGTGAGGTCGGCTCCGGCCCAGGGAGGCAGGCCGTCCTGGTGCCAGTCGCGTATGACACCGCGTCCGTCACCGGACCTTCGTTCGGCGTCGCGGCGGATGAACGTGCCGTGCTCGCTGAAGCGCAGGTGTGCGGTGTCCAGGGTGCCGCGCTCGGTGTCGATGACGGCCAGGCGCAGGCCGTCGTACTGACGGTCCATGATCGTGCGGGCGAACTCGATACGCAGGCGGATCGACGAGTCCGTCGGGTTCGCGTAGTAGACGTCGCCGACGACGGTGCCGAACGGGAGAGGAAGGTCGAGCCGGTCGAAGAATTCCTGCGCGTACAGGGGCAAGAGGCTCCTTGGGTCAGCGGCTGGCCGGGCGGCCGACGGGCAGTGAGGCGGTCGCCGGGGGCCGGGTGGCGGTGCTCCAGCGCGGGACGCTGCGCGTGGTGATCGCCGGGGGCTGGCGCTGGACACGCTGGACATCGAGCGGGGTCGGTGCGGGGGGCTTCGGCGGGGTAAGCGGGGTGAGGTTCGCCAGGGCTGCGAGTTCGGAGGCGAGCGCGTCGCGGTAGCGCAGGACCGGGGTCGGGTCGAGCAGGGCCTGCGCAGTGGCCGCGATCAGGTGGGCGGGTGTGCGGGAGGTGAAGCGGGCTTCGGCTCGGTGCCATCCGGAGGGTCCGGCCCACAGCAGGACCGTCTCCTCGTCGAGGTCGTCGCTGCCGACGTCGATGGACACCCCCGCAGTGCCGTCTGGGGCCGTGATCTCGACGTACGGGCCGTGCACCCTGCCGGGGCGGCCCCCAGCCCCGAGGGTTGTCGCCCCCGGAAGCCGCTGGGTCTGCCAGCCCGCGTCGAGCAGCGGCTGCACTCGTGTTGCCCAGTACGGGGAGGGGGCTTCAACGAAGGGTTCCTGGTCCTTGCCCGCATCCCAGTCGCGTTCGAGCGCGGTGGTGAAGGCGGCAACGATCTCGGCGGGGAACTCGTTGTTGAAGGCCGCCGACCAGCGGGTCGGGGACGAAGCGTCCTCGCTGGCGGAGATCTTGTAGACGTCGAAGTCGTCGCCGTACCAGCCGATGCGGATGCGCTGGTCGGGCGAAGTGATCAGCATCTGGCAGGGCCCGTCCTCCAGGTGGACGGTGGGCCAGTGCTTCACGGGGACGAAGCCCGCGTCGCCGCACCAGTCGGCCCCCGCGAGGTAGCGCGGGAAGACATACACGTCCCCTTCGGGGATGTACGTCATGCGGCGCCTTCCGTCCCAGGGCCGCCGGGCCGGACGGTGAGGGTGATGTGCTGCGCGGTCTCGGCGAGGCGTTCCTCGACCTTGGCGGCGTCATAGCCGGTGACGACGTAGAGGCCGGCGCGGGCGACGTCGACGTCGCCTTCCGGGGGAAGGACGATCCGATCGCCGGCGGCGCCGATCCACTGGACGAGGTCGAGCCACCGGGTCCGTTCGGCGAAGGCGCGGTCGATGGAGCGGTGGGTGAGGGTGCCGGAGGTCTCCGGGTAGAGCAGGGTGACCCCGGCGGCGCGCAGGCGGGAGTGCTCCAGGTTCGGGCTGGCGCCGCAGGCGAGGTCGGCGGCTATGCGGGGCAGGTCGAGGCCGGTGGCGAGGCAGACGAGGTGGCCGATGAGGTCGCCGCCGATCCTCGCGTTGACCTCGATGATCCGCGAGCCGGTGGCTGTGAGGCGCATCTCGACGTGCTGAATGCCGTGGTCGATGCCGAGCGCACGGATGGCGGCGGCGGCGATCGGGGCGACCTCGTCGAGCAGCGTGTCGGTGGCGTCGACGGTGTGGCCGACCTCTTCGAAGTACGGCTCGAAGCCGAGCTTCTTGCGGGTGACGGCGACCGCGTGGGTGTGGCCGCTCTGGGTGACGCACTCGACGCTGATCTCGGGGCCGTCGAGGTACTCCTCGACCAGGACGTCGGTGTTCTGGCCTCCGGCCAGGGCAGCGCCGGCGGCGGCGAAGTCGAAGGCGGCTGCGAGGTCTTCGCTGGTGTCGACGCGGATGACGCCGACGCTTCCGGCCTGGCCGGCGGGCTTGAGGACGATCGGGTATCCGATGTCCTCGGCCAGGATGGTGGCCTCCATCAGGTCGCGGACGCGGCCGGAGCGTGCCGAGGGAACCTGGTGGGCGGCGAGGAGCCGACGGGTCGCGTGCTTGTCGCGGCAGTTCTCCATCACGGCCGGCGGATTGGCGCGCAGGCCGAGGTCCTCGGCGAGCTGCGCGGTGTGGACGAGCAGGTTCTCGTTCCAGGTCAGGACGCCCGCGATGGTTCGGCGGGCACTGATCGCCTGTCCGGCTGCGAGGAGCTGGTCACGCTGGTACGGGTCGGCGACTTCGTGGTCGACGATGTGCTCGGCTTCCCAGGTGAGCGGCTGCGGGGTGATGACGGCGACGTCGTAGGCGGCGGCGACCTGCCTGAGGCAGTAGCCGCGGTACACCTCGTCGCCGGGGGCGACGACGAGGACCGTGGGGCGGCTGGTGGTCTGCGTCAGAGAGGTCGGGGGGACGGTCACGGGGCGGTCCTTGTCTTCACGGGTGGTCGGGTGGTGGCGGGTGGCGGCGTCGAGGAGGCGGCGAAGGTCGGTGGCGAGGCCGCCAGGGGCCAGGAGGTGACCGGCGAGCGTGGTCGCCTCGGCGGAGGTGAGGGCGGCGAGGCGGTCGGTGAGTCCGCGGACGAGGGAGGCGGCGGCGAGGGCCTGGTCGGCGCTGAATCGCGACAGGTGCGGGGTGGTCATGGGGTGGTGGGTGCTCCGGGCTGGGTGGTACGGGAGCTGCGCATGGCGGGCTCGCGTCGCAGGCGCCAGAACGCGCACGCGAGACCGGCGGCCTGGAGGCCGGCGCAGGCCGTCAGCACGTGGCCGAGTGCGGCGGCGGGGGTGAGGGCGACGACGATTCCTGCGAGCGGGAAGGGCGTGAGCATCACGAGGATCGTGACGGCGAGGGTGGCGCCGAAGACGGGCTCGGGGATGAGGTGGGAGCGCAGGGTGCGCAGGACGACGGTCATGCCGCCTTCGCCGGCCATGAGGACGGCGGTCAGGGCGAGGAAGGAGGTGTAGTCGCCCGCCTGGGAGACGGCGAGCCCGGCCAGGGCGGCGACGGCGGCGCTTGCCGCGCCCGCGGGCCACAGGCCGAGGCGGTCGATCGCGAACCGGCACAGGGCGACGGCGAGCAGGGAGGCTGCTGCGGCAGCGGACCAGATCAGGCCAACGGCGGCGCTGGACTGTCCGAGGTGCTGCACGACGATGACCGGGGCGGCGGCCTGCAGGACGCCGGTCGCCATGTTGGAGACGGTCAGGCCGGTGATGAGCCAGGCCAGTGCCGGGATGGAGACGAGGGTCTTCCAGCCGGTGCGCAGTCCGGCGAGTGCGGGCGCCGGTGGCGGGACGAGGCGCGATTCGCGGTGCCAGGGGGCGAGCAGGGCCCCGAGCAGTGAGCAGGCGGCCATCGTCAGCAGGGTGCCGGTGACGCCGACGGCGTGCAGGAGGAACCCTGCGAGCGCGGGGCCGGCGAGGGTGGCGGTCTGGTCGATGCCGAGGAGAACGGACTGCACCCGGTGGGCGCGGTCGCCGGCGTCTTTGCTCGCGGTCGCGCCGGCGGTCTCGGCGGCGATGTAGGAGAACTCCGTGACGACTCCGGTGATCGCGGCGAGCGCCATCACGGTGATGGTGGCTCCTGTCCCGCCTGCCTGGGTGGGCAGGATGAAGGCGGCGGCCACGACGACCATGGCGCGCAGGACCGAGGCGATGCGGAAAACGCGCTTGGTGCCGTGCCGGTCCACGACCTGTCCGGCGAGCGAGAAAGCGGCGAGCCTGGGCAGCCACTCCAGGGCGAAGGCGATGCCGGTGAGGGTGGCGGACTGGGTGGTGGCCAGCACGATCAACGGGATGCCGTACGTGGACATCGCGAAGGCGCCGGCATCGGCCGTACGGGGGAGGTAGATCCGCCGCAGCAGGGAGAGCTGGGGCGGCAGAGCGTGCCGGGGTCCGGCGATCACGAAGTCGGTCATGTGCTTTCGTCGGAGATCAGGAGCGGCGCCCGCCGCAAGCGGGTGGAAGACGAAGAAGAAGGAGCGGCTACCGTCCGCCGCGGCGGGGCGACGGAAGACGGGAAGGTGCCGGGGGCGGCTTGGGCGCGCCGTTCAAGTCGGCGTAGCTGGTGGTGAGCAGCCGCAGGAGCTGGATGCCTTCGCCTCTGCGGGCGACGAGCGCGTCGATCTCGCTGCCGAGGGACTGCAAGAGGCCGTCGGTGGAGCCGAGTCGGTAGCGGTCGCGGCCTTGCGTCACGGACTGGAGCTGGCTGATGGCCATGTCCGCCCGCTGCAGCAGCGTCTGCTGCACCTCATCGACGTTGTCCGCGGTCTCGCGGATCAGGTCAGCGACGGTGGCGAGGGCGGTGCCGGGCTGGTGGGAGCGGAGGACGAGGCCGCGGGCGGCAAGGGCGTCGCGGACGGTCTTCGTCCCTAGGGCCACCACCGGCCGCGGCTCGGCGGCCTCGCTCACCGGCGTATGCCTCCCGCCGGAGGCACCATTGCCTTGACCGGGCGGGCGACCGGCGGGTGGGAGAAGAGATCGCCCGACTTCCACGAGGCCACGGCAGGGGCCGTCCTCAGCACGGCGCCGGCCACCACTGTCTGCGAGGTGTGCTGGGTCGGCACCGCCGGCGGCCGGGCCGGGGCACGGCGGGCGGTGGGCTGGCAGGTTGCCCAGGCGGTGAGCGCCTCGTAGGCGGGGGTCAGGCCCCGGCCGGCGGCGGTGAGCACGAACTTCCCTTCGTGGTCCCGCGTCACGAGGCGCTTGTCCGACAGATGCTTGAGCGGGTGGTAGACGGCCGTGGGGTGAGCGTCGACGAGTACGGAAGAGGCGAGGGCCGCGCCGGTGGTGGCGCCGCGGTCGCGGAGCGCCCACAGAATCGTGGTGGCGTGCCGTCGCGAGATCAGGTGGAGGGCGTCCTCAATCTCCTCGCCCTTGGCCGCCGGACGGGTCGTGTTCTTCTTGGTGACGGGGTCCTTCACGGTCGGCCGCTCCAGGTGCTTGCTCCCCCACGCGGCGAAATGGTCGAGCACGGGCAGCAGAGCGGCACCCCGGTCGGTGAGCGTGTAGATGACGTGGCGGCGGGTGTGCTCGGTGCGCCGCACCAGGCCGACGGCCTGCAGTTCGCGGACCTTCGGGTGGAGCTGGCCGTCGGCCATCCACGGCATCCGTGCCTTGAGGTCGGAGTAGCGGGCGGGCTCTGTGAGGCTCATCAGCACCCAGGCGTTCCACCTCGGCGAGATCGCCTCCAGGGCCTGGACCACCAGGTCGATGTCACGGGGTGCGGGGGCGGGCAGGCCGGATGCGGGCATGGAGGTACTCCTGAGGCGTGGTGGTGGGGTGTTCAGCGGGTTCGCGCGGTCGTCGCGGCCGGGGCAGGCTTCTGGGCGACGGGCGTGGCGGCGGGGACCGGGGCGCGGTAGAGGCTCTGGATCACGGCGGAGGCGAAGCGGGCCTGGCTGTCGCGGGTGGCGACCGATTCGGCGATCCGGCGGCTGCAGTCGAGGAGGTGGCCGGGGGTGGCGGGGCCGATGTCACGGCCCTGGTCGGCGAGCTGGAGAAGCCGTTCGCGCTGGAACTGAATGTTCTTCTCTGCCAGTTCGACGGTGGTCAGTGCGTCGAGGAGCGTGACGAGCATGTTCGGCCGGTCGGTGGTGGCGATGGCGGCGAGCTCGGCCCGGGGCCTGCCGTAGAGCGATTCGATCCGCTCGGCGAGTTGGTCGGCTACGGGGTGGGGCAATCAACGTCCCTTCGTCCGTGGGACCGGTGCCTGTTCCGCAGGTACAGCTCGGGCAGTGATCGTCGGCTGGCTGAACGTCACTGTGCGTTGGTGCTCCGGCGGTGGTTCGGATCGCAGGACCTTGTCGAGGACCGTCAGGTAGCCGCGTCGGGCCTGGAGTGCGGCCTCCATCCACTGGGCGTCCATGCGCAGGTCGTCCTCGGACAGTTCGTCCATCGGGCGGTCCGGAGCGCTGCGGTCGTGGACGCGGTCGCGGATCCGGGCCACGTGCTGCTCGGCCACGGCGAGGAACGCTCGCAGTTCCAGGGCTTCGCGCAGGTGCCGGGTGTGTTTGGGGGCGGCGAGGAGCTGGTCGAGCGGGGCCCCGAAGACCTCGGCGAAGCGCTCGTCCCGGCTGCTCGGCTTGATGGTGGTGCTCATCGGCGGGTCCTTGCGGATACGGGGACGGGCTGCGGGACCGGAGTGGTGGTGAGTACGGGTCCGGTTCTCCGGGCGGCACGGCTGGTGGCCGGCTGCTCGGGCCGGGGGTAGTCCTCCAGGAGGTGGCGCACGGTCAGCGCCCGGCCGTCGCGGATGGTCAGCGCGGTGTCGACGCGCTGCGCGAGCGTCATGACCTGTTCGTCCAGCTCGCCGGCGGGGGCGGACTGCAGAGCGCCGAGCAGCTCGTCCTCGGCCGAGGTGAGCAGGCGCTGGGCCTCCTCGAGGTCGTCGTACCAGCGGACGACCGCGCTGGGCAGGAACGAGATGGTGCCGCGGGCGGCGGCCACGGCCTCGCGCAGTTCGTCCACGGGGACGCCGAAGCGGTCCTCGATCTCGCGGGCGACGGCGCGCAGGACATCGTCGGGTTCGTCGGTCACGGGCAGACTCCTCTCCTTGACACGGACAGGGGGAAAGGTCCGGAAGCTGTCGCTCCGGGCGGGTGATCTCTAGGATCCGGAGAATCCCCGGTTCACCTAACCGGCGATTTGCTGGTACCTTTCGCCGCTCTCGCCGGGTGGTCACCGCTTCCGGCCCGGGGCAGCCGTCGGGCCGGCGGGCTTCGCCGGGGACCGCGGGGAGGTGGTGGCCCGGGGCCTGGGCAGCGGCGTGCTGCGGTCGTCCAGCCAGGCGAGCGCCGCGTCCGCGGTGCCGAAGGCGCCCTCGCGCAGCTGGTGGGTGTGGGCCCGCAGGTCGGTGGTTTCCAGCAGGAGCCGGTAGGGCTGCGGCCCTGTGCGGTCCGCGGCTTCCAGGAGGACGACGGTCTCCTGGGTCGGGTATCCCTCGCCGGTGTAACTCATCACGATCGAGAACTGGTTGCCGTGGTCGCGGAAGCGCTGCTCCAGCCCGGTGGTCATCGTGTCGGCGGGGCTGGTGCCGATGTCATCGGACCGGCTGATGGCGGAGGCCGGGCAGTGGCGCTGGATGAGCCAGGACTGCGCGAGTGCGTACAGCGGGAGGCGTGCGCTGGCGAAGGTGAAGGTCCGTGCCTCGGTGTCGCGGGTGAGGTGCAGGGCGAGGAGCTGTGGTTCGCCGGGCAGCCCGTACATGGCGGAGGTGTCGTGGAAGACGAAGAAGCTCTGCCGGCCGTCGGGGGTGTGGTGCTGAGCCAGCGTGGTCAGGTCGGTCTCGCTCAGGGCGATGCGGTCGCCGAACTCCCGCTCCACCGCTGCTGAGGCCGGTCGGTAGCCCTGAAGGCGAAAGGCGGGTTCGTAGGCGGAAGAGGACAAGGGTTTCCTGGGACTTCGGTTCAGCGCGTGCGGGTGGCGGCGTCGGGCCAGGCACCGGGGCGTGGCGCGGGGCGGCTCGTGACACGGCTGGAAGGACGAGCGGCCAGCGCGGCGCGGCCTGCGTCGGTGAGGGCGACCGGCTGTCCGGCGTGCAGCGGGTGGCTGGTGTCGCGGTCGACGAGCCCGGCTGTCTCCAGCCGGGCGAAGTCATGCTGGCCGATCCTGGTGCCGGAGGCGGTCACGACGGAGAGCCGCTGGGTGAGCAGGTGCTCGCGGAGCTTGGCGCCCTGGCCGATCGCCAGGAGCAGGGCGATGTCGTGGGCTTTCAGGTCGGCGTGGCCGGCCGGTGTGCGGGCGGCGTTTGCTTCGATGGGCTCGAGGACGTCGGACAGCTCCGTCTCGCGAACGCCGCGGATGTGCACCGCCTCCTGGAGCTGCTTGACCGTGCGGCCGATGCGGTCGAAGAGTGCGGAGTCCACGGGGTACTCGCCGCTGGCGAGGCGCTGGAGGAGCACTCGGTAGAAGGTGACGGACTGCTCGGCGCTGGACAGGGATCGGTGGGCGGCGGCGATGCTCTCGGTCTGCTCGTCGAGCAGGCCGCGGTCGTGGTCGCGCCAGAGCCGGTCGACGGTGTAGCCGACGGCAAGCTCGACGCGGTGGTCTAGGGACGTCAGCGCCTTGCGGACGGGCGTCGTCGTGGACCGGGGCACGTTCGCGCGGCCCCGGTCACTGCCGTCGGCAGCCACGCCGCCCCGCAGCGTCCTCGTCGCCGGCGTGGTCGACGGCTTCGTAGCAGTCCGGGGAGCAGCTGTCGGGGTCCTTCTCGCAGGAGGACTCCTCTGCGGGAGCGCAGCAGCAGGGGGCGGACAGCAGGACGGCAAGTTCCTGACCGGCGGCAATGCGGTCGATGAGGATCTCGGTGCAGGCGTGGAAGCCGTCCGGCGTGATGTCCGGGTGCGGATTGGTCAGGGTCTCCAGCAGGCGGCGCTCCAGCTGCTGGACCTCGATGTAGGTCTCCAGCAGCGCGCGGTGGTGGGGGTTCTCCGGCTCGGCCGGGAGCTCAAGGAGGTTCTCGCCGAAGTGGCCAAGGAAGTTCGGGAAGGCTGTCAACGTACGGCTTTCGTGGTGAGGACGGTGGGCTGGGCGGAGCGGGGAAGGCCGGGGGGTGGGCCGGGCTTCGGGATCTCGCGGTAGGCGTCGATCTGGGGTGAGCGGGTGCGTGCGGCGTGCGCGCGGGCGCCGACCGGACGGTGGTCGATGCCGAGGCGCCGGGCCACGGTGTCGTAGATGTCGTGGTTGGCCCGGGGGCGGACGGCCACGACGTGGATCTCCATGGGGTAGGCCGAGGCCGACGGGGCCGGCCGCAGCGCGTAGACGATCCGCCAGGCGGCCTGGCGGTCGACGTAGAGCTTGCGCAGTCCGGCGAGTTCGGCCGTGAGCTTGCCCCCGTGCCGGTCGGCGTTGACGACCTCCTGGAGCAGCGCGAGCGACAGGTCGCGGATGTGGCTGGGGGCCTGGAGCAGGTCGGTGAGGGCGCGAGGGTCGAAGGTGAGGCCGAAGGCGGGCGGCCGGCCCTCGGCGATCACTCCTCCGCCTGCGCCGTCTCAGCGTCGCGGGCCACGGCGCGCACGGAGCGGCCAGGGCCGCGAAGGAGGCGGTGCGACGGTCGCTCGGGGTCGGTCTGGCAGGCGGACAGCGGTCCGCCGGCGGCCCGGATGGCGGCCATGCAGTGGGTGAGGAAGTCCCGGTGCCATACGAAGGGACCGGCCGGTCCGGCCTCGGGGTCCTTGTGCTGCAGGTAGGCCATCCACAGGGCGTGGAGCCAGGCGACGACGTCGAGGTGTTCCTGCCACTGGTCGCACCATGGGGAGGCGGTCGTGACCTCGCTCCCGTAGGTGGGCATGAGGAAGTCCTCCACCCAGTCGGTGAGCAGGTCCAGCTCGCTCTCGTACTCCTCGCCGTCCAGCTCCAGAATCGGACGCGGCTCCGGCGGCATCATCGCCGCGGACGGCATCGGCGGCAGGCCGAAGCCGGGCAGCGACGCCGGTCCCGGTGCGGCGGCGAGGTGGTCGAGCTGCCGCGCCTGCTCGGCGGAGCGGTCGAGCAGCTTGCGGACGGTGGCCTGGATGCTGTCCAGGTCGCCTTCCGGAAGGCGCACCGGGTCGAATTCCCCGGCGGCGCCGAATTCCTCCAGAGGGTCAGGCTCCAAGGAAATCTCCTCCTCCGGCGCACGCGGCAGCCGGAAAATCAAGAACGGGTGATGGGACGGCAGGGCCCGAATGCGCGCAGGCGCGGATAACGAACCGCCAGTAACTCGCGGTTGCGCGCATCCGGGTCAGGCCGTCAGGGTGAGGTCGTCCTGCCCGACGGTGTGGTGGAGCGTTTCGGTGAGGCGGTCGGAGGCGATCTCGGCGTAGTGCCGGGTCTTCTCGACGCCGATGAAGTCGCGGCCCTCCAGGAGAGCGGCCACGCCGGTGGAGCCGGAGCCGCAGGTGAAGTCAAGGACGGTGCCGCCGGGCGGGGAGATCTTCACCAGCTCGCGCATCACCTCGACCGGCTTCTGCGTGATGTGCTGCCGGACCTTGCCCGACGGCTGCGACGCAGAGTAGAGGCCGGGCAGGTAGACGGGGTTGCGGGAGCCGTCGATCGCACCGTTCGACGCCCACACGATGAACTCGCAGTTCTGCGTGAACCTGCCCTTCTGCGGGCGGGCCTGCGGCTTGTGCCAGGCCAGGACGCCGCGCCACAGCCATCCGGCCGCCTGGATCGCGTCGGTGGTGACCGGCAGCTGCCGCCAGTCGGTGAACAGGAGCGCCGCACCGCCGGGCTTGGTCAGCCGGTGTGCCTCGGTCATGATTTGCGTCAGCCAGAAGCCGTAGCTCCTTTGGTCCATGTTCTCGCCGGGGAAGTCGGCCAGCTCATGGCCGGCGTCGGCGGAGGTGTACTTCTGTCGGGCGGTACGGGAGGTGCGCTCCTTCGCGGTCCGCCCGCCGGAGTTGTACGGCGGGTCGGTGATGACCGCGTCCACGCAGTCGTCCGGAAGGCCGGCCAGGACGCCGAGCGCGTCGCCGTGGTGAAGGGAAAAAGGCAAAGGGGTACCCCGATTCGGGTCACGAAAGAGAGTGGGAATCCCGCCTCGCACTGAATGCGGGCGCCGCGGCGGCGAATACAGGCACGGAAGGCCGGCATGCCGAAGGAGAGCGGCGGGCAAGCGGGGGAAGCCACACTGTAGGACACGATTCCCGGTTGACCCCTGCGAGGCGAGAAATTAGGTCAACCGGGAATCGGCACCTACAGTCTGACCACCGCCCGGCCCCAGCTGCCGAACGGCCACCCCTCCCCCTGCCCTTCTGGAGGCACAGCCTTGTCCTGACCCCGCTCCCGACGCCCCCGAGGACGCCCGACCGGCGAGAGGCAACTCGCCCCGCGGCCACTCCTCCCAGGCTCTCCGATCACCTCATCCCGGCCCTCGCGCCCTTCTCACCTCGGACCAGCGCGGCCGGACTTCACCCCAAGGACCACTCGTGACACAGCCGTACCCTCCCCTGCCTTCAACCCTGCGTAGAACCCTCGCCCCCTCGGGAGGCTCAGCGGATTGAAGGGCATAGCCGCAGCCGTCGGCGTCGTCGTCCTCTCTCCGCTCCTCCTGGCCGGCGCAGCCGCCACAGCGGCTGCCGCCAGCAGCTCCGCTTCCCGCGCCACGCAGTGCGGCGTCGACAACTCGGTCGACGCCAACGCCGTCGCCCAGCAGGTCGCAGGCATCCTCGGCGGCTCCGGCGCCACCCCCGGCATCCAGATCAAGGGCCTGGAGCTACCCGCCGAGCAGATCCCTCACGCCAAGACGATCATCGCCACCGGGATCGCCATGAAGGTCCCCGAGCGCGGCCAAGTCGTCGCCCTCGCGACCGCGATACAGGAATCCCGCCTGCGCAACCTCCGCTACGGCGACCGCGACAGCCTGGGCCTGTTCCAGCAGCGGCCCAGCATGGGCTGGGGCACCGCCGAAGAGATCCTCGACCCCGTCCACGCCTCCACCCGCTTCTACGAGGGACTCCTCAAGGTCGCGGGCTGGCAGCAGATGACGATCACCCAGGCCGCCCAGGCCGTCCAGATATCCGGCTATCCCGACGCGTACGCCCAGTGGGAGTCGCTCGCCCGTGCTCTGCAGGAGGCGATCGTCAAGACCCTCCCTCAGGGCGGAGGCGAAACCGGGGCTCCGGGCGGCCCGGCGGGCGGCGGCTGCCGACCCGGTGAGGACGGAACGCAGTGGGGCGAGATCCCCCAGGGCACCGTCCCCGCGGGCTACAAGATTCCCGCAGACGCCTCCCCGAAGGCCCGCACGGCGATCGACTGGGCGATGCACCAGCTCGGCACCCCGTACCAGTGGGGCGGTACCTGCAAGGACTCCCACGGACCGGATCCGATGGGCCGCTGCGACTGCAGCTCCCTGATGCAGGTCGCCTACTCGAAGGCCGGCGTCACCCTCACCCGCACCACGTACACCCAGGTCAAGGAGGGCGTCCCGGTCCCGGTCACCGCGCTCAAGCCCGGTGACCTGCTCTTCACCCGCGGCACCGCCGCCGTTCCCGAGCACGTCGGGATGTACATGGGCGCGGGTCTCGTGATCAACGCGCCGCGCACCGGGCGCCCCGTGCGGATCGAGAAGGTCGCCGACTGGCAGATCCTCGCCGTCCGCCGCATCCCCGCCCTCAGCTCCTAGCGCTCCCCGCCCGCTTCCCGGGCCACGGGCCGCTTCCCCCGGCCGCCGCGAGCCGCATGCCGCCGCGTGCCTTCCCCTCTTCCTCTTTCCCGCTGGGCCATCTGTCCTGCGCTCGCAAGGAGTTCGACCATCCCCACCCTCGCTCACCTCCAGCAGATAGCCGACCGCGTCACGATCCTGGCCTACGACCCCGGCGTCTCCCCGAAGGGCGGCTTCCTGCCGGGCCTGGACCTGCTGCGCAACGTCGTCAGCTCCATCAACATGGCCGCGATCATCGCCGTCGTCGGCGCCCTCGCCGTCTCCCTCGGCGTGTGGGCCTGGGGCCACCACACCGGTGGCCACCAGGCCGAGGCCAACGGGAAGAAGGGCGCCCTCGTGTCCGCGGGCGCCGCGCTCGGTCTCGGTGCCGCCAACGGGATCATCGCGTTCTTCTCCACGCTCGGCACGCAGGTCCGCTGATGGGCAAGCGCTCCCGCCCACGCGTCCGCGCCGCCACCGCCCACTGGTCCACCGGCCGACGCGTCGCCGTCCTCGCCGCGGTCCTGGCCCTGCTCCTGGCCGGCGCCGGCTTTGCCGCCTACCTCACGACCGGCGGCGGCCGAGGCAAGGCACCCTCCGGCAAGCCGTCCGTCAGCAATCCGACCGCCCGTCCGGGCACGCCCGTACCCGTCGCGGAGGCTGCGACGGGTACCGTCTCCCCGCCGCCGCGCCTGTCCGATCCCCTCGCCTACGGCCGCGCCGCGGCGGTGATGCTCTGGTCCTACGACACCCGGGCCACCACCCGCGACCAGCAGCTCGCCGGCATGCACGCCTGGATGACGACCGAGACGAAGTACACCGACTGGACCTCCATCCAGGCCCAGGTACCCGACCCGCTGCTGTGGTCACGGATGCACGACCATGGCCAGCACGCCACCGCGACGGTCAGCCAGTCCGTCTTCCCCTCGGCGTTCAAGCAGGCCCTGGCCGAGAACCCGGCCGCCCTGACCGAGGCGTACATCTACGCCGTCACCGTCACCGGCAAGCAGGCCATCGCCTGGAAGGACGGCGGAGGCGGCGCCGAGGACCGCTCGGTCACCCTCGCCGTGCAGTGCCGGCCTAGCGCCGACTGCGCCCTGGTCGCCATCGCGCCGAACACCGCCCCCTGACCCGCAACAGATAGGAGGAGTCCGTCGTGGACTTCTGCGCTCTTCCGGTCGCGGGCAAGCTCTGCGACGCGGCCGACGCGATCGACTTCGTCTCCGACCCGGGCAAGGCGATCACCGAAGGCATCGGCAACTGGATCGCCAAATCCTGCGGCGAACTCGCCGCCGCAGCAGCCGACCTGGCCGCCGAGGCCGTCAACACCACCACCAAGATCGACCTCGGCGCCGGATGGTTCCGCGACAACTACGAGATGCTGCTGCCGATCGGGCTGACCATCCTCGTCGCCACCTTCTGCGCCCAGCTTGTCCGGGCCGCGATGAAGCGCGACGGACAGGCACTCGGCCAGGCGTTCACCGGCACCGCCGGCGGCGTGATCTTCTGCTTCGCCGCCATCGCCCTGACCACCGTCGCGATCGAAGTCGTCGACGCCCTGTCCGACTCGCTGTTCGCGGCAGCCGGCACCTCGATCGACGATGCTGTCCGCCGCATGGTGAAGGTCTCGCAGATCGCGGCGATCTCCCCGCTGGGCTGGCTGGTGGCCGCCCTCGCAGCCCTCGGCGCCGCCGTCGGCGCCGTCATGTACTGGTGCGTCATGATGGTCCGCAAGGTCGGCATCCTCGTGCTCGTGACCCTGGCGGTCTTCGCCGGAGCGGGCGGCGGATGGGAGGCTGCCCGCCGCTGGCGGCGGGGCTGGATTGAGGCGACCGCCACCCTGATCGTCTCCAAGCTGTTGATGACCGTGGTCTTCCTCCTCGGCATCTCCGCCATGGGCAAGACCGACGCGGACGGCGGGATCGCCGCGCTCGCCGACGTCATGGCCGGCATCGTCATCATGCTCTTGGTGATGCTCTGCCCCTACGCGACCTTCAAGTTCGTGCACTGGGCGGCGGAGTCCACCGACGGTGAGACCCTGCACCGCTCCGGCGGGGCTGGTGCCCAGCTCGCCAAGCAGCACGCCGAGAACGCGACCCGCAAGGCGGCAGCCGCAGCAGCCACCGCGGGAACCGGCGGCGCCGCCGCCGGGGCCGGAGCTGCATCGCCGCAGGGCCCGGCCGCAGGATCCGGCGCCTTCCCCGGTGACATCGCCTCCAGCCCCTCCGGAAGCGGTGGCGGCACCGGAGCATCACCGGCCATGGACAAGGTCCAGAGCGGCCTGAACGAGGCAGTCAGCTCCATGCCGACCAACCCGGTGGCCCAGGACTCGGGCAACTCCGTCGGGGCCGGCAACAGCGCCCCCGGCGGACCTCCCGCGGGTGCCACACCGCGCAGCACGCAGGACGGAGCGCCTCCGAGCGCCGGCGTCGTCGGTGCCGCGCAGGGCTCCGAGTCCGGCACGGGCGGCAGCCCGTTCACGACGCCGCAGTCCCCCGCCGGTTCCTGACACCCGACACTCCCCTGGTTCCCGGGGCGGGACACGAACGCTGTGTCCCGTCCCGGGGGCCGCCTCCTTCGGAAAGCCCTTGCCTTGTCTGACCTCACGATCACCCCGATGACGGTGAAGTTCCCGACCAGGTCCCGCCGCGGGATCCTGCTCGGCCTCTCGCTGCCCCAGCTCGTCCTCACCTCCGCAGCGCTCGCGCTGCTCCTGGTCACCGTCGTGACCACCGGCCTGCCCGGCGCCCTGATCCTCACCCCGCTGTGGGCGGCGGTCGCCGCCCTCGTCGCCGTCCGCCGCCGGGGCCGGTCCCTGATCGACTGGGCGCCGATCGTCGCCCGCTACGCGCAGCGCCGCCGCACCGGGCAGACCCTGTGGCTCGCCCGCCCGGTGTCCCGCCCCCGCGCCGAAGGAACCCTTCACCTGCCGGGAACAGCCGCTTCGATCAAGGTGGTCACCCCGGCCGACGGCCAGGCAGCGGCTCTGCACGATCCCCACCAGCAGACCCTCACCGCGGTCGCCCGGGTGACCAGCCGCGCCTTCGCCCTGCTGGACCCCGCCACCCAGAACTCTCACGTCCAGGCGTGGGGGCGGGCCCTGGCCGGGATCGCGCGCACCGGGCACGTCGCCACCGTCCAGGTCCTGGAGCGGACCGTCCCCGACTCCGGCGACACCCTGACCCGGCACTGGAACACCCACGGCCGGCCCGGCACCCAGCTCGCCGGCCAGATCTACAGCGATCTCGTCGCCTCCGCCGGCCCGGCCGCCGCCCCGCACGAAACGTACCTGGCCATCTCCCTCGACTTGAAGGCCGCCAAGCGCCTGATCAGCCAGGCCGGCGGCGGGCTGCCCGGAGCCTTCACCGTCCTCGGCCAGGCCACCTCCTCCCTCACCCAGGCCGCCCGCACCGCCGGTCTGACCGTGAACGGCTGGCTGAACGCGCGGGAGATCGCAGCCGTCATCCGCACCGCCTACGACCCCAAGGCCCTGGCCGCGCTGCAGCAGTGGTCGGACACCGGCCGCGCCGAAGCCGACCCCGCCGCCGCTGGCCCCGTCGTCCAGGTCGAGGAGCCCGACCGGCTCATCACCGACACGGCCCGCCACACCACCTACTGGGTCGAGAACTGGCCGCGGACCGAAGTCCTCGCGGGCTTCCTCCACCAGCTGCTGTTCACCGCCGGGGTGCGCCGCTCCTTCTCCCTCATCTACGTCCCCCAGGGCTTCGAGTCTGCGATCCGCGACGTCCAGCGCACCAAGGCGACGATCATCGCCGACGCCAACGAGCGCGCCCGCCGCGGACAGGTCGACTCCGAAGCCGACGTCGTCGAGTACGGCGACGTCAAGGAACGCGAGAGGCAGCTCATCGCCGGCCACGCCGACGTCGCCATGACCGGCCTGCTCACCGTCTCCGCCGACACCGACCAGGCCCTGGACGCCGCCTGCGCTCAGATCGAGACCGCCGCCGTCACCGCCCAGGTCGACCTGCGCCGCCTCGACTACCAGCAGCCCGACGCGTTCGCCCTCGCCGCACTCCCCCTCGCCCGCACCGCCCAGGAGAAGTAGGGCCCCGCCGCCTGATCCATCCAGGCCACCGCAGAAAGACCCCCACCCTCTTGGCCACCACCACGACCGACCCGACGGACGCCCACCCGTACCTGCGGGCCGCGACCGCCGGCATCCGCCACCACGCCCGGTCCATCGGCCGGGGCACCCCGGCCGACCGGCGCCACCTCGACAACCTGCACGAGCACGTCACCCGCCTGCACCTGCTCCTCGACCAGCTTGCCGAGACTGTGCGCCCCGAACACCCCACGTCAGGACGGCATCTGGCCACCGCGCACCTGCGGCTCTGGCAGGCCACCGCCAGCCTCCACGACGCCTTCCACACCCTGCCCGCCGCCCCCGCCTGCACCCCCGACCGGCTCCCCGACGGCCCGCTCGTCCTCACCATCTGCCAGCGCCACCTCGCCTCCGGCCACGCCGTCCGCCGCAAGACCACCCCGGCCGACCACGGCACCGCCTGAGCCACCTCGCGCAGAAACGATCCCCCAGCCATGTCCCGACACCGCCCCGGACGACGGGCTCGCCGCGCCTCGGCCAGCCCCCTGTTCACCCCGCACGGCGCCGACCGCACCACCCGGCGCGCAGCCCGCAAGCAGCTCGCCGAAGCCCGCGCCAAAGCGCAGGCCGCCGTGGAGACCACCGGCGCCACGGCGGCGGAGGCAGAGATGCCCGCGCCGCTCTACGCTCCCGCCGGCCGCCCCGGCACCGCCTCCGCCCGCGGCAAACGCCTGCGCCTGCCCGCCCACCGCATGACCACAGCCACCGCGAGCGGCGCCTACCCCTTCCTCGCCGAAGGTGGCCTCGGCGCCGAGGGCATCTACATCGGCCGCGACGTCCACGCCGAAGGGTCCTTCGTCTTCGACCCCTTCTCCCTGTACGGGAAAGTCGAGGGCTTCACCAACCCGAACATCCTTCTGGCCGGGGTCATCGGCCAGGGCAAGTCCGCCCTCGCGAAGTCCTTCGCGCTCCGCTCGGTCGCCTTCGGCTACCGCGTCTACGTCCCGTGCGATCCGAAGGGCGAATGGACGCCGGTCGCCACCGCGCTCGGCGGCACTTCCATCGCCCTCGGCCCCGGGCTCCCGGGACGGCTGAACCCTCTTGACGCCGCCCCGAAGCCTCCGTCCATCTCGGACGCGGGCTGGGCCGGCGAGGTCCGCAAACGCCGCTTGCTCCTGCTCGGTTCCCTCGCCCGCACCGTCCTCGGCCGCGACCTGCTCCCCATGGAGCACACCGCCCTCGACATCGCTCTGGACGGAGTCGTCCAGGCCGCCACCGCCGCTGGCCGAGCGCCGCTGCTCGGCGACATCGCCCACACCCTCGCCCAGCCCCACCTCCTCGACGCCGCAGCCGGCACCGTCTCCGGCCACCTCGGCGACGCTGCCCGCGACCTCTCCCACGCCCTGCGCCGCCTCGTCCACGGCGACCTCGCCGGCATGTTCGACGCCCCCTCCACGGTGGCCTTCGACCCGACAAGCCCGATGCTCTCCATCGACCTGTCCCGGCTCGGGGGATCCGGCGACGACACCGCGCTGGTACTGGCCATGACCTGCGCCTCGGCGTGGATGGAGGCAGCACTCACCGACCCCGACGGCGGCCGGCGCTGGATCGTCTACGACGAGGCGTGGAGGCTGATGCGCCACCCCGGCCTCCTCCAGCGCATGCAGGCCCAGTGGAAGCTGAGCCGCGGCCTCGGCATCGCCAACCTCATGGTCATCCACCGGCTGTCCGACCTGCTCACCGCGGGCGACGCCGGATCACAGGGCCGCGCCCTCGCCGAAGGACTCCTGGCCGACTGCTCCACCCGCATCATCTACCGCCAGGAAACCGACCAGATCCAGGCCGCCGCCACCCTCCTCGGCCTCACCGCCGTCGAGACCGAGGCCATCTCCCAACTCACCCGCGGACGCGGCCTGTGGCGCGTCGCAGGCCGGAGCTTCGTCGTCCAGCACCTCCTCCACCCCACAGAGAAGTCGCTCTTCGACACCGACGCCCGCATGCACTGAGTGCCCAACCGACCAGCACTGCACATCGACAGGACAACACCATCGACCTACACCCGACCACCGCACTCTTCCCCATGCTCGATGAGGAAGAGCTCCATGCCCTCGCGGAGGACATCCGCGAGCACGGCCTTCGTCAGCCTGTCGTCTTGGACGCCACAGGCCGAATCCTTGACGGCAAGAACCGTCTGCGCGCCTGCGAGATCGCCGGTGTCGAACCCGCGTACATCACGTACGAGGGAGACGATGCCCGAGCCTACGTGCTGTCTGTCAACAGCCGTCGGCGTCATCTGACCAAGGGGCAGCTCGCGATGATCGCGGCCTCGGCATGTTCAGTTTCTGAACATCCGGGGCGTTCAGAGACTGAACAGACCGCGCGTTCAGTTTCTGAACAGACCGGCCTCTCCATTGGGCGGATCGGACAGGCCAGGACCGTGCTGCGTCATGCACCGGACCTCGTGGACGGTGTGATCTCCGGTGCGGTCTCCCTGGACGATGCCTACAAGGCCGCCCGTGAGGCCAAGGCCCAGGCAGATTCAGCAGAATCTCAGCTCGCCCGCTTGCGCGTCGAGGACCCTCAGCTCGCTGATCGTGTGGTCGAGGGCGAACTGACCGTCCAGGGTGCCTGGGCGGAGCGGAAAGCCCGACTCGAAGAGGACCTGCGGCAGCGCCGGGTTGCCACCAACCTGCTCTGCGAGGTTCTCCCCGCCCTCGCTCAGATACGCGGCAGCCGCACCTTCGCCCAGTACGACCCCGAACTCGCCCCGCCCGGCCGCGCCGTCACCCGCGAAGTGATCGAGCACGCCGCAACCGCCCTGGCCGAAATCGCCGCCGTCTGGAAGGACCGCGACCTCCCGTGAAGTACTCCTCCGACCCCCAGCTGCGCCAGCTCGCCCTCGAAGCTGCCCAGCACGTCACCACCGACGCCGGCCGTATGCACAAGGACGACTTCCTCGACGACCTGTGTGCCCGGATCCGCGAGCGCGACGACCTGGAGGGCGCCGTCCTGAGGAAGGCCGCCCAGGGCCTGATGCGGGACCTCGGCGAGCGCCGCAGCCCTCGCCGCAACAAGAGGACCGGCGGCCTGTACCACCCCGAAAGCATCATCAAGCTCGGCAACGGGATCTGGGTGTGGATGAAGCACACCACCCCGACGGACATGACGCAGTGGGGCCTGATCTCCTCGCGGAACACCGTCCGCACCATCACCGCCGCCGCGGACACCCAGCAGTACATCCACGAGCGCACCGACGCCTTCCGCTCCCACCCCGGAATCTCCAGCCTCCACCCGCTGGAGGAAGCCGTCTTCCAGTACCAGCAGGACACCCTCGACGACGCCGACTGGGACCGCGACCACGAGGACCTGTAGGTGCCCCAGCCTCGTACCTCGACTGGCCACGCCCACGACATATCGGAGACCATGCTGCGGAATTCACCCCCACTCGAAACCTTCGCCCTGGAGATCGCAGATCGGCTCCCGGGTGGCTGGACAAGCGCGTATCACCTTCACCCCTCCTACAGCGATCAGTTCCCGACCGCTGACCGGCTGTGGGACAACGGTCACGTCGACTGGGCGGTCAGCGAGTTCGTCCTCGGCCACGACGCGGTCCTCACCGGCCCGGCCGGACAAGAGATCTACATCATCGACCGGCCCCTCAAACCCCAGCAGTTCCTCGTCGCCGCGCTGGAGCCGCCCGGCTTCCTGCCGCACCACTTCCATGGCGCACCCGAGCCGAACGGGATAGTGATCAGCGCTGATCCCGTCCGCGCCGCCGCCGCGATCACCCGCCGACTCCTCCCCCGATACGCCCGGGCCGCGGAGGCCGTGCGCGAGCAAGCGCGAAAACGGCCTGCCCCTCCGGCCCACCGACAGGCACCGGCAGAGACCAGTGCGGTCACGCTCGTCCGCTACGAGGACGGGCTCCTCGGCGCCCCGTACGGACACGTCCCCGCTGAAGCCCGAGACACCCTGTACCTGACCGGATTCCAGTACGTCCCGAATCAGGGTGCGTTCCTCCTGCGTTCCGAGTCCGGGCCCGTCGCCACGGCCGTACGCATCCAGGTCCTCGCCGACCGGCTGGCCAGGCTCGGGATCGGGCTCAACTACCGGCATCCCGCAGCTGTATCGGGCACCGCCGTGGTCACGACGGGCCGCACCAACGCACCCCAGGCGAGCCGGGTCGCTACCGGGGCGGCTCTGCACCCCGCCGCCCCGCGCTCGTCGGGCCGCGCGCGGTAACCCAGGCCATGCCGCTGCAGACAGAAGGCTCCCTGCCTTCCCGAACCGACTCTGCCGACCACGGTCCGGCGACGGCCGGCGTGCACGGCTCGAGCCTCGACCGCGCCGATCTGCCCGACGCTCGGTTCCCCTACGGCAACCTGCTGAACGCCCTGAGCAACGCCGTCCTCGCGAGCACGGACGTGCGGGAGGCCGCCGCGGTGCTGCACCAGCTCGTCGACGGCACCGACGGCCTGCTCACCCGGCTCGCGGAACTCCTCGACGCCACAGCCGACCGGGCCCGCGCGTACGACCGCGACGACGGGGACGACGACGCTTTCTACCTGGCGAAGGACCTCGCCGACGCTGCCGTCCAAGTACGGCGGCTCGGTGAAGACCTCCACGTCGTCCCCGAGCGCATAGCCGGCCTTTCCCCGCTTCCGCCGTCGCGCCACCACCCTCGCGCGGCAGCCCCGCCCCTGCCGCCCGTGTCTTCCGCACCCCAGCACAGGCTCGCCCCGTAGTCCCTTCTCCCTTGGAGCCTTCTTGGGATCCCCTGCCTTCATCGCCCGCCCCGACCCGGACGGCGGCTACACCGGCGTTCACCTCCAGTACGACAGCAGCCCTCCGAACATGGTGCCGCTGATCCTCGCCGCCTACCGCTTCCGCTTCGGCCGGGACCTCGAAGCCCTCAGCCGATACCTGGTGGACGACGTCGTCTTCGCCTGGGAGGAGATCGGAACCGACCTCCTCGACGGAGCGCCCCCGGGCCTGCTCCAGCGGCTGACCGGCGAGGTCGTCAGCCGCCAGATGGACGCTCACGGCCCGGTCATCTCCTGGAACACCGACCCCCGAACCCACTTCAGCGAGGCAATGGCGCTGTGGGTGCCCGGCACTCCGCCGCCGATGTCCCTGCCACGCGATCTGCCCAAGCTCACTCCCACCCCGCCAGCAGCTCCTGCACGGACCGCCACTCGACCACCACGCCGCTGACCGCTCTCTTCAAGGAGTCCTCCTGAACCAGCACTTCACCTTCGGCCGGCACCCCGACCACGGGTTCGTCGCTTCCGCCACCGCCCATACACCGCCTCATCTGGCGCACTGGTACCTGACCGCCGAGCAGTTCGAGCCCGTCCCCGAGCAGCCGGGGCTGTACCGGCTGGCCATGCCGGAGTACGACGGAGTGCGCCGTGCGCGGCAAGCCGTCCATGACCTGCGCCAGCGGGGCTTCGACGTCTACGCCGACTACACCCTCGACCCGTCCCAGAGCGCCGGTCCGCCCCGTGTCCAGCCCCGGGCCGGGCTGATGGAGCGCCGCTCCCGGATCGCGCAGGCCGCCGGAATCCGCTCGGCGCAGTACCGGCCGACAGTCTCCGCCCAGGCCGCGCCGGCACCCTCACGGCCGGTGGGCTCCATCCCGGTCTCGGGCCAGGGGCGTGGCCGGTGACCGATGACCTGATCACGATCGTCCGCGGTCAGGGCGGCGAGGTGGAGGCGGAGGGGCCGATGGACAGCCTGGCCTCCGAGCTGCTCGCGCGTGCGGGGTTCGTCAGGCAGTACACGTTGCGCGGCATCTGGCACCGTCTCCCCTTCGACATGGGCGTGGAGTGGGAGAAGGAGCACGCCTCCCGGGCCGCGGAGATGCTGCGCGCCGCCCGCTACCCCGTGCGCCTCGACCCGGCTCTGGCGCCAGTGTCCGTCCCGTCGGCGGACGGTGTGGACGTCCCGCCGTCCGTGGCAGCGGCGGCCCAGACCCTGAAGGCTCGGGCTGCGGGCGGGCCGGACCTCCAGCAGCCGCACGAAGCGGGACGCGCGCTGGCCGCTCTGGCCCAGGGCGAGGACAGTCTCCTGCGGCCCGCCGCCGACGTGCTCCTTACCGTCGCCACTGCCGTCTCGAGCCTCCCCGGCCCGGCTCACGACCGCGACGCCCGGCGTCTGGCCGAGCTCAGCGGTGTCCTACGGGTCGTGGAAACCGAGGTCGACCGCATCGCCCTTCGCCTGCGCGCCGCACCCGACGTCACCTCGTCCGCAGGCCGTACGAAGCAGGCCGCCGTCGAGGTCCCGGCGAAGTTGCAGAGCCTCATCCACCGGCTCGGCCACGCCCGAGTACGCGAGTACGAGGCCCATCTCCCCGTACCGGCAGCACCTGGTGAGCCGGGACGAAGCCGGTGACCGTCGCCGACCAGACTCCGGCCGGCACGGAGCTACGCCGCCGCGCCCGTGCACAGACGCTCCGCTACCTGGCCGCCCTCGCGCTGCCGGATCCCGCCGAGTCCGTCCGGGCCTGGACACAGCACCTGGGCGACGAGCGGTGCGCCGCCGAGGTCCACGTCATCGTCGACGCCTTGACCGGCACCGCGACCAGCCCGCTCCTCGCCCTCCGTGACGCGCTGCGCACCACAGGGGGCTGGTGCCGCGAGCACGGTCAGCCCGTTCTCGCCGAGCGGTACTTGCGCGCCGCCGACCTCCTCGACATCGCCGACCGTCAGCTCTACCAGCTCGGCATCGACCACCTCACCGCCTTCCACACCGAACCGTGCCCGCCCGGGCACCCACACCGAGAGGACCCTGCACCTGAACTCCCGTGAACCAGCCGCGGGCTCCGTCACCCGGATCACTCTGTTCACCAGCGACCGCGATGGCATCGTCGGCCTCGTCGACGGTGACGCCTGGCAGTGGGCCCGCACCGCCATGGAGCTGTCCGGGTTCGATAAGAACGACTCCGGCGACATGGTCTTGCCACTGTCCGATCTCGCCCATGCCCGCCAGGCCCTGATCACCCTCGGCGCCGTCGCCGAGCGGACTCTCGGTCTGCAGCTCACGCCCAGCAGCGAGCGGTACATCGGGGACATCGCGCTCGACGTGGCCGAGCACCTGCCCGAACAGTGGACCGCGAGGGTCGAGAACTACTCGCTCCGTGTCTGGCAGGAGGACCTCGCCGGCGGCCTGTGGAGCACCGGGCCCATCGCCCAGACTCTGGCGGCCGACCGGGTACGGCAGGCCGCCATTCTGAAGCGCGACGACGGAACGGAACTCGCCGTCGTCAAGGACCCCCACCTCGACACTTACCACGTCGGAGCCCTCCGGCCCGGCCATGTCCCGGGCCCGACGAATGCCACCGCCCCACCCGGCGTGACGGTGCAGCCGACCGCCTCGGCCGCCGCCCACGTCATCCGCACCGGGCTCCTCCCGCCCTACACCCGCTCGGTCCTGCAGGCGCACGCCGCCGATCTGTCGGACGATCTCACCTGGGCACGGGAGACCTACGAGGCCGGTACCATCCCCGACCCCGCCCCGGCCGACCTCGTCGATGCCTACGTCCGGTTCACCGCCTCCGCGCCGCTCGTCATAGCGGCGATCCGGACCCTGGGCGCCCCCACCGGGTACGAAGCGGACTTCCTCCACCGGGTGGAGGTCATCGTCACGGCGCCGACCGATGCGACCGGGCCGAAGCCTGTCACGGCGCACCCCAACCCGCTCGGCTGGTGGCTCGTGGAAGGCGGCGACGAGCTCGTCGACCTCTCCCTGCGTGCCCTCGCCAGCGTGCCGCCGCCCCTCGAACGAGGGCACCGCGCCGGGAGCCGAACGCTGGCTCCGGCACCGGCGCCTGCCCTGGCGGAGCTCACGGTGAGACGCCGGTGACGCAACCTCGCAACAACTCTGGCGAGTCCGGCTCGCCCGCGGTCCGTGCGGCGCTCGACGCTCTGGCGGCCTACGCCAAACGGTTCGCTTCCATCCAGGCGCGCGGCGACGACGCGGTCGCTCGTGTGCGGGCGAGCACCGGGTGGCCCGAGCACGTCGCCATGGAGCGAGCGATCGTGGCGGAACAACACCGGGAACAGGAGATGGAGTTCGCCGCGCTCCTGCCCCATACGGTCCTTCTCATCGACCGGGCCCGTACCGCCCTGGAGTTCCAGCCATCCGCCCGGCACGTAGCCGGGTGGAACCTGCTCGTGGACGACCTCGAAGCCGCCGCAGACCATGCCCGCCACCTCTCCGAGCAGTCGATCGCCGACCGGTCGACCTCGCGGCAGTGCCACGTCACCTGGGCCGACCGGGCACGGTTCCTGCGCGACCTCGCCGTACAGGAGGGCCCGCCGCCTCCCGGACCCGAACTGCCCGCTGCCGAAGAGGCACGGTGGACCGCCCACGCGCACGATGTCCGCCGACGCCACATGATGTACCTGTACGAGAGCAGGTACGACGCGGCTGGTCGGCAGATCACCGTCGTCGAGGTCCCTGACCTCGACCAGCCCACCGAGGACTGCGTACTCGTCGTCGCCGGAGACGTCGACAGCGCCACGATGCGCGTCCTGGGCCGCTACGACACGCTCGACCAGGCGCAGGCCGACCTGCCTGCGGCCATTCAGCCCGGCGTGCTGCACCCCCGCGGAAGGTTTCCCCGCCGAGCGGGGAAGGTTCCGCCGTTGGCCGACCTCATCGAGCAAATCGCCGGCGCCACGCAGAGCCAGGAGATCGCCGAGGTTCTCGACTACGTCGTGAGCGACGGCGCCGGCCCCCGCCACCTCTCCCAGCTCTCCGACCTCCTGGCCGAATGCGCCGACTTCGCGCTCGCCACCGAGACCGTCACCGGTCGGGATCTGTCGGTGCGGTTGCGGGGGCTCATGGTCCAGACCGACGTCCTGGACCGGCAGCTCCGCCATGCGCTCATCGCCTTCCAGGACACGATCGCCGTCCTGCCGCCGCACCGCACCCCGCAGCCACGGCACCTCATACCCCCGCCCGCCGTGCGGTCCACCCCGCCGCCTCCGCCTGCCCAGGCCGCCCCGCCCCGCGTCCCGCGCCGCCTCTGATTCCAGCACGAGGCCGCGGGCGAGCCTCGGCCACCTCCCGGAAAGTCTCCGCCCTCCTTGCTCTTGGCCGAACGCCCCCTCGCCTCACCGCCCGTGACCTACCGGGCCGTTCTCGGCACGCGCCACGTCCTGCGCCTGCTCGCCGGCACCCTGACCGGCCGGATGCCGAGCGGCATGGTCGCCGTCTCCCTGGTCCTGTGGGTCACGGGCGGCGGAGGGTCCCTGGCGACGGCCAGCGCACTTGCCGCCATCTACGGGCTGACCGCCAGCGTCACCCAGCCGGTGAAGGGCAGGCTCATGGACCGGCATGGGCAGACCCGTGTGAGCGCGCCCGCCGCCATCGTTTCCAGCAGCAGCCTGCTCGCCCTGCCCGTCATCGGTCCAGGCGGCAGCACGTGGCTGATCGGAGCTGCTGTCGCGCTCGCCGGCCTCTCCGCCCCGCCACTGGAATCCGGTCTGAGGTCACTGTGGCCGAGCGTCGTGACCGACCCGGGGCAGCGAAAGGTCATCCAGGCCCTCGACACCGGCGCCCAGGGCTTGATGTATGTCGCCGGCCCGCTCCTGGCCACCTGGCTCGCCACCACGTTCGGAGCCGACGCCGCGCTGACCGCGGCCTCCGCGCTCGTACTCGTCGGCACCGCCACCGTCCTCACCTCCGCGCCCTCGCGCACCTGGCGCCCCCACCGAGAGGAAGCGGTCGAGTCCGCCCGGCCGACGAAACGACACCGGCTCGTGAGCGGCGGCATGGTGCTGCTGTGCATGGGGCTCGCTGCACTCGGGGTGTCCTTGGGTGGGCTGGGAGTCTGGGCTGCGGCCACCGCCGAAACCAATCAAGCCGCCTGGCTGACCGGCGTACTGCCCGCCGCGTTCTCCACCGGATCGTTCCTCGGCGGACTGCTCTTCGCACGCCTCGTCCGTCGCGCCGCGCCCGCCACCCAACTCAGCTGCACAGCAGCCCTGTTCACAGTCGGGTGGCTGGCACTGCTGACCCAGCCGGGCCCGCACGCGGCGATCGTCACCGCCGCTCTACCGGGGCTCTTCCTCACCATGGTCATCACCTGCGGCTTCGAGACGATCGATGCCCTCGCCCCCGCCTCGCGGACCACCGAGGCGTACTCGTGGCTGATCCTCGCCGTCGGCACCGGCCAGGCCGCGGGCACCGTCCTCGCCGGCACCCTCGCCGACCACCTCCTCGGACTGTCCGCGCTCCCCGCCGCCGGCGCCGCCATCGCCACCACCGTCTTCGCACTCTCCCGGCCCGTGCTCGGCCCCCGCCGCCGGCCGGGCCGGCACCGCCGCACCTCCACCCCACCGCGTCCCCGCCACCGCCGATAGGACTCCCGCCTTGCCCGAATCACCAGCCGAGCCGTTCATGCCGATCCGGCACAGCATCACCGGTGAGATCACCACCACCGGCTACAACGCCGCCGCCCGGCGGATCCTGCTCCAAGACGGCTTCGAAGAGGCACCAGGCTGCGCCTGCCACGCGACGGAACCCGGTACGGAGCAGGCGCACGGGTCTGCTCGGCAGCCAGCGAGCTGCTCGTCGCCGGCCATCCCCTACACCTGCACCGAGCCCCCGGTCGGCCGGTGAGCGCCGACATACGCCCCGGCTGGCCCGGTCGCCGATGTCGGCACATTCCATGATCCGCTCCGCCAGCGGCCAGCCCCTCCGGCGCATCGCCAACCCCGCCCGCTCCCGTACCTGTTGAAGGACCCTCGTTTTGACGACACCCGGAACGCCTACCAGTCCAGCACGGACCAAGGGCGGCGAACTACGGGCCAAGGTGGCCCGACTGCTGGCCGACCGGCCGGCGGACAAGCTCACCATCGGGGACATGGCCCGGCAGCTGGGCCACTCCCACGGCGCCGTCCGCAACGCCTCCTTGACCCTGGTGCGACGCGGCGAGGCCGACCAAAGCGGGACGGGGCAGCCGGAGTTCCGTGCGAACGCGAAGACCGCCGCAGCCGCGCAGACCGCTGTGATCAGCCCACCGGGCACCCACGCCCCCCGCGCCCAGGCGGCCACGGCCCGCACGACCACTCCCGCCGCAGCCACGCCCAGGCAGACCGGCCCGATCCGCCGCGCGGGGGGCCAGCTCTACCATCCCCGGGAGCTGGCCGATCTGCCCGACGTCGAGGCGCTGAATCGCCTGCGTGACGCCGATGTGCCGGTGCTGCTCTACGGTCCTCCGGGCACCGGCAAGACGTCGCTGGTGGAGGCGGCGTTCCCGGACCTGCTGACCGTCGCCGGTGACGGCGACACCACGGTCGGCGACTTGATCGGCGAGTACACGCAGGCCGACGGCGGAGGTTACGTCTTCCAGTACGGTCCGCTGGTCACCGCGATGACCGAGGGCCGCGCCCTGCTGATCGACGATGCCACTCTGATCTCGCCGAAGGTGTTGGCGGCGCTGTATCCCGCGATGGACGGGCGCAGGCAGATCCAGGTCAAGGCCCACAAGGGCGAGACCATCAAGGCCGAGCCGGGCTTCTACGTGGTGGCGGGCCACAATCCCGGCGTCCACGGTGCGGTTCTGACGGAGGCGCTGTCGTCCCGGTTCAGCGTGCAGATCCAGATCGGCACGGACTATGACCTCGCCCTGGCCTTGAAGATCGATGCCCGGGTGGTCCGGGTCGCCCGACACCTCTCCCGCCAGGTCGACCTCGGCGAGCTGGGCTGGGCCCCCCAACTGCGGGAACTGCTCAGCTACCAGAAGACCGAGGCCGTCCTCGGCACCAACGCCGCGCTCGCGAACCTGGTCGGCATCGCTCCTCTGGAGGATCGCGACGCTGTCGCCGACGCCGTCATCAAGGCTGTCGGCGTCAAGAAGATCGCGCCCCTCACCCTCGGCAAGCAGCTTCCCGCCTCAGCCGCCCGAAAGCCTCCGGGCAGCACCGTCTCCGCGCACCGGGGCCGCTCGCGATGAGCGCCCACCACCACGTCCAGTACCCCGCCACGACACCGAACGACGAAGCTGACCTCGCGCGATGGGACGACGACGGCGCCCCGCCCGCGCAGCCGCGTTCCTCCCCGGACGCGTGGCTGCGCGTGGGAGCCGAGCTCGGAGACCGGCTGGTCGCCCTCTCCGGCCGCCAGGACCTCCTCGTCACCTGCCGCCCCGGCACGCGCAGCGGGGCACCGGCCGCGTTCTTCCCCACGTTGGGCGAGGTCGAGTTCGACGCCGGCCTGTTCGCCCCGCTCCAGGCCCACGAGATCCATCCGCGGATCGTGGGCGACGAGGAGCGGTATCCCGCCGCCTGGGGAGTGTTCGTACACGAGGCCGCCCACGCGGCCCACTCCGTCTGGACACCGCCTGCCGGAGCCGCCCCCCGTGTCGTCGAGGCCGCGTTCCTGCTGGAGGAGAGCCGCGCCGAAGGCGCACACCTGACCAGGCGGCCCACCGACCGCACGTACTTGCGCACCAGTGCCCGAACCCTGGTCATGCCCGACATCGCCCACCCCACCCTCCAGGGCATCGAGCACGCTGCCTCCGTGGCGGCCCTGATCCTCGGCCGCCGCGACGTCGGCATCCTGGACGCCGGCGAGACCAAGGCCGTCGCCGATCTGTGCGAAAAGGTTCTGGGCGCAGACCTGCTGACCACACTCACCCGCATCTGGACCGCAGCCCACCAGTGCGCCGACCACGACGCCACGACCATGCTCGGGCACGCCCAGGAGTGGTGTGACGCTCTGGACGTCGCGGCTCCCGCCCTGCCCGTGCCGGAGAACCTCACCGATCTGCTGTCCGGCGCCGTGGGGGTCGTCATGGACTGCACGGCAGCCACCGACGCCGCCGACCTCGCGAAACAGGCAGCAGCGAACAACGCCATGGCCGCACAGTCCAAGGCGCGGGCCCAGGACCGCGCCCAGCGGACCGGCCAGCGACGCCAAGCCGCCGCCACCGCCAAGTCGGTCTTCAGCGCCCGCGGCACCGTCAGCCCCGACGGCACACCGGAGCCCCGCAGCAACCCGGTCACCGGTACCCGCCGGCCCACCGCAGCCGAGCAGAGTGCCGCCTCGCGCCTGAGCCGCGCCCTGCGTGCCGCCGCCTACCGCGAGCGGACCGAGGAGCGGACCACCAGCCCGACCCCGCCCGGCCGCCTCAACATGCGCGCGGCCCTCGCCCGTGACGCTCAGCGCGCGGCCGGGTCGGTCCCCACCGCGGAGCCGTTCACGCACACCCGCCGCCGGAACTCCCCCACCCCGCCGCTGCGGGTGGGGATCGCGGTGGACGTCTCCGGTTCCATGCGTGCCGCCTGTGCGCCCGTCGCGTCCGCTGCCTGGATCGTGGCACGCGCAGCAGCGCTGACCGACCCCGAGTCCCTTACCACCACCATCGCCTACGACAGGCACCTGACCGCATTGACCCGGCCCACCCACCGGGCACCGGAGCGCGTGACGACGTTCGAGGCCAACGGCGGCGCCCACAACCTCGGCGATGCCATCGACGCACTCGACCACGGCCTCGCACTCAGCCTCCCCGGCGCCGGCCGCCTCCTCGTGATCGTCACCGACGCCCAGTACCGCAGCGACGAAACCGCTGCGGCCGTCACCCGCGTCAAGCGGCTCACGACCGCCGGCTGCGCCGTACTCCAACTCACCCTCACCGCCAAGTCCCTGCACCTGCCGGGTACCACCTTGCTGCACCTGCCCAAGCCCTCCAGCGCTCCCGCCGCCATCGCCTCGGCGGCCACCGACGCCATCCGCAGGACACGCTGAGACGACGCAGAAGGCGGAAGCGTCCCCCGAGACCACCGCCGAGCACCCCGGACCACCTCCGTCCGCCGCCCGATCGTGCATCTGATGCACGACCCTCCGCAGCGACACAGGCCACCACCCCAACCGCCGACGAAAGGCACAGGATTTGAAGCCCCAGACCAGCAGCCCGACCTCGAACGTAACTGCCAGCAACCGGAATTCCCCGGGGGTCAAGACCGTCTGGACCGTGATCCACAGCTGTGGACACGAGGTAATGCACAACCTCTCCGACCGGGCGGCCGACCGCCGGGCGGGGTTCGCCCGCTGGCTCGCCGGCCGGGAGTGCACCGACTGCTGGAAGGCCGCCCGCGACGCCGACACCGTCGCGAAGGACCAGTGGCTCGCCGCCCGCCGCGCGGAGGAACAGGCCGCGGCCGTCGAGTGGGCCGAGCGGTTCGACATGCCTCCACTGGAGGGGTCCGAGCGGGCCCTGGCCTGGGGCGAGCGCTCCCGGTTCCAGCTCGTCACCGCCGCATACACGGCCCTGGTCAGCGAAGGCTTCTCTGTCAAGTTCAGCATGTTGAGCTGAACTGGGGCAGGGGCCATTCGCCTCCGCCCTCAGCCACGTGAAAGCCCGAGGCTAGGCACTTGGGCACCGTTGGTTTCGGTCGCCAAGTTCGTCGCGACGACAGCAGTGTCTCCGGGAGTCCTCTTGGCCGCCCAGACACCACGAGGACGCCCCGGTCGCTTCACCCCAGGCCCAACTGACAGAGGTCTCTCCCGGTGCTTTCTGTAGCCCTCCCTGGGCCGCTCTTCCTCCGTTCATGCACAGGAAGCGCGGATATCACCCGAAGTGATGCTCGTTGAGTCCCTGGGTGGCGTATTGAAGCGCTGGAATGTGACGGTACATCTGCCGATCTTGAGACGCGGCGGTCGGCTGTCTTCGCTATTCAGCACGCGCCTCAACTGACTTGTAGGGAGAGAGGTCCACAGTCCAGGTGCCGACGATCGCGCTGCCACCATGGCGCCGCATGCCAGTGCCACCTCGTCAGGACACGGTCCTTCCTGCGTTCGCCGCTGATCTCTGCCACCGGTAAGCCGGAGCCCAGAGCCACTGGGGCAACCGAAACCAGCTACCCCGTGTACTCACGTCGAAGGAGAAACCTTATGCCTGACGTCCTGGACCGCAAGCTGAAGAGGGCTTTCGCCCTGTTCCAGGGTGAGGACAAGTCCGCCCCGGTCGACCGGTCCTACTTCGCCGGCCTGGCGCATCTCCAGGCGGCGACGTTCCCGGGAACTCCCGCCGCGAAGATCGAGGATCTTGAGGCATCGTTCACCACGTTCTGGGACCGCTATCTCGTGCACAGGTCGGCCGCCGACGGAACCCTCACCGGCGAGGGATTCACGTCCGCGATCACCTCCGCCCTCGACACTGAACCCACGGCGTTTCTCTCCGACATCGGGAAGGTCGCCCAGTGCTGGTATGCCGTGGCCGACAGCAATGACGACCAGGTCATCGACAAGGACGAGTACGCCAAGCTGTACGGATCGCTGTTCCCTCTCACCGCCGACGAACTCGCCGCCGGCTTCGCGAGAATGGACCGCGACGGAAACGGTGTAATCAGCCATGACGAGGTCCGGGCCGCATCGCTGGAGTACTGGACGAGCAATGACCCCGCAGCGCGCGGCAACTGGCTGTTCGGCCCCTTCGAGTGATCCCGAGCCTCTGACGCTCAAAGAAGGCGCCTCAGGCCCGCAGGCGTTCGTGACAGCGCGCGATGCCACAGCAGTTCGAGGCAGCTCCGGCGGCAGTGCGAAAACGGCAACGGAACCTGTGGTGTGCCGGAGGCCGGGGTGCGGGCCGCTGCCGCCCGTACCCGTCCAAGCCCAGTTCGCAAGGTGACACAGTTGACCGGCCCCGACATTCTCTCCGCGCAGTACGCAGCTGATCCCTATCCGTACTACCAGGAGATGCTCACCTCCTTCCCTCTCTACCTACACCCGGCGACCGGCTTCTACCTCGTCAGTCGTCATGCCGAGGTGACCCGGGTGCTGCAGGAGCCGCCCTTCACCAACGAGGTCTACGCCTGGCAGCTCGAACCCGTCGCGGGCGGGCGGACCATCGTGCAGATGGACGGCGCGGAGCACACCTATTACCGGCGGCTGATGGGTGCCCCGCTGCGAGGAGCGAACTTCCGCGAGTGGATCGTCCCGGAGATCGAGCGCATGTCGGCCGGACTCATTGAGGAATTCCAGGAGCGCGGCAGGGCAGATCTGCGGGCGGACTATGCGGATGTGCTGCCCTGCGACGTGGTGTCCGCTCTGCTAGGCCTGCCCGCACAGGACCGGCCGACATTCCGGCGCTGGTTCGTGAGTATCAACGCGTTCATGTCCAACTTCGAGAATGACCCTGCCGTCACCGCCGCCGGGCTGGCCGCCAGCGCGGAGATGACGGAGTATCTGCGCCCTCTCATCGTGGACCGGCGAGCACGTCCCCGCGACGACCTGCTCTCGGCCTTCTGCAACGCGGAGATCGACGGCGTCGTTCTTAACGAGGGCCAGATCCAGGCACACTGCTCAACGCTCATCGCGGCGAACGGAGACGGAACGAGCGCCACGATCGTGTACACGATGAAAGAGCTGCTCCTGCGACCCGAACACCTGCAGGCCGCGCGGGGCGACAGGAGCTTGATCGACCGTGTGCACCTGGAGGCAGCCCGCCTCAACCCGCCGGTCCACATGCTCCTGCGCTTCGCCGCCAAGGACGTGGACCTGCCCAGCGGTCACGTTCCCGCCGGGTCGACGGTGGCCTGCATGGTGGGGGCCGCCCATCGGGACCCCGAACGGTTCGGGCAACCCGATGTCTTCAGACCCCACCGTGCGGAGATCGATCCGGCCCGCGACTTCACTCCGGGCGGCTCTATCCTGCACTTCGGCAGGGGCCGGCACTTCTGCCTCGGCGCGCATATCGCCCGCATCACCGTCCATACCGCTGTCAACCAGCTGCTCGACGCGCTCCCCGGTCTCTGCCTGGCCGAAGGCGTCAACCTGATCGAGACAGGCATCTTCACCCGCAATCTCACACGCCTCCCGATCACCTTCACTCCCGTACTGCGCGGTGCGATCGTCACCGCCCCGCACGGAGCCGCTCCGGCCCGCTCCGCGTGATCACCCCGCCGGGCCGCCATCCCGGTGGCAAACCCACCCAGTGCCCCACGCCCTCGGACCACTCCCGGAACCGGAAAGGGGACCAGGTATCCCTCAGGACATCGAATTCTTCATGCCGATCCCGTCCCGTCGCAGCCAGGACTACCCACGAACCTCAGCCCACCACCTGGCCTGGCCCCGGGCGCTCGGGCTCATCAACTCCGAAGCCGCCGAACAGCGCCACCTCCAGGCCGACTACGCCGACCTGGCCGCCCGCTTCTACCCGTCCGCCACCGGACCGGACGCGGACCTGGGCGTCGACCTGATGACCTTCTTCTTCCTGTTCGACGACCTCTTCGACGGCCCGCGCGGTGAAAACCCCAACGCAGCGCGCACGCTGACCGACGCCGTGGCTGCGGCGCTCGACGGCCCCTTGCCCGCCGACGCACCGGCCATCGCTCACGGATTCTCCGACCTCTGGCGGCGGACCCGCCAGGGAATGTCACCGGCGTGGTGCGCACGAACCGCCCGGACCTGGCGCGGCTACCTTGCCGGCCACGTGGACGAAGCCGCCAGCCGCCACCACCAGGTGCCCTGCGCCTCAATGGCCGAGTACCTGGCCATGCGCCGCCACACCATCGGGGCACAGCCCACCGTCGACCTCGCCGAACGAGTGGGCCACTACGAAGTGCACCAAGGCCTCTTCGACAGTGCCGTCATCGCCGCGCTGCTGCGGATCGCCATCGATACCAACCTGATCGACAACGACATCGCCTCGCTGGAGAAGGAAGAGGCCCGGGGAGAGCAGAACAACATTGTCCTGGTCCTCCAGCGCGAAAAAGGCTGGTCCGCCCCGCGCTGCATCACGCACCTGCAGGACGAGGTGCGCACACGCCTCGAACAGTTCCTGACACTGGAGCACTGCCTGCCGAAGGTCTACGACTCCTACGGCCTGTCCGCTGCCGAACGCGCCACCGCCGGCGCGTTCCTCAACGACGGGATCCGCGCGCTCATCCGCGGAGCCTACGACTGGCACCGGCGCTCGGGACGCTACTCGCCCCAGTACGCGATTCCTGCGGGACGCCTCGGCTACCTGGAGGAACTCGGCGCATGATCCCCCTGGCACCCGGCGCCCTGCCCCTCGCAGGCCACACCCACTCCATCATCCGCAACCCCCTCGCCTTCCTGCGCACCCTGGCACCGCACGGAGACGTCGTCAAAGTCAGGCTCGGACCGGTCACCGTCCTGGTCCTCTGCGACCCCGTCCTGGTCCGCCAGGCCCTCCTCAACGACCGCCTGTTCGACAAGGGCGGACCCACCTACGAGCGGGCGCGTGAGTTCCTGGGCGACAGCCTCTCCACCTGCCCGCACAGCAGCCACCGCCAGCAGCGCCGACATCTCCAGCCCGCGTTCCACGCCTCCAAACTCCCGCATTACACACGGACGATGACCGATCAGATTGCCGTGGTGACCCGCGCCTGGCGCGACGGCCAGAGCATCGATGTCATGGCAGAGACCAAGAAGATCACGGTCAGGGTCCTCACCCGCTCGCTCTTCGGAACCGACCTGTCCGACCAGGAGATCGAGCAGATCAGCCGGGGCATCGACGACATCACCGCCGGCATGCACGCCCGGATGTTCCTGCCCGCCCCACTGGACAGGCTGCCCACACCCCGCAACGTCCGCTATTACCGGGCCAACACCACCATCCGGGGCATCGTCCAACGGCTCATCGACGAGGGTCGTCGCGCACCCACCGGAGGCTCCGGTCCCGAGACCCTGCTCGACATCCTGACCGCCGACAACTGGGCCGACGGACCCCTCTCCGACGCCGACATTCTCAACCAAGCGGTGTCGTTCCTCCTGGCAGGCATGGAAACAACGGCCGAGGCCATGGCCTGGGCCCTCTGCCTGGCAGTACAGCACCCCGAGGTCCTGACCCGGCTGCGCACAGAGACGGCCGAAGTCCTCGGCGGGAGACCCGCGCAAGGGGAACACCTGCCAGACCTGAAACTGACCGCCTCCATCGTCAACGAGACCCTGCGCATGTACCCCGGCCTGTGGATCACCACCCGGGTGGCCACCGCGGACACACAGCTGGGGGACCACCTCATCGCGACCGGTACTCACCTGCTCATCAGCCCGTACCTGCTGCACCACCGGTCTGACATCTATCCGGACCCCGACCGCTTCGACCCCGACCGGTGGACCAGCCCCGGCCTGAGCCGGCCACGGGATGCCTTCATCCCGTTCATGGCAGGCGCCCGCAAATGCATGGCCGCCGACTTCGCCGTTACCGAGGTGGTCCTAACCCTCGCCACCCTCGTCGATAGCTGGGAATTCACCGCCCCACTCCAACGCCCCCAGGCAGCAGCAGCCGCCACTCTGCGCCCCAAGGACCTTCACATGCGCATCACGCGGCGAGAGCACTGACAGCTACACATCGGCGTCGTGGGCCAGACAGTCCTGGATGAACAGAATCAGCCCGCGGCCCGCGGGCCCGGCCGGTACACAACTTCGCCGCTGCCCCGGCAGTGCGGTCGGGCGGGCCGGGCAGCGTCAGAAATACTGCTGCACATGAATGAACCACGACCCACCAGCACGTCCGGCAAGCTCGGACTGTCGCGACGGCTGGTCCCCATGACCGGCCGTGACCCGGAAGAGCACGGACGAACCGCCTCACCGCTGGAGCTGTTGTTCGACCTGACCTTCGTGGTCGCCGTCGGCACGGCGTCCTTCCAGTTCGCCGAGATGATCGCAGAGGGGCATGCCGGGCCGGCGGTCGTCGCGTTCGTCCTGGCGATGTTCGCGATCAGCATCGCCTGGATCAGCTTCAGCTGGTTCGCCTCTGCCTTCGCCACCGACGACTGGCTCTACCGGGCCCTGACGATGCTGCAGATGATCGGCGTCGTCGTCTTCTCGCTCGGCCTGCCCGCGATGTTCCACTCCGTCGAGGAGGGCGGCCACCTCGAACTGCGCGCCATGGTCGTCGGCTACGTCGTGATGCGGATCGCGATGGTGCTCCAGTGGTGGCGCGCCGCCCGGCAGTCCCCGTCGTTCCACGACGTGGGCATGGCCAACATCCGCTGGACGGTGATCGTCCAGGCCGGCTGGCTCGTCGTCGCCTTCGTGCACATGCCGATCGCCGTCGTCTTCGTAGCGTTCGGTGTCCTGGGCGCTCTCGAACTCGTGCTGCCGGTGCTGACGCAGGGCTCTGCGGGCGGTACGCCCTGGCACCCGCACCACGTCGCCGAACGGTACGGACTCTTCGCGATCATCGTCCTCGGCGAGGGCGTCGTCGGTACCGTGGCCTCCTCCGGCGACCTCCTGGGCGGCGGGGACGGCACGCACTGGACCTGGAACGCCATCGCCGTCGTCATCGCCGGCGTGGGCCTGACCTTCGGCATGTGGTGGATGTACTTCCTGACGCCGTTCGGCGACATCCTGGCGCACCGCCGCGGCCGCGGATACCTCTTCGGCTACGGCCACATCCCCCTGTTCATCGGCGTCGCCGGCGCCGGCGCCGGACTGCACGTGGCAGGCCTGTACATGGAACACCACGCCAAGATCTCCGGCACCGCCGTCGTCCTCGCCCTCGCTCTCCCCGTCGGCCTCTACATGCTGATGATCTACCTCCTGCACACCCTGCTGCTCTCCACGGCCGACCGCTTCCACATCCTTCTCATCGCCCTCACCATCGCCGTCCTGCTCACGGCCGTCCTCCTGGCCGCCGCCGGCGTGGCCATCGCGGTATGCCTGCTCGTGGTCATGCTCGCGCCGTTCGTCACCGTGATCGGCTACGAGGCGATCGGCCACCGCCATCAACAGCAGATGCTCGACGAGCTCAGTAGGCAGTAGACGCCGGCGGGGACCCCGATTGGTTCAGGTGACCGGTGGTTCGGGCCGCCGTCGCAGCTCGGCCCTCCCCGGGCCCGCTCGCTGAGCCGGACGCCGGGTACCCGACAGGCCCTCCTCGAAGCCCACCTCCACGAGCGCATCTGCGCCGTGTCCTTGCCGCGCCCGTTCGCGTTGAGGGCGTGACGCACGCACAGGGCTGGACCCTCACGTTGGGTCCTGTGCGGTCCGCGGCTCCGATTCCTGCGCGGCGTCGGAGACGCGCTATTTCCCCCGAGGCGAAGGTCCCTGGCCTCCCGAGCGGTCGGGGCCCTTCGTACTCATGGCGCTGTGGGGTGTCGGCCGGGAGTGGTGGGGGCTGCCGGATCGGGGCCCAACCACGGTGACGATCCGGCAGCCGGGAAGCGTGGCAACAATGCCGCGACGGAGTCTCGGGGTGGGTCAGCGGCTGGGCCAGAGGTAGCGGCGGGCAAGGATCGTCCACCCCTCATCCGCCGGCCCGCCACCAGGTGCCCGGCCGTCTCCCCCTGCTCGGCGCGAGCTCGCTGAAGATCGACTCCAGTGGAGCTGTCCTGGCCAGAGGTATTCACGCTGCACGCCCACACCAGTATTACTGTGGGCGTGCAGGTCCCAGGCCGTACTCATAGCCGTCAGGCGGCGACTTTCCCGAACAGGTGGTTGGCAGGGGCGTTCGGGTTGTTGCCGTAGAAGAACTCGGTGAGCGCCTGGTGGAATTCCGCCCGGTCCAGTGCGCCGGAGCCGTCTCGGTCCAAGGCGGCGAAGACCGCGGCGCAGTCCTCGCCGGGCACGCCGGCGACCGCGTCGAACATCTGCTGGAACTCCGCCTGGTCGATCTTGCCGTCTCCGTTGAGGTCGACGAGGTCGAAGAAGCAGTTGGTGACCGGCTCGATCTGTTCCGGGTAGAGGGCGGGGTCGGTCAGGACCCGCTTGAACCCTTCGGTCATTTCCCGCAGATCGACCTTCCCGTCACCGTCCTGGTCCATGGGGGCGATCACGTTCGTCCAGAACCCGTCCATCCCCTGGGTGAGCAGGTGGGCGGCCGGAGAGTCCGGCGTGGTGCGGCGGGCGGCGACGTAGCGTTCGCTCATCATGCGGACGTCCTGCTGCGTGATGAATCCGTCGCCGTCGACGTCGGCGCCCCTGAACCACTGGCCGTACTTGAGGTCTTGAAGTGCAGTCACGAACGCGCACAGTATTCATGCCGTTACGCAAGCGCAAACGGCAAGCCGAGAGCCTCTCGACGGGACACGGGCAGCCTGTGCTGCACACGCCACGATGCAGGGACGAAGCCATCCCGAAGAGAGGCCGAAGGGGTTCGTGTCAGTGTTCGAGATCGGGGGGTGTGAAGGCGAGCACCTCGGGAGGGGGATCGCCGTACAGCTCGACGTCGACCAGTGCGCTGAGGGCACTCGGCCCCTGGGACAGGCGCGAGCACGGTCGATCCGCCGTGAGGACGTTCGGATTGCCGTGGCGGTCCAAGGTTCCGCTCAGGCCCGGCTGGACCGGATCCCACCACGCTCCGGTGGACAGTTGTACGACGCCTGGCATGACGTCGTCCGATATCACCGCGCCCGCGAGACAACTCCCCCGGTCGTTGTAGACCCGTACGATCATGCCGTTTTCGATGCCGCGCGACGCGGCGTCCGCCGCATTGAGCGTCACGGGCTCACGCCCTCGAATTTTTGAGCTGAGGCTGTGGCCGCCGTTGTCGTACTGACTGTGCAGGCGTGAGGCGGGCTGATTCGAGATCAAGTGCAGCGGGAATCGGTCCGCCAGATCAGCGTGAAGCCACTCCGTCGGTTCGAACCACGTCGGATGCCCGGCGCAGTCGTCGTAGCCAAACGAGTCGATCTCCTCGGAGAAGATCTCGATCCGGCCCGACGGCGTCGGCAAAGGGAAACGCTGTGGATCTGAGCGGAGCGCCTCGAAGCTCCCGGGAAACGGTCCGGCCAGCGCCGGCAGCTCAGCAGTGGAGCTGCGCCAGAAGTCCTCGAAGCTTGGCAAGGCGGCCTCGTCGCCGAGCCCTGTCTTCGTCTGCTCGTAAAGGTGCCGGACCCATTCGATCTCGGAACGCGACTGGGTGAACTCCTTCTCGTATCCGAGCCGGGCGGCCAAGGCGGCGAAGATGTGGTGGTCGGTGCGCGACTCGCCTTCTGGTTCGCGGACCTTCGGCATCGAGACGAGGTGGGGGGCGGAGAATCCGGCGGCGAAGTCGTCGCGTTCCAGGCCGGTGGCAACAGGTAGGACGATGTCCGCGAACTTGGCCGTGGTGTTCCACCAGGCTTCGTGAACGACCACCGTGTCGGGCCTCTGCCAGGCACGGGTCAACCGGTGCAGGTCCTGGTGGTGGTGGAACGGGTTTCCTCCGCACCAATACACGAGGCGCAGCTCGGGCAAGGTGAGCCGCTGTCCGTCGTAGTCGATGGTCTTCCCCGGATGCAGCAGGGTGTCGGCGATCCTCGCGACCGGGATGAAGTCCGGAACGGGGTTGGACACCGCCGGTATCGTCGCCACCGAGGGGCGGCCCGGGGCGACGCCGGTCGCGTCCATCGTCGCGTAACCCGCGCCCCAGCCGCCGCCAGGCCGGCCCATCGAGCCCGCCATGGCGGCCAGCACGACGGACATCCAGATCGGTTGTTCGCCGTGGTCTGCCCGCTGCACCGCGTAGTTGACCATGATGAGCGAACGCTGGGTGGTCAGGCGCCGAGCGAGGTCGATGATCGCGTCACGGCTGATGCCCGTGATCTCCGCCGCCCAGGCAGCGTCCTTGGGGGTGCCGTCGAGCGCGCCGAGCAGGTAGGAGGCGAAGCGGTCGAACCCGGTGCAGCACCGGCGAAGGAAGTCCTCGTCGTGCCACCCGTTGACCAGCATCGTGTGGGCGATGCCGAGCATCGCGGCGGTATCGGTGTTGGGGACGACGGGCAGCCACTCGGCGTCGAGGAACCCGGCGACGTCGCTGCGGATGGGACTGACGTTCACGAACCGCACCCCGGCCTCACGGCACCGGCGCTGCAGGTCCTGCGTCTGGTGCCTGGCCAGCCCACCAGGGTTGATCTGGCTGTTCTTCAGGGCCAGCCCTCCGAACGCCACCACCAGCTCACAGTTCTCGGCGATCTCGTCCCACATCGGCATCCGCGACTGGTAGCTCCACGGATGCCCGCCGATCACATGCGGGAGGATCACCTCCAAAGCCGCAGTGCTGTACGTGTTGCGCGAGTCGGTGTATCCACCGCCCAAAGCCAGGAACCGGTGGAGTTGCCCCTGCGCGTTGTGGAACGCGCCCGCACTCGCCCAGCCGTAGGACCCGCCGAACACCGCGCTGTCCCCGTGCTGCGAACGCACCCGAGACAGTTCATCACTGACCAAGGTGAGAGCGTCGTCCCAGCTCACCTCCACGAAGCTGTCCGCGCCTCTGGCCGTGTCGTGGGCGCGCGGCAGGCCGTTCAACCAGCCCTTGCGCACCGCGGGGCGCAACACGCGAGCGTGGTCATCGGCGGCTGTCACCATTCCGGGGCCGATGGGGGACGGCGCCGGGTCATCGCCCCTCGGCTCGATGCGCACCAGCCGACCGGAGTCGACCACCGCGACAAAACTGCCCCAGTGGGTCGCAACCGACATGCGTCGTTCCACCATGCATCGACTCCGTCCCTGAAGCTTTCCCTGCATTCGGGCAGAGTTGCCTACGGCGCAGGGGCCCCACTGCAGTGGAGCTCCGCGGGGCAGAGACTTCCCTTGCGGTCTGCTGCCCAATCCCCGGGGTGCTCTTCGGCAGCACCCCCCTTCGACGTGGCGTGTCAAGGAGGAGCGACATGCTGCTGCACCTCGTCCGACCCACCGCCGTAGCCCGCCGCTCGGTCGAACAGCGCCACCGGCCCCTCGGCGCCCGGCAGTGCAGGAACTTACGGAACTTCCGCCCCACTCCGCCTTGCCGATCCCTCCGTCGAACCCTGCCAACGGAGCGGCCGCCTGTGCTGGATGCTGCAGATCATCCACGGAGCGTCGAGCGCTGTACCGATGTTCTCCGACGCGGTACCCGTGAGCTACTTGGCACTTGGTCCACCGCGGGACTGTAAAACGTTCGGGTCTGTTCCGTAGTCGGTGGTGACGGAGGGTGTGGTCAGCCCAGAAGGATGCGGTGGCGGAGGAGGGGGAAGCTCGCGCGGCCGTACATCTGGCGCTTGATCAGCTTGGTTTTGTTGTTCACGCCTTCGGTGCCGCCGTTGTGGTGCGGGAGGGTGAGGGCGGCGTCGACTGCGGCGCGGTCCTTCTCGAGGCCTCGGGTGAAGGCATGTAGGTGGGGCAGGTCCTCGGCTTGGACCGAGGTGATCCAGGTACTCAGCAGGGCGGCATTGCCGTCGGCGGGGTCCAGTAGCGCGGCGAAGTGGTGGATGAGGTCGGCCAGAGCTGTCATCTCGTGGCAGGCGGCGCGGGCGGCCTCGATACGTTCTCGCTGGTGGTCCTTGAGGCAGTCGGGGCGGGTAAGCAGGTAGCGGGCCAGGCGCCGGGGCGAGAGTGCGGGCCGGTCGGCTTCGACGCGGCCTTGGTTGATGTAGCGGACGAGCAGGTTCGAGCTGCCGGTGTAGCCCAGCTCCCTGATCTCTTGGAGGAGATGGGTGACGGGGACGGCCGGGTTCTCCAGCCGGCGTCGGCGCAGGTGATCGCGGTAGGGATCCACGAGGGTGGGCCGGTACTTGGGGGCGCGGATGAGGCGCTCGGGCTCGGCGACGCGGTCGTAGCGCTTGACGGTGTTCAAGGCGAGGTTGAGGCGGCGCGCGCACTCCAGCAGGCCGACTCCGCGCTCGCGCAGGGCGTGGACCTGCTGCCAGCGCTCGCGGGTGGTGGCGGCCTGCCGGCCGTCGGCCGGGGGCGGGCCCGCCTTCGCCCAGCAGGTGCTGTGCGCGGCGACCTCTTTGCGGACGGCCTCGGCGAGGTTGTGCCACAGGTGCCAGCGGTCGCTGATCTGGACCGCATCGGGCAGGGCGCGGCAGACCGCCTCGGCATAGGTGGCCGATCCGTCCCGGCACACGGCCTCTATGCCCGGATGCCCGCGCAGCCAGGCTTCCAGAGTGGCGGCTTCGCGGCCGGGCAGTACCTCGATCCGCTGGCCGGTCTCGGCGTTGATGATGATCGTGGCGTAGCTGTGCCGGCGCCGCAGAGCGAAGTCGTCGACCCCTATCACCCGCGGGATCCGCACCGTCGGCAAGGGAACCCGCCGCAGCAGCCGCAGGGCGGAGGCGTACGAGAGGGGCACGGCCAGTGACCGGGTGAGCCGGGCGGACGCCCGGCCGCATAACTCCTTGACCACATCGGCGAGCTGGGCGGTCAGACGTGTGGTGCGGCGCTGATGGCGCTCCAGGAGCCCGGGGACCTGCTCTCGGAAGGTCTGCCGCCTGCAGCCCAGGACCGGACAGATCAGCCGTCGTATCCTCACCCGGACCACGACCTGTCGGCCGTCGACCGGCACATCCCGCACCGTCCGGCCGTGATACCCGTGGACCCTCCCCGTCACCACCCCGCACAGCGGACAGGGAACGGGCATATCCCGGGTCCGAGCCGAAACCCGGACTATCTCACCACCGTCCGCCACATCCTCGATGACCAACGCCGACAACCCCGAAAACACCGTTCCCACAAGCGTGTTCGCATCGTGCACGCCCAATGATCACAGGCGGGCACTCACCGTCACCACCGACTACGGAACAGACCCGTTCGATTGACAGACCCCCACCAGACGATCCCTCGGAACCCAGAACGTACGCCACCTCAGCACGCATCCACCCCTGCTCGATCCGCTTCAACACGTCGATCCAACAGGGAAGACGACACCTGGGACGAGGCGGACTGGGCCGTCCTGGAGGACAAGATCCGTTCGATCAGCCGCGCCGGGTGGTGGATCGACCAGCGCGACACCGACGGCACCGACCTCCCCGAGCTGCTCGACGCTGCCACGAGCGCCGACATCGGCACCGAGAACCCGCACCGCTGACCGCCTGCGCACCGACGCGAAATCGCACATATATAGCGCACGTTCGCCGGTTAGCCTAACCGGCCGATTTCCAGACCATGGAGTCCTGCCCCCAACGCCACCTGCGGCTTTCTGCGGAAGGACCCACCGTGCCCGAACCCACCCGCCCCGTGTTCGCCCCCGTCGACACGATCACCTCCGACCGCGACATCACCCACGCCCACTTCGCCCCCGGCGACCAGATCGTGGTGATCAAGGGCGTTGCCGACGGCGAACTGTGGGGCGAGTCGATGACCGTCGTGGCGCCCTCCTGGCACACCCCGACCGACGAGGACGGGTGGCGGGTACGCAACCCGCTCGGCGGCGCTCAGTCGTTCATCACCGCCCACCCCCGTTACCTCGTCCACCTCTCCAAGCGGTGCCCCGACTGCCTGATCTACCTGCGGGCCCTGGAGGACTTCCTCCTCCCGAAGGTCGTCGGCACGCAGGAGGTCGACCTCGGCTGGTACCGGGTGACCGACCTCGGCCAGCTCGTCCACGCCACGGACGGGAAGGCGGCCGGGCGGTGATCATCCGCGTCCACCAGCGGGGTGGCGACGTCGGACCTGTGCTGGCCGACGACGTCTTCGACACCCCGCTCTCTTACGAGGAGAAGCTCCCCGCGGACATGGTGGTGGCTTACTGGCCGGGGCTGGACGCGTACACGGCCGTCGGAGAACCGGGGTCGTGGACGGTGCTGGACTGGGCGGAGCACATCAACGATCCGCTGTTCGAGTATCCCTTCGCGGTGAGCCCCGGCCAGGACCGGCGCTCGGTCTTCCACCTGGACGTCCGCCTCGCGCCCGAAGACCGGTCACTGACCGGGCAGGAGTGGTCCGAGGTCGCTCACCGCATCGCCCGCGCGGCCGGCATCGAGATCCCCGCCGACGAACAGGGCTGCCGATGGGTCGCCTTCCAGGTCCGTCCACACCACCTCAGCCTGATCGCCAGCCTGATCCGGCTCGACGGCACCTGGCAGCGCCAGCCCGCTGGCTTCCGCCGTCACCTAGCCGCCGAGGCCCGCCGCCTGGAGAGCGACCTCGGCCTGCTCACCCCCGGCGCGCTCACTCCCACCGACCGCAGCGCTCCCCTGGCGGAGGTGACCGCCCCGCTTGCCGACGCACGCCGCGTCGTCGAGCTGCACGCTCAGCTCCTCGCCGGGCATCCGCAGGCCCCCCTTCGCGAGGCGGGTCACCGCCTGGAGTGGTTCGCCCGCCGCCTGTTCGACCTCGAGCGAGACCTCACCACCACTGCCGCGAACTCCGTCGGCCGCCGGCACCCCCGGGCGCCGTGGCACCGAGCCTCCCGGCCGCGGTCCCGGCGGCACGAACGGGAGCACGGCCCCCTATGTAAGGAGACTCCTGCTTGGCGCTCAGCGACCGCCACATCGAACTACGGCGCGATCCGGACTCCGGCGAAGTCCTCGCACACGGAGGCGCCCCGGAGGCCCACAGCGTCCTGCAGCGCACCGGCTTCGTCCATGTCCTCCGCCGACACGAGCAGTACCACCGCCTCCCCACCGGCCTCGACCAGGCCGCCGAGGAAACCCTCGCCACCGCCGCGGTGTCCGCACTCCGCTCAGTCGGCTACTGGGTCGCCTGCGACGCCAAATTCGACACCGACCAGCGCACCTCCCACTATCTGCCCCTCGGAGCTCAGGTCGCCGCCCTCGCCGACCAGCTGCGGCGGGCCTCCACCACCCAGGACGCAGCAGCCGTCCTGACCGAGCTGACCGCCTCCCACGACGGCGTCCTCGCCGGTCTCGCCCAGGTCCTGGCCTCCGTCGACGAGTTCCTCGAAACCCTCGACCAGGACTCCGACCGGCAGACCGCCGCCACCGTGCGCGGCCCGAGCGGACACCACCTCGCGGTCATCGCCGCCCAGCTCCACCAGCTGCGCAACGAACTCACCGACCGGCACGAGGACCACCCCGCACGCCACCCCTGCCCCGGCGAAGTCGCAGACCACGAACGCGAAGCGTCCGTCCACTGCCCCTGCCCCGTCCCCGCACTGCCGCCCCGGCCAGCCGCCCCGCCACCGGCCCGACGCCGTTGACCCACGCACCAAGGACTGCCTTGCACGACACCGACCCCAGCGACCTCGAATCCTTCGCCACCATCCTCGCCGGCGAACTGCCCGGCCGGTGGACCAGCCAGTACCACCCCGACCACGGCGGTACCGACTACGACCACCTCACCACCGCCGTGTGGGACATGGACCAGACAGCCCACGCCATCGCCTCCCACGCCGTGACCCACTGCGCGGTCCTCACCCGCACCGACGACAACACCCGCCTGCTCGTCATCGACCACCTCGGCCAGGCCGAAGGCTTCCTCGTCGCCGCCCTGGCCCCCGCCGACCTCCCCGACGCCGCGTACGCGGGAGTCCACGAACCCGACGGTCTCGCCGTCCCCGCCGACCCGTTCCACGCCGCCGAGGCCACCACCCTGCACCTACTCCCCCGCTACGCGGACGCCCTGGCACACGCCCGCCGCAATGCCGCCGCGCTCGACGCCCCGCTTCCCGAGCAGGTCGACCTCACCTGGGCCGCCGACGCCCTGACCACCCCGGTCCCCGACTCCGTGGCGCTGGCCCGGCTCCTGACCGACCACGGCTTCGTCCACGACACCCGTCAGGACCTGCTCGTACTGCCCGGCGATGACACCGCCCTCCAGGCCTGGTACGTCCGGGCCGTCGGAGCCCTGCTCGCCGAACTCGGTGTCGGCGTCGGAATGCGGCACCCCGCACCGCCGGCACCCGCCACGACCCGGCCGCTGCCCGCCCGGCCGACGACCTCCGCCGCGCGCAGCCGATGAGCTCCGCCGCCGACCCCATGGAGCACGTCTTGAACCTCGCGGACGACAACAACACGGACGTGGAGATCTACCGCAAGGCCGACCACCCCGACCGCCTCCACATCGTCACCAGGACAGGCGCCCCCGAGGAACTCCTCGCCCGGCTCGACGCCTTCGGTCTGGAGCGCCGGCAAGAGGTGACAGCCGGGCCCGTCTACACCTGGCACGAGACCCCCGACGGCCTGGGCCAGAGAGCCCAGCGGCAGCTCGCCACCCGCGCGATCCTCCCGCTCCTGATCGCAGGGTTCAACGTCAACATCGACCCCGACGAACTCGACGTCACCGCCTGGGCCCAGAGCATGCTCGCCCACCGCACCTCGCAGAAGCCGCCCGCGAATCCCTCCCAGCCTCCTCCGCCCCCGGCCGCCGGCCCGCCGGGTCCCCGGCGCTGACCGCACCCCCGGCTCGCACCGATCCCCGCTACTGGAGCCACGCCCTGAACCAACAGCCCACCCCCCGTACCTACGGCGCCTACCAGGCCCGCAGCATCGCCGCCCGGCTCGACCACCTCAACGAGTACCTGACCCGGCCCGGCACTCCACCGGACACAATCGCCGTCCTGGCCGACGTCTTCGACCCCGAGCACGGCGCCCTTGGCGCGTTCACCACTCTGGCCGCGACCGCCAGCCGCTTCGCCCAACAGCAGGCCACGCTGGGACTACTGCCGCCGGAGGTGTGGCTCGCCCTCGGGCGAGCCGCCAACGAGCTCAACGACATCGGCCTCGACCTCGACGAGCACCTCGACACCCTGGCCGCCGCCCGCACCCCCGCCACCACGCCCGTCAAGCCGCCCGTGCCAGTTCCCCTCGTCGTACGGAGGCACCGGTGAGCCCTCGACAGCACCCCACCTGGGGGGCCGGTGACCAGGCCGAGCAGCACTACCTCGTCGAGCCCCGGCATCTGGCCGGCGGCGGCGACATCCGGCACGTGACCGAGTTCCTGCGCGCCTCCGGCTGGACGGACCGCTCCGTTACCGGCGGGCCGCTCGTCTTCGACCGCGCCGACCACCTGGTGCGCGTCGTCTACGACCCCATCGAACACCCCGGCGGACAGCACCCGGGCGGCTGGCACATCCAGGGCCAGGCCACCGCGACCGAGGCGGCGTGGCGGGTCACCTTCACCCGGCAGACGCCGGTGGAGATCGTCGCCGGGTTCACCGACGCCCTCACCCGAGACCGCTCGGCCCACGCCCCCAACCCGTGGTCGCCGCTCCAGCAGCAGCAGTGGGAAACCGAGCGCGACCAGCACTTCACCGCCATCAGCCCCGACCGCAACGCCTGGTTGCAGTTCCACCAGAACGAGCCAGGTCAGGCGCACTGGTGGGCCGGCGCCCGCACCGAGCACGGCCGGACCTGGGACGCGGTCTTCTCCTCCACAACCCCGATGCACCTGATCGAGGGGTTCTCCGCCGCGCTCGCCGACCCTCAACCGGCCATGCGGCCCCGCGGACACGTCCCGCCCTCGAAGTGGATCCAGGTCACCTCCGTATCCGTACGGCCCTCGGAACTCAACGCATGGCAGCAGGCCCGGATCACCGCCGCCCGCGCCACCACCTGGGGGCGGAACTCCTGGGCCGCCGCCCGCGCCCGCACCCGCAAGCCCGCTCCCGCCCGCCCGTACGCAGCGAGCGGCGGAGCCCGAACCCGATGAATGCCATCTGAAGGAGCAGCTCCTCCGTGATCGACTCGCGTCAGCTGGATGCCTTCAACGACGACTACCTGAGCAAGCTCGGCTCGCCGGTCTCACCCCGCTACTTGGCCGGCCCCGGCGATCCCCGGCACATCACCCACGCTCTGTACGCCGCCGGTTGGACCGTGCACTCCGATCCCCTGCACCCGGTCATCCGCATGAAGAGCCCCGACCGTGAGCACGAGCTCGTCTTCAAGCCATCGCCTCACCACTTCCACGGCTGGTGGAAGGTCCACAGCACGCTCGGAGACAACTGGTACGCCTCGTTCAGCGGGGACGCGCCCGTGGAGATCATCGCCGGACTCACCGACGCTCTCGTGCGCCCTACGCCAGACAGCGCCTCCGATGACCTGGCCGGCATCCTCGCCAAGCAGGGCTGGAAGCACACAGCCGACGGCGATGGCGGGCACAAGGTCGTCTCCCCCGACCGCACCACCGTGGCCGAGCGGCGCGTCTCGCCCTCCATGGGCCTGTGCGGCTGGGAGGTCGAGGCCGCCCGGAACTGGGGGCCCTACGGCCCCGAGGGATTCCTGTGGCGAGTGGCCCTGGACTCGCGCGCCCCTGGCCACGTGCTGAACGCGATCGCCACCGCGCTCTGCGACCCGGCTCCCGTGCTGCGTCCCCGCTTCGAGATCGACGAAGGCCCCCACCTTCACGTTGGGCGGGAAGTCGGGATCGGCACCCGCATCGTCACCGCACACCGCAATCGCCTCGCCCAGGCCCGCAGCTACCGGCCCGCGCTCCCCACGATCACCACCCCTACGGGCCCCGTTTCACCGGCAGCCGCCCCCGCACGCCGGCGCTGACCCGAAGTCGGCCTGCCTGCCCCACCCCGCACCGAAGGATCCGCCCTGAGCACGCCCTCCTACTCCCACCCCCTCCTGCTCGCACAGCTGAAGACCTTTCTGGCGGAGAGCGAGACCGTCCTCGCCGCCTGGGACGCCTACTCCGATGAGCACTCTGATGCCGAAGGCCGTGCGATCGATGAAGTCGCCTACGGCTGGCGCATGGTCCAGCGTGACTCCGAGACCTGGCGAGCGTTCCTGCCCGTCCGGCCCGGCGCCCGCCAGCTCCTCGCCACGGCCTCCGTCCAGTTGCAGCACCTCCCCGCGGGCGACATCTCGCCTCAATGGGCTTACCAGCTGCGCGAGCTGAACCGAGCGCTGGACCGGCTGGACGAACTGCGCCGCGAGCACGCCGAGGTCCGCGAAGCCCACCGCGTCGCACCCGTCTCGCCGGAGAAGTTCGTCGACTCCGTCGCCGAGCGCAACGAGGAGGCATGGGGCTACCTCGACACGTGGGCCACCGCCGGCCACACCCTCCTCGACATCCACGCTGCCGCGCACAAGGCGCCCGCCCGGTGGATACCGGTCCCGGCTCCAGCTCCGACGCCCGCCCGACCGGCGGGGAGGCGCTGATGAAGACCCCGAAGGTCGCGCAGGCGCTCGTCTCCCCCCGCTACCTCGCCGGCCCGGGCGACCCGGCGTGGGTGACCGCGGCTCTGCACGCCGGCGCCGGATGGAGCCACGGGCAGGACCCGCTCATGCCCCGCGTCATCCTGACCAGCCCGGACCACAAGTCCATGCTCCGCCTGGAACCGGCCCTCAACGAGCCGTGGTGGCACCTCTCCCACCGTGACGGCCGCACTGGTGCGCAGTGGCAGGCGTCGTTCGACGGCGCCACCCCCGTCGAGCTGATCGCTGCGGTCACCGACGCGCTCAGCCACCCCGGCTACAACGCCGCAGCGATGGCCGAGCCGTACAGGGTGCTCACGCAGGCTGGATGGGACGTCGCCTCCACCAGCGACTTCCGCTCCCCGGACAGCCGTGTCCGGGGGGAGCGCCATAACTACTCCGGCAGCACCGACTGGCGCGTCACGGCCAGCCTCTACACGGACGCCCCCGTGTGGAAGGCCCGGTTCTCCGGCGCCATGCCCCGGGTGCTCGTGGCCGCCTTCCTCGTGGCTCTCGCCGACCCCGAGCCGGTGCGCCGTTCCTCCGAGCAGACCCAGGGCCTCTCCCTCCACCGGGTCGCCCTGCAGTGGCAGGAACAGCCGGCGGAGAGCGTGTCCCGGGTGCTGCCGGAGCGGATCGAGCAACTCGCCGCCCGCCGCGCGAGCACGCCGCCCGCGCCGCCGACGCCCCCATCGCGGCGCCGCCGCACCCGCTGACGCTCCCCGCCCGCACCGTACAAGGACCCTCCGCTTGCGATCCGCCCCCTCCTCCAGCTCCGACGGCTACGACATAGCCCTGAAGGTGCTCCTCGCCGCCCTCGCCGTCGGCCTTCCCGCCGCCTCCATCGCCTGGCTGAGCAGCAACATCGCCGCCCGGGCGGCAGGCACCGGCCCTTGGGCTCCCTACCGCCCGGGAGACGCCCTCCTTCGCCCCGAACAACTCTGGCCAGCAGCCGGAGAAACGTCCCTGCTCCTGACCACCCGCGTCATCCCCGTCCTGCTGACCCTGCTCCTCGCCGTCGCAGCCGGCCTCATGTGGATGCGGTACAAGAACCGGGCCGGCGGCGGCAGGAAGAAGACCGTCGCCGGGATGGCGACGGCCCGCGACATCCAGCCCCTGCTCGCCAAGGCCGTGGAGGCCAAGGCCCGCTCCCTGCGTCCGAGCCTGAAACAGGCCAAGCACATCGCCCCCCGCGACGCCGGCATCCTGGTCGGCAACCTCGCCGGGACCCGCCACGAGGTCCGCATGGGCTTCGAGGATGTGGCCGTCGCGATCATGGCCCCGCGCTCCGGAAAGACCACCAGCCTGGCCATCCCGTCAATCCTGGCCGCCCCTGGGCCTGTCCTGCTCACGTCCAACAAGGCGGCCGGCGACGCCTATACGGCGTGCTTCGACGCCCGCTGCCAGGTCGGGCGGGTGTGGTCGATGGACCCTCAGCAGATCGCCCACGCCGAGCGGACGATGTGGTGGAACCCGCTCGCCGACGCCAAGACTCTCGACGGCGCGGGACGGCTCGCCGGGCACTTCCTCGCCGCGAGCGTCGACGCGAGTCAGCAGGGCGACTTCTGGTCGAAGGCTGGATCCAACATCCTGGCGCAGCTCTTCTTGGCTGCCGCCCTGGACGAGCGGCCGATCACGGACGTGATGGGATGGCTCGCCTTCCCGGCGGACCGTACCCCGCTGGACATCCTGCGAGACCACAAGTTCACCGCGGTCGCTTCCCAGCTGAAGGGGACCGTGGAAGGCCCGCCGGAAACCCGTGACGGGATCTACGAGACCGCGAGGCAGTACGCCGCCGCCCTGCTCAACCAGGACATCGCGGCCTGGGTCACCCCACAGAGCAGCGTCGCCGAGTTCCGCCCCGCCGACTTCGTCACCTCCACCGACTCCCTGTTCCTGCTGTCGAAGGACGGTGGAGGCGGCGCGAGCGCGCTGATCGCGGCGTGCGCGGACTCGGTGATGCGGGCCGCGACCGCCCAGGCCGAGCGCGCCGGCGGGCGACTGGACCCGCCGATGCTCGCGATCCTCGACGAGGCCGCAAATGTCTGCAAGATCAGCGATCTTCCCGACCTGTACTCGCACCTCGGCAGCCGCGGGATCATCCCGATCACCATCCTGCAGTCCTACCGCCAGGGCCAGAAGGTGTGGGGCGACGCGGGCATGGACGCCATGTGGAGCGCGGCCACCGTGAAGATCATCGGTTCCGGCATCGATGATCCGGACTTCGCCGACAAGCTGAGCCGGATGGTCGGCGACCACGACGTCGAGACAACATCCACCTCGACCTCCGAGTCCGGGAAGTCCACCTCGGTGTCGATGCGGCAGGAACGGATCCTGCCCGCCGACGCGATCCGCGCACTGCCCAAGGGCTCTGCCCTGTGCCTGGCCACCGGCATGAGGGTCGCCATGCTGGCCCTCCGCCCCTGGTACGCCGAGCCCGGCTCCGACGAACTCGCAGCCGCCTCTGCCCGCGCATCGAAGGCCATCACCGCCCGCGCCATCGCCAAACAGCAGCCGACCCAGGGCGACTTCGACCAGGCCGCGTAAAGAACTCCCCCTGACCGGCCCAGCCCTGTCCGCACATCCCCTCTTCCTGGAGACCAGTGAAGCCCGACACAACCGGATCTCGATCACGGTGGCCACCGTCCGGTCCCTGGAATCTCGCGGCTGGGTCCTGCGCGAAGCGCGCCGCCCCGTACCCGGCTCTCGGCCGGTCCGCCTCCACCTGACCCGGCACCGGATGCTTCGCCCTCGCATCGCGCCTCGGCAGGGCCCCTGCCGACATGCGTCCTCGCGCGACGGCTGTCCGGCCCGTTCGGGCACGCACCCGCTGACCGCCGAGGGCCCCTCCGGCGCCCAGTTGCGCCTCCTCGCCTCCCTGGCTCCTCACCCCGCACCGACTCTCCCCCGCTCGCGCCCCTACATCGCGCCCCTCCTTCACCTTGCCCAAGGAATTTCCATTTCTCGCTCGCCCTCCCCCACCCCCCAGTTCCGCGCTCTGTCCCTCGGCGCCGGAGTTCAGTCCAGTACGCTCCTCGCGCTCTCCGCGGAAGGGGTCATCCCCAAGGTCGACTACGCGATATTCGCCGACACAGGCTGGGAACCCGAATCCGTCTACCGCCACCTCGACCGCCTCGAAGAAGAGATAGCAACCCCTGCCGGGATACCGATCCTTCGCGTTTCCTCGGGCAATATTCGCGACGACGCCCTTAATCCCGATCACCGCTTCGCCTCGATGCCGCTCTACATCCTGAACAGGGACGGCCGACCTGGGATGACCAGGCGCCAGTGCACCGGGGAATACAAGGTCAAGCCCATCAAGCAGACGATCCGGAAGCTCCTCGGCTACCCGTACCCGACCCGCGTACCGAAGGGTGTATTCGTCGAGCAGTGGATCGGCATATCCACCGACGAATTCCACCGCGCCAAGGACGCCGACGTCCAGTACATGCGGAACCTGCATCCGCTGATCGAGATGGACTGGTCCCGCTCGGACTGCGTCCGCTATCTCACCTCTCTCGGCCTCGCCGACACCCCGAAGTCCAGCTGCCTCGGCTGCCCATTCCACGGAAATGCCCAGTGGCGGCACATACGCGACACCTCCCCTGCCGAATGGGAAGACGTCGTGGAATTCGACGCCGCCATCCGCCAGGGAAACGCACGGGCCAACGCCACCGGGAACCAGCTGCTCGGCGAAGCCTTCCTCCACCGTTCTCGCGTCCCCCTCGACCAGGCACCGATCGACCATGTCACCGCCGCGGAACGTGCGGCACTGGGCGACGAGGCCGCCTCCGCGCTGGAAGACGGGGTCGTCAACGGCTGCTCTCCCTGGTCGTGCCGTGGCGAAGCCGACCCGGTCCAGGACGACTTCGGGCTGACAGCGTGATCACGGGCCGCGACCTCGTGATCGACCTGTTCGCCGGCCCGGGCGGTTGGAGCGTCCCCCTGAGCCGCTTCGGGATCCGGGACATCGGACTGGAGTGGGACGAGTGGGCGTGCAAGACGCGGGCCGCCGCCGGACTGCTCACAATCCGCACGGACGTCGCGATGTATCCGGCCGGGATCTTCGCCGGGCGCACGCGCGGCTTCATCGCCTCCCCGCCGTGTCAGGCGTGGAGCATGGCGGGGAAGCGTCTGGGGCTGGTCGACCAGCCACTCGTGCACCAGGCGGTCACCGATCTCGCCGCCGGCCGCGACACCCGCGAGAAGCTCCTCGGCGCCTGCCGGGACCAGCGCTCCCTCCTGGCGGCCGAGCCGATGCGCTACCTCCGCGCCCTCGCCTCGGCGGGCGAGCCGGACTGGGTGGCGATGGAGGAGGTCCCCGACGTCCTCCCCCTGTGGAAGCAGTACGCCGCGATCCTGCGGTCCTGGGGCTTCTCCGCCTGGACCGGAATCCTCAACTCGGCTGACTACGGCGTCCCGCAGACGCGCAAGCGAGCGATCCTCCTCGCCTCGCGCGTCCGAACCGCCGAACCCCCGCCGCCGACGCACGCCCGCTTCGCTGAGCCGGAGACCCTCTTCGGTCCCGGCCGCGAACGGTGGGTGTCCATGGCCGAGGCACTCGGCTGGGGCGCCACCGATCGCCCCGTGCCGACCGTCTGTGCCGGTGGTGGACCCGGCGGCGGCCCCGAGCCCTTCCCCTCCGGCGCCCGCAAGACACTGGCCGACGCGCGCGACCGCGGGACATGGACGGAGCCCCCGGCGCCCTCAGACATCGTCCTCAAGCCCCAGACCCGCGGCGCGGGTTGGACGGCCCGGTACGGAACGCGCGGCAACAGCCCAGCCTCCGGCCCGGCCCCGACGTGCACCAGCAAGGCCACCCACTGGACCTGGGCCCTGCGCAGCAACAGCCAGTCCAACGCGACCGTCCGACCGGTGTCAGAGCCCGCGGGCACGCTGTTCTTTGGGCACAGGGCCAACGAATGCACCTGGGTCGCCCACCCGAACAACGTCAAGGCCCAGGAGACGCCGGCGCCGATCCGGATCACCGCCGCCGAGGCTGGCACCCTGCAGACCTTCCCTGCCGACTACCCCTGGCAGGGCACCAAGGGCGCCAGGTTCTCCCAGATCGGCAACGCCGTCCCGCCCCGGCTCGCCGCCCACCTCCTCGCCCCGCACCTCGACCGCACGCTCACCGCCGACGACTTCACCCTGGCCGCCTGATGCACCCCACCCCCGACACCGATGCCGAGGATCTGTACGAACCGACCGAGCGCCCCCCGCTCCACTACGCCGAGCAGGCCCTGCTCGGCGCCGTCCTCCTCCAGCCGGCGCTCCTACCGACCGTGGAAGACCTCAGCCCCTCGTTCTTCGACAGCCCCGTCCACGCCGCCGTCTTCGCCGCGATGCGGGAGGTCCCCACGCCGGAGGAAATGACCAGCAGCACCGGGCTCGCCTGGCTCACGGCGGTCCTGGCCAAGGCCAGGCCGCAGGCGCCGGGCCTGACCCCCTCCTACATGCACACCCTCATCTCCGCCTGCCCCCAGCCCCAGCACGTGGCCGCGTACGCCGTCGTCATCCACGCCGAGCACGCCCGGCGCACCATCGGCCTCCACGCCGAGCAACTCGCGCAGGCCGCCACGGACACCACCGTGCCGGACCGGCCCCGCCACGCTCTCTCCGCCGCCGACACCCTCGCCCGGCACCTCGATCACCTGGCCGAACGGTTCCCCTCCCACGCCCGCCCTCTGCCCCGCACTCCTCTACCGCCGACCCCTCGGCTGACCGAGGGGCACGAAGACCGGGAGGCCGAACAGTGGTTGCTCGCCTGCGCCGTGTCCCGGCCGGAACAGGTCCGGGAGATGCGCTGGCTGACCGCTGACGACTTCCTCGACCCTGTCCGCGCCGGCTTGTGGCAGGCCGTGACCGCGCTGGTCCACCGCGGAGATCCCGTGGACCCGGTCACGATGCTGTGGGAGGCCCAGCAGCGCGGCCTCCTGGCCACCGGCATTGCCCCGGCTGCCGTGATCGCCCTGCTGTCGGAGCCCGTCGGCTCCGCGGACTACTGGGGGGAGCGGCTGCTCGAACGGAACCTGCTCGCCCGAGCCCTGCTCGCGGCCCGGCAGATCACCGCCTACATCGCAGACCCGGCCAATACCGTGCACCAGCTCGTCACCGGCAGCCGCCGCGCACTCGCCGACCTGCACGCCGTCCGCAGCCGCTGGCAGAACGCCACTCGACCGCTACCGGCTCCCCTTTCATCCGCTGAATCCACCAGTCCACGAGCCGGTCCGCGCGGTCCCCTCACCACCCAGCGCGCCCCAGTCCCTCCCCCCGCCCGGCAACCCACCGCCGGGCGAGTCCCCTAGCCGAAGGACCCCGATGCCTCCCGCCCCTGCCTACGCCCACATCCAATTCGCCCTCCACCCCGACCACCACCCCGGCGTCATCGCCACGACCAGCGGCCCCACGGCCGACGCCGCACGCTCCCACCTCCACGACTTCGGCTGGCGCAGCACCAGCCCCACCACCATGGCGCTCGCCCGCATCGATCGCGACGAGCCCCACTACGCCAACACCGCGGCCGAACAGCTGAAGCGATACGGCTTCACCGTGGACATCACACCCGGCCTCCAGGACGAGATCAACACCGAGTGGGAATCGAGCAACTACCCCTTCCCCTGGTGCACGACGGAGGTAGTCCGCGAGGTGAGCGCTGAAGCCCAGCGCATCCACGACGACATCGCCGACGGCCGCCTCGTCGTCCACTTGCACGCCGACGACGGACAGAACACCGTCGCCGTCGCCAGCTACACCACCGGCGTCCGGCGCCACGTCCACCTCCATGGCGAGAACCATGTCCGGCAGGTCACCTCCACGTTCGAGAGCGAGACGGAGGCCATCGCCGAGTTCCACCGGCTGTACTCCATCGCCGTCCGCCCCGGCCCCGCCCCGCTGACCGACCTCGAACGCACCGTCCGCCAAGTCCTTACGGGAGCCAAAGAGGCCGATCACCGGAGGACCGTGGCCCCCACAGCCGAGCCACCTACCGCGGGACCTGGCGAGCACGAAGCATTCCTCCAGGCCCTCTTCGACGGCCTCCCGCAGTGGGAGAGGTATCGGCCGTTCGACGATACGACGATCGCCGTCCACGAATCCCTCGTCGCCCGGGCCGAGTTCGATCACGAGGCCCGTCACCGCACCGACGTCGCCTGGACGATCGCCGAATACAACGGCCCGGTCGGCGAGCGCCTCTGGCACACGACCATCACCGCCAGCGCCCCTGTCCCTCTGATCCACGCGATCCTGCACCACCTCGATGCCCCGGCCCACGTGCCGTTGGGGGAACCGCACGAGATCCTCCAAGCCGCCAGGTGGCATCCCACCAGCCACCCCGCACGCACCACCTGGACGTCTGCGGGTCACGCGATCACGGTCGAGCACGCCCCGCACGTAATGGCCGACTGCTGGGTTCTGTACGGCGGGGACATCCTCGACCATGCCGCGTGGACGATACGGCTCTCCGCCGGCGCCAGCCAGGACCTCCTGGCCGAGTTGGTCGCCACCGCCACGGCTCTCGTTCCTGCCCCCACAGCCGCCACGATCCCCAGTGAGATGCCCGCTCGTCGGCTCCCGCCCACTGCCGCTCAGCCGCGCGCTTATCGCCGCTGAAGATGCGCTACCACCAACCACATCGGCTGCGCGGAGTGTCGGCGCGTCTCATCGGCGTTTCGACACCCTCCTGAACTTCGCGAAGCCCGAAGGGCTGCCACCCCCTCCTCGGACACAGGTGCGGTGTCGCTGATGAACAAGACGCACGCCCGCACATATGTCCGAATCTAGCTCTACTCCCTTCTGCTGGACGCGGGTTAACTCAAACCTTCGCCCGAATCAGGGCGGTAGCGACTGAGGGGAGAGCGTAGATGGCAGACAGGGCGTCCACGCAGGGAGCAGGGACCAGCCCCGCGCTTCTGATCGCCGTGGAGGAACTGGCGACCGCGCATGACCGCAGTGAGGCCGAGCGGTCAGACATCACCAGCTCGCAGAACAGCGCGGGCGATGACGGCGAGAACCGCGACCTGAACCTCCCGAAAGCGTAGGGGGAACCCTTGGAGCACCGGCTCGTCACTCACATCGAGAAGGCTCTCGGCTGGGACGGGCCGGGTTCCGTAGGGGCCGCGTTCGCGCGCGGCCGTCTCACGGACCCGGAGCTGCCCGCTCGGCTGTTGACGCCGCACAAGCTGCTGGACCTGATCAAGCGCCGCCACCTGGCCAATCCGCAGCTGCGTTGCTATGCCGAGGGCGATGAAATACACCCGTCCACGTTCCTGTCCACCAACGTCAACCGGCGAAGGCAGGCTGTGAGTCAGGCCGACATGGCGGCCCTCGGGCGGATCCTCAACGACAACGGCACCGTGGTCTTGGACCACGTGGACTTCTTCGACCCGACACTGGAAGTCGCCTGCCGGGCCCTCGGCTGGTGGTCGGGCGAACTGACCTCCGCTAACGCCTACCTCGCGGTCGGCGACACCGACGGATTCCACCTTCACTGGGATGACCACGAGGTCATCGCCGTGCAACTCTCCGGCGAGAAATCGTGGGAGGTACGCGGCCCGTCCCGGCCGGCACCGATGTACCGCGACGCCGAACGCAACCGCACGCCCTCCGAGGAAGTGCTGTGGAAGGGCACGATGCGGGCCGGCGACGTCATGCACATCCCTCGCGGCTTCTGGCACACCGCCACCCGACTCGGCTCCGGCAGCGACGGCCACTCGTTGCACGTGACGTTCGGGTTCACCAAACGGAGCGGCGTCACGTGGGCCAACTTCCTGTCTGACGCCGCCCGCGCGGATGAGACGTTCCGCCGCGACCTGGAGGGCACCGAAGGAACCGCCCACAAGGCGCTGGCGGACAAGCTCAGCACTCTGGCCGCCGCCTACAGCCCCGAGCGGTACCTGGACGAACTCCGCTCCAGCACCCCACCCGCACGCCATCTGCCCTATGTGGCCGCCTTCGGTCGGCCGGAGGGGGTTGCCGCCGCCACCGAGTTCGCCCCCTCCCTCGTCCGCTCCGGCGACACGGTCCAAGTCTTCGGTGGGGGAAAGCGGCTGACCTTCCACGAGCGCGCGGAGCCGGGCCTACGTGCACTCCTGTCGGGTCACCCGGTCTACCTCGACGGCGCCGCCGAGGACACCCTGGCCCTGGCCGAACTGCTCATCGCGGAGGGGCTGTGCGAACCACTGACGGAGATGTCATCCTCGGGCTATACCGGTCTGGTCACGCCCGTGACGTACTCGAAGAAGCCGCCGAACTGGGCGTAGCTCGCCTGGACACCGCCTCGAACTACTTCGGACATCGCTCACATGAGGTGCTGAACGCGCTGGCTGGCGACCTCTTGCCGAGGTTCTCCGTCTCCACCAAGGTCGGATATTTCCCCGGGGAGCACTCCCTCGACCCTGCCCGGCTGCACGCCGCAGTCCAGCGGGCCGCAAAAGACCTGGGCCGGGTGCCGGACACCGTACTCCTCCACAACCCTGAGCACTCCCGCCCGGACGCCGAGACGCTCACGCGCGCGTGCGCGGTCTTGACCGACGCCACGAGGGCGGGACTATGCAGGGGATGGGGCATATCGACCTGGGACCCACGCCCACTCGTGGACCTCGATGCGCCCCGTCCTGACGTCCTCATGGTCCGGACAGGGCTACTGGTCGGCGTCGACATCCTCGAAGCAGCCGAGGACCTGGTGACGCGGTGGCGTCCATCGCAGGTGTGGGGAATGAGCCCTTTCGGCGGTAGCACGACCGAGGCAGTGTGGGAGAAGTTCGACCCACGGATTTTCCTTCGGGACTCTACTTCGGCCACACGGATCCAGGCGGCGTTCCGCTCCGCCTACGGCCTACCCCAAGTCGACGCGATCGCGGTCGGCACGAACAACGTCGACCACCTGCGGGAACTGGTCGCCGCACTGGCCTACGAGGTCAACGACCAGGTGATTTCGGAGTACAAGCGACTCCTTCAGGACCGCCGTCAGGCCGTCTGAAGTTCCTTCACCACTCGCTCCGCCGTCTCCCGGGCGGCCCCCAGCCGGGAGTCGTCCGGATCGGCGTAGGGGCCGAGGATCTTCGCGGCGACGAACAGCGTCATCAGCTTGCCGTCCCGGCTTTCCAGATCGTCACGCCGCGCGCGGCGGACGCGTTCGGCCAGGGCGGGGACTGCCAGCGAGGCCCCCCAAAGATTCGCCGCATCCAGACCACGCGGGGCCATGCCCCAGTCTTCCCAGTCGAACACGCAGAACACCGGCGCCGTCACATTCGCCCAGTTGAGATCCGCATGAGCCGGCCGCCAGTCGGTCACCGTCGCATCGACATCAGGGAAGACGTTGTGGATCGTTTCCCCGACCAGTTCCTGCGTGAGGGTCTCAGTATCCGGTGTCGCAATCCGATTCGTGTGCTGCGAGGCAAGAGCGTCCAGCGAAGCACTCAGAGACGCCCACCACTCATCGGACAACTTCGGGGCCTCCGCCACCACAGCGCTGCCCGCTGGTGTACCTGGCAGCAGCTCCGTCTCGTCCGCCCGCCACATCACCGGCTCCACCGCATCTCGCCACGCAAGGCCGGCGATCCAGGCCGGCTTGGCGATCCCGCGCAGAGCCTCCGCGGATGCGGTGCCGTCCCCGCCCTGGACCCCAATCCGATCGAGCCCCCGCCGCTCAATCCGCACCCACGTACCACGGTCCGTGCGCGCGCCCACAGAGCGGCGCTTGCGCACCACGGTCCCTTGGTCCAGGCATACCCCCAGCGCCTGCTCCACACGATCCAGAACGGTTTCCACGGGAACCTTGCGCAGATCCACCGAACGCAGCGTCATACGCAAGAACGTACCAAGACCTTGCGGCAGCGCGCCCAGCCCGCACCCAACTGAGCGAACGGCCGATGCTCCGTTCTCTGGAGAGATGCTCGCGCCGAACCAGCCTGGTCTCGCTGGTCTCGTACCGGGGTCTCGATTAACCCTCAGACCACAGCAGGCGTGCCCTAGCGTGTTACGGCATGACTGCTTTGATCATCGGCGGCAGCGGGTTCTTAGGGACGGAGCTGCTACGTCAGGCCCACCTGAAGGGCCGGAGCACGGCCGCGACATTTCACTCACGCCCCGGCGACCCTGCTGTCACTACCTGGCACCAGCTCGACATCCGCGACCCTGTACGCATCGAGGCACTGCTGAACACGGTGGCCCCACAGACGGTGCTCGATGTGACGAGCGGCGAGTCCGACTGGACAGTCACCGCGGACGGCTCAATCCATGTCGCCATGGCCACCGCGAAGCTGGGCATCGGCCTGGTGCACGTCTCGAGCGACGCAGTGTTTTCCGGCATCGGCCGCGCCCAATACGACGAGTACTGCACCCCGGACCCACTCACACCCTATGGGGCCGCGAAGGCTGCCGCCGAAACGGCTGTCCGGCTCCTCTGCCCGGATGCGGCGGTCGTCCGCACCTCACTGATCATCGGACACGGACAGTCCGAACACGAACGCATGGTGCACGCGCTGGCAGCCGGGACACGGAAGGGTGCGCTCTTCACCGATGACGTGCGCTGCCCTGTGTACGTCGCTGACCTGGCAGCCGCCCTCTGGGAGCTCGTGGAGTCCAACGCCGCTGGCATCTTCCACGTGGCCGGCGCGGATGCCCTCAGCCGCTACGCCATGGGCGTGCTCATCGCCCGACGCGACGGGATAGACCCCGCACTGCTGCCTGCTGGCCGTCGGGCGGACAGCCACCTGCCCGGCGCCCTCGACGTGCGTCTCGACAGCTGCGCCACTCAACAGCGGCTGAACGCCCGGCTGCGCGGAGCACGAGAGTTCCTGGGGACGAGCTGACGAGACGGTCAGCCCCGTACACAACTGGAGGTAAGAGTGGAGAGCATCTTCTGCTCCGGCACGATCGCCTCGGCTGGATGATTGATGCTCGTCCTCACCCTCTGGGTTTCAGCCTGAGCCGGCGGGTGGCTTCCGGTGGCGACCAGCCGGCTTCGGCATCGGAGTCTCGACAGGAGGAGCAGGATCGGTCTGCGGAGAAGGGTTCAGGTGACGCTGCGCCGCCGCGTAGTCGTCCGTGATCGTGACGGGCTGCCACTGGTAGCCGTCCCATCTCACGATCACCCTCGGCTTGTCCGGGTTGACGTGGGCGGCACGCCTCGGGCCCCGGGTGAGAGGAACCGCGTCCATCTCACCCACGCGCTGGGCCCGGCGTCTAAGCCACCGCTCAGCCCACTCGCCGAAGGGCTCGTCCTCAATCATGGGCCTCCCCGTTCATCCGGCGGCAGAGTATCGGTCGCGGGCCCGGCACTGCCGAGGTAAGGCAGACCAGCCAGCCAGGAACCGACCTGGAAGGCATCCGCGCGTCTCGTGGCCGATCTCTGCTCCTCCTGACAGCGTGGCCCACAGCAACGGCCGAAGGCGGGAGCACTCAGCCAGTCAGTGCTGCGTCGAGGTAGTCCTGCACTGGCCCGAACAGTCCGTACGGCACATACTGCGGGATCTCCCCATGGGCGACCCAAGCGAGCTCGGCCAGCTCCTCGGTGTCCGCGACGTGGGCAGTGCCGCCCAACACCTCACAAGCGGTGTACGACATCAGCCGGCCCGTCTTCGGGTGGACACGCTCGCCGAGCAGCTTCATGGCGGCCACGTCCAGGCCGGTCTCCTCGTGGGTCTCCCGCACGGCGGCGTCTTCGCGCGCCTCGCCAGGCTCGACCTCACCGGCCGGGAACTGCCAGGAGAGCTGTCCCTCGCTGACCCGGCGACGCACCATGAGCACCCGCCCCTCGTGGACGACGATGGCCGCGGCGATGCCAGGTCGCTCCGCCGTGTTCTGCTGCGTCACGTCTGCTCCTCCAGGACGGCCAGGTTGGGTGGGAAGATCGTATCGACGGGATGAAGCGGGGCACCGAGCTTCTGGGGAATCATGTCCTGGTCGTTCGCCGACCGTACGGGTGCCGAGTTCGCTCAAGAGGGTGGCGGAGAAGCCTCTTGGAGGACCGCCTCTCACACCCGATGCCCTGCGCGACGACCTAGCCCCGGCAACCATCTGACACCATCGCACACCCAGCTCTGAGCGGGGCGTCAGCATGACCCGCCCGCCTCGAGGCCGAACGACTGCCGCCACGTACGCCGCTATGCCGGGACGCGCACAGGAACATCGCACCGCGGGACAAATCACGCATTCCGAGCCCAGTTCTGGGGCGCACCGTGGTGATTGGCGGCAACGAGAGGGATGGAACCCACTGTCAGTGATGACTGATAAACGTTAGGTATGTATGACGCTGTGTTCCTGAACCCCGAACCGGCATGCCACCGCTGGAAGTCACCGACAGATCTGGACCCGAAATCGCCGTCGCTGGGGAAGCTGATCTCGTGGCAGCGTGACCGATGTGCGATGTGCGGGAGATCCGCCACTGGGTGCGTGGTGGACCATGACCACGCCACTGGGCTTGTGCGGGGACTGCTGTGCTCCGCCTGCAACACGACGGAAGGAAGGAAGGAAGGGACCCGAAGAGGAACCGTTCGCCTCCTACCGCCGCCTGCCGCCCACGGCGATCATCGGTGTGACACTTCCGTACCGCCCAGGGGATCGTGCGTACTCATACCGATGCGATCGTTACCTCGGCTACCTGAGCATTCCCTCCGCCTGGTGTCCTGGGGTCAACGACCTCATTCTGCTTGATGACCCGTCGGATCCCGCCGCGATGATGCGCGCCATGGCAGAACACGAGCGCCAGAACCCGGGCATGGGAGACATGGCTCGGATCGAGCTGGTCGCATTCGAATGCGTGGGCGACCTCCTGCCGGCCGGCGCCTGTCGCGATCAGCGGAAGCACCTAGAAGGTGAGCCTTCGCCAGGGACGCCAGTGTTCGCGCCTACTCGCGCCGCCCGGGCACAGAGTCTGACCGGCACTCTGGCCGATGGTCGGGTACTGGACATGCGTAACAGGCCCCGTGGGCTCCCGCGCCGCGGATCAGCCCCTTTATGGAGGCGCGTCGACCGTTGAGGCGGTTCGTATCCCGCACGTGCGCCGCTGGCCTGGATCTTGGTCTCAGCCGCCCCATTCCAGTCGCACGGGCTCGCGGGCGGCGGCCAGGGCGCTGTCGAGGTCAACAAGGCGCTCGGCGAGGGTGGTGCTGGCAAGTCGGGGCGGGAGGGCGACGGAGAATTTGAGGCCGCGGACGGCGCGCGGGTCGACGCTGGGCAGGGTGAGGGAGTCGGGGAGTTCAGCGCGAACGATCTTCCAGTCGTCAGGGGCGAGGTCCTGGCGAAGACGGACATGAGTGTCGGTGGGACGCTGAACGGGGTCGGCGAGGTTGCCGAGGGAGGCTGCGAGCGTTGCGTTGGCGCGGTAGCCGGCCCAGGTCCACCAGCGGGTGGCATCGGCATTGCGGACCAGGAGGGTGCCCGCCGGGTGTACTTCGTGGGGTGCTCGGTCCATGCGGAGTTCGGCAAGCGTGGCAGTCGCGCGGCGGGTGAGGCGGACGTCGGGGTCTGTGCCGAGGAGGACGTCGCGCATGGCGCGGGTGAGGGCGTAGGAGAGGCCGCGGGCTTCGCTTCCCTGCCATTTGGCGATGCCTCCGTCTTCGACGGGTTCGACGAAGGCGCGACGTCGAGCCCAGTCGATGAAGGTGACCTGCCAGCTGCGGCCGGCCAGGAGTAGGCGTCGCGGGCCTGGGCGTTCCTCTGTGAGGACGGTGGGGTCGGTGGTCCCGATCTCCTTGCGTCCGGCTAGCACGGTGAACTCGGGCGGTGCTGTGAAGGAAGCGGTCAGCTCCATGAAGTGACGTCGGCCGAAGTGCTTCTCTGCTTCGGTGCCGATGAACAGCATGCCTCCGTCGCTGTCGAGGAAGCCGCCTTCGACGAGGTGGGACACGAGGGGTGCGGCGGAGCGGTCGAAGGGAGCCAGACCGTTCCATTGCTCGGGCCACAGGCGGTCGCCGAGACGGTGTTCCTGCAGGGTGACAGCGAGGATTTGCTGTGCGACGAGGTGACGGGGTGAGGGAGGCGGGGTGACGGGTTCGACCCAACCTCGGGACCACAGGGTGAGCAGGCCGGCGGCTTGGAGGAAGGCGTCGGGCCGGGTGGCGAGGAACAGACAGTTGCGGGAGGTGCCGCTGCGGCGTCCCGTACGGCCGATGCGTTGCAGGAAGGAGGCCACCGTGCTGGGTGAGTCGATCTGGATGACGCGGTCGAGGTCGCCGACGTCGATGCCGAGTTCGAGGGTTGAGGTGGAGACGATGACGCAGTCGCGTGCTTCGGCGAATGCCTGCTCCGAGCGGGCACGTTCGTCGGTGGAGAGGGAGGCGTGAGAGAGGAACACGGTGACGTCTCGGGCTCGTAGTGCCGCGCCGAGCTCTTCAACCTGCCTGCGGGAGTCGCAGAAGACGAGCCGTTTTTCGCCCTTGTGCAGGGCGGCAATTACTTTGGCAGCGTTGGCGAGGGATCCGACGTAGTCGAGTTCCACCTCTCCTGCGGGACGCGGGAGATCTTCGGCGTCGGCTGCTGAGGTCCCGCTGCCCGGCAGGGTCACTCCGGGTGCGACGACTCGGCCGGGGCGGTCGGCGGGGCTGGCGCCCTGGAGCCAGGTGAGCAGAGTGTCGGGGTTGCCGACGGTGGCGGAGAGGCCGATGCGCTGGATCCGTTGGCCGGCCAGTCGCTCCAGTCGTTCGAGTACGGCGAGCAGGTGCCAACCACGGTCGTCCCCTGCGAAGGCGTGCACCTCGTCGACGACGACGGCGCGTACTCGGCTCAGCATGTGCATGTGGTCAGTCTTGACGCTGATGAGCATCGCCTCGAGGGACTCGGGCGTCGTCAGCAGGAAGTCGGGGGACTCGGTGCGGATGCGGCGGCGTACGGACTCGGGGGTGTCGCCGTGCCAGAGCGCGGCTCGACGGCCCAGCCATTGGGCGTAGCTGTCGACCCGGTGCACCAGGTTGTTCAGGAGTGCCTTGAGGGGGGCCAGGTAGAGGACGGAGGTGCCGGTCCAGTGCTTCTCCCGCATCGCGGACAGCATCGGGAAGGTGGCCGCCTCCGTCTTTCCACCGGCGGTCGGGGCGAGCAGGATCGCGTCCTCGCCGTCCATCAGCGGGTGCACGGCCGCCTTCTGCAGGGGGCGCAGGTCCGGCCATCCGAGCGTGTTGACGATGTGGTGCAGGACTACCGGGTCGAGACGTTCCACCGGGTCGGTGGCGCGCGGCTGATCCTGCACGTCTATGGCTCCTGCGCTGGTCGTCAGAGTTCGGAACTTCGAGGAAGGGCTCTTCAGAGCTCGAGGTCGAGGTCGTCCGCGGAGGTGGCCGGAGTGGGCGCGGCGAAGTTCCGTTCTGTGGCGGTGAGGTCGCCGCTGGAGACCGTGAGCTTGTAGTGCGTGCGCGGGTCGAAGTCGGGGAACTGGTCGATCCGGTCGAGCACATCTCCGACCAGTTTCTTCAGGTACAGCCGTGGCGCTACCCCGACCTTTCCGCCAAGAGCGCCGCCCACGGCCCGTGCCAGGTCGGTGAGGTACGCGTCGTCGGCGAGCTGCTTGATCCGGTCCGGGGACTGGGAGCCGTCCGCGTATAGGTCGCGGATGGTGGCGCCCAGGCCGGTCAGTGACTGCTCGGTGAATCCGGGCAGCCGGATCTGGACGGCCCGTGGGTTGTCGAAGCGGGGGTCGGTGGTGAAGTCGGTGGCGAGGCGCTGGGCGAGTGGTGCGAGTCGCTGTACACCCTGCTGTCCGTCGTAGAAGGCGGGCGTCCCGGTGATGATGAGGTAGAGGCCAGGGAAGCGGCCGGAGTGAACCTCGTCGATGAGCTGTCGCAGCGCGTTGAGTGCCTTGTCGCGTGCGTCGGAACGAACCCGCTGGAGGGTCTCCACCTCGTCCAGCACGAGGACGAGTCCGGCGTGCCCGGCGTCCCGGAGCACGGTGAGGAGGCCCTGCAAGAAGCCGAAGGCTCCGAAGTGGTCCAGGTCGCCGCGGACACCTGCGCTGCGCCGGGCGGCTGCGGCGACGTGTGGCTGGCCGCCGAGCCAGGCCATGACCGCGGCGGCGGTGGCCTCGTCTCCGGCGTCCAGGGACTGCTTGTATCCACGTAGGGCGGTGGCGAAGGCGGGGGCATGCCGGGAGACCTCGGCAAGCCGGGCAGTGAGAAGCCGGTCCACGGCCTGCGGCAGCTCGGTCTCGCTCGCGCCGTCGGCGAGTGCGTCCTCCTCCAGCGCGTAGAACCACGCGTCGACGACCGGCCGCAGTGCGCTCGGCGGGAAGCTCACGGTGGTCAGGCGTTCGGTGAGCCGCCGGTAGACGGTCTCCAGCTTGTGCAGGGGGGTCTCGGTCTCCGACACCTGTACTTCGGCCACGGCGAAGGTGCGTCGTTTGGCGCGTTCGCCGAGCCAGCGGGTGAAGAAGGTCTTGCCGGATCCGTACTCGCCACGCACGGCCTTGAATACCGAGCCGCCGCCGGCGACGGCGTCCAGTTCCTCGTCGATTGCCCCTTCGAAGCGGCCCAGGCCGGTCGCGAGCAGGTCGAGGCCGCTTTCGGGGACGGCGCCGCGCCGCAGCGCATCCACGACGGCGCGACGTCGCACGACGCCGACCGGGGCGGCAGCCCCTGATGCTGAAGATCCAAACGCGTTCACCCGAACAGTCTCCCATCCGACCGCCCACCTGGCCGGATACCGATGCCAACGCCTGACATCCAGCACGCGGACCGGGCGGGCCGGGAGACCGGCCCGCCCGACGCAGGCGTACTGCACTGGTTCACAGCCCGAACTGCTCGATCAGCTGGGCACGGTGCAGGCGCAGGGTGCGGTTGTCAGGAAGGATCTCCAGGATCTGGGCACCGTCGTAATTGAGGAGCTGGGCGAGGGTCGCTGCGAAACCGGGTGCACGCGTGGCGGGCTGGCCCGCTCGCTCGGCAAGAGCGGTCATCGGCAGGGTGCCGGCCTCGACAAGCGCGACCAGTCCCCTCGGGAGGACGGTCTTGTCGCGTGGCTTACGGGCGAGCAGGTCCAGCTGTGCCTGGTACAGCTCGGTCGCCATGAGCCGCTCGACCAGGGCAACAGCAGGGTCTTCGGACTGGTTGGAGGTGGGTGCGGTCTCGGGCTCGGCCGCTGGCTCGGCGGGTTCCTGCGCTACGGGGGGTGCCACCTCCTCTTCGCCGAACAGGCTGATGGCGCCCTCGGGCGCGGGCGGGGCAGCCTTCCTGTTCTGCTTGCGGCGCGGGCTCGCCACGGCGGCTTCGGGCACGCCACCTGTGCCCGCTTCGTTCTTGGCACCGGCCTCGACGACGCCACCGCCCTCGGCGTCCTCCGTCCACCAGGAGGGTGTCGGGTCGCCAAGCTCCCGCCATCCGATCGGCGGCTCGGCGCCGAAGGGAAGGAGGGCGAGGAGGGGGATGGTGAACTCGGCGAGGGTCGCCCCGCCGTGGTAGCCCGCCTTGAGCGCGGTGTACCGGGTGTCGTGGTCCCGCAGCGCGACGATTCGCGATCCGGGCTCCGGCCAGACCACCCGAGGTCCGGACAGCTCGATCTCGGCCGGGGCGACGGGTCCACCAGGAGTGCGGTGGCGGGCCGAGCCGATCGTGCCGCTGGCCGCGTCGAGCTTGGTGCCGCGCCGCTCGACTACGTGTCCGTGGTCGGAGGTGAGTAGCACGGTCATGCCGAACGCGCGGGCAGCGCGCAGCAACGGTTCCAGACCGCCGATTTCCTTGGCCTGCCACGCGCCGTCGCCGAGTTTCTGCTCCTTGCCGAGGCGGTCGTCGACCGTGTTGAGTACGACCGCGACATGGGTCCGGTCGTCGGCGAGGGCTTCAGTGAGGGCAGTGGAGAAGGGCGAGCCGGTGTCCGGGCCGCGCAGGTCATCCTTGTGGAATACGACCGCCGGTGCCCCGTTCCAGCAGGAGTGCTGGGGGAAGAGCCGCTTCTCGTCGTTCTGGTCGCCCTTCATCAGGGTGCCCGCGAACAACGAGGTCCGGGATACGGTCGTGAGGGTGGGCAGCGCGGCAGCCACGGCACGCCGGACGGGCGGTCCGGCCACGGTGGGCAGCGGGTCGAACTCCGCCCACTGTCCCCGGAGTTCTTCGCCAAGCTCCGCAGCTATCGCCGCGCTCATCCCATCCACGAGCAGGAGCAGGACCCGTCGGCCGGGGGTGGCCACGACGGGTGCAACAACACGGTCCAGCAAGCTCTCCACGGTGAGCATGGCGCCGGGGGCGGTGCCACCCGCGGTCCACACCGCGAGCCGCTCGGAGAATGCACGGTCCAGCTCGCGGCGCTTGTCCCGCACCTGCGCGCCGATCCGGCTGTACGCGTCGGCGAGAACGTCGTCCGGGTCGCCGCCCGCTTCGAGGTGTTCCAAGGCCCGGTCTACCCAGCCGAGCTCGCAGATCTGGCGGGCGGTGCCGTCAGCGACCGAGGCGATATCGGCCTCAGGCGAGCCGGCAAGCCACTGCCGCAACCGCGCCGCCATCCTCACCCGCTCGATTCGCGCGCGGGTGGCGCCGTCGGCGGCCAGAGCATGGTCGGCCAGCGCGATGACGGCAGCGGTGATCGTGTCGGTGCCGCCCTCGGCAAGGGCACGACCAGCCGCAGTGAAGCGGGCATCGAGCCCAGCCGAGAGCAGCGGGCTGGCAGTCGCGGCAGCCTGTGCCCCGAACTGTGCCACGAGCTGTGCGGCCCGAGTCAGAACCGGGTCGGCGAGCCGGTGCTCGCCTCGGTCGACAAGCCCGCGGACGAACGCCTCGCCACTGGATCCGAAGGAGGCCAGAAGTCTGTCGAGGTCGTCGCCCTGGGCAGGAGGCTGTTCACCGAGCCACCGCTCGGCGCGCCCTCGCGCCCGGTACAAGTCGTGGTCGGCCTCCGCGTGCCCCCACAGGGCGGCGCAGACGACCGCGTACGCGGCTGCGTCGGCCCCGTGTTCGGCGTTCACCAAGGCGGTGATGATCTTTCCGGTCGAGCCGCCTTGTTCGGGTTCGGCGAGGAAGCGGGCCAAGCCTGCCCGTTCCGGTCCGCGCAGTTCGCGCAGGAGGTCGGGGCCGCCAGGGGTAAGGGCCCATCGGAACAGGGCGACGGGGTCGATGCGGTCTCCGTCGTCGTGTGCGGCCGGCCCGCCCAGCGCATCCGTGTCGTGGCGGCCGAGCCTGAGACGGCGCCTGGCCAGTCGGGTGAGTGCCTCGTCTCGGGAGAGCACTCCCTTGCCCAACGAGGGCCAGCCGCGGGTGGCCGCCGCGTCCAGGAGCGCTTCGGCCGCCCAGGTCTCGCTGCGCAGTCGCCCGTCGAGGCCGCGTGCGTCGAACGCCTCTTGCACGACTTCCCAGTTGTCGACGGACCGGATCCTGCCGCCGTAGACGCGGGCAAGCAGCCCGGGGTCGAGGTCGGTGTCCTCGCGGTCGGTGAGGACGACCAGGACCTTGGGGTCGGGGGCAGTTGCCGCGTCGAGGTGGCCCAGGATCTGCTCATGTACGGCCAATACCGAGGGACCGACGGCCACGCGCGCCCGCAGCACGCCCGCAGTCTGTAGCACGGCGGGCCCGTCCCAGGCCGGATCGGCCCGCAGCAGCAGGACGCGGACCGTGCCGTCACCGAGCCGGCTGCGCGCGGCCAGGTACTGGCGGACGGTACCCGCCGTCAGCCGGGCAAGACCAGCGGACGCGGGCGCTGCGATGACGGTCTCGGACATCAGTCGACAACCTTCCAGACGACCTCGACGGTGGCGTTGGGGTTCTCGGCCGCGAGCGCCGCGATCTCCGCCTGCAACTCGGCGGCAGCCCGCGAGGCGGTGGTCCGCCCACCGCCGGAGCGGACAACGGACCGAGACGGCGTGCGGGACCCCGGCTGCGCCACCGGCTCCGGCAGAACCTGTGGGTGGGCAGAGCCGCCGATCAGGTCCACGTCGTCCGAACTCGGCGACGGGATAACGGGGGTTTGAGGCTGCTCGGCGGTGGTCTGTCGGGACCTCAGCAGGGACAACACCTCCCGGCCACTGGCCTGCAACACGCCCGGCAGGTCGGGGTAATCCCCCGGATCGCCGACGGCAGCATCTCGCACCCGCTCCAGGACAGCCGCGCCGTCCACACCGAGGGTGTCGGCCAGGCCCAGCTGGTCCCAGCTGGTGTTCTGCAGCGCGGCAGCAACCTTCCCCGCGCCCTTGAGGGACATGGCGTAGCGGTGTGCGGTGAAGTCGCCAAGGTCGAAGCGTGCGAGCCGGTCAACGACGCTCTTGGCGTCTATGCCGCCCTCCGTCACCGACTTCACCAGCTCCTGCGCCCGCCGGGCGAGGACGAGGCGAGGCGAGGCGTCATCGAGGCGCAGGAAGGAACGGTGCTTCTCCAGCTCCCCGACGAGCCGTCCTGCGTCCTGGGCAAGCGCGGTGGCGGCCTGCTTGATCTGTCCGGCGAACTGGTTGACGATCCGCCCGCGACGCAGTTGCGGCGCCCGGTCCCCGAGCACGGTCTCGTACCTCTTGCGCGCCTCGGTCCAGTCCTCCTCGCTGGGCAGAGCCTGCTCACGCAGGGCGTAGTCCCGCTTCAACTCATGTGGTGCGGGCGCCGGTTCGACGGGGACACCCCCGCGAACCCACACCCGGTCGGTCGTCTCCGCGTAGGCGGCGGCGAGCAGCCGGCGAAGCGGCTCGGACAGTCCGCGCGGCTCGGGAAGGTCGCTCCAGTCGGAGAGCTTCACCAGAGTCGGCTCGGCCGTACCGTCCCGGCGGGCCTGGCTGGTGAAGTGGTCAGGCCAGGTGGTGGACTGCCGGTAGTACGCCTCCCGCATGGTGCCGAGCCCGAGGCCGCCTGCGATCCGCGCCATGATCTTGCGGTCCTTGCCATCGACCTCGACCTGTCCATCGCGGTCCTCGGCAGCCTTGCGCACGTACTCGAAGACGGTCCTGATCTCGGCAGGCTTCACAGACTTGCCGGCCCCATCGGGGTCCAGGTCGGGGTGGGCAGGGTACTGGTGGGCAAGCAGCCTGCCAGCCAGGTCGCGGGCAGCAGCGTCCAGCGCTGCACCGAGCGGAAGTCGAAGCTCAGGTACATCCTGCTGGGCGACCAAGTGGGTGTCGAAGCCGAGGTCGACGACCCCTTCCTGCTTTTGTGCGAGCCCGTACGCCTGCCGCAGCGCCTGGGTGACGCGCTCGGTGAGGATGTTGCGCTGTGACTGCAGCATGCTCTTGGCGCGCGCCTTGTCGTCAGCGTTGAGGCTGCGTGCGAATTCGGAGTCGAATCGTGCCTCGTCGGCGAGGGCCTTGTCGATGACGACGAGACGCTCGAAGTCGCTGCGGGAGGCGTCGGTCAGGTGCGTGGGCAGCCAGGCCAGGGTGCGCGAGTCGCCGCCCGGCTTCTCCCGCAGGGCACGCAGCCGCTGCAGGTCGTCCATCGGACCGAACTCGCCCTCGTCATAAGGGAAATCGACGACGAGCCGCCAAGCGTCGTCCTGGCTGGGCCGCAAAGTCGCCTCTGACAGCGAGTCGACGTCGGCGACGTGGCCAAAGACCACCTCGATCTGTCGTTCCGTGCCCTTCCACACAAGGTCCAGCACGTCGTATGCGTCAAAGCCGCCGGGCCCGTCACCAACCCCGAGCGCGTCCTTGAGCAGGCTGCGCATCTTGGCACGCCGGTTGCCCAGGTTGTTGTGAACCTGTGCGTTGGCGAGGACGGCGTCCAAGTCGACGCCGGTGAGCTCCAGACGGACCACCGACCCCGGCCCGGTACCGGCGACCTTGATCTCAGGGAAGGTCGCCGCCCACTCCTTCACCTTCTGCTCCAGCCGGCCAACCTCCGTTCCCGCGATGCGGGTGGTGATGGAACCGTGGTTGAGAGCGTGCAGCCGCGCCAACGTGAGGTCGGCGAGCGCGGGCACACTGGGCGCGAGCGCCGACAGCAAGAGGGTCTGCAGGAGCCGGCTGTCGCCGGTGAAGTCGCGGCAACGGGCCGCGAGCTGCGGGTCGCCCAAGCTCTCGGGAGAGCGTCGGTACGCCTCGACCTGGTCCTCGGTGACCTGGTTGGTCTTCAGCAAGTACGGGCGCAGCTTGTCCCGGTACAGCTTGTCGGCAGCCTCGAAGTGGACATTGGTCTCCCCACTGAACGCCTTGTCGCCGCCGCCCGCGATCGCCGGATACAGATCGCCGAGCGGCACGAGCTGTCCGAGCCGCCAGTCGTCACGATGGTCGACGAGCAGCTGGCTCATCAACTTCAGGCCAGTGCGGGAGCGCTGCAGCGCGGCAGAGATGTGCACCAGGGTGTCCATGAACGCCGGCGGGAACGGGTAGGTCCGCCTAAAAGCGTCCTCGTCCGCGCCGGTGGTGGACTTGTCGTGACCCAGCAGGGTGTCCCACACGTCCGGACCGAGCTTCTTGGCCTCGGCGAACGCCGCGTCCACCTTCGCCTCGGCACCCGGCACGGGCTTGAGCAGACGAGCCTGCGCGATCTGAGGAAGGTTGCGGTCCTCCAAGACAATCTCGTCGTAACGCCCGCCGTTGAGCTTCAGGGTGTCCTGCACTGCCGCCTCGGCGGCACCCGACATTTCCTCACCGACGAGCTCACGCAGATCGCGCTGACGGGCGATGAACGACACCACCGGAATGGCACGCCGCTCGTCACCGCCCTCCACGAAGTTCGTCACCTTGCTGGATTCCCTGCCCAGCACCTTCTGGTCGTGGATGAGAGTAGCCAGCCACAGGATCAGCTCGTCCATGAACAGGATGAGCCCGTCGTAGCCCAGCGCCTTGGCGTGCGCCGCGATGACGCTGAGCCCCCTGTCGAGGGAGATGAAGCCGCTGACGTCCTCGGAAGCATTGCGCGCGAAGGCGGGGAACAGCGTTCTTGTGAGGTCCTGCACGAGGCGGGCACGCAGTTCCCTCGGCGTGGAGGGATTGTCCAGATCGAGGCTCTTGGTGTTCTCGTGCTCCTCCACCGCGTCCATGGCCTCGTCGAGAAGGCTGCTGGCCCAGGAGAAAGAATCACCCCATTCGTCCTCCTGACCACCGGCATCGGCGAGCTGCGCGATCACCCAGTCGTCGCCGTTACGGCGGCGCTGCTCGGCAAAGTCCTCGAAGATCCCGTCGGTCCGATAGACCTGCGGCAGCGGGCAATCCTCGTGCAGCTTGCGTACGTGCTCCACGTACTTGCCGAGCACCCGCTGCTCCAAAGACTTGGCGCCGAGCATGTGGTACGGCACCAGCAGGAACTTGCGATCGTCCGCGTCCAGCCAGGAGTGCCGGGCCCGAACCTGATCGAGCTCGCTACGGTTCCGAGCGGCCTGGTTGCGCGAGAGCAGCGCGTAAAGCACCGCCATGAAGTGCGACTTACCGGAACCGAACGAACCGTGCAGATATGCCGCCTTCGACGAGTGACTGTCGAGCGCCGACTTGATCAGGTCCAGGGCCTCGTCGAAGTTGCCCAGCAGCCGGTCGGTGACGACGTAGTCCTTCAGGGCCGCCTCAGCCCCCTCGGGGGTGACCGCCTCGTTCAGCTTCAGCACGAAGTCGGAGGTGGACACCGACTCCGGGATGTCGATCAGCTCCCGCAGAAGCGGCCGGTCCTCAGGGCGAGAGTTGTTCCTACTCATGAACGCCATGGTGTTTAAGCTCCTCGCCCTGATCAGTCGGACTCTGCGCCGGCGACGGCATCGGTGACGTTGTCCGTGACGGACATCTGCACGGCGGCCCTCGTGCTCGTTCGCCTCTTGGGCGCGGCTGCCTTCTTCGCGCCACCGCGGGTGGCCGCAACCGGGCGCCAGGCCCGTAGCGCGTCGTCAGTCAGCCCGAGCTCGCCCTGCTTCTGCTGCCGGAAGGCCAAAATCTCGGCGGCCGGCGACGCCCCGAACTCCGGGTCGTACTCGCCATGCCACTGCTCCAGCCACGGCTGCAGCTCAAGCAGCCCGGCCAGGTACGGCACGAGGTCGTCCTCGCCGAGCCCGGCCTGCTGGATGTGGGAGGCGAGCGCGAGGGCCTGCTCCAAGTGGTCCCAGCCGGCCCACCCGTACAGCTCTGGCGACTGTGCGTTGGCCGTGCCGTACGAGACGAACTGCTCCTTGGGTACATCGAGCTTGCCACGCGCACGCCAGTAACTCGGCTTCAGGAAGTCTGCCGCGGTGTACTTCGGCGGCACGGGCGTCCGCTCACGGACCTTCCGCTTGGCGAGCTCGTCCGGCGCGGCGTCCTCCTCGCGCTGGAGGTCCCACACGTGCTCCCAGTCCGCCCGCTTCTTCAGCGCGACGGGCTTGTAGCGGAGCGCGGCAACGAACGGCACATGCTCCTCTGACAGCAGCTCACGGACCGTCTTGGCGAGATCCTGCTGGGGGGCGTAGAGATCGGCAACAGACGTAAAGTCCTCGTCCGCGGAGAGCGCTTCAGCGAGGCGGCCGAGAGTGATGACGGTCGGGTTGCCGTTGGCGTCAAACCAATACGCACGATCCTCCATCCGGTCGAGCAGCCAGGTCCTCAACGCCTTCTGCCGCATTGCGGCCCAACCCTCGGTCGCCCAACGCCTCTTGTACTCGGGGCGCTCTACCATGCCGATGGCTCGGTTGGACTCGATGGCGTCGATGCGCTTCTGGACGAGGGCGCGATAGTCGGCGGGCCAGTGGTCGGGGATCTCTCGGATCTGCTCCGATCCGTGCCGGTTGAACCACTCCTCGCTGGCCTCGCCGGTTTCGACACGGCGCGCGAGCACGATCTCGAAGGCGCGCTCACCGAGGGCAAGGTCGGGCACCGCATCGGGGTCAGAGAGACGTAGGTCTTCGGAGTGCAGGTTGTAGAGGGAGTAGACCTGCCAGTCCAGCTCCTCCTGGAGGGCGATCATGCGGGCGCGGAGGGAGGCGTGACGACTTTCGGCTTCGCGGAGGGCGGAGGCAGTGGGGGTTGTCTTGGCTGCGAGGGCGGCAGGGGTGACGCCGGAGAGCTGCTGGGCGAGGGTGTCGAGGGCGGTGGCGAGTGCGGCGGGGTACTCGGCGGGAAGAGGAAATTCCTGGAGCTTGGTGCCGGTGAACTCGTAAAAGCGCTCCCAGACCTGCGACTTGTAGCCCTCGTTTACGCCCTGGCTACCCTTGTCGTGACTAACCATTTTGAGCCAGAAACCAGCCGTGGAGCTATTGAGCAACCCGAGCAGCCGCACATACTCCTCCTCACTCGCCCCCTTGTTGAGCGCGACGACGGGAGCGGTGCGGATGAATACGCGCCGCGCACGGTTCAGCGCAAAGTGATTGTGCGTAGCAACGAAGGGGAAAGCGATCGTGAACTTCGGCCTATACCTGTTCTTGAAGAACATGGAGTACTCAAACCAGGCAAGCCCACGCTCCAGTTGCGACTTGCCGAAGGCGACGCGGTCGATGAGGTAGCGACGGGACGGCCACAGGAAGCGTCTCAATTCCGGCGATGCCGTCGCCTTGAGAGTCTTCTCGTCATATGGCCACGCTGAGGTCGTCGCTCCGCTGATGGTGAAATCGCGGACGGAGCCACCGTCCACAAGCTGGCGCGCTTCGTCGTCCGTGACGCCTGAACGGCGCAAGGCTCCAGCACCCACCATGAATGCGTCGTCCTCACGCGTTACTGCACCAGCGCCAATTTCCTGAGCAACTGATCGGAGCTGGGCACGCGATCCAGAATTCAGCGTCTCAACCATCTCAAGTCCGCCATCAGCCAGGATCCACGGCTGCTTGCCGAAATACCGACCCCGCTCCAGATCGTCCACTGAAACCCACTGTCCCGCACTCCCCGGTCGGTCGATCAGCTCGACGATCGCCCGCCACACCAGCCCCTCCGCTTCCTTCCCCTCCTCCGGCGCCGACGGCTCCCCCTGCACGCTCCGCACCGTGCGGATCGTCGCCTGCCGCTTTACTCCCTCCCTAGGTCGCCCGATGAGAATCACTGTCGGCGTCCCGTGCCCCGGGATGACCGCCCCTGAGGTGTCGATGACCTCCGTCAACTCGACCTTGTGCGCGAAGTACTCCTCGATGAGCTTGGTGCCGAATTCACGCTTCATGAAGGAGTTCGCTGTGATCTGACCGACCGTGCCGTAGCCGTGCCCGTCCGCCCCACCCTGCTTGGCTAGTTCGAAGAACCGCTGGGCGAAGGGAACGGACAGTGCGTACGTCCCCGCGCACGCGCTGTATAGCTCTCGGTACAGCTGGTTGAGCTGCTTGTCCTTGACCGTGATGTACGGAGGGTTACCCACTACTACGTGGTAGCGCCCCTGGTCCAGGATCCCGGGGTACTCGTCCACGTCCTCCGTGGCGTATGAGAACTGAGCGAGCGGGTCACCGGCCGCGCCGCCCTCGTCCGCAAAGCCAAGCCCCAGTTGAAGCTCCAGCTGGCGATCCTTGATGAGGGAGTCGCCCACAGCAAGCTGGATCGGCCACTCGTAGTGCTGGGCCTCCTCGAAAGTCCGCATTCCGCTTGCGGCCACCGCCGCAACCAGGAGCCGGAAGCGGGCGATCGCGATCGCGAAAGGGTTGAGGTCCACTCCGTGCACCGAGTCGAGGGCGGCTCGCACCCGCTCGTACGAGCCCACCTCTGGACGCTGCTCCGCCCACATCCGTACCAGCCGTCGGAACGCTTCGAGCACGAAGTGACCGGACCCGCAGGTCGGGTCGATCATCTTCAGTTCCTCGAACCCGAACTCCCGTACCGCCGGGGTCATCGTCCGGTCGAGAATGAACTCCTCCACGAATTCCGGCGTCTGCAGCAGCGCGTACGTCTTACGGGCCGCCTCGCTAAGGTCCTGGTACAGATCGCCTAGGAACCGGGTGCTCCAGCCCTCAGTGCCGGCCTCTCTCAGCGGGTCGCTGAAGTCATGGACAAGTACCGGGCCGTCGGCTTCATTCTCACTGGCGCGCTGCTCCCGCCAGAACGCGAGGAGCGCGCCGGCCCCGTCGTGCGAAAGGGGGATCTGGTAGAGCGGGTTGTGGTCGCTGTCGAAGAGCAGTCGGCCGGCCTGCCCGGCGCCCAGCTCTGCGAACGCCGTCTCCAGCCAGCCTCGGTACGTCGGGTCGGCGTCCTTCTCCAGGAACTCCTCGTACCGCGCCTGCGCGGTCTCACGCCCAGCCACATCCGGCGCGGTGATATACGGCTCAGCGATCAGCCGGTTGTCCTCGCTGAAGCGGACGAAGACGGTGCCGAGCACCCAGGCCACCGCGACCTGGGTGATCCGCTCCCCGACCCAGGCGTTCCACGTCGCCGCCGTACGGCCCAGCTTCCGGGCCTGCTCATACTCACCGCGCAGCCGCGTCCCTACCTCGGGGACAGCTTTGACCTGCTGTTCAAGGTCGGTCTCGGCCGCCTTGACCTGCTTCTGCAGGTCGGCGAGGAGGCTCTTGCGGTCGATCACGGAACGGCTCCTGTAGAGAAAACGGAGTGGGCGGAAGAAGGCCGGTTCAGGAGTGGAAGAGGGTCAGGCGTCCGGTGCGAGGTGTTTGCGCGCGACCCAGGCATCGGGCACGACGATCCACTCGTCGAACCCTGCCTGGTACGGCACGCTCTGCCCGGCCAGCCGTGGTGCTTTCGCTGGGTCGGACTGGGCGACGAGCAGCCACAGCGGGCTGCCACCTTGCCGCGCTTCCTCCGCGAGTCTTACGAGCAGGTCCAGCGCGTCGTACCGGGCGAGCACCGCAGTGTCGGTAAGGAGCAGCGGTCCCTGCGCCTGCCGCAGTCGCTCTCGCAGCTGCGGCTCGATGCGCCCCCAAGCCTTGTCTGTGCGGATGCGCAGCTGCTGGTGAGCCCGGCTTCCGGGTTCGGCGGCGTCCGCCTTGAGGACGGTCTCCCAGGTCGGTCTGGCCGCCTCGCCGATCACACCGCGCAGTTCCTTCACGAAGAGCCCGGTCAATGACACCGACCGCACACCGTACGGCTCGTCCGCCAGGTGCCCCACCGCGTCCTCAGCACCCCGGTGGGGCACCGTCAGGACCCGGAAGCCGTCCTGTCGCGCCGAGTGGCTGAGCCGCTGTTCGGCCTTGACTGCGGCGGCGACGGCCGCGTCCGCGTCGTACTGGGTGGGGGCGGATCGACGGGCCGCCGAGGCTCCCCAGCTCGCCGAGGTCAGGCCGGCGGTGGCGTCCCCGGCCGGCCGGTCCGGGATGAGGCGGAGCACCTTGTCGTAACGCGTGGCCAGCTTCAGCTCGAAGCCGGCCTGCTTCAGGTAACGGACCAGTGCGCTGCCGGTGGGCAATTCGCGTGGCACCAGCGGGTCTGTGCCCAGGTCGGGGAAGCGGGTCGTAACTCGCTTGTGCAGGGCGTCAACCGTGAGACCCGGCAGTCGCTCCTCCTCGACGCCCGGCTGGACGGCCACCACACCGGCCTGGGTGATCCTCAGCGCGCGAACCAGGTCCAGGTCGCGCGGGTAGATCTCCAGTCGGGGGGTGAGAGCGGCTCGGTTGGAAGCTGCCGCCGCGATCTCGGCGGTGCGCCGCTCGTCCCAGCCCAGGTTTCCCGGCGGCCGTCGCACTGCGTCCAGCTCGGTAAGGACGGTGCCGGCAGTCGGCAGGGATTCCAGGTCCGCGAGTCGGTCGGCTCGCGCGCCCAGGTTGAGCGCGTATTCCTGCAGAGCGGGCAGCGTCGGGGTATCCGGGCCGTCCACGCCCTCCCGGACATCGATGGCGAGCAGGCCGAGCACCGGATCGGCGCCCTTGGGCATCCGGGCATGGAAGTAGCGGAAGAGCGGAGGGGACTCGTTGTTGTAGCTCTCTCGCTCGACCACCGCGCGGAGGAGCGACAGTGCGAGCGCGCGCCGGTCGCGACGCTCCACGTGCTGGGTGCCGCGCCGGGCGATCAGCGCGTCGGCGAGCTCGATCACCGGGGCCACCCGTCCGCGCTCGGCAAGAAGCTCCACTACCTCCTCGCGCAGCAGTCCAAGGGCGGCGTCCTCGTACCATCGCTCGCGCGCCTTCTTCACGATCTGCGGGATACGGCCCGCGGTCAGGCCCACCGCGTCAGCGACGTCCCGCTGCCGAACCCATGCCAGGCCCTCGGGCAGCTTGCCGGTCTCGTTGGGCAGCCGCAGTAGCAGCCGGACCGCTTCGCGCTCCTTGGCGTTGGATCGGGCATTGCCGCTGGATGGCTTCGGGACCAGGCGAGCGGCCAGCGCGTCCAGGCTCAGTGCGCCCAGCAGCTGCGGGTCAGTGACATTCCCGCCGCCGGCAGCGACCGACTCGGCTACCGCCTGCTCCAGCTCCGTGATTTCCTGGCCGGCTGCCTTGCGGGCCTCCGCGCTGAGTGGTGCGGGGGCCGCTTTGCCGAGGCGGAGGTTCCACTCCTTCTGCCGGCGCTGGATCTCCTCCCGGGTGCGCGAGCCCATGCCCGGCGCAGTGAGGAACTTCCTCGCCGAGTAATCCAGTACGTCCCCAACGGAGTTCAGCCCCATGGCGAACAGCTGGGACTGCGCGGAAAGCGTCAGACCTGCCACAGACAGAGGCGTCGTACGGTCAGCCCTCGCCGCCTGCTGGTCACGAACCTGCTCGACGGAGGCATCGTCGTCCTCGCGGCCGATCTGGGGCCCGTCTTCCTGCTTGGTCCCTACGCTTTCCGCCGTACCGTGCCCGGAGCTCGGAGCAGTTGTCCGCTGCGCATCCAGGAAGAGTGCCTGCCAGGCACGCTCCATCGGCTTCAGGTCCGAGAATCGGTCCTTCACGTCCCGCGCCAAAGCCTTGCGGAAGAAGGCGACCAGGCCGTCGCGGACCGCCGGCTCGAAAGCGTCGGCGGCGAGCTGCGGGTACGGCCACTCCTTCGGATCGGTCTGCCGGGCTGTGACAGCACCGTCACCCCATCGGGGCAGCTCGTTCGACGCCATCTCGTGCAATGTCGCAGCGAGCGCGTACCGCTCGGCATGACCGTCGTACGAGCCGCGCGTGATGACTCCCACGAACGGGTCGAGATAGCCCTCGGTGCCCGCATCGATCTCCTTCGCCGGGTATCCGGCAAGCGAGAAGTCGATCAGCACCAACTGTCGGGTGCCGTTGGGACGGATCCGGATCGCGATGTTGTCCGGCTTCAGGTCCCGATGCCAGATTCCCTCCGCCTCCAAGTGCTCCACCGCGCCGAACAGGTACTTCCCGTACGCCTCCAGCTGATCCATGCCCAGGCGGCCGTTGTCCCGCAGCTGACGGGCGACGGTGTCCTCACGCCGCCTCGGGCCCTTCCCGTCACCACGGTCCTGCTCCTTCAGCTCTCGGCTGTCGCCGACGTATTCGAGAGCGAGCACCCGACGACCCGCGAGAGTCATCGGCTCCCGCTCATACAGCGCGATGATGCTGGAATCCCGGTGGATGCGGCCCAAAATCTGGGCCTCCCGGTCGAGGACCGCGTGCTTGGCCTCGCTCAGCGCGACCTTCAGCACAGCCACCGGCAGGGTGCCGCTACGCCGCGGCTCACCCGCGAGATCCCTCACCAGGAACGCCCGAGAGGTCGAGCCCGTGCCGAGCCGGCGAACAACCTCCCAGCGCCCGGCCAGTACATCCCCGGCCACGGCCTCCAGCGGGTCCTTCTCCGGCTCGCCCCGATCCTCGTCCGCTTCCGACCCCGACCCGCCGTCCCCGCCGGTGCCTGCGGCTGTGGCCGAGCCGACGGAATCCTTCTCGGTGAATGCCTGCTCGACGTACTCCAGCATCTCCAGGAAGTCGTCGACCGTGGACAGGCGCCGACCCGGTTCGTACGCGGTGGATGCCTCCACCAGGTCGTCGATGTCCGGGTTGAGCCCGTCGACCAAGGCACTCGGGCGCAGGCTCTCACCGGCTTCCAGGCGGGCCATGACCTCGCTCTGGCTTGCGCCTGGTGCCTGCCCGGTGACCAGCAGATACGTGAGGACACCGAGCCCGTACACATCGAGGCGCACCGGGTCGGCCTTCGGGATCCTCAGCTCCGGCGCCAGATACGGATCAGCCTGCTCCGAGACGTGGAACCCGGACACATTTGTAGGAGCCAGGGTCAGAGGTCGGCCACGGCTGGCGCTCTGGCCTGTAGCGATCTGCCAGTCCGCGATCTGCGGCCAAGGGCCCAGCCAGCGCTGCTCCTCGCTGAGCTCCCGCCCGCGCGGGCCGCGATCACGCGGAATGATGTGCACCGCGTGCGCCGACAGCGTGCGGTGATGGACACGGCGTGAGTGCGCGGAGCGCACCGTCTCCGCAAGTTGTCGTACGAGCGCGAGGCGGCCCCGCAGGTCCAGATGCTTCCCGTGCTGCACCAGAAAGTCGTCCAGGCGCAGAGTCTCCGGGTGGTAATCGAACAGGATCGTCGGGCCGGCCGGATGCCCCGACGGCAGATAACTCTTCAGCTGTACCGCACCTGGGTGCCGGAACCGGCTGAGCACGAGTGCCTCGCGACCAGCGGCCTGCTCTACGGAACGCCGCTCGGCGTCTGAAGCACCGCGCTCGCTGAGGAAGACCCGCACTCGTGCCAGATCGTGCAGCTGGGAGTGACGGCCCAGGTAGTCGGCCCAGGTAGGGCCGGAGTCGAACGCCTTCGCATCCAGGAGATAGGAGCCCACCTCATGCTGGCGGCGGATCGGTGCGATGCCGAGCTTCTTCAGGGCCACGTCGACGCGGCGAGACGTCTCGGCCGTTATCCGGCGCCGGGCGTCTGCCGGCGGCTCGGCCAACATGTCGACGAGCTGCTTGACCGTGAAAACGCCGTTCAGATCGGCGGCCGGAAGGTTCACCCGGAGCTTGTCATCGGTGAAGCAGACCGCCTCGCCCACCCAGATCTTCGGCCGGCCTCCGGGCTGGCCGGAGATGTCGTTGATCAGGCCGGACAGCTCCTTGGCCTTCCGGTTCGCCAGGTGCAGGGGGTTGCCGTGTCGCCGCTGGGTCCCGCCGGGCGTGGTCTGCACCCAGTCGTTACCGCCGCCCTGTACCGAGCCGTGCCAGTCCTTCAGCTCGAGGAGGAACACCCCGGCCGGTGAGGTCACCAGAAGATCGATCTCCCGGACATGGCCGCTGTTCGCGGTGAACGTGAAATTCGACCAGGCTCGCCACGGCTCTTCGTCCGGCAGACGCCTGCGGATCGCTTCCAGGCCGCGGCGCTCGTGCTCGTGCTCGGACTCGGTGACCGTCGTCCACCGACCTTCCAGCATGCGACTCCCCGCCTGTGTCCATTTGCGCGTACTTGCGCGTACCGCGATCCTGCCGCCGTTCGCAAGAACGTCGGGCTGCCCCCGCTGAATGAATCTTAGAGGGCAGGACTGACAGCAAGAGGCAAAGTGGGCGTCCTGGAGGTCTTTGCCCTTCTAGCGTGATCACCAGGTTTCTGCTGGTCAGGTGCAGATTCGGCCACACCATGGACGAGGTGGTCGCGCTGGCGGCCTCAGATGTCGCCTGTCGACCGACGGGGCGGCCTGGCCCCCACCCGGTTGCCCGCCGCTCTGCGAGCAGAGAGCAGCGTCCCTTCGGAGAGCTGGACCGGAAGGATGCCTACGACGTAGCGTCGTTTGCGAGGTCTCGCCGTATCCCCCGTCGGCGAGACCTCGCCTCATCCGCACAGGTACTGGCGGAGGCCGACACCTGCAGCCGACCAGGTGGTTGATCCTGCCCTCGATCGCACGCCCGTGCCCCACGCTTACTCCCGCTGAAGCCGGGTCGCAACCCGCAGCCCGCGGCCGGCCTCAGGACGGTGCCCCCGCGGAAAATGGCTGACCTGGATGTACGCGATGGACGGTGCCGGAGCGGCATGCGCGGCGAAATGTAGCCGAGATTCCCCGGTTAGCCTAACCGGGGAATCTCCGGAAGATGGATATCTCCACCGCCGCCATCTGCCCGCCCATCGAGAGGGACACTCACGACTACGCCCCCGAATGACGCCCTTACGACTGCAGATTCGCTCGCACGTGACCTTGAACTATCACGCCGCGGTGTAGCTGGAGCGAAAGAGGTCTTGAGCACGCTCAAGGTCCCTTTCTGTGCGCAGCCGTACCTCCAGATCGCCCGTGCCATGGTGCCCCAAGCCGGTCACGTTCCTAGTGAAGTCCGGGACAAGGTCGATATCGGCCGGGTCAAGCGACAGGTACACGTGGACCTTGGTCCGCTGGGGCGGGCAGATGCTCGCGAAATTCTGCAGCCGCCGGTAGGCGCTGTAGTGCTTGCGCTGCACCTTGGTGATGCCGTCGCCAAGGCCAAGGAGCACTTCATCCGCCGCTGCCGCCAGCTCCACAAGACGCTCCGGTCCCATGCCGGCCAGTCCCTTGTGCTGCACTCGCCTGCCTTGCGTCGGCCGTCCTGCGACCGTGGCCACGGTCTCAAGGCCAATAAGGTCCCTGCCGAAGAAGCGGTAGCGGACCAGATCGATGCTGCGTCGGTGCTCACGCACGGCGTGGAGGTCGTAGCGTGTGTAGTCGCCGGCCACACAGATCAATCGGGGTCCGCTCCAGAGCACCTGGGCCGCGGCGTTCGCCCCGAGCTTGTCACCGACCAGGTGCTCGAACTCGCTGCGGTGATCGACGAGCCAGCTCAGGTAGAAGAGCCCCTGGTTGATCACGCCCGGATCCGTGCCGCGCTTGTACTCGACCACGACGGGTGCCCCGTTCGCGTCGAGCCCCAGCGAATCGATTCGGCCGGCGTGAACAGGCCCCGTGCTGTATTCGGATGCCAGGAACCGGACGCCCAACAACGCCTCCATGCCTGTCTCGACAAGGCGCTGCACGTCCACTTCGGCAGCGGCGAGCCGGGGCGCGAGCTCGCTCACGCCCCTGTCCATGGTCTTGAACAACCGCAGTTCCCACACCTCCCCATTCCGTGGTCGGCTCCAACGCATAAGGCTGCAGGCATATTTCCAGGCCGACGTGCAGCTACGGAGCGTGTTCGACCGCCGATACAGGCAAGCGAGGCGAGAGCGATGGCGCCCTGGGGCGCGCACAACAGAAAGCCGCCCTTCCGACCGGGTTGTCACACCGGCCGGAAGGGCGGCTTTCTGTTGCTGACGGGTAGTCAGCGTATGAGCCGGGCGCGCGTCAGGCGTGCGTCAAACGTGCGTCACGTGCGTCGAATATGCGTCAAGATATCGCCCCTAACGCACGTAACGCATATAATGCACACTTGGCAAAGCCGCAGGTCAGCGGCCCTTTTCAGCAGGCTCAAGGATCGCGACGCACTCGACATGCTGGGTCATCGCGAAACATGTGGAGCGCAAAAGCGTTGGAGTAGCCGCAGGTCAGCACTCCGTGGCGGACATTCCAGGCAAAACGCTTGCGTGCGTTACGTGCGCTGTGTGCGTTACGTGCGGCTTCTTGACGCACGAGGCACCCAGCGTGCCATTCAAACATTGGGCCCCAGGCAGTCCCTCACGAAACCAGTCCGCCCATCGCACTCGAGCGGCCGTTAGGGTTCCAGTCGGCGGTAGCCGCTGCCCAGGGCGGCACGACTGCACAGATTAGGCCGCAGCCCTGGCCCCGCACCCGACGCCCGGGTCCTGCTCGATACCCACCCCATCCACGCGAGCGCCGTCGTCGCCACCGTCACCGACCAGATCGCCGCGTCGTCCCCCAGCTGACCGAACGGTACGATCAGCCTCCCGACCGCCCGCCGGCGCTCACCACGGACGCCACCAGACCCTCCTACGTGCACAGCGCAACCTCGTCGACAACGCCACGCGCCATGCCACAAGCTGCGTCCAGGTCACCGTCCGGAACCAGGACCAGCACGTCATCCTGTCCGTCCACGGTGCCGGGTCGGGCGTACCCGCCGAGAACGCCGAACGCGTTTCGAACTCTTCGTCCGGCTCGTCGACGCCCGCTCCCGCGACCGCGGGGGCACCGGCCTGGGCCTGCCCATCACACGCGAACTCGCCCACCGCCAAGGCATCCTTGTCTTCGTCCCCTCCGACACCGGCGCATGCTTCCAACTGCGTCTTCCCCACCCGCCTCCTCCGGCCAAGGCCGAGCGCTGAGCCGCAGGCGAGGGTGCGCTCCATCGCGGGAATAGCCTTCGGGGAGTTCCTGTCTCCCGCTCTGTCACCGAATCGGACAAGATCCCGAGCTGTGTTGGGGTCGGTCAGGCTCGCTCGGACTGCCGAGCCTGCAGATTGCCGATCCGAAAGCGGGCATCGCAGGAAGACCAATTCCTGGGAGTCTTGGTCGTCCAGCACGCTTTGGGCCATACCCGCGGATAGGGTGGGCGGCCCCGGAGCGAGGAGGAAGACCATGGCGCTGACCACGTCACTGGCCGGCAGAGTCCGGAACACGAGCCTGCCGAAAAGTCATGCCCTGCTGCCGCTCCTAGAGGCCGTCGTCAACGCGATCCAGGCAATCGACGCGCGGTTCGGTGACGATACCGAGTCCGGTCGTCTGAGGATCAGGATCCACCGCAGCCCACAGGAAGCACTCGACTTCAGCCACGTCGGCCCGGGGCGTACGGCCCTGAAACCCATCGTGGGCTTCACCGTCGAGGACAACGGGGTGGGCTTCACTCCAGAGAACATGACATCGTTCGAGACCTTGGACAGCGACCACAAGGCCGACATGGGCTGCCGCGGCGTGGGGCGCCTGCTCTGGCTGAAGGCATTCGACAGGGTCACGATTCGCAGCGCCTACGAGGACGAAGCCGGACGCATCGACGGGCGGCAGTTCCGCTTCTCCGTCCACGGAGAGGTCGAGCTGGACCCGGAGGCGGAACTGCCCGCCGAGGTCGGCGCGGCCGTGAGCCTCGATGGGTTCAAGAAGCCCTACCAACAGAGCGGGCTGAAGTCTGTAGAAGCCATCGCCCGTGAGGTATTCGAGCACTGCATCTGGTACTTCCTACGCCCCGGCGGCGCGCCCCACATCATGGTGTCCGACGACGACGGGGCGGTCTCGCTCAACAGCCTCATGAACGACTTCGTCTATTCCGACCTGCAAAGGACTTCGATAGACGTCAAGGGCGAGAGGTTCGACATGGTAAGCCTCCGCCTGAAGTCCTCGCCGCGGAATCACGCGCCACGGCTGTACTGGTGCGCTGCGAACCGTGTGGTGCTGGAGGAGAACCTCACCAGCAAGGTGCCCGGGCTCTATGGGAGGCTCAAGGACTCGGAGTCCTCCCCGTTCACGTACGTCTGCTATTTGTCCTCAGACTTCCTGGACAGCCACGTGCGCGCCGACCGTACGGCCTTCGACATCAGCGAACAAGCACCGGACACCCCTCTTATCGAGGACGTGTCGATGGACGACATCAGGGAGAGCGCGCTGAAGGAAGTCGAGCGGATCCTCGCCGGACCGCTCAGCGCAGCGCGCGAGGAGGGCAAGGCCCGGGTCCACGAGTTCGTCAGCAACCGTGCCCCGCGGTACCGGCCCGTACTTTCGCGGCTGGAGCCGCTCGGCCTAACCGTGGACCCGTCCATCAAGGACCAGGAACTGGAACTGCTGCTTCACAGCAACCTCCAGAAGCTCGAAGCGTCCGCACTCGCCGAGGGCCACGCGGTCCTGGGCCAAGCAAATTCCGCCCCACCGGAGGGGTACGACGACCGGTTGGCCCGGTACCTGAATACGGTGACCGACATCAACCAGTCCGACCTGGCCGCCTACGTCTCACGTCGACGGGCGATCCTCGACGTGCTCCAGCGGCTGGTCGAGGTGGACGACCAAGGCAGGTACAGCAGAGAGGATGCGATCCACTCGCTGCTCATGCCGATGCGGACCGACTCCAATGAGGTCGGCACCGACGCCTCGAACCTGTGGATCATCGACGAGCGGCTCGCGTTTCACGACTACCTCGCCTCGGACAAGACCCTCAAAAGCATGCCAATCACGGGTTCCGATTCTACGAGGGAGCCCGACCTCCTCGCGACCCGGCTCGTCGGCTCGCCGGTCCTGGCCTCGGAGGGGCAATCGCTGCCGCTGCCGTCCATCGTCGTGGTCGAAGTCAAGCGGCCGATGCGCAATGACGCCTCGGAGGACAAGGACCCCATCCAGCAGTGCCTGGACTACGTCAAGCGTGTGCGCGCCGGCGGAGTGAAGACTGCGCTCGGGCGGCCGATCCCCCCTACGCGTGAAGCACCTGCCTTCTGTTACGTCCTCGCCGATCTGACGAAGACGATGGTGGACAGATGCGAGTACGCGACTCTGCGGCCCACCCACGACGGCATGGGCTACTTCGGTTTCAACGAACCGCTCAAGGCATACATCGAAGTGGTGAGCTTCGACCGCCTCGTCAACGCCGCTACCGAACGCAACCGGGCGTTCTTCGACAAACTCGGGCTCCCCTCCAGTTGATCAGCCAACGGGGCACCCCGCTTGGGTGTCGGTTTCAGCCGGTGTTGTTGCTCTGGGCTGCGAAGGCAGCCTCGGCAGCCAGCTCATGCACGACGCCCCCTCGCCGAAGGTGACCATCCGCAGGATGGGCAGCAGAGCGAGGCAGCTCGATGCGCTGGAGCACCGGCAGTTGCGGGCCCGCCCAGATGCCGGGCCTCGGGGTGAACGAGCGACATGGCGCCGGTAGTGCTGACGCAGGCAGAACAAGGCGCCACATGCCCCTGCGGGCGCATCTGCCACAGGTACCAAACATTGGCTGTCAGATCTGAATTCTTCCGTCATACGTTTTCCTCGAGTCGCAGGTGGATCATTTGGAGCGACAGGTCAATGAGCAACAACTCTCAGTGCTGCAATGGGTGGGGGCCGGGTGCCCTGCTGGCGTCTGGGAGAGCAGCTCCTACAAGACCACGTCCCAGGCGCTGCAGAACCGAGGTCTGGTCACGGTCTCCCGGAAAGGCGGCCAGTGGAGCGTCGCCCTGACGACCGCTGGCCAGTACTACCTGACGCACGGCACTTACCCTCCCCGCGGGTCATGCCCGCCGAAGACCCAGGTCCCCACTCCGCAACCGCTGCCCAGCCGAGCCCGGGAAACTCCGGCCGCCGGGCGAAAGCCAAGCCCTCCCCCACAGCCTCGTGTGACGCTCACGGAGCAACTGCTGCAAGAGCTTGCGGAGGCGGGCGGCCGGATCGTGAAGACCGGCAGCGGTCCGGAGTTGGAGAAGTGGCCCTCGCGCGTTGCCGCAGCGCGCAGATCCGGAAGGATCCCGGAGACGAAGGAACTGTACGGGGGCTGGTGCCGCGGCGGGTACGAGATCAAGCTCGTCGACATCCCCGCCTGGCGCCTCGCGGCCCTTAACCCCGTCCCTGTCCCCTCGCGGCTCACGCGGCCACACAGCGTGGTACGGGCCATGCAGAACCAACCTCAGCCGCTGGGCCTGGCCAAGCCGGTCCAAGGACGTGCCCTCAGGCTTATCCAGGCGCTGATCACCGCCACCGAGAACGCAGGGCACTCCAGTGCGGCAGGGCAGACCGGCTCCGCGCCCCCGCCGCATCGGCGCCGCAGGGCGTCTCCCCACTTCACCATCACCGCGCAGGGCCAGACCGTGGAGTTCCTCGTCCTCCAGGAGCAGGACCGGACCGAGCACGTCGCCACCGAAAAGGAACTCGCCGAGGCCAAGAAGAACTCCTGGATCAGGATCCCCCGCTTCGACTACACCCCATCCGAACGCCTCCGCTTCGTCCTCAGCGGCGGCCAGCCACACCGGGCGAGCGAATGGGCCGACACCCCTGGCCGCTCACTCGAAGCCCAGCTAGCCGAGATCGCGCAGGAGATCACCCTCCGCGGCGAAGCCGCCGAACGCAAACGGCTCGACGAGATCGAAGCAGCCCGCCAGAAGCGCATCCGCTGGGAAGCCGCCATGGATGAAGCACGTGTCCAGTACGCCGAGGCGTATCGCGTCAGGCACTTCGAAGCACAGGAAACGGCATGGCGCCACGCCATCCGACTGACGGAGTACGTGAGCGCCGTACGCACCCGGGTCGAGACCATGCCCCCAGGTCAGGCCAGGAGAGAAGCCGAAACGTGGATCGACTGGGCGGCAGCACGCGTGGAGCGCCTCGACCCGCTGAACACACCGCCCCGGCTGCCCGACATCCCCGAACCGCGAGCCGACGATCTCAGGCCCTTTCTCGGGCACTGGAGCCCATACGGCCCCTGACTCAGCATGGCCCTGACCCCCACCTAGCCTCACGGAGCGTCACTACCGAGAAGCGGATGGGGCAGGGGCCGCCAACAGCTCAGCAACCCGAGCCCCAACCACCTCAAGGTGTCTAACACCAGACAGCTGAGGGCTCCACTCGGTGGTCGCCAAGGCTGCATGACGACCCATCAGAATCCGTGCCGTTCGTGCGTCAAACGTGCGTCACGTGCGTCGAATATGCGTCAAGATATCGCACCTAACGCACGTAACGCCCATAACGCACACTCGGAGAAACGCCAGGTCAGCGGCCCTTTTCAGCAGGCTCAAGGATCGCGACGCACTCGACATGATGGGTCATCGGGAAGAGGTCGAAGGCGCGCAGCGTGCGGACCTTGTAGCCGCGGTCGGCGAAGTAGGCCAGGTCTCGGGCCAGGGCTGCCGGGTCGCAGGCGACGTAGGCGATGCGGCGGGCGCCGAGGCCGGCGAGGTGATGGACCGTCTGCTTGCCGGCGCCGGCGCGCGGGGGGTCCAGGACGATGAGGTCGACCTCCGTGATGCCGGTGCGCGGGAGGACCGACTCGACCTTGCCCTGTTCGATGCGGACGCGCGGGAAGGCGGCCAGGTTGTGGCGGGCGTCCTCGACGGCGCGCTTGCCGGACTCGATGCCGAGTACCGCGCCCTGGTCGCCGACGCGGTCGGCGATGGCGCCCGCGAAGAGGCCGACGCCGCAGTAGAGGTCGAGGGCCGTTTCGCCCTTGCGGGGGGTGAGGCCCTGCATGACGGCGAGCATCAGGGTCTGCGCGGCCTTCGGGTGGACCTGCCAGAAGCCGCCGTTGCCGACGCGGTAGGTGCGGTCGTCGGCGCGCTCGCGGACGAAGGCGCGGCCGTGGACGCGGTGGACCCCGCCGTCCTTCTCGTCGACGCGGAGGACGGAGACCGGCTTGTCGAGTTCCACCAGGGGGAGGCGGCCGCCGGGCTTCGGGGTCAGGATGACCTGGCGGTCGCCCGAGCCGGAGGCGGCGATGGCCTCGACCGACGCCATGTTCGGCCAGTCCTGCTTCTCGACGCCCAGCTCCGAGACGCCCGGTGCCGCGATCATGCAGTGGTCGATCACCTCGACCTCGTGCGAGCGGTGCTTGCGCAGGCCCGCGTTGCCGTCGGCGTCGATCGCGTACTGGACGCGGGTCCGCCACTGGGGGACCTCGCCCTGCGGGAGCTTGTCGCCCTCGGCCGGCATGACCGTGCCGTCCCAGCCGGCCTCCTCGGGGGTCAGGCCGGCGAGCCGCAGGAGCTGCTCGGCGATGACCTCGCCCTTGAGGCGGCGCTGGGCGCCGGGCTTGGCGTGCTGCCAGTCGCAGCCGCCGCACTTGCCCGGGCCCGCGAAGGGACAGGGGGCCTCGACGCGGTCCTTGGAGGGGTCGAGGATCGTGACGGCGTCGGCGCGCAGGAAGCGGGAGGTCTCCTCGCCCTCGGTGACGCGGGCGACGATCCGCTCGCCGGGCAGCGCGTGGCGGACGAAGAGGACGCGGCCCGCCTCGGTACGGGCGATGCAGTGACCGCCGTGTGCGACCGGACCGACCTCGACCTCGTACTCTTCCCCGACCAACGACGAAACAGGGGTGTTCTGCATGGTGGGGAAGCTCCAAGGGGACGCGACGGTGGGCTGCCGTTTGGACGGCAGCCCACCAGTCTAGTTGTTCTTTTTGCGATGTTCTCTGTGCCCGGTGTTCCCGGTGGTGCTAGTGGTTCTTCGCCGCCGGTTCCTTGTGGCCCTTCTCCACCGGGCCGCGGCGGACCGAGCCGGGCGCGTTCCACTCCTGGCGCTTCCTGGCCCGCTTCTTCGCGACCTCGGAGGACTGGAGCTGGTACGGGACCGAGGTGACCATGACGCCGGGCGTGAAGAGCAGCCTGCCCTTGAGGCGGAGCGCGGACTGGTTGTGGAGCAGGTGCTCGTACCAGTGGCCGACGACGTACTCCGGGATGTAGACGGAGACGGCGTCGCGCGGGCTCTCGCGGCGGATGCTCTTGACGTACTCGATCACCGGGCGGGTGATCTCGCGGTACGGCGAGTCGAGGATCTTGAGCGGGACGTTGATGCCGCGTCGCTCCCACTCCTCCCGGAGCGCCTTCGTCTCGACCGGGTCGACGTTGACGGTGAGCGCCTCCAGCTCGTTCGCGTGCATGAGCTTGGCGTACGCGAGGGCGCGCAGGGTGGGCTTGTGCAGCTTGGAGACCAGGACGATCGAGCGGACCCGGGAGGGGCGTACGTACTCGTCGGGGCGTTCCTCGGCGGCGGCGATCTCGGCCGCGACCGAGTCGTAGTGCCGGCGGATCGCGGACATCGTCCCGTAGAAGATCACCATGCCGAGCAGGGCGACCCAGGCGCCGTGGGTGAACTTGGTGGCGAGGACGACGACGAGGACGAGGCCGGTGAAGAAGGCGCCGAAGGCGTTGATCGCGCGGGAGCGGATCATGTGGCGGCGCTTGGCGGGGTCGCGCTCCGTCGTCAGGTGCCGGTTCCAGTGCCGGACCATGCCGATCTGGCTGAGGGTGAAGGAGACGAAGACGCCGACGATGTACAGCTGGATCAGCCGGGTCGAGTCGGCTCCGTAGACCCAGACGAGAAGGGCGGCGGCGCCGGCGAGGAGCACGATGCCGTTGGAGAAGGTGAGGCGGTCGCCGCGGGTGTGCAGCTGGCGCGGCAGGTAGCGGTCCTGGGCGAGGATCGAGCCGAGGAGCGGGAAGCCGTTGTACGCGGTGTTGGCGGCGAGGAAGAGGACGAGCGCGGTGGCCGCGGCGAGCAGCACGAAGAAGAACGTTCCGTCGCCGAAGACGGCGGCCGCGACCTGGGAGATCACCGGGTCCTGCACATAGCCCGCGCCGACCGGCACGCCGTTGACGAGCAGGTCCTCCGCGGGCTTCTCGGCCATCCGGACGTCGGTGGCCATGGCGAGGAAGATGATGCCGCAGAACATGGTGACGGCCAGGCCGCCCATGAGGGCGAGCGTGGTGGCGGCGTTCTTCGACTTGGGCTTGCGGAAGGCGGGGACGCCGTTGGAGATGGCCTCGACACCGGTGAGCGCGGCACAGCCGGAGGAGAACGCCCGCAGCAGCAGGAAGACGAGCGCGAAGCCCGCCAGACCCTGGTGCTCCGGCTTGATCTCGAAGTCGGCGGTGGGCGCCTTCATGGTCTCGTCGAGGACGATCCCCTTGTACGCGCCCCAGGCGATCATGATGAAGACACCGGCGACGAAGACGTACGTCGGGATCGCGAAGAGCGAGCCCGACTCCTTCACTCCGCGCAGGTTCATCACGGTGAGCAGCACGATCACGCCGACCGCGCAGGCCACCTTGTGCTCGACGACGAAGGGGATCGCCGAACCGAGGTTCTCGATGCCCGAGGAGATCGACACGGCGACGGTCAGGACGTAGTCGACGAGCAGGGCGCTCGCGACGGTCAGTCCGGCCTTGGGGCCGAGGTTGGTGTTGGCGACCTCGTAGTCGCCGCCGCCGCTCGGGTACGCGTGGACGTTCTGCCGGTACGAGGCGACGACCGTGAACATCAGGACGACGACCGCGAGCGCGATCCACGGGCTGAAGTGGTAGGCCGACAGACCGGCCACGGACAGGACGAGCAGCACCTCGCCCGGTGCGTACGCCACCGAGGACAGCGGGTCGGAGGCGAAGACGGGGAGGGCGATGCGCTTGGAGAGGAGAGTCTCTCCGAGCTTGTCGCTGCGCAGGGCCCGCCCGATCAGGATCCGTTTGGGAAGGTCGGTCAGTTTGGACACGGAGAGGATCGTAAGCGTTCGAAAACAGCCACGCGCACCGGCACCCCCGATCGGCACCGAATCTCCCTCAGTACCACCTCGGATGCGGTCCCGGCCAGCGTTGCCGCTTAAGCTCGGACCGGGTGACCCGGCAGGGTGTTGCCCGCCGCGACCCGGGCGCATCGGGTGAGGAAAGTTGTGAGCAGGGTGTTTTCGCAGGTCAGTAAGGCGATCAGGAGTGCGGGGTAAGGGGACGTGCACATCGTCATCATGGGCTGCGGGCGAGTGGGAGCCGCTCTCGCGCAGACCCTGGAGCAGCAGGGGCACACCGTCGCGGTCGTGGACCAGGACCCGACGGCCTTCCGTCGTCTGGGGTCGGGTTTCGGCGGTCGGCGCGTCACGGGCGTGGGCTTCGACCAGGACACGCTGCGTGAGGCCGGCATCGAGGACGCGGGGGCGTTCGCCGCGGTGAGCAGCGGCGACAACTCGAACATCATCGCGGCGCGGGTCGCCCGCGAGATGTTCGGCATCGAGAACGTGGCGGCGCGGATCTACGACCCGCGGCGCGCCGAGGTCTACCAGCGTCTCGGCATCCCGACGGTCGCGACGGTCCGCTGGACCGCCGACCAGATGCTGCGGCGCCTGCTGCCCTCGGGCGCGGAGCCGCTGTGGCGGGACCCGAGCGGCGGTGTGCAGCTCGCGGAGGTGCACACCTCCCCCGCGTGGATCGGGCACAAGGTGAGCCGGCTCCAGGAGGAGACCGGTGTCCGTGTCGCCTTCCTCACCCGGCTGGGCGAAGCGATTCTGCCGACCTCGCAGACGGTGCTCCAGGAAGGTGATCTGGTGCACGTGATGATGCGTACGGACGAGATCGCGAAGGTCGAGGAGGCCTTCGCCGAGGGTCCCGAGGAGGGCGGTCACTGATGCGTGTCGCTATTGCGGGCGCGGGTGCGGTGGGCCGTTCCATCGCGGGCGAGCTCCTGGAGAACGGCCACGAGGTCCTGCTCATCGACAAGGCGCCGACCGCCATCTCGGTGGAGCGGGTGCCGCAGGCGGAGTGGCTGCTGGCCGACGCCTGTGAGATCACCTCGCTCGACGAGGCGGCGCTCCAGCGCTGCAACGTGGTGATCGCGGCGACCGGCGACGACAAGGTGAACCTGGTCGTCTCGCTGCTCGCCAAGACCGAGTACGGCGTGCCGCGGGTCGTCGCCCGGGTGAACAACCCGAAGAACGAGTGGCTGTTCAACGAGGCCTGGGGCGTGGACGTCGCCGTCTCCACCCCGCGTCTCATGTCGGCCCTGGTGGAGGAGGCGGTGAGCGTCGGCGACCTCGTCCGGCTGCTGCGCTTCAGCCACGGCGACGCGAACCTGGTCGAGCTGACCCTCCCGCCGGAGTCGGCGGTGGCCGGCACGGCGGTCGGGGACGTGGCCTGGCCGCAGGACACCTCGCTGGTGACGATCATCCGCGGCTCGCGGGTGCTCACGCCGAGCGCCGAGGAGACCCTGGAGGCCGGCGACGAGCTGCTGTTCGTGGCCGCGCAGGCCCGGGAGGAGCAGCTGGAGGACCTGCTGCAGGTCCGCCGGGAGACCACCGAGTCCTGAGCCGGCGCTGTACGCGGAAGGGCCCGGACCTGACGAACAGGTCCGGGCCCTTCCGTGTGTGTCAGGCCTCCGGGTGGGTCCGCGCCGCGGCGGCCGCCTTGCGCTCCTTCTCGGCGAGCTCCTCGGCCTCCATCTCGGCGAAGACGTCGATCGGCGGCGGAGCCTTCGCGAGGAAGACCCAGGTGAGGTAGACCGCGAGCAGGAACGGCGGGATCTTCAGCGCCACGAGCACCCAGCCGAACTTGGTCGTGTCGGCCCACCAGTACATCGGGAACAGGATCGCGCACTTGCCGAGCAGGATCAGGCCCCAGGCCCAGCTCGCCTTCGTGTACGCCTTCTTCCGGCCGGGGTTACGGGTCCGCCAGGAGAGGTTCTCCTTGAAGACCGGGCCGAGGATCAGACCGATCAGCGGGACCCCGGCGAGCGCGGTGACGATGTACGCGAGAGCGAGGCCCAGGGTGTACAGCATGCCGGGCAGGTAGAAGTCCTTGGCGTTGCCCGTCATCATCGCGAAGGCGACACCGAAGGCGACGCCGAAGACGCCGCTGAAGGCGTGCTTCACGGTGTCCCGCCGGATGAGCCGGACGGCGACCAGGACCAGCGACACCGCGAGGGCGGCGATCGCCGAGATCTGCAGGTTCTTGTTGATCGTGAAGATCGTGACGAACAACAGGCCCGGCACGACCGTCTCGACCATGCCCCGCAGGCCTCCGAAGGCCTCGAACAGCGCGGCCTCGGTGACCTCCTTGGCTGCCTGGGCGTCCTGGTCCGTGGTGGTCGGCTTGTCGAGGGACGTCACCGGCTACTCCTGTCCGAGCGGTCGGAGCTCGTATTTGGGGTTGAAGAGGACCCGCCGGCCGTGGCTCATGGAGATCCGGCCGGAGGCGATCAGCTTGCGGCCGGGCTCGATGCCCACGATGGAGCGCCTGCCGAGCCACACGACGTCGAGCGGTGCCGTGCCGTCGAAGAGTTCGGCCTCCAGCGCGGGCACACCGGCCCGGGGACGCAGCGTGACCGTGCGCAAGGTACCAGTCACCTTGACTATCTGGCGGTCGGAGCAGTCACAGATCCGTGTGCACCCCGACGCCTCGGCGTCCTCCTGGAGCTCCTCCGACTCCAGGTCCTCCGGCGAGGAGGAGAGCCGGTCGAGCATCCGGCGGAACCTACCGGCCGGCTTCTCTGTACGTGGTGCAGCACTCATACAGAAAGCGTACCGGCCACGGCCGTCACCGGGTCCTGCCCCCGAACGGCGACCGGTTCAGCGTTCGAAGCGGTAGCCCATGCCCGGTTCGGTGACGAAGTGCCGCGGGTGCGAGGGATCGCTCTCCAGCTTGCGGCGGAGCTGCGCCATGTAGACCCGGAGGTAGTTGGTCTCCGTGCCGTACGAGGGCCCCCAGACCTCCTGGAGCAGCTGCTTCTGGCTGACCAGGCGGCCGCTGTTGCGGACCAGCACCTCGAGGAGGTGCCACTCGGTGGGGGTGAGCCGGACGTCCCGGCCGTCGCGGTGGACCTTCTTCGCCGCGAGGTCGACGGTGAAGCCCTCGGTCTCGACGATCACGACCCCGTCCTCGGCGCCGCCGACGGGCTCGGCGCGGCGGACGGCGGCGCGCAGCCGGGCGAGCAGCTCGTCCATGCCGAAGGGCTTGGTGACGTAGTCGTCGGCGCCGGCGTCGAGCGCCTCGACCTTCTCGTCGGAGGTCTGCCGGGCCGAGAGGACGAGGATCGGCACCCGGGTCCAGCCGCGGAGGCCCTTGATGACCTCGACACCGTCCATGTCGGGGAGGCCGAGGTCGAGGACGACGACGTCGGGGTGGCGTTCGGCGGCGAGCCGGAGGGCGGTGGCGCCGTCGGGCGCGGCGTCGACCTCGTACTTCCGCGCCTTGAGGTTGATCACCAGGGCACGGACGATCTGCGGCTCGTCATCGACCACGAGGACCCGGGTCATGGAGGGGGACCTTCCTTCTTCGGTCGCCCGTGCGGGCGGGAGCAAGACAGTACGGGAGCGGAGGGCGCGGCGCGCGGAGTACGGGGACGAACGGGCCGCGCGCTGCGGGACGGGTCGGGTGCCGCGCTTCGGAGGCGCTTCGGGCCCGGGTACGAGCACCCGCGCTTCGATCCGGAGTACGGGTGCCGCGGCTCGGGCGGAGTACGGGTGCCCCGGCTCGGGGCGGCGTGCGGGTGCCACGCGTCGGGGGGGGGCCGGTTCAGGTCACGGCGTGCGCCGGGAGGTCGGGGGCCGGGACCGGCGGACCGCCCCGCGCGGCCTTGAGGGTGAGCACCATCGTCAGGCCGCCGCCCGGTGTGTCCTCGGCGCCCAGGGTCCCGCCCATGGCCTCGACGAAGCCTCGGGCGACCGCGAGGCCCAGGCCGACCCCGGAGCCGCGCGGGGCGTCGCCGAAGCGCTGGAAGGGCTCGAAGATGCCGTCCTTGGCCTCGTCGGGGACGCCGGGGCCGCGGTCCACGACCCTGAGCTCGACGCGGTCGCCGAGGGTGCTGGCGGCGACGGCCACGGGCATGCCCTCGGGGCTGTACTTGACGGCGTTCTCGACGATGTTGGCGACGGCCCGCTCCAGGAGGCCCTTGTCGACATCGACCATCGGGAGCGTCTCGGGGATGTCGAGCTCGGCGCTTCCGTCGGGCACTCCCCCGAGGGCCATCGGGACGACCTCGTCGAGGTCGACGGTACGGATCAGCGGGGTGACGGTGCCGGTCTGGAGCCGGGACATGTCGAGGAGATTGCCGACGAGGTGGTCGAGACGGTCGGCGCCCGCCTCGATGCCCTCCAGGAATTCGGCGCGGTCCTGCTCGGACCACTCGACGTCGTCGGAGCGGAGGGAGGAGACGGAGGCCTTGATCCCGGCGAGCGGGGTCCGCAGGTCGTGGCTGACGGCGGCGAGCAGGGAGGTGCGGATCTTGTTGCCCTCGGCCTGCTTGCGGGCCTCCTCGGCCTCGCCCACGAGCCGCTGGCGGTCGAGGACGACCGCGGCCTGGGCGGCGAAGGCGCCGAGGACGCGGCGGTCCTCGGCGGGCAGCACCCGGCCGGACAGGGCGAGGGCCAGATGGTCGCCGACCGGCATGTCCACGTCCGCCTCCTCAGGCCGGGCGGCCGGGTGGGGGCCGACGCTCGCGGCCCGGGTCCAGGGCTCGATGTCGTCCACGCGCTCCAGGAGGGCGACGGACTCCATGGAGAAGGTCTCGCGGACCCGTTCGAGGAGGGCGTCGAGGCTGGTCTCGCCGCGCAGCACGCTGCCGGCGAGGTAGGAGAGCACCTCGGACTCGGCGCGCAGCCGGGCGGCCTGGTGGGTGCGCCGGGCGGCCAGGTCGACCACGGAGGCGACCGACATGGCCACGCCGAGGAAGACGGCGATCGCCACGATGTTCTTGGGGTCGGCGACGGTGAGCCGGTGGACGGGCGGGGTGAAGAACCAGTTGAGGAGGAGGGAGCCGGCCGCTGCGGAGGCGAGCGCCGGCAGGAATCCGCCGAGCAGGGCCGCCGCGACGGTGAGGGCCAGGAAGAGCAGCATGTCGTTGGCGAGACCGAGGTCGGCGTCGACGTGGGTGAGGAGCAGGGCGAGGAGGACGGGGCCCGCGACGCCGACCACCCAGCCGCCGAGGATCCGGGAGCGGCCGAGGCGGGCGCCCCGGGCGACCGGGAGGCCGCGGCCCTTGGCGACCTCGCCGTGGGTGACGATGTGGACGTCGAGGTCGGGCCCGGATTCGCGGGCCACGGTCTGGCCGACGCCGGGGCCGAGCATGTACTGCCAGGTGCGGCGGCGGCTGGAGCCGAGGACGATCTGGGTGGCGTTGACGCCTCGGGCGAACTCCAGGAGCGCGGAGGGGATGTCGTCGCCGATGACATGGTGGAACGTTCCGCCCAGGTCCTCGACCAGGGTGCGCTGGACGGCCAGTTCCTTGGGCGAGGCGGCGGTGAGGCCGTCGCTGCGGGCGATGTAGACGGCGAGGACCTCGCCTCCCGCGCCCTTCTCGGCGAGCCGGGTGGCGCGCCGTATGAGGGTGCGGCCCTCGGGACCGCCGGTCAGGCCCACCACGATCCGCTCACGGGCCTGCCAGGTGGAGCGGATGTTGTGCTCGCCCCGGTACTGCTGGAGGTACTCGTCGACCCGGTCGGCGGTCCAGAGCAGGGCCAGCTCGCGCAGGGCGGTGAGGTTGCCGGGGCGGAAGTAGTTGGAGAGGGCCGCGTCGACCTTGTCCGAGGTGTAGACGTTGCCGTGGGCCATCCGGCGGCGCAGGGCCTCCGGGGACATGTCGACCAGCTCGATCTGGTCGGCCCTGCGCACCACCTCGTCGGGGACGGTCTCCCGCTGCCGTACGCCGGTGATCGCCTCGACCACGTCGCCCAGCGACTCCAGGTGCTGGATGTTGACGGTCGACACGACGTCGATGCCGGCCGCGAGCAGTTCGGCGACGTCCTGCCATCGCTTGGGGTTGCGGGAGCCGGGCACGTTCGTGTGGGCGAGCTCGTCGACGAGGGCGACGGCGGGCCGCCGCTCCAGGACGGCGTCGATGTCCATCTCGGTGAAGGCGGTCCCCCGGTACTCCAGGGTGCGGCGCGGCACCTGCTCCAGACCGTGCAGCATGACCTCGGTGCGCGGCCGTCCGTGGTGCTCCACGAACGCCACGACGCAGTCCGTGCCCCGCTCGACCCGCCGGTGGCCCTCGGAGAGCATCGCGTAGGTCTTGCCGACGCCCGGCGCAGCGCCGAGGTATATCCGAAGCTTGCCGCGTCCCATGGGACGACCATACGTCCAGCCAATCGGACATTCCGTACGCGGAGAGCGGGCCGGGGCGGTCTTGACGTGTTTCTGATGTCGGGACCGCGCCGCCCGCCGCGGTGGGGACCGGCCGTGCCGGGTCAGTGCTCGATGATCTCGCCGTCGCTGAGCTCCAGGACCCGGTCGGCCAGGCCCAGGAGCTGCGGGTCGTGGGTGGCGACCAGAGCCGTACAGCCCTCACTGCGCACCACCGCGCGCAGCAGCTGCATCACGGCGAGGCCGGTCTCCTGGTCCAGCTGGCCCGTCGGCTCGTCGGCGATGAGCAGCGCCGGCTTGTTCGCGAGCGCGCGGGCGATGGCGACGCGCTGCTGCTGCCCGCCGGAGAGCTCGCCGGGCCGCTGGTTCGCGTGGTCGGCGAGGCCCACGAGGCCGAGGAGCAGGGCCACCCGCTCGTCGCGCTCCTTCGGGTCGGCCTTGCGCAGCCGCATGGGCACGCCCACGTTCTCGGCGGCGGAGAGGATCGGGAGCAGTCCGAAGGACTGGAAGATGAAGCCGATGCGGTCGCGGCGCAGCTCCAGGAGTCCGTTCTCACCGAGGGTGGCGAGGTCGACGCCGTCGATGACGATCGAGCCGCCGTCCGCGCTGTCGAGGCCGCCGACCAGGTTGAGCAGGGTCGTCTTGCCGGAGCCGGAGCGGCCCTTGAGCGCGACGAGCTCGCCGCGCGGAATGTCGAAGGAGACCCCGCGCAGGGCGTGGACGGCCGCTTCCCCGGTGCCGTACGAACGCCGCAGGTTCTCCACGCGGACCATCGGCAGGCCCGCCGGGTCCTCGGCGACGGCCGTCGCGGACCGCGTGCTGCTCTCACTCACCCTGTGCTCCCCCTCCTCGAACATGTGCCCGCCAGTATGGTCCGCGGCCGGGTCCCGGGGCCAGAGCCCGCGGGCGGAACCTGTGGAGAACGACCGATGGGCCGCTTTCCGTACGTGTTCGTACGGAAAGCGGCCCATCGGCCCTGGCGGATAGGCGGCGGGCCCGGAGGCCCACCGGGGACCGGTCACCGGTGACCGGTCCTGGCGCGGACTAGCGGATCTCGGAGATCTCCGGACCGCGCTGGAGCTGGCCCATGCCGCCGGAGAAGCGGGAGTTCTCCTGCTCCTCCTGCTGCACGCCGTCCGGCACCATCTGCGCGTCGTTCGGCAGCTTGAGGACGATCGGGTCGCGCGGGGCCATCGGGCCGTCACCGCGGACGACCACGGTGTCCCGGACGATCTGCTCCAGGAGACCTGCCGCCTCGGGCTGGACCGCGCCCTGCCCGGAGATCACTCCGCGCAGGAACCAGCGGGGTCCGTCGACACCCACGAAGCGGACGAGCTGCACACCGCGGTTGCCGTCCGGCAGCTGCACGGGGACCTGCGCGCGCAGCTCCCAGCCCAGCGGGCCCTCGACCTCGTCGATGACCCCGCCCTGCTGGACGATGCCCGTGGCGATCTCGTCGCGGACCTCGCCCCAGATGCCCTCGTTCTTGGGGGCGGCGAAGGCCTGCAGCTGTACGGCGCTGTCCCGCAGCACGACGGTGGCCGCGACGATCGCGTCGCCCGCCACCTCCACCCGCAGCTCCATGCCCTCGACCCCGGGGACGAAGACGCCGCCCAGGTCGACACGGCCGTCCTCGGGCTTGCCGACCTCGGAGATGTCCCAGGGTCCGTCGGGCCGGGGCGCCGGCGGAAGGTTCACACGGCGCGGGGCCGCGCCGTCCGCGTCCTCGCCGTCCACCGCGTCGACGACCTGCTCGGCCTCGCCCGCCGCGTCCTCTGCGGCACCGCTCTTCTTGCGACGTCCGAACACGTCACTGTCCTTCCCGGTCGGATACGACCGAAGCGTATCGATTCCCACCCGTTGTGCCGTCCACGGCGGCATGACCGCCGGTGGACCCGAAGCCCCCCTCGGCCCGCGCCGAGCCGGGAAGCTCCGCCACCTCGTGGAAGCGCACCTTCTCGACCTGTTGGACGACAAGTTGGGCAATCCGATCGAATCGTTCGAACCGCACGCTCTCGCGCGGGTCGAGATTGACCACGATCACCTTGATCTCTCCACGGTACCCGGCATCCACCGTCCCCGGGGCATTCACGAGCGCCACTCCGCAGCGGGCGGCGAGTCCGGAGCGCGGGTGCACGAAGGCCGCGTACCCGTCCGGGAGCGCGATGGAGATCCCGGTGGGGAGCACGGCGCGCTCCCCGGGGGCCAGCACGGCGGCCTCGGTGGTGACCAGGTCCGCCCCGGCGTCACCGGGGTGGCCGTAGGCCGGGATCGGCACGTCCGGGTCCACGCGCCGGATCAGTACGTCGACAGGGTTGCTCATCAGGGGTTCACCTCGAAGGCGCGGGCGCGCCGGACCTGGTCGGGGTCGGACATGGCGGCCTGGATCTCCTCCGGGCGGCCGTTGTCGATGAAGTGGTCGACCTTGACCTCTATGAAGAGTGCCTCGGCGCGGACGGCGACGGGGCCCTCGGGCCCGCCGATCCGGCCGACGGCGGTCGAGAAGATCTTGCGGCCGTGCACGGCGGTGACCGCGGCCTCCAGATGCAGCACGGTGCCCACCGGGACGGGCCGGACGAAGTCCGTCTCCAGCCGTCCGGTCACGGCGATGACCCGCAGCAGCCAGTTCAGGGAGCCGAGGGTCTCGTCGAGCGCGGTGGCGAGCACGCCGCCGTGCGCGAGGCCGGGGGCGCCCTGGTGGTCGGGGGTCACCGTGAACTCGGCGGTGACGGTCACGCCCTCGCCCGCGCGCGCCTCCAGGTGGAGGCCGTGGGGCTGCCCGCCGCCGCACCCGAAGCAGTACTCGTAGTGCGAACCGAGCAGCTCGCCGGGGGCCGGCGCGTCGGGGTGGCGTACCGGCGGTATGGCGTCGGCCGGCGGGGTGAGGGCGGCAGATGTTGCAGTCACAGCCGCAGACCTTACCCGCGCGGATGGGCGCGGGTCGCGCCGTGCCAAGCTTGGACGCATGCAGCCTTCCGCGTCGTCCCCCGCCCCCTCTCCCGCGCCCTCCGCAGCGCCGCTCTTCGACGAGCGGTTGACGGCGCCCCGCTCCTGGTGGCTGATCGCGGGTCTGCTCGGTCTCTCGGGCGGTCTGATCATGGTCCCGCTGGGTACCGTCCCGATGCTGGGCGGCCTGATCGTGGTGGCGGTGCTCGCCGGTGCGGCGGTCTCCTCGTACGGCTCAGCCCGGATCCGGGTGGTGGCCGGTTCGCTGGTGGCGGGCGACGCGCGGATCCCGGTCTCGGCGCTCGGCGAGGCCGAGGTGCTCGACGCGGAGGAGGCGCGCGCGTGGCGCACGCACAAGGCGGACCCCCGCGCCTTCATGGTGATGCGCGGTTATGTGACCCGGGCGGTGCGGATCGAGGTGATGGACCCGGCGGACCCGACGCCGTACGTGTACCTCTCCAGCCGTGAGCCGGAGGAGCTGGTGGCGGCCCTGGACGCCGTGCGTGCGGGCGCCCGGGACTGAGCGGGCCGGGCGGGCCGGAACCCGGGCCCCTTCGGGCTAGAAGCCGAGCTCCTTCGGGTTCTCCGGCTGTTCCAGCGGGGGCAGCTCCCGGAGGGAGTCCCAGGGGACCTGGCGGCCGCGCAGGTCCTTGCGGATGTGGCTCGCGAGCTTCTTGGTGTCGCGGCGGTTCATGACCGCGCCGACCGCCGCGCCCACCATGAAGGGCGTGAGGTTCGGGAGGTTGCGCACCATGCGCTTCATGATCTGCTGGCGCAGCTCGCGCTTGAGCTGTCCGCCGAGCGCCGCGTTGACCGTGGTGGGCTTGGTGGGGTCGATGCCCCGCTCCTCGGCCCAGGAGGTCAGATAGGCCATAGAGCGCTGGGTGAGCCGGCCGGGGGGCCGCAGCCCGTAGACCTCGTGCAGTTCGGCGATGAGTTTGAGTTCCACGGCGGCGACGCCGGTGATCTCGGCCGCGAGCTCCGCCGGCATGGCCGGGGGTACGGGGAGCATGGCGGCGGCACCGATGCTGGCGCCCACGGTCGAGCTCGCGTTCGCCGCACCCGCGACGAGCTTGTCGGCGAGCTCCTCGGGGCCGAGCCCGGGAAACTGCTTGCGCAGGGTCGCCAGATCGCGGACGGGGATCCGCGGGGCGAGGTCGATGAGCCGGTCGGCCAGATGGCCGATGCCGGCCTTCGCGCTGTCTCCGCCACGCTTCACGCCCTGGCGGACGCCCTGCGCGACGCCGCGCCGGACGGCGTCGATCCGGTCGGAGTCGATCTTGATCTTGTCGAGCTGGGCGCGCGCGGGATTGGCGAGCCGCCTGACGGCGCCGAAGCGTCCGTCCTGTCGCGTCTCGTCGTTCCCCGCTTCGTCCAGCGCGTCGCTCCGTCCCGCTTCCCGCGCCGCCGGCAGACGGGCCGGGTCCGGCTCGGTGACGGCCTCGAGCGAGGCCGGGAGGCCTCGCTCGTCGTCACGTACGCCGAGGGAGGGCGGGGAGGCGGCGTTCTCGGCCTCAGGAGCCTCTTGGGCGCCTTCTGCCGGGTCCGAGCCGCCCTTGTACGTCTTCGGGCTCCCAGGGAGCCGTAGACGCCGCTTCCGGGACGGTGTGTCGCCTGCCACGACCGAGGGTCTCAGTCGCAGTCGCGGCAGATGGGCTGGCCGTTCTTCTCCCTGGCCAGCTGGCTGCGGTGGTGCACGAGGAAGCAGCTCATGCAGGTGAACTCATCGGCCTGCTTGGGCAGGACCCGGACGGCCAGCTCCTCGTTCGAGAGGTCGGCGCCGGGAAGCTCCAGGCCTTCGGCGGCCTCGAACTCGTCGACGTCGACGGTCGAGGTCGACTTGTCGTTCCGGCGGGCCTTCAGTTCCTCAAGGCTGTCCGAATCGACGTCGTCATCGGTCTTGCGTGGGGTGTCGTAATCCGTTGCCATGTCGCTCTCCCCCTCTGGGTGGTTGCGGTGTCTCCAGCGCACGTAACGCGTGAGAGGTCGGACTTGTGCCCGACCTGAGGCGGAGATTTTGCCTCACATCAAGGTCTGTTACTCAATCGACACCCGTTCCGTCCTCTCGCGAGTGATCGGCTTCGGGTGGCGAACCGGACCGTACACGGTCCTACGGGCGACCCTTGCAGGCGCCACCCCGTGTACTTCCCGTCAATCCAGGCCCGGGAAACCCGGACTTTTCCGGGTTTTCACGGGGATTTCTCCGTTACGGAGAGTGGATGTCCGGACACCCTCTCCTGTGATCGATCACACATGAGCGTCTCAGAATCGGGCCCACGGAATTCCGCGCAAAGCGAACGGAACCGGGTCGGCTCGTGCAGTGTGTCAGATCGGCAGAGTGACGCGCATCACGAGACCACCGCCCTCGCGGGGCTCCGCGATGATACGGCCCCCGTGGGCACGGGCCACGGACCGCGCGATCGACAGGCCGAGGCCGACGCCCTTGTCGCTGCCGGTCCGCTCCTGCCGGAGCCGCCGGAACGGCTCGAAAAGATTGTCGATCTCGTACGCGGGGACCACGGGACCCGTGTTCGACACGGTCAGGACCGCCTGACCGTGCTCGGCCGCGGTCGTCACCTCCACCCAGCCTCCCTCCGCCACGTTGTACCGGACGGCGTTCTGGACCAGGTTCAGCGCGATCCGTTCGAGCAGGACGCCGTTGCCCTGCACGACCGCCGGCGCGCACTCGGCCCGCAGCTCGACGCCCTTGGCCGCCGCCTCGGCGTGGACCTGGTCGACGCCGCGCGAGGCGACCTCGGCGAGGTCCACGGGCTTGCGCTCGATGATCTGGTTGTCGCTCCGGGCGAGCAGCAGCAGACCCTCGACGAGCTGTTCGCTGCGCTCGTTGGTGGCGAGCAGCGTCTTGCCGAGCTGCTGGAGCTCCACCGGCGCGCCCGGGTCGGAGAGGTGCACCTCCAGGAGGGTGCGGTTGATCGCGAGCGGGGTCCGCAGCTCGTGCGAGGCGTTCGCGACGAAGCGCTGCTGGGCGGTGAAGGCGCGCTCCAGGCGGTCCAGCATCTCGTCGAAGGTGTCGGCGAGCTCCTTGAGCTCGTCGTCGGGGCCGTCCAGCTCGATCCGGCGGGACAGGTCGGAGCCGGCCACCTGGCGGGCGGTCCGGGTGATCCGGCCGAGCGGCGAGAGCACCCGCCCCGCCATGGCGTAGCCGAAGGCGAAGGCGATGATGCTCAGCCCGAGCAGGGCGAAGAGCGAACGGCGCAGGAGGTCGTCCAGAGCCTGGTCGCTCTGGTACCGGAGGCAGACCGAGACCGCTTGGTTGAGCTGCTCCCCGGTGCCCTGCGCGGGCAGCTCGCACCAGGAGGTGGTGGGCTGGACCTTGCCCTCGACGACCTTGAAGGGCAGCTCCGAGACGCTGTGGGTGAGCGCCTGCGCGGTGAAGAGGTAGATGATCGAGAGGAGCAGGATGCCCGCGATCAGGAACATCCCGCCGTACAGCAGCGTGAGACGTATCCGGATGGTCGGGCGCAGCAGCGGCCGGACCGGGTCCCGGGGGTCCCAGGCCGGCTTCGGGGGCGCGTGGGGGTGGGGCACTGAGGTGGTGGGCATCGGATTCAGATCCGGTACCCGGAACCGGGAACGGTGACGATGACCGGCGGCTCGCCGAGCTTGCGGCGCAGGGTCATCACGGTGACACGGACGACGTTGGTGAACGGGTCGGTGTTCTCGTCCCAGGCCTTCTCCAGGAGCTGCTCGGCCGAGACGACGGCGCCCTCGCTGCGCATGAGGACCTCCAGGACGGCGAACTCCTTGGGCGCGAGCTGGACCTCCTTGCCCTCGCGGAAGACCTCGCGGCGGTTGGGGTCGAGCTTGATGCCGGCGCGCTCCAGGACGGGCGGGAGCGGCACGCTGGTCCGCCGGCCGAGGGCGCGCACGCGCGCGGTGAGCTCGGTGAAGGCGAAGGGCTTGGGGAGGTAGTCGTCCGCGCCGAGTTCGAGGCCCTCGACCCGGTCGCTGACGTCGCCGGACGCGGTGAGCATCAGGACGCGGGTGGGCATGCCCAGCTCCACGATCTTGCGGCAGACGTCGTCACCGTGGACGAGGGGGAGGTCGCGGTCCAGGACGACGACGTCGTAGTCGTTCACCCCGACGCGCTCCAGGGCCGCGGCGCCGTCGTACACGACGTCGACGGCCATGGCCTCCCGGCGAAGTCCGGTGGCCACCGCATCGGCGAGCAGCTGCTCGTCCTCGACGACGAGTACGCGCACGTCGTACATCCTTCCCTTTGAACCGCGGTCCTGAGGCGGACCGGCTGAAGACCTGAGCACTGACTGTGCGTGTCCATCCTGCCCCGTACGCGCGTAAACCGGCTGTAAGGCGGCGGTGCGGGGCCCCGGGGCGGGCGGGGGCGCGGGGCGGGGCCCGTGGGCGGGATCGAAGAATTCACCGGATTCACGGGCCAGTTGAGGTTTCTCTGAGGAAGGGGCTGGGGAGGACGACTGCACACCCCGTGATCACGCCCTGTATGTGGCGCGCCACCTACCGCTCTCTGTCCCCCAGAGACCGCAGCGTGTGATCGACCCACCCTCGGCACACCCCCGTGCCACCGGACCCATGACGAGGGGGCGCACGATGGACGCTTTCACCGCAGGCCTGCTGCACCGCATCAGGACCACGCAGACGGACCTCACGCGGGCTCGTGAGACGGGCGACGACTACCTGGCGGATGTGGAGCAGGCCGAGCTCGACGACCTGCACCGGCTGGCCGCCGAGCACGGCGTGGAGGTAGCCGCGCAGGCCGTCTGACCCGACCCGTTGCCCGACCCGACCCCGACCGACCCGCGGACCGGGCGGTTCGACCGATCCGACCCGTACACGTGTGAGGGCCCCGGCGCCGTTCCCGGCACCGGGGCCCTCGCGCGTCCGTCAGTCGTGCCAGGCGCCGAGTTCCTCCAGGATCCCCTGGAGGGGCGTGAAGAGGCCGGGAGAGGCCGCCAGGGTCAGTTCTCCGGACTCCGGCTCCCCCGGGCGGCCGCCGGTCAGCGCGCCCGCCTCGCGGGCGATCAGGGCGCCGGCGGCGAGGTCCCAGGGGTTGAGACCCCGCTCGTAGTAGGCGTCCAGCCGGCCGGCGGCGACGTCGCAGAGGTCGATGGCGGCCGAGCCGCCGCGCCGGATGTCGCGGACGCGCGGGATCACCCGCCGGGCGACGTCGGCCTGGTGGGCCCTTCGGGCCTGGACGTATCCGAAGCCGGTGCCGAGGAGTGCCTGGTCGAGCGGGGGCGAGGGGCGGACGGCGAGGCGCCGCTCCTGCGGGTACGCGCCGCCCTCCGCGTACGCGCCGCCGCCGAGGACCGCCCGGTAGGTCTCGCCGCGCATCGGGGCCTCGACGACGCCGACCACGGTCTCGCCGTCCCGTTCGGCGGCGATCGAGACCGCCCAGGTGGGCAGCCCGTAGAGGTAGTTCACGGTGCCGTCGAGCGGGTCGATCACCCAGCGGACCCCGCTGGTGCCGGGGCTGGACGCGCCTTCCTCGCCGAGGAGACCGTCCTGCGGGCGGTGGTCGGCGAGGAAGCCGGTGATCAGTTTCTCGGCGGCGATGTCCATCTCGGTGACGACGTCGATGGAGCTCGACTTCGTCTTCGCCACGGCCAGGTCGTCCGGCCTGCCGTCACGCAGCAGCGCTCCGGCCCGCCGTGCGGCCTCCAGGGCGAGGTCGAGCAGTTCGGTGAGCAGCGGGTCGGTCACGTCGGTCCCTTCGGTCACGTCGTCGGCCATCTCGGTCACGGGGGTTCCTTACGCGTACGGGCTGTCGGCGCCGGCCGCCGCCGGGCGCTCCGCCCTGGCCGGGCAGCAACCGATCGGGCAGAGGTCGTGGGAGGGGCCGAGGGCGCCGAGCGCGCACCGCTCGGCCCTGGCTCCCCGCTCGTGCGCGGCCCGCTCCAGGAGGAGTTCGCGGACGGCGGCGGCGAAGCGCGGGTCGGCGCCGACGGTGGCCGAGCGCCTCACGGGCAGGCCGAGTTCGGCGGCCTTGGCCGTGGCCTCGGTGTCGAGGTCGTAGAGGACCTCCATGTGGTCGGAGACGAAGCCGATGGGGACCATGACCGCGGCAGGCACCCCGGCGCCGTGCAGCGCCTCCAGGTGGTCGCAGATGTCGGGCTCCAGCCACGGGATGTGGGGGGCGCCGCTGCGGGACTGGTAGACGAGCTCCCAGGGGTGGTCGTTCCCGGTCCGCTCGCGGACGGCGTCGGCGATCACCCGGGCGACGTCGAGGTGCTGGCGGACGTAGGCCCCGCCGTCGCCGTGTTCGGTGACCGGTCCCGAGGAGTCGGCGGCGGAGTCGGGGATGGAGTGGGTGGTGAAGGCGAGGTGGGCCTTGGCGCGGACGGAGGGGTCGAGTTCGGCGAGGGAGGCGAGGACGCCCTCGATCATGGGCTCGATGAAGCCGGGGTGGTTGAAGTAGTGCCGGAGCTTGTCGACGCGGGGCAGCGGGAGGCCCTCCGCTTCGAGGGTGGCGAGCGCGTCGGCGAGGTTCTCGCGGTACTGGCGGCAGCCGGAGTAGGAGGCGTACGCGCTGGTCGTGAGGACGGCGACATGACGTCGGCCGTCGGTGATCATCTCGCGGAGGGTGTCGGTGAGGTACGGGGCCCAGTTCCGGTTTCCCCAGTGGACGGGAATCTGCAGGCCGGCGGCGGCGAAGTCCGTCCGTAGCGCGCCGAGGAGCGCGCGGTTCTGGTCGTTGATCGGGGAGACGCCGCCGAAGAGGAAGTAGTGCTGCCCCACTTCCTTGAGCCGTTCCTTCGGGATGCCTCGGCCGCGCGTCACGTTCTCCAGGAACGGGACCACGTCGTCCGGGCCCTCGGGGCCGCCGAACGAGAGCAGCAGCAGGGCGTCGTACGGGGCGGGATCGTGCTGATCGGACATGGCACCGATCCTGCCACCCGCCTCCGGCGCCGGGGGTCGCGGCCCGTCCGACGCGTCCCGGCCGGCGGCCGGTGGCCGGTGGTCAGGCCCGGCGATGGCGCCCGGCGGACCGTCCGAAAAAGGGGGATGACCCATCGACTTCAACACCGTAGGCTTTAGCTATTAATTACACGTGTTGAGTCGTCGTGCGGAGCCCGCTCCGAAGCACGGAGATCCGGAGAACCCCTTGCCCAGTCCCTACCGCGCGATCTTCAAGGCGCCCGGCACCGCGTCGTTCTCCGTCGCCGGCTTCTTCGGCCGGATGCCGCTGTCCATGATGGGCATCGGCATCGTGACCATGATCTCCCAGGTCACCGGCCGGTACGGGCTCGCCGGCGCCCTCTCCGCGACGCTCGCGATGTCGGCCGCCGTCCTCGGCCCGCTGGTCTCCCGGCTCGTCGACCGGCACGGGCAGCGCCGGGTGCTCCGCCCGGTGACCCTGGTCTCGCTCGTGGCGGCCGCCGGGCTCCTCCTCTGCGTGCAGCAGCAGGCCCCCGACTGGACGTTCTTCGTGTTCACCGCGGTCATCGGCTGTGTGCCGAGCGTCGGCGCGATGACCCGGGCCCGCTGGGCGGAGATCTACCGCGGCGACGAGCGCCGCCTGCACACGGCGTACTCCTGGGAGTCGATCGTCGACGAGGTGTGCTTCATCTTCGGACCGATCCTCTCGATCGGTCTGTCGACGGCCTGGTTCCCCGAGGCCGGTCCGCTGTTCGCCGGGGTGTTCCTGACCGTCGGTGTCTTCTGGCTGACCTCGCAGCGCGCCACCGAGCCGGTCCCGCACCCCCACCAGGGCGACAGCGGCGGTTCCGCGCTCCGCTCCCCCGGCCTCCAGGTCCTCGCCCTCGCGTTCGTCGCCACCGGCGCCATCTTCGGCTCGGTCGACGTGGTGACCGTGGCCTTCGCCGAGGAGCAGGGCCACAAGGCCGCGGCGAGCCTCGTGCTGGCCGTCTACGCGCTGGGGTCCGGCCTGGCGGGCGCCGTCTTCGGACTGCTCCACCTCAAGGGCGAGCCGTCCCGGCGCTGGCTGCTGGGCATCTGCGCGATGGCCGTGAGTATGATCCCCCTCCTACTGGCCGGGAACTTGCCGTTGCTGGCCGTGGCGCTCTTTGTCGCGGGCCTGTCCATCGCACCGACGATGGTGACCACCATGGCCCTCGTCGAAGCGCACGTACCGCGCACCAAGCTGACCGAGGGCATGACCTGGACGGGTACCGGCCTCGCGATCGGCGTGGCGCTCGGCTCCGCGGCCGCCGGCTGGGTGGTGGACGCGTCGGGGGCCGAGGCGGGGTACGTGGTGCCCGTCGTCTCGGGTGCGCTCGCGGTCGCGGTGGGTCTCCTCGGACACCGCCGGCTGCGCAGGCCGGTGCCGAACCGGGAGGGGCAGCGTGAGCGGGACGACAACAGCGGGGTCGGGCAGCACCAGGACGGCGGACAGCCCGTGGCGTAACTGGGCGGGGAACGTCACCTCCCGCCCCGTGCGGGAGGTGAGCCCGGCCTCGGCCGAGGAGCTCGCCGAGGCGGTGCGCAGGGCGGCCGAGGACGGACTGCGGGTGAAGACGGTCGGCACCGGCCACTCCTTCACCTCGATCGCGGCGACCGACGGCGTCCTCATCCGGCCCGGTCTGCTGACCGGGATCCGGCGGATCGACCGCGAGTCGATGACCGTGACGGTCGAGTCGGGCACCCCGCTCAAGCGGCTCAACGTGGCGCTCGCCCGGGAGGGCCTGTCGCTCACGAACATGGGCGACATCATGGAGCAGACCGTCGCCGGCGCCACCAGCACCGGGACGCACGGCACGGGCCGCGACTCGGCCTCGATAGCCGCGCAGATCCGCGAGCTGGAGCTGGTCACGGCCTCGGGCGAACTGCTCACGTGCTCGGAGAAGGAGAATCCGGAGGTCTTCGCGGCCGCCCGCATCGGGCTCGGCGCCCTGGGCGTGGTCACGGCGATCACCTTCGCGGTCGAGCCGGTCTTCCTGCTCACCGCGCGCGAGGAGCCGATGACCTTCGACCGGGTCACCTCGGAGTTCGACGCGCTGCACGCGGAGAACGAGCACTTCGAGTTCTACTGGTTCCCCCACACGGACAACTGCAACACCAAGCGCAACAACCGCAGCGCGGGCCCCGCCGCCCCTCCCGGCCGGGTCAGCGGCTGGGTCGAGGACGAGCTGCTCTCCAACGGGCTCTTCCAGGTGGCCTGCTCGCTGGGCCGCGCGGTCCCGCCGGTCATCCCCTCGATCGCCAAGCTCTCCAGCCGGGCGCTGTCGGCCCGTACGTACACCGACATCCCGTACAAGGTCTTCACCTCGCCGCGCCGGGTGCGCTTCCTGGAGATGGAGTACGCGCTGCCGCGTGAGGCGGCGGTGGCCGCGCTGCGCGAGCTCAAGGCGATGGTCGAGCGCTCGCCGCTGAAGGTGAGCTTCCCGGTGGAGGTGCGGACGGCTCCGGCGGACGACATCGCGCTGTCCACGGCCTCGGGCCGGGAGACCGCGTACATCGCCGTCCACCTGTACAAGGGCACGCCCCACCAGGCGTACTTCACGGCGGTGGAGCGCATCATGACGGCGCACGGGGGCCGCCCCCACTGGGGCAAGGTCCACACCCGTGACGCCGCCTACTTCTCCGAGGTCTATCCCCGCTTCGCCGAGTTCACGGCGCTGCGGGACCGGCTCGACCCGGACCGGCTCTTCGCCAACGACTATCTGCGCCGGGTCCTGGGCGACTGACGGTCACTCGGCCGCCGCACCGGCTCCGCCCCCGGCCGCCGCCGGGGCGGGCGCCGACGGGGTCTCCGGCGCGACCGTCCCGGTGGTCGGGTCCTGGGTCGGCGCGGTCGGTTCCGTCGTCGGGGGCGTGGGCGTCGGGGTGGGCGTCGGTCCGCCGGTCGGGCCGGAGGGCGTCGGCTCGGGCGAGGGGGTCCCCGTGCCGCTCTCTCCGGTGTCCCGGTCACCCGGGGCCGGGGTGGCGCCCGTCGAGGGACTGCCGGCCCCGTCGTCCGGCCGCCCGGTGCCGTCGGTGGGTCCGGAGGGTGTGGTCGAGGGGTCCTGGTCCCCGGCCGGCGGGGTCTCCCGGCCGGAACCGCCGTCGCCGCGGACGACCGATCCGAACGTGGTGGTGCCCTGTCTGCCGCCGAAGTCCTGCCCCGAGACGAGTTCGTAGGTGGTGATGCCGCCCATGGTGACGCCGAAAACGAGCGCGGCGGCGATCGCCGGGCGCTTCCAGCCGCGGACCCGGGTGCCGTGGGTGGTCGCCGCGCCGAACTCCTCGTCGGACGCCTCGGTGTACGGGGCGGGTGCCGGGATCGTGCCCGGCATCAGGGTGCGGCCGTCCCGCGGCCCCGGTGCGAGCGGCACCTGACGGGCCCTCGGCTTGGCGGCGACCGTCACGTCGCGGACCTGCTCGCCGGTGCGCCGGAAGAGGTGCTGGAAGAGCGGGCCTCCGCAGGTGGCGATGACACTGATCACACCCGCGCCGAGGATCGTGCCGTACACACCGAGGGTGGAGGCGAGTTTGGCGGCGATGACCGCGGCCAGGGCGCTGCCCGAGACCTGAGCCACACTCAGGTCGATCCTTCTCCTCCCGCTTCCGGTCTCCTCCGGCTCGTCCGTGTCGGCATCCGGCCTCTGACGCATCTCCAACCCCTGCTCCAGCCCCTGACGGCTCATCCGTTCGCCTTTCACCCAGAAGGGACAAATGGGCGAAGGGAATAGTTCCGTTTCCGCTCTTTCTGTGAAGAGCGACACGTACGGGGGAAGATCGCGGACACTCAACTCCCGTACCGCCCGAGAAGTTGGGCGGCGCGCCGGTCCACCCAGGTGGCCCGAATGGAGTACATTGGCGAACCCTGGGTCCGGACGCCTTCACGGGTGCCCGGGATCAAGGGGAGGGGGCCGGACACGGCGCTCGACCGGCGGTGCCGCGGCAACGCACGGGAACCGACTGCACAGAGTGACAGCCCGTCACTCCGGGTAGCCAACCGGTAACCGTGTCATAACGGCGTCCCAGGGTCCACGCCCGACACGCCGGGCAACTCGGCAAGGTAGTGGCAGGCTGCACCCGGGCAGGCCACACTCGACTAGCGGAAGCAGCGACGCACGTGACGTCGGCAGGCACCACCCGGGAGGTCCCCATGCCCGAACTGCGTGTCGTGGCCGTCTCCAACGACGGCACACGACTGGTGCTGAAGGCTGCTGACAGCACGGAGTACACACTTCCGATCGACGAGCGGCTTCGCGCCGCCGTCCGCAACGACCGTGCGCGCCTCGGCCAGATCGAGATCGAGGTGGAGAGCCACCTCCGCCCCCGCGACATCCAGGCACGGATACGAGCCGGTGCCTCCGCGGAGGAGGTCGCCCAGATGGCGGGGATCCCCGTCGACCGCGTGCGCCGCTTCGAGGGCCCCGTACTCGCCGAGCGCGCCTTCATGGCCGAGCGGGCCCGCAAGACCCCGGTCCGCAGGCCCGGCGAGAACAGCGGTCCCCAGCTCGGCGAGGCGGTGCAGGAGCGGCTGCTGCTGCGCGGTGCCGAGAAGGACACCGTGCAGTGGGACTCCTGGCGCCGCGACGACGGCACCTGGGAGGTGCTGCTCGTCTACCGCGTCGCCGGCGAGGTCCACACGGCCAGCTGGACGTACGACCCGCCCCGGCGGCTCGTCCAGGCCGTGGACGACGAGGCCCGGGCCCTGATCGGCGAGACGGACGACACGATCGCCGCCGCGCCGGAGCCGAGCTTCCCGTTCGTGCCGCGTATCGCCCGGCTGCCCCGGGACAGGCCGCTCGACCGTGCCCTGGACCGCCAGCTCGACCACCGCCAGCTGGAGCGGGCGTCCGCGTCCGCCGAGCCGGAGGACGAGCGGGACTCCCTGACCAGCCTCCTGGAGGCCGTGCCGAGCTTCCGCGGCGACATGGTCGTGCCCGAGCAGCCGGACTCGGAGCCCTCGGAAGAGGCCGAGGCGGAGGAGCCGCCGGCTCCGGCCGCTTCGGCGGGCGCCGGTTCCGCGTACGCCGACGTCCTCATGCCGCGCGCGGTCTCGGGCCACCGGGACCGGCTCACGGGCACCACCGACCGGCAGGCCGAGGCGGACGGCGTCCGCCCGGGCCGCCGCGCGGCGGTGCCGAGCTGGGACGAGATCGTCTTCGGCACCCGCAGGAAGAAGCAGGACTGACGGCCACGGCCGTACGAGAGGAGGGCCCGCACCGGATCGGTTCGGGCCCTCCTCCGTGGGCTTCCTGTACGCGGGACCCGTACGGCTTCCGCGTGCGCAGGGGCTACTGCGGCTCCAGGCCCGTGGCCACCGGGCGGGTGGGGTCGGCGGACCACTCCGACCAGGAGCCCGCGTAGAGAGCGGCCGGGATGCCGGCGATCTCCAGCGCCAGGACCTCGTGCGCACCGGAGACGCCCGAGCCGCAGTAGACCGCGACCGGGGTCCCCTCGGCGGCGCCGAGCGAGACGAACCGGTCCCGCAGGGCGTCGGAGCCCAGGAAGCGCCCCTCCTCGTCCACGTTCTCCGTCGTCGGGGCCGAGACCGCGCCCGGGATGTGACCGCCGACCCGGTCGATCGGCTCCACGTCCCCGCGGTAGCGCTCGGCGGCCCGCGCGTCCAGGAGCAGCCCCGCGCGGGCGAGCGCCGCGGCTCCGTCCGCGTCGAGCAGCCCGAGCGTGCCCGGCTCCGGGCGGAAGTCGCCCGGCTCCGGCGTGGGCACCTTCTCCGTGAGGTCCCCCGTCCAGGACGCGAGACCGCCGTCCAGGACCCGGACGTCCGGGTGGCCGGCCCAGCGGAGCAGCCACCAGGCGCGGGCCGCGGCCCAGCCGAGGCCGCCGTCGTAGACGACGACCGGGGTGTCCGCGGAGACGCCCGCCCGGCGCATCGCGGCCCCGAAGACCTCAGGGTCGGGCAGCGGGTGGCGGCCGCCGGCGCCGGGCGGGCCCGCCAGTTCGGTGTCCAGGTCGACGTAGACCGCGCCGGGCAGGTGTCCGGCCTCGTACGCCGGACGTCCGGGCGGGCCGCCCAGCGTCCAGCGGACGTCCAGGAGAACCGGCGGCCGGGCCCCGGCCGACTCGCTCAGCAGTTCGCTCACGGCGATGATGGGCTTCATGGGTGCCATCCTCGCGCAGCCGCACGGCCGTGGGGGACGATCCCGGCGTCCTCCCGCGTCACCGCAGCGGGATCGCGCCACTCTTTGGTGCGACCGGGGCGCGCCACGGCCCCGTCGGTGACACCATCGGACGGGGACACGGGCACGACGATGGTCCGAGGAGAGAGTCACGATGACCGAGGCGACTCGGCACACACCCGGCACACCCTGCTGGGTGAGCTTGATGGTGCACGGGCTTGACGCCACGCAGGAGTTCTACCACGCGCTCTTCGGCTGGGAGTTCGAACCCGGTCCGCAGCAGCTCGGCCCGTACGTGCGCGCACTGCTCGACGGCAGGGAGGTGGCGGGCATCGGCCGGCTCCCGCCCGATCGGCATCTGCCGATCGCCTGGACCCCGTACCTGGCCACCGGCGACGCCGACGAGACCGCCGAGAGCATCCGCTGCTGCGGCGGCACCGTGGCCGTGGGCCCGCTGGACGCGGGCGAGGCCGGCCGGATGGCGGTCTGCTCCGACCCGGTGGGCGCGGTCTTCGGCGTCTGGCAGGCGGAGGCGCACCACGGCACGGCGACGGCGGGACCGCCCGGGACCCCCGTGTGGAACGAGCTCCTCACCTTCGAGACGTCCTCGGTCGCCAAGTTCTACCGGTCGGTCTTCGGCTTCGAGGTGGAGCCAGTCGAGTCCTCCGATCACGACTACGCCACGCTCGTCCTGGACGGACTCCCGGTGGCCTCGCTGCACGGCGTGGGCACCGCGCTCCCCCGGGACCGGGGCCCGCACTGGATGACGTACTTCGAGGTCGCCGACACGGACGCGGCCGCCCGGCTCGTCCTGGAGCTCGGCGGTCATGTGCTGCGCCCGCCGCGTGACGCCACGGCGGGGCGGCTCGCCCTGGTGACGGATCCGGAGGGCGCGGTCTTCACCCTCGTCACGTCGCCCGCCGTGTGACGCGGGGAGGCCGCCGTCACCCGTACAGGTCACGCGGTGGCCTCCCGCCGGTGGAACCCGGCCGGCCGGGACCGGGTGGCCCGTCGAGGCCCGGGGGCCCGGGCGCCCGTTCAGCCCCGGCGGGCCCGTACGAGACTTCGGCGGAGCCGTGCCTGCATGCCGCCCCGCGTCGGCGTCTCCGTGCCGCCCGGCAGACCGAGCTGGGCCAGCCGCTCCCCGTCGAAGAGGTGTGCCGTGCCCGGGTCGGCATGGTGCTCGGCCAGGAAGAGGGCGGTCTCCTCGCGCATCCCCGGGTGGCTCTTGTGCCGCATGCAGTAGCCGACGGCGCGGACGAGCGGGGTGAGCGAGTCCGGGGCCGCTCCGGGGACCGCGGGCTCCTCGCCCTGCTCCAGGTCCGCGACCAGGTGGTCGACGACGGTGAGCGGGATGCGGTTGCTGTTCTCGAAGGGGGTGAGCCGTTCGAGGACCTCGGCCGTGCCCACGCGCGCGATGGGGACGCCGTAGTAGACGGCGGCGGTGAACATCGCGGTCGAGAAGCAGCCGACGACGAGCCGGGGCCTGCACAGCTCGTAGAAGGTCTCGGCGAGCAGCGGTCCGCCGAGGACGGTCAGGCGTACGCCGGAGCGCTCCGCCTCCTCCTGGAGCGCCGTGGAGTAGCCGGCGGGCGCGCTCGGGTGCGGCTTGAAGACCACCGAGCGGTGGCCGGCCGCCGTGGCGCCGCGGAGCATCCGTACGTGCAGTTCCTCCTCCTCCTCGGCGGTGAGGAGGTCGAGGGCGGCCAGGTACTGGCCGAGCATCAGGACCGTGGGCCCGGCGGCGGCCGCCCGGACGATCTCGGGATCGTCGGCCGCCTCCTCGGCGATCTCGGCGAGGACCGCGCGGAACGCCTCGTCCGGGACGAGTTCCGGCTCCACGCCGTACTCGCTGAGGAGGAGGGGGCGCAGGCCCGGCACCAGGTCGAGGTGGAGGACCCGCCGGACGCGGCAGGCGAGGGACTGCGCGAGGTCGTTGCGGGTCGGGCCGTAGCTCATGAGGCCGTCCGCGTAGACGTGGACGGCGCTCTCGGGGAAACAGCCGGCCAGCGCCTTGGCGGGATTGACCTGGATGGACTCGACGGCCAGCTCCACCGGGGCGGTCCCGAGGTGCCACGCCGTGCGCATCACGCGCTGCCAGAGGGGGGCGTCCTCGGGGCGGGGGGCCCAGGCTGCGGGGTGGTACGGGTGGATCGTCTCGTTCCAGTCGAGGACACCGTCGAAGCGGGCGGCGATCCGCTCGTAGCCGGTCATCGTCTCCATGCGCGGCGCGGTCTCGGGGATCTCGGCGTTGCGCGAGATCAGCAGGAGCCGGCGGTGCTCCGCACGGGGGCCGAACTGTCCGGCGTCCAGCGAGGCCGCGAGGGTGGCGGCGCCGTACAGGGTGGACACCTGGAAGATCTGGACCGGGCGGCCGTCGGTGGCCGGGACGGGCGCCGGTGCCTTGTCGGCGGCGGGGGCGGGGGCCATGGGTCAGGCGGTCCTTACGGTGTCGCGCAGGCTCCGGAGGAGGGTGCTGCGGGGGGTGTCCATGGTGGAGAGGGTCTCTTCGAGGACCTGCTGCGGCATCCGGTGCAGCGCGTCGCGCACGTCGACGCGGAGCCGCTCGGCGACGGCGGGCTCGTACGTGTCGACCTTGCCCATGTGGAAGGCGATCATCGCGCAGTAGGTGCGGACCGCCTTCGGCAGGAACCGGTCCGCCTCCGGGTCGCGGGACACGTCGGTGAGCAGGGTGTCGTACGACGGAATGAAGTCGAGCTGCCGGTTGTCGGTGATCTGGGTGAGCGAGGTCGTGACGCCCCGGCGGTAGAAGACACCGTGCAGGGAAAGCGCCGCGAACGTGCGTGCCTTGAGGTGGAGGCGCCAGACCCAGAGGCGGTCCTCGGCCGTTCTCAACGACGTCTCGAAACGGGATTCGCCGTTCTGGAAGAGACGGGAGCTGTAAATGCCGAAGGGGACGAAGGGATAGTCCACCATCGTCACCATGCTGGCGGGCGAGATTCCGTCACGGGGGTCCATCACGGTGTCGCGGCGCTTGGCCGGGGCGTAGCGGATGTTCCGCTTACGGCCTTCGGAGAGGACGTGGTCGGTACGGGCGAAATCGCAGTCCAGGCGCTCGATACCGGCCACCATGGCCTTGAGGTGGCCGGGCGCGTACCAGTCGTCGCCGTCGAGGAAGGTGATGTGGTCCCCGCGTGCGGCGTCGATTCCCGTGTTGCGCGCCTGGGCGACACCGCTGTTCGTCTCGTGCCGGATGACGGTGGCGTTCGGCAGTCGGTCCCGCCAGCGGTCGAGGATTTCCGGGGTGTCGTCCGTCGAGCAGTCGTCGATCAGCAGGAACTCGAATTCCGGATCCGCGTTGTTCGCGAGACTGCGCAGGGTGTCGGGCGCATAGGCACCGACATTGTGGAACGGTACGACGACGGACAGTTTCGGCACTCGGAATCCCCATACTGAATCGAACAGTTGAACGCCGCTACGGCGGGTACGGTAACGCCCCACTTTTCCGGGTGAACGATCCGCGCGTGCACTCCGGGTGAACTCTTGGCGTCCCCCGTGGAAAGTCCGTGCGGAAACGGCCTCACGCTCCGGCCGGCCGGCCCGTCCGCTGCCCGTCCGTCCGGTCGGCCTCACGCTCCGGCCGCCGGGCGGCCCGTCGGTGCAGGACTCCCGTCGCGAGCAGGGCGAGGAGGGCGGTCAGGCCGACGGCGCCGCCGAGCGTGAGGCCCGGCGGGCGGAAGGAACAGGTGACCGTGTCCGCCCGGCCGTCGAGCGGGATCGCGACGAGTCCCCGGTACGCGCGCGCGGGACGGGGCTCCGCGTCACCGGCGGCACAGCGCCAGCCGGAGATGCGGGGCGCGGCGAGCACCGCGGTCCCGGTGCTGCCCGGGGGCAGCACGGCCGTGACGGTGTGTCCGGTGGCACGCACCTCGGTGGCACCGGTGGCGGTCAGCTGCCGCACGGCGGAGTCGAGGCGGGCGCGCACCAGGCAGCCGACGGGCTGCCGGGGCAGCCGGACCGCCCGCTCGGGGCTGAGCTCGATCCGTACGTCGCCGGACGCGGGGACCGTACCGAGAGCCCGCATGGGAGCCCGGACGGCGGGTGGCTTGCCCTCGAAGTCCACGCGCGGCTCCCCCGCGAGGGTCGCGCCGCCGCGGTACTCGGGGGCCCAGAACCAGGCCTGGGAGCCCGCCGGACAGCGGGCGCTGACGGTCCGTCCTGTACGGGTGACGGGCGGCAGCTCGTACACGTCGGAGCCGAGGAGCCGTTCCTGCTCGGCGAAGGCGGAGTCCCCGGGGTGGGTGGCCGGCGGCCTCGCCGGACGGACGGTGACCAGCGGCGGTACGGGCGTGGTGGCGACGGAGACCGCGGCCCGGGGCGGCGCGTCCTGGCGTACCGGCTCGGTGGGGGCCGACCGGACCCGGGTGCCGACGGAGAACAGGGCGTCGGCCACCGGGTTGTCCAGGGTGACCGGGTGGCGGCCCTTCGCGTAGTAGCCGAAGCCCAGGGAGGCCAGGGTGCGGGAGGTCACCTCGGCGGTGAGGCTGCTGTAGTAGTCGGCGCCCTGTCCACCGACGAACAGGACGTCGTTGCCGCCGGGCACCTCTCCCGGCTCCGTCCGGTACGTCGGCCAGGCGTCCGCGCGGGCCACCTCGTCGGCCACGGCGGTGTGCCAGGGGCCGATCCGGGGGGACCAGGCGACCTCGGCGCGCTGCTGCTCCTCGATCCGCTTCCCGGTGACGGCCGCCTCGCCGGCCTGCGCGGCGACGAGGAGGACGACGGCGAGGACGGGCAGGAGGCGCGGGGCGGTGCGGGCCCGCGCGGGAGCGGCGGGAGCGGGCGGTGCGCCGGCCGTGGCCCCGCGGTGGCGCGGGAGGGCCGCCAGGGCGGCGGCGAGGGCGAGGGCCGCGGCCACACCGAAGGCCGGGTAGGTCCAGCGGTCGATGTCGATGCTGCCGTGCGCCGCCCACGCCAGGAGTCCGAGCAGCGCGCCGGCCGCGAGGAGCGCGGGCGGCCGCGGCACGCCCCGGGCGGCCGAGAACCAGCCGGCGAGGATCAGCAGCCCGCACAGGACGAAGGCCTGTCGGTAGGGTCCGCCGTTGGGCGAGGCGCCCGCGTGCCAGAGCAGATGCGTCGGCTCCCACTGGAGGGAGAGCGTCACCAGGACCACCGCGGCCGACCAGCCGGCCCGGACTCGCGGGGCGACGCCGCCGTTGAACGGCAGGGTGAGGGCGAGCGCGAGCGCGGGCGTACCGATGAAGAGGGCGGGGCTCGCGAGGCTCGCGGTGGCCGGCAGGAACCGGGCGAGGACCTCCGCCCAGGCGGCGGGCGCGAAGGTGGCCTCGGGGGTGGGGTCGGCGACCTTGGTGCCGAGGAAGACGACCACGACGAGCGGCGCGGCGAGACCGATGCCGATCAGCACGCCGCGCGCGGCACGCACCGCTCCGGCGAGGCGCTGCCGCGCTCCGGCCGTCTCCTCGGCGGTGAGGAGACGTACGAGCAGGACGACGGCGGCACCGATCGTCGCCATGTACGCCGTGTAGAAGTTGGCGGTCCAGGCCAGGGCGACCACGACGGGGCCGAGCACGGGGCGGCGCCCGGTGCGGGCCCACTCGCCGACCAGGCAGAGCAGCGGGAAGGCGACGAGTCCGTCGAGCCACATCGGGACGGTCGCGCCGAAGTTGAAGGTCCAGCCCGAGAGGGCGTACGCGCTGCCGAGCACGGCGGCGACCGGCCAGGGGCCCGGGCGCATCCGCAGAAGCAGCAGCGCCATCGCCGCCCCGGCCGCGGTGATCTTGACGGCGGTGACGACGTAGAGGGCGAGTTCGACGCGGTCGGCCGGGAAGAGCACGACGAGCAGGTCGAAGGGGCTGCTCAGATAGGTGCCGATGTCGCCAAGGAAGTTGGCGCCGAAGCCGGAGTTCCAGTTGAGGAAGGCGTCTCCGTGGGTCTCACCGAGGAGGAACGAGCGCCAGTACGCGTGGAACGGCAGGTACTGCTGGCCCAGGTCGACGATGTTCCTGGTCACCGGGCCGAACGGGTAGCTGCGCGAGAGCCGGGTGGCGAGGGCGAGCAGGACGGCGGTGAGCAGCGCGGCCGCGAGCGGACCCGCGACGGCCGGGGAGGGCGGACGGCGCCGCGGGGAACCGGGCGGGGGCTTCGGGCCGCCCGCCCCCTCCTCGCCGTCGACCTCGTCGAGCACGGCGTCGGCGGCGGGGGGCACACGTCCTCCAGGGGGCGTACGGAACAGGAGCGCCCGGGTGATCCGTCACGGGCCGATCGCCATTACCGCCGAGTCGGGCGACCCGTAACCGATCACCAGGCGGTGTTCCGGTACACCTCGGGTGAACTCCCGGTGCCGGGGGCCGGGAGACGACACGAGGGGGCGGGCCCCAGGTGGGGGCCGCCCGGCGGGGCGGCTCCCCTGCCGACCGGGCGAGGCCCTTACGCGACGAGCTCGTCGACCGTGCGGGCCACCGTGCCGAAGAGGTCCGTGACCGTCGTGAGGCTCGCGGCCTGGAGCGCCTCCGACGTCGTCACGGTCCCGTCCGGGGCCTCCAGGGAGCGGGTGGCGGTGGCCTCGGCGACGACGGTCGGGCGGTAGCCGCGGTTGAACGCGCCCTGCGCGGTGAAGAGGACGCACATGTGCGTCATAAAACCGACGATGACCAGGTCACCGGTGACGCCGAGCTCCTTGAGGGTGTCTTCGAGGCCGGTGGCGTGGAAGGCGTCGGGGAACTTCTTGACGACGACCTTCTCGCCCTCGATCGGGGCGACCTCGTCGCTGATCGCGCCGATCTCGGCCCGGATGTCGTACGGAGTGCCCTCGCCGCCGTCGTTGACGATGTGCACGACCGGCGCGCCCGCGGCGCGGGCGGCGGCGAGCAGGCGCGCGCCGGCGGCCACGGCCTTCTCGGCCTCGTCGAGCTTCATGACGCCGGTGCGGTAGGTGTTCTGGAAGTCGATCATGATCAGGGCCGACCCGCTCAGGCGGGGCAGGTCCTGGGGCAGGCCGATCACATCACGGAGGGTGGTGGAGGCGGTCATGGCGGGTCCTTTCGCAGGGGGGAGCAGAGGGAGATCGCGGTGGTCGGGGCGATCGGGGTCGTCAGGGAGATCGGGGCGACCGGGGTGATCGGGGTGATCGGGGTGATCGGGGATCACGACAGGTCCTTCGGGGTGCCGTCCGGCGCGAGGTCGACGAGCCGGTCCTCGATCCCCAGGCCCTCGAACGCCTTCACGAGGGACGGCAGGTCCTCGGTGTAGATGTCCCAGCTGTCGGTGTGCACCGGGACGACCTTGCGCGGGGCGAGCGCCTTCACGACGAGGGCGGCGTTCGCGGAGGTCAGGGTCAGCGGCGCGTTGTCGAGGATCGCGGGGGTGCGGGCGGCGCCGGCGAAGAGGACGGCGGTGTCGATCGGGCCGATGTCCTTCCTGACGCGGTCACCGACCTCCTCGGCCACCTTGACCGAGGCGTTGTCGCCGGAGACGTAGGTGGTGGGGACGCCCTCGCCGCTGAGCACAAAACCGGTGACCTCGCCGTCCGCGCCGCGGTCCACACCGTCGGGGCCGTGCAGGGCGGGCACGGCGGTGACCTTGAGGGTGCCGCCGGAGGTCCTCAGCTCCTGGGACTCCCAGCTCTTCATGGCGGTGACGTGGTCACCGAGACGCCTGCGCGCGCCGGGCGTGGAGAGCACGACGGGCACGTCCGCGAGCAGGGCCCGGCCGGAGTCGTCGAGGTTGTCGTCGTGCTGGTCGTGCGAGAGCAGTACGGCGTCGATCGCGCCGAGTTCGCCGGTGCCGAAGGCGGGGGCGCGGAGCTTCTCCAGGCCGCTCCGGTACTTCTTCGGCCCGTCGAAGGTCGGGTCGAGCAGGATGCGCGCGCCGCCGATCTCCAGGATCGTCGTCGGCCCGCCGATGTGCGTCGCGGTGAACGGCCGCGCGGGGGCGGCGGTGCCCTCGCCGCCGCAGGCGGTGAGGAGGGTCGCGCCCACGGTGGCCGCCACGGCCCCGGTGGCGAGGCGACGGATCGTCGAACGGTTCATGCGGGAACACCAGCTCTCTCGTTGCCGACGTCGGACGGCCCGGAGGCGGCGCCGACCCCCGAGACGTTTTCAACGCTAACACAGCTTGTAATCATCGATTACGAGAGGGTGTGAGCGCTGTTATCGTGGGCGGCATGTCGACCGCACGCGCGCGCATCCTGGAAGCCACCGAGGAACTCCTCGCCACCAAGGACGCGCTCGCGATCTCGACCCGCGCCATCTGCGACCGGGCGAAGGTCGGCATGCCCGAGATCTACCGGCAGTTCGGCGACAAGCACGGCCTGCTCACGGCCGTCGCCGACCTCGGCTTCGAGCGCTTCCTCGCCGAGAAGCGCAAGAACCCGCTCACCGACGATCCGGTGGCCGACCTGCGCACGGCCTGGGACAGCCACGTCGCCTTCGCCCTCCGCAACCCCCACCTCTACCGGCTGATGTTCACACCGACCGGCGACACCAGGCCGGGGGCCGTCAAGGAGGCGCAGGCGATCCTCCTGAAGGCGGTGGAGCGCTGCCGTGACGCCGGACGGCTCCGGACGGCCCCGGAGCTCGCGGGGCGCTCGATCCTCTCCGCCAACGTGGGCGTGTGCATGATGGCGCTGTCGTACCCGGACCTGTTCGGGGACTCCGACACCTCTCCGGCCGTACGGGACGCGGTGATCGGGAAGGTCACCGGCGACGAGCGCGAGGACACCCGGATCGGTACGGCGACCGTCCTCGCCCAGGCCCTGCTCGGCACCCTCACCGGGACGGGAGCCCCGAGCGGCGCCGCCCTCGACCGGCTGACCGAGGACCTCCTGCCGCAGGTCCCGCCCTCGGAGACGTAACCGCCGGTCGACTGCCGCCGCAAAGTTCCGGCCATGGCTCTCCACCGGCCTACGCTCGCAACTCCCATACCAGGAGGAGGAGTACGCCATGGAGAACCCGACTCGTAAGGTGGTCGCGGCGGGAGCCGCCGCACTGCTGGCCGCGGGACTCGCCGTCGCCGGTGCCGGTGCGGCGAGCGCGTCGGAGACCGGCCCGGCCGAGCGCATCACCTCGGCCGCCCAGCTCAAGGACAGCATCCGTCTCGCCGTCGCCCAGGAGGAGCGGGCCGGGGAGCAGGGGCTGAGCCAGATCGTCGGCGGCCGGGTGACGCAGGTCGTCGGCGTTCAGTCCGGCACCTGCTGAGGCCGAGGTGACCACCGTGGGCGAGGGCGGCTCCTCGCAGACCTGGTGCCCCAGTGGAGAGGCGCACGCGCCGGAGTCCGTCGTCCTGGGCGTACGGTCCGGGCAGGACGGGCACGTGGTGTACCTGGCCGATCCCGTACCGGCGGCCGAGGTGCTCGGCGAGGTGCCGGAGGGCATCGAGCCGCGGCGTGTCCTGCGGTTCGCGTCGCACTGCGTCAGCGACTGCGTCAACCGCAGGGGCGACGACTGCACGCTCGTCGAGCGGGTGCTCTCCCGGCCCGCCGCGCAGGAGGACGGTCCCGTCCCGCGGTGTCACCTCAGGGCGCGGTGCCAGTGGTGGAAGCAGACCGGGGTCGCCGCGTGCGCGCGCTGCCCCGCGGTCTCGACCCGCCATCACGCCGGCGACGAGCTGGCCGAGCTGGTGGCGGATCCGGCCACGACGCAGGAGCAGCTCGACGAGTGGATCGCGGTGGCCGGCTGATTCCGGTCGTCCGGTCGTCGGTCGTCGAACGCGCACAAGCGGAAGGTCCCCGGACAGATCGTCCGGGGACCTTCCGCGTGTGTGCCGGTGGCCGGGGCCGCTCACCCGCGGCCCGGCGGGTCTCCCCTGATGTCCCGCTCCGAGAGTCGGTTCACCCGGGGCGACGGCGTGGTCAGTTCGCCGTGGACCGCCACCGCCGCCGCGTAACCCCGGTCTACGGGGATGTCGAGCAGCGTCCAGCCCGCGGGCGGCAGCGCCCCGTCGGGGCTGCCCGAACCCACGTAGTCCGCCGCCGGATCACGGCCCAGACCGGTGCCGAGCCCCTTGAGGTAGGCCTCCTTGCGGGTCCACAGCCGGGCCAGCGCCCGGGGGCGGCGCGGGGGTGGCAGCGCCTCGATCTCGCGCTGTTCGGCCGGGTGCAGCATCGCGGCGAGTTCCGCGGCGCCGCCCGGATCCGCGACCAGGTCGACGTCGACGCCGATGGGCGCCACCGCCGTCCCGACGAGGACGAGGTCCCCCCGGTGGGAGAGCGAGAAGTGCAGCCCGCGCGAGGCGCCCAGGACGGTCGGTCTGCCGTGCGGGCCGCCGCAGCAGGGGCAGGTCTCCCGGCCGTAGCGGATGTCCTGCGGCAGCGTGTCGAGGTACGTGCCGAGCAGCCGGCGCAGCGCCAGATGGGCGGCGGTGAAGCGGACCCGGTCCTCCGCGTGCGCTAGTCCGGCGGCGCGCTGCCGTTCGGTGGCGTCCAGGACCCCGGCGTCGAGGCCGGTGCCCCGGGCGTCGGAGACCCTGAGCAGCCACAGGTCCAGGGAACCCGGCCGGGGCAGGGCGCGCGGGGGCGGCAGGGGGGCGAGCAGCAGGGTGCCGCTCGCGGAACTCCAGGGACCGCTTCTGGGATCACTCACGGGACCCCTCCTGTTCGATGACGGATGCGCGGACGCGGGTGGCCGTCGGGACGGATCAGCCTTGTTCGGGAACGGCGTACCGGAGGGCGCGCCGGTCGGCCGGATCGGGTGGATCCGCCGGCTCGGGTGCATCACCCGGCCCCGCCGACCCTGCGGTCGGCCGGCCGGGGAGTCGGGTCGGTGACGCGGCGGACGGTGGGACGGGGAGCCGGGTCGGCGACGGGGCGGGCGGTGGGGCGGGGGGCTCTGTGGGCGGTTCGGTGGGCGGTTCGGTGGGCAGGTCCCTCAGGGCCCGCAGGGGGCCCGCGAGGAGCAGTGCGGAGCTGACCGCGAGACCGGCGGTGAGCAGCCACAGCGCGGGCCGCAGTCCGAGCACCCCGCCGAGTACGCCGCCGAGGAGCGAACCGACGGGAATGGCGCCGAAGTTGGCGACGGAGACACTGGCCGTGATCCGGCCGAGCAGCTGCGGCGGGCAGTACTGCTGGCGGAACGCGCCCTGGATGACGTTGGCGGACACGACGCCCAGGGCGAGGACGGCCCCGCCGACGGGCAACAGCACGACCCGCCAGCCCGGTTCGGCCAGCGGGATGAGAAGCCCGAACGGGGCCGTGGCGAACTTGCAGAGCAGCATGCCGCGGGCGGTGCCGAAGCGGCGTGCCATGGGTGTGGCGACGACGGCGCCGAGCAGTCCGCCTACGCTGCTGCCGGCCAGCAGCCAGCCGATCGTGGCCTCGCCGACGTGGAGTTCCCGCACGAGGAACACGGTGAGGATGGCCTGGTAGCCGGTGAGCAGCAGGTTGGTGACGGTGCCGTACGTGGTGAGCACCCGCAGGTACGGGTCGCGCACGGTGTGCCGCAGGCCCTCCGCGACGTCCTTGCGCAGGGCCTGGGGCCGTTCGGGTCGCTCCGGCGCCGGTTCCTTCCCGCGGATCCCGAGCAGGCACAGGGTGGAGACCAGGAAGGTCGCGGCGTCGGCGAGGAGTCCGTTGACCGCCCCGAACGCGCCGGCCAGGACACCGCCGCCGCCGAGCCCGGCGAGCTGCGCGGCCGATTCGCTGCCCTGGAGCTTGGCGTTGGCCTCGGTGAGATGCTCACGGGGGACGACGAACGGCACGTACACCCGGTAGGCGATGGAGAAGAAGACGTTCGCGACCCCGGTGAGCAGGGAGACCACGAGCAGCTGTGTCATGGTCAGCACGTCGAGCCAGGCGGCGGCCGGCACGCTGAGCAGGAGCACCAGGGATCCCACGTTGCAGGCCACCATCAGCGGGCGGCGCGGCAGCCGGTCCACCCAGGCGCCCGCGGGCAGTCCGAGGAGGAGCCAGGGCAGCCAGGCTGCGGCCGCCAGGGCGCTCACCCAGAAGGTGCTCGCGTCGAGGGTGACCACGGCCACCAGCGGCATGGCGACACCGGTGATGTTGCTGCCGAAGCGGCTGGTGGTCTCTCCCGCCCACAGGAGCCGGAAGTCGCGCTGCCGCAGCAGCCCGTCCCGGCGCCGCACGGTCATCGGGCGGCCACCACCCTGGTGGCGGCCTCGGGGTCGGGCACCTCGCCCGGCGCGTCGCCCGACGTGCCGGCGACCACCTTGGCGGCCTCGGCCGACAGGCGTGCGGCGGCGTCGGCCCAGCGTGCGCGGCGGGCGGCCGACTCGGCGGTGAGGGCGTCGAGTTCGGTCCGCGCCCGGGCCAGGGCCTCGGCCGGTCCCGCACCGCCGGGGCCGCCGCCGTGGGCGCACGCCGCGGCCACGGTCTCCGGGTCGAGCCAGTCGGCCGGGTATCCGGCGGCGGCCGCGGCCACGTCGGGCTGGACGCGGGCCGCCTCGGACAGCGGCGTACCGCTGTCGAGGGCGCCGAGGACGGTCTCGCCGACAAGGTGGTGGGCGGTGCGGAAGGGAATGCCGTCCACGACGAGGCGTTCGGCGAGGTAGGTCGCCGAGGTGAACCCCTCGCGGGCGCGGTCGCGCATCCGCTCGCGGTCGGGTTCCGCCCCGTCGACGACGAGCCGGAGCAGGGTCACCGCCCGGGTGGTGTCCGCGAGTCCGGGCCACAGATGGCGGGCGGCCTCGGTGCCGACGGCGATGGCGTTGGTGTAGCCGGCGGTCGACATGGCCGCGGCGGCGCCGGTGAACCCGGCGAGGGCGGCGGTCGAGCGGCCCTGGATGTGTTCGAGCAGGAAGGGGTTGCGCTTCTGCGGCATCATCGAGCTGGAGCCGACCAGGTCGTCGGCCATCCGCAGCAGTCCGAACTCCTCCGTCGTCCACCAGGTCAGGTCGCGGGCCGCCCGGGCCATGAGGACGCCGAGGACGGCGGCGGCGGAGAGCATGCGCAGCACGAAGTCGCGGGAGGCGACCGCGTCGACCGAGTTGGGCACGGCGGCGGTGAAGCCGAGGAGGTCCGCGGTACGGGCTGGGTCGACCGGCACCGAGGTGCCGCCGACGGCTCCCGCGCCGAGCGGGTTGACGTCGATCTCCCGTCCGGCGTCGAGCAGTCCGGCGAGCGAGCGCAGGACACCGCCCGCGACCCCGGTCAGATAGTGGCCGTAGCTGATGGGCACCGCGGGCTGGCCGTGGGTGTACGCGGGCATGGTGACGTCCCGGTACTCCTCCCCCTTGTCGAGCAGGACCCGGGCCAGCTCGGCCACTTCGTCCAGGAGCTCCCCGTAGGGGCCGCGCACCTTGAGCCGTACGGTGGTGGCGTTGAGGTCGTTGCGGGAGCGGCCGGTGTGCAGCACCCCGCCGGTCTCCTGGCCGAGCCGGTCGACGAGCCAGCCCTCGTACGCGAGGTACAGGCCGCGCGGCATGGGGCGGGACCGTACGGGGGCGAAGTCCTCGGCCCGCAGGGCGTCGACGGTGTCGAGGAGGGCGGCGGCGCGGTGCGCGTCGACGATCCCGCGTTCGGCGAGCATCACCAGATGGGCCCGGTCGACCTCGCTGATCAGCCGGAGTTCGTCGCCCACCGGGTCGCCGTCGTCGGTGCGGTACTGGTCGTAGACGATGCGGTGGGCGCGCGGGTCGAGCCCGGTGCGGAGCCGTCCGGTGCGGACGCCCGCGTCCTGGGTGCCGCTCATACCGGAACCGCCTCCCTCGCGGGCGCGTCGCTCGCGGGCACGCCGGACGCATCGGCCTCCGGCACGCTCGCCGTCATGGGCGTCACCGGCGCCAGCGCCGTGGCGAGTCCCAGGGTGAGCGCGGTCTCCGCCGACTCGGCCGACTCCTCCGGAGCCGTACCGGCCGCGATCACATGGCCCACCCGTCCCCGGAAGTCCTCGGCCGGTACCACCGTGGTGCCGGCCGGGCGGTAGACGGCGGCGTCGACGACACCGGGCACGGCGCGGGCCGCCGCCTCGGCGGCGGCGACGTCCGCGAGGACGCTGTCGGTGGCGGCCGTCAGGAAGCGGATCGAGGCCGCGCCCGCGGCGTCCGGCGTACCACCGAGGTCGACGCGCTCGCCCAGCGCGGCCCGCACCTGGGCGCCGACCAGGTCGACGCCGCGGGCCCGGCGCACGAGCTCCGGGATCATGCCGCCGGCCAGCCGCGGATTGACCTCGATGACGCGGGCGACATCACCGTCGAGCCGGAGCTCGACATGGGCCGCGCCCCAGCCCAGACCGAGGGCCCCGACGGCGCGGACGGCCGTGTCGACGAGCGCGGCGGACTGGGCGGCGGGCAGGACGGCGGGCACGTCGTGCCCCGTCTCCACGAACACCGGGGGCGCGCCCACGTGTTTGGCGACCGTGACGACGGCCTCCTCGCCGAAGACCTCCACGGAGAACTCGCGCCCCGTCAGGTACTGCTCGACGAGCACCACACCCGGGGTGCGCAGCCCGCGTTCGTTGACGGTGGCGGCCAGCAGGGCCTTCGCGTGGTCGGCCACCTCGTCCCGGTCACGGCAGAGGCGCACGCCCAGGCTCCCCGACCCCTGCACCGGCTTGACGACGACCGGGCCGCCGAGCCACTGGGCGGCGGCGATCGCCTCGGCGGCGTCGCCGACCGCCGAGAAGCGGGGCACGGGCACCCCGGCCTCGGCGAGGGTGCGGCGCTGCGCGGCCTTGTCACGGCAGGCGCGGACGGCGTCGGCGGACGGGCCGGGAAGCCCGAGGCGGGCGGCGAGTCCGGCGGCCGTGGCGACGTAGTACTCGGAGCTGGAGAGCACCCCGGCGACCGGCGCGACGGCGGCGAGGCCGGTCACGGCGGCCCACAGGGCGTCTTCGTCCGCGGTGTCCACCACGACGGTGCGCAGCCCGTCCTCGGCGGCGTACGGGTAGCGGGCGGGATCCGCGCTCAGCAGGACGGGATCGGCCCCGAGGTCGCGGGCCCGCGCGGCGAACTGGCGTCCCGTGCCTGTGGTGTTGGACTCGACGAGGAGGAGCAGCGGGGTGGTCACGACAAGACCTCCGGCGTCGTCACGTCGCCGAGGTCGTGGACCTCCGGGGTCACCATGTCGCCGAGGTCGTGGACCTCCGGCGTCATCACGTCGTCGAAGCCGCGGCGCGCCCACACGAGCCGGCTCCACGAGGACGGGGCGTCCAGCGGGTGGTCGACGGTGACAGGGCCGCCGGGGGCCGGCGCCGGCTCGATGCCCTGCTCGCGCAGCCACTCGGCGTGGTAGACGGTGGACTGGTAGCGGTAGCCCTCGTCGGGCAGCACCATGACGACCTTGCTGTCCGGGTTGCGTGCGGCCCACCAGGAGGCGACCTGGAAGGAGGCGCCGCTCGTGGGGCCCATGAACAGGCCGTGGTTGCGGAAGAGTTCGTGGGTGGCGTGGAAGGCCTCGGGGGCGGTGACCCAGTGCACCTCGTCGTAGGCGCTGTGGCGCACGTTGCCCGGGTGGATGCTGCTGCCGAGGCCGCGCAGGGTGCGCGGGCCGTCGGGCGAGCCGAAGATGATGGAGCCGTGGGTGTCCACCCCGACGAGGTGCAGCGCCGGGTCGGCCGGGCGCAGGGCGGCGGCGAGGCCGCCGGTGGACCCGCCGGAACCGACCGGTCCCACCAGGCAGTCCACGGAGCCGACGGTCTCTCCGATGAGGTCGGCGACCACGGCGTACGCGCCGGGGTTGTCGGGGTTGTCGTACTGGCCGGGCACGAAGCTGTCGGGGTGGAGCCGGCGCAGTTCCTCGACGCGGGCGAGGCGGGCGCCCTGGATGCCGCCGCTCTGCCCGGCGTACTCGACGATCTCGACGGTGGCACCCAGCATCTCCAGCCGGTTGCGCAGGTCGCGGTCGATGGCGGAGTCGCCGACGATGGTCAGGTCGTAGCCGCGCAGCCGGCACACCATCGCCAGGCCGAGCGCGAAGGTGCCGGAGGAGGTCTCGATGACCCGGCTGCCGGGCCGCAGCACTCCGGCGGCCTCGGCCCGGTCGATGATGAAACGGGCCGGCAGCAGCTTCATCAGGCTGAACGCCGCGGCGTAGAGGTTGTCGGTCACCTGGATGATGCGGGGCAGTTCGGTGGCGTCCACCACCGAGTCGTGCAGCCTGCCGACGCCCGCGATCGTGGTCGTAGTCATGTCAGTCACCCGTCGTGAAGATCCACTGCTCGTGGATGCCGATGTTGTGCAGGAGTCGCTGGGCGTGCGCGGTGCGGGCCTCGACCTCGGGATCGTCGCGGTCGTAGAGGAGCCCGGCGATGTCCCCGCTGTGCGCGGCCTGGATGCCGAGGGCGCCGGTCTCGCGCACGATGGAACGCAGGCCGTCGAGGCGGGAGATGGGCAGGTGCCGCTGGTTGATGTCGGTGCTCGCGGTGGCGACGGCGCCGACGAGGGCGACGTCCTTGGTGTGGATGGCCTCGCGCAGCATCACCTGGAGTTCGGCGAAGAGTTCGAGTTCGGCGCTGCCGTACTCGGCGGGCGGGAAGGCCAGCGTGTCGACGCCCCTGCCCTCGTTCTCGGGCCGCGAGCCGAAGCCGAGGACCCGCACGGCCGGCATGCGGTACCCGAAGTCCTCGATGACCTTGCCCTCGCGCTGCGCGAACAGCACCGAACTCTCGTTGAACATGAGGGAGTCGGAGGCCGTCTCGGCCCGCACCGCGATCCTGGCGATCTCCTCGGGGGGCAGCGGGGACACCAGGGCGTCCTGTACGGCCCAGACCGCGGCCAGGACGTCGCTCGTGGAGGAGCCGAAGCCGCGGCAGAGCGGTACGTCGCCGGTGAGTTCGAGATGCCCGCCCACCGGTCCCTCCCCGGGCGGGACGCAGGCCTCGGCGGTGAGCTGGGCCGCCCGCCGCGCCTTGGTCTTCCAGGCCGGGTGGACGGTCAGTTCCTCGCCTCGCGCGGGGATGAACGAGGCCCGGGTGGTGTAGACGGTGCACGGCAGGGTGACCAGTCCCCGGGTGAGCTGGCCCTGGTGCGGAAAGACGCCCTGGAGAATTTCGCCGTGATGTATCGGGGCCGAGGCGACGCCGACCCGCCAACCGGAATGATCCACCATGTCCTTGACTTCCTCTGGGGGCCGGACCGCACCACTCACAGGGCCTGGCCGATCGTGCGGACACCCACACGCTAGGCAGCGCGGGGGCCCGGATCCGGCTGGTCGGGCGGCAGTATGCGGGCAGTTAGGCGCACGGCCCGCCGCCGGGGGACGCGAGGGGGGCCGACGCGGTGGGGCCGGCGCGTGGGGGCGGACGTGACGGGGAGCGGAGGCCCCAGGACGCGGCAGGGCCCGTACGGCGATGTGGCTGCCGTACGGGCCCCGGGCGGGCGGTCGTCCGAGATCAGATGCGGGCGGTACGGGCAGGACGCAGGCGCCGGGCCAGGACACCTCCGATCGCCCGCAGCGGCTCCGCCTCCGTCATCCGGGCGTGCTCGCAGTCGACGGCGAACTCCTCGACCCGCCCGCTCACGTACGGTGCCCAGGCCTCGGCGCCCGAGGTGGGAGCGGGCGTGCCGGTGGCGTCGAAGAACAGCGCGTCCCCGCCGAACCGGACGTCGGGCACGTACCGGTAGCGCATCCGCAGGTTGTCGAGGGTGGCCGCCACGACGGCCGCCGCCTGCGCGTGCTCCAGGGCGCCGAGCACCGGGTCCGACCGGCGCAGCGCGTCGGCGAGTTCGCCGATGTCCGGTGTCGTGTCGGCGCAGCGCACCTCCACCGTCTCACCGGCGGAGCCGAGGAGGGCGGTCAGCACGTGCCGGCCGTCGATCTCCGGCGCGCGGAACCCGTCGGGCAGCGGATAGGAGTCGAGCAGCGCCAGCAGGGCCACGTCCTCCCCCGCCGCTTCGAGCCTGGCCGCCACGGCGTGCGCGACCAGACCGCCGAACGACCAGCCGAGCAGGTGGTACGGGCCGTGCGGCTGGATCCTGCGGATCTCGGCCAGGTAGTCGTCGGCCATCTCCTCGATGGAGGACGGCGCCTGGTGCGGGCCGCCGAGCCTGCGGGCCTGGAGTGCGACGACCGGCCGGTCCTGGTCGAGGTGGGGCAGCAGACCGGCGTACCCCCAGCTCATCCCGGAGACGGCGTGGACGCAGAACAGGGGCGCCTCAGCGGAGTTCGCCTCCGTGACGGCCCGGATGGGCAGCACGGTGCCGAGGGGGTCGTCGCCGCTGCCGGCCGCGATCTGCTCGGCGAGGAGGGCCGGGGTGGGGCTCCGGAACAGGTCGCTGATGGTGATGCGGGTGTCCCAGACGGCGCGGATGCGGCTGATGAGGCGGGTGGCGCGGAGGGAGTGTCCGCCGCGGTGGAAGAAGTTGTCGTCGATGTTGACGGAGTCGAGGCCGAGGTTGTCGGCGAAGAGTCCGCAGAGGATCTCCTCGGCGGGGTTGCGGGGCGCTCGTCCGCCGTCGGAGGCGGTGGTGTCGTCGGGTGCGGGCAGCGCCCGGCGGTCGAGCTTGCCGTTGACGGTACGGGGCAGGGCGTCCAGGACGACGAACGCCGACGGCACCAGGTGCTCGGGCAGCCGGGCGGCGACGTGCCGGCGCAGCTCCTCCGGCACCGCTTCCCCGACCACGTACGCGACGAGGCGCTTGTCGCCGGGCCGGTCCTCCCGCACGACCGCCGCGGCCTGCACCACCGAGCCGTGCGCCATCAGCGCCGCCTCGATCTCACCCGGTTCGATCCGGAAACCACGCAGCTTGATCTGCTCGTCACCACGCCCCAGGTACTCCAGCGCACCCTGCTTGTTCCAGCGGGCCAGGTCACCCGTCCGGTACATCCGCGCCCCGGCAGGACCATAGGGGTTCGCCACGAAACGGTCCGCCGTCAGCGCCGACTGCCCGATGTAGCCGTGCGCGAGACCATGCCCCGCGACATACAGCTCACCCGGCACCCCCGGAGCCACCAGCTCCAGGTTCGCATCCAGTACATACGCGTGCTTGCCCGCCAGCGGACCACCCACCGGAATGCTCGCCGCACCCGCGGCCACCCCCGGCTCGATCACGAACACCGTCGTGAACCCCATGCTCTCCGCCGGACCGTAACCGTTCAGCAGGCGCAGCCGCGGGTGGTCGGCCAGCGCCCTCGCCGTGTGGGTCGGGGACGCCGCTTCTCCTGCGGTCATGGCCTCCTTGACGTGGGCGAAGGTCTCGGGGTGCTCGTCGAGCATGTGGTTGAAGAGGCTCGCGGACATCTGGAGCGACGTGACCCGATGCCGCTCGACCAGCTCCGCGATCAGATGGGGATCGGTGTGCTGGCCGGGCTGGAGGACACAGACTCCGCCGTGCAGCAGCGGGCCGAAGACCTCCAGGGCGAAGGCGTCCCACGAGACGGGCGAGCACTGCAGGAAGGTCTGCTCCGGGCCGAAGGCCAGGTAGTCCGGCCCCACGAAGGTCGCGGCCAGCGCCCGGTGGGAGGCCATCACACCCTTCGGCAGACCCGTCGAGCCCGACGTGAACATCACACACGCCACCGACTCCGGTGAGCCGCCCGTCTCCACCGCCGCGCCCGACAGCCCGCTCACCTCGGCGATGTCGGCCGTCAGGTCGACGACCGCCGCGCTGGTGGACAGGGCCGACAGGTGCGTCTGGGTGATCAGCGCGGCCGGCGCCACCTGCTCAAGGACGCCGTTCAGCCGCTCCACGGGGAACAGCGGGTCCAGCATCGTGTACCCGGCCCCCGCCTTCAGGACGGCGAGGAGTGCGGCCACCATCTGCGGCGAACGCTCCACATGCACCGCCACCAGATCCCCCGGACGCACACCCCGGCCCGTCAGATGACGCGCCAGACGGTTCGACCACACGTCCAGCTCCCCGTACGACACCACCTGGTCCTCGAAGACCAGCGCCGTCGCCTCCGGCGACCGCGCCGCCTGCCCGGCGAACAGACCGTCGAGACCGAGTTCCGGACTGTCGGTCGGGGCTCCGGCCCACGCGGTGAGCTGTTCCCGCTCGTCCTCCTGGAGGAGCGCCATCGCGCCGACGCGGGCGTCGGGTTCCGTCGCAGCGGACTCCAGGAGGAGCAGCATGCGGTCCAGCAGACGCGCGATCGTCCCGGGACCGTAGAGGTCGGTGGCGTACTCGACGGTGATGTCGAGCCCGTCGGGACTCCCGTCGGCCGCACGCCGCTCACCGAACGCGAACGTCAGGTCGAACTTCGCGATCCGCAGCTCCGGAGCCACGAACTCCGCCCGCAGATCACCGAGTCCAGGTGCGCCCACCGCCGTGTCACCCACGGTGAGCATCACCTGGAACAACGGATGCCGGGAAGCCGAACGCTCCGGGTTGAGCACCTCGACAAGCCGGTCGAACGGAAGGTCCTGATGAGCCCACGCGGAAAGATCCGTTTCCCGCACCCGGCCCAACACCTCACGGAAGGTGGGATCACCACCCACATCCGTACGCAGAACCAACGTATTGACGAAGAAGCCCACGAGATCGTCGAGAGCCTGATCCGTCCGCCCCGCGACCGGCGAACCGATCGGGACATCTGTGCCGGCACCGCACCGTGACAGGAGGGTGGCGACAGCGGCCTGAGCGACCATGAACAGGGTGGTTCCGGTCTCACGCGCCAGCCCGGTCAGGGCAGCGTGCGTCCGCGCGGGGGCGGTCACCTCGTGGGTGGCCCCGCGGTAGGAGGCGACGGCCGGCCGGGGCCGGTCCGCGGGCAGGGTCGCCTCCTCGGGCAGTTCGGCCAACTGCTTTCGCCAGAAGGCGACTTGGCGCTCCTCATCGGTGGCGAGGAGACTCCGCTGCCACAGGGTGTAGTCGGCGTACTGGACCGGGAGCGGCGCCCACTCGGGGGCGGCGCCCGCGGAGCGGGCCGTGTACGCCGTGGAGAGGTCCCGCAGGAGCGGGCCGTTCGACCATCCGTCGGAGGCGATGTGGTGCATCACCATCAGAAGCACGTGCTTCCCGGGGGACAGCTCCAGCAGATCCGCGCGGATGGGCAGATCCGTGGAGAGGTCGAACGTGGTGCCGGACAGTCCGGCCAGCACCTGGGGCAGCGACTCCTCCGTCACCGGGGTCACCGGGAGCGCGAGGTCGGTCGCCGCGAGAGGGCGGATCGCCTGGTGCGGCGAGCCCCCCTCCGAGGGGAAGGAAGTCCGAAGGGATTCGTGGCGTACGACGACGTCGACGAGCGCGAGACGCAGGGCCTCCACGTCGATGCGGCCGGTGAGCCGTACGGCCAGCGGAATGTTGTACGTGGGAGAGGGCCCCTCCAACTGGTCGAGGAACCACAGACGTTGCTGAGCGGAGGACAGCGGAAGCCGCTCGGGCCGCTCCCCTGCCATCAGCGCGGGGCGCTCTTCCTCGCCGCCGCCGCTCACCGCGATCAGCTCGGCGAGCCGCGCCACCGTCGGGTGCTGGAAGATCTCCCGCACCCCGATCCGCACGCCGAAGGCTTCACGGATCCTGGAGGTGAGTTTGGTGGCGCGGAGGGAGTGTCCGCCGCGGTGGAAGAAGTTGTCGTCGATGCTGACGGAGTCGAGGCCGAGGTTGTCGGCGAAGAGTCCGCAGAGGATCTCCTCGGCGGGGTTGCGGGGCGCTCGTCCGCCTTCGGAGGCGGTGGTGTCGTCGGGTGCGGGCAGCGCCCGGCGGTCGAGCTTGCCGTTGACGGTACGGGGCAGGGCGTCCAGGACGACGAACGCGGACGGCACCAGGTGCTCGGGCAGCCGGGCGGCGACGTGCCGGCGCAGCTCCTCCGGCACCGCCTCCCCGACCACGTACGCGACCAGGCGCTTGTCGCCGGGCCGGTCCTCCCGCACGACCGCCGCGGCCTGCACCACCGAGCCGTGCGCCATCAGCGCCGCCTCGATCTCACCCGGTTCGATCCGGAAACCACGCAGCTTGATCTGCTCGTCACCACGCCCCAGGTACTCCAGCGCACCCTGCTTGTTCCAGCGGGCCAGGTCACCCGTCCGGTACATCCGCGCCCCGGCAGGACCATAGGGGTTCGCCACGAAACGGTCCGCCGTCAGCGCCGACTGCCCGATGTAGCCGTGCGCGAGACCATGCCCCGCGACATACAGCTCACCCGGCACCCCCGGAGCCACCAGCTCCAGGTTCACATCCAGTACATACGCGTGCTTGCCCGCCAGCGGACCACCCACCGGAATGCTCGCCGCACCCGCGGCCACCCCCGGCTCGATCACGAACACCGTCGTGAACCCCATGCTCTCCGCCGGACCGTAACCGTTGAGGAGATGCAGCTGCGGGTGGTCGGTGAGGGCGCGGGTGACGTGCGCGGGTGAGGCCGCCTCGCCCGCTGTCATGGCCTCGCGGATCCCCCTGAACACCGCCGGGTACTCGTCGAGCATGTGGTTGAAGAGGCTCGCGGACATCTGGAGCGTGGTCACCTGGTGCTGTTCCACCAGCTCCGCGATGAGGTACGGGTCCGTGTGCTGGCCGGGCTGGAGGACACAGACTCCGCCGTGCAGCAGCGGGCCGAAGACCTCCAGGGCGAAGGCGTCCCACGAGACGGGCGAGCACTGCAGGAAGGTCTGCTCCGGGCCGAAGGCCAGGTAGTCCGGCCCGACGAAGGTCGCGGCCAGCGCCCGGTGGGAGGCCATCACGCCCTTCGGCAGACCCGTCGAGCCCGACGTGAACATCACACACGCGACGGATTCGGGCGACCCGCCGGTCTCCACGGCGGCCCCGGAGAGCCCGCTCACCTCGGCGGTCTCGGCCGTCAGGTCGACGACCACGGCCTCCGTGGCGAGTCGTGGAAGATGCGTCTGGGTGATCAGCGCGGCCGGCGCCACCTGCTCAAGGACGCCGTTCAGCCGCTCCACGGGGAACAGCGGGTCCAGCATCGTGTACCCGGCCCCCGCCTTCAGGACGGCGAGGAGTGCGGCCACCATCTGCGGCGAACGCTCCACATGCACCGCCACCAGATCCCCCGGACGCACACCCCGGCCCGTCAGATGACGCGCCAGACGGTTCGACCACACGTCCAGCTCCCCGTACGACACCACCTGGTCCTCGAAGACCAGCGCCGTCGCCTCCGGCGACCGCGCCGCCTGCCCGGCGAACAGACCGTCGAGACCCAGTCGGGGCGCGTCGGTGGCCGGTCCCGACCACTCGGCCAGCCTCCCGTCCTCCTCGTCGCTGAGGAGCGCCAGCCGGGAGACCGGCCGGTCGGGGTCGGTCACCGCGTCCGTGAGGAGGCGGGTGAGGCGGTGCGCGACGGCCTCGGCCGTGGCGCGCTCGTAGAGGTCGGTGGCGTACTCGACGGTGATGTCGAGCCCGTCGGGACTCCCGTCGGCCGCACGCCGCTCACCGAACGCGAACGTCAGGTCGAACTTCGCGATCCGCAGCTCCGGAGCCACGAACTCCGCCCGCAGATCACCGAGTCCAGGTGCGCCCACCGCCGTGTCACCCACGGTGAGCATCACCTGGAACAACGGATGCCGGGAAGCCGAACGCTCCGGGTTGAGCACCTCGACAAGCCGGTCGAACGGAAGGTCCTGATGAGCCCACGCGGAAAGATCCGTTTCCCGCACCCGGCCCAACACCTCACGGAAGGTGGGATCACCACCCACATCCGTACGCAGGACCAACGTATTGACGAAGAAGCCCACGAGATCGTCGAGAGCCTGATCCGTCCGCCCCGCGACCGGCGAACCGATCGGGACATCTGTGCCGGCACCGCACCGTGAGAGCACGGTGGCCACGGCGGCCTGGGCCACCATGAAGGCGGTGGTGCCGGTCTCCCGTGCGAGCCCGGTCAGCGCCCGGTGGACCGGGGCGGGGCAGGACACGGTGAGGGTGGCGCCCTGGTAGGAGGCCACGGCCGGCCGGGGCCGGTCCGCCGGCAGCGTGGCCTCCTCGGGGAGGCCGGCCAGCGCCTCCCGCCAGTGGTCGAGTTGGGGAAGCTGTTCGGCGCCCAGGAGGTCGCGCTGCCACAGCGTGTAGTCGGCGTACTGGACGGGGAGCGGCGCCCACTCGGGGGCGGCGCCCGCGCCGCGGGCCTCGTAGGCGCGGCCGAGGTCGGCGAAGAAGGGGGCGTTCGACCAGCCGTCGGAGGCGATGTGGTGGGTGACGACCATGAGGACGTGCTCGTCGGCCGCCAGCTCGAACAGGGCCGCACGGATCGGCAGTTCGGTGGTGAGGTCGAAGACCTGCGCGCTCTCCTCGGCGAGCAGTCCGGCGAGGTCCTCCTCGGTGGCCCGCGTCCTCGTCAGGGGTACGTCGATCCCGTCGGCGGCGAGGACGTGCTGGTGGGCCTCGCCGTCGGCGGTCCGGAAGACGGTCCGCAGCGATTCGTGGCGGACGACGACGTCGGTGAGCGCGAGGCGCAGGGCGTCCGGGTCGAGACGGCCGGTGAGCCGTACGGCCAGCGGGATGTTGTAGGTGGCCGAGGGGCCTTCCAGCTGGTCGAGGAACCACAGGCGCTGCTGCGCCGACGACAGCGGCACCCGCTCGGGCCGGTCCTGGACCGTCAGTGCGGGACGGGCCGGCTCTCCGCTGCCCGCCGCGACCAGCTCGGCGAGCTGGGCCACGGTGGGGTGCTGGAAGATGTCGCGCACGGTGATCCGCGCGCCGAGGGCGGCGCGGATGCGGCTGACCAGCCGGGTGGCAAGCAGGGAGTGCCCGCCGAGCCGCAGGAAGTGGTCGTCGACGGTGACGGAGGACCGGCCGAGGACGTCGGCGAAGAGGCCGCAGAGCACTTCCTCGACGGGGCCCCGCGCGGCGCGGCCGTCGCTCTCGCCGGCCATCACGGGCTGCGGCAGGGCGCGGCGGTCGAGCTTGCCGTTGCCGGTCAGGGGAAGGGCGTCCAGGACGACGAACGCGGACGGCACCATGTACTCGGGCAGGGCGTCGACGGCGTGCCGGCGCAGGGCGGCGGTGTCGACGTCGGTGTTCGCGGTTCCGGAGTCACCGGCGTTGCCGACGAGGTAAGCGACGAGCCGCTTGTCGCCGGGGCGGTCCTCGCGGACGATCACCGCGGCCTGGGCCACCGAGTCGTGGGCGACGAGCGCCGACTCGATCTCGCCCGGCTCGATGCGGAACCCGCGCAGCTTCACCTGCTGGTCCGCCCGCCCCAGGTACTCGATCTCGCCCTCCCGCGACCAGCGCACCAGGTCACCGGTCCGGTACATCCGCGAGCCGGCGACGGAGCCGTACGGGTCGGCGACGAACCGCTCGGCGGTCTGGGCCGGGCGGCCCAGATAGCCGCGGGCCAGTCCGGCGCCCGCGATGTACAGCTCGCCGGGGACTCCGGGAGCGACCAGGCCGAGGTGGTCGTCGAGGACGTAGAGCCGGGTGTTGTCCAGGGGGCGGCCGATGGGCAGAGCGCCGTCGTAGTCGAAGGGCCGGCGGATCTCGTGCGAGGTCGCGAACGTCGTGGTCTCCGTGGGGCCGTAGCCGTTGACCACGGTCAGGTCCGGGCAGGCGTCCATGACCCGGCGCACCGCCTCGGGCGGCACCACGTCCCCGCCGGTCCACACCTCGCCGAGCCCGGCGAACGCGCCCGGGTCCTCCTCGGCCACCAGCCGGAACAGACCGGCCGTGAGCCACAGACCGGTGATCGACTCCTCGGCGAGGACCGCGGCCATCGCCGCCGTGTCGAGGACGCCGGGCGGGGCGACCGCGACGGTGCCGCCCCTCAGCAAGGGGGCCCACAGTTCGTAGGTCGTGGCGTCGAAGGTGTGCGGGGAGTGGAAGAGCACGCGCGCGTGGGCGGGCCGGGTCCAGCGGTGGTCGAGGGCGAGTTCGGCGACGTCGCGGTGGGTGATGGCGACGCCCTTCGGCACCCCCGTCGAGCCCGAGGTGAACATCACGTACAGCCACTGGTCGGGGTGCGTGACCACCTCGGGGGCGGTCTCCGGGTGGGCGTCGAGCTCCGGGTCCCGGTCGAGCCCGTCGACCAGGACGGTCCGTACGCCGGTCGCCGCGGTGAGGATCTCGTGGTCGGCGAGCGCCGGGTCGACGAGCAGGACGGGCGCGGCGGTGTCGGCGAGGATGCGGGTGAGCCGGGAGGCCGGGTCGACGGCGTTCAGCGGGGCGTACACACCGCCGGCTTTGGTGATGCCGAGCAGGGTCAGGACCAGGTCGACCGAGCGTTCCATCAGGACGGCGACGACGGTCTCGGGTCCCACGCCGAGCGAGCCGAGGCGGTGCGCGAACCGGTTGGTGAGGGCGTCGGCCTCGGCGTAGGTGTAGCCGCGGCCGGCTTGGGTGAGGGCCACCGCGTCCGGGGTGCGTACCGCCTGCTCGGCGAAGAGGGCCGCGAGGGAGGCGTCCGGCACGGGGGTGGCGCGGCCCGTCCAGGTGTCCAGGAGCAGGGTGCGCTCGGCCGGGTCGAGCAGGTCGAGCCCGGACAGGGGCGTGTCGGGGTGGGCGACGGCCTCGGCGAGCAGCCGGCCGAGCCGGGCGAGCAGGGCCTCCACGGTCTCGGGGTCGTACAGGTCGGTGGCGTACTCGGCGGTGATGTCGAGACCGCCGGGGCGGCCGTCGTCGGTGAGGTGCTCGTCGAATCCGACGGTGAGGTCGAACTTGGCGGTGCTGGTGGGCGAGTACTCGGCGCGTGTCGTGAGGCCGGGGAAGTCCGCGCCGTCGGACGAGGTCCCCGCTTCGGCCGCTCCCGCCTGCACCAGGGTCAGCATGACCTGGAAGAGGGGGTGCCGGTCGCCGGTGCGCTCGGGGTTGAGGGCCTCGACGAGCCGGTCGAAGGGCAGGTCCTGGTGCGCCCAGGCGGCCAGGTCGGTGGCCCGGACCCGCTCCAGGAGCTCCCGGAAGGTCGGGTCGCCGCTCACGTCGGTGCGCAGCACCAGCGTGTTCACGAAGAAGCCCACGAGGTCGTCGAGCGCCTCGTCGGTGCGGCCCGCGACCGGGGAGCCGACGGGGACGTCGGTCCCGGCGCCGGAGGCGGCCAGCACGGTGGCGAGCGCCGCCTGGGCCGCCATGAAGAGGGTGGCGCCGCTCCCCCGGGCCAGCTCGACGAGGGCCGCGTGGGTCGCGGGCGGGCAGTGCAGGGTGCGGGTGTCGCCACGGTACGAGGCGACGGCGGGACGCGGCCGGTCCGCGGGGAGGGTGGCCTCGGCGGGGAGTCCGGCCAGCCGCTCGCGCCAGTAGGCGATCTGCCGGGCCATGACGCTGTCCTCGGCTTCGGCCTCGCCGAGCAGTTCGTGCTGCCAGAGGGTGTAGTCGGCGTACTGGATCTCCAGCGGGTCCTGCTCGGGGGCGCGGCCGGCGAGGCGGGCCCGGTAGGCGTGGGAGAGGTCGCGGAGCAGCGGGGCGATGGACCAGCCGTCGGAGGCGATGTGGTGCATGACGACGAGCAGGACGTGCTCGTCGTCGGCGGGTGCGGGGGCGTCGGCCCCGGCCGGCGCCGCCGTCCGGTCCAGGCGGATCAGTCGCGCCTCGACCGGCAGGTCGACGGCCAGGTCGAAGACATGGGCCGACTCGGCGGCGAGGACGGCCGCGAGGGTCTCCTCCGTCGCCGCGAGGACGGGCAGGTCGAGCCGTACGTCGGCGGCCTCGCGTATCTCCTGGTACGGCGTGCCGTCGCGCTCCGGGTAGACGGTGCGCAGGCTCTCGTGGCGGGCGAGCACGTCGCCGAGGGCCAGGGTCAGCGCCTCGGTGTCGAGGGTGCCGGTGAGGCGGAGGGCCAGCGGGATGTTGTAGGTGGCCGACGGACCCTCGAGCTGGGCGAGGAACCACAGGCGCTGCTGGGCGTATGACAGGGGAATCACTGGGAGGCTCCCATCCGGCGCATCGGCCGCAGCTTGGGTCGCGCGGTCTCGGCGCGGTCGAGTCGCTCGGCCAGGGCGGCCACGTTCGGGTTCTCGAAGAGGGTGGGGACCGGGAGTTCGGCCCCGAGGGCGGTGCGGATCCGGCTGATCAGCCGGGTGGCGAGCAGGGAGTGCCCGCCGAGCCGGAAGAAGTCGTCGTCGATGGTGACGGCGGGGACGCCGAGGACGTCGGCGAAGAGTCCGCACAGGACTTCCTCGCGCGGGTTGCGCGGCTGCCGGCCGCTGCTGACGGGTGTGGCGGCGGGTGCCGGCAGGGCCCGGCGGTCCAGCTTGCCGTTGGAGGTCAGGGGCAGGGCGTCCAGGACGACGAAGGCGGACGGGACCATGTAGTCGGGCAGGAGGCCGTCGGCGTGGGTGCGGAGCAGCTCGGGGTCGGGGGCGGCGCCGCCGTGTCCGACGAGGTAGGCGACGAGCCGCTTGTCGCCGGGGCGGTCCTCGCGGACGATCACCGCGGCCTGGGCCACCGAGTCGTGGGCGACGAGCGCCGACTCGATCTCGCCCGGCTCGATGCGGAACCCGCGCAGCTTCACCTGCTGGTCCGCCCGCCCCAGGTACTCGATCTCGCCCTCCCGCGACCAGCGCACCAGGTCACCGGTCCGGTACATCCGCGAGCCCGGCGGTCCGTAGGGATCGGCGACGAACCGTTCCGCGGTGAGCGCCGGCCGGTCGAGGTAGCCCTGGGCGAGTCCCGTCCCCGCGATGTACAGCTCGCCCTGGACGCCGGCGGGCAGCAGGCCCAGGTGCTCGTCGAGGACGTAGAGCCGGGTGTTGTCGATGGGGCGGCCGATGGGCAGTGCGCCCTGGTAGTCGAAGGGCCGGTGGATCTCGTGCGAGGTCGCGAACGTCGTGGTCTCGGTGGGGCCGTAGGCGTTGACCACGGTCAGGTTCGGGCAGGCGTCCATGACCCGTCGTACGGCCTCCGGGGGCACCACGTCGCCGCCCGTCCACACCTCCCCGAGCCCGGCGAACGCGCCCGGGTCCTCCTCCGCGACCAGCCGGAAGAGGCCCACCGTCAGCCACAGACCGGTGATGGACTCCGCCGCGAGGACCGAGGCCAGCGCCGCCGTGTCGAGCAGGCCGGGCGGGGCCACCACGAGGGTGCCGCCGGACAGCAGGGGCGCCCACAGCTCGTACGTCGTCGCGTCGAAGGCGAGCGGCGAGTGCAGCAGGACACGGCGGTGGGCGTCGCCCGTGAACCGGGTGTCGGCGGCCAGCTCGGTGATGTTGCGGTGGGTGACGGCGACGCCCTTCGGCACACCGGTCGAGCCCGAGGTGAACATCGCGTAGGCGAGCTGCTCGGGGTGGACGTCGACCTCGGGGGCGGTGTCGGGAAGGTCCGGCGAACCGTCCTGGGTGATCGTCATGGTGCGTGAGCCCGCCGGCAGTTCGAGGTCGCCGGGCACCCGGTCGGTGAGGAACAGGCTCCCGCCGGACATCCGCACGATCAGCTCGATGCGGTCGGCCGGGTAGCGGGTGTCCAGCGGTACGTACACCGCGCCCGCCTTGACCACGGCGAGGATCGCCACGACGGCTTCCAGGGAGCGTTCCAGGAAGAGGATCACGCGCGACCCCGGCCGCACACCCTCCGCGATCAGCCGGTGGGCCAGCCGGTTGGCGCGCCGGTCCAGTTCCGCGTACGTCAGCCGCTCTCCGCCGAGCGTGACGGCGACGGCGTCCGGGGTGCGGGCGACCTGCGCGGCGAACAGCTGCGGCAGCGAGGCGGCGGGACGGGACCGCGATGTGCCGTGCCAGGTGTCGAGGAGCTGGGCGCGTTCGTCGGCCGCCAGGACATCGAGGTCTCCGATCGGGACGTCGGGGGCGCCGGCCGCCGCTTCGAGGAGCCGGACCAGGCGAGCGGTGACGGCCGAGACGCTGGCCGCCTCGTAGAGGTCGGTGGCGTATTCGACGGTGATGCCGAGGCCGGCCGGACCGCCGTCGGCCGCCCGGTGCTCGTGGAAGGTGAACGTGAGGTCGAACTTGGCGATGTCGAGCGCGGTGAACTCCGACTCGGCCCGCAGACCCGGCAGGTGCGGCACGGGTCCGGCCGCGTCGGTGACCGAGAGCATGACCTGGAAGAGCGGATGGCGGGCGGCGGAGCGCTCGGGGTTGAGGGTCTCCACGAGCCGGTCGAAGGGCACGTCCTGGTGGGCCCAGGCGGCCAGGTCAGTGGCCCGGACCCGCTCCAGGAGCTCCCGGAAGGTCGGATTGCCGCTCACGTCGGTGCGCAGCACCAGCGTGTTCACGAAGAAGCCGACGAGGTCTTCGAGGGCTTCGTCGGTCCGTCCGGCGACCGGTGAGCCGAGCGGGATGTCCGGGCCGGCGCCGGAGCGCGACAGGAGGACCGCCGTGGCCGCCTGCGCGACCATGAAGAGCGTGGTGCCGTTCTCACGGGCCAGCCGGGTGAGCGCGGTGTGCAGGTCCGCGGGGCACTGGACGGTGAGGGAGGCGCCCCGGTACGAGGCGGTGGCCGGCCGGGCGTGGTCGGCGGGCAGCGTCACCTCCTCCGGGAGCCGGTCGAGAGCCGTGCGCCAGTGGTCGAGCTGTCGCTCCTCGTCGGCGGCGAGGAGGGCCTGCTGCCAGAGGGCGTAGTCGGCGTACTGGACGGGCAGCGGCTCCCACTCGGGCGCCGCGCCCTCGACGCGGGCGGTGTAGGCGGCGCCGAGGTCCCGCATGAGGGGCGTGTTGGACCAGCCGTCGGAGGCGATGTGGTGGGTCACGAGGAGCAGCACGTGCTCGTCGTCCGCGATCCGTACCAGGTCGGCGCGGACGGGCAGTTCGCGGGACAGGTCGAAGGTCGTGGCGGACAGGTCGCGCAGGACCGCGGGCAGGGCGTCGCGCGTCGCCGGGATGACCGGCAGGTCGAGCCGCGCCCCGGCGGCCGGCACGACCACCTGGTGGGGCGTGCCCTGCTCGGCGGGGAAGACGGTGCGCAGCGCCTCGTGCCGCCCGACGACATCGCCCAGGGCGAGCCGCAGCGCGTCGGCGTCGAGGACGCCGGTGAGCCGGACGGCGAGGGGGATGTTGTACGTGGCCGAGGCACCCTCCATCTGGGCCAGGAACCAGAGCCTGCGCTGCGCGGCGGACAGCGGCACCCGCTCGGGCCGCTCGCCCGCCACGAGGACCGGCCGGCGTCCCCCGTCGGCGCCGGGGTCGGCGAGGAACTCGGCGAAGCCGGCGACGGAGGGGCAGCGGAAGAGGTCGCGGACGGACACCTGTGCCCCCAGGGTGTGCCGGATGCGGCTGACCAGCCGCGTACCGAGCAGGGAGTGCCCGCCGAGCCGGAAGAAGTCGTCGTCGATGGAGACGGCGGGCAGCCCGAGCGCGTCGGCGAAGAGCCCGCACAGCACCTCCTCGACGGGGGTACGGCCCTGCCGGCCGCCGGGTCCGGTGCCGAGCCGGGGCGCGGGCAGGGCGCGGCGGTCGAGCTTGCCGTTGGCGGTCAGGGGAAGGACGTCGAGCTCGACGAAGGCGGAGGGGACCATGTACTCGGCGAGCCGGTGGGCGGCGTGACGCCGCAGGGCGTCGGTGTCGATCCGGGTTCCCGGCGCGGGGACGACGTAGGCGACGAGGCGCTTGTCGCCGGGCCGGTCCTCGCGGACGATCACCGCGGCCTGCGCCACCGAATCGTGGGCGAGGAGCACCGTCTCGATCTCACCCAGCTCGATCCGGAAGCCACGCAGCTTCACCTGCTGGTCCGCACGCCCCTCGAACACCACCTCACCGAACTCGTTCCACCGGGCCAGGTCCCCAGTCCGGTACATCCGCTCACCGGCCGGACCGAACGGATCCGCCACGAACCGCTCCGCACTCAGCGCCGGGCGGCCCACATACCCCCGGGCCAAGTGACTCCCGGCGACATACAGCTCACCGACCACCCCGGGAACAACCGGCCGCAGCCCCTCGTCCAGCACATACATCCGGGTGTTCGCCATCGGCACGCCCAGATGCAGCCGCTCCACCACCCGCTCACCAGGACCGAACGGCTGATAGCTGCAGAACACCGTGGACTCCGTCGGACCATAGGCATGCACCACCGACGTGTCCGGGCAGGAGTCGAGCACCCGGCGCAGAGCCGGAGCGGACAGGACGTCGCCCCCGGTCCAGATCTCACTCAGACCGGACAGCGACTCGACCGCCTCCGACGCCATCGCGTCGAACAGCGCCGTCGTGAAGTACACCGCCGAGATCCGCTGCTCCACGATCGCCCGCGCCAGCTCACCGATGTCCACCTTCGGCGCCCGCAGCACCACCGCGGTCCCACCACTCAGAAGCGGCACCCACAACTCATACGTCGACGAGTCGAAAGCCAGCGGCGAATACGCCAGCACCCGACGGTGCCGATCCCCCGAACCCACACCCCACCACGGATCCAGCGCCAGCTCCACGACGTTCCGATGGGTGTTCGCCACACCCTTCGGCACACCACTCGAACCCGACGTGTACATCACATACGCCAACTGGTCCGGATGCACGGCCGGTTCGGGATACGGGGTACCCGTCTCCGCGAGGAGGGCCCGCAGGTCGGGAGCCGGCAGCGTGTCCAGGTCCCGGGCGAACCCCACGTCCTCGGCGGAGCGGTCGGTGACGAGAAGAGGCGCGCCCGTGTCCGCGAGGATGAACGCGAGCCGCTCCTCCGGCTGACGCGGGTCGAGCGGCACGAAGACGCCACCCGACTTGAGCACGGCGAGGGCGGCGACCACGAACTCCGCCGACCGGTCGAGGTAGAGGCCCACGGCGGTACCCGGCCGGACTCCCCGCGCCGCGAGCCGGGCGGCGAAGGCGCCGGAGGCACGGTCGAGGTCGCGGTAGGTCGTCTCGTGTTCCCCGCACACCAGTGCCACGGCGTCCGGCGTCCGCGCGGCCTGGGCGGCGAACAGCTCGTGCAGCGCGCCCTCGGGGAGCTCCACGGCGGTGTCGTTGTAGTCGGCGAGCAGCGCGTGGCGCTGGGCCGAGGAGAGCAGTTCGATGTCGGCGACCTTGACGTCCGGGTCGGCGACGACGGCGTCCAGGACCCGGGCCAGCCGCTCGCCGGCCGCCTCGACGGTGTCGGGGTCGTACAGGTCGGTGGCGTACTCGAGGACGATGTCGAGGCCGTTCGGGTGGCCGACGCGGTCGCGGTGCTCGTAGAAGTTGACGGTGAGGTCGAACTTGGCGATGCCCGCGCTCAGTTGCCGGGTCTCGGCGCGGACGCCCGGCAGCCTGGGCGTGGCCTCGGCGGCCTCGGCCAGGGTGAGCATGACCTGGAAGAGCGGGTGGCGGGCGGCGGAGCGCTCGGGGTTGAGGGTCTCCACGAGCCGGTCGAAGGGCAGGTCCTGGTGGGCCCAGGCGCCGAGGTCGGTCTCCCGGACCCGGTCGAGGAGTTCGCGGAAGGTCGGGTCGCCGGAGGCGTCGGTGCGGAGCACGAGGGTGTTGACGAAGAACCCGACCAGGTCCTCCAGCGCCTCGTCGGTCCGCCCCGCGACGAGTGAGCCGAGGGGGATGTCGGTGCCCGCCCCGGAGCGGGACAGCAGGGCCACGGTGGCCGCCTGCGCCACCATGAACAGGGTGACGCCGTGCTCCCTGGCCAGGGTGCTGAGGGCCTGGTGGGTCTCCGCCGGGCAGTGCACGGTGTGGGTGGCGCCGCGGTAGGAGGCCACGACCGGACGGGGCCGGCTGGTGGGCAGCGTGACCTCGGTGGGCAGCTGGGCGAGCGCCTCCCGCCAGTGGGCGAGCTGGCTCTCCTCCTGGTCGGCGAGCAGGTCCCGCTGCCAGAGGGAGTAGTCGGCGTACTGGGCGGGCAGCGGCTCCCACTCGGGTGCCGTGCCCTGGCTGCGGGCGGTGTAGGCGGCGCCGATGTCCCGCATGAGGGGGGTGTGGGACCAGCCGTCGGAGGCGATGTGGTGGACGACCAGGACGAGCACGCTGCGGGTCGGCGACTGCTCCAGGAGCACCGTGTGCAGGGGGAGTTCGGCGGCGAGGTCGAAGAGGTGCGCGGTCTCCTCCGCGAGCCGTGCGGGCAGCTCGTCGTCGGTGACGGTGGCGACGGTGAGCGGCACGGTGACCTGCTCGGGGGCGGCGATGTGCTGGCGCGGTTCGCCCTCGTGCACCGGGTAGCTGGTCCGGAGGACCTCGTGGCGGGCGATCACGTCCCCGAGGGCCTGTCGCAGCACCTCCGGGTCGACGGTGCCGCTGAGGCGGACGGCGAGGGGGATGTTGTACGTGGCCGAGGGGCCTTCCATCTGGTCGAGGAACCAGAGGCGGCGCTGGGCGGCGGAGAGCGGGAGGTCGTCGTCGGACCGGCCGGCGGCGGTGAGCGCGGGGCGGGTGGCCTGCCCGGCGCCGGCGGTGATCAGCCGGGCGAGCCCGGCGACGGTCGGGTACAGGAAGAAGTCGCGGAGGGAGAGTTCGGTGGCGAGGGCGGTGCGGACGCGGCCGACCAGCCGGGTGGCGAGGAGCGAGTGGCCGCCGAGCCGGAAGAAGTCGTCGTCGATGGAGACGGCGGGCTCGCCGAGCGCGTCGGCGAAGAGTCCGCAGAGCACTTCCTCGACGGGGTTGCGCGGGGCGCGGCCGTCGCCCTCGCCGGTCAGCACGGGCTGCGGCAGGGCGCGGCGGTCGAGCTTGCCGTTGGCGGTCAGGGGGAGTTCGGCGAGTTCGACGAAGGCGGAGGGGACCATGTACTCGGCGAGGCGTTCGGTGCTGTGCCCGTGGAGGGCGTCGGTGTCGACGCGGGCGTCGACGGCGGGGACGACGTAGGCGACGAGGCGCTTGTCGCCGGGCCGGTCCTCGCGGACGATCACCGCGGCCTGCGCCACCGAGTCATGGGCGAGGAGCACCGTCTCGATCTCACCCAGCTCGATCCGGAAGCCACGCAGCTTCACCTGCTGGTCCGCACGACCCTCGAACACCACCTCACCGAACTCGTTCCACCGGGCCAGATCACCCGTCCGGTACATCCGCTCACCGGCCGGACCGAACGGATCCGCCACGAACCGCTCCGCACTCAGCGCCGGGCGGCCCACATACCCCCGGGCCAGATGGCTGCCGGCGACGTACAGCTCGCCCACGGTCCCGGGGAGGACGTGCCGCAGTTCCTCGTCGAGCACGTACATCCACGTGTTGGCCATCGGCACCCCGAGGTGCAGACGCTCCACCACCCGCTCACCAGGACCGAACGCCTGATAGCTGCAGAACACCGTGGACTCCGTCGGACCATAGGCATGCACCACCGACGTGTCCGGGCACGAGTCGAGCACCCGGCGCAGAGCCGGAGCGGAGAGCACGTCGCCCCCCGTCCAGATCTCCGCGAGCCCGGCGAGCGACTCGACCGCCTCCGACGCCATCGCGTCGAACAGCGCCGTCGTGAAGTACACCGCCGAGATCCGCTGCTCCACGATCGCCCGCGCCAGCTCACCGATGTCCACCTTCGGCGCCCGCAGCACCACCGCGGTCCCACCACTCAGAAGCGGCACCCACAACTCATACGTCGACGAGTCGAAAGCCAGCGGCGAATACGCCAGCACCCGACGGTGCCGATCCCCCGAACCCACACCCCACCACGGATCCAGCGCCAGCTCCACGACGTTCCGGTGCGTGTTCGCCACACCCTTCGGCACACCACTCGAACCCGACGTGTACATCACATACGCCAACTGGTCCGGATGCACGGCCACATCGAGGGCGGCCGGCTCGTGCCGCTCCGGAACCGTCACGTCCTCCGTCAGCCGCAGCACCGGCAGGCCGCCCGCGAAGGCCACCTCCGGCTCCTCGCGGTCGGTGACGAGGAGGACGGCCCCGGTGTCGGCGAGGATGAACGCCCTCCGCTCCTCCGGCTGACGCGGGTCGAGCGGCACATAGGCACCCCCCGCCTTGAGGACCGCGAGCATCGCGACGACGTAGGCGAGGGAGCGGTCCTGGAAGAGGCCGACGCCGTCGCCGGGCCGTACGCCCCGGTCCCGCAGCCGGTGCGCCAGGGCCGTGGCGGCCACGTCCAGCTCGCGGTAGGAGAGTTCGCGTTCCCCGCACACCAGCGCCACGGCGTCCGGCGTCCGCGCGGCCTGGGCGGCGAACAACTCGTGCAGCGCGCCCTCGGGGAGCCGCACGGCGGTGCTGTTGTACGCGTCGATGTCGACGGCGGGAGCCTGGACGGAGTGCTGGTGAGACATCTTCTCGACACCATTCTCGAAGGTTCGGGCGGATACGGGTCTCGCGGCGTGCCGGACATCCCGTACGGCCACGACTGGGAATCGCGTAGGTGGTGCTGAGGCGCGCTGGGCGCGGGGCCGGGGGCCGGCCGGGCCGGCTAGGCGGCGCCGGGTGGCGCCGACTCCCGCTCCCACCGGTCCGGCAGGAGCAGGTCCTCCGGGGCCAAGCCGTTCACGTGGTACTTGCCGACCGCGCTGGTCAGCATCCGCAGTTCGAGGGCGAGGGCCTCGACGAGCCGGGTCAGACCCGCTTCGCGGTCCTCGTCGACGGCGAGCAGTGCGGCGCGTCCCAGGCCGACGGCGCGGGCGCCGAGAGCGAGGGCCTTGACGGCGCGGGTGCCCTCCCACATGCGTCCGCTGGCGAGAAGGCAGTGGTCGGTGCGCCCGACGCGGCGCAGGCAGTCGGCGAGAGGCAGGCCGACATGGCCGAGGAAGCCGGTGGGGGCCCAGGCGGTGCCGCCCTCCGCGCCGTCGACGGTGACGGAGTCCGCGCCGGCCGCCCAGGCGGTGGCCGCGGCGTGGGCCACGTCCCGGCCGGGGTGGAGCTTCACCCACACCCGGGCGCGGGGGAAGTTGTTGCGCATGAGGCGGATCTGCTGCCGCAGGATCTCCTCGGTGAAGGTGCCGGGGCTGGCGACCCGGAGCACCTGGCCGCTGCCGGCGCCGAACACCTCGTCGAGGGAGTACTGCTCGGCGACCTGGCCCGCGGTCTCACGGTCGAGCAGGGTGAGCCCGCCGAGGCCGGGCTTGGCGCCCTGGCCGACCTTGAGCTCGAAGGCGAGGCGGCCGGTGGCGAGCAGGGGCTCCGTGACCGGGTCGCTGTAGACGAGGTTCCACACCTCGGCGTCGGCGTCCTCGGTGGACTGCTGGACCACCACGCCGCCGTGCTCGTCGTCGGCCGCCTCGGCGTAGGCGGCGATCCGGCCGAGCAGCGGGGAGGCACCGGCCTCGCCGGCGCTGCGGTAGCCGTTGACGGGGACGACGTTCTCGCCGATGACCAGCGGGATGCCGAGCGCCCCGGCCTGTCGTCCGGCGGCCTCGCCCAGGTCGTGGCTGGCGACCCGGGTGGATCCGAACGCCGACACGTAGAGCGGCAGGCGGCTGGTGAACCCGCCGATGACGGTGTCGAGCGCGACATCGCTGTAGAGGGGTTCGCGGGCGAGGTCGATGAGCTTCTTCAGCCGCTCGGGCATGAAGACCGGCGGCACGATCCGGATCCGCTCGAGGACGTCGTCCGGGTCGTGCCCGGCCCCCTCCGGGGACGAGGACGGCACGGCGCCGAGCAGCCCGGTGCCGTAGTCCGCCTCGGCGGGGAAGACGGCCCCGGCTCCGTGCCGGGCGCGCTGCCGGACCTGCTCCTCGGGGAAGCCGTCCGCGACGAGTGCGGTGCTCACGCCGACACCACCCCGGGGAGCTTCGGGTAGGCGCTGGCCTGCCAGGCGGCCTGCCGACCGGTGACGTAGCGGGTGAAGCGCTCCAGGCCGATGCCGAAGCCGGAGCTGGCGGGGATGCCGCGACGTGCCAGGTCCAGGTACCAGCCGTACTTGGCGGGGTTCTCGCCGGTCTCCCGCATCCGGGTGACGAGGGTGGCGTAGTCGTGCTCCCGCTCGCTGCCGCTGGCCAGCTCGCCGTACCCCTCGGGGGCGATGAGGTCGAAGTTCCGCAGCACGCCGGGCTGTTCGGCGTTCTCCTTGTCGTAGAAGCCGCGGGAGCCCTTCGGGTAGTCGGTGATGAAGAAGGGGCGGTCCGCGCGGGCGGAGACGATCTCCTCGCCCTGCCAGTCGATCTCGGCGGCGGGGTCCTGGGGGTGGCCGAGGCCGATCAGCTCGGCGGTGGCCCGCTGGTGGCCGACGCGGCCGAAGGCAGCCGCGAAGATCTCGCGCAGGGCGGCGGTGTCCCGGCCGAGCAGGTCGAGCTCGGCCGGCATGCGGGAGAGGACCTCGGCGACGACATGGGTGACGAGCTGCTCGGCGAGGTCCATCGCGTCCTCGCGGCGGGCGTCGCGGATCTCGACGTCGATCTGGTGGAACTCGGCGAGGTGGCGGTGCGTGACGGCCGTCTCGAGGGGTTCCAGCCGGACGTTGGGCGCGATGTAGAAGATCTTGTCGAAGGCGAGGAGCGAGGCCTGCTTGTAGAGGATCGCGCTCGTCATCATCTTGTACTTGTGGCCGTAGAAGTCGACGTCCACCTGCTTGGAGCCGCGGATGCCGGGGTCGGTGACCGGGCCGATGATGGGCGGCAGCAGCTCCTGGAATCCGCGGGAGGTCAGGAAGGCGCGGGTGGCGGTGAGCATGTGGCTCTGCACCCGCAGGGTGGCCCGGGTCAGCGGATCGGTCAGATGCGCGTCGGGCGACGCCGGGAACGGCAGGAGTGCCTCGTCCACGGCCTCGGCGATGATGACGGTCACGGTCATACCTCCTGAAGGAGAAGGGCGTCGGCGGGGGTCCGGCCGGCGTCCTCGGGGTGGTCGTAGCGGTGGTGGTGTACGGCGGCGGGCTCTCCGGGGTGGCCGTCGAGCCGCGCTTCGGGCTGGTCGTAGCGGCGCTGGACGAAGGTCAGCGCGTCGTGGAGTCCGGTCGCGGTGAGCCGGGCGCCGCGCCGTCCGGTGACCCGCCCGATGGGCATGGCCCCGATGTCCGACCAGCTGAGCCGGCCCGTCGCGTCGATGTGGCTGCGGGAGCGGCCGGCGTTGTCGGGGTGGAGGCAGTAGGGGACGTCCAGGTAGCCGCGCTCGAAGGCCTTCAGCAGGGCGCTGCCGAGGTCGTCGTCCAGGTCGAGCACGGCGTCGACGAGGGCGCGGGCCTCGGCGTAGACGGGGTTGCCGGCCGTGTCGTCGGCGTCGTCCGCCTCCGTCGTGCCCGCCGCCGCGGCGCGCTCGGCCGCGGCCGCCGCGATGCGCAGGGCCCGGACGTTCTCGGCGACCGTCGGGATGCGGTGGGCCTCGGCGGCGGTCTTGACGATCAGGCGCTGCGCGCCCGCCCGGACCGCCAGTTCGGCGGAGTCCGCGAGGAGGGCGTGGGCGCCGGGCGTGGTCCTCGGGTACACGCCCATGTAGGTGTAGACGACGATGTGCCAGTCGGTGTCCGGCAGGAGTTCGGCCGCGAGCCGGCGCAGTGCGCGTACCGCCTGGCGGTCCTGCTCGGGGCTGGTCTGCTGGGCGTAACTGAGCGAGACGGACCGCAGCCCGGCCCGGTGGAAGAAGACTCCCTCCAGGGCGCTGATGGCCACGAGCAGTCCCGGCGGGCAGAGCTGGCCGAGCATGCAGCCGCCGAAGCTCTCCAGGTGCGGCTCCGCGCCGTCGGCCCGCAGGGCGGCCAGCCGCTCGCAGGTCTCCTGCCAGTTGCGGACCGAGTCGACGAGCGGTGTGCGGCCGTAGGGCAGGCAGTACGAGACCGGTCCGCCCTCGGTCGCGGTGAGGCCGAGCCGGGCGAGCGCGGCGACGATCCGCTGCGGGCTCGCCGAACCGTGCCGGACCTGGACGGGGAAGTCCGCGTCGGCGAGGCCGTCGAGGACCCAGCGCGAGGTGTCCGGGCTGTAGGAGGTGATGGGGTAGCCGTTGAGCGGCACCCCGCCGCCCAGGGCGCGGACGGCCGAGGGCTCGTCGCCGACCCGGGTGTAGCTGTCGATGGTGAGCGTGCCGGCGACCGCCGTGGCGGCGCCCTTGGTGGCGGCGAGTCCGGCCCGCATCCGGGCGGGGTCGGAGAAGCCCATCCGGGGCTGGACCACGAGGGCCCCGCGGGCCCCGGCGGCGGCCACGAACCGTCCGAAGGAGGTCGCGCGTCCGGTGGAGGTCACCGTGCCACCCCTTCCAGCGGGGAGGCCGACGCCACCGGCACGCGCTCGGCGGCGAGCCGGTCGACGAACGCCGCGAAGGCGCCGAGGCCCTGGTCCTCGCCCTCGCCCTCCTGGAACACCGCGTCGAAGCCGGCCTCCAGGAGCCGGCGGCCGTGCCCGGCCCGGCCCTCGGCACCGAGGACGCCGAGCTTGCCGCCGATGACGGCGGGCAGTCCGGCGAGCTCCCAGCGCGAGCGGATCGCCCGGATGAGCTGGTCGGCGTCGTTGTAGCCGTGGCCGTTGACCGTGCTGACCACCAGCAGGTCGGGCTGGTGCTTGCCGCAGGATTCGACGATCTCGTCCCGGGGGACGCACGGGCCCAGGTTGACGACGTGGTGTCCCAGGTCCTCGATCAGCAGCTGGATGAATACGAGGTTCCAGGTGTGCGCATCGGACGGCAGTCCGGTGACAACGACGTCCAGCGGCCCTGATCGCTCTCGGGACGCCCATTCCGCAGTCTGCATCATCACTTCTTCGTCCACATCGTGGGATGACAAGTGGGAGAAGGAGGTCCTGGATCGCTCGGAACATCCCTTCGGCATCGATCGTAGGAACGCGGAACCCCGCCGACCGGCGCCCCGGGCGGCAGCCGGGCGGCAGTTGCCGCTGCCTGTCGCCGCCGCCCTCCCGGCCCGCCCTACAGTCGGGATCCGCCGCTCCGAAGCACCGTCCGCCGGAGCGGAACGCGGGAGCACGCGCGTCCGAGAACCCTGAGGAGTGGACCCATGTCCCAGATCGCCCCCGCCGCGGAACTGGCCGCGGCCCTGCGCGACGTCATGACCGACGCCGACCGTCACGAGCCCCTGGGCGAAGCCACGTTCGCCGTACTGGAGGCGGCGGTGCAGTTGATCGACGCCGACCGGCCGGAGCTGGCGGACCGGCCCGAGCTGCGCACGGAGCTGCTGCGCGAGGCGCTCGGCTCGGTGCGGGCCGCCGCGGTCGCCACCGGCATCGCCGTCACGCGCGCCAACGACGTGTCGCGCGTCCTCGTATAGGACCTCGCGCGCGGGGCCGGCCGCCGCGCACGAGCCTCGGGCGGGCTGCCGCCCAACTGCCGCCCCGGCTGCCCGAACCGGCGAACCCGGTCTCGTAGCGTCGAGGGACCGGTGCGGCACCGGATCCCCGTTCCACGGAACCCACAGAGGTGAAGCCATGGCAACCAACCCGTTCGACGACGCCGACGGCCGTTTCGTCGTCCTGGCCAACGACGAGGGCCAGCACTCGCTGTGGCCCGCCCGGATCCGCCGTCCGGAGGGCTGGCAGCTGGTCCGCGAGGAGGGCGGCAAGCAGGAGTGCGCCGATTACATCGAGGCCAACTGGACGGATCTGCGGCCCCGTTCGGTGGTCGCCGCGATGGGTGGCTGACGACCGTCGCTCACACGCGGGGGCGGCGTCGGTACCGGGTTCCCCGAACCCGTACCGACGCCGCCCCCGTCCGTTTCGGACCAGCGCCTCAGTTCTCGCCGACGACGCACCACTCCAGTACGGCCATCGCCGCGGTCATCTTGTGGTGGGCCTGCCGCCAGGCGAGGCTGCGCTCCCCGTCGAGGACCTCGTCGGTGACCTCCTGGCCGCGCACGGCGGGCAGGTCGTGCAGGAAGACGGTGTCCGGGCCGCTGTACCGCTCGAAGAACGCGCGGTCGATGGCGAAGCCCTCGAACGACGCCAGCCAATCGGGGTCGGCCTTCGATACGCCCATCGTCTGCCAGCGGCTCGTGTAGACCGCGTCGACGGGGCCCTCGACCTCGGCCGGGTCGGTGATGCGGCGCACCTGGTGGTCGCCGCCGCTCAGTTCGTCGACGAGGTCCATGGTGCTCTTGGGCACCTCGTACCCCTCGGGGCTCAGCAGCGTGATCCGCAGCCCGGGGGTGAGCGCGCCGGCCAGCGCGAGCGCCGCGCCGGAGCTGTTGCCCTCGCCGACGACCAGCACATGGAGCCCGGCGAGCTTCCCGAAGTGCTCGGCGAGGGTGGTCAGGTCGGCTATCGCCTGGGTCGGGTGCTCGTCGAGGCTGAGGGCGTTCACCACGGCGAGGTCCGGGCTGCCGCCGAGGCGGCGCATCTCCGCCACGTCGCCGTTGGTGCGGACGACGAGCGCGTCGAGGTACTGGCCGAGGACCCGGCTGGTGTCCTCCACGGTCTCGCCGGTGGTCAGCTGGAGTTCGTCGGGGCCGAACGTGATGACGTCGGCGCCCAGCCGGGTGGCGCCGCTCCAGAACGAGGTCCGGGTCCGGGTGGAGGACTTGCGGAAGTAGACACCGACCTGGCGTCCGGCCAGCGGCTTGTCGTCGACGCCGCCGGTGCCGAACTCCACGGCGCGGGCGACGATACGGGCGAGCTGCTCGGGCTTCAGGTCGGCGAGCGAGATCAGATTGCGCATGGCGGACGGGCCTTTCATCGGGAGGGAGGAAGAGGAGACGACAGAGGAGGAGGAGCGGGAAGGAGCGGGAGGCCGGGGTCTGTTCAGGAGGGGACGAGGGCCGTCGCCGGTACGAGCGAGGCGGCGCGTTCGGCGGCGAGCTGCCGCACCAGGTTGAGCACCCCGAACCGCGGGGCCCCCTCCTCCTCACCGGGAAGGCGTCGTACGAGGCCGCGCAGCATCAGTGCGTGGACGTCGCGCACCACGGCGGCCGGCGTCGCGGACAGACCGGTGGCGGCCTGGTCGGCGCTCCAGCCGTCGGGCAGCAGGCTCAGGTCGCCCAGCAGCGCCGCGGGACCGTCGTCGAGCCGGGTCACGGCCGCCGAGAGCAGCGCGGCGAGTCCCTCGCCGTCCGCGTCACCGCCGGTGTCCCCCGCGGTCACGTCGTCCACGACGTCGAGCGGCGTGGCCTGTGCGATCCGCAGCAGTTCCGCGGGCGAGCGCAGTAACAGCCAGGAGGCGGCGGCCTCCATCGCCCGCGGCACCCCGTCGAGGGCCCGGCTGATCCGCGCCACCGTGCGCACCAGCGAGTCGCCGGGCATCAGGTCGGGGCGCATGTGACCGACGTACGACAGCATGAGCTCGACGGCGGGCTGCCCGGCCGTCAGGGAGGCACCCGGCGCTCCGGCCGTGCCCGCGGACGCTCCGTGCTCCGCGTCGGGTACGGGCAGCGGGCCGAGCGGCAGCATCCGGTTGCCCGGGGTGCGGTGCGGCTCGCGCGTGGTGATCAGGACCTTGAGCCGCTCGCAGACGTGGAGCAGTTCGAGGAGCGGGGGCGTGAGGTGGGGGCCGGTGTCATGGCCGTCGAGGACCAGCAGGGTGGCCCGGCCGCGTATCACCGAGGCGAGTTCGTCCAGGCCGCGGCCGCCGAGGGCCAGCGAGCGGGCCCAGCCCGTCAGCGCGGACCGCGGGCTGCGGGTCCCGGCGGGCCCGGTGACCGGCGGCGTGGTCTCGGTCATGTCGACCCAGACGACGGGGGTCCGGTCTCGGCCGTGGAGCAGCAGGGCCGCTTCCTGAGCCAGTCGGGTCTTGCCCACACCGGCCAGGCCCACCACGCTGAGGAGCCGCTCGTGCTCGGTGGCCAGCAGCGCGGTCAGGGAGCGGAGTTCCTCGGTGCGGCCGACGAGTCTGCGCAACGGCATCGGCGGCGGAGCCAGTTCGGCGCCGTACGCCTCGCGCATCACCGTGCCGGCCTCCGCCCCTTCGACGGCCAGCTCGAGGGCGGCGCGGCGGGCGTCGCTCAGCCGCATGGCCCCGGCGAGCAGCCGGAGCGTCTCCCGGCGCGGATGCCGCACCCGGCCCTGCTCCAGGTCCCGGATGGCCCGCACGCTGACGGTCGACAGGCCGGCCAGCTGTTCCTGGGTGATGCCGGCCCACTGCCGTGCCGCCCGCAGCTGCTCGGCGAGCCCGTCCGGCGATGCCTGTTCGGTCATGACCAGTCTCCTTGCTGCATGGGGGGTCCTCAGTCGCGAGGGCCGTGAAGGAGTCGGCCTCGTGGGTCATACGGTGCCGGGGCCGATTACCGATCCCGTACCGCCTCGTTCCCGGGGGTCACGGGAACGGGCTAGGATCCGCAAACACCGACGCCGAGGGCGTGGGCGGGAGACCTGGGGGGGTGCTCGCGGCACATGACCGATGCCGAGGAGCAAGGGCTGAGATTCAACGTGCTGGGCCCTCTGGAGGGCTGGGCCGACGGCTCCCGGCTGAGGCTCGGGGGCCTCATCCAGGAACGCGTGCTCGGTACGCTGCTCCTGGAGCCCGGACGGGTGCTGACGATCGGCCGGCTCGTGGAGTCGGCCTGGGCCGAGGACCCGCCGGCGACCGCCTCGCACCAGGTCCGCAAGGCGGTCGCGGACCTGCGTCGGCGCATCCCCGCGGGCAGCGAGGTCATCGTCACCGACGGCCCCGGATACCGCGTCGTGCTCGCTCCGGAGCAGCTCGACCTGACGGAGTTCGCAGGACTTGTGAAAAAGGCCCGGGACGCCCCGGGCGAGGGCCGGACGGTCGACGCGGTGGAGGCGCTGCGCCGGGCCCTCGGCCTCTGGCGGGGTCCCATCCTGTCGGGGGCGGGCGGCCCCGTGATCGAGGCGGCGGCCACCGCGCTCGAGGAACGCAGGCTCGCGGCGGCGGAGCAGCTCTTCGACCTCCGCCTCGGTCTCGGCGAGACGGCGGAACTCGTCGTCGATCTCCGGGACCTGGTGCAGGCCCACCCCCTGCACGAATCACTGCGCGCCCAGTTGATGCTCGCCCTGTACCGCTCGGGCCGGCAGGCCGAGGCCCTGGAGGAGTACAGCCGGGTGCGCGAGCTCCTGGTGGAGGAGCTGGGCGTCGACCCGGGCCCCCGGCTGACCAAGGTGTACGAGGGGATCCTGCGCGACAGCCCCGAACTCGCCGCCCCCGCTCCCCCGCCCGTCGCGGCCCCGGTCGCCCCGTCGGAGACGGCGCCCACCGAGGCCCCGTGCACCCTGCCGTACGACCTGGCGGACTTCACCGGCCGCGGCGACGAGCTGCGGGAGCTGCTCGACTCGGCCGGCCGGGACTGCGCGCGTCATTCCCGGATCGTGGCCCTGGACGGCATGGGCGGCAGCGGCAAGACCTCCCTCGCCGTGCACGCGGCGCACTCGCTGGCCTCCGAGTTCCCCGACGGCCAGCTCTACATCGACCTGCGCGGCTACACGCCCGGCGAGCAGCCGGTGACCGCCGGCGGAGCGCTCGACAGCCTCTTACGTGCCCTGGGTGTGCCGGGCGCGCGCATCCCGGAGGACCTCGCGGGCCGTACGGCGCTGTGGCGGTCGACCGTCACCGGGAAGCGGCTGCTGCTCCTCCTCGACAACGCCGCCGACGCCGACGGCGTACGGCCGCTGCTGCCGACCACCCCCGGCTGCCTGGTCCTCGTCACCAGCCGGGCCCGGCTGGTGGACCTGGACTCGGCGCAGTGGATCTCGATCGACGTGATGTCGCCCGCGGAGTGCGCGGCGCTCATGGCGGAGACGCTGGGCGAGCGGCGGTACGCGGCGGAGCCGGAGGCGGCGGCAGAGCTGGCCCGGCTGTGCGGCCATCTTCCCCTGGCGCTGCGGATCGCGACCGCCCGACTGCGCAACAGACCGCGCTGGACGCTGCGTTACCTGGCCGACCGGCTGCGCGACGAGACCCGGCGGCTGGACGAGCTGAGTTCGGGGCAGCGCAGTGTCGCCGCCACCCTCCGTCTGTCGTACCAGGCCCTTGAGCAGGACTGCCGGACCGCGTTCCGCAGTCTGGCGCTCCACCCCGGCGGGGACCTCGACGTGTACGCGGCGGCCGCTCTTCTGGAGACCGGTCCGGCGGATGCCGAGGACCTCCTCGAACTCCTCCTGGACGTGCATCTGCTGCAGCAGCCGGAGATCGGTCTGTACACCTTCCACGATCTTGTGCGCAGCTTCGCGCAGAGCCTCAGGTCGGCGGCGACGGACGAGGACGACTCCGCGTCGACCCGTCGGCTGCTCGACTACTACCTGGCCGCGACGGAGTCGGCCTGCCAGGTGATGTTCCCTGGCCGCCGCCGTATTCCCACCGGGGTGGCGGCGGTGGAGGACACGGACGCGTGGACCGCACGGCTGCCGCGGTTCCCGGAGAGCGAGCAGGCGGAGCAGTGGTTCACCCGGGAGCAGGGCTCGCTGCTGGGGGCGGTGGGCCTGGCCGACCGGCTCGGGCACGACCGCCACATCGTGTTCCTGAGCCGCAATCTGGCCTTCCAGCTCAGTGCGCGGGGCCAGTTGGAGGAGTTCCGCTCGATGGGGCTCCTGGCGGTGGCCGCCGCGCGCCGGCTCGGCGAACTGCCGCTGCTGGGGGTGAGCCTGTCCAACCTGGGCGTGGCGTGCTGGAAGCTGGGCCGTTTCGCCGAGGGCATCGAGGTCGCCACGGAGGGCCGGGACGTCGCCGAACGGCTGGGTGACGTACAGACGCTGGCCCACAGCGAGGGGGCCCTCGGCCAGCTGAACAGTCTGCTCGGCCGGTTCCCGCAGGCGCTGTCGCATCTGGAGAAGTCGATCGCACATCAGCGGGAGCTGGGCGCCAGCCGGGCGGAGGCGGAGAGCCTCACCCTGCTCAGCACCCTGTACGAGCAGTGGGGGCGGCACGAGGAGGCGGCGTCGGCGGCCCGTCGGGCGATCGCGCTCTGCGACGAACTCGGCCAGCACGAGAACAAGTTGGTCGCCTTCACGGACCTGGCGTTCGCCCATGCCTGCCTCGGCGACAACGAGGCCGCCGACACGAGTCTCGCGCGGGCGCGGGCACTGTGCACCGAGAACAGCGACCCGGGGCAGGTGGCCCTGGCCCTCGCGCTCCTCGCGGAGGTCGCCCAGCGTCTGGGCCGGGACGAGCAGGCCGTCCGGTACGCCGACCGGGCCATGGAAACCATCGGGCCAAACGTTTCTCCACTGCGCCGGGCGAAGGTCGAGAACACCGTCGGCCGCTATCTCTACAAGCGCAAGGAGTATGTGGCGGCGCTCGGCCTGCACGAGAGCGCCCACGAGGTCGCGCACTCCCTCGACTTCCGCATCGAGATGGCCTACGCCCTCTCCGGCATGGCCCGCGCCCAGGCGGCCCTCGGTCTCTCGGAGGAGGCGGCGCGCAACGAGCGCTCGGCGGAGGACCTCTTCGGCGAGATGGGCGTTCCGGCGGAGCACCGTCGTAGCTGAGGTGACGTCGCGGCTCATCTGGCCTGGCTGCGCGGCTCTCACGGCCTGCGTACGCTCGCGGCCCGCGCGGCGGACGGAGCCGACGGGGCCGGGGCACGGAGCGGGAATCAGGCGGCGAAGACGGTCAGACCGGCCGCGGGCGCGCCCTTGCCGATGACGGTCGGGCCCTGGTCGTCGGTGGCACCGGCCTGGACGATCCGGGAACCGATGACGGTCGGGCCCTGGTCGTCGGTGGCACCGGCTTGGACCACGCCACCCTTGCCGATCACCGTCGGGCCCTGGTCGTCGGTCGCGCCGGCCTGGACCACGCCACCCTTGCCGATCACGGTCGGACCCTGGTCGTCCGTGGCACCCGCCTGGACGACCCCGCCCTTACCGATGACCGTCGGACCCTGGTCGTCGGCCTGGACCTGCACGCCGACCGGGCGGCTCTGCTCGTGACCGGCCTCCATCGTGGCCCCGAACCCGAGGGCGAGGGCGGCGACGACGACGATCCCGGCGAGTCCAGTCGACTTGCGTCCCATGGCGTATCCCCTTTACGTGGTTTATCCGGTTCTGCTTCCCGACACCACGTACTCTCCGGCGACCCGTTCCCGGACCGTTCCCGCACCGATACCGCCTTTCGGTACCGCACGGGAACGCACCCGGGAACGCCAGGTCAGCCCGGGTACGACCCACTCCGCCGCAGCCCGCCCGGCAGGCCGTGGACGACCCCGGCGGCCCTTCTCCTCCCGTGGATCCCCCTCAGCCGGACGCCCCCGCTCCCGGCTCGCGCGCGAACACCGTCGCGCCGCCGCCCAGCCGGCAACTGACCACCCGTGGGCCCCGCTTGGTGAGGGCCACGGTGGTACACGCCCGCCCGGACCCGATGTCCGCCAGATCGAGCAGCGCGCGCACGGTCGCGCGCAGCGCGGCGACCTCTTCCTCGTCGGGCCCGGAGGCGCGGTCGGGCAGGGGCTGGCCGGGACCGCGCAGCGCCCTGATGTCCACCACGGTGTGCATGCTGTTGTCGCTGACGGTCTCGACGGTGAACTCGGGCCCGTCCCAGGGCCCCTCTCCGTCCGTACGGGCATCCGTCAGGCCCGCGCGTCCACCCTCGACCGACCGCTCGATGGCGGACAGCTCATGAAGGATGTGGCGCAGCCCCTCGGCCACGTCGATCCGGTCCGGGGGATGTTTCATCGGAAGACTCCTCCTGCAGAGAACTACTCCGCCAGAGTCGGGCGCCCCGATACCGTTTCTCTCCCGCTCCGGTCCCGCCGTACGGGCCCGGTCCCGCGAAGGCTCAGCCGGTGACCGGCAGCACGTCCGGGGAGAGGGCCCCCGCCCGGGCGGAGGCGGAGGTCATCCGGCGCCGGTGATGGCGGCGGCAGAGCACCTCGTAACCGATCTCCTCTGCGGGGCGGTTCACATCGCCGACGACGACCTGCTCGCCCTCGACGACCATCTCGCCGCCCACCGTGCGGGCGTTGTGCGTGGCGCGGGCGCCGCACCAGCAGAGCGCCTCGACCTGGAGCTGCTCGATGCGGTCCGCCAGCTCGATGAGCCGCTGCGAGCCGGGGAAGAGCTTGGTCCGGAAGTCGGTGGTGATGCCGAAGGCGAAGACGTCGAGACCGAGGTCGTCGACGACCCGGGCGAGCTGGTCGATCTGCTCGGGGGCGAGGAACTGGGCCTCGTCGACGATCACGTAGTCGGCCTTGCCGCCCTGGGAGAGCTGGGCGACGAGATACGCGTACAGGTCCATGCCCTGCGGCGCCTCGACCGCCTCCGTCACCAGGCCGAGCCGCGAGGAGAGCTTGCCCTCGCCCGCCCGGTCGTCACGGGTGAAGATCACGCCCTGCAGCCCTCGCGCGTCACGGTTGTGGGCGATCTGGAGTGCCAGGGTGCTCTTCCCGCAATCCATGGTTCCGGAGAAGAAGACCAGCTCGGGCATGACGGGACGGGGACCTTTCAGGTCAGGGAGGAGGAAGGGGTCCGGGATGTCCGGAGGGTTCAGGAGCGGACTTCGAGCAGCGGGACGAGCTGCTCCGCGGGGGTCATGGACCCGTGCATGCCGACCATCGCGGACTCGTGGGGCTCGTTCACGGAGGCGGTGATCGCCACGTCGTCGTGGGCCGCGGCGACGACGTCGCCGATCCGCCCGTACACGCGCTCGTCGATCTCGTCCCCGAACCAGCCGAGCGAGATGGCCTCGTCGCGGCTCGCGACCCAGAACTGCTCGCCGATCACCTCGCGCCAGCAGGTGAGGACGTCCGCCTCGGCGCCGGGCACGGCGTAGACGTGCCGGGCGCGTCCTTCGCCGCCGAGGAGGGCGACGCCCGCGCGGAGCTCCCAGTCCTCGTCGAAGTCGATGCGGTGCTGCTCGTCGAAGGGGATGTCGACCATGCCGTGGTCGGCCGTGACGTACAGCGCCGAGCGCGGCGGCAGCTGCTCGGCGAGCCGCTGCACGAGCCGGTCGACGAACATCAGCTGGCCGCGCCAGGCGTCGGAGTCGATGCCGAAGCGGTGTCCGGCGCCGTCGAGTTCGCTGTAGTACGTGTAGACCAGCGAGCGGTCGCCGGCACCGAGCTGCTCGGCGGCGAAGTCCATGCGCTCCTCGCCGGAGAGCCGCCCGTGGAACGTTCCGCCGCTCAGCGCGACCTTGGTGAGCGGGGTCTGCTCGAAGATCGGGGAGGACACCTGCGCGGTGTGGATCCCGGCCTCGTGGGCGAGCCGGAAGACGGTGGGGTACGGCTGCCAGACGTGCGGCGAGGTCCACGGCTTCCAGCGCAGCTGGTTCATCAGCTCGCCGGTGTCGGGGTTGCGCACGGTGTAGCCGGGCAGCCCGTGCGTACCGGGGTAGCGGCCGGTGCCGACCGAGGCGAGCGAGGTCGCCGTGGTGGCGGGGAAGCCGGCGGTGACCGGGCGGCCCGTGCCCCCGCGCGAGGAGCCGAGGAGCGAGGTCAGATAGGGGGCCTCGTCCGGGTGGGCCTTGATCTGCTCCCAGCCGAGCCCGTCGATCAGGAAGACGCAGTTCCGGTCGGCCGGGGAGAGCTCGGCGATCCGGGCTTCGAACCCGGGCACGCCCTGGCCGGCGACGAGCGTCGGCAGCACGTCGCCGAGGGAGCCGAAGGTGTACTCGGGGACCGGCGCGGTGTCCGGGGCGAGCGGAACCGGGTCGTCGGGCCAGCCGTGCGTCACGGCGGTCGGCTGCGCCATCAGCGGGTGGGCGCGGCGGTGGCCGCGATGGCTTCGGACAGGGCCTGGGCGAAGACGAGGGTCTGCCGGACGGTGTCCGGGCCGTCCCCGGCCTCGCTCACCCGGAGGCTGAGGTCGTCGGCGGTGGCGTTGCCCGTGTAGCCGTGGTCGGCGTCGCAGTTGGCGTCGCCGCAGGCGGCGGGCTCCAGGTCGATGCGGGAGACGGCACCCCAGCCGATGGTGAGGACCACCTCGCGGGGCAGCGTGCCCGGGGTGTACGACTCCGGGTTGGCGACGACCCGGCTGACGACGACGGACGAGATCCGGTCGAGCTTCACGGACTCGGTGGACGTCGTGGCGTACGGCGTCGGGGAGCTGGTGTCGGCGGCCTGCTCGTCGGTGTGGCTGACGATGAAGCGGTGCGGCGTCAGGACGAGGACGGTGACATGGCGCCGGACCTCGTTGGCGTCGAACGTGGTCTCCTGGTGCACGACGTACGACGCGACGGCCTCGCCGCCGACGGCGGCCTCCACCGCCTCGGCCACGAGGGCCGGGTAGTAGCCGCTGCGCTCGATCGCCGCGCGCAGCCCCTGGGTCGTCGTACCGGTCTTCGCCATGGAATCCATCCTACGGGGCTGTGGGGCCCCCTCAGGCCCTTCAGTAGCTCGGCAGGCTGCGCGGGCCGAGGTCGGTGCGGGGCGGCGGCGGGGCCAGCCGGACGGTGGCGCCGAGGACGGACAGGCCGCGCGGTGCCACGACCACCGGCTCCAGGGAGACGGCCACCACCTCGGGGTGGTCGTCGACCAGGCGGGACACCCGGAGCAGGACCTCTTCGAGGGCCGGGGTGTCCACGGGGGCGGAGCCGCGCCAGCCGAACAGCAGCGGGGCGGTGCGGAGGGAACGGACCAGGTCGGCGACGTCCCGGTCGGTGGCCGGCACCAGCCGGTGGGCCGTGTCTCCGAGCAGCTCGGACGCGGCGCCCGCGAGGCCGAAGGAGAGGACGGCGCCGACGGCGGGGTCGATGGCGGAGCGGACGACGGTGTCGACCCCCCGGGGCACCATCGCCTGGACGACCGGCTGGAGCTCCTCGGGCTTGCCGAGGGCCGCGGTCAGCTCGGAGTAGGCCGTACGGAGCTGTTCCTCGGACGCGAGATCGAGCCGTACGCCCCCGAGGTCGGGGCGGTGGCGGAGGTGGGGCGCGGTCGTCTTGAGGGCGACCGGGTAGCCGAGCCGGCCGGCGGCCTCGACGGCGGCGTCGGGGGTGGGCGCGGGCTGCGTGGGCAGGGCGGCGATGCCGTACCGGGCGAGCAGCTCCCCCGCCTGCGCGGTGTCGAGTGTCACACCGCGCGGGTCGGCGTCGCCGGCGCCGAGGACCCGCTCGATCAGCGCGGCGGCCCCCGCCTCGTCGATGTCGTCGTACTCGGGCACCCGGCCGGGGTCGGCGGCCTGCCGCCGCCACTGCCCGTACCGCACGGCCTCGGCCAGCGCCCGCACGGCCCGTTCGGCGGCGGGGTAGGAGGGGATGGTGGCGGGCGGGACGGCGACGGGCGCGGCGGCCGGGTCACCGTCGGCGGCCTCGACGCCGGACGCGGAGGCCTGGTGCTCGTCGGCGGGGACCGCCCCGGGGCCGGTCGCGAAGGCCTGTGCCGCCGCGGCCGGGGTCGTCCCCTGGTCGCCCGGAGCGGACACGATGCCGCCGCCCGTTCCCGGGCCGGACGGTCCGGGACCCGCGGTCCGGGCCTCTGGCCGGAGGCCGAGGGGTCCGGACCCTGGCCGGCCACTGGGCGCGGCCGGGGGCCGGGTCGGCCCGGCCACCGGGCCGGCGGGGAGTCCGGCTGCCGGCCGGGATCCCGGAGCGGCGGCGGCCCCGCCCCGTCCCGGTGCCGCCGGGCGCGTGCTCGTGGCGACCGCGAGGGCCTCCGCGAGGCCGCCCATCTCGACGTGGACGACGACGACGGGCTTCGTGGGGGCCTGGGCGGAGGCGACGGCCTCGCGGAGAGAGGCCGCGAGGACCTCTCCGTCGCCGAACTCGGTGGCGCCGTTCTCGCCGACCCACGGGATCGCGTTCACGACGACCGCGTCGGAGGTCTCGTCCGCGAGCGCCGCCACGAGGGCGTCCCGGAAGTCCGCCGGTTCCGCCGCCGTGGTGAGGTCGAGCGGCCGCAGCGGGCGCAGCCCCTCCGTCAGGCAGGCGTCGTACGTGAGGAGGCCGAGGGACTCGGAGTTGCCGAGGATCGCGACCCGGGGCCCGGCGGGCAGCGGCTGCGCGGCGAGCAGCAGTCCGGCGTCCACCAGCTCGGTGACCGTGTCGACGCGGATGACGCCGGCCTGGCGGAGCAGCGCGGAGACCGTGGCGTGCGGGATGCGGGTGACGGGCACACGGTGTCCGGGCGGCGCGCTGCCGCTGTGCCGTGCGCCCTTGACGACGACGACCGGCTTGACGGCGGCGGTGCGGCGCGCGAGCCGGGTGAACTTCCGGGGGTTGCCGATCGACTCCAGGTAGAGCAGGACGACGTCGGTGCCGGGATCGTCGTACCAGTGCTGGAGGAAGTCGTTGCCGGAGACGTCGGCGCGGTTGCCGGCCGAGATGAAGGAGGAGAGCCCGGCGCCCCTCCGGTGCAGTCCGGCGAGGAGGGCGATGCCGATGGCGCCGGACTGGGTGAAGAGCCCGATCCGCCCGGCGGCGGGCATCTGCGGGGCGAGGGAGGCGTTGAGCCGGACGTCGGCGGCCGTGTTGATGATCCCGAAGGCGTTGGGCCCGATGATCCGCATGCCGTACGAGCGGGCCTGGCGGACCAGCTGGCGCTGCCGCTCGCGCCCGTCGGCGCCGCTCTCGGCGTATCCGGCGGAGAGCACGACCAGTCCCTGGACGCCGTGCTCGCCGCAGTCGGCGACGACCTCAGGCACCCGTTCGGCGGGGACGGCGACGATCGCGAGGTCGACGGGCTCGCCGATGGCGGCGACGGAGGGGTGGGCGGGGACGCCGTCGAACGTGACGGACCCGTCGTTCTCGGCGAGCGCCGCGTTGACCGCGTACACGCGTCCGGTGAACCCGGCCCCGAGGAGGTTGCGCAGGACGGTGCGGCCGACTCCGCCCGGCGCGCGTCCGGCGCCGACGACGGCGACGGACCGGGGGGTGAGGAGGCGCTGTACGGAGCGGGCCTCGGCCCGCTGCTCCCGCGCGCGCTGCACGGCGAGGGAGCGGTCGGTGGGTTCGAGGTCGAGGTGGAGCCGGACGGATCCGTCCTCGAAGCTGCGCTTCTGGGTGTAGCCGGCGTCCGTGAACACCTTGATCATCTTGTTGTTGGCGGGGAGCACCTCGGCGGCGAAGCGGCGGATGTCCCGCTCGCGCGCGACGGCCGCGATGTGTTCGAGCAGGGCGGAGGCGACACCGCGTCCCTGGTGGGCGTCCTGGACGAGGAAGGCGACCTCGGCCTCGTCGGCCGGGGCGGAGGCGGGCAGGCCCCGGTCGTCGATCCGGTCGTAGCGCACGGTGGCGATGAACTCGCCGCCCACGGTCGCCGCGAGGCCGACCCGGTCCACGAAGTCGTGGTGGGTGAAGCGGTGCACGTCCTTGGCGGACAGCCGAGGGTAGGGGGCGAAGAAGCGGTAGTACTTCGACTCGTCCGATACCTGCTCGTAGAAGCTGACGAGGCGGTCGGCGTCGTCGGCCGTGATGGGCCGGATGCGCGCGGTGCCGCCGTCGCGGAGCACCACGTCCGCTTCCCAGTGGTCGGGGTAGTCGTGCTCCGGCAGCTGGTCCGACGCGCTCTGCATGGGGTCAGCCTACGGCCGCGGCGCGGTGGTGGCACGGGTCGCGCCGGGGCGACGGCACGGGCCGCGACACGGGGGCGACACCGCTCGCGCGGCGGGGGTCCGCCGTGCAAGGTAGGGAGCACGCCGGGCACGGCGAGGGAGGGCCGAACGGCGGTCCGATCCGGGCCGAAGGTCGGCGCGAGCACGTGGCAGCACGTGAGAGACTGGTCTAGACAACCCGCTTGAGACTTGAAGGGCAACACCATGGCTGAGCGCCGCGTCAACGTCGGCTGGGCCGAGGGCCTGCACGCCCGCCCCGCGTCCATCTTCGTCCGTGCCGCCACGGCTTCCGGCGTTCCGGTGACGATCGCCAAGTCCGACGGCACCCCGGTGAACGCCGCCTCCATGCTCGCGGTGCTCGGCCTGGGCGCGCAGGGCGGCGAGGAGATCGTCCTCGCTTCGGAGGCCGACGGCGCCGAGGCCGCTCTGGACCGTCTGGCGAAGCTCGTCGCCGAGGGCCTGGACGAGCTTCCCGAGACCGTCTGACCCGGGGTCGACACCCCTCAGCACACCGAAAGGCCGTGCCCGCCGGAATTCCGGAGGTCACGGCCTTTCGCTTTTCCGGCACCCTCTTTCAGGGCAGCACGAAGCGGCGGCATCGAATTCCTATTCCATGTATACGATGCGTGCGTTAATTCCGGGAACTCGCCGTGTTGACTGCGTGTTGCGAAACCCTCACACGGGAACGGTCCGGCCTCTTGAGGCGGTGCAGCGACTGCGAGCGCTCTGCGTGCTGCGCGGTCAGCGCCCGCGCCCGCTCGGCGTCACCGCGCGCCACGGCGTCCACGATCGCGCCGTGCTCGGCCCAGGCGTCCACCGGCCGCTCGGGCTGGTCGACCGCGTACATCCAGGCGATCTTGTGCCGCAGCTGGGTCAGCAGCGCCGTCAGGGCCGGACTCCCGGAAGCCTGCGCGAGCGTCTCGTGGAACCAGCCGCCGAGTGATCGCAGGTCCTCGCCCTGCCCGCGCCTGGCCCGCTCCTGCCCCAGCCTGACCAGGCCGCGCAGCACCTTGAGATGGGCCTCCGTGCGCCGCTGGGCGGCGCGGGCAGCCCCCAGCGGTTCGAGCAGCGCCCGCATGTCCAGCAGATCGGCGGCCTCCTGCTCGGTGGGCTCGGCGACATGCGCCCCGGCGTGGCGGCGGGAGACGACGAAGCCCTCGGACTCCAGGGTGCGCAGGGCCTCGCGGACCGGGACGCGGGAGACCCCGTACCGGCGGGCCAGCTGGTCCTCGGTCAGCCGACTGCCCCGCTCGTAGACGCCGGAGACGATGTCGTCCCGGATCGCCGTGCATACCGAGTGCGCGGGAATGCGCATGTCCGACCTCCGCCTTGGTCCGCGCGAGTCAATTCCGACGGCGCCTGTTCTGCGCCCGATCTGCGACTCTATTGCAGCGCGCCGGAATTTCCGATGCCCCGACGGAATATCGGTGTGCAGCGACAGACGAAAAGCCCCGGCTCTGTACGAGCCGGGGCTTTTGCGAGGGAGGGGCGGGACGACCGCCGGCCCCGCGCGAGGGGCGTCCTGGATCAGACGTTGACGCCGCGGGCGCGGAGGTACGCGACCGGGTTGATGTCGGAGCCGTACTCGGCGGTCGTCCGGGCCTCGAAGTGGAGGTGCGGGCCGGTCGAGTTGCCGGTCGAGCCCGAGATGCCGATCCGCTCACCCGGCTCGACGCTCTGGCCGACGTAGACCCCGATGGAGGAGAGGTGACCGTACTGGGTGTACGTGCCGTCGTTCATCCGGATGACGATGTTGTTGCCGTACGCGCCGCCCCAGCCGGCCTCGACGACGGTGCCCGAGCCGACGGAGACGACGCTGCTGCCGTAGGCGGCGTGGAAGTCGATGCCGGAGTGACTGCCGGAGGACCAGAGCGAGCCGCCGGTCTTGTAACCGGTGGACACGTACGAGCCCTCGACGGGCAGCTGGAAGGAGGCCAGACGACGGCGCTCGGCCTCACGGGCCGCGCGCTGCTCGGCCTCGCGGATCTCCTTGGCGCGGGCCTCGGCCTTGCGCTTCGCCTCGGCCTTGGCCTTCGCCTTGGCGGCGACCTCGAAGGCCTCCTGCTCCTGGGCGGCGGCCTGGGCGGCGATCCGCTCGGCGAGGTCGTCCTCGGTGATCACCTTGGTGATACCGGTGTCCTCGGGAGAGCGGTGGTCCGTGTCGGCGGCGAGCGCCGGGGAAGCGAGGGTTCCGATGACGCCGGTGGTGGCGAGCGTCGCCGCGCCGGCGAAGCCCACGCCGCGGCGCGCCATCCGGCTCGGAGCACGATGCTTCCCGGTGGCACGGGTGAACGCCATGTAGGGGCTGATCCTTTCCTTCCCTCTCGCCTACCGGGTTAGCTGACGGGTTCGGAGCAGGAAGGTCTCCTACGAGCCCCTCCGTACGAGACGAAGGCGCCCGATTCACCCCAGGGACTACGTGTGGGTCCCCGGCTCCCCAGGCTCGCGCCTGACGGGGACTCGGCGATGTCTGTCCGATGCCGCGGGTGCGGCACGTGCAACTGACGAACAGACGGCCTGACGCTATGCGGATCGTCTTTCAATCACCAACCGGACACGCATTTTGTAAGACATGCCACAGGGCATACAACCATCCTTAATCTCAATACGGACAAACAGGAGGACCCCGACGAACCATGTCGTCGGGGTCCTCCGTCGCCGTGCCGGCGGCCTGAATCAGCCGGTCACGACGGTCACTTCACCGATCCCGAGCGCGCGCACCGGCTCCGCGATCTGCGCCGCGTCGCCGACGAGCACGGTGACGAGCCGGTCCACGGGGAAGGCGCTGACCACGGCCGCGGTCGCCTCGACCGTGCCGGTCTCGGCCAGCCGGGCGTACAACTGGGCCTGGTAGTCGTCCGGGAGGTGCTGCTCGACCTGGTCGGAGAGCGTCCCGGCGACGGAGGCGGCGGTCTCGTACTTGAGCGGCGCGACGCCCACCAGGTTCTGCACGGCCGTCTCCCGCTCGGCGTCGGTGAGACCCTCCGCGGCCAGCGTCCGCAGCACCTTCCACAGGTCGTCAAGAGCCGGACCGGTGTTGGGCGTGTCGATGGAACCGCTGATGGCGAGCATCGAGGCGCCGTTCCCCCGGCCGTCCGAGCGGAGCACCTGCCCGAAGGCACGCACGCCGTACGTGTAGCCCTTCTCCTCGCGCAGGACCCGGTCGAGCCGCGAGGTGAGGGTGCCGCCGAGGCAGTACGTGCCCAGGACCTGGGCCGGCCAGACGCTGTCGTGGCGGTCGGGTCCGACCCGGCCGATCAGCAACTGGGTCTGGACGGCCCCGGGACGGTCCACGATGACGACCCTTCCGGTGTCGTCGGCGGTGATCGGCGGCATCGGGAGCGCCTCGGCCGGCTCACCGGTCCAGGCGCCCAGGGTCTCGGCGAGGACCTTGTCCAGGTCGACGCCCGTGAGGTCGCCGACGACCACGGCGGTGGCCGTGGCGGGCCGGACGTACGCCTCGTAGAAGGCGCGGACCGCGGCGGCGTCGATCGCCTCGACGGTCTCCTCGGTGCCCTGGCGCGGCCGGGACATCCGGGCCTCGGCCGGGAACAGCTCCTTGGAGAGCTGCTTGGCGGCGCGGCGGCCCGGGTTGGCCGTCTCGTGCGGGATCTCGTCGAGGCGGTTGCGCACCAGGCGCTCGACCTCGGTCTCGAGGAACGCCGGCGCGATCAGGGCCTCGGAGACCAGACCGAGCGCCTTGGGCAGCCGGGAGACGGGAACCTCCAGGGAGACCCGCACGCCCGGGTGGTCGGCGTGCGCGTCGAGCGTGGCGCCGCAGCGCTCCAGCTCGGCCGCGAACTCCTCGGCGCTCTGCTGGTCCGTGCCCTCGAAGAGCGCGCGGGCCATGATGGTGGCGACGCCGTCGAGCCCGGCGGGCTCGGCGTCCAGCGGGGCCGGCAGGAAGATCTCCACGGCCACGACCTGCTGGCCGGGGCGGTGACTGGTGAGGACCGTCAGGCCGTTGTCCAGGGCGCCGCGGTCCGGGGCCGGGAAGGCCCAGGGGCGGGCGACGCCGGGCGTCGGCTGCGGGTGGAAGTCCATGCTCGTCAAAGACGCGGCGGCGTCGGTCACTGGTCCGCTCCCTCTTCCTCGTCGTCGCCGTCGGCGGTGTCGCTCTGTTCGGTCGCCAGGGGCTCGTAGACCAGCACCGCGCGGTTGTCGGGGCGCAGGGTGGCCGCGGCCACGGCCCGCACCTCGTCGGCGGTGACCGCGAGGACGCGGTCGACGGCGGTCAGCGCGAGCTGCGGGTCGCCGAACAGGACGGCGAACCGGCACAGTTCGTCGGCGCGGCCCGCGACGGTGCCGAGCCGGTCCAGCCACTCGCGCTCCAACTGGGCCTGCGCGCGCTCCATCTCCTCGGGCGTGGGGCCCTCGGCGGCGAACCGGGCGAGCTCCTCGTCGACGGCCGCCTCGATCTGCGGGACCTCGACGCCTCCGGAGGTCTTGACGTCGAGCCAGCCGAGCGAGGGCGCGCCGGCCAGCCGCAGCATGCCGAAGCCCGCGGCTACGGCCGTACGGTCACGGCGGACCAGACGGTTGTGCAGCCGGGAGGACTCGCCGCCGCCGAGGACCGTCAGGGCCAGGTCGGCGGCGTCGCACGCGCGCGTGCCGTCGTGCGGCAGCCGGTAGGCGGCCATCAGCGCGCGGGCCGGGACCTCCTCCTCGACGACCTCGCGCAGCTGCTCGCCGATGACCTCGGGAAGGCCGCCGGAGCGCGGCGCGGGCTTGCCGTCGTGGCCCGGGATGGAGCCGAAGTACTTCTCGACCCAGGCGAGGGTCTCCTCCGGGTCGATGTCGCCGACGACCGAGAGCACGGCGTTGTTCGGGGCGTAGTACGTGCGGAAGAAGTTCCGCGCGTCCTCCAGCGTGGCCGCGTCCAGGTCGGCCATCGACCCGATCGGCGTGTGGTGGTACGGGTGCCCCTCCGGGTAGGCGAGGGCGGTCAGCTTCTCGAAGGCCGTGCCGTACGGCACGTTGTCGTAGCGCTGGCGGCGCTCGTTCTTGACGACGTCCCGCTGGTTCTCCATGGACTCGTCGTCCAGGGCGGCGAGCAGCGAGCCCATGCGATCGGCCTCCAGCCAGAGCGCGAGCTCCAGCTGATGCGTGGGCATGGTCTCGAAATAGTTGGTGCGCTCGAAGCTCGTCGTGCCGTTGAGCGAGCCGCCCGCGCCCTGCACCAGCTCGAAGTGCCCGTTCCCGTGGACCTGCTTCGAGCCCTGGAACATCAGGTGCTCGAAGAGGTGGGCGAGGCCCGTGCGGCCCGGGACCTCGTGCCGCGAGCCGACGTCGTACCAGAGGCAGACCGCGGCGACCGGGGTCAGGTGGTCCTCCGAGAGCACCACACGCAGGCCGTTCGCCAACCGGTGCTCGGTCGCTGTCAGGCCGCCGGAGCCGGCCTCGGCCGTGGCCGTGTGACCCATGGGCATGTACGTCCCTTCGATCGCGATGTGAAAAAGTCCTGCCACTGTATGCAAGCGCGCCGACACCTGGCGAAGTTCCCGCCCCCCGGAGATGTCCCTCTTCCGGGTCGCGGTCGGCGTTGTCGGTGGCACGGTCCACAATGGTCCGCGTCAGATCAACCTTGTTGGTGAAGGAGCCGCAGCCGCGATGGCCCGCCGCAGCACGAAGACACCGCCGCCGGACGACGCGTTCGAGGAGCGAATCCTCGACATCGACGTTGTCGACGAGATGCAGGGCTCCTTCCTCGAGTACGCGTACTCGGTGATCTATTCGCGTGCCCTCCCGGACGCCCGTGACGGCATGAAGCCCGTCCAACGACGCATCGTCTTCCAGATGAACGAGATGGGGCTCCGGCCCGACCGGGGCTTCGTCAAGTGCGCCCGCGTCGTCGGCGAGGTGATGGGCAAGCTCCACCCGCACGGCGACGCGTCGATCTACGACGCCATGGTCCGCATGGCACAGCCCTTCTCCATGCGTGTCCCGCTGGTCGACGGCCACGGCAACTTCGGTTCCCTGGGCAACGACGACCCGCCGGCCGCCATGCGGTACACCGAGTCGCGGATGGCCCCGGCCGCCCTGCTCATGACCGAGTCCATCGACGAGGACACGGTCGACTTCTCGCCGAACTACGACGGCCAGGAGCGGGAGCCGGTGGCACTGCCCGCCGCCTACCCGAACCTCCTGGTCAACGGCGCGTCGGGCATCGCGGTCGGCATGGCGACCAACATGCCCCCGCACAACCTCGGCGAGGTCGTCGCGGCCGCCCGTCACCTGATCCGTCACCCGGGCGCCGACCTGGAGACGCTGATGCGTTTCGTGCCCGGCCCCGACCTGCCGACCGGCGGCCGGATCGTCGGCCTCTCCGGCATCAAGGACGCGTACGAGTCGGGCCGCGGATCGTTCAAGATCCGCGCCACGACGAGCGTGGAGACGGTGACGGCGCGCCGCAAGGGCATCGTCGTGACCGAGCTGCCGTTCACGGTCGGCCCCGAGAAGGTCATCTCCAAGATCAAGGACCTGGTCGGTTCCAAGAAGCTCCAGGGCATCGCGGACGTCAAGGACCTGACCGACCGCAACCACGGCCTGCGCCTGGTCATCGAGATCAAGAACGGCTTCGTGCCCGAGGCCGTCCTGGAGCAGCTCTACAAGCTGACGCCGATGGAGGAGTCCTTCGGCATCAACAACGTGGCGCTGGTGGACGGCCAGCCGCTGACGCTCGGCCTCAAGGAGCTCCTGGAGGTCTACCTCGACCACCGCTTCGAGGTCGTCCGCCGCCGTTCCGAGTTCCGCCGCACCAAGAAGCGCGACCGGCTCCACCTGGTCGAGGGCCTGCTCGTCGCCCTGCTCGACATCGACGAGGTCATCCGGCTGATCCGGGAGAGCGAGAACTCGGCGCAGGCCAAGGAGCGCCTGATCGAGCGCTTCTCGCTCAGCGAGATCCAGACGCAGTACATCCTGGACACCCCGCTGCGCCGCCTCACCAAGTTCGACCGCATCGAGCTGGAGACCGAGCAGGACCGGCTCAACGGCGAGATCGACGAGCTGACCGGGATCCTCGACTCCGACGCGGAACTGCGCAAGCTGGTCTCGGCGGAACTGGCGGCGGTCGCGAAGAAGTTCGCGACCGACCGGCGTACGGTCCTGCTCGAGTCGGCGGGCGCGCCCGTCGCGGCCGTCTCCCTGGAGGTCGCGGACGACCCGTGCCGCGTGCTGCTCTCCTCGACCGGGCTCCTCGCCCGCACGGCGACGGCGGAGCTGCCCCCGGTCGACCCGGACGCCACCCGCGTCAAGCACGACGTGATCCTGTCGTCGGTGGCCGCCACCCAGCGCGGTGACATCGGCGCGGTGACCTCGGCCGGCCGGCTGCTCCGGATCGCGGTGATCGACCTGCCGCAGCTCCCGGACACCGCGTCCGCACCGAACCTGGCGGGCGGGGCGCCGCTCTCCGAGTTCCTGTCCCTGGAGGCGGACGAGACCGTGGTCTGCCTGACCACCCTCGACGAGGCCTCGCCGGGGCTCGCCCTGGGCACGCTCCAGGGCGTGGTGAAGCGCGTGGTCCCGGACTATCCGGCGAACAAGGACGAGCTGGAGGTCATCACCCTCAAGGAGGGCGACCGGATCGTCGGCGCGACCGAGCTGCGGACGGGCGAGGAGGACCTGGTCTTCATCACCTCCGACGCCCAGCTCCTGCGCTACCCGGCCGCGCAGGTACGGCCCCAGGGCCGGCCGGCCGGCGGTATGGCGGGCGTCAAACTGGCGGACGGCGCCGATGTGATCTCGTTCACGGCGGTCGACCCGGCGGCGGACGCCGTGGTCTTCACCGTCGCGGGATCCACGGGAACGCTCGACTCCTCGGCGGCCACGTCGGCGAAGCTGACGCCCTTCGACCAGTACCCGCGCAAGGGCCGCGCGACCGGCGGCGTCCGCTGCCAGCGCTTCCTGAAGGGCGAGGACGTCCTGATCCTGGCCTGGGCGGGCACCACCCCGGCCCGCGCCGCGCAGAAGACCGGCACCCCGGTGGAACTCCCGGAGATCGATCCCCGCCGCGACGGCTCGGGAACCCCGCTCGCCCACCCGGTGGACGTGCTGGCGAGCCCGGCGGTCTGACCGGAGCCGCACCGGAGGCGTCCTGGGCGACCAGGACGCCTCCGGGGTCGCTGGTGGCCCCGGGGTCGCTGGTGCCCCGGTGACTCTGGTGACTCTGGTGGCGAGGGATCGGCCTGGGGCGTGCGGAGGGGTCCTAGGAGGACGCCTCCGGCTCGTCCTCCGTGCGCTGCACGTACCGCAGGACACCCCACATGCTCGTCTCGTCGGGGATGTCCCCCGGCCCGTTCCGCTCGCACGCCGCGAGCTCCTTGCGCAGACCGGCCGCGTCCACGCCGGAGCCGATCAGGACGAGCTGGGTGAGCCGTTCCTCACCCTCGGGCCACCGCTCGGGGTAGAAGCGCAGGAAACGGCCGACCGCGTGCACGGCGTAACGGTTGTCCGGATCGGCGGCGCCGAAGTCCACGAAGCCCTTGATCCGGTAGAGACCCTCGGGCCGCGCGTCCAGAAAGGCCATCAGACGGCGCGGGTGGAGCGGATCCGCTGCGGTCAGGGAGACGGTCTCGTACGCGGTGTGGGTGTGGGCCCGCGCGTCCCCGCCCCCGTGCGCGCCTCCGTCGTCCCCGTCCCCGTCCCCGTAAAGGATGTCCTCGATGGACATCTGTCCCTCGATCTCCCCCTCGGGCACGACCCGGTCGAAGAGCAGCTCCGGGTCGATCCGCCCGTGCGTCGCCTCGACGACCACGGCCTTCCCGGCGAGACCCCGCACCGCCTCGTGGACGTCGAGCAGCTCGGCGGCGGAGACCCGGTCGGCCTTGTTCACGACCACGAGGTCGGCGATCGGCAGGTGCCGGTCGGTATCGGGGTGCCGCTCCCGCGTGGCGGAGAACTCCGCCGCGTCGACGACCTGGACGAGCCCGCCGTACACGATCCGCTCGTTCTCGCTGGCGAGGACCATCCGGACCAGTTCCTGCGGCTCGGCGAGGCCGCTCGCCTCGATCACGATCACGTCCAGGCGCGACTCGGGGCGGGTGAGGACCTCCAGGTACTCGTCGAGTTCGCTCGCGTCGACGGCGCAGCACAGACAGCCGTTGCCGAGGGAGACGGTGGAGCCGACCTGGCCGGCGATCCTCATCGCGTCGATGCCGATGTCGCCGAAGTCGTTGACCATGACGCCGATGCGGGTGCCCCGGGAACCGCGCAGCAGATGATTGAGGAGTGTGGTCTTCCCGGCCCCGAGAAACCCGGCCAGGACGACGACGGGGATCTGCTGCGTGGTCAAGGGACGTGCCTCCGGTTCCTTCGGACCCACGGTCGTGGGAAACCCCCAGGATAGGCATCCGGGCCGTCGACGTTTCCGGTCCCGGCGCGTGGCCCCTTACCGTTTCCGGCATGAGCCCCGCACAGACCAGCCCCCCGCGCCCGCGTGCGCGCCGTCGGCGGTTCGGCTGGCCGCAGCGGGTCTTCTCGCAGGTCCTGCTGATGCAGCTGGCCATCGCGACCGGTGTCACCGTCCTCGCCACCGGCCTCTTCCTGGCCCCGCTCAGCGCCCAGCTGGACGACCAGGCGATGCGGCGCGCCCTGGCCATCGCGGGAACCACGGCGTCGCCCCGGCTGGCCGCGGATCTCACGAGCACGGCTCCGTCGGCGCGCGGGCCGGTGCAGACGGAGGCCGAGCGGATCCGGACCTCCACGGGCGCCGAGTACGTCGTCGTGATGGACACGCGCGGGGTGCGCTGGTCGCACACGGATCCCGCCGCGATCGGCGGGCGCGTCTCCACCGATCCGACGGACGTCCTCGCCGGGCACGAGGTGATGGAGATCGACAGCGGCACCCTGGGCCGCTCGGCGCGCGGCAAGACGCCGCTGCGGGACGCGGACGGGCGGATCGTCGGCGCGGTCTCGGTCGGCATCGAGTACGACAGCGTCCGCGACCGTCTCCTCGCCGCGATCCCCGGCCTCCTCGCCTACGCGGGCGGGGCGCTCGCGGCCGGCGCCCTGGCGGCGTACCTGATCTCCCGGCGTCTGCAGCGGCAGACCCACGACCTGGCCTTCTCCGACATCTCGGCGCTGCTCGCCGAACGCGAGGCCATGCTGCACGGCATCCGCGAGGGCGTCGTGGCCCTGGACCGCAACGGCTCCGTCCGGCTCATGAACGACGAGGCCCAGCGGCTCCTCGGTCTCGGCCCCGAGGCGGCGGGCCGGCCGCTCGACGAGGTCCTCGGCCGGGGCCGTACCGCCGACGTCCTGGCCGGCCGGGTGACGGGCGAGGACCTGCTCACCGTCCGCGGGCAACGGGTGCTCATCGCCAACCGGATGCCGACCGACGACGGCGGCGCCGTGGCGACCCTCCGCGACCGCACCGAGCTGGAGCGGCTCGGTCGCGAGCTGGACTCCACCCGGGGCCTGATCGACGCCCTGCGCGCCCAGGACCACGAGCACGCCAACCGGATGCACACCCTCCTGGGGCTCCTGGAGCTGGAGATGCACGAGGAGGCCGTGGAGTTCGTGACCGAGGTGGTCGGCGTACACCGGGCCACCGCCGAACAGGTCACGGAGAAGGTCCACGACCCGCTCCTCGCGGCGCTCCTGGTCGGCAAGGCGACCGTCGCCGCCGAGCGGGGCGCCTCGCTGCGGCTCACCCCCGACTCGCTGCTGCCGGACCGGCTCGTCGACCCCCGCGAGCTGGTCACCGTCGTCGGCAACCTGGTCGACAACGCCCTGGACGCCCTCGCCGGCACCCCGGGCGCCCGTATCGACGTCGCGTTCCGCACCGAGGGGCGTACGGTCGTGCTGCGGGTCACGGACAGCGGCCCGGGGGTTCCTGAGGAGCGCCGCGCGCTGATCTTCACCGAGGGCTGGTCGACGAAGGCGCTTCCCTCGCACGGGAAGCGCGGCCTCGGCCTCCCCCTGGTGCGCCGGCTCGCCGAGCGCCGGGGCGGCACCGCACGGGTGGCCGACGGGCTCGACGGGGGCGCGGAGTTCACCGTCGTCCTCCCGGACGCCCTGACCGAGCCCGATCCGGACGCGGCCGTACGAGGACCGGAACCCGAGCCCGACGCGACCGTGCGGAGGCCGCGGCCGCCACTCTCCGAGCCGATCGAGGAGGCCCGATGATCGACGTCCTGGTCGTCGACGACGATGTGCTGGTCGCCCGGATCAACGCCGCCTACGTCGCCAAGGTGCCCGGCTTCCGCGTCTCCGCCCTCGCCCACACGACCGCCGAGGCGCTCGCCGCCCTGGACGAGCGGCCGGTGGACCTGATCCTCCTCGACCACTACCTGCCCGACGAGAACGGCCTGGCCGCGGTACGGGAGCTGCGCGCGCGTGGCCACCAGTGCGACGTGATCATGGTGACGGCCGCCCGGGACGTGGCCACCGTCCAGGCCGCGATGCGGCACGGAGCCCTCCAGTACCTGGTCAAGCCGTTCAACTTCGCCGGGCTGCGCGCCAAGCTGGAGGCCTACGCGACCCTCCGCCACACCCTGGAGAGCGGGGGCGAGGCAGAACAGGCCGAGGTCGACCGGATCTTCGGGGTCCTGTCGGCGGGCTCCGTGGCCCCGGACCTGCCCAAGGGACACTCCCCCACGACGGCCGAGCTGGTCCGCCAGGTGCTGCTCGCCGCCGGTGGACCGCTCTCCGCCCAGGAGATCGCCGAGCGGTCCGGCGTCAGCCGCCAGACCGCCCAGCGCTACCTCAAGCTCCTCGAACGCACCGGCAGGGTCCGCCTCTCGCTCCGCTACGGCGAGACGGGCCGCCCGGAACACCGCTACGTCTGGGCGACCTCACCCTCAACGGGCTGAGGCCCGTCGGACGACGCCTGCCCATCGGACGACAGAGGCCTGGTTCCCGAGGCCCCCGTTTCCGAGGCCGGTTCCCGAAGGCCCCGTTCCCGAGGCCGGTCACGAGATCGGATGCGCGAGATCGGTCAGACGGCGCCCGCGCCGGTCAGCGACCGGACCTCGGTCTCGGCGTGGCGCGCCTCGTCGGGCGGCTCGGTCGACGTCACGGTCCCGAGCCACCCGGCGAGGAAGCCCAGCGGGATGGAGACCGCTCCCGGGTTCTGCAGCGGGAACAGGTGGAAGTCGGCCCCGGGGAAGAGTGATTCGGGACTGCCGGAGACCACCGGCGAGACCAGGACCAGCAGCACGGCCGGAATCAGACCGCCGTACACCGACCAGACGGCGCCCCGAGTGGTGAACCTCCGCCAGAACAGCGAGTAGAGCAGCACCGGCAGGTTCGCGGAGGCCGCGACGGCGAAGGCGAGCCCGACGAGGAAGGCCACGTTGAGGTCACGGGCGAGCAGCCCCAGGCCGATCGCGGCGGCACCGATCCCGGCGGCGGCGACCCTGGCCACGGTCACCTCGCTGTACTGCTTCGCGTGCCGACGGCGCAGCGAGGCGTACAGGTCATGGGCGACGGAGGCCGAGGAAGCGAGGGTGATCCCCGCGACGACGGCGAGGATCGTCGCGAAGGCCACGGCGGCCACGATCGCGAAGAGGACGGTGCCGCCCGTGGAGCCCGAACCGCCGCCGAGGTCGAGGGCGAGCAGTGGCACGGCCGTGTTCCCGGACGCGTTGGACGCGCGGACCTCGTCGGGGCCGATCAGGGCGGCCGCGCCGAAGCCGAGCACGATGGTCATCAGATAGAAGCTGCCGATGAGCCCGATGGACCAGACGACCGAGCGGCGGGCGGCACGGGCGGTCGGCACGGTGTAGAAGCGCGACAGGATGTGGGGCAGTCCCGCCGTGCCCAGGACCAGGGCGAGGCCGAGGCTGATGAAGTCGAGCCGGGAGGTCCAGTCGCCGCCGTAGCGGAGACCGGGGGCGAGGAAGTCGAGGCCGTGGCCACTGCGTTCGGCCGCCGTGGAGAGCAGGCTGTTCACATCTCCGTGGAACCGCAGCAGCACGAGGACGGTGAGCGCGATCGTGCCCGCCATGAGCAGGACCGCCTTGACGATCTGGATCCAGGTGGTGGCCCGCATGCCACCGAGCGACACGTAGATCACCATCAGCGCGCCGACGCCGATCACCGTCCAGGAGCGGGCCGCCTCGCTGGTGCCGCCCAGCAGCAACGCGACCAGGCTTCCGGCTCCCACCATCTGCGCCACGAGGTACAGCACGGACACGGCCACCGAGGAGGTGCCCGCCGCGATCCGCACGGGCCGCTCGGCCATCCGCGCGGCGACCACGTCGGCGAGGGTGAACCGCCCGCAGTTGCGGACCAGTTCGGCCACGAGCAGCAGCACGACCAGCCACGCGACCAGGAATCCGACGGAGTAGAGCATGCCGTCGTAGCCGTAGAGGGCGATCAGCCCGGAGATGCCGAGGAAGGAGGCCGCCGACATGTAGTCGCCGGCGATGGCGAAGCCGTTCTCCAGGGGCGAGAAGAGCCTGCCCCCGGCGTAGAACTCCTCCGCCGAACCGCGCCTGTTGCGGCTCACCCAGGTGGTGATCCCCAGGGTGACGGCGATGAAGACGCTGAACAGCACGAGCGCCAGGGTCTGGTGGTTCGCGGTCACCGCTGCGCCATCCCTCGGGTCATCTCCTGGGTGTCCCAGCGCAGGTCGAGCGCGGCCCGGTCCCTGCGCAGCCGCGCGTGGCGCGCGTACGCCCAGGTCAGCAGGAAGGTGGTCAGGAACTGTCCGAGCCCCGCGACCATCGCCACATTGACCACCCCGGCCACCGGCCGCGCCATGAGGCCGGGAGCGGCGGTCGCCGCCACGACGTAGGCCAGGTACCACAGCAGGAACGCCAGGGCGGCCGGGAAGACGAACCGCCGGTAGCGGCTCCGCACTTCCTGGAAGGCAGGACTCCGCTGCACTTCCAGATAGATCTCCGCCGCGCAGTGGACCCGCTGTCGCGGCACCGCGTCGGGGCGTCCGTCACCGGGAGCCCCGGCCCCCACGCGCCCGTCCCGGCCGGAGGCCGTCGCGTCGTACCAGGGGTCGTCGAAGGGCACCGCCGAAGCGTCGAGCCCCTCCTGCTTGTCCACCTGCTCCACCGGCCAACTCTCCTTGTCAAGCGAACCGTTTCGGCCGCGTCCCAAGGATGGACAGAGCGGGAAGATCCCGGACTCTTCTCCTCCCCCTGTTCACCCCATCAGGTGACCTTCCGCCCAGGAGCCCTGACCAGACCGTGCTGATATGCGTACCGCACGGCCTGCGCCCGGTCGCGCACCCCCGTCTTGGCGAAGAGGTTGTTGATATGGGTCTTCACCGTGGCCGTGGAGATCCTCAGCCGCCCGGCGATCTCCTGGTTGGAGAGCCCTTCGGCGACGAGCACGAGCACCTCCGTCTCCCGCTCGGTGAGCCCGTCGGCCTCCGGGACCACGAACCCCGCGGTCGCCATCACCTCCACCGCCCCCGATCCGCTCCCACCCGAGGGCCCCGTCCTCTCGACCCCCTCCCCCCTCTCCAACAGCTGCTCCAGCAGTCGCCGCTGCACCGCGGAGGAAAGTCCCGCCCGCCCGTCGGTCACGTCCCGCAGGGCCCGCACGATCTCCTCCCCGCTCGCGTCCTTGGTCAGGTACCCCCGCGCCCCGGCCCGCAGGGCCGGGAACAGCGAGTCGTCGTCGGCGTAGGTGGTGAGCACCACGACCTCCGTCCCTCGGTGCCGCTCACGGATCCTGCGCGTGGCCTCGACACCGTCGCAGCGCGGCATGCGCAGGTCCATCAGGACCACGTCGGGCGCGAGTTCGGCGGTGAGCGCGACCGCCTCCTCCCCGTCCCGGGCGGATCCGACCACCTCGACCCCGGCAAGCAGCCCGAGCAGCATCACGATCCCCTCGCGCACCACGGACTGATCATCGGCGACCAGCACCCGCACCGCCCGATCCTCCTCCTGGGAATCGACGTCCTCCGCCGGGGGCAGCCCCACGGGCCTCTTCTCCACGCTCATGCCGGCACCCGCAGCCGCACGGCGAATCCCGGCCCGTCCGGCCCCGCGTCCAGACTCCCGCCGAGCAGCTCGGCCCGTTCCCTCATGCCGACCAGCCCGTACCCGGAGCCTGACGAGCCGAGCCCGTACTCCTCCCCGCCACCCTCGGCTGTGGGAGGTGGCCCCGAATCGCATATCTCCAGGGAGATCGCATGCGCCTCGTAGGCGAACCGAATCCGTGTCCGGGCGCCGGGGGCGTGCTTGCGCACGTTCGTCAGAGCCTCCTGCGCGACCCGCCGCACCGCCTGGGAGGCCTCGGCAGGCAGGTTCCGACGCTCTCCACGGACGTCCACCTCGGCGCGGTCCTCCCGGGCCAGCTCCCGCAGGTACTCCTCGACGGGCACCATGTCCCCGCGCAGCGCGGACAGCGCGTGTCTGGTCTCGGCGAGCCCCTCCCTGGCCATGGAGCGGGCCGAGGTCACCAGCTTGAGGACCTCGCTCCGGTCGGCACCCGCCTCGATCTGGAGCCGTGCGACCTCCAGGTGCACCATCTGGGCGGAGAGGCTGTGGGCGAGCACGTCATGTATCTCGCGGGCGATCCTGGCTCTCTCGGCCAGCGCAGCCGACGCGGCCTCGGCCTCCCGGGCCAGCCGCTCCTGGGCGAGCAGCTGGAACCCGGCCCCGCGGGCCTGGGCGTCGAGCCGGAGCGAGTAGCCCGCGAGGAGCACGGCCCCGGTCGTGAGGGCCGCTCCCAGGACCCCGGTGTCGTCCGCCTCCACGAAGCCGGGGACGAGCACGGCCACGGTGGCCAGCCCGAGGGGCAGCGGCAGCCGCTCCATCGCCGTGATCGAGACGGCTATCCACATCACGGTCGCGGGCGTCGAAGCCCCGGCCGCGTAGGCCCCGAGACCGCACAGGGCGATCACCCCGAGGAGACCCATCGAGGCTGCGGCCCGGTGGTCGAGGGTCGTGTGGTGGTACCCGAGCGCCGCGGCCGCGCACAGCCCGAAACCGAGGGGAGGGAACAGCGCGTGCCAGCCGCCGAACCCTCCCGAGCTGTAGCAGCCGGCGAGCAGGAAGACGCTCAGGGCCGTGAGCATGCTGTAGTCCAGGACGATCCGGCCGCGGGGCACACCCAGGCGGGTGAGTGCCTCCCGCGACGGCCAGGCGCTCCAGGAGCCTTCCTGAGCCGCGCCGCTCCCCGTGTCCGCCCGCTCGTGCTTCTCGTTCATGCCCGTCCCCCTCCGTCACAACAATGCTACGGAGGGTCGAAGGCCGTGTGATCGGCCCGTGGGTGGAGCGGACGGCTCCACCCACGGGTGGAGCGCCTCAGGCGTCGATGCGCGAGCGGTCGAGGGTCGCCGCGGAGCCGGTGATGAACTCCTTGCGGGGCGCCACGTCGTTGCCCATGAGGAGGTCGAAGACCTGCTCGGCCGCGTCCAGGTCGCCGATGTTGATCCGGCGCAGGGTGCGGTGACGCGGGTCCATCGTGGTCTCCGCGAGCTGGTCGGCGTCCATCTCGCCCAGACCCTTGTAGCGCTGGATGGAGTCCTTGTAGCGGACGCCCTTGCGCTGGTACTCCAGCAGGGTCTGGCGCAGCTCGTTGTCCGAGTACGTGTAGACGTACTTGTCCTGGCCCTTCTTGGGCTGGACGAGCTCGATCCGGTGCAGCGGGGGCACGGCGGCGAAGACCCGCCCGGCCTCCACCATCGGCCGCATGTAGCGCTGGAAGAGCGTCAGCAGCAGACAGCGGATGTGGGCGCCGTCGACATCGGCGTCGACCAGGAGGACGATCTTCCCGTAGCGGGCCGCGTCGATGTCGAAGGTGCGGCCCGAGCCGGCTCCTATGACCTGGATGATCGCCCCGCACTCGGCGTTCTTCAGCATGTCCGAGACGGACGACTTCTGAACGTTGAGGATCTTGCCGCGGATCGGCAGCAGGGCCTGGAACTCGCTGTTGCGGGCGAGCTTGGCCGTGCCGAGGGCCGAGTCGCCCTCGACGATGAAGAGCTCGCTGCGCTCCACGTCGTCGCTGCGGCAGTCGGCCAGCTTCGCCGGCAGCGAGGAGGACTCCAGCGCCGTCTTCCTGCGCTGCGCCTCCTTGTGCTGGCGCGCGGCGATGCGCGTCCGGGCGGCGGCGACGGCCTTGTCCAGGACGGCACGGGCCTGCGCCTTGGCGTCCCGCTTGGTCGAGGTGAGGAAGGCCTTGAGCTCCTTGGCGACCACGTTCGCCACGATCCGGCGGGCCGCGGACGTGCCGAGGACCTCCTTGGTCTGGCCCTCGAACTGCGGCTCGGCGAGGCGGACCGTCACGACGGCCGTGATCCCCTCCAGGGCGTCGTCCTTGACGATGTCGTCCTCGGCGACGCGCAGCATCTTCGAGGAGCGCAGCACCTCGTTCACCGTCTTGGTCACGGCCTGCTCGAAGCCCGAGACGTGGGTGCCGCCCTTGGGCGTGGCGATGATGTTGACGAAGGACTTCACCGTGCTGTCGTAGCCGGTGCCCCAGCGCAGGGCGATGTCGACGGCGAGCTCACGGGTGACCTCGGTCGGGGTCATGTGGCCACGCTCGTCGAGGACCGGGACGGTCTCCTTGAAGGTGCCCTGGCCCGTGAGGCGCTGGATGTCGCAGACGGCCTTGTCCTGCGCGAGGTACTCGCAGAACTCGCTGATGCCGCCGTCGAAGCGGAAGGTCTCCTCGCTCTTGCCGATCCCCGCCAGGTCCCGCTCGTCGCGGACGACGATCGTGAGGCCGGGCACGAGGAAGGCGGTCTGCCGGGCGCGCTGGTGCAGCGTCTCCAGGGAGAGCTTGGCGTCCTTGAGGAAGATCTGCCGGTCCGCCCAGTAGCGCACGCGCGTGCCGGTACGGGTCTTGGGGACGCGCTTGCCCTTGCGCAGGCCGTTGCCCGGGTCGAAGGGGCTGTCGGGGCCCTGCTCGGTGAAGATGCCCGGCACACCGCGGCGGAAGCTGATCGAGTGGGTGGCGCTGCTCCGGTCGACCTCGACGTCGAGGCGGGCCGACAGGGCGTTGACCACGGAGGCGCCGACGCCGTGCAGACCGCCGGACGCCGCGTACGATCCGCCGCCGAACTTTCCGCCGGCGTGCAGTTTGGTCATGACGACCTCGACTCCGGAGAGTCCGGTCTTCGGCTCGACGTCGACCGGGATGCCCCGGCCGTTGTCCTGGACCTCGACGGAGCCGTCCTCGTGGAGGACGACCTCGATGTGGTCGCAGTAGCCCCCGAGGGCCTCGTCGACGGAGTTGTCGATGATCTCCCAGATGCAGTGCATCAGGCCGCGGCTGTCGGTGGACCCGATGTACATACCGGGGCGCTTGCGGACCGCTTCGAGCCCTTCGAGTACGAGCAGGTGCCGCGCGGTGTAATTGGAAGCGTCACGGTCTGCGGTCAGCAGCGCACTGGACGGCACGGACGTTTCGGCGGTCACGCGGTTCGCTCCTCGCTGAATTTGAAATCTGGCCCAGTGGGGTAAGGCCCGGCGTCGGTCACCCGTCAGAGGGTACCGATGCCTGGTAGAGCCGTTGTTACGCCACCCTCCCCGATTCCTCATGCTAGTCCAGCCTCGCATGGATGTTCGATCCCTCGATGGGGTGACGCGAACATCACGTTCCCTTCCAGGCATGAACCATTTAGGCTCCGGGCACGTCCTCATCAACAACCGGCAACCACGCCGGGAGGACGGACCGACACAAGCAACGCGAAATCCGTAGTGCGACGCAATACGGCTCATTCGCCGCCAACCGGCAGCAGACAGCCACCTGCGAAGATGTTTGAAGGAAAAGCCGCGAGCGGGAACGTTTTCGGCCTGGTTGGATGTTGACCCTGGTACGACAGCTCGTCGAGCTAGAGAAGAGGCGACGTGACTACTGTTCTGACCCCCGCGAGCCCCCTGACGGCCGCTGACCGTTGCGACCGCTGCGGCGCCCAGGCTTACCTGCGTGTCGTCCTGACCAGCGGAGGTGACTTGCTCTTCTGCGCCCACCACGGACGTAAGTTCGAGCCGGAACTCAAGAAGATCGCCGTTGAGATACAGGATGAGACGGACCGCCTGACGGACGTGCCGGCCCGCACGCAGGGCGACGACCACTGACGTCTCGCATCCACGACGAGCCCAGATCCGGCCAATGACCGGGCAACGGGCGGCCACCCCCGCATTCCCAGGGGGGTGGCCGCCCGTTCTCGTACCGCCACTGTCCGCCGTGGATCAGAAACTCTCCGGCAGCACCGCCGAGACGCGGGTGTAGACCCCCGGGTTCTCGGCCTGCCCACAGCCACTGCCCCAGGACACCAGGCCGACGAGAAGCCCGTTCGCCACGAGCGGGCCTCCACTGTCGCCCTGGCACGCGTCCCTGCCGCCGCGCGGGTCACCCGCGCACAGCATCGTCTCGCCCCGGTAGGGGACGCCGAAGCCGCCGGGGTACGCCCGCTCGCACGCGCTGTCCGGCAGCACCTGGACCCGCGCCGTCCGCAGCGAGGACGCATAGGACCCGTTGCCGGTCGTGTCGCCCCAGCCGTAGACGTCCGCCTCCGTGCCGGGCGCGTACGCCGCGTCTCCCGTGCGGGCCACGCCGATCACGTACGACTGCGGCAGCGCGCTTACCAGCGTCAGTACCGCAAGGTCGCCCGAGTTCGTCGTCGGGTCGTAGTCGGGATTGACCCAGGTGTCCGAGATCCGCACCTCCTGCCCGCCCTGTCCACGCAGCGCGGCACGGCCCGCGATGGCCACGAAGTCGCGCACCTCCCACGGCTCACCACCGAGGACCTCACGACCCAGGCAGTGGGCCGCCGTGAGCACCTTGGTCGGCGCCACGAGCACGCCCCCGCAGAACTGGCCCGCGCGCGTACCCCCGAACCGGTCACGGCTGGACAGCGCCACGACCCACGGCGCGTCCGTGATCTGGGCCTGTCGGCCGCCCACCACGACGCTGTCGGCGGCCACGGGGGGAGCGGTGGCCAGTTGCCCCGCCGCCGCCGTGATCAGGCCCAGAGCACCCGTCAACGCTCGGGTGAGGGAACCACGCATGGAGCCTCCTGACTCTCCGGTGATGTCTCTTCACCCAGAGTCCAGCACGCGGCCGCGCCGTGCACCCCGCACACAGCCGGAGGGCCCGGTTCCCCCTGGGGGAACCGGGCCCTTCCGCGTACCGCTCCTGCCTCGCGCCCGTCACGCTCACGGACCGTCGAGGCAGTGATCAGTCGAGGTAGTCGCGCAGCACCTGCGAACGCGACGGGTGACGCAGCTTCGACATGGTCTTGGACTCGATCTGACGGATCCGCTCGCGGGTCACGCCGTAGACCTTGCCGATCTCGTCCAGCGTCTTCGGCTGGCCGTCGGTGAGACCAAAACGCATCGAGACGACGCCGGCCTCACGCTCGGAGAGCGTGTCGAGGACGGAGTGCAGCTGCTCCTGGAGGAGCGTGAAGCTCACCGCGTCGGCCGGGACGACCGCCTCGGAGTCCTCGATCAGGTCGCCGAACTCGCTGTCGCCGTCCTCACCCAGCGGGGTGTGGAGGGAGATCGGCTCTCGGCCGTACTTCTGGACCTCGATGACCTTCTCAGGGGTCATGTCGAGTTCCTTGGCCAGCTCCTCCGGGGTGGGCTCACGGCCCAGGTCCTGGAGCATCTGACGCTGCACACGCGCGAGCTTGTTGATGACCTCGACCATGTGCACCGGGATACGGATGGTGCGGGCCTGGTCGGCCATGGCGCGGGTGATCGCCTGACGGATCCACCAGGTGGCGTACGTGGAGAACTTGTAGCCCTTGGTGTAGTCGAACTTCTCGACCGCGCGGATCAGACCCAGGTTGCCCTCCTGGATCAGGTCCAGGAAGAGCATGCCGCGGCCGGTGTAGCGCTTGGCCAGCGAGACCACCAGACGGAGGTTGGCCTCCAAGAGGTGGTTCTTGGCCCGGCGGCCGTCCTCGGCGATGATCTCCAGCTCGCGCTTGAGCTTCGGCGCGAGCTTGTCCGAGTTCGCGAGCTTGTCCTCGGCGAACAGACCGGCCTCGATGCGCTTGGCGAGCTCGACCTCCTGCTCGGCGTTGAGCAGCGGGACCTTGCCGATCTGCTTCAGGTAGTCCTTGACCGGGTCGGCGGTGGCACCGGCGACGGCGACCTGCTGCGCCGGAGCGTCGTCCTCGTCGTCGTCGGACAGGACGAAGCCCTTGCTCTCGCCCTCGGTCTCTTCTTCCTCGCCCTTGCCGGTCGCGACGTCCTCGAGCAGCTCTTCGCCCTCGACGGCTTCGTCGGAGTCCTTCTTGGACGTGGTCTTCTTGGCCGCCGTCTTCTTGGCGACGGTCTTCTTGGCCACCGTCTTCTTGGCGACGGTCTTCTTCGCGGCCGCCTTCTTGGCGGCGGATCCGGCCTCGTCAGCCGGGTCGGCGCCCTCTGCCGCGGAGGCCGTGGCGGCCGTGACGGTCGTCTTCGTCACGGTCGTCCTGGCGGTGACGGTCTTGGTGGCGGTGCGCTTGGCCGGGCTCTTCGCGGCGACGCTCTTGCGGGCGCGCTTCGGCGACTCCGCTGCACTGACCATCAGCGTCACACCCTCTTCCTCGAGGATCTGATTGAGGCTGCGCAGAACATTCTTCCACTGGGTTGGCGGAATCTGGTCAGCCTCGAAGGCCCGACGCACGTCATCGCCGGCGATCTGCCCATCAGCCTTTCCCCGCTCGATGAGCGCCATCACAGACTCGGACTCGGCGATCTCCGGCGGGAGCGTACGGGATGTGCTGGCCGACACGAACAACCTCTCGGAACGATGGAAACGGCTTCCGGCCCCGCCCTGGATCGGGCTGGAGCCGACGACCGTCGACGGGGAATGTGCCGACGGCGCGGGCTGGACCGGGGAACTGCACAGCGCCTCCATCGGCTGCTGTATTCCTTCCTCGGCTGTCACCTCTTAGGTCATCGCACGGCTCGGAGGAGTGTTACGCCCAATCTTCGTGGCCCGAGTCACACCTCATGTGCGACAAATCAACGCAGAGGGATATATAAGCGTACATTCACTCTGCCGGAATCCTGGCGCCGGCCGGGGAAACCCTTCCGGGCTCCCCGGGCGCCGCTCGGCCCCGGCGGCACGCGATGCCCGCGCCTCCACGCTCCCGGCCACGGCCCGCGGGTCAGTGTTCGCGGGGGGCGGGGACGACGCGCTCGACCTCGGGGTGGACCGTGAGCAGGGCCCGCATGGCCGTCTCCGCGCCGAGGGCATCGCCCGCGGCGAGCGCCTCCACGATCCGCGCGTGATGCGTGAGACAGGCCTCGCTCGGACGGTCGCAGCCCGTGACGGGACCGCCGGACACCTGGAGCGCCGCGCCGACGATGCCGGAGAGGTGCTCCAGCATGCGGTTCCCGGCGAGCTGGACCAGGAGCGAGTGGAACTCGGTGTCGGCGCGGGAGAACGTGATGCCGTCCCCCTGGGCGAACGCGTGGCCCATGATCTCGACCATGTCGGCGAGTCGCTGCTGCACGTCCTCACGGCCGTGTCCGGCGGCGAGGCGGGCGGCCAGGGGCTCGATGGTCCAGCGCAGCTCGTTCAGCTCACGGCGCTGGTCGTCGCGCTGAGGACCGAAGGCCCGCCACTCGATGATGTCCGGGTCGAGGAGGTTCCAGTCACTGACGGGCCTGACGCGGGTGCCGACGTTCGGGCGGGCGCTCACGAGCCCCTTGGCCTCGAGCACGCGCAGCGACTCGCGCACGACGGTGCGCGAGACCTCGAACCGCTGGCCGATCTCCTCGGGGACGAGCGGGCGGTCCGCCCCGAGATCGCCGGAGACGATCATCTGACCGAGCTGCTGGACGAGCTGCCCGTGCAGCCCGCGCCCCCGGTTGCCGGTGCTCCTGCGGCCGACGCGGCCCAGGTCGGTGTCCACCCCCTCCCAGGAGGGCGGGCCCACGCGGCCCGCGACGGGCGCCTCCGCGTAGGGGTAGCGGTCGAGATCGCCCGTGGCGCCGAGGCCGGAGTCGACGGAGCGGGCGGCGGTCATCATGGTGTGCGCAAGGGTACTCACGCATCCTTTGTCGGCGTTGCTTCCGTGACCCTTGAGGTCTTTGGTGAAAAGCACACGAAAGGGTGATCGGCACCCCCTACACAATTGACGATTAATCGGACATAACAGTCACTTCTCAAGGGAGTTGGCCGCGAAACGGAGCCTTTCGGTCCGCAAGTGATCACCAACGCGCCTTACGGCGAAGGCCGGTGAACACATAGGCGCAGAGCAACCCGGTCAACGTCAGCGAAAGCGCCACTCCCGCGGGCTGCCCCAGCACCCGCAACGCTCCCGCCAGCCAGCGATCCACCGCCGGGGACCACTGTGGACCGGCGAACTCCCGGAGTCGCGAGGGGAGTCCGGCGGCCGACCGCACAGAAGGTCCTTTCAGCACCTTCTGGAGCAGCGGGACGAGGGCGACCGGCACCGCGAGAACCGCCGCCGCTCCGGCCGCTGCCGCCCGGAACACCCCGGCACCGAGGACTCCGGCCCAGGCGCACCCGACGATCAGTCCTAGCCAACTCGCGCAGAGAGTAGGCCAGTTCTTCGGTACGGAGATCAACTCTCGGCCGTAGACGAACCGCAGAACCTCGAGATCCACCACGACCACGGCGGCCCCCAGCACCAGCGCCACGGCCGCCGCCACGGCCAGTTTCGCCAGCAGCAGCCCGGGCCTGCGCGGCACGGCTCCCCGGCCCGTGGTGAGGGCGGGGTAGCGGTACTCCTCTCCGAAGGAGAAGGCGCCGAGCAGGCCGGCGCCGAGCGCCGCGGGCGGCAGCGGCGAGAGCGCCGGCCAGCCGGCCAGGACGGCGGGCAGGGCGGCGCGCCCGCCCCGCCCGAGCAGCAGGGCGATGGCGACGGAGCCGATCAGGACGGCCGCCACGACGAGCGGGGTGGACGGCACCCCCAGGAGCCGATGAATCTCGTACCGCAAGGGCCGCAGGGGCGAGCGAGCGGGCCTCCGTGCCCCACCCGGCTCCCCGGCCACGCCCTCGCGCGGCACGGGGGCGCGGAACGCGGCGTCATCGGGCGCGGAGCCGCCGGGCGCGGCATCACCGGACACGGGACCGCCGGGCACAGGACCGCCGGGCACGGCATCCCTCCCCGGGCCGGAACCGTTGCCGCCGCCTCCCGCCGGGGTACGCCGGGCAGGCCGGTTGTCAGCGGTGTCCCCGGTCTCGGCGGCGAGCCGGTGGATCGGTACGCCATGACGGAACGCCGTGTCACCGACGGCCGCGCAGTCGCTCCCGTAGACGGACAGCCGGTTGCCGTCCTCGGCGACGACCTCGACCGGCCGCCGGGCGGCCCGTGCCTCCTGGGTCACGACGGCGGCGAGCCGTGCGGCCTGCGGGGTGCGGACGGCGACGCGGGGGCGCAGCCGGGTACGGGCGAACTCGGTGGCGTCCTGGTCGGCGACGAGTCGCCCGCCGTCGAGCGCGACGACCCGGTCGGCGTTGCGGGCCGCGTCCTTGGGGTCCGCCGTGGTGTACAGCACGGTTCCCCCGTCGTCCGCGTGCGCCCGGAGCAGCTCGTACAGCCAGGCGCTCTCGGGTACGGAGAGTCCCGCGGCCGGCTCGTCGAGCAGCAGGGTGTGAGGGTCGCCCAACAGTGCTGAGGCGAGGCCGAGTCGGCGATCCGCCCCGATCGACAGGGTGCCGATCCGTCGGCGCTCCAGGCCGTCGAGGCCGACGGCCCGGGCGAGTTCCCCGGCTCGGGCGGCGGGGACCCCCGTGGCGGCGCAGAGCATCCGCAACTGACCCCGGAGCGTGCGGGAGGGGTGCCCGGGGATGTCCCCGAGGAGGACGCCGACCTCGCGCGGCGGGTGGGCGATGCGGTGCAGCGGCCGGCCCCGGAAGTAGGTGATCCCCCGGCCCGGCTCGAGTTCGAGCATGAGCCGGAGCGCCGTGGTCTTGCCCGAGCCCGCGGAGCCGAGGAGAGCGGTCACAGTGCCCGGCCGGGCCTCGAAGGTCAGATCGTCCACGGCGGGCGGGCGATCGCGGCGGGGAGTGCTGGTCAGTCCGATTGCCTGGAGCATCGCTTCTCTCGCGGTAGGTGACACCGCTCCGCGGCAGGGCGGCGCTACCGCAGCAAGATAACGCTACATTTCGGACTTTCAGCGCAGGGTTGGTCTCCAGGAGTGCCGGAGGCACCGGTCGGTCAGATTTCGGGGCGCAGCATCGGCGGGTTGAGGAGAGTGGCCCCACCCGCCCTGAAGAGCTGTGCAGGGCGCCCGCCCTGACGAGTCGTCGTACCGCCGGCCGGAACGAGGAAGCCGGGCGTGCCGGTCACCTTCCGGTGGAAGTTGCGCGGATCCAGGGCCACGCCCCAGACGGCCTCGTAGACGCGTCGCAGCTCTCCGACCGTGAACTCCGGCGGACAGAAGGCCGTGGCCAGGGACGAGTACTCGATCTTGGAGCGTGCGCGCTCCACTCCGTCGGCGAGGATCCGGGCATGGTCGAAGGCGAGCCCCGCCGGGCCGCCTTCCTTCTCGTCACCCGCCGCGTCACCGGCGCGCCACGGCTCCCCGGCACCGCCGACGCCGCGGGCCGCTCCGGCGGCCTGCGCCGCCCCCGCGAGCGCGTCCTCACCGAGCAGCTCCTCGACGGGTGCCCAACGGGCGCTGTTCGCGTCGCCACCGGCCCGCGGCGCGGGAAGGTCCGGGGCGAGCGCCAGATGCGCGACGCTGACCACCCGCATGCGGGGGTCCCGGTCGGGCGCCCCGTACGTCGCCAGCTGTTCCAGGTGCGCGCCGTTACTGGGTACGGGCGGCGGGGCGGCCGGATCCTGGGCGCACAGGCCCGTCTCCTCGACCAGCTCACGCGCGGCGGCACCACTGAGGTCCTCGTCCTCGCGCACGAAGCCGCCGGGCAGGGCCCAACGCCCCTGGTACGGCGCCTCCCCCCGCCGTACGACCAAGGTGCAGAGCGCATGTCGGCGCACGGTGAGCACGACCAGATCGACGGTCACGGCGAAGGGCGGAAAGGCCGACGGGTCGTAGGGAGGCATGCCGCGATCATAGTCGTCTTCCTGACGATAAGCACGCCCCTCGGGAGCATCCGCGCTGACTTCCGCGCCCTGCCGCGAGGCTTCCGTCGTGTCTGTGCCCGGCATCCCGTCACACCCCCAGTTGAAGGCCCTCTGCGGCCTCCTCGACCATACCGAGACCGAGCCTGCCGACCCGTACGGCGAACGGCTCACCCGCGACCACGAGCCCCGAGAACCGGACCGCTCCGAGCGGCGCCGACCGCAGGGGGTGCGTCGACACGGACCGGCCCGGCGCGTCCGGCCGGATCCCGGCGAGGGCCAGCAGAGTGTGGACGGCCCCGGCGGCCGCCACCGCCGCCGGCCGGCACGCGGCGGGGTGCGGCACCGGCCGGCCGCCCGCCGTGCGCTGCTCCCCCGCGTACATCTCGGGCAACCGGTATGTGAAGGCCTCGGCCGCGTCGAGCAGGCCACGGAGCAGGGCGGAGGCCTCCTTCTCGTGACCGAGGGCGGCGAGTCCCGCCACGGCGACCGCCGTCTCGTGCACGCGCACGGCACCGGCACGGTGGCCGAAGGGGTTGTGCCCCGGTTCCTTGGCACCGAGACCGCGCAGCCCCCAGCCGGAGTCCAGGGCGGGGGTGCCGAGCAGTCTCGCCACCTGTTCGGTCTCCGTCCTGTCCAGCAGTCCGGGGGCGAGGCGTCCGCCACCGAGCAGCCCGGTGTCGAGCAGATGCGCCGCCCAGCCGCCCAGCTGGGGCCAGGTCCGTCCGTCCGGTCCGCGGGCGACGGCCGGTCGGCCGCCGGCCAGGTCGTCGAGCCAGAACTCCCGCCGGAAGCTCTGGCGCAGCGTCCCCGCCACATCGCGCAGTGCGTCTCCTCCGGGTCTGCCGCAGGCGTCGAGCAGGTCCGCTCCGAGCAGCGCCGCGCGATGCGCGTGTGCCTGCGTCTCGGCGCGCCACGGTCCGGCGGGGCCCGGGTCCGGCACGAGCCCGCTCGCGCCAGCCGTCCGGCGCAGCCAGTCGAGGCAGCGCTCCGCCACGGGCAGCAGCTCTTCCAGGTCCGCCGCCGACAGCCCCCAGCGGCGCGCCTCGGCGAGCACGACCGGATAGGCGAGGGTGGCCTCGATGCCGGTGCAGCGGGGCGGCAGGTGCGGGCCGGCGTCCCTGAGGGGTCCCGGGATGCGGCCGGACTCGGCTCCATCGCCGCAGAGTTGAGTGCGCCCGAGGGCGCGCAGGGTGGTGACGGCGAGCCGGGTGCCGAGGGGCAGGGCCATCCGGGCGGCCCAGAGCGCCTCGGCGGTGACGGGTCCGCAGCGCCAGGGGACGCCTGCGGCGAGGTGGACGTCCGCCGGGTGTGCCGGGTCGCGCTGGAGGAGGGCCCGCAGGTCCTGGACGGAGGCGCGGAGGAGCTCCCCCGGTCGGGGGTCGTCGCCCTCTGCGAGGCCCTCGGCGAGGACGTGGCCTCCAGGCCGTCCGGCGCCGCCCGGGGAGCCGGTGGGGCGGCCCGGCGCACCGTCACGTACCCGCAGCAGGACCGTGAACGTGCCCCCGGGCGCCAGCTCGGCCTCCCAGCGGAGGACGCCCGCCGCCGCAAGGGCGTCCATGGGCGGCGGGTCCGCCGTGACAGTGACGGATCGTCCGCCGTCGCCTGTCCAGCGCAGGCCGGTGCCGTGGACGCTCGCGGCGAGCTCGGGTCCTGGCCGGCCGGACGCCACCGCGCCGAGGTGCGCGAGATCCGACCCCAGAGCGATTTCCACGGGGAGGCGGAGGGGGCGGGCGACGGCGCTGCGGAGGGTGATCCGCTCGCTGCCGTCGGCGCTCCGCGTGCGTTCGACGGTGAGTCCAGGATCGGGTCCCGGGTCCCCGGGGACCCGGAGGACTCCGAGGAACGCCGCGCGGTCCGATGCGGCCATGCGGCCCTGGAGGGCGACCGGCTCGCGCCCCGCCACGCGCAGGACGCAGCGGGAGAGGAGCCGTCGCCCCGCCACGTACACGCCCTCGGGTCCCTCGCCGGTGAGCTGGCCGTGTGCGGAGCAGACGGCGAGGGCGGGCAGGGCGACGCAGAGGAGCGCGTCGTGCACCGAGGGAAGCTCCATGGGCCGGGCTTCGCGCGGTGGCGCGACGCCGGTACCGGCGCCGGTACCGGGTTGACGCCCGGTGGGACGGCCGGGCACGTGGCCGCTGGGTGGTCCGGTGGGGCGGCCGGAGGCCGGGACAGGGCTGAGGGCCATGGCGGGTACGGGGTGCTCTCTGTGCGGACCGGGCGGCCGGCGATGTGTCGGCGGCACGGCTCGGACGACTCCGCCAGAGAGCTGAACGCGCCGACGGGTGGCCGGGTCACGGTCGTCATCGCCCGCTCCTGGTGCCCCGCTGCCCGCCGCGGCTCGGACTGCCGCTCCGCGGCTTCCCCGCGGCGGGCCCACCGGGTCGGACTCCGGCCGAGGAGCGGCGCTCCGCTCCGCCGGTCCTGCTCCCGGCCTTCCGGAGGGTCTGCCGGCTGCTCTGCGGGCGTGCGAGGCGCGTCCGGACCCGCGGGGACGCTCCCGGGGCCTCGTCCGTGGCGGTCCGGCTGTCCCGCTCGGTCCGCAGGCAGGAGCGGAGCGACTCGGGGTCGAGCCCTTCGTTGCACGCCTGGTGCAGCAGCCTGGCGAAGACGTACTCGGGGTCGATGTCGAGCGCGAGTCCGAGGGCGACCCGGGCGGTCGGCTCGTCGCCGGTGGACCAGGCCGTCCAGCCCGCGAGGGTGAGTGGTGCGACCGCGTGTTCCTGGTAGGGGGCGACGCAGCGCCGGGCCAGTACCCGCCAGAGGCGCAGGGCGGCGGTGCCCTCCCAGCCTTCCATCCATTCGGCGGCACGGTCCCGGGTGACGCGGTCCTGGAGGCCGAGGATCAGCGCGGCAGCTTCACCGGTCTCGACCAGAGCGTCGTCGGCCGCGTCGCTCTCGACGGTGCCCGCGACGCCGCCCCTCACGGCGCTCGGCCCGGTCGGACCGCCGCTCCCGCCGGTCGGCCCGGCCTCCCCCTTCGGACGGGCGAACCGGCGGAGGACCGCCCGCGCGAGGCTCAGCGTCGTCTCGCGCACCGCGGCCCGCCCCTCGCCCTCGGCGTCCTCGAGGATCCGAGGGACGAGCGCGGCGGCGCTCGCGTCGAGCGCCGCGCGCTGCTCCTCCTCGCGGGGGCCGCCGGAGGGCTGGAACCGCCGCTCCATGTCCCGCAGGGACCCCCGCACCTGGACTCCGGCGTACGCCGCGGTCGCCGCCATCACCGTCGTACCGCTGAGGGCGAGCGGCGTGCCGTCGGGCGGGCAGCAGCGGGCGTCGGGGCAGCAGTAGGAGAAGAAGAGACCGTCGGAGATGCACAGGGCTTCGTAGACCGGGATGTCGAGAGCGCCGCACGCTGTGCGCAGCCGCTGGGCGAAGGGACGCAGCCGCTCCATGACCCTGCGGCCCGTCTCGCCCGCCGCCGGGTCCTGGCAGAGGAAGACGACGATGCCGTCAGGTCGGTCGCCGCTCCTGCTGCCTCCCTCGACGAGGCATTCGGCGAGGTGGTCGGCGGTGGACGCCCACTCGCGGGGCGAGCGGGGAATGCCCAGCCTGACCCGTCCTCCGAAGCGGCCGTGCTCGCCGTGGAGGGCGACCAGGACAACGGAGTCGGTGGGGTGGAAGCCCAGCACGAACGGCAGGGCGTCGGCCAGTTCCGCCGGGCCGCGCAGGGTGATCCGGGTACGGGAGAGGTCGCTGGATTCGTGGTGATTCGCGTTCATGGTCAGGACGGTCTCGTGATCTCCCGAAATCCGAAACCCCTGTGGATAACTCCCGGAACGGGGCTTCCGTCGGCCTGTCGAGTTGTCCACAGGTTCGGCGCTCATTCGCGCGATGTCCGAGGCATCGGGTTGCATGGAGTCATGACCCACGCAGACCCCCAGGAAGACCGCGCCGCGCTCCGGACCGCCGCCGATGCCGTGCTCGCCCGTCTCGTCTCGGACCCGACCGGCACGGCGAGACTGCGCGAGGACCAGTGGCGGGCCATCGAGGCCCTGGTCGCCGACCGGCGCCGGGCCCTGGTGGTGCAGCGGACGGGCTGGGGCAAGTCGGCCGTGTACTTCGTGGCGACCTCGCTGCTCCGGGAGCGTGGCAGCGGCCCGACCGTGATCGTCTCCCCGCTGCTCGCGTTGATGCGCAACCAGGTGGAGGCGGCCGCGCGGGCAGGCATCCGAGCCCGGACGATCAACTCGTCGAACACGGAGGAGTGGGACACCGTCCAGGAGGAGGTGGCCGCCGGCGAGGTGGACGTGCTCCTGGTGAGCCCCGAGCGGCTCAACAATCCGGACTTCCGTGACCAGGTACTTCCCCGCCTCGCCGCCGCCACCGGGCTGCTCGTGGTCGACGAGGCGCACTGCATCTCGGACTGGGGGCATGATTTCCGGCCCGACTACCGCCGGCTGCGCACCATGCTGGCGGACCTGCCGTCCGGGGTTCCGGTGCTCGCCACCACGGCCACGGCGAACGCCCGGGTCACGGCGGACGTGGCCGAGCAGCTCGGCACGGGCGCGGGCACGGACGCCCTGGTGCTGCGCGGCCCGCTGGACCGGGAGAGCCTGAGCCTGGGCGTGGTCCGGCTGCCGGACGCGGCCCACCGGCTCGCCTGGCTGGCCGATCACATCGGCGAGCTGCCCGGCTCCGGCATCATCTACACGCTGACGGTCGCCGCGGCGGACGAGGTCACGGCCTATCTGCGTCAGTGCGGGCACACGGTCTCCTCGTACACGGGCCGTACGGAGAACGCCGACCGGCAGCAGGCGGAAGACGATCTCCAGGCAAACCGGGTCAAGGCGCTCGTGGCGACCTCCGCCCTCGGCATGGGCTTCGACAAGCCCGACCTGGGTTTCGTGGTGCACCTGGGGTCGCCGTCCTCGCCGATCGCGTACTACCAGCAGGTCGGCCGTGCCGGGCGAGGTGTGGAGCACGCCGAGGTGCTCCTGCTGCCCGGGCAGGAGGACGAGGCGATCTGGCGCTACTTCGCCTCGGTGGCCTTCCCTCCGGAGGAGCAGGTGCGCCGCACGATCGACGTGCTCGCCCAGGCGGGCAGGCCCTTGTCCCTGCCGGCGCTGGAGCCCCTGGTGGAGCTGCGCAGGACCCGTCTGGAGACGATGCTCAAGGTCCTCGACGTGGACGGCGCGGTGCGTCGGGTGAAGGGCGGCTGGGAGAGCACGGGCCGCCCCTGGGTCTACGACACAGAACGGTACGCCTGGGTGGCGCGGCAGCGGGCGGCCGAGCAGCAGGCGATGCGCGACTACGCGGCGTCGTCGGGCTGCCGGATGGAGTTCCTGCGCCGCCAGTTGGACGACGAGGAGGCAGCGCCGTGCGGCCGCTGCGACAACTGCGCGGGGAGCCGGTTCGATCCGAAGGTCTCCGACGCGGCGCTGGACGCGGCCAAGGGCGAGCTGGGCAGGCCCGGTGTGGAGGTCGAGCCGCGGAAGATGTGGCCGACCGGACTCGCGGCCGTGGGGGTCGATCTGAAGGGTCGTATCCCGGCGGGCGAGCAGGCCTCGGGGGGCCGTGCCCTCGGCCGGCTCTCGGACATCGGCTGGGGCAACCGGCTGCGTCCGCTGCTGGCCGACACCGCCACCGACGGTCCGGTTCCGGACGATGTCGTGCAGGCGGTGGTGCATGTGCTCGCCGACTGGGCGAAGGGGCCCGGCGGTTGGGCCTCCGGGGCGCCGGACGCGCTCGCCCGGCCGGCCGGCGTGGTCACGGTCGCCTCCCACCGGAGGCCCCGCCTGGTGGGTTCACTCGGTCAGCGGATCGCCGAGATCGGCAGGATGCCCCTGCTCGGAGCGGTGGAGTACGCGCCCGAGGCGGAGGATGTGCGACTGTCCCGGACCAACAGCGCCCAGCGGGTGGTGGGGCTGCAGCGCACCCTGACGGTCTCCGCCGAACTGGGCGGGCGGCTGACCTCGGCGGGCGGGCCGGTCCTCCTCGTCGACGATCTGTCCGACAGCGGCTGGACCTTGGCGGTGGCGGCCCGGCTGCTGCGACGGGCGGGAGCGGAAGGGGTGTATCCGCTGGTACTTGCCGTCCAGGGGTGAAACAGGAGGGGAAACGGGGAGTGAACAATGGGCAACTGGGCAGGGATATGAAAGGCATACCGACGCAATCCCGTCAGCGGCCTCAATTGCTCGTTGCCGCTCGCCCACGGGGCAGCAAGAATTGGGAAACCGCCTCGCACGCCCCGCCAGCGGTCCGGACGGGTTGTGCTGTGCTGCGCCCTCACCCGACCTTGCCCGCCTCGCGGGCGTGTATCCGAAGGGAGGACCGTGACCCTCGGATTCGCTCCGCCCACAGCCGCCTCGCTCAGATCGTCGTCCGAGTCCACCAACCGCCTCGCTCGGATACTCGAACCTGCCGAGTGGTCTTCGGCGGGGATCCCCCTGTTGACCAATCCGCGCGAGGTCGTCGGCGGACTGCACTCGCGCCACGCGCCCACTCCCTCGATGGCGGTCCTGGCGATCCTGGACCACGAGGAACGGATCGCTGCCAGCGCCTCGTTCGTCCGTCGCCCGACCCCGGCGGACGGCTGGGAGTTCCGCAACGCACTCCTCGCGCATCTGCGGCGGGTCATTCCGCACGACCTTCGCAGGCGCACGCCCGTTCGGACCGCGGTGCTGATGTACTGCCGCGAGGGCGACGAACGGTGGACCGAGGAGGACGGAGCCTGGATGTGGGGGCTCCGGGACGCCTGCACCTTGCACGGGCTCCGCTGCGGCGCGTACATCACGCTGACCCGAGCGGGCTGGCAGGTGCTCGGTGACGGCCGCGGCGGACGGCGTCCGAGCTCCGACTCGACTCCCCTGCCGCTCGGCGAGGGGCAGGCCGAACTCGGGCGGCTCACGCCGAGAACCGCGAGCGGGGCCACCGAGCCCCTGCGCCGGGCCGCCGCGCGCTGATCGCGCGGACGACGTCGGCCCCCGCCGGACCTGGTGCGGTCCGGCGGAGGGGCGGTCGTTCAGACTCCGGCGCCCGCTCCGAGCAGCGCCGTGACGTGCTGCGGGTCACCGCAGACGACGAGCAGGGCACCGGCACGGGCCAGGGCCGAGGGAAGAGCCTTGGCGGCCGTCTCCTCGTCCCCGCCGTTGACCGCGACGATGACCACCGGGCGGGCGGCCGCCCGCTCCACGGCGGCTCCGTGCGCGAAGAACACGTCGTCGCCGGTGTCCTGCTGGGCCCAGTAGGACGCCTCGCCGAAGGTCAGCTCGTGCGTGGCCCACGGGTGCGGGTCGCCGGTCGTCAGCACCAGGACCTCGCCAGGCGCCCGGCCACTCTCCAGGAGCAGGTCCAGGGCCTCTTCGGCGGCGTCGAGCGCGCCGTCGGCGGCGGCCGTGATCAGCTGGAGTTCCGGCGTGGACCGCTGATCGGAACGATTCTCCTGGGCTTTCGCCGGAGACGGCCCGGGACCGGGCTGCGGGCGCGGCGCCGCGGGCCTGGCAGGGCCGGGAACGGGGCGTCCGGGACGCGGTGAGGCCGCGGTACGCGGGCCGGGTACGGGACGGGGGGTCGACGCGGGGCGGCCGGCGGCCGCGGTGGCGCGGGGACCCTGGGCGCTCTCGTGAATCTGAGGCTCCTCGGGGATGAGAGGCATGGGTGGATGTCTATCAAACGCCGCTGCGCGAGGCACCGGCGGGTGGGCACACATGTGCGCCCCGGTCGCGTGGGAGACCCATGGACAGGTTCCCGCGACCGGAAGTTCAGAAGTCGAAGCCGAGTTGGCCCCCGCTTTCCAGCGCGACCGCCTCGGCGGAGAGGCGGACCTTTTTGAGGTGGCGCCACCTGGGCATCGCGTCCAGGTACGACCAGGAGAGACGGTGGTGCGGGGTGGGCCCCAGCTCTTCGAGCGCCGCTTTGTGGACCGGCGAAGGGTAGCCCGCGTTGGCACCGAAGGCGTACGCCGCGTAGTCCTCGCCGCCGAAGCCCAACTGCGCCATGACGGCGTCCCGCCGGACCTTGGCGATCACGGAGGCGGCGGCCACGGCGATACAGGACTGGTCGCCCTTGATCACCGTACGGACCTGCCAAGGGCTGCCGAGGTAGTCGTGCTTGCCGTCGAGGATCACGGCGTCGGGCCGCACAGGGAGGCCTTCCAGCGCCCGGACCGCCGCGAGCCGCAGCGCGGCGGTCATGCCGAGTTCGTCTATCTCCTGCGGCGAGGCGTCGCCCAGGGCATACGCCGTGACCCAGTGCTCCAGCTCCGCGGCGAGCGCGGTGCGGCGTTTGGGGGTGAGCAGTTTGGAGTCGGTGAGCCCCTCGGGCGCCCGGCGCAGTCCGGTGACGGCGGCGCACACGGTGACGGGGCCGGCCCATGCTCCGCGTCCGACCTCGTCGACTCCGGCAACGATCTTGGCGCCGGTGGTGGCTCGGAGCGATCGCTCGACGGTGTGGGTGGGTGGTTCGTACGGCATGGCGCTTGACAGGTTACGCCGCTCGGCGCCGGGTGCGATACCCGGATTCCCGTCGGACGCCCGAGGGGCGGTCGCGGCGCACCCCCCGGCCCGTGCGCGCCACCCCTCGGGGACCGGTCGGCCCGGGTCAGGCACGCAGGAGCGGCACCATGATCCGGTCGATCAGATCCGCGATCTCATGGTCCGGCCATTCGCTTGCGCACACCTTCGAGCGATACATCATCATCGCGGGTACGACATCGAGCACAAGATCATTGTTTGCGTCCGCGCGCACCTCACCCCTTTCGATTCCACGGCGCAGCACCTCCCGGAAGAGTCGGGCCGAGGGCTCGACCACCCCCGTGACGATCAGACCGTGGAACCTCTCGGCAGCCTCGGCATCGCATTCGTGAAGAACAGCACGCAAGGCGAAGCCGGGCCTGGAGTACATGACGTCCCGGACGCGGCGGCACAGCTCGTAGAGCTCCTCGCGCACGCTCCCGAGATCCGGAGCCTCGTCGAGGGCCGGAAGTCCGGCCTGGAGCGCGTCCGCGACGAGGTCTTCCTTCGACGGCCATCGCCGGTACACCGCGGCTTTGCCCGTCTGCGCGCCGACCGCGACACCTTCCATGGTCAGACCGTTCCAGCCGACGCTTCCCAGTTGCTCGAGCGCGGCCTCCAGGATGGCCCGTTCTAGCACGGGGCCGCGGCGTCGCAGTGCCACCCCTGCCGGCCGGGCGGCGGCCGTGGAGCGCGAAGTAACCATCAGGATCTCTCCGTTGAGGCGGTGTCATGTCGTCGGCAGTGCTCAGTGAACGGTTGCGTTCACTGAGGGGGACTCACTACCGTGATGAACAGTGAACGGGTGCGTTCACTAATTCTTCCGTGGGGGATCCATAGTGACAACTTCTCCGGTCGACACACAGACCAAGGACGGACCAGCTCGCGCCGGAGGACGGCCGGGTATCGCCTTGACGGTCATCGCCGCCTGCCAGCTGATGGTCGTCCTCGACGCCACCATCGTGAACATCGCCCTGCCGCACATCCAGGACGCGCTCTCCTTCTCGACCACCGACCTGTCGTGGGTGCTCAGCGCCTACACGCTCACCTTCGGCGGTCTGCTGCTCCTCGGCGGACGGGCCGGGGACATCCTGGGGCGGCGCCGGGTGTTCATGGCCGGCATCCTGCTCTTCACCTTCGCCTCGCTGCTCGGCGGCTTCGCCCAGGAGCCCTGGCAGCTGCTCGCCGCCCGGGCCCTGCAGGGGGTCGGCGGGGCCATCGCCTCGCCCACCTCGCTCGCGCTGATCACCACGACGTTCCCCGAAGGTCCCGAACGCAACCGGGCGTTCGGCGTGTTCGCCGCCGTCTCCGCCGGTGGCGGCGCGATCGGTCTGCTCGCGGGCGGCGTCCTCACGGAGTGGCTGGACTGGCGCTGGGTCCTCTTCGTGAACGTGCCGATCGGTCTGCTGATCGCCTTCCTCGCCCCGCGCTACATCGCCGAGTCCGAGCGCCACCCCGGCCGGTTCGACATCGCCGGAGCCGCGACCTCGACCCTCGGTATGGCGGCGCTGGTCTACGGGTTCATCCGCGCGTCCGAGAAAGGCTGGGAGGACGCGCTGACCATCGGTTCCTTCGTCTCCGCGGTCATCCTGCTCGTGGCCTTCGCGGTCGTGGAGTCCCGTGCGAAGGAACCGATCACCCCGCTCCGGATGTTCGCGGACCGCAACCGCTCGGGCACGTACGTCATCATGCTCAGCCTGGCGGCGGCCATGTTCGGCATGTTCTTCTTCATCGTTCTCTGGGTGCAGAACGTCCTGGGCTACACCCCCATCCAGTCCGGACTCGCCTTCCTTCCCGTGACCTTCGCGATCGGCGCCGGCGCGGGGCTCGCCCAGCGGCTGCTGCCGGTGCTCGGCCCCAAGCCGTTCATGGTGAGCGGTGCGGCGATCACCGGCGCGGGTCTGTTCTGGCTGACGTTCATCAGCTCGGACAGCAGCTACGCGAGCGGTGTCCTCGGCCCGATGGTCCTGTTCGGCTTCGGTATGGGCCTCAACTTCGTGACGCTCACACTGACGGCCGTCTCCGGAGTGGCCCAGCATGAGGCGGGTGCCGCGTCGGGCCTGCTCAACGCCACCCAGCAGGTGGGCGGTTCGCTGGGCCTGTCCATCCTGGTCACGATCTTCGGCACGGCGAGCCGCGAGGAGGGCGAGAAGCAGATGCCCGCCTTCCTCGCGAACTCGACGCCCGAGCAGCAGGCCGAGGCGATGAAGACGCACGAGCTGCCCGCCCCCTGGGGGCACGAGGTGCTGACCTCGGGCATCTCCTCGGCCTTCACGGCCGCGGTCGGGATGGTGCTGATCGCGCTGGCGACGGCCGTCCTGGTGATCCGGGTCCGCAAGAGCGACCTGGAAGCGCTCAGCGGCCGGGCGGAGGCCGCCGGGCCGGTGGCCTGAGAACGCGCCGATGGCCCCCGAAACCCCGCAGGGTTTGGGGGGCCATCGTGCCGTTTCAGGCCGTCTCGGCCGGAACCCACTCCGGCAGGTCCTCGGTCTGCCGCAGCCACTCCGCCGGCGGCCCACCGGTCGTCGCCGCGGCCACGACGCCGCCGGCGATGGCACAGGTCGTGTCGACATCGCCACCGACCTGCGCGGTCGTCCAGAACACCCGCTCGAAGTCACCGAGGCCGCGGGCAGCCGACCAGAGCGCGAACGGAACCGTGTCGTGTGCGCTCGTCCGGCGACCGCTGCCGAGGACCGCGGCGACCGTGCCCGCGTCGCCGTAGTCGAGCATGTCGCGGGCCCTGCGCAGGCCCGCCCCGACCGCGCTGCGCGGCACCAGGGCGATGACCCCGTCGAGCAGCGCCTCCGGAGTCGGCGGTCCGGCGGGATCGGCGGCCAGAGCTGCCGCGGCGGCGACGGCCATGGCACCCACCACGGCCTCACGGTGCTGGTGGGTCGGGTAGGCGGAGATCTCCGCCTGGTGCGTCGCCTGCTCCGGGTCGTCCGCGTACCAGGCCCCGAGCGGCGCGATCCGCATCGCGGCGCCGTTGCCCCAGGAGCCCTGCCCCTGGAAGAGCGCGGCGGCCAGCTCCCGCCAGTCGCCCCCCTCCCTGATGAGCCGGAGCATGCGGTTGACCGCGGGGCCGTAACCCCGGTCGAAGTCGTGGTGCTGAGCGAAGGACATGGCCAGGGCGTCCTGGTCGATCCGTTCGTGGCGGGCGAGGACGGCCAGGACGGAGCAGGCCATCTCGGTGTCGTCGGTCCACTGCCAGGGGCCGTCGGGCAGCTCGCGCCGCTTCAGCAGGGGATAGTTGGCGGGTACGAAGAACTGGGAGCCCAGGGCGTCTCCCACGGACAGCCCGCGCAGGCTGGCCAGGGCGCGGTCGAAGCGCCGGTCGAATGAGGAGTCAGCGGTCATCGGTCTGCCACTCTATCCGGTAGGGCCGTACGGTTCCGGGGTGCGCCAGCGTTCGAACGGCCTGTCCAGCCTGTATCGCCCGTCCGCGTCGAGCAGGAGCATGCGGGTCTCGGCGTTGCCCGGGTTCGACAGCGACTCGAAGTCCGCGACCGTCCAGTGGAACCAGCGCATGCAGAACAGCCGCATGGTCAGTCCATGGGTGACGATCAGGACGTTGGGCGGATGGTCGGGCGCCTCGAAACTGCGGTACAGGCTCTCCAGGAACGCCCCGACCCGGTCGTACACGTCCGCCCCCGACTCACCCTGGGCGAAGCGGTAGAAGAAGTGCCCGTAGGCGTCCCGATAGGCCTTCTGCAGGCGTACGTCCTCCCGCTCCTGCCAGTTGCCCCAGTCCTGCTCGCGCAGCCGGGGCTCCTCACGCACCCTGACCTGCTCCGGAGGCAGCCGGAAGGCACGGAGGGTCTCGTGGGTGCGGCGGTACGGCGAGACGTAGACGCTCACCGCCTCGTCCCCGAAGAGTTCCCGCAGCCGCTCCCCTGTCTCCTCCGCCTGTCGCCATCCGGTCTCCGTGAGCCGTAGGGCGTGATCGGGCTCCCGTTCGTACACCGTGTCATCCACATTGCCCTCGGACTCTCCGTGCCGTACGAGGACGATGCGCCGCGGTCGTGCCATACCCCGACCCTAGATCGCCGGTCCTGAGCGGGCTCAGCCGAGGAGGCGTCCGGAGTCCATCCGGCGTATGTGCCCGGTGAAGCGGCGACGCAGCGCACGGTCGTGCGAGACCACCACCAGGCCCCCGGTCCACTGCTCCAGCGCCGCTTCCAGCTCTTCCACGAGCCCCGGGGCCAGGTGGTTGCCCGGCTCGTCGAGCAGGAGGAGGTCCGCGGGCCGGGCCAGCAGCCGGGCGAGCGCCAGCCGGCGGAGCTGGCCCGCGGAGAGACCGCCGACCGGCACACTCAGGTCGGCCGGGCGGAACAGTCCGTACGACAGGAGCAGTTCGGCCCGCTCCTCCTCGGCCAGGGCGAGACCGCGTCCGAAACTGGCCAGCAGCCGCTCCTCGGGGCGCCGGACCGTGACGTCCTGGGCCAGACAACCGATCCGGCCATGGCGCCGGACGTCTCCGGTGTCGGGCTCGACCGCCCCCGCCATGACCCGCAGCAGCGTGGACTTGCCCGCGCCGTTGCCGCCGTGGACGAGCAGCCGCTCCCCCGCCCGGACGGTGAGGGTGTCCACGGAGAGCCGGTCCGCGACCCGTACTCCGGTGAGGGTGACGAGTGCTCCCTCCGCTCCGCCCGCCAGGGGCCGGGCGGAGAAGGAGAGGGGCGGAGGCGGCTGGGGCACGGGCTCGTCGCGGAGTCGCCTCAATCGCTCCCGGGCGTTGCGCACGCGCCCCGAGACAGAGGCCTGGACGCGGCCCGCCGCCCGGTCGAAGGCCATCTTGTTGTTGTCCTTCATCTCCCTCCCGGGAGCGACCCCGTGCGCCGTGGTCGTGGCGTACGCCTCCAGCCGTGCCGTCTCCTCGCACCACTCCTCATAGGCCTCCTCCCAGCGCCGTCGTGCGGCCAGTCGTGCCGCGCGGTAGCCGGCGTAGCCGTCTCCGTACCGCACGAGCGAGCGCCGGTCGGAGTCCACCTCGACGATCGCCGTGGCGACGCGCTCCAGGAAGGTCCGGTCGTGGGAGACGGCCACGACGGTGCCTCGGTGCGCGAGGAGGGCGGCCTCCAGCCAGTCGAGCGCCTGCGCGTCGAGGTGGTTGGTGGGTTCGTCGAGCAGCAGCACTTCGGGGCCGGCGGCGACCGCGCAGGCGATGCCGAGCCGGGCCAGCTCGCCACCGGAAAGGCTGCCGAGTATCCGCTCGCGGCCCGTACCGGCGAGGCCCAGTCCGTGAAGAGCCTTGTCGACCCGGGCGTCGGCCTCGTAGCCGCCCCGGAGCTCGTAGGCGGTGAGGAGCTCCCCGTACGCGTCGAGCTCCGCTCCGTCCGCCGCGTCGAGCCGGTTCTCCAGCGCGCGAAGCCGACGCTCCATGCCACGGAGTTCGGCGAGCGCCGCGTCGATCGCGTCACCGACGGTGGCCTGGGGAGGCAGCTCGGGTGTCTGGGCGAGCATCCGCAGACCGCCGTCGGCGACGGTGACGACGCTGCCCTCGTCGGGCTGCTCCGTCCCGGCGAGGAGACGCAGCAGGGTCGACTTCCCCGCGCCGTTCTCCCCGACGATCCCGATCCGCTCCCCGGGGCGCACGGAGAGCGAGACCTGATCGAGGAGCAGTCGTTCCCCACGGGACACGACGACGTCATGCAGTGAGATCTGAGTGGGCAAGGGCGCCTCCGGAAGCAGACGGTCAAACGCAACCACGATTGCATTAAGGCGAGTGTGGCAGACTCGGTCCACTAACGCAACAGGAGTGGCAATTGAATGACTCGATCGAGGAGCGCCCGGCTCCGGCACCCGGCAGCACACGCCCCGGCGGCCGCACCGCGCGCACCCGGACGGCCGTCCGCGACGCCGTCCTGACCGGCCTGTCCGAGCACGGTTACCCGGCCCTGACCGTGGAATACGTCGCGGAGCACTCGGGCGTCCACAAGACGACGCTCTACCGCCGCTGGGGAAGCGTCGAAGGCCTTCTCGCCGACGCGCTCGACCTGGCGAACGAGGACGCCTGGACGCCACCGGACACCGGGAGCCTCTCCGGAGATCTGCGCGCACTCGCGCACGAGGTCGTCGACGCCTTCGGCGATCCCGCCACGGGGGCGGCGCCCACCGCGTTCGTCGGCGCCGCGTTCCAGTCCCCTCGGGCGGCGGAAGCCCTGCGCGCCTTCTACGTGGAGCGCTTCCGGCGCTGCGAGGTCGTCGTCACCCGCGCCGTCACACGCGGCGAGGCGCCGCCGGGCACGGACGCGGGAGCGGCCGTCCGGGCGGTCTCCGCCCCCCTGTTCCTGCGGCTCTTCGTCACCCGCGAACCGATCGACGGAGCGTTCGCGGACCAGGCCGCACGCGCGGTTCTGGCAGGGGTGCGAGCGGGCGCGTACGTCCCCGCGTAGGTCTTCCCGGCTCAGGCCTCCCGCCGCAGGCGTTCCGCCCAAGGCTTCCCGCGCAGACGCTCCCGCCTAGGCGTTCCCGCGTACGCCGTCCCGGGTAGCGGCCCTTCCGGACCCTTCGGGAGCCGATCCGGGCTCGCTCAGACCGTCCAGGCCGCCTCGAGCTGGACCACGTCCCCGGCCAGCGCCGCCACATCGGCCGCGGTCCTGGCCCGGAGCCCGAGCCGCTCGATCCGCTCCACCCGGTACTTCCCGTGCTCCGCGGCGGACTGCCACATCGACAGGACCAGGAACTCGCTGCCGGGAGCCTCGCCGAACAGGCCGCGGAGCATGCCGGGGGACCCGGCCATCGCCGGGTTCCACACCTTCTCCTGCATCAGCGCGAAGTGCTCGGCACGGTCCTCGTGGACACGGCAGTGCGCCACCCTGGCCACATCCGCGTCGGAGAACTTCGGCTCGAAACCGGTCTTCACATCGAAGCGGTGGTCGAACAGCTTGACCTGGATGTCTTTGAACGTGCCCACCTGCGCGGCCGCCAGACGATCGTGCGAACGCGCCATGAACGAGTCGTAGAAGGCCCTGCTCTCCCAGAACCCGAAGACATGGGCGACGTCCGGCCGAGCCCGGCTCCACCCACCGCCCTGCCCCCGGAATCCCGGCTCACCGAGCAGCCCCGCCCATTTCCGCTGCCCCCGCTCGAACCCTCGACGGTCCATCACGGTGCAGCGAATCCACTTGACCAGCACCGCGCCATCGTACGGGCCAGGAGACCGCCCCGGCAGACCCCGTCAGGACCCGCCAGAGTCACGCCGGGTGCAAGCGCTCGAGTCCCGTGCGCTCCTCGTCGTCCAGTTCGATCCCGAAACGGCTCTCCAGGATCGCGATCAACTCGTCCACCGGTACGCGACGTTCCTTGACGACGCCGTCGGTCCGTACCGTCGACAGCGTGTCGCGCACCAGCGCCCTGCGCTCGTCCGCTCCCGGCCACTGGGCCACGACCTGGCCGAGGAAGCGGGACTGCGGATGACTGGAGCTGTAGTGGTTCATGACGGTGAAGTCACCCGGGTAGAGGGTCTGCGGGGAGAAGGCGTACAGGTCGGTCCATCCCTCCGGGCGGAGCGACCTCAGCACGTGGATACCCTCGTCCTCCACGGCCGTCCCGAAGGTCCAGCCGCTCTGCTCGACGCGCGCCCCGTCCCGCAGGGGCACCGGCTCAAGCGGCCCCTGCCAGCCGAACCCCACGTCGGCGAGCCACTGTTCGCCCTCGATCTCGACGACGAGCATCGCGTGCGTGACGGGCGGCAGCGCCGCGCCTCGCGAACGGTTCCGCGCTCCGCGCCCGGTCACCGCGAAACCGATCCGTTCGAGCACGGCGGCGAACAGGGAGTTCTGCTCGTAGCAGTAACCTCCACGGCGTCGCTCGACGAGTTTGGCCTGAATGCTCTTCAGATCCAGTGGAACAGGACGCCCCAGGGCGACGTCGAGGTTCTCGAAGGGCACCGCGCGGACATGCGCCCGGTGAAGGGCCGTCAATGTCCTCAGATCGGGGACGAGTTCCCCGTCCCGTTCGACCACGTATCCGATTCGAGCCAGATATGCATCGAGATCCAGCTCCTCACCACTCCACAAACCGCTCTCCCCCTCAACCCCCGGGCCCACTGTCGTAGCCCCATGACACCATGAGCAATCAGCCCACGACCAAGGGCTTTTGAGCGGGTGGACGGTTCGACGCGAGACGTGCGCGGGGGCGTACGCGGAGAGGGGAAGCACCATGAGCGGACTCAACAAAGGGGTGGGCCGGGTCGAGGTGACACTCAAGTGGGACCCTGCCCCGAGCGGCGCGCCGGCCCACGACCTGGACATCGTCGCCGGTGTCTTCGACGCGGACGACGCGCACGGAGCCCCGGTCCAGCTGGTGCACTTCGGCAGCCGGTCCCCCGACGGCACGATCACGCTCCACCGGGACAGCCGTACGGGCCAGGGATTCGGCTACGACGAGGCCATGACCCTGGAGCTCGACCGGCTTGCACCGCGGTACGCGCGCGTGGTGGTGGGCGTCGCCATACAGCAGGGCGGCGGCCGGCGGTCCTTCGGCGACGTGGCGAACACGGGCATACGGGTCCGCGAGGGGTACACGGACCTGCTGGTCCACGACTTCGCGGACGTGCCGGACGCCCTCTCGGCGACGGTCGTGGAGTTCACCCGGGACGGCGCCGAAGGCTGGACGTACCGCCCGATCAGCCAGGGCTTCGACGCCGACCCCCAGGCGTTCGGCACGGTGCTGGGTTCCCTACGCGCCTGAAGGCCTGGACGACCGCCGGCGGTCGACGCCCGGACACGGCAAAGGGGACCGGCACAAGGCCGGTCCCCTTCATGAAGCACCTACTCGATGTCAGCTGCAGCCGCTGGTCGAGCCGCAGCCCTCGCAGATGTAGCAGGAGCCGGCGCGCTGCATCTTCGTCCCGCAGGAGAAGCAGAGCGGGGCGTCGGCGCTGATGCCGAGCTGCATCTCGACGAGCTCCGCCGAGGTGTGCGCCTGCTTCGGGGCCGGGATCTCGGTCTTCGGGGCCGGGGCCGCGACGGCCTTCAGCTCCTGGGCGCAGGGCGCGGACTGGGCCAGCCCCTCGACGTCGACCTCGTCCTCGGACTGCTCGTACGAGCCGGTGTCCAGGTGACGCTGACGCTCCTCGGCCGAGTGGATGCCGAGCGCGGAGCGGGTCTCGAAGGGCAGGAAGTCCAGCGCCAGGCGGCGGAAGATGTAGTCGACGATCGACTGCGCCATCCGCACGTCCGGGTCGTCCGTCATGCCGGCGGGCTCGAAGCGCATGTTGGTGAACTTCGAGACGTAGGTCTCCAGCGGGACGCCGTACTGCAGACCGACCGAGACGGCGATGGAGAAGGCGTCCATCATGCCGGCGAGCGTCGAACCCTGCTTGGACATCTTGAGGAAGACCTCGCCGAGACCGTCGTCCGGGTAGGAGTTGGCGGTCATGTAACCCTCGGCGCCACCGACGGTGAAGGAGGTGGTGATCCCCGGGCGGCCCTTGGGCAGACGCTTGCGGACCGGACGGTACTCGACGACCTTCTCGACGGCCTCGCGGATCGTCGCCTCGGTCTTCGCGGTGACCTCGACCTTCTCCTGCTCCTTCTTCTTGGCGGAGAGGGGCTGGCCGACCTTGCAGTTGTCGCGGTAGATGGCGAGCGCCTTGACGCCCATCTTCCAGGCCTCGAAGTAGACCTCTTCGACGTCCTCGACCGTGGCCGTCTCCGGCAGGTTCACGGTCTTGGAGAGGGCGCCCGAGATCCACGGCTGGATGGCGGCCATCATGCGGACGTGGCCCATCGCGGAGATGGAGCGCTCGCCCATGGCGCAGTCGAAGACCTCGTAGTGCTCGGTCTTCAGACCGGGGGCGTCGATCACATTGCCGTTCTCGGCGATGTGGGCGACGATCGCCTCGATCTGCTCCTCCTGGTAGCCCAGGCGGCGCAGGGCCTGCGGGACGGTGCCGTTGACGATCTGCATCGAGCCGCCGCCGACGAGCTTCTTGAACTTGACCAGGGCGAGGTCGGGCTCGAGGCCGGTGGTGTCGCAGGACATCGCGAGACCGATGGTGCCGGTCGGGGCGATGACCGAGGCCTGCGCGTTGCGGAAGCCGTTCTTGGCGCCGAGGCGGATCACGTCCTGCCAGGCCTCCGTGGCGGCGGCCCAGATCGGCGAGTCCAGGTCGTCGACGCGGACGGCCTTGGTGTTCTCGTCGGCGTGCTGCTGCATGACGCGCTGGTGCGGCTCGGCGTTGCGGGCGTAGCCGTCGTACGCGCCGACGACCGCGGCGAGCTCGGCGGAGCGCTTGTACGAGGTACCGGTCATCAGGGAGGTGATGGCACCGGCGAGGGCGCGGCCGCCGTCGGAGTCGTACGCGTGACCGGTCGCCATCAGCAGGGCGCCGAGGTTGGCGTAGCCGATGCCGAGCTGGCGGTAGGCGCGGGTGTTCTCGCCGATCTTCTCGGTGGGGAAGTCGGCGAAGCAGATGGAGATGTCCATCGCGGTGATGACGAGCTCGACGACCTTGGCGAAGCGCTCGACCTCGAAGGCCTGGTTGCCCTTGCCGTCGTCCTTGAGGAACTTCATGAGGTTCAGCGAGGCGAGGTTGCAGGACGTGTTGTCCAGGTGCATGTACTCGCTGCACGGGTTCGAGCCGTTGATACGGCCGGACTCGGGGCAGGTGTGCCAGTGGTTGATCGTGTCGTCGTACTGGATGCCCGGGTCGGCACAGGCCCACGCGGCCTCGGCCATCTTGCGGAAGAGCGACTTGGCGTCGACCTCCTCGATGACCTCGCCGGTCATGCGGGAGGTGAGACCGAACTTCCCGCCGGACTCGACGGCCTTCATGAACGTGTCGTTCACACGGACCGAGTTGTTGGCGTTCTGGTACTGGACGGACGTGATGTCGTCGCCGCCCAGGTCCATGTCGAAGCCCGCGTCACGGAGGGCGCGGATCTTCTCCTCCTCCTTGACCTTGGTCTCGATGAAGTCCTCGATGTCGGGGTGGTCGACGTCGAGGATGACCATCTTGGCCGCGCGGCGGGTCGCGCCGCCCGACTTGATCGTTCCGGCGGAGGCGTCGGCTCCGCGCATGAACGAGACCGGGCCGGAGGCGTTGCCGCCGGAGGAGAGCAGCTCCTTGGAGGAGCGGATGCGGGAGAGGTTCAAGCCGGCGCCGGAGCCGCCCTTGAAGATCATGCCCTCTTCCTTGTACCAGTCGAGGATGGACTCCATGGAGTCGTCGACGGCCAGGATGAAGCAGGCGGAGACCTGCTGGGGCTGGGGCGTGCCGACGTTGAACCAGACCGGCGAGTTGAAGCTGAAGATCTGGTGCAGGAGGGCGTAGGCCAGCTCGTGCTCGAAGATCTCGGTGTCGGCGGGCGAGGCGAAGTAGCCGTACTCCTCGCCGGCCTTCGTGTACGTCTTCACGATCCGGTCGATGAGCTGCTTGAGACCGGTCTCGCGCTGCGGGGTGCCGACCGCCCCGCGGAAGTACTTGCTGGTGACGATGTTGACCGCGTTCACCGACCAGAAGTCGGGGAACTCGACGCCACGCTGCTCGAAGTTGATCGAGCCGTCGCGCCAGTTGGTCATGACGACGTCACGGCGCTCCCACGCCACCTCGTCGTACGGATGCACGCCGGGGGTGGTGTGGATGCGCTCGATACGCAGGCCCTTGCTCGTGGCCTTCGCTCCCTTGGAACGAGAACCACGCGCCGGACCGCTCGCCGTCTCTGTCATGCCGCCTCCCATATACGGGCAAAACACACTTTGGCGCCCAGATAGTCCCAGGGCACCGTCTTCTGTACGTCGTTCTGTACTGCTGCCACGAACGCCACGGGGGTCACTCGGGGCACGTCTGCCGGGCCGCTCGGCGGCCGGATCGCCGGGCGCGGGGCCCGGACCGCCGGTCAATCGGCGGCGGTGGCGGGAACGGGGACCTCGGGGGTCGCACCGGTCCCGCGGTTCTCAGCGGGAGGCCGCACGCGGAGTTCCGCGATGGCGGCCTCGAAGTCTTCGAGGCTGTCGAAAGCCTTGTACACGGACGCGAAGCGCAGGTACGCGACGAGGTCGAGTTCCTGCAACGGGCCGAGAATGGCCAGCCCCACGTCGTGGGTGGTCAGCTCGGCGCTGCCGGTGGCGCGCACCGCCTCCTCGACCCGCTGGCCGAGCTTGGCGAGGGCGTCCTCGGTGACCGGCCGTCCCTGGCACGCCTTGCGTACGCCGGAGATGACCTTGGTACGGCTGAAGGGCTCGGTGACGCCGGAGCGCTTCACCACCATGAGCGAGCACGTCTCCACCGTCGTGAAACGACGGGAGCAGTCAGGGCACTGGCGACGACGCCGGATCGACGTCCCGTCGTCGGTGGTGCGACTGTCGACGACACGGCTGTCGGGGTGCCTGCAGAAGGGGCAGTGCATTGGTTCCGACCCTCCCTCACGGCACGACTGGTGGACCTCGCCCGACCGTCAAGGCCCTGCGAAGCGACCACCAGCATAGGCGATGTGGGCAGCCCCGGCAGACCGGGGACCACTACCCCTGGGTGGCCGGTGCCATCCAACCACTAGATCTTGGGTTCGCGGCGATTCCAGGCCCCCGCGTGTCGCGGCGCGCGCGCTCCCGTGATTCGGCCCCTCCGGGTGCGACACTGAGAGGGTGCGCCGCGCGCGACCCAGCGGCGAAGGCTACCGTGACGACGGCCGGAGACGGCGGCGCAAGAGTGCTCATACACCTGCATGCGTATACGCGTAAGGCAATCTGCGAATTTTCACTCGAACGTGTGTTTGGCGCAACCTTTCGAAAGCCACTACCGTTGTGCCAGCCAGGGAGACCATTCGAGAGGGGCCGACGACGTGACCACCACCGCAGACAGTGCCACCATCACCGCCCAGGACCGCTCCCAGGGCCGACTCGAGCCGGTGCACGCCATGAATGACACCAGCATGAACGGTGAGGAGCCCGGGCGACCTGCCCGCGCCCTCCCCGGGCGACCTCCAGGCATCCGAGCCGACAGCTCCGGTCTCACCGACCGGCAGCGCAGGGTCATCGAAGTCATCCGCGACTCGGTCCAGCGGCGCGGCTACCCGCCGTCGATGCGCGAGATCGGGCAGGCCGTCGGCCTGTCCAGCACGTCCTCGGTGGCGCACCAGCTCATGGCGCTGGAGCGCAAGGGCTTCCTCCGCAGGGACCCGCACCGCCCCCGCGCGTACGAGGTGCGTGGATCCGACCAGCCGAGCACCCAGCCGACGGACACCACGGGCAAGCCCGCCGCGTCGTACGTGCCGCTGGTCGGCCGGATCGCGGCCGGTGGCCCGATCCTCGCCGAGGAGTCCGTCGAGGACGTCTTCCCCCTCCCCCGGCAGCTTGTCGGTGACGGAGAGCTCTTCGTCCTCAAGGTCGTCGGCGACTCGATGATCGAGGCCGCCATCTGTGACGGCGACTGGGTCACCGTGCGCCGCCAGCCGGTCGCGGAGAACGGCGACATCGTCGCGGCCATGCTGGACGGCGAGGCCACGGTCAAGCGCTTCAAGCGCGAGGACGGTCACGTCTGGCTGCTCCCGCACAACGCGGCGTACCAGCCCATCCCCGGCGACGAGGCGACCATCCTCGGCAAGGTCGTGGCGGTGCTGCGGCGGGTCTGACGCACCCGTCGGCTCTGACCGGGCCCCGGGACCCACTGCGCCGGTCCCGGGGCCCTGCCGTGTCCTGCCGAGCCCCGGTGGACCGGGGCTCGGCAGGGTGGAGCCTCAGACCTGCGCCGCCCTCGAAGCGGCATCGATGGCCGCGAGCGACTTCCGTACCTGGTTGCGGTCGGTCGTGTACCAGAAGTCGGGCAGCGAGGCCTTCAGATAGCTGCCGTACCGGGCCGTCGCCAGCCGGGGATCGAGAACCGCCACGACGCCGCGGTCGCCCGTGGCCCGTACGAGCCGACCGGCGCCCTGTGCCATCAACAGGGCCGCGTGGGTCGCCGCGACCGCCATGAAGCCATTGCCCCCGGCCTCCTCTACGGCCTTCTGCCGGGCGCTCATCAGTGGGTCGTCCGGACGCGGGAACGGGATCTTGTCCATCACCACCAGCTGACAGCTGGCCCCGGGGACGTCCACGCCCTGCCACAGCGACAGCGTGCCGAAGAGGCAGGTCTTCGGGTCCGCAGCGAAGTTCTTGATCAGCTCGCCCAGCGTGTCCTCGCCCTGGAGCAGGATCGGCAGCTCCGGGACCCGGACCCGCAGCTCCTCCGCCGCCTGCTGCGCCGCGCGCATCGAGGAGAACAGGCCGAGGGTCCGCCCGCCGGCCGCCTGCATCAGCTCGGTCAGCTCATCGAGCATGTCGCCGCGGTCTCCGTCCCGCGCGGGACGGGAGAGGTGCTTGGCGACGTAGAGGATGCCCTGCCTGGGGTAGTCGAACGGGGAGCCGACGTCGATCCCCTTCCAGACCGGCAGGTCGTCACCCGTGGTGCCCTCCGGGGCCAGACCCAGCGAGGCCCCCACGCCGTTGAAGTCGCCGCCCAGCTTGAGCGTCGCCGAGGCCAGGACCACGGACCGCTCCGTGAAGAGCTTCTCGCGGAGCAGGCCCGAGACCGTGAGCGGCGCGACCCGCACCGAGGCTCCGAACCGGTCATGCCGCTCGTACCAGACGACGTCGTACTCCGAGCCCTGGGTGATCCGCTCCGCCACACCGTGGACGCTCTCCACCGAGGCCATGGCCTGCTTGCGCACCGCGTCCTCGTCCTGCACGGACCGGTCCCGGGTGGAACCCAGGGACGTGATCACCGCGCGGGCCGCGTCGCGCAGCGCCATCAGGGCGTACGCGAGGTCCTCCGGGATCTCCTCCAGGCGACCCGGCAGAGCCAGCTCCATGACCCGCTCGAAGCCCTCCGCGGCGGTCTGCAGCTGGTCGGCGACCTTCTCGTCGACCAGCTTCGCGGACCGGCGCACGGCCCGGTTCACCTGGCCGGGGGTGAGCTCGCCGGTGGCGACACCCGTGACCCGGGAGACCAGCTCGTGGGCCTCGTCGACGATCAGCACCTCGTGCTGCGGGAGCACCGGGGCACCCTCGATCGCGTCGATCGCCAGGAGGGCGTGGTTGGTGACGACGACGTCGGCGAGCTTGGCCCGCTCGCGGGCCGACTCGGCGAAGCACTCCGGCCCGTACGCGCACTTGCTCGCGCCCAGACACTCCCGGGAGGAGACCGACACCTGGGCCCAGGCCTTGTCGGACACGCCCGGGGTCAGGTCGTCGCGGTCGCCGGTCTCGGTCTCGTCCGACCAGTCCCGGAGCCGCATCAGGTCCTGGCCCAGCTTGCTGGTGGGGGCGGCCGCCTCGAAGGGGTCGAAGAGGCCGTCCTCCTCGTCCTGCGGGACTCCTTCATGGAGCCGGTGCAGACAGAGGTAGTTCGACCGGCCCTTGAGCATGGCGAACTGGGGGCGGCGGCGCAGCTGCGGATGCAGCGCGTCGACCGTGCGCGGGAGGTCACGCTCGACGAGCTGACGCTGGAGCGCCAGGGTGGCCGTGGCCACCACCACCCGCTCGCCCTGGGCCAGGGCCGGCACCAGGTAGCCGAGCGACTTGCCCGTGCCGGTGCCGGCCTGGACGAGGAGGTGGGAATTGTCGTCGATGGCCTCGGCCACGGCCTCGGCCATGGTGACCTGGCCGGGCCGCTCCGTGCCGCCGACGGCGGTGACGGCGGCGTGGAGGAGGTCGGGGAGGGATGGCTTCGTCATAGCCCTTCCACCCTACGGGGCGCCACTGACAGCCCAGGCACGCGCGCGTGTCACGCGAGCGGGTTGGGGACGGTCCCGTGGACGGCGGCGTGGGGCCGCTCGGGGCGGTCCCGGTAGCCGTCCAGGTGCAGACGGTTGCGGTTGAGACAGAGCCGTTCGATCCGGGGGGTGAGGAGGTCGAAGAGCTCGAACCGTTCCTTCAGCTCGGGGAAACGCGATTGGTGCCGCAGGATCTCGGCACGGACGAGGGACCAGAATTCCTCCTCCGGAACGTCGATTTGCTCCTCGCAGAGCGGCGCCAGATAGCGGAAGACACCGACGAAGAGCCCCGAATGGATGAACTGGACGAGGAAGTCGGGCTCCTCGGTCAGGAGGACGGCGCGCACGTCGTCCGGCAGGGTGTCGTGCTCGGGGAGCGGCTGGGCGCTGATGTTCACGTCGTCGACGAAGTCCTTGATCGCCAGGCGGACGGGGACGTCCTCTCCGTCGTAGACGACGATGGCGTTCTCGCCGTGCGGGGAGAAGACGGTGCCGTAGCGGTAAAGGAAGTGCAGCAGCGCGGGCAGCAGCGCCGCGAAGAGGTGCTGGAGCCAGACGGCCGGAGCGAGTCCCGAGCGGCCGACGAGTTCGGCGACGAAGGCTCGCCCGGCGGCGTCCGTGTGGAGCAGGGAGGCGAGGGTGCGGGCCCGTTCGCCCGGGGGCAGCCGCAGCGGTTCGCGCCAGATCGCGCCGAGGAGTTCCTTGTACTGGTACGGGACTTCGGGCAGCCGGTCGTAGAGGGGGTGCTCGACCGTGACGGAGGCGACCTCGCCGAGGAGGATCACTCCGCACTCGTCCCGCAGGAACGGGTCGGCGTCGCGGAGGCCGTGGACCCAGGCCGTGACGGCGGGGGCGGCGAGGGTGCGCTCGGTGGGCAGGCCGCGCCAGACGAGGGTGTTGAGCACGGACAGCGGAAGTTTGACGGTGTGCCGGTCGGGGCGGCTGGTGTTGAGGAAGGTACGGACCGACTGCTGCGGCAGCCTGAGGTCGCCGTCCGTGGAGAGCGGGACGACGGTCCCGGCGGCGATGGCCGGGGCGTAGAGGGGGAGCAGGATCTCGTCCCACTGCCAGGGGTGGACGGGCAGCAGCAGATAGCCGTCGGGTTCGTGGCCGCGGGCGGTCAGTTCGGCGCGGAACGCGGCGTGGACCTCGGGGTCGAGCTCCTGGGAGTAGAGACGGTCGGGGGTGCCGAGGCCCGACACGCCCCGGTAGGCGGCGAGGCGGTTGCTGACGGCGATCCACGGCAGCCGGGTGGCCCGCCGGGCCTCGGGTGCCCAGCGGGCGGCGTCGGTGGCGGAGAAGCCGACGCGGCCCTTGTTGAGGACGAGCCAGGGGTGGCCGGTCTGATGCCCTTCGAGCTCGGCGTAGGAGAGGTCGGCGAGCCGGGCGGCCGGGAGGGCGGTGTGGTCGAGGCGGGCGTCGGCGGCGAGGGTGGCGGAGAGCTCGCGGATGAGGTGCCCGAGAGTGGCGCCGTCGAGCCGGAGGAGGCTGCGGGCCCGGACGAGGAAGTCGAGGGCGTCGGTCATGGGCCGGCCCTCGTGGGTGATCGAGTCGGCGGCGACGTACCAGCTGCCGTAGGCGCCACGACGGGCCCGGAAGGTGAGGGTGGTGCCGTCGTCGAGCCGCAGGGTGTGGAGGTCCGGTTCGGCCGCCACCGGGGCGGGTTCGACGATCTCCTCGTAGGCGAACTCGGCGAGGGCCTTGGCGAGGAGCCGGGAGGAGGCCCTGGTCCAGGCGGCGGCGTTCAGCTCGGGGGGCGCGAGCAGTCCAGGGGACGTGAACGGCTCGGGGTCCACCGGAGGTGCGGGAGCCGGAGCCGGTTCCGCCCTGGACGCGGGGGCGGGAACCGAGGCGGAGGGGGCGGGCTGTGACGAGGGGGTGGGCTGTGCGGAGTCGTGGGGTGCAGGGGACATCGACACGAGGACTCCTCGGAGTGGGAACCGCTGTGGGTCGAGCGGTGTATAGAAGACAGAGGGGTGATCACAGAGCGTGACGGAGGGCGCGGTCACGGATCATGAGGGCCGCTCGCTTGTCAGGGAGGTCGACTTCCGCCGCGTAGCGGAAGCCGCCGCTGAGGAAGGCAGAGACGGAGGGGATGTTACGGATGTCGGGTTCGGCGACGACGCGGGTGCAGCGGGGACGGTGGTCGAGGACGAGATCGGCGACGGCGCGCAGCAGGGTGCTGCCGACGCCGCGGCCCCGGTCGGTGACGCCTCCGATCAGCAGATGGATACCGGTGTCGTGGGGGCGCGCCGGGTAGTGCCGGGCGAGCGGGTCGAGGTCGGCGCGGTAGATCTCGAAGTAGCTCATGGGCGTGGCGTCGAGCACTCCGAGGCAGGGGACGCTGCGGCCGTCGCCCTCCAGTTGGGTACGGAGGTGCTCGGCGGTCACGGTCTCGGGTCCGGCCAGTTCCCAGAAGGCGGCGACGGCCGGGTCGTTCATCCATCGGGCGACGAGCCGCAGGTCTCGTTCGAGCCGCACGGGGACGAGCTGGAAGAGCCCGGCGGAGGTCTGGGCCGGCTTCCAGGAGGCGACGGAGTCCAGCAGGTCGCCGTCGAGAGGGTCGGCGTCGACGTGACCGCCTTCGAGGAGGGTGACGAGTTCGTCGAGCCTCAGGTCGAGGGTGTCGTCACCGGGCGGGTCGGCCGGTGGGCGGGTGGGTGACACGGTGTCGCTCTCCTCTCGGCGGTGCGGTCGGGGCGTGGGTTCTCCAGGGGCGGGATCAGGCGCGGAGGGGGTTGGTGACGGTGACATAGACGGACTGGGTGTCGACGGGTCCGACGAGTTCGTCCATGCCGTGGAGGCGGGTAAGGAGGTTGGCCTTGCTGCGGAGGGTGGCGGCTTCCAGGAGGCGGTGCGGCAGGGGTGAGCCGAGGCCGGTGGCGGAGGTGAGGAAGCTGCGGAAGGCGGCGAGCAGGACACGCTCGTCGGCGAGGTGCTGGGCGCCGAAGGCGCCGATCAGGCCGAGGACGTTGTTGATGCCGAGGTAGTAGGCGAAGCGCTCGTCGGTGACCTGGTCGGAGACGAAGGTGTCGCTCTCGGCGCCGATGCCGGGGAGGCGGCCCTCCAGCTCGCTCCGGTGGGACTCGCGGAAGTAGTAGCCCTGGTTGTCGCGGTAACGCCCGCCGACCGGCCAGCCGTCGGGGTCGAGGAGGACCAGGGTGTTCTGCTGGTGGGCCTCCAGGGCGATGCCGGCGTGTCCGTCGAGCCAGAGGACGGGGCGGACGACCTGATCGAGGTAGCGGAGGAACCACTCGGTGGCGACGGCCGTGGTGGGACGGCCGGTGCGGGCGGAGAGGCGGCCGATGACGTCGGCGAGGCGGGAGCGCATGACGCTGGTCCCCGGCCAGGGCCTGGGGGCGGTGAGGGAGGCGATGCACACGGCGTCGTCGCCGGGCCCGAAGGGGTTGTGGCGGATCATCAGGTCGAGGCCCGGGACGGGGGCGCCGTCCGGGGTGTCGACGGCGAGCCACGCGGGGTCGCGGACGATGTCGAAGCCGGGGTGGGCGGACTGCCATTCGTCGACGAGGCCGGTACGGAGCAGCCGGTGGACCTCGACACCGCGGTGGAGCTCCTTGCGGAGGTTCTCGCGGCGCGAGTTGGTGATGCGCAGGCCGAGGGAGAGTTTGAGCATGGCCCGCGCGCCGGGGCGGTGCACGGTACGGACGGAGGAGGTGGGGTGCCACGGGCTGCCGTGGAGACCGAGGTCGTGGAGGAGACCGGCGTCGACGAGAGCACGGATGTCGTCGCGGTGCAGCAGCTCTCGGGCCTGCCAGGGGTGGACGGGCAGGGGCGCGGTTCCGGTGGGGAGCGCGAGCCCTTCGGCGAGGCCGAGGGCGAGTTGCTCGGCGCTGACGGGGCGGCCCTGTTCGGTCCAGCCGGAGTCCGAGGCGAGGAGGGAGGCGTCGACGGCGAGCCAGTGGAGGGGGAACGAGCCCTGGAGTTCGGGTGAGTAGAGCCGGGCCTCGGCGTCGGAGAGGCCTTCGCGGCTCTTGGGCGTGGGGTGGAGGGGGTGGCCGAGCAGCAGGGACTGCTCGGCGGCGAGGAAGAGGTCGGCGTCCGGGTGCGGTTGGGGCGAGCGGCGGCGCTCCGTGAGGAAGTCGGCGGTGCGGCGGGCCGAGTCGGCGACCCTGCCGACGAGTTCGGTGCCTTCGGGCCGGCCGGTCTCCCGGCTGAGCAGGGCGGCCACGGTCACGGCGTCGACCGTGGGGGCCGTGGCCGGGAGGCCTTCGAGAGCGGGGGCGCCGAAGCGGTGCCAGCCGGTGGACGACCAGTAGCGGACGGGGACGAGGAGGGCGGTGCCACTGGCGTCGAGAGGGATGCGCAGGGTGGAGGACGTGGGGGCCGGCAGGTTCTTCTCCCGGACCCAGCAACGGAGGAGGTTCTCGACGGCGGCCGCGTCGGCGGCGCGCTGTGGGTCCGGGTGGTCCAGGGGGTCGGCGTCGGCCGGGTGGCGCGGGCCCGGAGCCGGGTCGCGCCGCGGGGCGACGGCGCCGGCAGGGCGGTCCGGGTGCAGGTCCGTGTGGGAGTGCAGGTCCGGGTGCGGGTGCGCGTCGCTCAGTGGGGCGGTTCCCGCGGACGTGCGGTGGGGTCGGGGGTCGTACGGGCCGATGTGCTGGCGCGGGACCGTGGAGTCTGCGAACCCGGAACCCTCGGCGCCAGGGCCCGTGGCGCCAGCGCCCGGTGTGACGAAGGCCGTGGCGCCAGAGCCCGTGGCGAGGGTCGTGGCGTCAGGGCCCGGTGTGGCGAGGCCCGTGGCGCCAGGGCCCGGGGCCATGGCGCCAGGGGCCGTGGTGCCCGGGGTCGTGGTGCCCGGGGTCGTGTCCGTGGTGGGTTCTGTGGCGAGGGGGCGGGGGGTGGGTTCCAGGGGGGTGAGCCTCTCGGGGGCGAGGGACTCGGTTGTCAGCGGGGAGGCATCGAGTGCTGTGGAGGCGAGGACCTGGGCGGTGAGTTGCTCGACGGCGAGGTGGGCCTCGGTCTCGGGCGCCGGGGAGGGGGGCGTGGCGTTCACGGGGGCTTCCTTGGGGGGCGGGGCCGGGGGCGGCCCGGGTCAGTGGGACGGCCCGGGGGCGGTCCGGGGGGCCGTGGACCTGCGGGCGGCGGGCAGCTGGGGGGTGTGGGCCCGTTCGGCCGCGGCGAGGGCGTCGGCGAAGCGGTCCAGGACGGCGGTGGCCTGCTCGTCGGTGAGGGTGAGCGGGGGCAGGAGCCGGACCACGGCGGAGTGCCGGCCGCCGAGTTCGACGATGAGTCCGCGGGCGAGGCACTCCTGCTGGACGGCGAGGGCCAGCGCGGGGGCGGCGGGCGGTACGGGGTCGTCCGGTCCCGCCGCGTCGGGGTCGACGAGTTCGACGCCGATCATGAGGCCCCGGCCGCGGACGTCGCCGACGCAGGGGTGGTCGGTGGCGAGGTCCCGGAGTCGGGCGAGGATGCGGGCGCCGAGGATGCCGGCCCGCTCGGCGAGTCCGTTCTCGCGGACGTAGGCGAGGGTGGCCGTACCGGCGGCCATGGCGAGCTGGTTGCCGCGGAAGGTGCCCGCGTGGGCGCCGGGTTCCCAGGCGTCGAGCTCGGACCGGTAGACGATGACGGCGAGGGGAAGTGAGCCGCCGATGGCCTTGGAGAGGACCATCACGTCGGGCACGACGCCGCTGTGCTCGACGGCCCAGAAGGCGCCGGTGCGGCCGACGCCGGTCTGGACCTCGTCGACGACGAGCGGGATGGAACGGTCGGCGGTGATGCGGCGCATCCGGCGCATCCAGTCGTCGGGCGCGGGGATGACGCCGCCCTCGCCCTGGACGGCTTCGAGGATCATTCCGGAGGGGGTGGTCACGCCGCTCTTGGGGTCGTCGAGAAGGTTCTCGGTCCAGCGGGCGGCGAGCTCGGCGCCGCGGGCGCCGCCGACCCCGTAGGGGCAGCGGTACGAGTGCGGGTACGGCAGCCGGGTGACGCGGACGTCGGTCGCTCCGCCCGAGGCGTCGAGGGCGCCGGACGTCATGCCGTGGTAGGCGCCGGTGAAGGCGAGGAGTCCGCTGCGGCCGGTGGCGGTGCGGACCAGTTTGAGGGCCGCCTCCACGGCGTCCGTTCCGGCGGGTCCGCAGAACTGGATGCGGGCGTTGTCGGCGAGCTCGCCCGGGAGGGTCGCGAAGAGCTCCGAGGTGAAGGCGTCCTTGACGGGGGTGGCCAGGTCGAGGACGTGGAGCGGGGCCCCGGAGTCGAGGACCTTCTTGACGGCTTCCAGGACCACGGGGTGGTTGTGGCCGAGGGCGAGCGTCCCGGCGCCCGACAGGCAGTCCAGGTAGCGGCGGCCGTCGGCGCCCTCGATGGTCAGCCCTCGCGCCCGTACGGGGACGATGGGCAGGGAACGGGCGTAGGTGCGGGCGGCGGACTCCCGCAGGGACTGTCGGCGCAGGATGCCTTCGTACCCGTCCCGGGCCGTCGGTGTGTGCGTGCCTGCGCCGGCCTCGTCGGGCGGTCCGGCGTCGGGCCCGTCGGGTGTCCGGGTCTGCGTCCGCGCGGCCGGTGGGACGGCCGGAGCTGATTCGGTCACGGCCACGGCTCGGTGTCCTCCCGCTGTAACGGTTGCGTTGCACATCGGGACGTCGTGGAGCCGCCTCAAGGGTCGCCCTGAGCGCCACCGTTGTGTCCCCCGTACGTACCAACGACGCGAACTGCCCAGGATCACGGGCCGGAGGCAAGAACTTGGCGTGTCCCGGATCACGTCATGGCAACGACGGAACGATGGCCGGAACCGCTGACCGGCCGCGTACCGTCCCCTCCGGCACCGGCATAGTGGGGGCCGTCGGCCGCCGCCCGCACGGGCGCGGCCGCTGTCCATGCACCAGTTGACGTAGTCCCAGGGGGATCACGAGATGCGATCGATTCGTCCGCTGCTGACGGCGGCTTCCGCCGTCGCGGCGCTGACGCTCACCGTTACGGCCTGCGGACCGAGCGAGGAGAACGCGGGGGACAAGCCCAGCGCGCCCGCGACCGCCCAGAACCCGGCCGACAAGATCAAGATTCCGGAGGACCTGAAGGATCGCCTGAAGGAGCACGGGATCGACGTCGACAAGTGGCGCAACGGCGACTGGAAGAACTGGGACCGCGACAAGTGGCTGCGTGAGGCCAAGGACTTCGTCAACCCGATCATCGAGGACCTCTGGGACCCGGACCGGATGCGGGACGCCGAGCGTCCCGACAAGCCGGTCGAGGAGGAGGACATCTCGGGCGACGAGGGCGTGACCGACCCGACGCCGGTGCCGGTGCGGGCCAGGCCGGTGGCGGCGAAGTACCACGGCAACGCCGCTGAGTCCGGGAAGGTCTTCTTCGACGGTCCCGAGGGCTCGATGGTCTGCTCGGCCACGGTCGTGCAGGACCCGGCGCACCCCGGCAAGTCCAACATGGTGTGGACGGCCGGCCACTGCGTCCACAAGGGCAAGGCGGGCGGCTGGTACCGCAACATCGCCTTCGTGCCCTCGTACAACGACGCCGCCCTGTCGACCGCAGACCTCGAGAAGGCGACGCGGGAGCAGATCGCGCCGTACGGCGTGTGGTGGGCGGACTGGGTCAAGACCTCCGACCAGTGGATCGCCCAGGGCGCGTCCACGGGCGGCGCGGGCGCTCCGTACGACTTCGCGGTCATCAAGGTGACCCCGGAGAAGGGCGGCACGTCCAAGTCTCTTGAGGAGACGGTCGGTTCAGCGCTTCCCGTGGACTTCAACGCGCCGGCGGTGCCGAAGATCGCGGCCATGAAGGCGACTGGGTACCCGGCGGCGCCGCCGTTCGACGGCCAGCGGATGTTCCAGTGCGAGGACAAGCCGGGCCGGCTGTCCCTGAAGGCGGAGCAGCCGACGATGTACCGCATCGGCTGCTCGATGACCGGTGGTTCGTCCGGTGGCGGCTGGGTCGCCAAGGGCGGTGACGGCAAGCCGGCGCTGGTGTCGAACACCTCGATCGGCCCGTCGACAGCCGGTTGGCTCGCGGGTCCGCGCTTCGGTCCCGAGGCCAAGGCCATGTTCGACGAGGTCAGCAAGAAGTACGCCGGGCAGTAGGCGCGCAGGGCGGGAGGCGGGGCCCCGGGGGTCTCGCCTCTCCCCTTGTCCGCCCGTCCGTCCCAGGGGGCTTCCGCCCGTACAGGGAGAGCCTCCTGGTCCGCCCTTCGTCCGACGGTCCGCCCGACCGGCATACTGTGCACCGCAAGTGACGCGTCCATGGCAATGCCCAGGCGTGAGCGTGCCGTACACGAGGCCGCTCCCCGGACGCGGGAACCATCTCAGGGGGAAGCCACCACATGCGTTCCGTACGACTCATACCCGCCGCGCTCGGCCTGGCCACGGCGCTCGCGCTGACCGCCACGGCCTGCGGCCCCACCGAGACCCCGGCGGCCGACAAGCCGAGCGCCGGGACGACCGGTTCCGCGTCGGGCACCGACGACGCGGCCACCGGAGACGGTGGCGCCGACCTCACCGAGGACCTCGCCGGCAAGCTGAAGAAGCACGGCGTCGACCTGGACAAGTGGAAGGACGGCGAGTGGAAGAACTGGGACACGAAGACCTGGCTGCGTGAGGCCGAGGACTTCGTCAACCCGGTCATCGACGGGCTCTGGGACCCGGCGCGGATGCAGTCCGCCAAGAGCCCCGACCCCACGATCACCGCGCAGGCCGGAGGCGGCGGCACCGACCCGACGCCCCGCCCCGTCAAGGCGCAGCGCGAGAAGACCCCGTACCACCGCAACGCGGCCCCGGTCGGAAAGATCTTCTTCGACTCGCCGCAGGGCCACATGGTCTGCTCCGGCACCATCGTGAAGGACCCGCGCCGGCCCGGTAGGTCCAACCTGGTGTGGACGGCCGGCCACTGCGTCCACGCGGGCACGAAGGGCGGCTGGTACCGCAACATCACGTTCGTCCCGGCCTTCAACGACCTGGGCAAGTCGCCCGCCGCGCTCAACAACGCGCAGGCGCACGAGATCTACCCGTACGGCCAGTACTGGGCCGACTGGGCCGTGACCTCGGGCGAGTGGATCAAGTCCGGTGGCACCAACCAGGCCTGGCCCTACGACTACGCCGTCCTGCACGTGCAGCCGCAGCGGGGCGGGAAGTCCCTGGAGGAGACCGTCGGCGCCGCGCTGCCGGTCGACTTCTCGGCCCCCGCTCCCGCACGGTCGGGGACGGTCGGCGCCTGGGGATACCCGCAGGCCGCCCCGTACAACGGCGTGATCATGCACAAGTGCCTGGACCGGGCGACGCGCATGACCACGGCGCCCGCCACCCCGGTGATGTACCGGATCGGCTGCACGATGACCGCGGGCTCGTCCGGCGGCGGCTGGTTCCGCGTGCTGCCGAACGGCACGACGGCCCTGGTGTCGAACACCTCGATCGGCCCGGCCGGAAGCAACGGCTGGCTCGCCGGACCGCAGTTGGGCCGGGGGGCCAAGGCCGCCCACGAGATGGTCAGCAAGAAGTACGCCCGCTGATCCGTCCCGTCACGGGCCCGGGTCCGCCACCACGGAGCCCGGGCCCACCGTCACGACTCGGCGGCGCGTGTCACCACCGCCTCGTCACGGCGGGCCCGGGCTCGACGGGCTCGTGCACGGCACCTCGCGTCATGGCAGAAGAAGGCGCCGGCCCCTCCCCAGTGGGAGGAGGCCGGCGCCTTCGTCGTGTCTCGGGTCAGTGCGCGGCGGGAACGTACGGCGCGAGCATCGCCGCCAGTTCCTCGTGCACCCGGGCCTTAAGCAGGGTGCCCTCCGGGGTGTGCTCCTCGGACTCGACCTCGCCCTCGGCGTGCACCCGCGAGACGAGACCGCCCTGCGTGTACGGCACGAGTGCTTCGAGCTCGACCTGCGGGCGGGGCAGCTCGGAGTCGATGAGCGCGAGCAGCTCCCGCATGCCCTGGCCAGAGCGGGCCGAGACCACGATGGAGTGCTTCTCCATCCGCAGCAGTCGCTGGAGCACCAGCGGGTCCGCCGCGTCCGCCTTGTTGATGACGACGATCTCCGGCACGTTCACCGCGCCGACGTCGCGGAAGACCTCGCGCACGGCGGCCAGCTGCTCCTCCGGCGCCGGGTGCGAACCGTCCACCACGTGCAGGATGAGGTCGGAGTCGCCGACCTCCTCCATGGTGGAGCGGAACGCCTCGACCAGGTGGTGCGGCAGGTGCCGGACGAAGCCGACGGTGTCGGCCAGGGTGTAGACCCGGCCGGTGGGCGTCTCGGCCCGGCGGACGGTCGGGTCCAGCGTGGCGAACAGCGCGTTCTCCACGAGCACACCCGCACCGGTGAGGCGGTTGAGCAGGGAGGACTTGCCCGCGTTCGTGTATCCGGCGATGGCGACCGACGGCACCTTGTTGCGGCGCCGCTCCTGCCGCTTGATGTCACGGCCGGTCTTCATCTCCGCGATCTCCCGGCGCATCTTCGCCATCTTCTCGCGGATACGACGCCGGTCGGTCTCGATCTTGGTCTCACCGGGGCCACGCGTGGCCATGCCGCCACCGCCGCCGCCACCCATCTGACGGGAGAGCGACTGGCCCCAGCCACGGAGGCGCGGCAGCATGTACTGCATCTGCGCGAGCGCGACCTGCGCCTTGCCCTCTCGGGACTTGGCGTGCTGGGCGAAGATGTCGAGGATCAGGGCGGTCCGGTCGACCACCTTGACCTTGACGACGTCTTCGAGGGCGATGAGCTGGCCGGGGCTGAGCTCGCCGTCGCAGACGACGGTGTCGGCACCGGTCTCGACCACGATGTCGCGCAGTTCGCGCGCCTTGCCGGAGCCGATGAAGGTCGCCGGGTCCGGCTTGTCACGGCGCTGGATCACGCCGTCGAGCACGAGGGCGCCCGCCGTCTCGGCGAGAGCCGCGAGTTCCGCGAGGGAGTTCTCCGCGTCCTGGACGGTCCCGGAGGTCCAGACACCGACCAGCACGACGCGCTCCAGGCGCAGCTGGCGGTACTCGACCTCGGTGACGTCCTCGAGCTCGGTGGAGAGTCCGACGACACGGCGCAGGGCCGCGCGCTCGGAGCGGTCGAACTGGTCGCCGTCCCGGTCTCCGTCGATCTCGTGGCTCCAGGCGACGTCCTCTTCCATCAGGGCATCGGCCCGAAGGCTCTCGGTACGGCTCGTCTCCGCGAAGCTCTGCTCGTCCTGGGAAGGGGAAGAAGAGGAGGTCATTTGATCCTTACGTCGATTGCTGCCACGGCGTCGCCGGTGCCGGCGGGCCCCGGGGCTATGAGTCTTATGCCGTCACAACGCGTGAGGGCACGGGATGATTCCCGGTCCGCCGGCCGCGTCGCCGACCTGAAGATGGTGACACGCCCCGGTGGGGCCCGTCATCCGGGTTTCGGGGCGGTCCGCCCGGTCTTCATGGGGCCGCTGCGCCAGTCCGGGTGGCCGGGCATCGCCGGCGTCTTCGCCTCGTACAGCCAGCCGCGGAAGAAGGCGGTGAGGTCGCGTCCGGCGATCTCACCGGCCAGGGCGACGAAGTCGGCGGTGGTGGCGGTGCCGTCCCGGTGGTCGGCGACCCAGCGCCGCTCCAGGCGCCCGAAGGCCCCGGTGCCGATCTCCTGGCGGAGCGCGTAGAGGACGAGGGCGCTGCCGTCGTAGACCACGGGCCGGAAGAGGCTGATCTTGTGGCCGGGCGAGGGCGGCTCGGGGGCGGCCGGCGGGCCGCCGGCGGCCCGCCACATGTCGGAGGCGGCGTACGCGGCCTTCATGCGCCGCTCCAGGGACTTGCCGGCGGTCTCCTCGGCGTACCGCGCCTCGTACCAGCTGGCGTGCCCCTCGTTGAGCCAGAGGTCGGACCAGGCCCGCGGCGAGACGCTGTCGCCGAACCACTGGTGGGCCAGCTCGTGCACCATGACCGAGTCGACGTACCACTCCGGGTAACCCGGCTCGGTGAAGAGGCGGCGCTCGAAGAGCGACAGGGTCTGCGTCTCCAGCTCGAAGCCCGTGGTGGCGTCCGCGACGAGCACCCCGTACGTCTCGAAGGGGTACGGGCCGACCTGCCGCTCCATCCACTCCAGGTGGCCGGGGGTCCTGCGGAGCCAGGGCTCGAGCAGCTGCCGGTCGGAGGTGCGCACCACGTCCCGGACGGGCAGACCGTGGGGGCCGGCCCGGTGCACGACGGTGGAGCGGCCGATGGACACCTGGGCGAGCTCGGTGGCCATGGGATGACTGGTGCGGTACGTCCAGGTCGTCGTGGCGCCCCGGGTGACCCGGCCGGTGCGCACACCGTTGGCGACGGCGGTGAGCTCGCTGGGGGCGGTCACGCGGAAGGTGAAGTACGCCTTGTCCGACGGGTGGTCGTTGGACGGGAAGACCCGGTGGGCGGCGTCGGCCTGGTTGGCCATGGCGAGACCGTCGCTGGTGCGCACCCAGCCGCCGGTGTCGGCGGGGCCGCTGGGGTCGCTGGTGTGGGTGACGGTGATCTCGATCGACTCGCCCTCGTCGATCGGCACGGCGGGGGTGACGACCAGGTCCTCGCCGCTGGTGGTGAACGTGGCGGCCAGGCCGTCGACGCTGACGGCGGAGACCGTGCCGTGGGTGAAGTCGAGGTTGAGCCGTTCCAGGTCGTCGGTGGCGAGCGCGTCGATCCGGGTCACGGCGACCAGCGGCGCGGTGTTGACCCCGGGATAGGTGAGGTCGACGGCGTACGAGAGGACGTCGTACCCGGGATTGCCGAGGTGGGGGAAGAGCGGGTCCCCGATGCCGAGCGGCTCCGGGGCGGGCAGCGCGGCGGCGACGAGCCCGGCCGAGGCGGCGACCAGGACGGCGGAGCGGAGCCACCGCGCGCGGGGCAGGGGCGTTCGGACGAGCGGCATGGGCCAGGCCTTTCCGGAGGAATGGCCCTACGGCTACCAGGGCCGCGACCGCTCCCCCGGGCGGCGCGCTCGCCCGCCACTCGAAGGGGGACACGGCCGGGTCCCACGCCGCGCCGGGGCGGCGTCGCGCGACACCGCCCCGTCCGGGCGGGTCAGGCCCGGCGGGGCTCCTGGGAGCGGTGCCGGGCGCGGCTCACGTCGTACACCCCGGGCACGTCCCGCATGGCCCGCATGAGAGCGGCGAGCCGGGCCACGTCGGGCAGGTGGAGGGTGTACGTGTGGCGGACCCGCTGCTCGCTGGGCGGCTCGACGGTCGCGGAGACGACGGCGGCCCCGGCGACGGCGATGGCCTCGGTGAGGTCGGCGAGGAGACCGGGCCGTCCGAAGGACTCCGCGACGAGGGTGACCCGGCCGTGGGTGGTGTCGCCCCAGCGGACGGCGACGGGCTCGCGGCCGAGCCGGCGCATGGTGTCGACGGCGGCGCAGGCGTTCCGGTGGACGGTGACGGATCCGCCGCGGACCCGGAAGCCGGTGATCGTGTCCGGCGGTACGGGGGTGCAGCAGCCGGCCGGCCGGACGGAGGCGTGGGGCTCGCCCTCCAGGTCGGCGTGGAGTTCCGCGCCGGAGCGGTGGTCGGCGGTGACGCCGGACTGCGGCCGGGGGCCGGTCGTGGCGACGGGCGGCGCGACGCTCTCCGGGTGGGCCCGGAGCCAGCCGGCGATCGCGATCCGGGCCGCGGGGGTACGGGCGTGGTCGAGCCACTCGGGGGACGGCCCGGAGACGGCGTCCTGGGCGAGCAGGAGCTGGACGGTGTCCCCGTCGCCGAGGACGGTGCTGAGGGGCGCGAGGCGTCCGTTCACGCGGGCGCCGAGACAGGCGTGGGCGGCCTCGCCGTGCTGGGCGTAGGCGGCGTCGACGCAGCTGGCTCCGGCGGGGAGGCTGATGGTGCCGGGGGCGCTGCCGTCGGCACGGAAGACGGTGATCTCGTCGTCCTCGGCGAGGTCGGCGCGGAGCGAGGTCCAGAAGGTGTCCGGGTCGGGGGCGGCCTGCTGCCAGTCGAGGAGCCGGGAGAGCCAGCCGGGACGGGTGGGGTCGACGCGCTCGCCGTCCTCGGCGGCGGGGGCTGCGGGTGAGGGGGGTGAGGCGACTCCGACCGGCGCGTCGGAGGTGGCCGGGGTGACTGAGGCGGCCGGTGCGGCTGGTGTGCCTGGTGTGTCTGACGTGCCTGATGCGGTCGACGGCGCGGACGGATCCGGCGTGGCCCGTGCGGCCGGTGCGTCACGGGGGGCCGGTGCGTCACGGGGGGCCGGTGTGCCACGGGGGGCGGGCGTGGCTGATGCGGTGGTGTCCCGCGGGGTGGTGGTCCCCTGACGGCCGGTGGTCCCCTGACGGCCGGTGTGCGCCGGCGCCGAGGGAGTCGCGGCGGTCCGGGTGTCTCCGTCCGGGGCGCCGCCCGGCTGTGCCGTCGTCTCCTGCCCCACGTGCGGGTTGCCGAGGGCGACGACGCCGGCTTCCGCGACCGTGTGCATCCGGTGGGTGCGGATGAGGACCTCCGCCACGGCACCGTCGGGGGCCGCGATGGCGGTGTGCAGCGACTGGTACAGGTTGAACTTGGGGGCCGCGATGAAGTCCTTGAACTCGGAGATCACCGGGGTGAAACAGGTGTGGAGCTCGCCGAGGACCGCGTAGCAGTCGGCGTCCTCGGAGACCAGGACGAGGAGTCGGCCGAAGTCGCAGCCCCGCAGCTCGCCGCGCTTGAGGCGGACGCGGTGGACGGAGACGAAGTGCCGTGGGCGGACGAGGACTTCGGCGCCGATGTCCGCCTCGCGGAGGACCGAGGAGACCTGTTCGGCGACGGCCGCGAGCGCGTCGCCCGCGTGCGGGTTCCCGGCGATGAGGGCGCGGGTCGCCTCGTACTCCTCGGGGTGGAGGATCGCGAAGACGAGGTCCTCCAGCTCGGTCTTGAGGGCCTGGACCCCGAGCCGTTCGGCCAGTGGGATGAGGACGTCCCGGGTGACCTTGGCGATCCTCGCCTGTTTCTCGGGCCGCATCACCCCGAGCGTGCGCATGTTGTGGAGCCGGTCGGCGAGCTTGATCGACATCACGCGGACGTCGTTGCCGGTGGCGACGAGCATCTTGCGGAAGGTCTCGGGTTCGGCGGCGGCGCCGTAGTCGATCTTCTCCACCTTGGTGACGCCGTCGACGAGGTAGGCGACCTCGTCTCCGAACTCGCGGCACACCTGATCGAGCGTCACATCCGTGTCCTCGACAGTGTCGTGGAGGAGGGACGCGGTCAGGGTGGTGGTCTCCGCGCCGAGTTCGGCGAGGATCAGGGTCACCGCGAGCGGGTGGGTGATGTACGCCTCGCCGCTCTTGCGGAACTGGCCGCGGTGCGAGGACTCCGCGAGGACGTACGCACGGCGCAGCACCGAGAGGTCGGCCTCGGGGTGGTGGGCGCGGTGCGCCTCGGCGACATGGCTGATCGCGTCGGGCAGCCGGTCGCGGGGGGCCGGTCCGGCGGTGGCGCCGAGCAGTGCGGCGCGGCCGATCCGGCGCAGGTCGATTCGGGCGCGCCCGCGTCTGCGGGGGGTCGCATCGGTGACGGCGGCTTCCGCCGCGCTCACAGGGTTGGTGGCCTCTGCGCTCATGGGGCACCTCCGGCAACGTCGACCGGCGGTGGGCGGGCCAGGCGTGCCCGGGGGGCCGGTGCTTGATGCTACCGACCCCACCACGTGGCGCAGTCGCCCTCTCGCTCAGCGTGAATCGGATCACCCATTCGAGCGACAAATCAGTCGTTGACTGTTTCGATTTCGTCGCTTCCTTCGATTCCCGCGGTCCCGCGCCGTCCGGGCGTCGGGTCTCAGCCGAGCCAGGCGGGGTCGACGGTCCCCTCGGCGACGATCACGGCGGGGCCCGTCATGTCGATCTGCCCGTCGGGGTGCTCGGTGATGACCAGCGTCCCGCCGAGCACGTCGACGGTGTACGTGACGGGGGTGCCGCTCTCGGCGGGGTCGGCGCCGTCCCGGCGGGCGGTGGCGACGGCGACGGCACACGCGCCGGTGCCGCAGGAGCGGGTCTCGGCGGCGCCGCGCTCGTGGACCCGCATGGCGACGTGGCGGGGGCCGCGGTCGGCGACGAACTCGATGTTCACCCCGTCCGGGTAGACCGCGCCCGGCGCGTACGGCGGCTCGGTGAACAGGTTGCCCGCGTGGTCGAGGTCCTCGACGAAGGCGACCGCGTGGGGATTGCCCATGTTCACGTTGCGTGCCGGCCAGCTGCGGCCGTCGACGGTGACGGTGACGCCGGACTCGGGAAGGACCGCGCGCCCCATGGCGACGGTGACGGAGCCGTCCTTGTCGAGGTGGACGCGCTTGACCCCACCGCGGGTGGCGACGGCGACCTCGCCGGCTGTGACGTGCCCGGCGTGCTCCAGGTACCGGGCGAAGACCCGGACCCCGTTCCCGCACATCTCGGCGACCGAGCCGTCGGCGTTCCGGTAGTCCATGAACCACTCGGCCTCGTCGGCCATGTGCCGGGCCTCGGGGTGGGCGGCGCTGCGCACGACGTGCAGCAGCCCGTCGCCACCGATGCCGGCCCGTCGGTCGCAGAGGCGTGCGACGGCGGCCGGGGGCAGGTCCACGGCGTTCTCCGTGTCGGGGACGATCACGAAGTCGTTCTCGGTGCCGTGTCCCTTGAGGAACCGGAGGGGCGGGAGCGGTGAGGTCTGCGCGCTGGTCACGAGATCAACTGTACGGGGTGGCCCCGGCAGGGCGCCCGGCCGCCGGTCACCCGGCCGATCCGGTCGTCCGCCCGATCCGTACATCCGCCCGATCCGGGCGTCCGGCCATCCGGTCGTCCACAGGGCGGTCCGTACGAGGCGGGCCGTGTCCCGCCGCCCCGTCAGCGCAGGCGGGCGACGCGCCAGACGGCGAGGGCGACCAGCGCTGCGATCGTTGTCACGTAGAGCGCGAGGTAACGCCAGTTCGGCCGCTCGCCCGAGCCGCGCGGCGGGAGTCCCGGCCACGTGTAGCCGACCTTGCGGGCCGCCATCATGCCCCAGCCCGCGGCGCAGAAGCTGATCAGCAGCCCCAGCATGGCGAGGACGGCGCCGCCGTCACCGGAGCCGAAGGCGAGCGGGAACGCGAACATCAGCGAGCCGACGGCCGCCAGGCCCACGATCGGGGCGAGCTGCCAGATCCGCAGCCGGCGCTGGGGACGCAGTTCGACCTCGACCTCGTCGGCGACCACCTCGACGGCGGTTCCCACCGCGTCGTCGGGGCCGTCCGGGGTCAGCCCCGGGGCACCGACCGGCAGGTCGCCGGTCGGACGGCCCGGTGTGTCACCCGTCGGGTCACCGAGCGCCGATTCGTGCTGTTCTCTGTCGCGAGGGCCGGCCTCCATCGCCACGCGCCCTCCCCACTCGGACTCCACTTGGTCGATCGATGCTCGATGATGGCACGCTCCCGACCGCCGAAATGACGGGCAGGGCGTCCCGATGCCATCACGTGATCAGGCTGTAACCGCTCGTTCGACCAACGAGAGCGCCTGCCCCGGGAGTTCCCCCCGGTGATCTGCGGCTCCGCTGAGCCAGTGGACGCGCGGGTCGCGGCGGAACCACGAGTCCTGCCGGCGGGCGAAGCGCTTGGTGGCGCGCACGGTCTCGGCGCGTGCCTCGTCCTCGGTGCACTCCCCCGCGAGCGCGGCGAGGACCTGCTGGTAGCCGAGGGCGCGGGCCGCCGTGCGCCCCTCGCGCAGCCCCTGGGCCTCCAGGGTGCGCACCTCGTCGACGAGGCCGGCCTCCCACATCCGGTCCACGCGTGTGGAGATCCGCTCGTCGAGCTCGGGGCGGCCCACGTCGACACCGATCTGGACGGTGTCGTAGACGGAGTCGGGGCCCGGCAGGTTGGCGGTGAAGGGCTTGCCGGTGATCTCGATCACCTCGAGGGCGCGGACGATCCGGCGCCCGTTGCTGGGCAGGATCGCGCGGGCCGCCTCGGGGTCCGCCTCGGCGAGCCGGGTGTGCAGGGCGCCGGGGCCGCGCTCCTCCAGTTCGGCCTCGAGCCGGGCCCGGACCGCGGGGTCGGTGCCGGGGAACTCGAGGGCGTCGACGGCACCCCGCACGTACAGGCCGGAGCCGCCGACGAGGACGGGGGTGCGGCCGGCCGCGAGCAGCCGGTCGATCTCGGCGCGGGCGAGCCGCTGGTACTCGGCGACACTGGCCGCCTCGGTCACGTCCCAGATGTCGAGGAGGTGATGCGGAACGCCGCCGCGTTCCTCCGGCGTCAGTTTGGCGGTCCCGATGTCCATCCCCCGGTAGAGCTGCATGGAGTCTGCGTTGACGACCTCGCCCCCGAGCTGCTGGGCCAGGAATACACCCAGATCGGACTTTCCGGCCGCCGTGGGGCCGACGACGGCGATGACCCGCGGGGCGGGAGCTGCGCTTCTCACCGCACCAGTCTCGCAAACCTCCCGGCCCGTCCCCGAATGAGCTACGTGACGGGCCCTCATCCGGCTTCGTTGCCTGTTGCGAGGTTCCGGCCGTCGATCATCACGGAATCCCTCCCATCCGAGTACGCTATGGAGTGAATATGGGCGTTTTTACAATGTTTCGCCGTAAGAAGAAGGATGCGGCTGCGGTGTCGTCGGCGGAGACGGAGACCGGGGCCGTCGCTCCGGCGGCGGACGGCGGGACGGAGGCGGAGACCGGGACGGACGCCCCGGACGCCGCCATCGGACCGGGGGTCGGCACGACGGAGGCCGCGGAGGCGGACGGCACGGACGGCGTCGACGCCGACGAGGTGGAGACCGGAGCGGTCGCCTCGGAGGTCGTGGACGTCGTGGAGATCCCGAAGCAGCAGTCGGCCGAGGCCGCCGCGGACAACGAGGCCGGCGAAGGCGCCCGTCAGTAGGCAGCACACGGAACAGGGACTCCTCGGGGGTCCTCGGAGGGAAGGTGCCCCATGGGTCTCCTGGATTCGCTGAAGGCAAAGCTCGCCCCCGCGAAGGACAAGGTCGCCGACCTCGCGCAGCAGCACGGGGACAAGATCGATCACGGCATCGAGAAGGCCGCGAAGCTGGTCGACGAGAAGACCAAGGGCAAGTACAGCGACAAGATCCATACCGGTACGGACAAGGCCAAGGACGCGCTGGACCGGATCGGTCACAAGGACGACGGCACGCCGGGGACCGGGGGTACTGCCCCCGGGAACGGCGCCACGCCCGGCAGTGAGGGCACCGGTGGCGGCGCGCCCGGCAGTGCCGGTACGACGCCGCCGCCGAGCGCCTGACCTACGGCGTCACCCGGCAGTCCCTCCGCACGGCGGACGGCCGCGGAGCATCTCGCTCCGCGGCCGTCCGCCGTTTCCGCGGGTCGGGGTGGAGCGACGTCAGGACCAGGCGGCCACGAAGTACCCCACGCCGTACGGGGCGTCCTCGAAGAGCAGCCGGCCGTCGAGGTCCGCGCCCTCGGCGGCGCCCGCGAGGACCTGCCAGGGGGCGCGGCCGGCCGCCTTCAGCTCGTACGCGAGCTCCGGTTCCAGGGCGAGCAGCGCGGCCGTGTCGGCCGTGCCCAGCGCGCGGGCGGCCTCCGCGTCGAAGCCGGCGGCGCGCTCGTCGAGGTAGCCCGGGGCCTTGACGGTCCGGCAGGCGCTGCCGTCGCCCATCACCAGGAGGGCGACCCGCTCGCCCGAGTCGGCGAGCCCGCGGCCGATCCCGGCGCAGACGTCGGGCGTTGCCTTCGGGTCGACGCCCAGGCCCTCGATCGGCGCGTCGGCCCAACCGGCCCGGCCGAGGAGCCAGGCGCCGACGGCGAGGGAGGCAGGCAGGGGGCGGTCGCCGCCCGCCGGCCCCGCGCTCGGAGGCGCGGAGCCTCCGAGGCGCACGGAGAGGTCGACGCCGAAGCCCGCGAAGGAGCCCTTCGAACCCGCCGGGAAGACGCCGTGGGCGCCCTCGTCGGCCGGGCCGACGAGGTACAGCCGGTCGGGGCGCGCCGCGGCGAGCAGCCCGACGACATCCGTACAGGCCGCCCGCGCGGCGTCCAGCTCGGGGGCGGCGCCGGTCGCGACCTCGGGCACGAGGAGCGGCGGGCAGGGGCAGACGGCGGCGGCGACAAGCATGATCGGCAGCCTACTGCGCCCCGCCCCACGGAGCCGGGTTTCCCGAGCCCCCTGCCACGTCGTCCGCCCGACGTGACCGACAGGTCCCCTCCGCCCTCCGTGGCCCGCCGGCCCGCTGCTCGGGCGGGCCGGCCTTCGAGTCGTGGATCAGTTCCGCGATGCCCGTCGTGATCTCGGCGTCACCGCGTCCTCGACGATCACCGGGCCCCCACGGGTACGAGCGGTGTCAGTGGCTGCCGCAGGCCGGGACCTCGGCCGCCGGGAGCGGCTCCGGGACTCCGATCTTCGGGAGCCCGAGCAGGACGCCCGCCGGCTTCGCGGCGGCCCCGGTGGTCCGCTTCTCCCAGGCGTCGCCCGCGCGGGTGCGGCGCACCGCCGCGACGGGGCCCTCGGCGAGCAGGTGGTGCGGGGCGGCGTACGTGATCTCGACGGTCACGACGTCACCGGGGCGGACGTCCTCGTCCGGCTTGGTGAAGTGGACGAGCCGGTTGTCGGGGGCGCGGCCCGAGAGGCGGTCCGTGGCGCCGTCCTTGCGGCCCTCGCCCTCGGCGACCATGACGTCCAGGGTGCGGCCCACCTGCTTCTTGTTCTCGTCCCAGGAGATCTCCTCCTGGAGGGCGACGAGGCGCATGTAACGCTCCTGCACGACCTCCTTGGGGATCTGGCCCTCCATGTCGGCCGCCGGGGTGCCGGGGCGCTTGGAGTACTGGAAGGTGAAGGCGTTCGCGAAGCGGGCCTCGCGCACGGCGTGCATGGTCTGCTGGAAGTCCTCCTCGGTCTCGCCGGGGAAGCCCACGATGATGTCGGTGGAGATGGCGGCGTGCGGGATGGCAGCGCGGACCTTCTCGATGATGCCGAGGAAACGCTCCTGCCGGTACGAGCGCCGCATCGCCCGCAGGATCGAGTCGGAGCCCGACTGCATCGGCATGTGGAGCTGCGGCATCACGTTGGGCGTCTCGGCCATCGCCGCGATCACGTCGTCGGTGAAGTCGCGGGGGTGCGGGGAGGTGAAGCGGACCCGCTCCAGGCCCTCGATCTGTCCGCAGGCGCGCAGCAGCTTGGAGAAGGCCTCGCGGTCGCCGAGGTCGGAGCCGTAGGCGTTGACGTTCTGGCCGAGCAGGGTGATCTCGGAGACGCCCTCCGCGACCAGCGCCTCGATCTCGGCGAGGATGTCGCCGGGGCGGCGGTCCTCCTCCTTGCCGCGCAGGGCGGGGACGATGCAGAAGGTGCAGGTGTTGTTGCAGCCGACGGAGATCGAGACCCAGGCGGCGTACGCGGACTCGCGGCGGGTCGGCAGCGTCGAGGGGAAGGCCTCGAGCGACTCGGCGATCTCGATCTGCGCCTCCTCCTGCACGCGGGCGCGCTCCAGGAGGACGGGCAGCTTGCCGATGTTGTGCGTGCCGAAGACCACGTCGACCCAGGGGGCCCTCTCGACGATCGTGTCGCGGTCCTTCTGGGCGAGACAGCCGCCGACGGCGATCTGCATGCCGGGGCGCGTGGTCTTCCTGGGGGCGAGCCGGCCGAGGTTGCCGTACAGCTTGTTGTCGGCGTTCTCGCGGACCGCGCAGGTGTTGAAGACGACGACGTCGGCGTCCCCGTCGGAGCCCTTGGGGGCCTGGACGTAACCCGCCTCTTCCAGCAGACCGGAGAGCCGCTCGGAGTCGTGGACGTTCATCTGGCACCCGTAGGTGCGGATCTCATAGGTCTTGGTGCCGTCAACGCTCACTGCGGTGCTCCGGTCGCTGCTGCTCGTCATGCGTCAAGGGTAGGCGGTCCCCGGAGGGCCTCCGGCCGGGCCGGGGAGCCGGGCCGCCCGCCGGGAAGCCGGGCCGCGCACCCGTGACCCTGCGGTTTTCCGCAGGGTCGGACGTACGGAGAACCGCACCGGGGTGGACGGGAACCCTCATACCGGCGCTGAGCTGCGATTCCTAGGTTCGAGGGAGAAGAGCGGGGCACCCGCCCCGCACTCCCCGGCCGACTTGGAGTCCTCTCATGCACCTCGATCCCACGACCCTGGCGATCGCCCGGCAGCCAGCCGACGGAGTCGCCGGCTGGGCCGCCGGCCTCGTCGACACGATGGGCGGGCCCGGCGCCGGTCTCGCCATCGCTCTGGAGAACCTCTTCCCCCCGCTGCCCAGCGAGGTGATCCTGCCGCTGACCGGTTTCGCCGCCGGTCAGGGGGTGCTGAGCCTGGCCTCGGCGCTGTTCTGGACGACGCTCGGTTCGGTGGTGGGCGCGGTGGCGCTCTACTGGATCGGGGTGCTCTTCGGCCGGGACCGGATGCACGCGATCTGGCGGAAGCTGCCCCTGGTGAAGCCCTCGGACCTGGTCCGCACGGAGGAGTGGTTCGCCCGGCACGGCACCAAGGCCGTCTTCCTCGGGCGGATGGTGCCCATCTTCCGGAGCCTGATCTCGGTGCCCGCCGGTGTCGAGCGGATGCCGATGCCGCTCTTCGTCATGCTCACCACGCTCGGCAGCCTCATCTGGAACAGCGTCCTCGTGATGGCCGGTTACTGGCTCGGCGACCGCTGGGACGTCGTGGAGACCTACGTGGGTGTCCTGTCGAAGGCGGTGCTCGTCGTGGTCGCCGTCGCGGTCGCGGCCTATGCGGCGGTCCGGTTGCGCGGGCGCGGCCGGTCCGCCCAGCACCGGCGCGCCTCGTGACCGGGCCGCCGCCCCACCGGTACGGCACCGCTTCCCGCACAGTCCTGGCGATCTTGCCCGGGCTGTGCGGGCCCATTAGCCTCGGTCCCCGTGCACGGGGACGGGGAATCGGCGGGTACCGGGAACGGCGCGGGTGTCGACAGGCCCGTGCCCCGTACGGATGCCGACAGGCCCGTGGCCCGGACGAAGGTCCCGTCCTGGCCGCGCCGCGGGCTGGGGACCCTCCTCGGCTGCGCGACCGCGCTGCCCGGCGCCCTGTACTTCCTCGTCGTCGGCACGGCCCTCGGCCCGTTCCTCCTCCTGCCGAGCACCCGCTCCGGCGCCCAGGGGATCCTGATGGCCGGCGCCCGGCGCCTGGTCACCGTCGAACGGGTCCGCCGCTCCGCCTTCTTCGGTGATCTCTTCCCGGCGCACTACCGGGCCTCGGACCGGAAGGTCCTGCGCTACCTCGCCGTCCGCGCCTCCACGGGGCTGCTCTGCGCGGTCGTCCTCGCGCTGCTCGTCCTCGGCGCCGTCCTGGCCGCCATCCTGGTGTACGGCGCCGGAAGGGGCAGGCTCGACTGGGACGAACTGCTCACCCAGGTCCTGCTCGGCGGGGTGCTCCTCTTCCTCGACGTCCAGGGCCTGTACGCACTGGCCGCGCTCGACGCCCGTACCGCCCGCGAGCACTTCGGCCCTTCCGAGGGAGAGCTGCTCCGGCGGCGCATCGACGAACTCGCCGCCAGCCGGGCGGCCGTCGTCGAGGCCGTGGACGCCGAGCGGCGGCGCATCGAGCGCGATCTCCACGACGGGGTCCAGCAGCGGCTCGTGGCGCTCGCCATGCTGATCGGCCGGGCCCGCCGCGGCCGTCACCCCGAGCAGGCCGAAGCGCTGCTGCTCCAGGCACACGAGGAGTCCCAGGGCGTGCTGACCGAACTGCGCGAGGTGGCCTGGCGGGTGTACCCGTCGGCGCTCGACAGCCTCGGGCTCGAAGAGGCGATCGGCGGAGTCGCCGAGCGGAGCGGCATCCCGCTGCGGACCCGTTTCGAGGTCGGCGCGCCGCTGCCCCGGCCGGTCGAGACGGCCGCCTACTTCGTGGTGTCGGAGTCCGTGACGAACGCGGCCAAGCACTCCTCGGCCTCGGCGATCTCCGTGGCCGTCCTCCTCGACGGAGCGCGCCTCACCGTACGGGTCGAGGACGACGGCACGGGCGGCGCGCGCGAGACCGGCAGCGGACTGACCGGCCTGCGCAGCCGGGTGGCCGCGCTCGACGGCGTGCTGCTCGTCCACAGCCCCCTCGGGGGACCGACCACCATCACCGCGGAGCTGCCGTGCGCGTAATCCTCGCCGAGGACTCGACCCTGCTGCGCGAGGGCCTGGTCAGGCTGCTCGCCGAGGAGGGCCACGAGGTCCTGGCGGCCCTCGGGGACGCGGTGACGCTGCTCAAGGAGGTCGAGGAGCGGCGGCCCGACGTCGTGGTCGTCGACATCCGGATGCCCCCGACGCATACGGACGAGGGGCTGCGGGCGGCCGTCGAGATCCGCGAGCGCTGGCCGGAGGTGAGCGTGCTCGTGCTCTCGCAGCACATCGAACGGCACTACGCCGCCCAGCTCCTCGCCTCCAACGCCGAGCGGGTCGGCTACCTCCTCAAAGACCGGGTGGGGCAGGTCGAGGAGTTCCTCGACGCGCTGGAGCGGATCCACGCCGGCGGGGCCGCCATCGACCCCGAGGTCGTCCGGCAGCTGGTCGTCCGGACCACCCACGGGGACCCGCTCGCGCGGCTGACGCCCCGGGAGCGAACGGTCCTGGAGGCGCTCGCGGAGGGGCACACCAACGCGGCCATCGCGCAGAAGCTGCACCTCTCGCTGAGCGCGGTGGAGAAGAACCTCAACGCCGTCTTCGACAAACTGGAGCTGACCCGCACGACCGGCTACAGCCGGCGGATCCTCGCGGTGCTCCGCTATCTGGAGTCGTAGCGGACACGGAACGGTCGTGCCGGTGCTCCCCGCCCCGGCGTGACGGGGAGCCGGACCGGTCCGCCGCGTGCTCCCCGCCCCGCCCGCGTCCGGGCTCACCCCCGCCAGTCGGCGAGGACCTCCTCCGTGTGCTCACCGGGGAGCGGGGCGCGGCCCGGGGCCCCGGTGGGTGTGCGGTCGAAGCGGGACGGCGGGGCGGGCTGGAGGGTGGCGCCGTCGCCGACCGCCACGAAGGCCCCGCGGGCGGCGAGCTGGTGGTGGGCGGCGGCCTCGGCGGCCGTGAGGACCGGGGCCACCCCCGCGTCCACGGCATCGAAGAGCTTCACCCAGTGCTCGCGGTCCCGGGTCGCGAAGCGGGCCGCGATCAGCTCGCGCAGCGCGGGCCAGGCCGCCGGGTCGGAGCGGTCCGGGAGGGCGCTGTCCTCGGGCTGGACACCGGCGTCCGTGAGGCCCAGCTGCTCCAGGAGGTTCTGGTAGAGGCGGGGTTCGATGGCGGCGACCGCGAGGTGGCGGCCGTCGGCGGCAGGGTAGAGCGAGTAGTGCGGGGCGTCGGTGACGGTGTGGTTGCCGGGGACCTCGCGCCACTGGTGGATCAGCGTGGAGATCAGCGCGGCGCCGTCAGCGAGCGCGGTGTCGACGACCTGGCCGCGGCCCGAGCGCTCCCGCTCGTGGAGCGCGGCGAGCAGCCCCTGCACATGGGCGTTGGCACCGCCGGCGAAGCTGGAGAGGTACGCGGTCGGCGGCGGCAGCGGGTCCCCGGTGGCCGGGTCGACGTCCAGGGCCCCGGTGAGGGCCAGCACCGCCAGGTCGTGGGCGGCGCGGCCGGCCCACTCGCCCCGCTGGCCCCAGCCGCTGACCCGTCCGTACACCAAACGCGGGTTGCGGGCGTGGGCCGCCTCCGGACCGATGCCGAGCCGGTCGGCGACGCCGGGGCGGAAGCCCTCGACCAGGATGTCCGCGTGCTCGACGAGGCCCAGTGCCTGCTCGACCCCCTCGGGGCTCTTGAGGTCGAGGGCGACGGAGCGGCGGCCGCGGGAGAGCGGGTTCTCCGCCGGGCGCGGCGCGTCGGGAGCGGCGGCCTTCCCGGGCGCCCGGTCGACCCGTACGACATCGGCTCCGAGCCCCGAGAGGACGGTTCCGACGAACGCCGTCGGCGCCGATCCGGCGAATTCCAGTACGCGCACTCCGGTCAGCGGTCCCGCCATGGCCAACTCCCTCGTGTCCAACGGTCTGTGATGCTTTCCACGCTATTCCGGCGGACGGGTCAGGAAACTGCGGACATCCGTAGCGTCCGGAATTCTGCCGCACCCGAGACTGAGGGAATTCCCCCTTTCCCGAAGTCGAAAGGCATGACGAAATGGCCGTCGTCTACACCGCCGAGGTCACCTCCACCGGAGACGGGCGCAACGGCGCCGTGCGCTCCTCCGACGGGCTGCTAGAGCTTCCGCTGTCGAGCCCCAAGGCCGTGGGAGGTTCCGGCACCGCGACCAATCCCGAGCAGCTCTTCGCCGCCGGTTACGCCGCCTGCTTCCACAGTGCGCTCCGGGTCTCCGCGCGCGAGTCCAGGGTCGCGCTGTCGGACGACACGGTCGTCGCCGAGGTGGCGCTCCACAAGGAGGAGAGCGGATTCCATCTGTCGGTCGTCCTCACCGTCGAGCTTCCCGGACTCGACGCCGACGAGGCCCGTCGTCTGGCGGACGCGGCGCACGGGCGGTGCCCGTACTCGAAGGCGATCCGGGGAAATGTCGAGGTGCGGGTGAACCTCGCCTCTTGATTCCCGCGGAGACGAAAGGGAAAGCCCCCGTGGTCCTGCCACGGGGGCTTTCCCGATCCGTCCTCCACGGCCCTCTCGTCAGGGCGTCGCCGCCGCGGCCGCGGCGGCCGCCGCCGGCAGCGCCTCGACCACCCGGCTCACCGCACGGTCGTCGTGCGAGGCCGAGACGAACCAGGCCTCGAAGGGCGAGGGCGGCAGATAGACGCCGCGGCGCAGGAGCTCGTGGAAGAAGGGCGTGTAGCGGTACGACTCCGTGGCACGGACCCCGTCGAAGTCGACGACCTCGTCCTCGGTGAAGAAGACCGAGAACATGGTGCCGGAGTACTGGACCCGGTGCGCCACGCCCTCCTTGGCCAGGGCCGCCGAGACCTCGCGGCCGAGCGTCCCGGAGACCTCGTCGAGCCGCTCGTACACCTCGGCGGTGCTGTGCCGGAGCGTGGCGAGGCCCGCGGCGGTGGCGACCGGGTTCCCGGAGAGCGTGCCCGCCTGGTAGACGGGCCCGGCCGGGGCCAGGTGGGCCATCACGTCGGCGCGGCCGCCGAAGGCCGCCGCCGGGAAGCCGCCGCCCATGACCTTGCCGAAGGTCAGCAGGTCGGGGGCGACGCCGTCCCGGCCGTACCAGCCGGAGCGGCTGGCCCGGAAGCCGGTCATCACCTCGTCGGAGATGAAGAGCGCCCCGTGCCGTGAAGTGATCTCCTTGAGTCCCGCGTTGAAGCCGGGCAGCGGCGGAACGGCGCCCATGTTGCCGGGGGCGGCCTCCGTGATCACGGCGGCGATCTCGTCGCCGATCTCCGCGAAGACCTTCTCGACGGCGGCCAGGTCGTTGTACGGCAGGACGATCGTGTCGCTCGCCTGGGCCCCGGTGACGCCCGGTGTGTCGGGGAGCGCGAAGGTCGCGAGCCCGGAGCCGGCCGAGGCGAGCAGCGCGTCCACGTGGCCGTGGTAGCAGCCGGCGAACTTCACGATCTTGCCGCGTCCGGTGAAGCCGCGGGCGAGGCGGATCGCCGACATCGTCGCCTCGGTGCCGGAGCTGACGAGGCGGACCTGCTCGACCGGGGCGACCCGCTCGACGATCTCCTCGGCGAGCTCGACCTCCCCGGTGGACGGCGCCCCGAAGGAGGTGCCGCGCCCCAGGGCCGCCGTGACGGCCTCGACGACGGCCGGGTGCCGGTGGCCCAGGATCATCGGGCCCCAGGAGCAGATGAGGTCGACGTACTCGTTGCCGTCGGCGTCGGTGAGGTACGGGCCCTGGGCCGAGGCCATGAAGGGCGGGGTGCCGCCGACGGCTCCGAAGGCGCGCACCGGGGAGTTGACGCCGCCGGGGGTGACCCGGCGGGCCCGCTCGAAGAGCGCTCTGCTCGCGGTCCCTGCGCCGCTCATCGTCCGGCCTCCTCGGGGGCCTCGAAGCCGAGGGCCGCGTCGAGGACGACGGCACCCTTCGGGAGGACGCGGACCGGGTTGAGGTCCAGGGCGAAGCCGGCGGGCCAGTCCTGCACCAACGCACCGACCTTGTGGAGGAGTTCGGCAGCCGCCTCGACGTCCACGGCGGCCCGGCCGCGCGCTCCGCCGAGTATCCTCGCGCCGCGCAGCCCGGCGAGGAGTGCGGCCCCCTCGCCGGGGGCGAGCGGCAGCAGCCGGTGGCCGACGTCGTCCAGGACCTCGGTGAAGATCCCGCCGAGACCGGCGGTGAGCACCGGACCCAGGTCGGTGGTGTGCACGCCGACGATCAGCTCGACGCCCTCGCCGTCCCCGTCGATCAGTTCCTCGACGAGCACCTGTCCGCCGAGCGCGGCCAGCCGGGCGTGGACCTCGGGCGCGGTGTCGGCGGTGACGCCGATCTCCACTCCCCCGGCCTCCGTCTTGTGGAGCAGGCCCGGTACGACGGCCTTGAGCACCGCCGTACCGCCGACCTCGGTCACGGCGCGCGCCGCGTCCTCGGCGCTCTCGGCGATCCGGCCCTTCGGGACGGCGATCCCGGCCTCGGCGAGGAGCCGCTTGAGCTCGGGCTCGGTGGCCTCGGAGCCGGGGCCGGGCACGGTCCCGGGGCGCGGGGCGTCCGGCAGGGTACGGGGGCGGCTGACCTCCCAGAGGGCGGCGGCGGCCCGCAGGGCGCGGGCCGGCGTCGGGTACTCGGGGAGCCCGGCCTCGCGCAGGTCGCGCGGGGCGTCGGGGGCGAGGAAGTCGGCGCCGGTGCGGGCGACGAGGATGGGCTTGCCGCCCTTCTCGGCGGCCCGGGAGAGGGCGTTGACGGCCTTCTCCACATCGGGCCCCGCCATCACGCAGAAGGCGGCGACGATGATGTCGACGGTGTCGTCGGCGATCAGGACGTCGAGGGAGCGGTCGAAGAGCGAGGGGTCGCTGAGGACCGTGGCGGTGATGTCGACCGGGTTGTCGATGGCCCCGAAGGCGGGGACGATCTCGGCGAGTGCCTCCTTGCTGCGCGGCTCCAGGGCGCTGAGCTCCAGGCCGTGTGCCTCGACGGCGTCGGCGGCGAGGATGCCGGAGCCGCCGGAGGTGGTGACCACCGCGACGCGGTTGCCGGTGGGGCGCCGCTCGGACTCGAAGACCCGGGCCACGTCGAGGAGTTCGTCGATGTCGTCGACGCGGACGATGCCGAGGCCGCGCAGGGCCGCGTCCAGGACGCGGTCGTCGGTGGCGAGGGCGCCGGTGTGCGAGGCGGCGGCCCGGCCGCCGGCCTCGGTGCGGCCGGACTTGAGCAGGGCCACCGGCTTGCCGGAGCCGGCCAGTTCACGGAGGGTGCCGATGTCCGGGGTGTCCTCCAGGTAGCCGAGGAGACCGGTGACGTCGGGGACGGCGGCGAGTTCGCGGAGGACTTCGAGGGCGGTGACGTCGGCGTCGTTGCCGGTGCTGACGACCCAGCCGGGGCGCAGACCCCGTTCCAGGGCGAGGCTGGCGGCCCCGAAGCCGAGGGCGCCGCTCTGGCTGACGAAGGCGAGGGTGCCGGGCTCGAAGGGGACGGACTCGGCGCCGAAGAGGGGGCTGAAGGTGGCGAGGACGCGGTTCTCGTAGCCGACGGCGCCGATGCAGTTCGGGCCGATGATCCGCAGGCCCCCGGCGCGGGCCTTGGCGACGATCTCCTCCTGGAGTCGGGCGCCCTCCTCGCCGGTCTCGGCGAAGCCGGAGGAGGCGATGACGGCGAGCTTGACGCCGGCGGCCACGCAGTCGTCGACGGCGCCGGCGACCCGTTCGGCGGAGACCATGATCAGTGCCAGGTCGACGGGGCCCGGGGCGTCCTTCACGCTGGGGTACGCGGGGACGCCGAGGATCTCCGGGGAGCGCGGGTTGACCGGCAGGATGCGGCCCTTGTAGCCGTACCGGAGGAGGTAGTCGAGCGGCTTGCGGCCCAGGGCGCCGGGGCGCTCGCTGGCGCCGATGACCGCGATGGATTCGGCTTCCCAGAGAGCCGAGATGTCACTCATGCGATGGCCTCGATCTTCGTCTCGTTCTGTGCGTTCGGGTCGTTCGGGTCGTTCGGGGTCGTGCTGACGGGGCCGCCCTCGGCGTCCGCCGCCGCGAAGAGGCGGGTGAAGGCGGCGATGTGCCGGGCGCCGTCCGGGTCGGCCGCCAGCTCCCGTACCAGGACGGTGGGCTGGTGCAGGGCCTTGTCGACGATCCGCCGAACGCTGCGGTCGATCTCGCGCCGTACCGTGCCGTCGATGCCGTCGATCCCGTCCAGCCGGCGGGCGAGCCGGTCGAGTTCGGCCTCGGCGGCCTCGGTGGCGGCCGTCCGCAGCGCGGTGAGGACCGGCTTCGCGCCGGCGAGCCGCAGCCCGGTGCGGAACTGCTCGACCTCCGCGTCGATCAGCTCGTGCGCGGCCTGGACGCTGGCCGCCGAGATCTCGTCCTCCTGGCCCTCCTCCGCGATCCGGCGGAGGTCGACGAAGGTGACGCCGGGCAGTTCGGCCGCGCCGGGCGCGATGTTGTGCGGCAGGGACAGGTCGAGCAGGAACAGCTCGCGGCCGTCCCGCGCGGCGAGCGCCTCCTCGACGTCCAGGGCGGAGACGAGGTGGCCGGTGGCGGCGGTGGCGCCGACGACCACGTCCACCTCGGTGAGGAGCCGGGGCAGGTCCGTCAGGTCGTACCCGACGCCCCCGGTGGTCTCGGCGAGGCGCTGGGCCTTCTCCGGGGTGCGGTTGGCGACGTGCACCCGGTCCAGGCCCGAGCGGCGCAGCGCGGCGACGACGACTCCGGCGAAGGCGCCCGCGCCGATGACCAGGGCGGTCTTGCCGTGCAGGGAGCCGACCCGGCGCTCGAAGAAGCCGAGTCCGGCGGTGGCGAGCGAGCGGCCGGCCTCGTTGAGACCGGTCTCGTTGCGGGCCCGCTTGCCGACCCGCAGGGCGGTCTGCACGGCCTTGGCGAGGACCCGGCCGGTCCGGTCGAGCCGCTGGGACCGTTCGAGGCCGAGCTTCACCTGGCCGAGGATCTGGTCCTCGCCGACCACGACGGATTCGAGTCCGGAGGCCACGGCGAAGAGATGGCGTACGGCTCCGTCGGCGTGGTGGCTGTAGAGGTGCGGGGCGATCTCGTCGTGGTCGACCCCGGTGTGTTCCGCGAACAGCTTCCCGAGACCGCTCAGTTCGCCGGGGCCGGCCGCTTCTCCGGTGTCCCCGAAGGCGGTGGGGCCGCCGCGGGTCTCGGCGTAGATCTCCAGGCGGTTGCAGGTGGAGACGACGACGGCGGCGTCGATGCCGTCGACCGAGGTGACGTCGGAGACGAGGTCCTCGGCGGGCCGGTCGGTGCCGGCGAGTCTCTCCAGGAGGTCGAGCGGGGCGCTGGCATGGCTGATGCCGAGGACCAGCATGGTGGAGGACGGACTCACCGGGTCACCGGTCCAGCGTCTGGGCGAACTCGGAGGCCCAGTAGGTGATGATCTGAGTGGCGCCCGCGCGGTGGATGGAGGCGAGGCTCTCTCGGACGACCTGGTCGCGGTCGATCCAGCCCTTGGCGGCGGCCGCCTCGACCATGGAGTACTCGCCGGAGACCTGGTACGCGGCGACGGGCACCTGCACGTGGTCGGCGATGAGCCGGACGATGTCGAGGTAGGCGAGCGCGGGCTTCACCATCACCAGGTCGGCGCCCTCGGCGACGTCCAGCGAGACCTCCAGGAGCGACTCGCGGATGTTGCCGGGGAACTGCTGGTAGCCCTTGCGGTCGCCGCGCAGGGTGGACTCGACGGCGTCGCGGAAGGGGCCGTAGAAGTGGGAGGCGTACTTGGCGGAGTAGCCGAGGATGGCCACGGACTGGTGGCCCGCCCGGTCGAGTGCCTCGCGGATGCGGCGGACCTGGCCGTCCATCATGCCGCTGGGGGCGACGATCTGGGCGCCCGCGTCGGCCTGGACGACGGCGGCCTGGGCGTACAGCTCGATGCTGGCGTCGTTGTCGACGTCGCCGTTCGCGTCCAGGACCCCGGTGTGACCGTGGTCGGTGTACTCGTCGAGGTTGATGTCGCCGATGATCACGGAGGAGTCGCCGACCTCGGCGACGACGTCGCGGAGGGCGACCTGCAGGATGCCGTCCGGGTCGACGGCGCCGGTGCCGGTGGGGTCCTTGTGCTCGGGGATGCCGAAGAGGATGAGTCCGCCGACCCCGTTGGCGACCGCCTCGGCGGCGGCCTTGCGGAGGGTGTCACGGGTGTGCTGGAAGACACCGGGCATGGAGGGGATCTCCCGCGCCTCGGTGAGGCCCTCGCGGAGGAAGAGGGGCTGGACGAGATTGGCGGGGCCGACGCGGGTCTCGGCGGCGAACCGGCGCAGCGCGGGTGTGCGGCGCAGTCGGCGGGGGCGGTAGTAAGGGGCGGCGGGGTCGGTGGCCGCGGTGTTGCGGCCGTAGGCGTCGTACGTCATGAGCGTGACTCCTTCGAGGGCGTGGCGGCGTGCGGAGAGGCGGCGCTGTACGGAGACGGGGAGCGGTGCGCGGACCGGGCCCGGTGCGGAGACCGGGCGACGTACGCGGACGGCGCGAGGTGGTAGGGCGGGCCGATGCGGACGGACGGGCGGACGTGCGGGGTGAGGAGGGCGCGCGAGGCGGCGTACACGGCATCTCCTAGAGCGCCTCGCCGAGGAACACCTGCTCCAGGTGCTTGGCGACGGGCTCGTCCGGGCGGCTGAACCAGTAGCCGTGCCCACTGCGCTGGAAGAGCTTCAACTCACCGAGCTGGACGAGGGTTTCGGCGAGCTTGACCGCGAGCCCGGCCGGGTCGACGACGGGCAGGCCGTGCAGCTCGTGGATGCCGAGGTGCCAGAGGATCTCGTTGGGGATGCCCTCGGCGGGGATGATGACCTCGGCGCCGGCCCGCGCGGCCCGCTCGGCGGCCGCCGAGTACACCTCGACGAACTGGTCGAAGTCCCCTTCCAGGGAACGGTGTACGGAGTCCCAGCCGCCGGGGACGACCTCGTACGAGCTGAGCGAGGACTCCAGGCGGTACTGCCGGATGTTGGCCCGGATGGGCTCCTCCAGGGGCGGCATGAAGCCGAGGACGCCGAAGCGCTGCCCGGTGAGCGCCGAGAGGAAGAAGGCCGTCTCTCCGTAGCCGAGGGTCGGTATGGAGGCGAGGTGGCGGGCGTCGCGCAGGCCGGGGTCCTGGCCGGCGGCGATCACCCAGGCGTCGTAGCCCTCCCGCTCCGCGACGAGCGCGGACTCGGAGAAGTGCCGGCTGAAGAGCACCTGGGCGGAGTGGTGGCCGACGAGTCCGAACGGAGTGGCGTCGGGGTAGGTGTCCGCGGGGAGGGTCTTGATGTCGATGGTGGTGCCGGGCGCGGCGATCGCGTCCAGGTGCGTGCGATACCACTCGTCGAGCAGCGGCAGGCGTCCCTCAACGGTGTGCTTGTGAAACCAGATCCGCATGTGCGTCACCTTTCAGTGGTCGTGGTGCGACGTCGAGAAGTGATGCCTTGAGCAGGTAGTCGACGGCCGAGCGGGGGTCGGCCGCGGTACGCCTCAAGGAGGCGAGCCGGGCCGGGAGTTCGGCCGCGCTGTCCAGTCCGGCCGTACGGGCCTCGCTGCGCGGGATGACGGCCGTCTCGACGACGGAACGGCGCCGGTCGAGGGCCGCGTCGAGCGACGCCCCGCCCGGGGCGTCGCCCCGCAGGACGGCGGCGAGGGCCCGGCCCGTCTCCACGGCGTCGTGGATCCCGCAGTTCATGTTCAGTCCGCCGGCGGTGGACGTCAGATGGGCCGCGTCCCCGGCGAACAGCACCCGGCCGGCCCGGTAGCGGGGCAGCAGGAACCGCGCCAGCCGGTAGGTGTGGGCGTCGGCGATCCGGACCGCCTTCCCGGCGGCTCCGGGCAGGGCCTGTTCGACCCTGGCCCGTACGGCGCCGGGCGCGAGGACGGCCTCGCGGTCCGTGCCGCGCGGGATCCGGAAGATCAGCCGCCAGTGGTCGGGCATCCCCAGGGCGCTGAACGAGGCCCGGGCGTCACGGATGTAGGACAGCGGGGCGAGCCCGGGGACCAGCTCGTCGAGCGGCGTCCCGGTGACCACGCGGAGCGCGTAGTCCGGGTACTCCTCGGCCGTTCCGGGCAGCCCGGCGAGCTCGCGGAGCCGGCTGCGGCTGCCGTCGGCCGCCAGGACGTACGGGTGACGGGTGACGGTGACCCGCCCCGCCGCGTCCTCGGTGCGCAGCAGCACTCCGCCGCCGCCGTTCCCGCCGCCGGTGCCTCCGTCGCCGGTCTGTTCGGCCCCGGTGACGGTGGTCCCGAACCGTACGTCGGCGAGACCGGTGGCCGTCAGCTCGGCGAGCAGCAGCGGGGTGAGCCGGGCCTGTTCGACATGGAGCCGGTACGGGTGCCCGGTGTGCCCGGCGAGCACGGAGTAGTCCAGCTCGGCGTGGACGACGCCGTCCAGGTCGCGCCACTGGACACGGTCGACCGTCCGGCCCTGGCGGCTCAGCGCGGCGGCGACGCCGAGCTCGTCGAGGAGGTCGAGGGTGGAGGGGTGGAAGGTGGACGCGCGGGACTCGGTGGCCAGCGTCTCCCGGGACTCCAGGAGGGTCACGCGGACCCCGGTCCGGGCGAGGACGAGCGCGGCGGTCAGCCCCACGGGCCCCGCGCCGACGACGGCGACCGGCTCGTGGGAGGCGGTGTCGCCGCTCACGACACGGCCACGGCGGCGTCGCGACCGGCCGCGGCAGCCTCGGGTCCGGCGCCGGCGGCGCTGTCGGCGCGGGGAGTGCCCGTCCTCGTGCCGGTCCGCTCGGCGAGCCGGCGCAGCAGCGGGTGCGCGTCCGGGCCGTGGGCGGGCAGGCCGAGAGCGTCCCGGGCCCACCAGGCGCTCGCCAGGTTGGAGGTGAGCAGGATGCGCCCGCTGTCCTTGCCGAGCTCGGCGAGGGCGTCGAAGGTGAACATGCCGGTGCCGGTGAACAACAGCGTCGCGTCCTCCGGCAGTTCGGCCTCACGGACCTGCGCGACGAGCTCGTCGGTGGTCACGTCGTACGGGGAGAAGCGGGCACCGGCCCGGATCTTGACCACCCGGTCGACGGCGAGGCCGGCCGACTCCCAGTAGGCGTGCGACAGTTCGGTGAGCCAGGGCTCGTACGGCGAGATGAGGACCAGCCGTTCGGCGCCGACGGCCCGCGCCGTGTCGAGGATGGCGAGCGCCGCCGACCGTACGGGGGCTCCCACGCGCTCGGAGAGCTCCGCGCAGAGGGCCCGGTCGCCGTCCGGCGTGAGCAGGTAGTGCGAGCCGGTGCAGGAGACGACGGCCGCGTCGAGACGCAGACCACCGAAATTCCCCAGCACATCGGGGAGTACGTCGTTGTACTTCTCAAGCCGGCCGCGGAGGTCTTTTCCGGGAAGGACCGGGAAGCGTGCGGTGTGGACATTGAATGCGGGGCTGACGAGGCCGCCGATCTCGGGTTCGGCCGCGGCGTTTCCCGAAGGAACCACCACACCGAGTCGCGGCGCCGAATGCAGAGCCATGAACGAGTCACTCCCATCCGTCGGTGCCATTGACATCACCGTACGAGCGGAACGCACCGCACATCGATACGGGATTCCGCACCCGTGGCCGGATTCATCACCCGGCAAAAAAGGACGGCGCCGCACCGTCAATACGGTGCGGCGCCACGGCGTCCGGAATACGGAAACGGAAAGCGGAACTCACTCGGCCCGGGCGGCCTCGGCGACGAATTCGTCGATCTTCGCCCGTCGGGTCAGTCCGCCGTTCACGGCCCAGTTCCCCTCCGGGATCTCGTTCACGACGAGCCAGACGACGGTGTCGGGCGAGGTCACCTCCTGGACGTGCCGGGTGACCTCGACCGAGAGCGCCTCGTTGCGCTCGGGGGTGAGGAAGCCCTCCAGGGGGGTGACCACGACGAGGACGCCCGGGACGGTGCCGGCCCCCGTGGCCGCGGACCCCTTGGCGGCCTCACGGACGTAGACCCAGGTGGCGGCGGCGAAGAAGTCGGTGTGCGGCAGCTCCATGGCCGTCAGCACGGAGTCGGCGACCCGCTGCCGCAGGACCTCCGCGGCGGTCTCGGACAGGGTGCCCTCGGGAACGGTTATCTCGACGAGCGGCATGACGAACTCCCCCAAATGGATACGTACGGGAACAGGAACGGGAACGGGTGCCGGAAGGGAACCGTCCCCGGTACGGGGCGCGGGACCGGGCACCGATGCGGGCGCCGGGTGGTCACGGGCCCCCGGGCGCGGCGGTGGGATCAGCAGGCAAGGGCCGCCTCGAACCGGTCGATGGCGGCCGCCAGCTGGGCGCGCCGGCGGATGTCGAGCTTGCGGTAGATCCGCGTGATGTGCAGTTCCACGGCCCGGGTCGAGACCGTGAACGACTCGGCGATCTGCTTGTTGGTCAGGCCGTCGAGCATCATCGTGGCGATGCGCCGCTCGTGGGCGGTCAGTTCCTCACGGACGGCGGCCTCCTCCCGTACGGGAGCCATCTCACGGACGGCCTGCGGGGCGGGCGCAGCGACGCCCCCGCGTATTCGCTCGTGAGTCCCGGCACCACCGGTGGACCTCTCCAGACCGGCGAGCACCACGTGCCCCATGACCGCGTTCCATTCACGGACCCGTAACTCGCCGATGACCTGCGCCTGGGCGTACGGATCGGCGTACAGGACCCGTAAGAGGGTGCCGCGGTCCCTTGCCTCACAGACCAGGAGTTCCCCGGTACCGTCCCGCCAGGGTCCGCCGCCGAGCAGGATGCCGCGTGCGGCCATCCTTTTCCAATAGGTCCGGTGCGCCTCTCCGAAACTCAGCCGGTCCGTCTCATTGCCACGGAAAACGAGTTCGACCACAAAAGCCACGTGCGACTCCCCCATTAGGGCCGGGTGTTTCCACTCGTGACGCTACCACCCATCACCCGCCCCATGAATGAACACAATGTTGCGGGCGGCGGCCCGGCATTTCCTGAGGGAATGGGGCGGCTAATCGGCCGCCGCTGGCGTCGGTACGGGGGTGGTCCCGGGCGCCGGCTCGGGTGCCGGGCGCGGCTTGCGCCGGAGCAGTCCCGTGGCCGCGAGCACCGCGACCGCCCCGAGCCACACGGTCCAGCCGAGGGGCTCGTCGAGCACCACGGCACCCAGGACGACGGCCACGGCGGTCATCAGATAGGTGACCGTGGAGGCCACGGTGGGACCGTCCTTGATGATCAGCTCGAAGTTGAGCAGCGCGGCGAAGCCGGTGCAGACGACGCCGAGGATGAGGACGGAGATCACCGAGTCGGTGCGCCAGGTGACGGTCTGGAGCCCCAGGAAGGGGAAGGCGACCAGCAGGAGGACGGTGGCCACGCTGAGCTGTCCGCCCGCGAGCATCAGGGGCGGAATGCCCCTGCCCACCAGGTACTTGCCCATGTAGGCGAAGCTGGCGCCGAAGCTGATGGAACCGAGGACGAAGCAGAGGATGCTCCAACCGGTGCCGGCCGAGGACGAGTTCCAGGGCGAGGCGATGAGCGCGGTGCCGCCGAGGCCGAGCAGCACGCCGCCGGCCTTGAAGCCGGAGACCCGCTTCTCCTGGCCGAGCAGCAGCGCGGCGGCCAGGGTCCAGATCGGGGCGCTGCCGTTGACGACCGCGGCGACGCTGCTCGATCCGTCGATCTCCCCCTCGGCGTAGAGGGTCCAGGGGATGGCGTTGCCGAGCAGGGCGGCGACGGTCAGATGGCCCCAGGTGGCGGCCTCCTTGGGGAGCCGGAGCCCCTTGGCGTAACCGATGGCGAGGATGACGACGGCCCCGAGGGCGAGCCGGATCAGCACCATCTGCACGGGTGAGAAGCCGTACCCGGCGATCTTGATCCACAGGAAGACGGAGCCCCAGATGAGGCTCAGCGCGGCCAGCCGCGTGTAGGTGGCTTTGGACATGGGTGTTCCCGCTCTCCGAAGGCAGACAGGGCTCGGCAAGGAGTTGGAAGAGGAAGAGGTGCGGAGGTGAAGGGGACGCGCGAAGCTCTCCGCGGTACGGGGTCGAGCCTCGCACCGGCGGTGGGACGGGTCCAGCAACGTCTGGTGGACGGTACCGTCCACCAGACGTGGCGAATGGTGTCCGCGCAGGTCGGCGGCCGCGCCACGCGTCGGCGGCGGTGCCCGCTCAGCCGGCGACGGCCGCCCGGGCCGCGGTCCGCAGCGCGTCGAGGACGGCGGCGATCTCCGGGGACGTCTGGCTGCCTTCCCGCACGGCCGCGAAGACCGTGCGCGAGGGCGCCCGCTCGCTGAACGCGCGGATCGTCACCTCGGGCCGCGGGACCGGCTTGGCGAGGCGCGGCACCAGTGCGACCCCGAGGCCGAGCCGCACCGCCGCGAGTGTGGCGTCCCAGTCGCCGATGGCGTGGGATGCCTGCGGGGTGAACCCGGCGGCCGTACACGCGGCGACGCCGATGTCGTGACAGAGGCCGGTGGTGGCGAAGATCCAGGTCTCGTCGGCCAGATCGGCGAGGAGCAGCCGTTCGCTGTCGAGGAGCCGGTGACCGGCGGGGAGGGCGATGTCGAAGGGGTCGTCGCAGAGCACGACCCGGTGGAACCGCCCGTCGGAACGCCCCTCGGACCGGCTGTCCGAGCGGCTGTCCGAGCGGCTGTCCGAGCGGCTGTCGGAGCGGCTGTCGGAAAGGCCGCCGCCGGACGATCCGTCACGCGGTCCGTCGAGGCGCCCGGCCTCGCCGTCGGAGCGCTCCGGCGGCTCCGATCCGGCCGCGCCGGCCGATCCCGCCGAACCGCCCGATCCCGCCGCGGGCCGGGTCGTGTCCGCGGAGATGACGACGTCCGTCTCCCCGCGCTGGAGCAGGGAGAAGCTCTCCGGCGGGTCGACCTCGGCCAGCGAGGTCCGCAGCAGCGGACGGGTCTCCCGCAGCCGGGCCACGGCCGGCAGGATCAGCGCCGAGAGGGTGGTGGAGAAACCGGCGACCGCCACCTCGCCCCGCTCGCCGCTCTGGTGGGCGGCGAGTTCCGCGCGCATCTGCTCGACCTGGGTGAAGACGGCGTCGGCGTGCCGGAGCACGATCCGCGCCGCTCCGGTGAGCCGGAGCCGGCGCCCGGAGGGCTCGGTGAGCGCCACGCCCAGCTCTCGTCCCAGGGCGCTGATCTGCTGGGAGACGGCCTGGGGGGTGAGGTGCAGGGCCCGGGCGGCCGCGCTGACGGTGCCGCGCTCGCTGAGTTCCCTCAGCACCCGCAGTTTCCGCAGGTCCGGATCGGTCACGTCACGCGCCCCCTCCCGCTGCCGCCGTTCGGTCATCGTACGCAGCCGGCGTCCACGTCGATGACCTCCTTGACCAGTGTCTCCAGGACGTCGAGGTCCCGAGCCGTGCGCCCCGCCTCGCGCCGGTCGCCCGGGTAGGTGGGGTCCAGGACGACGGCCCGGGCGCCCAGGTCCTGGAGGAGTCCGAGGTCGTCGGCGATCTGCGCCCGGGTGCCCTCGCCGAGCAGCCGTCCGGGGCCGAGCGGCCGGGAGGTGACGCGGAGTTTGATCCGGGGGCAGACGTCGGGGACGGGCCGCTCGTGTTCCTCCGCGACCTGGCGGAGCGCGGGCAGTCCGACGCCGAGCAGCCAGTCGCCGGAGACGGAGGTGGGGTGCCAGGCGTCGCCGAGGCGGACGGCCCGGCGGAGCGCGCCGTAGCTGTGGCCGCCGACCCAGACGGGCGGGCCGGGCCGTTGCACGGGCAGCGGTCCGGTGTGCACCTCGCGGAAGGAGACGTGGGCGCCGTCGAAGGAGGCCACCTCGGTCGCCCAGCAGGCCTTGATGGCGGCGAGGTACTCGTCGCTGATCGCCCCCCGCTTGCGGTACGGGACGTCCAGGACGGCGAACTCCCGCGCGGCCCAGCCGGCGGCGGCGCCGAAGACGAGCCGCCCGTTGCTGAACCGGTCGATGTTGGCGGCGACGCGGGCGGTGTGGACGGGATGCCGGTACGGGAGGATCGTCACCGTCGTCCCGAGCCCCACGGTCCTGGTGACGCCCGCGAGCCAGGCGAGGGTCGCGAAGGGGTCGTAGAACGGGGCGGGGAAGAGGTGCTGCACGTCCGGGGTGAGGGCGACGTGGTCGGAGACCATCGCGTAGTGGTAGCCCATCGACTCGACCCGCAGCGCCCAGTCGGCGAGGGCGTCGGGGGTGGCCTCGGGCCCGTAGTTGGGCAGATTGACGCCGAACTTCATGGCGTGTTCCTTTCCAGGGCCTCGGCCGCGGTCGCGTCCGCGGCTCCGGCCCTGCCTTTGTCACGGTGATCGGCCTCCGCGGCGCGCGGCTCGGTCCCGGCGTCAGGCCGGTCGGTCCCGGTGTCGTCCTGTCCGGCCCCGGCCAGAGCACCGGCCCCGGCCTCGCGCCCGGCGAGCGCGCGCACCGCGGTGAGATGGAAGAGGACTCCCGCGAGCGCGACCCCGGCGGCGGGGAGCGGGAGCCAGCGGGCGTCGAGCCCGTGGGCGAGGGCGAGGCCGCCGAGCGCGGAGCCGACGGCGCCGCCGAGGTAGGTGGCGGAGCTGTTGAGGCCGACGGCGGCGGCACCCCCTTCCCCCTCCCGCGCGAGCAGCCGGTGCTGCTGGGGCACGACGAAGGCCCAGCCGACCGCTCCCCACACGACGAGGGGCAGCAGGACCAGGCCGGGTACGGTTCCGGTCCACGGCAGCAGGGTGAGGGCGGCACCCAGGGTGCCGAGCAGGGCGACCGCGAGCAGGGCCGGCCTCCCGCTCCGGTCGACGAGGGTCCCCGCGAGGAGGCTGCCGCAGACCCCGCCGATGCCCCAGACCCACAGGTACGGCACGGCGCTGCCGATGTCGGCGACGCGGTGGAGGACCGGTTCCAGATAGGTGTAGAGCCCGAGGCTGGCGACGGTCTGGGTGAAGGTGACGGCGACGACCACGGCGACCCGGGGCCGGGCCAGGGCGCCGAACCGGGCCCGCAGCGAGGGTGCCGCGGCCCCGCGTACCGGCGGAAGCCCGGTGCCCACCCCGGCCAGGGCGACCACGCCGAGACCGGTGATCAGCCACAGGGCGGTGCGCCAGCCGGAGTCGGCCGCCACGAGCAGCCCGAGCGGGACACCGAGGACCGTCCCCGCGCTCATGCCGCCGAGCACCAGGCCGAGGGCCCTTCCGCGCCGCTCGGGCGGTACGAGCGCGACGGCCGCGGTGGCCGCCGCCGGGGTGAAGAGGCCCGCCCCGGCTCCGGCCAGGGCGCGGGTGCCGAGCAGCCCGGCGTACGAACCGGTCAGCGCGGTACCGGCGTTGGCGACGACGAAGACCACCAGCGCGGTCACCAGGACCGTCCGGGTGCCCCAGCGGGCGAGGACGGCCGAGAACAGCGGCGCGGCCAGGGCGTAGCAGAGGGTGAAGGCGGTGACGGACTGCCCGGCGAGGGAGACCGAGACATGGAGGTCGGCACCGATGTCGGGGAGCAGTCCCGCCATCGCGTAGGCGTCGGTCCCCATGGCGAAGGAGCCGAGCGCGAGCAGGGCCACCGCGCGCGTGCCGCCCATCACACCCCTTTCTGTTCCGCGTCCGCCCGCGTCGTACGGAACGGCCCTCAGGACGCTACTGACCGTGCGCGCCGCTCGGGGCCCTCCACACCGAAGTGGGTTCGGAGTTCCGCAGCCTCGCGCCGCCGTCCGGCTCGAATCGGCCGGTCACCTGCCTACGGTGGATCGATCGAGGAACCCCAGGAGGGAGTCCACCGTGCTCGACCTGTCCGTCATCAACGCGATGTTCCCGCCCGATCTCCCGGAACCGGCCGACTGGGACCGCCGGTTCCGGCCGCGCGCCCTGCCGGAGGGCGCCGAGGTGACGCGCTTCGCCCCGAGTCCCACCGGGCATCTGCACATCGGCGGCCTCTACACGGCGGCCGTGGCGCGTGCCCTGGCCCACCAGTCGGGTGGTGTGCACGTGCTGCGCGTCGAGGACACCGACCGGTCACGCCAGGTGGCGGGTGCCGCGGAGGAGTTCTCCCGGCTGCTCGCGGCCTTCGGGCTCGCGCCCGACGAGGGCGGGGTCGCCGGTGCCGGGGAGTGGGGCCCCTACCTCCAGTCGGAGCGCCGGGACGTCTACCTCAGCCATGTGCGCGAACTGCTGCGGCGGGACCGTGCGTATCCCTGCTTCTGCGACAAGGACCGGCTGGCCCGCAGTGCGGAGGAGCAGCGCGCGGGCCGCTCCCCGATCGGCTACTACGGCCGGTGGGCGCCGTGCCGGACGCTGGCGCCGGCGGAGGCCGCCCGTCGGATGGCGGCCGGTGAGCCGTACGTGGTGCGGTTCCGCTGCCCGTACGAGTTTCCCGGCCGCGTCCGGTTCAAGGACCGGATCCGTGGCGTCGTCACCATGCAGGACAACGGCAACGACATCGTGCTGCTCAAGTCCTCGCAGGAGGAACTCCCCCTGCCGACTTATCACTTCGCGCATGTCGTGGACGACCGTCTGATGCGGGTGTCGCTGGTGGTGCGCGGTGAGGAGTGGCTGTCCTCGACGCCCGTCCATCTCCAGCTCCACGCGGCGCTCGGTTTCGACCCGCCCGCGTACGCGCATCTGGCGCCGCTGATGAAGGCCGAGGGCCCCTCGCGGCGCAAGCTGAGCAAGCGCAAGGACCCCGAGGCGTCGGTGGACTACTACCTGGCCGCCGGGTATCCGCCGGCCGCCGTCCAGCACTATCTGCGCGGCCTCGCCAACATCCGGCTCATGGACGTCCCGACGGCGGAGGCGCTGGCCGCGCCTGTCCGGCTCGACGGCATGCGCCCCTCGGGGCCGCTCCTCGATCTGCCCAAACTGCACTCCCTGAGCCGGGAGTTCATCGCCTCGCTCACTCCCGACGAGCTGTACGGCCAGCTTCTCGCCTGGGCGGAGGAGTACGACCCGGAGCTCGGGTCCGTGCTCGCGCGGCGGCGGGGGCTCGCGCTGGCGGCGGTGGCCGCGGGCCGGCCCGAGGGCGCGCCCGCCCGGAAGGACCTGGACCGCTGGTCCTGCTTCCGCGACCGCTACGGCTTCTTCTTCGCGGAGCTCTTCGGCACGCCGCCGGCCGCCGACGACGACCGCTACGGCGGCCTGGCCCCGGACCTGGTGCGCCGGATCGCGGGCGAGTTCGCGCGGGAGGGGAGCGGGGCGACCGCCTCGGAGGAGTGGTACGGGGCGCTGCGCGCGCTGGCGGCCCGTCACGGCCGTGCCCCGGACACGGCCTCCTGGCGCCGGGATCCGGGGCGTTGGGCGGGCCCGCCGAGGGAGGTCGCGAACGTGGTGCGGGTCGCTCTCACGGGCGCCACCCGCAGCCCCGATCTGTTCGCCGTCGCCCGGGCGCTGGGCCGGGCCGAGGTGCTGCGCCGCCTCACCGCCGTGGCGGGGTGAGGCGGCGGGTCCCACCGTGGCGGGCGCGGGCGGCGGGTCCCCCGGTGGCGGCGCGGCGGCGCAGCACCCCGCGTCGGTCCGGTCGCGCCCGGCCGGGGTCAGTCCAGCGGCACGCTCCGGAGCCCGTCACGGGCGCCCGCGACCCTCGACGCCGGGCTCTTGAGGAGTCCCTTGTCGCTGGAGCTCGCGGGCGCGTCCGCGCCCACCGGGGTGGTGGTCATGGGCCGGGCGGCCACGCAGCGCTGCTTCTCGGCCTCCGACATGGGCCCGGTGCGCTGGAGCAGCCGGTCGGGCACGGCCCGTGAGGGCCCGTCGACGACGGCGTGCAGCCGGTAGTCGTCCTTCTTGCTGACGAACCACCCCTCGACCCGCTCGCGGCTCGGCTGCATCTCGACCCAGCTCACCTCGCCGGGCTGGATCTTCTCCACGACCGTGCGCTGGTCGCTGCTGAACCACTGCCAGGGCCGCTGCCAGACCTTCTCGTAGGCGAGGGCGAACTGGGCGGCCATGGGCCGCTCCTTGAGGCGCTTCTCGTCCTCCGCGCGGTCGCCCGACGTGGGCAGCCTGGCCACCTCGTTGAGTGCGAGCCCCGCGTCGGCGTAGGTCTGCGAGATGCTGTCGTGCGCGCGCTCGGAGTACGAGAGGAGCCGGGAGTGCTCCAGCGTGTTGCGGGTGCAGTTGACGAAGGCCTCGCCGACGACCCGTGCCCGGTCGTAGTAGCGGAAGGAGGTGCGGGTGTCGGGCCGGAAGGTGCAGGCGTTCTCGCCGTTGCAGGCGGCCGCGGCGTTGTGGAGGGTGCTCTCGCGTTCGTTGCCCTTGTACGCCTCCGAGGTCCCGAGTGCGGTCTTGCTGACGGTCCTGTCGACGTCCGGCGGCACCTCGACCGCCCGGATGCGGGCGATCATGGGCGAACAGGTCACATGGGTGCGGGAGTCGGTGACGCGGGAGGTGAAGGTGAGCAGCGGCTCGTTCTCGCTCGCGGTGAAGACGTAGGCGCGTCCGGTCCAACGCCCCTTGCCCGGCGTGCCCTTCGCCCGGTCGGGGTCGCCGGCGGTGGTGACCTCCTGCACGGGGCCTCCGGAGCCGACGACGGCGTAGGGCTGACCTGCGACGACCTGTTCTCCGGTGCACTCCTTGGAGACGGCGGGGCTGTCCTCGTACCGCACGGTGACCCTGGCGCCCGCGCGGACTCCGCGCAGCCGCTGCTGGAGGGTGTTGCCGTCCTTCTGGAGGGCGACGCCGTGGGAGGCGTCGCCGCGGCCCGAAGCGGCGGGTGAGTAGCGCTGGTTGGAGCCGGTCCAGTGGTCGAGGCCGACGGTCGTGGGGCCGTCGCCCTTCATGACCGGGTCGGCGAAGTCGCCGTTGAGGACGGGGACGGCCTGCTCGGCCGCCGCGGCCGCGGCGTGGGAGGCGAGGGGGACGACGGGCAGCAGCAGACCGGCGGCCCCGAGGACGACGAGGACCGGGAGGGTGGTGCGGTTCATGATGGCGCTTCTCCCGGTCAGTTGGCGGCGGGCAGGACGACGACGTGCTTCGGCTCGGCGCCCGGGGGCACGGCCCGCGCGGCGGGGACCTCGGCGGCCGAGAGCGGTCCGGGGCCGGGAGCCGGGGCCGGTCCGGGGCCGGGAGCCGGGGCGGGGGCGGTGTTTCCGGAGGGCCGCGTACCGCTGCACGTGGACGCGGCGTACGTCTGGGCGACGAACGTGCTGTCGTTGACCATCGAGGGGCTGTCCACGACGATGCCGATGATCCGCTGCCCGGTGTCGGCGACGAGGCTGCCGGCCACCCGCCGCATGGCGGCGCTCGCACCGAAGACGAGCATGTCGTGTGCCTTGACGGTGGTCTTGTAGACGGTCTCCTCGGTGGCTTCCACGGTCCACGACTTGGAGTACGTGGCCTTGAAGGCGGCCTCGAAGGCGAGGCGCGCGCTCAGCGAGCCGGTCGCCGTCGCGCCTCCGGACACGGTGGTCTTGTTGCCGTTCGACGAGGTGGGGCCCTTGTCGAGCTGGGGCGTCTTGTGTTCGCTGGCGGTCTCGTTGGCGAGGTTGGCGGTGACCTGGCCCGAGGCGCCGACCGTGCCCTCCGCGGTGATCTGCCCGGAGATCTCGCCGCCGATGTTGTCACTGGTACCGGTCTTGAGGGTGACGGTCCGCTCGACGGCCATGTCGCTCTGGGTGCAGTTGACCACCGCGTTGACGAGCGACTTCACGGTGGTGACGTATTCGCGGCCCAGCTTGTGGTCGATGGCGAAGGTGCAGGCGGAGCGCTTCGTACCGCAGTACTTCAGGACGTCGGCGACCTTGGCCGGGCGTCCGTCGGCGGTGAGGGCGCGGGGGACGGGGGTCTCACCCGGCCCCTCCTCGGCGGCGCCGACGGGCGGCGCGAGGGAGACGGCGGCGAGGCCGAGGAGGACGGAGAGGGCGGGCAGCAGGGCGGCGCGGCGAAGGCACGCGGGCATGACGGGGAATCCCTTCGGGACGGAGGGGAGACGGGGAGGGAGAGGAGCGGGAGACGGGGAGGGAGAGGAGAGAGGAGCGGGGGACGTGCGGGGAGGGCGAACGCCTCAGTCGCCGAGGAGGCCGCACAGCTGGTCGACCGGGAAGGGGGACTGTCCCGGGTCGGCGGAGCCCTGCGGCAGCGAGCCGGGGAAGGACTCGCAGGTGGAGGTCACGGCCTGGGCGGCGTTGTTCGCCGGCTCGGGCTCGTTCGAGGCGATGGTCTCGTTCATGTCCTTGAGGCCCTGCTCCTCGGCGGCGCCCTTGCCGCCGGTCAGCTTGTCCATGCAGGAGGACGAGCCGGGCGGGCACTCCTTGAGCTTCTCCCCGGCCGCCTTGATCTCCTTGTCGGTCTTGTCGGCCGCCTCCTGGTTCTTCTTCTGCTGCTCCTCGATCTCCTTGGCCTCCTTGGCGTTGGCCTCCTTGTCCAGGCAGGCCTGGTCGTCGGGCTTGCACTCCTCGGCGTACGCGGTGGGGGCCAGGGGCAGGGCGAGCGCGGCGGCGAGGACGGCCGCGGTCAGCACACGGCGTGCCGAGGTCTTCCGTTCGGGCATGGGAACTCCCTTGGGACAGGGGTGAATTGGTGGGCTCGGCCGGGGATGCCAGGGGCGGACAGGGGACTGTCCTCAAGATCACCGAGCGCAGCCCGACGCTAGCCGCCGGGGCCCCGGCACTCCGGCAGGCCACACGGCGCGGCGCGCTCCCCGGGGGCCGCTCACCACTTCGGCGGAGCGCACTCGGGACCCCTCGGACGGGGTGCCGGCGGGCAGTTCACGGGGCTCCGCCCGAGGCCGCCGGTCCACCCGTTCGCAGGGAATCGGGGGCGTACCCGAGGTGGCCGAGGGCCGTGCGCGGCCGGGCCCCTCACTCCCCCAGACGCCGCCGTTCGGCGGCCCGCCCGAGCCATCCGCGGGAGCCCTCTCGGGGCGCGCACCGAGGGTGAATGCGCCCCCCGAACCCCGCCCCGAACGGACGTCCGTCAGACGGGTGTTTCGGCTCTTCCGGCTCGCTCCCGTGATCATTTTCGGACAGTCTTCTCGTGTGCCCGGCGGCCCGTCCCGGTCGTCGCACCGGCCGTGGGCGTCCCATGCCCAAGGGCCCGGCACGCCGTGTTCGCATGACCCGCGCCCGGCCCCCGTGAGTCTCCGCCCACCCCCGCGGACGCGCACGGCACCGCCGGGCTCAGCGCTCCCGTGTGTCCCCATCGAAGGAGAGCAGAGCCATGTCCCGTTCACGACCCGTACCCCCTCGCCCGAGACTGCGTGCCCGGCCGCTCGCCGCCGCCGTCCTCACGGCCGCCGCCCTGACCGCCGTACCCGCCCTCGCCCCGGCCGCGACCGCCAACGAGGGCAACCCGACCGTGCTGAGCTGGGGCGCGGGCCGCACCGGCCAGCTCGGCAACGGCACCCTGTCCGACAGCCTCAGCCCGTCCTCGGTCACCAGCCTCTTCCGCGGCGACGTGGACCAGATGTCGGCCGGAGGGACCTCGTCCGCCGACTCGTTCGCCCTCGCCCGTACCGACAAGACGGTCAAGTCCTGGGGCCACAACTCCTCCGGCCAGCTCGGCAACGGCGGCAACACCAACCAGACCGTGCCCACGACCGTCCCCCGCCTCACCAACATCAAGGACATCGCGGCGGGCGGGAAGCACGGACTCGCCCTCGACGCGAGCGGCCAGGTCTTCTCCTGGGGCGACAACGCCTACGGCCAGCTCGGCAACAACCGCACCGGCGACAGCCGTACGGTCCCCGACCGCGTCCAGGGCATGCCCAAGGTCAAGCAGATCTCGGCCGGCTGCGACTTCAGCCTCGCGCTCCTGGAGAACGGCAAGGTGTACGCGTGGGGCCGCGGCATCCACGGCCAGCTCGGCACCGGCAACCGCGCCACCAGCTCCGTCCCCCGGCAGGTACAGGGCCTGGAGAACATCGTCGAGATCGACGCGGGCTGCTACCACGCCCTCGCGCTGACCGCCGACGACACGGTCAAGTCCTGGGGCTACAACCTCTACGGCCAGCTCGGCGACTCCTCCACCAAGTCCTCCACCGTCCCCGTCGACGTCGACTGGATCGAGGGCGTCTCCGACATCGAGGCGGGCGCGTTCCACAACTACGTCAAGACGAGCGACAGCCACGTCTGGGGCTGGGGCAACAACCAGTACGGCCAGCTCCTGGAGTCCGACGAGGCCTTCGACTCCAACGTCTCCCGCACCAACCGCACCGCCCCCGTCGAGATCCCGCGCCTGGAAGGCGTCCAGCACCTCGCGGCCGGCGCCCGGCACGGCGTCGCGGTCACGGCGGACGAGGTCTTCACCTGGGGCCACAACGGCGAGGGCCAGCTCGGCAACGGCACGACCGTCCCGCGCTACGAGTCGGTGAAGATCCTCAACGAGGGCTCGGCGATCAAGAACGTGGCCGCCTCGCTGGGCGGCAACACGACGTACGCGTACTGAGCGGGGAGGGCACTCCCATGACGTACGCGTACGCATGCGCCGTCGCCCGCCGCGCTCTCGCCCCGGCCCTCGTGCTCCTCGCCCTCACGGGCCCGGCCGATGCCGCGGAGCCCCGTGATCCCTGGGTGCGGGCCTGGGGCGGGAACGGCGCGGGCCAGCTCGGCAACGGCTCGCTGGCCGCCCAGCCGACGCCGTCCGGGGTCCAGGGCCTGGCCCGCGCCGATGTACGGCAGCTCTCGGCCGGCGGCGGCAACGACACGAGCGCCTTCGCCATCGCCCTGCTCGACGACGGCACGGTCGAGTCCTGGGGCGGCAACGGAAGCGGACAGCTCGGCGACGGCACCACCGTCGGCCGCCCCTTCCCCGCCGCCGTCACCGGTCTCTCCGGCGTCTCGAAGATCTCCGCCGGGGTGAACTCCGCCTCCGCCGTTCGCGGCGGACGCGTCCTCGCCTGGGGAGACAACGCCTATGGCCAGCTCGGCAACGGCACGACCCAGGCCTCCCCCCGTCCGGCCGCGGTCCAGAGCCTGAACAAGGTCGAGGACATCTCGTTCGGCTGCTACCACGCGGTCGCCCTCCGCGAGGACGGCACCGTCTGGACCTGGGGCCGCAACCAGTTCGGCCAGCTCGGCCTCGGTTCCACCACCGACCGCAACACTCCCCGGCGGGTGCCCGACCTCACGGACGTCGTGGAGGTGTCCGCCGGCTGCAACCACACGCTCGCCCGTACGGCGGACGGCACCGTCAAGGCCTGGGGATACAACTCCAACGGGCAACTGGGCAACGACAGCACCGAACACGGCTCGGCACCCGTCGACGTCAAGCACCTGACCGACGTCGCGCGGATCTTCGCGGCGGGTTACCACTCCTTCGCCGTCCTCGACGACGGCCAGGTGCGCGCCTGGGGCTGGAACGGTGCCGGGCACCTCGGCGACGGCTCCACGGTCTCGCGGACCACCCCGGTACCCGTCCCCGGACTCACCGACGTCACCGCCCTCGCCGGCGGCTACAACCACACCCTCGCCGTCCTCGCCGACGGCTCGGTCCTCGCCTGGGGCGAGAACACCATGGGCCAGCTCGGCGACGGCACCACCACGAACTCCCTCTCCCCGGTCACCGCCCTGCCTCCGGGCAGCGGTGCGACCCGCGTGGCGACCTCCACCGTCTCCCGGTCCAGCTACGCGTACTGACCCCGAAAGGTCCCAGAGATGTCCCCCTCCCCCCGCACCGCACTTCTGGCCGTCCTCGCGGCGGCCGCCACCCTCACCGCCCCCTGCCTCACCGCCCACGCCGCCGGCACCGACCCCTGGGTCCGAGCCTGGGGCGAGAACGCCCAGGGGCAGCTGGGCAACGGCAGCGTCATCCCCCAGCAGACCCCCGCCGCCGTCACCGGCGTCACCCGCGACGACGTCCGCGAGCTCTCCGGAGGCGGCGGCGGCGCCGCAGCGGCAGCCAACGGCTTCGCCGTCGCCCTCCTCAAGGACGGCACCGTGAAGAGCTGGGGCAACAACGCCACCGGCCAGCTCGGCAACGGCACCCTCGTCGCCCAGTCCTTCCCCGCGACCGTCGCCGGACTCTCCGGCGTGAGCGAGGTCTCCGCGGGCCTCAACCACGCCCTCGCCGTGAAGGGCGGCCGGGTCCTCGCCTGGGGCAGCAACGCCTCCAAGCAGCTCGGCACCGGCCAGGACACCACCAACCCGTACAAGGTCCCGATCGCCGTGCAGAGCCTGGACAAGGTCAAGGACGTCGGCGCGGGCTGCGACTTCAGCGTGGCGCTCCGGCAGGACGGCACGGTCTGGACCTGGGGCAAGGGCGACAACGGGCGCCTGGGCACCGGCAACAACACGACCCGTGAGACCCCGCAGAAGGTCCCCGACCTCGTCGACGTCGAGTCGGTCGCCGTGGGCTGCGACCACGTCCTCGCCCTCACCGCCGACGGCGTCGTCAAGGCCTGGGGCAAGGGCGCCGAGGGCCAGCTCGGCAACGACTCCACCACCGACAGCAACAAGCCGGTGGACGTCGCCTACCTCGACGCCGTGGCCAGGATCTTCGCCACCTCCGCCTCCGGCTTCGCCGTCCTCGACGACGGAAGCCTGGCCGGCTGGGGCAAGAACACCGACCGGCAGCTCGGCGACGGCACGAACGCCAACCGCACCACACCGGTCGTCCTGGACTCGCTCCAGGGCGTCCAGAGCATCGCGGGCGGCGCCGACTTCACCGTGGCCGCGCTGGACGACGGCTCCGTGATCGGCTGGGGCGCCAACGCGGCGGCCCAGCTCGGCGACGGCACGACCACCAACCCGCCCGGCACCACGGTGGCGCTGCCGCCCGGCAGTGGCATCACTCACGTCGCCACGACCATGACGGGGAAGTCCGCCTTCGCCTACTGACCGGCACGGCCGCGCGGACCTCTCGCCAGGTCCGCGCGGGGGCGCCGTGCGGGCCGCGCCGGGGCGCCGTGCGGGCCGCGCCGGGGCGCCGTGCGGGCCGCGCCGGGGCGCCGTGCGGGCCGCGTCGGGGCGCCGTGCGGGCCGCGTCGGGGCGCCGTGCGGGGGCCGCGTCGGGGCGCCGTGCGGGCCGCGCCGAAGAATTGCGGCTCCGACCCGGACCTCCGTCCCCTCACCCGATCGAACCTGGCCAGACACGCCCGCGGCCTGGCAGGATCGCGTGCATGTTCGCCTCCCTCTCCCGTGCCGCCCGCCGCCGTGTCCTGGCCGGCGCGGCCGCGCTGCTCGCGGTGTGCGGGGTGCTGGCGTGGTGGCTGATGCCTTTCGGTTCCCCCGCTCCCACGGGCTCCGTCACCTTCAGCACGGGAGTCTCCACCGGCGTCTACCAGCGGTACGGGGACCTCCTCAGGCAGGACCTCGCACAGGACCTGCCCGAGGTGTCGATAACGCTGAAGGAGAGCGAGGGCTCCCAGCAGAACGTGCAGCGGGTGGCCACCGGCGAGGCCGACTTCACCGTCGCGACGGCGGACGCGGTCGCCCAGTACCAGCGGGAGCGCAGGCCCGGCTGGGAGCGGCTGCGCGGCTGCGCCCGGCTCTACGACGACTACGTGCAGATCCTGGTCCGCAAGGGCTCGGCGCTGCAGAAGGTGCAGGACCTGCGCGGCCTCCGGGTCGGCGTCGGCCAGGACAGGTCGGGCGTACGGCTGATCGCCGACCGGGTCCTCGCGGCGGCGGGCCTCACCCCGGACCGGGACATCGTGCCGGTCCCGGCGGGCATCGACACCATGCCCGGCCTCCTTGAGCGGGGCGAGCTCGACGCCTTCTTCTGGTCGGGCGGCCTGCCCACCCTGGCGGTGCAGACGCTGTCCGAGCGCTTCCAGGTCCGGCTGCTGCCGCTGGACAAGGCCCTGGTCGAGCGGCTCCACGACGTCGGCGGCTCGACCCGCCACTACCGGTCCGCGGTGATCCCGGCCGACGCGTACTCCAAGGCGCAGGACGGCCGTCCCATAGAGACCCTCGCGGTGGCGAACCTGCTGGTCACGACCGAGGAGGCCGACGACGACCTGGTCGAGGGCTTCACGCGGACGGTGATCGGGAGCCGCGACCGGATCGGCCGCCAGGTCCACCCGGCCCAGCTGGTGGACCTGCGGACCGCCGTCTACACGGAGCCCCTGACGCTCCACGACGGGGCCCGCCGCTACTACCGCTCGGTGAAGCCCTGAGCCTCTCGTAGGCCCGGCCCCCGGCACAGCGCCCGAGACCGTCCCACCGCAGCACCCGACGCCGGCGCACGGTCCTGCCGCCCTGCCGGTCCTCCGGCGTCTACCGATCCCCCGGCTTCCACCGCTCCCCCGGCTGCGCCACCGGAGCGTTACGGGGCACGGTGACCGTCACCCGCAGCCCGTGGGGCTCGTTCGGCGAGAAGGCGATGCCGCCGCCGCCCGCCGTGAGAAGGACGCGGGTGATCGAGAGTCCGAGGCCCGATCCCTTGATGTTCTGGTGCCGCCCCGCACGCCAGAAGCGGTCGCCGACCCGGCCCAGTTCCTCGTCCGTGAGACCGGGCCCGTGGTCGGCCACGACGACGGCGACGCTGTCCCCGCCGGGCAGGGCCTTGGCCGTGACGGTGACCTCTTCCCCGGCCGGGGTGAACTTCAACGCGTTGTCGATCACCGCGTCCAGTGCGCTGGAGAGCGCCACCGGGTCCGCCCAGGCCGTGACGGCCCCGCACTCCCCGGTGAGCACGACGCCCTTGTCGTCGGCGACCGGCCGCCAGGAAGCGACCCGCTCGGCGGTGAGCGCTCCCACGTCGGTGAGCCGCAGCTCAGCCGCCGCGTGCTCGGCGAGCGCCAGGTCGAGGAGGTCGTCGAGGACCTGCGAGAGGCGCTTGCCCTCGGTCCGTACGGAGGCGATCTCCTCGTTCCCCTCAGGGAGCTCCATGGCGAGCAGCTCGATCCGCAGGAGCAGCGCCGCCAGCGGGTTGCGCAGCTGGTGGGAGGCGTCGGCGACGAATGCCCGCTGCTGTTCGAGCGCCTCCTCGACGTTGTCGGCCATCTCATTGAACGAGAGCGCGAGGCGCCGGAGTTCGGGCGGTCCGCCGGTCGCGGCGACCCGGGAGTTCATCCGGCCGGTGGCGATGTCGTGGGTGACGGAGTCGAGGACGCGGACGGGCCGCAGGACCCAGCCGGTGAGCCGGAAGGCGGCGCCGACGGCGACCAGCATGGCCAGGGACTCGCCAGCGAAGATCAGCAACCAGCCGCGCAGGATGCGCATACGGAGCTGCCCGGTCGGCGAGTCGGTCACGACGACCGCGACGACGTCGCCGTCGCGGACGACCGGTGAGGCGATGATCAGCCGGGCGTCGGCCTGCCAGGGCCACACCTGGGGCGGGTCGTGGCTGCGGCGGCCGAGCAGCGACTCGTTGAAGGCGCGGCGGCCCTCCCCTTCGTAGGGGACCACCCAGTCCTCGGGGGCGGCGGCCATGGACTGGTTGTCGCGGTAGAAGATCCCGGCACGGATGTCGTACACGTCGTGGTAGCTGGCGAGTTCACCGCCGAGCGTGGTGCTGCGCTCGTCGGTGCCGGGGCTGGTCGGGCTGACGAACTGGGCGAGCGCGGCGAACCGCGCCGCGTCGTCGAGCCGGTCGACGACGACGCGCTGCTGCTCGGAGGCGGCGAGGCTGGCGGCGAGCGGGAAGCCGAGGGCGAGCAGGACGCCGGCCATCAGCACGATGAGCAGCGGAAGGAGGCGGGTGCGCACGAAGGGGCCGTCCGGCGGTTACGCGGCAGGGGCGACCAGGCGGTAGCCGACGCCCCGCACGGTCTCGATCAGGGCGGGCATCCGGAGCTTGGAGCGCAGCGAGGCGACGTGCACCTCCAGGGTGCGACCGGTCCCCTCCCAACTGGTGCGCCAGACCTCGCTGATGATCTGTTCCCGGCGGAAGACGACTCCGGGGCGCTGCGCGAGGAGGGCGAGCAGGTCGAACTCCTTGCGGGTGAGGGGCACGCTCTCACCCTCGACGCTGACCCGGCGGGTGGGCAGCTCGATGGTGACGGAGCCGAGCCTCAGCTGGGTTCCGTCGGCGGCCGCCCCGGCGCCCGCCGTCTCCTCCGCGCCCGCGTTGCGCCGGCTGACCGCGTGGATCCGGGCGAGGAGCTCGCCGGGGTCGTAGGGCTTGACGACGTAGTCGTCGGCGCCGAGGTTGAGCCCATGGATCCGGGAGCGCACGTCGCCGCGCGCGGTCACCATGATCACCGGGGTGGCGGTGAGCTTCCGGATGCGGCCGCAGACCTGATAGCCGTCCTGGTCGGGCAGACCGAGGTCGAGCAGGATCACCCCGTACGAGGGGCGCTCGCCCTGAGCCGTGGGCAGTACGGCCTGCAGCGCCTCCTCGCCGTTGCGGGCGTGGGTCACCGTGAAGCCGTGCTTGGCGAGGATCGCGGAGAGGGCGGCGGCGACATGATCGTCGTCCTCGACGAGCAGCAGTCGCATACGTACCTCCTCCGTGGTCGCGGTCCTGATAGCGGCTCTCTGTGTACCAGGTGGTACCAAGGCATGAACACCGATGAGCGGTGTCACAGTCAAGTGTCCCCCTGTGACGGCGGCGTTTCCGTTATGCAGCCGGTACGGCCCGGGGTGTCCCGTTCACACACTGTGTCCGGTTGCGGCCGGATCGTTATCCTCAATTTCCGCTCAGATGTGATGACGGTCATCACATCGGGTCTCTAGTGTCCTCCCCAACCGAGGAGGACGGAGCTAGAGCCCGATGAGCGGAGAGTCAGTGTCCAAGCCCCTGCCCCAGGGTCCCGAGGACACCCCGCACGCCACGGACGACCTGGTCGTACTGTCCGGCGTGAACAAGCACTTCGGCGCACTGCATGTCCTCCAGGACATCGATCTGACGATCAGCCGCGGCGAAGTCGTGGTCGTCATCGGACCTTCCGGGTCCGGCAAGTCGACGCTGTGCCGCACGATCAACCGGCTGGAGAGCGTCGACTCCGGCACCATCACCATCGACGGCAAGCCGCTGCCGGCGGAGGGCAAGGAGCTCGCGCGCCTGCGTTCCGACGTCGGCATGGTCTTCCAGTCGTTCAACCTCTTCGCGCACAAGACGGTGCTCGAGAACGTGATGCTGGGCCAGATCAAGGTCCGGAAGACGGAGAAGAAGGCCGCCGAGGAGAAGGCCCGCGCCCTGCTCGACAGGGTCGGGGTCGGTACCCAGGCGGACAAGTACCCGGCGCAGCTGTCCGGCGGTCAGCAGCAGCGCGTGGCGATCGCCCGCGCGCTCGCGATGGGCCCGAAGGTCATGCTGTTCGACGAGCCGACCTCCGCGCTGGACCCCGAGATGATCAACGAGGTCCTCGAGGTCATGCAGCAACTGGCGCGGGACGGGATGACGATGGTCGTCGTGACCCACGAGATGGGCTTCGCGCGCTCCGCCGCCAACCGGGTCGTCTTCATGGCGGACGGTCGCATCGTCGAGCAGGCGACACCCGAGGAGTTCTTCAGCAACCCGCGCAGTGACCGGGCCAAGGACTTCCTCTCCAAGATCCTTCACCACTGAGCGAGTTCGGGCCTATTCTTCCCCACTCACTTCTAGACCAAGGGACATTCCCCGATGAAGCTTCGTCGCACCCCTGCCGCCGCCGCGGCCGCCGTTGTCCTCGCCCTGACCGCCACCGCCTGTGGCAGCGGCTCCGACTCGGGCAGCAACGGTGACAAGATCACCGTCGGCATCAAGTTCGACCAGCCCGGCCTGGGCCTGAAGACCCCGGACGGCACGTACGCCGGCTTCGACGTCGACGTCGCCAAGTACGTCGCCAAGGAGCTCGGCTTCTCCGAGGACAAGATCACCTGGAAGCAGGCGCCCAGCGCCGAGCGCGAGAACCTGATCAAGAACGGTGACGTGAAGTTCGTCGTCGCCAGCTACTCGATCAACGAGAAGCGCCTCAAGGAGGTCGACTTCGCCGGCCCGTACTTCGTGACCCACCAGGACCTGCTGGTGCGCGCCGACGACTCCTCGATCACCAAGGTCGACGACCTCAACTCCAAGAAGCTCTGCTCGGTCACCGGCTCGACCTCCGCGCAGAACGTCAAGGAGAAGCTGGCCCCCAAGGCCGACCTCCAGCAGCTCGGCGGCTACTCCGAGTGCCTCACCGGCCTGGAGAACAAGGCCGTCGACGCCCTGACCACGGATGCCTCCATCCTCGCGGGCTACGCCTCGCAGAAGGAGCACCAGGGCAAGTTCAAGCTCGCCGGTCTCTCCATGAGCGACGAGAACTACGGCATCGGCATCAAGAAGGGCGACTCGGAACTCAAGGGCAAGATCAACAAGGCCCTGGAGAAGATGGTCTCCGACGGCACCTGGGACAAGCTCGTCAAGCAGCACTTCGGTCCCTCGGGCTACAAGAACGACCCCGCGCCGAAGATCGCCGGCTGATCCACCCCGCCCGGTCCGTGACGGCCGCCCCGCTCGGGGCGGCCGTCACGGACCCGCACCGGCCGCTGCCCCCGCACCGGCCTTCACACCGACCGACCACCAGGGGAGAGCGCGGGCATCGTGTTCGACTTTCTTGATTCCGGGCAGTACGACCTGCTCGGCGCCTTCTGGGTGACGGCGCAGCTCGCCCTCTACTCGGCGATCGGCTCGCTGATCTGGGGCACCGCCCTGGTCGCGATGCGGGTCAGCCCGGTGCCCGTCATGCGGGCCTTCGGCACCTCGTACGTCAACATCGTCCGCAACACGCCGCTGACCGTGGTCATCGTGGCCTGCTCCTTCGGTCTCAACCAGACCCTCGGCGTCAAGCTCGGCGGCGGCAGCTTCGAGGAGATCGGCTTCCGGCTCGCGATCCTCGGACTCACCGCGTACACCGGCACCTTCGTCTGCGAGGCGCTGCGTTCGGGCATCAACACCGTCCCGCCGGGCCAGGCCGAGGCCGCCCGCGCGCTGGGGCTGAGCTTCACCCAGGTCCTCACCCTGGTGGTGCTCCCGCAGGCCTTCCGCGCGGTGGTGGCTCCCCTCGCCAACGTCCTGATCGCCCTCACCAAGAACACCACGGTGGCCGCGGCGATCAGTGCCGCCGAGGCGGCCTTCCTCATGAAGGCGATGATCGAGAACGAGACCGACGCGCTCTTCGCGGTCTTCGCCGTCTTCGCCTTCGGCTTCATCGTCCTCACCCTCCCCACCGGCCTCATCCTCGGCTGGGTGGCCAAGCGACTGGCGGTGAAGCGATGAGTTCCGTCCTGTACGACACTCCCGGCCCGCGCGCCAAGCGGCGGAACGTCCTCTACACGATCGGCTTCCTGGCCCTTCTCGCCCTGGTCGCATGGTGGGTCCTGGGCGCACTGGCCGACAAGCACCAGCTGGACGCCGACAAGTGGAAGCCGTTCGTCACGGACTCCCAGGTCTGGACGACGTACCTGCTCCCCGGCCTGACCGAGACGCTCAAGGCCGCCGGACTCTCCATCCTGATCGCGCTGCCGCTCGGCGCACTCCTGGGCATCGGCCGGCTCTCCGACCACCGGTGGGTGCGGATCCCCGTCGGCACGGTCGTGGAGTTCTTCCGCGCCATCCCGGTCCTGCTCCTGATGATGTTCGCGAGCGCGATCTACCGCGAGTTCACCACCGTCAGCTCCGACTTCCGCCCGCTGTACGCGGTCGTCACCGCCCTGGTGCTCTACAACGCCTCGGTGATCGCCGAGGTCGTCCGCGCAGGCGTCCTCTCGCTGCCCCGCGGCCAGGGGGACGCGGCCGAGGCGCTCGGCATGCGCAAGGGCCAGACCATGATGTACGTCCTGCTGCCGCAGGCCGTCACCGTCATGCTCCCCGCCCTCGTCAGCCAGCTCGTCGTCATCGTCAAGGACACCGCCATCGGCGGCGCGCTGCTCGGGTTCACTGAGCTGCTCAGCCAGAACCGGCAGATCACGGCCAACTACGGTGCCAACACGATCGCCACCTTCACGGTCATCGCGCTGATCTACATCGTCATCAACGCGATCCTCACCAGCCTCGCCGGTCGCCTGGAGCAGCGTCTGCGACGGGGCAAGAAGTCCGCCGCGGTGGCCATCCCGGCCCAGGCCGGAGCCACCGACACCAAGGCGGTCGTGAAGAGCGACGCCGTGAGCGGCGGCTGACCCCGAAGGGGTCCATGGGACAACAGGGGTGGGCCGGAGCGGTACTGACTTGAGGTCAGCCGCACCGCGCCCACCCCGTCGCTTGACGCAAGCACCCTCAGTGGGTTGCATACGGTCTGTGATCAAGCACCGGGCTCGTGCCACACTCAGATGTGCTGCCCCCATGACCGTCCGGCCTTCAGGAGCCGCGCCGTGGACCCGGTGATCATCGTGGGCGCTGGGCCGGTCGGCCTCGCGCTCTCCCTCGCGCTCGCCGCGCAGGGCGTGCCCAGCGTCGTGCTCGACGAGGGCTCCGGCAAGGACGACCCACGCCCCGCCCGCAGCGTCGTGCTCCGTGCCGACATGGCCGCGATGGTCGAGCGACTCGGCTGCACCACCCTCCGTGACGAGGGCGTCCGCTGGGTCGGCTGGCGCGGTATGCGCCGCCGCCAGGTGGTCCGCCGTCTGACCCTCGACCTGGGCCTCGGCGGTACCGAGGAGTGGTCCGAGGACCCCGCCGCGCCCTCGGCCCCCGCCGCGCCGCTGCACATCCCGCAGCACGCCCTCGCACGCGGACTGCGCGACGCCATCGCCCACCAGAAGCTGATCCGGCTCGTCCCCGAGGCCCGGCTCGACACCATCGAGCAGGACCGCGACGGCGTCGTCGCCCACACCCGGGGCCCGGCGGGCACCTGGTGGCGCGGCAGCCACCTCGTCGGCTGCGACGGCGCGCGCTCGACCGTCCGCAAACTGCTCGGCATCCGCTTCCCGGGCCGTACGGCCGTGGAGCGGCACGCGGTGGCCGCGCTCCGCACCGAACTCCCCTGGCCCGGCGAGGCCCTGTTGCACCGTCAGCCGTCGTGGCGCGGCGCCGCCGACGAGATCACCGCCCGCCCGCTGCCCGACGGGGTGTGGCGGATCGACTGGCTGCTGCCGCCCCGCGGCGACCTCGTCACCCCCGACGCGCTGATCGCCCGGATCCGCGAGACCCTGGCCGGCTGGTGCGACGGGGTGACACCCCCGTACGAACTCATCGACACCGGCGTCCACACCCTCCACCACCGGCTCGCCCGCCGCTGGCGGGTCGACCGCGTCCTCCTCGCCGGGGACGCGGCGCACCTGCTCGGCGCGGTCGGCACCCAGGGCCTCGACGAGGGGCTGAGGGACGTCGACAACCTCGCCTGGAAGCTCGCCCACACCTGGCACCACGGGGCCTCCGAGCGGCTGCTCGACAGCTACCAGAGCGAGCGGCGCGCGGCCGTCGCCCACCGGCTGCGCGGCGCCGACCAGTCCCTGCCGGTCCTGCGGGGCGGTGGCGGACTGCGGACGTACCTTCCGGGGACCGCGCGAGGCCACGACGCCCTCCTCACCGACGGTCATGTGGGGCGCGGCCCGCTCGGCGCGCCCCCGGCGTACCCCCACTCCCCCCTCGCGCCTCCGTACACCGAGGGCCGGACGCCGGTCGGCACCCCGGAGGGCGCCCCGGTCGAGGACGTCCGCGTGACCGCCCCCGACGGCACGACCGTACGGCTCCGGGACCGCCTGGGTCAGGGCCTCCTGGTCCTCCTGGTCGCCCCCGGCACCGGCGTGTGGGACCCGCGGCACTGGCGCGGCGCCGGTGTGATGCCCCGGCTCGAAGAGGCGGTAGCCGCCCTCCCGGCGAAGGCCGAGGTCCTGGTGACGGAGGCCTACCCGGGCGCCCCCGCCCACGCCGTCCTGCTGGTACGGCCCGACGGGCACCTCGTCGCGGCCTTCGCCGGGGTGCATCCGGAGGAGCTGTACGCGGCGGCGGACGCGGCCCGCGGCGGCTCGCCGACCGACGAGCCGGAGGACGGCCCGGAGACCGGGACGGAACCCACGGCGAAGGCCGGGGCGAAGACGGGAGCGAAGGTCGGGACCAAGGCCTGAGCGCAGGCCTGAGGCGCCGACGGGGGCCGCCGCAGGCCTCCGTGGGGCCCGCCGCAGACCTCGATGGGTGCCGCCGCGGGCCAAGGCGGGTACCGCCGCGGGTGACCGTGGGCACCGCCGCGGTGTCCACGGGGAGTGACCGCACAGCGGACACGCATTGATTCCCCTCGGCGCGCATGGTGTACTCCGGAGCGTGACCGACACCGATGTGCGCCTGTGGCGGAGGGTCCATATGGACCTCGTCCGCTATGCGGGCTGCGTGTGTCGCCCGTCCCGCTGATCTCGCCTCTTCCCCGCGCGCGCCCCGCCACCGCCGTACGTCCAGGTACGCCCGTGTGCCGTGCTGCCGCCGCGCGCTCTCAGCGAACCCAGGACGGTCACCCGTGTCTCAACCCGCCCCCGCACACCTCCTGCTGAACGTCTCGGCCGATGCTTCGGCCGTGGCCTCGGCCGAGGGCTCCACCGACTCCCCCGGCGCTCCCGCCACCCCGCCTCCCGGCGCCCCGACCGCGGCCGATCTGCTCGACTTCGTCCGGCGCACGGCGGCGGACCGGGAACTGGTCGACTCCCTGCCCCTCGACCCCGAGGGCCGCACCTGGGTACGGCTCGAAGGCCCCGGCGGCAGTGAGGCCTGGCTCATCGGCTGGCCGCCCGGCGCGGGTACGGGCTGGCACGACCACGCCGAGTCGCTGGGCGCCTTCGCCACCGCGCGCGGCACCCTCACCGAGAACGCGCTGGCGGTCCGGCTACCGGCGGGCGGCTGGAAGACCCTGGAACTGGCCGACGGCCTCGACCGCTCCCGCCGGCTCGGGGACGGCGTCGGCCGCGCTTTCGGCCGTCACCATGTGCACGAGGTGCTCAACGAGTCCCCCGACACCCACGCGGTGTCGGTGCACGCCTACTATCCGCCGCTCCCGCTGATCCGGCGCTTCAGCCGGACGGGCGCGGTGCTCCGCCTCGAGCAGGTCGAACGCCCGGAGGACTGGCAGTGAGCGACAACGACGACGGCCGCGTCGGTATCGACGAGCTCCTGGAGCAGGTCAGGTCCGGCCTCGACCGGATCGAGCCGCGAACCGCCTACGAGGCGTACGAGACGGGTGAGGCGCTCCTGGTGGACACGCGCTACGCGGCCCTGCGCGAACGGGACGGCCTGATCCCGGGCGCGCTGGTGGTGGAGCGCAACGAACTGGAATGGCGCCTGGACCCACAGGGCAGCCACCGCGCCCCGGAGGCGACCGGCCACGACCTGCTGGTCGTGGTCCTCTGCAACGAGGGCTACGCCTCCTCCCTTGCGGCCGAGTCCCTGCGCCGTCTGGGCCTGCACCGCGCGACCGACCTGATCGGCGGCTTCCAGGCCTGGAAGGCGGCGGGCCTCCCGGTCCTGCTGCCGACGACACCGAGCTGAACCCTGAGCAGGAACGCGACGACGCGAGCGAACGAGCCATCCCGAAGGAGACGCTAGGGCCCGGGCAGGGCACGACGGCCCGGACGGAACTCGAAAGCCCGGCCCGGACCGGACGGGACGCGACGCGTCCTTCTGATCTCCCCCGGGGATCAGAAGGGCTCGTCGAGCCCGTCCGTGTCCTCGCCCTCGGCCTCCAGCGCCTGGCGGACGACGCGGAGGGCCATGCCCTCGGGATAGCCCTTGCGGGCGAGCATCCCGGCGAGCCGTCTCAGGCGCCGGTCACGGTCGAGACCGCGGGTGGCGCGCAGCTTGCGGGCGACGAGCTCCCGCGCGGTGGCCTCCTCCTGGTCGGAGTCGAGCTGCTCCACCGCCTCCTGGATGAGCGTCGGCTCGATGCCCTTGGTCCGCAGCTCGCGGGCCAGAGCCCGGCGGGCGAGGCCCCGGCCGTGGTGGCGGGACTCCACCCAGGCCCCCGCGAAGGCGGCGTCGTCGATGAGCCCGACGTCCTCGAAGCGGGAGAGGACCTCCTCGGCCACCTCGTCGGGGATCTCCCGCTTGCGCAACGCGTCGGCGAGCTGCTTGCGCGTGCGGGGGTTCCCGGTGAGCAGGCGCAGGCAGATCGCCCGCGCCCGCTCAGCCGGGTCCTGGGGTGACAGCTCCTTCTCGGCCCTCGACGAATCGGGGCTGTCACCCGGCCATTCGGTGCGACCGGTCACTGGTTCAGCTCTTGACCGCGGTGGCCTTGGTCGCCTTCGCGGTCTTGCTCGCGGGTGCCGGGACGCTCTTGGCGGCGTCGTCCGCGCCGGCGGTGTCCGCGGCGGGAGCCGCGTCCGTCGCCGTCTCGTCCTTGGCGGCCTCGGGCCGGACGCCGACGCCCAGCTTCTCCTTGATCTTCTTCTCGATCTCGTCGGCGAGATCGGGGTTGTCCTTCAGGAAGTTACGGGCGTTCTCCTTGCCCTGGCCGAGCTGGTCGCCTTCGTACGTGTACCAGGCACCGGCCTTGCGCACGAAGCCGTGCTCCACGCCCATGTCGATCAGACCGCCCTCGCGGCTGATGCCCTGGCCGTAGAGGATGTCGAACTCGGCCTGCTTGAAGGGAGGCGCGACCTTGTTCTTGACGACCTTGACGCGGGTGCGGTTGCCGACCGCGTCCGTGCCGTCCTTGAGGGTCTCGATACGGCGGATGTCGAGGCGCACCGAGGCGTAGAACTTCAGGGCGCGGCCACCGGTCGTGGTCTCCGGCGAGCCGAACATCACGCCGATCTTCTCGCGGAGCTGGTTGATGAAGATCGCGGTGGTCTTGGACTGGTTGAGCGCGCCGGTGATCTTCCGGAGCGCCTGGCTCATCAGACGGGCCTGGAGACCCACGTGCGAGTCACCCATCTCGCCCTCGATCTCCGCGCGCGGGACGAGCGCGGCGACGGAGTCGATGACGATCAGGTCGAGGGCGCCGGAGCGGACCAGCATGTCGACGATCTCGAGGGCCTGCTCGCCGCTGTCCGGCTGCGACAGGATGAGGTTGTCGATGTCGACGCCGAGCTTCTTGGCGTACTCGGGGTCGAGGGCGTGCTCGGCGTCCACGAAGGCCACCTGGCCGCCGGCCTTCTGGGCGTTGGCCACCGCGTGCAGGGTCAGGGTCGTCTTGCCGGAGGACTCCGGGCCGTAGACCTCGACGACACGGCCGCGCGGCAGGCCGCCGACACCGAGGGCGATGTCGAGGGCGGTCGATCCGGTCGGGATCACCTCGATCGGCTCCTGGGTGCGGTCGCCCATGCGCATCACGGCGCCCTTGCCGAATTGGCGTTCAATCTGTGCGAGCGCGGCGTCGAGCGCCTTCTCGCGGTCGGTTCCTGCCATGGGTTCCACCCGGTTTGCTTGAGTCGATCGCTTCATGTGAAAGACGCTAACCCCTGCCACTGACAATGGGCCCCGACGTCCCCTCCAGCCTGTGGACAACTCGGCGACAAGCCCGAGATTCCAAGGGCCGGGCTTCCATGAGAATGGATGTTCGATTTCAGTGTCAAGCACACTCCGGAGTGACACGCCGACGCGTCGCGGCGGGGCGGCGGGCCGGATCGACGCGATCGGCGCCCTCCCCCGGCCGCCCTCGCGCCCTGCCCCCGACGGCCCTCGCCTGCCGCTTTCCTCCGGCAGGCGGATCTCCCCCGACCGCCGACGGAACTCCCCTCCCCGCGACGGAGCTTCGGACCTGCGGGCAGGGCGATACTGATCGTGGCAGTCGCCTCGCACCCGATCGGTCCTGGACAGGGCCGCCGCGTGGGGGCGGGAACGCATCTTTGTCGATGTCTCCGAGGGGAGCCTTCATGACCACGGCGAAAGACCTGTTCATCATCGCCATGGACCCGAAGCCGGACCGTTCCGTGGGCCAGGGGGACCTGTCACTGGCCCTCGCGGGAGCCGAGCTGATCGACCTCCTCGGCACCGGGGCCGTCACCGTGGCGGACGACCGCGTCGTTCCGGGCGAGCCGTCGGTGCCCGACGACCGGCTCCTCGGCGAGGCCGCCGCGGAGCTCTCCCGCCAGGAGCCGTACGAGCTCGTCGAGGACTGGCTGTGGCGCCGGGGCCGTGACCTCTCGGCCACCTACCGGACCGCGCTGGAGAACGCCGGCGAGCTGACGCGGAAGCGGAGCGGCGTACTGCCCTTCTCGCCGGAACGCGTGGAACCGGCCGACACACCCGCGTGCCGCCGGGCCGCCGACCGCTGGGAGGAGAACGAACCCGTCCTGGCCGCCCTCGCCTCAGCCGTGGGCATCGACGGCGGACGGGCCGCCGACGAGTCCGGCCTCGGCGACGAGGCGGTCACGACCGTGGTCGCCGTCGTCCACGACGCGGTGATGGAACTCGAAGCCGTACGCCAGCGGCGGACGATCGAGAACACCGCCTTCGCCAACATCTGGCGCGGACCGTGAGCCCGGCCTCCGCCCCGCCCCCTGCTCGCGGAGGGAGGCCGACCGGCAGTCCGGCCGCTCCGGAGATCGCGGCACGGAGGCTCTCTATCTCCAATCCGCGTTGTTCCTAGAATGGCCGGATGGAGGACACGCAGGACATCGAAGCGATCGCCATGCTGCAGGATCCGGTTCGGCGCCGCCTGTACGAGTACGTGGTGGCACAGGGCCGCGAGGTCGGCCGCAACGAGGCGGCGGAGGCCACCGGAGTGGCACGCACCCTCGCCGCGCACCACCTGGACAAGCTGACCGGCGCCGGGCTCCTGGAGAGCGGCAGCCGCCGCCTGACGGGCCGCTCCGGGCCGGGAGCCGGCCGCCCCGCCAAGGTCTACACGCGGGCGCGTGGCGAGCGGTCGGTGTCCCTGCCCGCGCGCGACTACCGCACCGCCGCCGAGCTGCTCGCCGAGGCGGCGGAGCAGGCAGGGCTCGACGCGGGGCTCTGCGCGGCCGCGCGCCGTCGGGGCGAGGAGCTGCGCGGCACGGCGGCGCCCTGCGGCGATCTGACGGAGGCCATGAAGACGCTGGCGGCGCGCGGCTACGAGCCGCGCCTGGAAGCCACCGGGGACACCGACCCCGGGGACTCCGAGGGCGCCCACGAGGACGCCGGGGCCTCGGCCGGCACCGTTCTCCGCATGCGCAACTGCCCCTTCCACGCCGTCGCCGAACGCTTCCCGCCCCTCGTCTGCGGCATGAACCTCGCGCTCCTGGAGGGCCTCCTGGGCGCGGACGGCGCCGTACGCGCACGCATGGACGCCCGGCCGGGCGAGTGCTGCGTGGTGATCGAGAATTCTAAAAACAACGATCATTGACATAGAAAACGACGTCGTGCTGGGATGAGGCCATGACCGCGTCCCCGCATGCCGCCGCCCACCTCGCCCAACTCAACGTCGCCACGCTCCTCCACCCCCTCGACGATCCGCGCCTGGCGTCCTTCGTCGAGCTCCTCGATCCGGTCAACGCCGCCGCCGACGGCACACCCGGCTTCGTGTGGCGCCTGGTGGAGGAGGGCGAGGCCGACGCCACGGCCCTGCGCCCCGCGGGCGAGGACGTCATCGTCAACATGTCGGTCTGGGAGACCCAGGAGGCCCTGTGGGACTTCGCGTACCGCAGCGGGCACCTGGAGGTGATGCGGCGGCGCCGCGAATGGTTCGCCCGGCACGTCGAGTCGCACCTGGTGCTGTGGTGGGTCCCCGCCGGGCACGCCCCGAGCGTCGACGAGGCCCTGGAGCGGCTGGCGGACCTGCGCGCGAACGGCCCGTCCCCGCGCGCGTTCACCTTCGCCTCCTCCTACAGCGCCACCGAGGCCGCACAGCACCTCGCGGCGGCACCCGCCGAGGACACGCACGCCGGCTGAGGCACCTGCCCGCCGGATCCGACGACGGCCGTCGCGGTGCGAGGCCACCCCCTACGACGGCCACCCGCACGACGGACGGTCCGGCGGGCAGCCGCTCCCCGACGTCACGTCCCTGCTCGACTCGCCGACCGCCCGCTCCCGCCGCGCCCGCGCCCCCCGCACCACCCGAGCGATCCCGTACCCCAGCACCCACGGCAGCACAGTGATCCCCAGGACGTACACGAGGACGTAACCGAGCACGTCCTCCCCGTGGCGGGGATCGTCCCATCGGTCCACGGGCAGGATGATCACGGTCGCGGAGACCGCGACCGGCACCAGCGGCAGAAGCACCGACCACAACCGCGGCATCCACCCGGGCCGCCGGGCGCACCACACCCCCATGGCCCCCATGACGAAGGGCCCGAACGGCACCCACAGCATCACGGGCACGAACAGCAGCGCCCACCACTCGTCCGAGTACCCGAACATCATCGAAGCCCCCCGAGCCCGTCGGCCGCACGCTGCCGCCCCCACGAACCGTCCCCCGCCTATCCTTCGACGCATGCCCCTCCCCCTCCGTTCCCCGGGCGGCGGGCGTCTTTCGCCGCGGGCCGCCGATGCCGTCGTGGCGGGTGCCGTCCTGCTCGTCGTCGCCGTCTGGACGCTCGTCTCCGCGCGGTACGCGAGCGAGCCCGCCGTCCGTACGGCGCTCGGCTGGGTGCTGATCCTGATCGGCTGCGGAGCCCTGTACTTCCGGCGGCGGCAGCCGGTCGCCGTCTCCGTCGTCACGCTGCTCGCCTGCGTCGTCTACTACCCGCTGTCCGCCCAGGACGGCCCGCTGATGATCGCCTTCGCGCTCGCGCTCTACACGACCGCGGCGGAGGGCCGTTTCGCGGCCGCCGTCGCGCTGGCCGCCGTCACCCTCCTCGCGGTCGGACTCGGCGAGATCCGGCAGCAGCCGGGGCACCGGCAGATCGACGACACCTCGCTCGTCATGCTGGCCGGCTGGCTGATCAGTCTCGTCGCGGTCGGACGCGCCCAGCGCACCCGGATCGCCTATCTGCACGAGGTGGAGCAGCGGGCACTGGCCGCCGAGCGGGAGCAGGAGGCCAGGGCGCGGCAGAGCGCCACCGAGGAGCGGCTGCGGATCGCCCGTGAGGTGCACGACGTGCTCGGCCACAGCATCTCGCTGATCAACGTCCAGTCGGGTGCCGCGCTCCACCGCCTCGGCAAGGGGCCCGCCCCGGAGGCCGGGCTCGCCACCGCCACCGAAGCCCTGGAGGCGGTGAAGTCGACCAGCAAGGACGCGCTGCGCGAGCTGCGGGCCACGCTCGGGGTGCTGCGCGGCGCCGACGAACCGACGCCCACGGCCCCCTCCTCCTCGGGGCTCGCGCTGCTCGGCGATCTCGCCGCACGCGCGCGTAGTGCCGGTCTCGATGTCCGTACGGAGGCCACGGGCACGCCCGTACCCCTTCCGCCGCCCGTCGACCTGGCCGCGTACCGGATCGTGCAGGAGTCGCTGACGAACGTCACCCGCCACGCGGGCGCGAAGACCGTCCGCATCACCCTCGACTGGGGCGCGGACGCGGTGCGGCTGCGGATCGCGGACGACGGTGAGGGGGCACCGGAGGGGCGTCCGCTCGGCAGCGGTGTCCGGGGCATGGCCGAGCGGGCCCGTGCGTTCGGCGGCGAGCTGACCGCCGGGAACGGAGCGGGCGGCGGTTTCCTGGTGGACGCCCGCCTGCCGTTCCCGGAACCCGGCCCGCCCGGACCGAGCACACCCGCGTCCGTCACCCGGGACCCCACCGCGCCCGGATCCGCCGCGCCCGACCCCACCCCGGCAGACCCGGCCACCCCCGGCCCCACGGCCGACCCGGCCACCCCCGAACCGACCGCCCCCGACCCCACCGCGTCCGGCAGCGACGCGACCGAGAGGGACCCCCGATGATCCGTGTCGTGCTCGCAGACGACCAGACCCTGGTCCGGGCCGGCTTCCGGTCGATCCTGTCCGACGAGGAGGACCTCCAGGTCGTCGGCGAGGCCGGGGACGGGGAGCGGGCGATCGCGCTCGCCCGCGAACTCCGCCCGGACGTGGTCCTGATGGACATCCGCATGCCGGTCCTCGACGGCCTGGAGGCCACCCGCCGCATCACCGCCGACGAGCGGCTCGAAGGGGTACGGGTGGTCATCCTGACCACCTTCGACGCGGACGACCACGTGTACGGGGCGCTCCGCGCGGGCGCTTCGGGCTTCCTGGTGAAGGACACCGAGCCGATGGAACTGCTGCACGCGGTACGGGTCGTGGCGCGCGGCGACGCTCTGATCGCCCCGGCCGTGACGCGCCGTCTGATCGCCGAGTTCGCGGGCCGGGCCGACCGGCAGCCGGACCCGAGCCCCCGGCTCAACGCCCTCACCGAGCGGGAGCGCGAGGTCCTCGGCCTGGTGGGCGCGGGGCTCTCGAACGACGAGATCGCCGGCCGCCTCGTCCTGTCCCCCGCGACCGCGAAGACCCATGTCAGCAGGATCATGACGAAGCTGGCCGTACGGGACCGGGCGCAGCTGGTGATCCTGGCGTACGAGTCGGGGATGATCACGCCGGGCTGGCTGGCCTGACCGAAGAATCGGCCGGGTGGCGGGAGCCGTTCGGCGCAACTCACGGGGTACGCGCGCGTGGGCGGGCGCAACTCCTGGGGTACGGCCACTGTCCACCGTGGGGTGACGCCACGCCTCTGGCCGTACGCCGACGCTGATCGGGTGAACCAGGACGTACTCGATCTCGCGCGGCTGCAGTTCGCCCTCACGGCGGGCGGCCATTTCCTCTTCGTCGCCCTCACTCTGGGACTCGCGACGGTCGTGGCCGTGCTCCAGACGCGCGCCACGTTCAGCCGCAAGCCGCTGGACGCGCGCATGGTGCGGTTCTGGGGCCAGCTGTACGTGATCAACTACGCGGTCGGCATCGTCACCGGTCTGGTGATGGAGTTCCAGTTCGGCATGGCGTGGAGCGGGCTCACCCATGAGGCGGGCAACATCCTCGGGGCCTCGCTGGCCGTCGAGACGATCGTGGCGTTCTTCGTGGAGTCGACGTTCCTCGGCCTGTGGATCTTCGGCTGGAACCGTCTCAACCGCTGGGCCCACCTGGCGGCGATCTGGGTCGTGGTCCTGACCGCCTATGTCTCGGCGTACTGGATCCTCGTCTCCAACGGCTTCCTCAACCATCCCGTGGGGTACGGCTCCGACAACGGCGAGCTCGTCCTCGACGACCCGGTCGCGGTGCTGACCAACCCCTCCGCGCTGCTGGCCTTCGGTCACATCGTGGCGGGCGCGCTGCTCACGGCGGGGTTCTTCATGGCCGGGGTGAGCGCGTACCACCTGTTCCGGCGCAGCCCTGAGTGGGAGTTCTTCGGCCGCAGTCTGCGGATCGGGGTGTTCCTCTCGGCGCCCGCGCTGATGGTGACCGCCGTCTTCGGCGGGGTGCAGCTGGCCGTCCTGGACGCCTTCCAGCCGATGAAGTCGGCCGTGTTCAGAGGGAAGACCGCGGAGATCGCGCAGGTCCAGGCAGAGCTGACGGAACGTTTCGGGCCCGGTGACTACGTGCCCTCGGAGGCGTGGACCCGGGGCGGCGCGCTGGTGATGCTGATCTGCTTCGCGCTGATGATGTACCTGTGCTTCGCCGGGGTGATCCTGGCCGCCTTCAGGAAGGTCGTCTTCCGGTTCCGTCTGTGGCATCTCGTCCTGATGGCGGCCGTCCCGCTGCCGTACATCGCGATGATCAGCGGCTGGGTGTTCCGGGAGTCCGGGCGGCAGCCCTGGGTGGTCTACGGACTGCTGAAGACGGAGGACGCGGTCTCGGACCTCTCCCCCGGCACCATGCGCCTCTCCCTCACCGTTTTCACCACGGTCTTCGTCCTGCTCGCCGTCCTCAACGCCTGGCTCCTCACCCGCCACGCCCGCCGGGGCCCGGTCGACGCCGGCCTCGGCCACGACGAACGGCCGACCGCGGCCGGGAACGGCAACGGGAACGGCAACGGGGACGGCAACGGGACCGGAGACGGCGACGGCGACGGAGGCGGGAACGACGGCGACGGCCGAGCACCCGACCCGGCCGACGCCCTCCCGGCCCCCCGCTACTGAACCGTCAGCTCCCCTTCCTCTCCGTCCCCTCTCCCTCCCCCAGAAAAGCCCGAGGAGCCCCCGTGGAGACCCTGGCCATCGCCCTGCTCGCCCTCTTCGCGGCGGGCTGGTCCGTCCTCGCCGGGGCGGACATCGGCACGGGCATGCTCACACCCTGGCTCGGCCGGAACGACCGCGAACGGCAGCTGGTGCTCGCCTCGATCGCCCCGTTCTTCCTGGGCAACGAGGTCTGGCTGGTCGCCACCGTCGGCGTCCTCGTCGGCTGCTTCCCCGCTCTCGAGGGCGAGCTCCTGAGCGGTCAGTTCCCGGTCCTCGTGGCCCTGCTGACCGGCTGGATCGTCCGCGACGCGGGCCTCTGGTCCCGCGGCCGCGGCCCGGGTCCGCGCTGGCGCACCGCCTGCGACGCGGCGGTGACCTGCGGGAGCTGGACCGTCGCACTGTCCTGGGGGTGGCTGCTCGCGGCCCTGCTCACCGGGCGGCCGTACACACCGGCGACCGGCGCGACGGCCTTCCTCACCTCGCTCGCCGCGGCCGCGCTGTTCGCCGCGCACGGGCTCGGCTTCGCCGCGCTCCGGCTCACGGGACTGCCGTACGAGCGCGCCCGCCGGCTCGTCGGACACGCCGGGCGCCCCTGGCAGTCCTTCGCGCTCACCGCGGTCCTGATGGGCGGGCTGCCGCTCTGGGCGGGCACCGCGCTGCCGCTGGCCGAGCGGGCGGCGTCCCCCGCCACGCTCGGTCTGCTGGTGCCCGCCCTGCTGGTCGTCACGCCGCTGCTCGTCGCCGTCCAGGCATGGATCTGGCACACCTTCCGGCACCGGGTCACCGGACCGTCGTACCTCTGAGGGAAGGGCTGTCCCACCTCTGAGGCTCAGGAGTCGTCCGCATCCCGAGCGGCCTCCCTCTCCTTCTCCTTCTTGTGGTGAAGGGCCTTCTGCAGCCGCGCGACCACGGCCTCCCCGTACCTCCGGTGCCCGTGGACGCGCGGGTCGTCCGTCACGTCGTACCGCTTCACATAAGCGCCGAGGAAGGCCTGGAGGGTGGCGACGGCCGGGATCGCGATCAGCGCACCGACGACGCCGAGCAGCGCCGTCCCCGCGATGACCGATCCGAAGGCGACCGCCGGGTGGATGTCCACCGTCTTCGACGTGAGCTTCGGCTGGAGCAGGTAGTTCTCGAACTGCTGGTAGATCACGACGAAGCCGAGCACCCACAGCGCGTACCAGGGGTTCACGGTGAAGGCGAGCAGCATCGGCAGCGCGCCGGCCAGATACGTACCGATGGTCGGGATGAACTGCGAGACCAGGCCGACCCACACGGCGAGCGCGGGCGCGTACGGCACGCCGAGGATCTCGAAGAGCACGAAGTGCGCGACACCGGAGATGAGGGCCATGAGCCCGCGCGAGTACAGATAGCCGCCGGTCTTGTCGACCGCGATCTCCCACGCCCGCAGCACCTCGGTCTGCCGGGCGGGCGGCAGGACGGAGCAGAGCGCGCGCCGCAGCCGGGGCCCGTCGGCCGCGAAGTAGAACGAGAACAGGAAGATCGTCAGCAGCCGGAACAGGCCGCCGAGGACGGTGGCGGAGACGTCGAGAACGCCGGACGCGCTGTTCTGGACGTACTTCTGCAGCCAGTCGGAGCTCAGGACGCTGTCCTGGACCTCGACCCGCGACAGGTCGGTGTGGAAGTTCTGGTTGATCCAGTTGATCAGCGAGTCGAGGTACTTGGGGAAGTTCTCGACCATGTCCACGATCTGGCCGGCGAGCATCGACCCCAGGAGGACGACGAATCCGACGCTGAAGATCAGGACGGCGAAGAAGACGAGGAACGTGGCGAGCCCCCGGCGCATCCCGCGCGCCGCCATGCGGCCGACCGCCGGTTCGATGGCGAGGGCGAGGAAGAAGGCGAGCAGGATGTTGACGAGGAGGCCGACGAGCTGGTGGAAGGCCCAGTTGCCGAGGAGGAAGACGGAGTAGAGCGCGAGGGCGAGGACGAGCGCGCGCGGCAGCCACCGCGGCATCCGGGCCGCCTGGGCCGCGGACACGGGTGCGGGTCCGCCGTCGTCGCCTCTGCCGCCCGCCGCCGTGGAGACGGCGGGGCCTGCCGGTCCGGACGCGGTGACCGTCCCGGCCGGTCCGGCCGAGGCATCCGGCCCGGCGGACCGGGTCGGTCCGGTCGCGGCGGTCGACCCGCTCGCGCCGGTCTCGCCCGTCGCACCCGCGGGTGCGCTCAGGCCGGAGCCGTCGGTGTCGTCGGAGCCTTCGGTGTCGTCAGTCGGAGAAGCCACCCCGCCAGTCTCGCGCACCGCGGGGACATTCCGCCCCGGACCCCCCACATCCCCTTCGGTCACCTGCCGTGACCGGCCCGGTGACGGCGGGGGTGCCCTCCGGCGGCGCCGCGGACCGAACCGTCCGCCGGCGTCCGGTCACTGCTTGTCGGCGGGTACGCCGACGGCCGCGCAGACGGCCCGCCACACGTCCTTCGTCTCCCAGCCGGAATCCAGTGCCTCGTGCACCGACCGGCCTCCGAGCTCGGCCATCACATGGTCACGCGCGAAGGACTCGGCGTAGGACGCGCCGAAGTGGTCCGCCATCCGTTCCCAGAAAATCGTCAACCGCATGACCCCAGTATCACGCTCCCAAGAGTGCAGCCCGCTCCGTAGCCCTTGTCACCGCGACTTTCCGCCCTACGGTCGGAGCATGGCCGAAAAACCACTCTCCTCCCCGCCAGCTACCCCCCTGGCCCGCGCCGAGCATTTCATCTGGCTGACGGCCCGGGTCCTGGAACAGCGCCGGTTCGCCTACCACTTCCTGCGCGGTGGCGCGGACCAGGTGGAGACGTCCCTCTCGGCGTACCTCAACGAGGACGGCGGCTACGGCCACGCGCTCGAACCCGATCTCCGCGGGCCGGTCAGCCAGCCCCTGCACACCGCGCACGCGCTGCGGGTGCTGGACTCCATCGGCCGCTGCGGCGGACTGCGCGTGGAGCGGATCTGCCGCTACCTCACGGACGTGTCGACCCACGACGGCGCGCTCCCCGCGATCCACCCCTCGCAGCGCGGCTACCCGTCCGCGCCGTTCGTCCCGGTCGTCGACTCCCCGCCGAGCGCGCTGCTCACGACGGGCCCGGTGGTCGGAGTGCTGCACCGCAACCAGGTCTGGCACGCGTGGCTGTTCCGGGCGACCGAGTTCTGCTGGTCGGCCGTGGAGTCCCTGGAGAAGTCCCATCCGTACGAGGTCCAGGCCGCCGTCGCCTTCCTCGACGGGGCCCCGGACCGCGCGCGTGCCGAGGCGGCCGCCGACCGCCTCGGCCGCATGGTCCGGGAGCAGCGGCTCGCCGTCCTGGACCCGGACCGGGAGGAGGACGACCCGGTGGCGGAGGGATACGCGCCCGGGGAGGTGCACTTCCCGCACGACTACGCGCGCGTGCCGGACTCCCTGGCGACCCGCTGGTTCACGGAGGAGGAGATGTCCCGCTCGCTCGACCGGCTCGCGGCCGATCAGCGGGAGGACGGCGGCTGGCCGATCCGCTGGCGCACCTGGGCCCCCGGCACGGCCCTGGAATGCCGCCCGATGGTCACGGTCGAAGCCCTCCGCACGCTCCGCGCCCACGGCCGTCCGGTCGACTGACCCGGGGAGGCCGCCTCGCCGGAGTCACCCCCAGCCCAGCGCCCGTGCCCCCGCGGTGACCGCGACGGCGGCGCCCACGACGACCAGGAACGGTGCCCGCAGGACGAGGGCGACCGCCGCCGCGGCGAGCCCCGCGGCGCGGGCGTCCAGGACCACGGTGCCGCCCGCGCCGAACGTCTGCTGCGCGGTGAGCGCGGCGAGCAGGGCCACGGGGAGCAGGGCGGCGAGCCGCTGGACGAGCGGTCGCTCCAGCGCTCCCGCGGGTACGAGCAGGCCCACGAGCTTCACCAGGTAGCACCCGGCGGCGGTGAGGGCGATCGCGATCCAGACGTTCATCGGGAGTCCTCCTCTCGTCCGGCGGTGCCCATCCGGCGGCCCTGGAGCCAGAGCACCAGGGGCGCGGCGAGGGCAGCCGCGAGGACCGGGACGCCGGCGGGCAGCACCGGCAGCAGCCCGAGGCCGAGCAGGACGGCGATGCCGGCGGTGGCCCGCTCGGTCGCGGACTTCAGCATGGGGGCGAGCAGGGCGAGGAAGACGGCGGGTCCGGCCGCGTCGAGCCCCCAGGCCGCGGTGTCGCCGATGGCCTCGGCGCCGAGCGCCCCGAGGAGCGTGGTGGCGTTCCACAGGACGTACAGCGTGAGTCCGGTGACGGTGAAACCGACGCGGGCGGCCCGGCGGGTCGGCTGCGCGAGGGAGACGGCGGTGGTCTCGTCGATCACCCAGTGCGCGGCGAACGGCCTGACGGCCTTCGGCAGGGCCAGGAGCTGCGAGAGGCGCAGCCCGTAGAAGGCGTTCCTGGTGCCCAGGAAGAAGGCCCCGGCGGCGGCCGTGAAGGGGTTGCCGCCCGCGGCGAGCGCTCCGACCAGGGCGAACTGCGAGGCGCCGGTGAAGACGAGCAGGCTGAGGACGCAGGTCTGGAGGACGCTGAGGCCGGAGCCCGCCGAGGTCACGCCGAAGGCGAAGCCGGAGAGCCCGACGGCGACGCCGACACCGAGGGCGTCGCGGACGACGGCCGCGTCGGGTTTGGCCGGTGTGTCGTCGCGTATGACGGGAGGTGCTGTCTGTTCTGCCACGTCAGGGACGTTACGGCAGCTCCGGAGGCCCGGTCTTGTACGTTCTTGCGCGCTGGTACGCCCCCGGCGGCACTCCGACGCTGCGGGTGAAATGCCGGTTGAGGTGCGACTGGTCGGTGAAGCCGACGGCCGCTGCCGCCTCCGCCGGCGGCGTCCCCGTGTCGAGCAGCTGCCGGGCCCGGCGTACGCGCGCGTCGGTCAGCCAGGTGTGCGGCGGCATCCCGTACGCGTCCCGGAAGGCCCGGAGGAGGGCGAAGGGGCTGGTGCCCAGGTCCGTGGCGAGCCGCTCCAGGGTCGGCGGCTCGATCATGCGGTCCTCCAGGACGGCACGCGCGCGTGCCGCGTTCCGGGAGCCCGCCGAGCGGGGCGCGAGCGGGGTGACGATACCGCCGTGGCTGCGCAGCATCCGGGCGGTGACCAGCCGCAGCAGGCTGTCGGCCGCGAGCGCGTTCCCCTCCTCCGCGGCCCGGTGGACGCCGACGATGAGCCGGGCGGCGTACGGGTCGTCCACGACGGGCGTGGTGAAGCCGACCGAGCCGCGCAGGGCGAGGGTGTCGGCGGCGATGGACCGCACGATCTCCGCGTCGGGATAGATCGTCCGGTACGTCCAGCCCTCGGGCACGCCCGCGTGCCCGGTGTGCGGGGTGTCGGGGTTCACCAGGGCGATCTGGCCGGGGCCCGCGTGGACGAGGTCGTCACGGTAGTGGAAGGCCTCGACGCCCTCGGTGATCGCGGCGAAGACGAAGGTCTCGTGGGTGTGCCGGGCGAAGGCCTTGTGGATGTAGTGGGCGTGCAGCAGGTCGACCCCCGGCAGCTCGGAGTACTGCCAGTACCGTGCCCGCTCCCCACTCGCCATGCCTCCATTCTGCGGCAGCGGCGAAGGGGGCGCCGTCGTGACTCCGGGACATCCCGGGTCCTGATATCCCCAGGTCCGGGCGGTTGTCAGTGCCGGGGTGCACGATGGAGGACATGGTCAGGTCCGCGCTCGACTCGTTCTCCCCCGCGACCCGCAGCTGGTTCACCGGGGCGTTCACCGCGCCCACGGCGGCGCAGGAGGGCGCCTGGACCGCCATCGGCGCCGGCTCCGACGTGCTCGTCGTCGCGCCGACCGGCTCGGGCAAGACCCTGGCCGCCTTCCTCGCCTCCCTCGACCGGCTCGCCTCCGCACCGCAGCCGGCCGAGCCGAAGAAGCGCTGCCGCGTGCTGTACGTGTCGCCGCTCAAGGCCCTCGCCGTGGACGTCGAGCGGAACCTGCGCTCGCCGCTGACCGGAATCCGGCAGGAGTCGGTGCGGCTCGGGCTTCCCGAGCCGGACATCCGGGTCGGCATCCGCTCCGGCGACACCCCGCCGGCCGAGCGCCGGTCCCTCGCGACCCGGCCGCCGGACATCCTGATCACCACGCCCGAGTCGCTGTTCCTGATGCTGACCTCCGCCGCCCGCGAGGCACTCGCGGGCGTGGAGACGGTCATCCTGGACGAGGTCCACGCCGTCGCGGGCACGAAGCGGGGCGCGCACCTGGCCCTCTCCCTGGAGCGGCTCGACGAGCTGCTGCCCCGCCCCGCGCGCCGGATCGGGCTGTCGGCCACGGTCCGCCCGGTGGACGAGGTGGCCCGGTACCTGTCGCCGGGGCGCGCCGTGGAGATCGTGCAGCCGCGCTCGGGCAAGGAGTTCGACCTCTCCGTCGTCGTCCCCGTCGAGGACATGGGCGAGCTGGGCGGCTCCCCCGCCTCCGAGGGCAAGGACGGCGGCGACAAGCCCTCGATCTGGCCGCATGTCGAGGAGCGGATCGCCGACCTCGTCCAGTCCCACCGCTCGACGATCGTCTTCGCCAACTCCCGCCGCCTCGCCGAGCGCCTGTGCAACCGGCTCAACGAGATCGCGTACGAGCGGGCCACCGGCGAACCGCTCCCCGAGGGGGCTCAGCCGGCCGAGATCATGGCCCAGTCCGGCGCGGCCCAGGGCGCCCCGCCGCTGCTCGCCCGCGCCCACCACGGCTCGGTGTCGAAGGAGCAGCGGGCCCAGGTCGAGGAGGACCTGAAAGCGGGCCGGCTGCCCGCCGTGGTGGCCACCTCCAGCCTGGAGCTGGGCATCGACATGGGCGCGGTCGACCTGGTCGTGCAGGTCGAGTCGCCGCCCTCGGTGGCCTCCGGGCTCCAGCGCGTGGGCCGCGCCGGGCACCAGGTCGGCGCGGTGTCGACGGGTGTGGTCTTCCCCAAGTACCGGGGCGACCTGGTGCAGGCGGCCGTGGTCACCGAGCGGATGCGGTCGGGCGCGATCGAGTCGATGCGGATCCCCGCCAACCCTCTGGACGTGCTGGCCCAGCAGCTGGTGGCCGTCGTCGCGCTCGACACCTGGCAGGTGGACGACCTGCTCGCCCTGGTGCGCCGGGCGGCGCCGTTCGCCTCGCTGCCCGAATCGGCGTTCACGGGCGTGCTCGACATGCTCGCCGGCCGCTACCCGTCGGATGCCTTCGCCGAGCTGCGCCCCCGCGTGGTCTGGGACCGGGTCGCCGGGACGGTCACGGGGCGGCCCGGCGCGCAGCGGCTCGCCGTCACCTCGGGCGGCACGATCCCCGACCGCGGCCTCTTCGGTGTGTTCCTCGTCGGCTCGGACCCCAAGAAGGGCGGGGGCAGGGTCGGCGAGCTCGACGAGGAGATGGTGTACGAGTCCCGGGTCGGCGACGTGTTCACCCTCGGCACCACCTCGTGGCGGATCCAGGACATCACCCGCGACCGGGTGCTCGTCACGCCGGCGCCCGGGGTGCCGGGCAGGCTGCCGTTCTGGAAGGGCGACCAGCTGGGCCGCCCCCTCGAACTGGGCCGCGCGGTCGGTGCGTTCCTCCGCGAGGTCGGCGCCCTCTCGGACGACGACGCACGGCTGCGGCTGCTCGCCGCGGGCCTGGACGCCTGGGCCGCGGAGAACGTCCTGGCGTACCTCAAGGAGCAGCGCGAGGCCTGCGGCCACGTGCCCGACGACCGGACGATCCTGGTCGAGCGCTTCCGGGACGAACTCGGCGACTGGCGGGTCGTCATCCACTCCCCGTTCGGCGCGCAGGTGCACGCCCCGTGGGCGCTGGCGCTCGGCGCGCGGCTCGCCGAGCGGTACGGCATGGACGCGCAGGTGATGCACGCGGACGACGGCATCGTGCTGCGTCTCCCGGACGCCGACCTGATGGGCCTGGACATGGGCCTGGACCTCCTCGACCACGAACCGGTCGACCCCGGACCGCACCTCGACACGGCCTTCGACGCCGACAAGGCGCCCGTCGGCGCCGCCGACGCCCTCTTCGACAAGGGCGAGATCGGCCAGATCGTCACCGACCAGGTGGGCGGCTCCGCGCTGTTCGCGTCCCGGTTCCGCGAGTGCGCCGCGCGCGCCCTGCTGCTGCCCAAGCGCAACCCCGGCAAGCGCACCCCGCTCTGGCAGCAGCGCCAGCGCGCCGCCCAGCTCCTCCAGGTGGCCAGTGAGTTCGGCTCGTTCCCGATCGTCCTGGAGGCCGTCCGCGAGTGCCTCCAGGACGTCTTCGACCTCCCCGGTCTGACGGAGCTGATGGGGGACATCGAGGCGCGCCGGGTCCGCCTGGTCGAGGTCACCACCGCCGAACCGTCCCCGTTCGCCCGCTCGCTCCTCTTCGGTTACGTGGCGCAGTTCCTGTACGAGGGCGACTCCCCGCTCGCCGAGCGGCGGGCGGCCGCACTCTCCCTGGACTCCCGGCTGCTCGCCGAGCTGCTGGGGCAGGCGGAGCTGCGCGAGCTGCTCGACGCCGATGTCCTGACGGAGCTGGAGCGGGAGCTCCAGTGGCTGACGGACGACCGGCGGATCAAGGACATGGAGGGCGTCGCCGACCTGCTGCGGGTCCTGGGCCCGCTGACGGACGCCGAGCTGGCCGAGCGCGGCGCCGGGACGGGCTGGGCGGACGAGCTCGGGGCGGCCCGTCGCGCGATCCGGGTCCGGATCGGGGGCCGGGAGCACTGGGCGGCCATCGAGGACGCGGGCAGACTCCGGGACGCCCTGGGCACGGCCCTGCCGGTCGGTGTGCCGGAGGCCTTCACCGAGCCGGTCAAGGACCCGCTCGGCGACCTCCTCGCGCGGTTCGCCCGGACGCACGGCCCGTTCACGTCCACCCAGGCCGCCACCCGCTTCGGCCTGGGCGCGGCCGTCACCGACGGCGCCCTCCAGCGGCTCGCCGCCTCGGGCCGCGTCGTCCAGGGCGAGTTCCACCCCTCCGGCATCGGCCAGGAATGGTGCGACGCCACGATCCTGCGCCGGCTGCGCCGCCGTTCCCTCGCCGCCCTGCGTCATGAACTGGAGCCGGTGCCGCCGGCCGCGCTCGCCACCTTCCTTCCGCAGTGGCAGCACCTGGGGAGCAACAGCCTGCGCGGCATCGACGGCCTCGCCCGCGCGATCGAGCAGCTCCAGGGCGCACCCGTGCCCGCCTCGGCGCTGGAGAAGCTGATCCTGCCGTCCCGGGTCCGCGACTACTCCCCGGCCCTTCTCGACGAGCTGACGACCACCGGCGAGGTCGTCTGGGCGGGAGCGGGGGCGCTGCCCGGCAAGGACGGCTGGGTCTCGCTGTACCTGGCGGACGCGGCACCGCTGCTCCTGCCGCAGCCGCACCCCCTGGAGCTGTCCGCGCTGCACGAGTCGGTGCTCACGGCCCTCTCCGGCGGGTACGGCCTGTTCTTCCGGCAGATCGCCGACCAGATCCGGGCCACCACCCATCCGGACGCCACCGATCCGCAGCTGGCGGACGCCCTCTGGGACCTGGCCTGGTCCGGCCGTCTGACCAACGACACGCTGGCCCCGCTGCGCGCACTGCTCGGCTCGGGCCGTACGGCCGGCTCCACCGCCCACCGCGCGCGCCGCACGGTCCCGCGCGGCCGGTACGGCACGCTGACCGCGGCCGCCCGCCCCGCCTCCCGCACCGGTCCTCCGACGGTCTCCGGCCGTTGGTCCCTGCTCCCCCCGCCGGAGCCCGAACCGACCCACCGGGCGCACGCGCTCGCCCGCACCCTCCTCGACCGGCACGGTGTGGTCACCCGGGGCGCGGTGGCGGCCGAGGGTGTGGAGGGCGGTTTCTCCGCCACGTACCGGATCCTGGCCGCCTTCGAGGACAGCGGCCAGGCCCGGCGCGGCTATGTGGTCGAGGGTCTCGGCGCGGCCCAGTTCGCGATGGACGGGGCGGTGGACCGCCTCCGGGCCGCGGCGACGGCACGCGACCGCGGCGCGGAGGCCGCGGCGGGCGCCCGCGCGCTGGTCCTCGCGGCGGCGGACCCGGCGAACGCCTACGGGGCGGCCCTGTCCTGGCCGGAGCCCCCGACGGGCGCCGGCCACAAACCGGGGCGCAAGGCGGGCGCCCTCGTGGTCCTGGTCGACGGCGAGCTCTCGCTCTACATGGAGCGCGGCGGCAAGACGCTCCTGTGCTGGCCGACGGAACCGGACGACCCGGCGCTGACAGCCGCGGCGGAGGCCCTGGCGACATCCGCGAAAGCGGGCACCCTGGGCACGGTGACGGTGGAGCGGATCAACGGGACGACGTCCCTGACCTCTCCCCTGGCGGCTCCCCTGGAGAAGGCGGGCTTCATCGCCACCCCGAGAGGCCTCCGCCTCCGCGCGTAGGCGGCACACCCGCGGCCGGCCACGCCACGGCACCCGCCCCCGCACCGGCCACGGGCACCGCCCCCGCACCCGCACCCGCACCCGCACCCGCACCCGCACCCGCACCAGACCCCACCCGCACGGCATCATGGAACCGTGCCCGAAGGAGACACCGTCTGGCAGACCGCCCGCCGCCTGCACAGCGCCCTGGCCGGCCGGACGCTGACCCGCGCGGACCTCCGGGTCCCCCGTTTCGCGACCGCCGACCTGACCGGCCGCATGCTTCTCGACGTCACCCCGCGCGGCAAGCACCTCCTCGCCCGCATCGAGGGCGGCCTCACCCTCCACTCCCACCTGCGGATGGACGGCGCCTGGCGCGTGTACGCCACCGGGACCCGCCCGCACGGCGGCCCGGACCACCAGATCCGCGCGATCCTCGGCAACACCGACAACACCGCGTACGGCTACCGCCTCCCGGTCCTGGAACTCATCCGCACCGCGGACGAGCCGGACACGGTGGGCCATCTGGGCCCGGACCTGCTCGCCCCCGACTGGGGAACGACGACCGCCGAGGAGGCGACCCGCCGGCTGACGGCGGACCCCGCCCGCACACTCGGCGAGGCCCTGCTCGACCAGCGGAACCTGGCCGGCATCGGCAACGTGTACAAGTCGGAGCTGGCCTTCCTGGCCGGTGTGACGCCGTGGCTCCCGGTCGGTGACCTGGAGCCCGAGGTCCCCGCCCGCCTGGTCGCGACCGCCCACCGCCTCCTGGACGCGAACAAGGACCGCCCGGACCGGCGCACGACGACCACCCGCCGTCCGCGCACCCCGCTGCACGTCTACGGCCGCGCGGGACGCCCGTGTCTCCGTTGCGGCGCCCCGATCCGCAAGGCGGAGCTGGGCGACCGCGTCACCTACTGGTGCCCTGGCTGCCAGCGAGGCCCCGTCGGCGCCCCTCCGGCACCCGATCCATCAGACCCATCAGATCCTCCCGCCCCCACTGATTGACGGTCCGTCAGATCCCGCCGTACCGTCCGAACATGACGACGCCCCTCCGCGCCTACGACCTCACCCACCGCACGGCCTTCGTCACCGGCGCCGCCAGCGGCATCGGCCGCGCCACCGCCGCCCTCCTCGCCCGGGCCGGCGCAACCGTGCACTGCGCCGACCGCGACGAGCCCGGCCTCGCGGAGACGGTCGCCCTCATCGCCCACGAGGGCGGCTCCGCGCACGCGCACCCCCTGGACGTCACCGATCGCGCCGCCCTCGCCGCCGCCGTCCGCGCGGCGGGCCCCCTCCACGTCATGGCCGCCGTCGCCGGGATCATGCACACGAGCTCGGTCCTTGAGACCCGCGAGGAGGACCTGGACCGTGTCCTCGCCGTCAATTTCAAGGGCGTGCTCTACGCCTGCCAGGAGGCGGCGCGCTCGATGATCGCGGCGGGCGTCCCCGGCTCGATCGTCACGATGGCCTCGGGCGCGATGGACAGCGCGAGCCCGGGACTGCTCTGCTACAGCGTCACCAAGGCGGCCGTCGTCCAGCTGACGAAGACGCTGGCGACGGAGGCGGGCCGGCACGGCATCCGGGTCAACGCGGTCGCCCCGGGCTGGATCCGCACTCCGATGACCGACCGCCACGAGCCGACCGCCCAGCAACAGGCGGAGGCGGCGATGATCCGTCATTCACCGCTGGGCCGGGTCGGGGAGGCCGAGGACATCGCGCACGCCGTCCTGCACCTCGCGTCCGACGCGTCCGCGTTCACGACAGGCCAGATCCTGCGCCCCAACGGCGGCGTCGCGATGCCCTGGTGATCCGCCGGGCGAGGACCCCGGGCCGCCCCGACGAGGCGGCGACGTGCACCGGCAGCAGACTCAGCCCCCAGCCGCCCGCGGCCACCGCGCCCTCGACCGTGCCGGCCTCCCCCGGCACCAGGAGCAGGCGCAGCACCGCCCACCACCAGAGCCCTCCGGCCACCAGCCCGATCGCGACCAGCGCGAGCGTCGCCGGCGGCATCCGTCGCCGTACCATGGCCGCCTCCTGCCGTCGACGCTAGACCGGCAGGATCACCCTGCGGGAGGGCGCACCGGAGGCAAACCCGGCGCACACGGCCCAGTCGTACGTTCCCCCCACCATGGCACGAGGCACCGGAACCCGGCATCTCAGACAATTCGCCCCACCGGCCCCCGGGCAAGAGAAAAGCCCCGCCCGGCGCCCTCGAGAGGACACCGACCGAGGCCAGACCCCGTATCGCTTCGTACGCTTCGTACGGCGACGACTAGGCGGCGACGACGTCCACCGCTTCCGCGGGCGCCTTGATGGTCACCCGCTCGGTGGGCACACGGCCCACCGACGTCACCGACACCGAATTGAGCATCGGGCGTACCGGCGTCGGCACCGGTTCGCTCGCCGCTGCCGACTCGGCCAGTTCGGCCAGTGACAGCTCGTCGCTCACTTCACGCATGAGCTCGGACATCCGTACGTCCAGCGCGTCGCAGATCGCGGAGAGCAGTTCGGAGGAAGCCTCCTTCTGCCCCCGCTCCACCTCGGAGAGATAGCCGAGCGAGACTCGGGCGGACGAGGAGACTTCGCGCAGAGTACGGCCTTGGCGCTGGCGCTGCCGACGCAGCACGTCACCCAACAGGCGACGGAGCAGAATCATCGGTGGCTCCCTCCTCGGACCGCGTAGCCGCATCCTTCACGCCCCACCGTACCGCCTCGCGCTGCGGCCGTGCGGGGAGCGATGTCGTGTTCACTCAGGGCTGCAAACATCAATTCCCCCCGTTGTGTTCCGTATCCTGTGCCCGCGCATTTCCCGAGAGTTCCTCAAGGAGCAGCTCCAGCACGCTCCGGACGCTCTCTCTACGGATGTCCGCGCGGTCGCCGTTCAACCTCAACGAGACCACTTTCCCGGCGCCGGCGCCCGTCGCCGCGGGTCCCGCGACGGCCACGTAGACGGTGCCGACCGGCTGTCCGTCCTGCGGTTCGGGCCCGGCGACCCCGGTCGTCGAGATCCCCCAGTCGGCGCCGAGCCGGGCCCGCGCACCGGCCGCCATCTGCAGCGCGACCTCGGGATCCACCGCTCCGCGCTCGGCGAGCAGGGCCGCGTCGACACCGAGGAGCTCCCGCTTGACGTCCGTCGCGTAGGCCGTGACGGACCCCCGGAAGGAGGCCGAGGCACCGGGCACCCCGGTGAGTTCCGCGGCCACCAGTCCACCCGTGAGCGACTCCGCCGCGGCGAGCGTGTGACCACGCTCGGCGAGCAGCGCCAGCACCCGGGCGGCCTCGGTCATCGCGTCGCCGCCTCCGACCGCGCGGCGGACCGCTCGGCGGCGAGCCCCCTGCGGCGCAGGACGACCGCCTGGCGGACGTAGTCCAGACCGGTGACGACCGTCAGCACGACGGCCACCGCCATCACCCAGAAGCGCAGGGTGGCGAGCGGCCCGGTGAGCATCAGTACGTACATGCCGACCGCCGTGCCCTGGGCGAGCGTCTTCATCTTGCCGCCGCGGCTGGCCGGGATGACCCCGTGACGGATCACCCAGAACCGCATCAGGGTGATCCCCAGCTCACGGGCCAGGATGACGCCCGTCACCCACCAGGGCAGGTCCCCGAGCAAGGACAGCGAGACGAGTCCGGCCGCCATGATCGCCTTGTCGGCGATCGGGTCGGCGATCTTCCCGAAGTCAGTGACCAGGTTGTACGCACGGGCGAGGTGCCCGTCGAAGACGTCCGTGATCATGGCGACGGCGAACGCCGCCCAGGCCCAGGCCCGCCACGCGGGGTCGTGACCTCCGTCCTGGAAGAGCAGCAGCACGAAGGCCGGCACGAGCACGAGCCGGATCATGGTCAGGATGTTGGCGATGTTCCACAGGCTGGCCTGGTTGACGGCCGCCGTGCCCAGCTTGCCGCGGGGCGCCGGCCTACCGGTCCCGCCCGTCGCGGATGCCGGGACTCCGGTCATCTGCCTGCCTCCTCGAAAAGACACTCGGCCACCAGGTCGACGCCCTCCGTGCCGACGACCTTCGCCATGACCATACGGCCCGGAGCCACGTCGGGGCTCCCACCGTCGGACGTGGTGAGGACCACCTGCCCGTCGGTCTCGGGCGCCTGGTGCGCGGCGCGGCCGATCGCGCCGTCCTCGTCGTCCACGGACTCGACCAGTACTTCCAGGGTCTCTCCGATCCGCTCCTCCGCGCGCTGCGCGGTGAGCTCCTCGGCGAGCCGGGAGAGGTGGGCGAGGCGGGCGTCGACTACGTCCTGGTCGAGCTTCTGCTCGTACGTGGCGGCCTCGGTGCCGTCCTCGTCGGAGTAGCCGAAGACGCCGATGGCGTCGAGCCGGGCGTGGGCGACGAAGCGTTCCAGCTCGGCGAAGTCGGCCTCGGTCTCGCCGGGGAAGCCGACGATGAAGTTGGAGCGGGCACCGGCGGTCGGGGCCTTGGACCGGATGGTCTCCAGCAGCTCGAGGAACCGGTCGGTGTCGCCGAAGCGGCGCATGGCCCGCAGCACGTCGGGAGCGCTGTGCTGGAAGGACAGGTCGAAGTACGGCACGACCTTGTCGGTCGACGTGAGGACGTCGATCAGACCGGGGCGCATCTCGGCGGGCTGGAGGTAGCTGACGCGGACGCGCTCGATGCCGTCGACGGCGGCGAGCTCGGGCAGCAGGCTCTCCAGGAGCCGGATGTCGCCGAGGTCCTTGCCGTACGAGGTGTTGTTCTCGGAGACCAGCATGACCTCCTTCACACCCTGCTCGGCGAGCCAGCGCGTCTCGTTCAGCACGTCCGAGGGACGGCGCGAGACGAAGGAGCCGCGGAAGGAGGGGATGGCGCAGAAGGAGCAGCGGCGGTCGCAGCCGGAGGCCAGCTTCACGGAGGCGACGGGGCTGCTGTCCAGGCGCCGGCGGAGCGGGGCGCGCGGCCCGGAGGCGGGCGCGAGACCGTCCGGCAGGTCGCTCGGCACGTCCTCGGGGGCGGAGGCCGGGGTGGCGGCGGGCGCGGGGGCGTCCACGACGCCGTGGCCGGGCAGGGCGACCGCGGCGGCGGCCGCCTGGCGCTCCACCGGCGACAGCGGCAGCAGCTTGCGCCGGTCACGCGGGGTGTGGGCCTCGACACTGCCACCGCTGAGGATGGTCTGGAGGCGGTTGGAGATGTCGGAGTAGTCGTCGAAGCCCAGGACGCCGTCGGCCTCCGGAAGGGCTTCGGCGAGTTCCTTGCCGTACCGCTCGGCCATGCAGCCGACGGCGACCACGGCCTGGGTGCGGCCGTGGTCCTTCAGATCATTGGCTTCGAGGAGGGCGTCGACGGAGTCCTTCTTGGCGGCCTCGACGAATCCACAGGTGTTGACGACGGCGACATCCGCGTCCTCGGCGTTCTCGACGAGCTCCCAGCCGTCCGCTGCCAAGCGGCCTGCGAGCTCCTCCGAGTCCACCTCGTTACGGGCGCAGCCAAGAGTGACAAGGGCGACGGTACGGCGTTCGGGCATGGACTCAAGACTACTTCGTCCCGGCCGTTCCCCCGTCGCGCAGGGTTCACCTGCGCGACAGGGGCCACATCACGGGCCCGGAGGGGGCGGCTCAGCCCGCCTCGGGGTCGCCCTTCGTGTAGGTCAGCCGCTCGACCTGGCCGGATTCGAACTTGTCGTCGATCTTCTTGCCGTTCACGTAGAGCTCGATCGCTCCGGCGTTGCCGAGGACCAGGTCGACGCGCTCGTCGTCCTGGAAGGTCTTGGACTCGCCGTTCAGGAGCAGCCCGTCGAAGAGGATCTTGCCGTTGGCGTCCTTCGCCGAGATCCAGCTCTTGCCGTCGGTGGCGGTCATCTTCACCGTCACCTTGTCCTGCGGGACCGCGGCGATCGCGCTCTCGGTGGGCTTCGGCGGCGCGGGCTTGACCGGCTTCGGCTTGCCGGCGGACGTGGCCTTCTCGGGCGCGGGTGCCGGTCCGCCGTCCGCGGCGGTGGTGCCCTTGGGCGCCTCGTTGCCGTTGAACATCGTGAAGCCGACGAAGCCGACGACGGCGACGATGGCCGCGACCATCGCGGCGGTCCAGTTGGGCCGGCGCGGCTCGGGGCGGATACGTTCCGCCTCGAACAGCGGGGCGGCGGGGGTGGGCGCGGGACGGCCGCCGTGCTCGGCGTCGTACTGCTCGATCAGCGGGGCCGGATCGAGGCCGACGGCACGCGCGAGCGTGCGGATGTGGCCGCGGGCGTAGACGTCGCCGCCACAGCGCGAGAAGTCGTCCTCCTCGATCGCGTGCACGATCGGAATCCGGACACGGGTGGAGGCACTGACCTCTTCGACGGTGAGACCGGCGGCGATGCGGGTCTGCTGGAGAGCGCGACCGATCGAGTCCCGGTCGTCTGCCGGGAAGATCCGGTCGTCTTCGGGGGAGTTGCCGATGGACACGAGAGCGCCTTTCGAGCGTGTAGCCACCTGCTGGACGTTCAGTCTATGGGTGGTACGAAAGGGTGGGGCAACCGGGCGGGTGCTGTTTGTACGCCATGAGGCTGGGACATCCTTCTGTCCCTCCGCTCAACTTGACGTACGGCCAGGGGAAACGGTTGCCCTCCATTCCCTTACGAGTGAGTCTCGGCCCGGTCTCGATCGCGTACCCGCTCCCCCGGCCGCGCACTCCGGCCGGTCCCCGCATTGCTCCGACCGGGCCACCGCGCTCCGGCCGGCCCCGGGGCTACTCCCCCGACTGCCCCCGGATCACGTCCAGCACCCCGTCCAACTCGTCGGGCTTGACCAGCACGTCGCGCGCCTTGGAGCCCTCGCTCGGCCCGACGATGTTCCGCGACTCCATGAGGTCCATCAGCCGCCCGGCCTTCGCGAAGCCGACGCGGAGCTTCCGCTGGAGCATGGAGGTGGAGCCGAACTGCGTGGAGACGACCAGTTCGGCCGCCTGGCACAGCAGATCGAGGTCGTCGCCGATGTCCTCGTCGATCTCCTTCTTCTGCCGGGTCCCGACGGTGACGTCCTCCCGGAAGACCGGGGTCATCTGGTCCTTGCAGTGCTGCACGACGGCCGCGACCTCGTGCTCGGTGACGAAGGCGCCCTGCATGCGGACGGGCTTGTTGGCCCCCATCGGCAGGAACAGTCCGTCACCCTTTCCGATGAGCTTCTCGGCGCCCGGCTGGTCGAGGATGACCCGGCTGTCGGCGAGCGAGGAGGTCGCGAAGGCGAGCCGGGAGGGCACGTTGGCCTTGATGAGACCGGTGACGACGTCGACGGACGGCCGCTGGGTGGCGAGCACCAGATGGATACCGGCGGCGCGCGCGAGCTGGGTGATGCGGACGATCGAGTCCTCGACGTCCCGCGGCGCCACCATCATCAGGTCGGCGAGCTCGTCGACGATGACGAGCAGGTACGGGTACGTCTTGAGCTCCCGCTCGCTGCCCTCGGGCAGTTTGATCTTGCCGTCCCGGATCGCCTGGTTGAAGTCGTCGATGTGCCGGTAGCCGAAGGCCGCCAGATCGTCGTAGCGGAGGTCCATCTCCTTCACCACCCACTGGAGGGCCTCGGCGGCCCGCTTGGGGTTGGTGATGATCGGGGTGATGAGATGCGGGATGCCCTCGTACGCGGTGAGCTCGACCCGCTTGGGGTCGACAAGGACCATCCGGACGTCCTCGGGGGTCGCTCTTATCATGATCGAGGTGATCAGGCAGTTGATGCAGGAGGACTTTCCGGAGCCGGTGGCACCGGCGACCAGGACGTGCGGCATCTTCGCCAGGTTGGCCATCTCGTAGCCGCCCTCGACGTTCTTGCCGAGCGCCACGAGCATCGGGTGGTCGTCCTCGGCCGCCGCGGCGAGCCGCAGGACGTCGCCGAGGTTGACCATCTCCCGGTCGCTGTTGGGGATCTCGATGCCGACCGCGGACTTGCCGGGGATCGGCGAGATGATCCGTACGTCCGGGGAGGCCACCGCGTACGCGATGTTCTTGGTCAGGGCCGTGATCTTCTCGACCTTCACGGCCGGGCCGAGCTCGACCTCGTACCGCGTGACCGTCGGCCCCCGGGTGAAGCCGGTGACGGCCGCGTCGACCTTGAACTCGGTGAAGACGTTGGACAGCGAGTCCACGACGGCGTCGTTGGCGGCGCTGCGCGTCTTGCCGGGCCCGCCCCGCTCCAGGAGGTCGAGCGAGGGCAGGGAGTACGTGATGTCGCCGGACAGCTGGAGCTGCTCGGCCCGGGGCGGCAGATCGGTCGGCTCGGGCGCCGGCTTGGTCAGATCCGGTACGCCTCCGCCGGGCCGCTGGTCCCCACCACGGGCCGTCGGCACGGGAGCGGCCGCGGCAGCCGTTCCCCCGGCCTTCGCGGCGGCCTTCGCGGCGGCGTCGACGGCGGCCTTGCGGTCGGCGGTGACGTCCCTGGTGAGGTCGGCGACGAGCGGGGACGGCGGCATGCCGTTGAGCACCGCGCCGTCGAGCGCGGCGGCCGCGGCGGCGGCGACGTCCACCGGGTCCAGGCCCTGCTCGGAAGCGGTCTCCGGGGACGGATGGCGGGCCCGCCGGCTGCGCCGGTCGAGCATCTCGGCCTCGGCCCGGTCCACGTCGTAGGGATCCACGGGGCCGCGACGCCGTGCGGGCCGGGCGGGCCGGGGCTGCGGCCGGTCCTCGCGCCACTCCTCGTCGTACCCGTCGTACGCGCCCGAGGGGATTCCCTGGCTCTCGGGGTGGTCCTCCGCGGGGTCGTAGGCGGGCTCGACGATGCCGAGCCGGGCCCCGAGGGCGCGCAGCCGCTGCGGGATCGCGTTGACCGGGGTCGCGGTGACGACGAGCAGCCCGAAGAGCGTGAGCAGGACGAGCATCGGGACGGCGAGGACCTCGCCCATCATGAAGACCAGGGGCTGGGACGCGGCCCAGCCGATGAGGCCACCGGCGTCCTGCATGGCCTCGCTGCCGTCGCCGCGGCCGGGTGAGCCGCAGGCGATGTGGACCTGGCCGAGGACGCCGATGACGAGCGCGGAGAGGCCGATGCTGATCCGGCCGTTGGCCTCGGGCCTCTCCGGGAAGAGGATCAGCCGCACCCCGATCGCGCCGAGGAGCAGCGGAACGAGCAGGTCGAGCCGGCCGAAGGAGCCGGTGACCAGCATCTCGACGAGGTCGCCGACGGGCCCGCGGAGGTTGGACCAGGTGCCCGCGGCCACGATCAGCGCGAGGCCGAGGAGCAGCAGCGCGAGCCCGTCCTTGCGGTGGGCCGGGTCGAGGCCCTTGGCGCCGCGCCCTATCCCCCGGAACATCGCCCCCACGGCGTGCGCGAGGCCGAGCCAGGCGCCGCGCGCCAGCCGGTAGACGCCCCCGGTGGGGGACGGAGCGGGCCGGGGAGCGGGCTTCTTCGCCGCGGCCTTCCGCGCGGGCGCGCGCTTGGCGGGCGCGGCCTTCTTGGCCGGCGCCTTCCTGGCGGGCGGCTTGGCGGGGGACTTCGCGGGTGCCGCTTTCTTCGCAGCGCCGGTCGTACGGCCGGCGCGCGGCTTTGCGGTGCCCGCCGTGCCCTGGGAACCCTTTCCGGACGTACGTGAAGCCATGATGCCGAGGTTACCGGTGTGAAGACCGGCTGTCCGCCTCACCCGTTCGTGTCGCCCAAGCCATGGCCCGAAGCTGACGCCGCATCACGAGGGACGGCAGGCGCCCGACGTCTCGGTGACGGTACGTCAGCCCTGGGCCGGCAGCGTCGGCGCGGCGCCCGTACCCGGCTCCAGCGCGTCCAGCGCCCGGCGCAGACCGGTGAGCTTGCGCTCCAGATGCGCGGCGGTGGCGACGGCGGCCGCGTCGGCGGAGTCGTCGTCGAGTTGCTTGGACAGCGCCTCCGCCTGCTCCTCGACGGCCGCGAGGCGGGCCGAGAGCTCGGCGAGCAGACCGGCGGCCTCCTTGCCGTGACCGGCCTCACCGCCGCCCTCCAGCTGCAGCCGCAGCAGCGCGGCCTGCTCACGCAGCTTGCAGTTCTTCATGTACAGCTCGACGAAGACCGAGACCTTGGCGCGCAGCACCCACGGGTCGAACGGCTTCGAGATGTAGTCGACCGCCCCGGCCGCGTACCCGCGGAACGTGTGGTGGGGGCCGTGGTTGATGGCGGTGAGGAAGATGATCGGGATGTCCCGGGTCCGCTCCCGCCGCTTGATGTGCGCCGCGGTCTCGAAGCCGTCCATACCCGGCATCTGGACGTCGAGCAGGATGACCGCGAAGTCGTCCGTCAACAGCGCCTTGAGCGCTTCCTCCCCGGACGATGCCCGCACCAGCGTCTGATCGAGCGCGGAGAGAATGGCCTCCAGCGCCAGCAGATTCTCCGGCCGGTCATCGACCAGGAGGATCTTGGCCTTCTGCACCATGCCCCGTCCTCCTCGCCCCGGCAACGTGTCTCCCCGGCTCCCGGAACCGGGGGAAGCACCGGGCGCCGCCCCAGAAGACGACTCCCTAACGCCGTCCGTCCTTGTGCCGGTCATCGTAGCCGCACCCCGCCCGTCGCCACACCCTGTCACCGCGATGTCACTGTGCACGTACCGGAAACGCGGTGGGAGACCAGAAGGTTCCCCGTATCCCGGCCTCTCACACCCCCCTGGCGACAGTCCGTCAGCCGAGGCCCGGAGCCCCGGCGCGGCCCGCGGTGGGCCCGCGGCGCGGAGGCACTCCCCCCGCCCCACGGGCCCCGCCCGGAGTCACTCGCCCCGCATCCACTGCTCCATCACCGACAGCAGGTGATCGGGGTCGACGGGCTTCGTCACATAGTCCGAGGCACCCGACTCGATCGCCTTCTCCCGGTCGCCCTTCATCGCCTTCGCCGTCAGCGCGATGATCGGAAGCCCCGCGAACTGCGGCATCCGCCGGATCGCCGTCGTCGTCGCGTATCCGTCCATCTCGGGCATCATGATGTCCATCAGGACGATCGTCACATCGTCGTGCTGTTCCAGGACTTCGATGCCCTCCCGCCCGTTCTCCGCGTACAGCACAGCGAGTCCGTGCTGCTCGAGGACACTGGTGAGCGCGAAGACGTTGCGGATGTCGTCGTCGACGATGAGCACCTTCTCGCCGGAGAAACCGAAGGTGCGGCGCGGCGCGGCCTCCACCTCCTGCTCCGCCCGGTCGACGGCGATCTCCTGCCCGGACTGCCCCGGCACCGCCGTCCGCGCCCCGGTCGCCTCCGCCGCGGCCTTCCGCCGGTGCCGGAAGAGCGCCCCGGCACCGGACCGCGCCTCCGTCCGTGCGGGCGCCGGCGGGAAGTGCGGGAACGGGTGGACGGCCCCGGCGGCCCCCTCCTCGGCGCCCTGCTGCGGGTCGTCGGCCACCCCCTGCCCGTAGCCGGCCGGAAGCTCCGTCGGGCTCAGCGGCAGATAGAGCGTGAACGTCGACCCGCGGCCCGGCTCGCTCGCCGCGAAGATCTCGCCGCCGAGCAGCCGCGCGATCTCCCGGCTGATCGAGAGCCCCAGACCCGTACCCCCGTACTTCCGGCTGGTCGTGCCGTCGGCCTGCTTGAACGCCTCGAAGATGACCCGCATCTTGCTCGCGGCGATCCCGATGCCGGTGTCCGTGACGGAGAAGGCGATCAGATCGGCCTCCGGATCGCGCAGCGAACCGGCCTCCAGGAGCTGCTCGCGAATCGACTGCGGCACATCGGTCCCGGCCGGCCGGATCACCAGCTCGACCGCCCCCGTGTCGGTGAACTTCACCGCGTTGGACAGGAGGTTGCGGAGCACCTGGAGCAGCCGCTGCTCGTCCGTGTGGAGGGTGGCCGGCAGCTCGGGCGAGACCCGCACCGAGAAGTCGAGCCCCTTCTCCGCCGTGAGCGGCCGGAAGGTCGCCTCCACGTAGTCGACGAGCTGGACGAGCGCGATCCGGGTCGGCGAGACGTCCATCTTGCCCGCCTCGACCTTGGACAGGTCGAGGATGTCGTTGATCAGCTGGAGCAGGTCGGAACCCGCGCCGTGGATCGTCTCCGCGAACTCGACCTGCTTCGGCGTCAGATTGGTCTCGGCGTTGTCCGCGAGCAACTTGGCGAGGATCAGCAGCGAGTTGAGCGGGGTGCGCAGCTCGTGCGACATGTTCGCCAGGAACTCGGACTTGTAGCGCATGGAGACCGCGAGCTGCTCGGCCCGCTCCTCCAGGACCTGCCTGGCCTCCTCGATCTCGGTGTTCTTCACCTCGATGTCGCGGTTCTGCCGGGCCAGCAGCTCGGCCTTCTCCTCCAGCTCGGCGTTGGAGCCCTGGAGTTCCTTCTGCCGGTGCTCCAGCTCCGCCGAACGCTCCTTGAGCTGCTCGGTCAGCTCCTGCGACTGCTGGAGCAGCACCTCGGTCTTGGTGTTGACGCTGATCGTGTTGACCGTGGTGGCGATCAGCTCGGCCAGCTGGTTGAGGAAGTCGCGCTGGATCTGCGTGAACGGCTGGAAGGAGGCCAGCTCGATCACACCGAGGACCTTGCCCTCGAAGAGCACCGGAAGCACGATCACATGCGCCGGCGCGGCCTCGCCGAGCCCGGACGAGATCTTCAGATAGCCCGGCGGAACGTTGACCTGGATGGTCCGCTTCTCCTCGGCCGCCGTCCCGATGAGCGTCTCGCCCGGACGGAACGAGGTCGGCATGGACCCGGCGGAGTAGCCGTAACTCCCGCGCATCCGCAGCTCGTACGAGCCCTCGCCCTCACCGACGAGTTCGGCGTCGCTGTGCGCGGAGCCGGTCGGCATCGCCACGAAGAAGGCACCGTGCTGGGCCGAGACCACCGGAGTCAGCTCGCTCATGATGAGCGAGGCGACGTCGTCCAGGTCCCGCCGGCCCTGCATGAGGCCGGAGATACGGGCCAGGTTCCCCTTGAGCCAGTCCTGCTCCTCGTTGGCGAGGGTGGTGTCGCGCAGGTTGGCGATCATGGTGTTGATGTTCTCCTGGAGGGCCTGGATCTCGCCCGCCGCGTCGACACCGTCGATCTTGAGGTTCAGGTCGCCCCGCGTCACCGCCGTGGCGACGGCGGCGATCGCCCGCACCTGCCGGGTCAGGTTCCCGGCCATCTCGTTCACGGACTCGGTCAGGTCGCGCCAGGTGCCGTCCACGTCCCGCACCCGGGCCTGACCGCCGAGCTGGCCGTCCGTGCCCACCTCGCGGGCCACACGCGTGACCTCCTCGGCGAAGTTCGACAGCTGGTCGACCATCGTGTTGATGGTGCTCTTGAGCTCCTGGATCTCGCCGCGCGCATCGATGTCGATCTTCTTGGTGAGGTCGCCCTTGGCGATGGCCGTGGTGACCGCCGCGATCTGGCGCACCTGACCGGTGAGGTTGGAGGCCATCGAGTTCACCGACTCGGTCAGGTCCTTCCAGGTGCCCGAGACACCCGGCACCCGGGCCTGGCCGCCCAGCTCACCCTCCGTGCCCACCTCACGGGCCACACGCGTGACCTCGTCCGCGAACGACGACAGGGTCGTCACCATGGTGTTGACGGTGTCGGCAAGCTCCGCGACCTCGCCGCGCGCCTCGACCGTCACCTTCTTCGTCAGGTCGCCGTTGGCGACGGCCGCCGAGACCCGGGAGATGTTCCGCACCTGACTCGTCAGGTTGTTGGCCATCAGGTTGACGTTGTCGCTCAGGTCCTTCCAGGTGCCCGTGACGCCCCGGACCCGCGCCTGACCGCCGAGGATGCCCTCCGTGCCCACCTCGCGGGCCACACGCGTGACCTCGTCCGCGAAGTTGGACAGCTGGTCGACCATCGTGTTGACGGTCGTCACCAGCTCCAGGATCTCGCCCCGGGCGTCGACGGTGATCTTCTTCGACAGGTCGCCCTTGGCGACCGCCGTCGTGACCTCGGCGATGTTCCGCACCTGGATGGTGAGGTTGTTGGCCATGAAGTTCACCGACTGGGTGAGGTCCTTCCAGGTGCCGGAGACCCCCTGCACCTCGGCCTGACCACCCAGAATGCCCTCGGTGCCCACCTCACGGGCCACCCGGGTCACCTGCTCGGCGAAGTTCGAGAGCTGGTCCACCATCGTGTTGAGGGTGTTCTTCAGCTCCAGGATCTCGCCGCGCGCGTCCACGTCGATCTTCTGCGACAGGTCACCGCGCGCCACCGCCGTGGCGACCTGCGCGATGTTGCGGACCTGAGTGGTCAGGTTCCCCGCCATGCCGTTCACGGAATCCGTCAGGTCACGCCACACGCCTGCCACACCCGGCACCTGCGCCTGCCCGCCGAGACGCCCGTCGGTACCCACCTCACGGGCCACCCGGGTCACCTGGTCGGCGAACGCGGAGAGCTGGTCGACCATCGTGTTGATGGTGTTCTTCAATTCCAGGATCTCGCCGCGCGCGTCCACGTCGATCTTCTGCGACAGGTCACCGCGTGCCACCGCGGTCGTCACCTGCGCGATCTGCCGCACCTGCGACGTCAGGTTGCCGGCCATGAAGTTCACCGAGTCGGTGAGCTCCCGCCAGCGCCCCGACACGCCGTCCACCCGCGCCTGACCGCCCAGCCGGCCCTCGGTGCCCACGTCCCGGGCCATCCGCGTCACCTGGTCCGCGAACGACGACAGCTGCGACACCATCGTGTTGACGGTGTTCTTGAGCTCCAGCATCTCGCCGGCCACGTCCACCGTGACCTTCTGCGACAGATCGCCGTTGGCGACCGCCGTCGTCACCTGCGCGATGTCCCGCACCTGACCGGTCAGGTTGCGGAAGGCCGTGTTCACCGAGTCGGTGAGGTCCTTCCACGTACCCGCCGCGCCCTTCACCTCGGCCTGGCCCCCGAGCAGACCCTCGACACCGACCTCCCGGGCCACCCGGGTCACCTCGGAACCGAAGGCGGACAGCTGGTCCACCATCGTGTTGACGGTGTTCTTGAGCTCCAGCATCTCGCCGGCCACGTCCACCGTGACCTTCTGCGACAGATCGCCGTTGGCGACCGCGGTGGTCACCTGCGCGATGTCCCGCACCTGCGTGGTGATGTTCCGGAAGACGGTGTTGACCGAGTCGGTGAGGTCCTTCCAGGTCCCCGCTGCCCCCGGCACCTGTGCCTGACCACCGAGCAGACCCTCGGCGCCGACCTCGCCCGACACCCGGGTCACCTCGTCGGCGAAGATCCGCAGCGTCTTCGTCATCTGGTTGATCGTGTCCGCCAGCTGCGCGATCTCACCGCGCGCCGACACCCGCACCTTCTGCGACAGGTCACCGTTCGCGACCGCCGTCGTGACCTCGGCGATGCCGCGCACCTGGTTGGTCAGGTTGCCCGCCATCGTGTTGACGGAGTCCGTGAGGTCCTTCCACACACCGGCGACCCCGGCCACCTCGGCCTGACCGCCGAGCTCGCCCTCCGTACCCACCTCACGGGCGACCCTGGTCACCTCGGAGGAGAACGACGACAGCTGGTCCACCATCCGGTTGACGGTGTTCTTCAGCTCCAGCATCTCGCCGGCCACGTTCGCCGTGACCTTCTGCGACAGATCGCCGTCTGCGACCGCCGTCGTCACCAGCGCGATGTCCCGCACCTGGGCCGTCAGCCGGTTCGCCATCGTGTTGACCGAGTCCGTGAGGTCCTTCCACGAACCGGACACCCCGCGCACCTGCGCCTGCCCGCCCAGCTTGCCGTCCGTCCCCACCTCGACGGCGACCCTCGTCACCTCGGAGGCGAAGACCGACAGCTGGTCTACGAGATTGTTCGCGGTACGGGCGACCTTCAGGAACTCTCCGCGCAGCGGCCTGACCGCCCCGTCGGCACCCTCCGAACGCAGGTCCATCCGCTGGTCCAGATCACCCTCGGCCACCGCCGAGAGCACCCGTCCCACCTCGGACACGGGCCGGGCCAGATCGTCGACGAGCGCGTTCGCGGCCTCGATCGCCGCCGCCCACGCCCCCTCACCGGCCCCCGCCTCGAGGCGCTCGGACAGCTTGCCCTCGCGTCCCACCACCCGGCGGACCCGGGACAGCTCCCCCGTCACATGCATCTGCCGGTCCGCGACCTCGTTGAACACGGCGGAGATCTCCGCCATGACCCCGTCGCCGGACACCGTGAGCCGCCTGCGGAGATTGCCGTCCCGCATGGACACCAGTGCGGCCAGCAGCCGCTCCAGCGCCGCCGCGTCGACCTGCACCGTCCCCCCACGGGAACGCCCGCCCCTCGCGCGCGTACCGCTGCCTCCGCCGCGCCGCGCCGCCGTGCCAGGTTCCACCGTGTCCCTCCCGAAAGGGGTCGACCGTACCGCTCCGGCTTTCGCCGGTAGCCTGCCCAGTGTTTCACCGCCACCGAACCAGGCGATAACAGTTCGGCAGCTTCGCACAGCGTCCCTACCCCCTGGGGACGGATTCAGCGATGACCGGCATCCGCTCGGACAGTGAAGGTAAGTAACCTGGCTTCCGACTGTCCAACCGTCCCGGTCAGCCCGGCAGGGGCGGTGTGGCACGCGTGACGACCACCGGGCAGCGGGAGGGACAGACCGAGCATGGCAGAGCCGGGCGTCGAGACGCGTACGAGGAGTGCTGTGATCACCGCGCGGGCGACTGCCAGCTTCGAGCCCGTCGGGCGGTCCGTCGCGGCCGCCCGCGCCTTCGTCCGGGACACCCTCCAGGGCTGGGGACACCCGGAGCTCGTGGACGACGCCGTCGTGCTCACCAGTGAGCTCGTCACCAACGCCGTCATCCACGCCGGCACCTCCGCCGAGGTGCTCTGCCTCCGCTCCGACGACAGCATCCGCGTCGAGGTCGCCGACCGCTACCCCGAGCGCGAGATCCCTGTCCAGAGCGGCCGCACCCTCGGCAGCCCCGACCGCGAGAACGGCCGTGGCCTGCTGCTCTGCGCCGCCCTCGCCCACCGCTGGGGCGTCGACTACACCCCCACCCGCAAGCACGTCTGGTTCCACCTCGACCTCGCCCAGCGCCCGGTCGGCACCCGCTCCGCGGGCCCCGTCCTCCCCGATGCCCTCCTCCCGGTCACGGACAGCCGCGTACGCGTCGCCGTCGTCCAGATCGACCGCGGCGGAGCCATCTCCGCCTGGAACGAGGACGCCGGAGAGCTCTTCGGCTACGCCTCCGAACAGGTCACCGGCAAACCCCTGGGCGACCTCGCGGCCTGGCCCCACACCCCCGGCATCGGCACCGGCCTCGCCGAGGCACTCCGCCTCTCCCGCTGGGAGGGCAGCTACGGCATCCGCTGCGCCGACGGCCGCGTCATCCCCGTCTACGCCGCCCACCTCCGCGTCCGCGACGCCCAGGGCGAGCCTTCCACGGTCTGTCTCCTGGTGCGCGAGCACGAGCGGGCCATCCTCCAGACCCCGCAGCGCCCCGCCTCCGAGCCGGGCTCCGAGAGCCGCACCGCGGACCCCTTCGAGGTCTTCATCGGCTCCCCGGCCCCCGACGACCTCGACGGCCTCCTGCAGCGCACGGTCGAACGCGCCCGCGACATGCTCGACGGCGACGCCGCCTTCCTGCTGCTCGCCACCGACGACGAGACGGAACTGGAGGTACGGGCGACGACCGGCCTCCCGGCCGCCCGCCAGCGCTTCGCCCGCGTTCCCGTCGAGACCGGCGCCAGCCGCTACGGCTCCGCCCGTATGCCCGCCGTGCACGAGGACCTGGCCGCCGTGCCCGGCGCCGTCCCCCTCCTCGAAGGCACCGGCATGCGCTCGGTCGTCACCGTGCCCCTCAAGGTCGAGGGCCGGCTCACCGGCTCCCTCGGCGTGGCCGCCGAGAGCGCCAACCGCTACTCGAACGAGGAGGCCCTGCGTCTCCAGTTCGCCGCCGACCGCATCGCCCTGGCCGTCGAGTCCGCCCGCCTCGGCGAGCTGGAACGCCTCCGCCGCGGCTCCCTGAGCTTCCTCGTCGAGGCCTCCGACCTGCTCGCGGGCACGCTCGACCGGGACCAGACCCTGGCCCTGATGGCCCAGATGACTGTCCCGACCCTCGCCACCTGGTGCGCGGTCTACACGATCGCCGACCAGGCCTCCGACCCGTACCTGTCGTACGTGCTCCACGAGGACGAGGACCGTATCGACGGCCTCAAGGACCTGCTCTCCTCCATCTCCCCGCCCGACCCGGTGCCGACCCCCGGCGCCCGCGTCTGGACCGCACCGGGCGACGCCGCCCACCGCGCGGCCCTGACCGCCTCGGTCCGGGCCCTCGACAACCCGACGAGCCCGCTCTCCTCCGGCATCGACACCACCCTGGCCACCGCGAGCGCGGTCGCCGGCGAGACGGTCGTCCTGCCGCTGGTGGCCCGCAACAGGGTCATCGGCATGCTGACCCTCGGCCGGCCCTCGGAGGACCACTTCCGCCAGGAGATCCTGGAGCTCGCCGAGGACCTCTCCCGCCGGGCCGCCCTGGCCCTGGACAACGCCCGCCTGTACTCGGAGCGCGTGGCCATCAGCCAGTCGCTCCAGCGCAGCCTCCTCCCGCCCGGCCTCCCCGAGATCCCGGGCGTCGAGGTCGACGTGATCTACCGCGCCGCCGGCGAGGGCAACGAGGTCGGAGGCGACTTCTACGACCTCTTCCCGATCCGCGACGGCGCCTACGGCTTCGCGATCGGCGACGTCTGCGGTACGGGCCCGGAGGCGGCCGCCGTCACCGGCCTGGCGCGCCACGCCCTCCGTCTGCTGGCCCGCGAGGGCTTCGGCGGCCCGGCCGTCCTGGAACGCCTCAACGCGGCGATCCTCGACGAGGGCGCCCGCAGCCGCTTCCTCACCCTCCTGTACGGCGAGATGCGCCCTCAGGAGGACGGCTCCGCGATCCTCAAGGTCGTCTGCGCCGGCCATCCGCTCCCGCTGCGGCTCCGCCCGGACGGCACGGTGACGTCCGCGGCAGAACCGCAGCCGCTCCTGGGCGTGATGGAGGACCTCGAACTGTACGAGGAGACGATCACGCTCGAACCGGGCGATGTCCTCCTCTGTGTCACGGACGGCGTGACGGAACGCCGCGAAGGCACCCGCATGCTGGGCGACGACGGCCTCGCCGAGGTCCTCAAGACCTGTACGGGTCTGACGGCCGGCGCGGTCGCCGCCCGAGTGCTCCGCGCCGTGGAGCGCTTCGCCCAGGCCCCGGCCTCCGACGACATGGCCATCCTGGCGATGCGCCTCCGCGAGCCGGACGACCGCTGACGCCACCGGCGATCCCCTTACGGGGATCGCCGACCGGACCTATCCGCACCGGGAAACGCAAAAAGGCCCCCGCCACAAGGCGGGGGCCTTCTTACTCTGAGCCCTTTAACGGAATCGAACCGTTGACCTTCTCCTTACCATGGAGACGCTCTACCGACTGAGCTAAAAGGGCGGGTGTTCGGCGGCGTCCTACTCTCCCACAGGGTCCCCCCTGCAGTACCATCGGCGCTGAAAGGCTTAGCTTCCGGGTTCGGAATGTAACCGGGCGTTTCCCTAACGCTATGACCACCGAAACTCTATGAAGTTAACCAACCGGATATCGGCACAGTTCGTTACTTCAGAACTAACACAGTGGACGCGAGCAACTGAGGACAAGCCCTCGGCCTATTAGTACCGGTCAGCTCCACCCATTACTGGGCTTCCACATCCGGCCTATCAACCCAGTCGTCTACTGGGAGCCTTACCCTCTCAAGGAGGTGGGAATACTCATCTCGAAGCAGGCTTCCCGCTTAGATGCTTTCAGCGGTTATCCCTCCCGAACGTAGCCAACCAGCCATGCCCTTGGCAGGACAACTGGCACACCAGAGGTTCGTCCGTCCCGGTCCTCTCGTACTAGGGACAGCCCTTCTCAATATTCCTGCGCGCGCAGCGGATAGGGACCGAACTGTCTCACGACGTTCTAAACCCAGCTCGCGTACCGCTTTAATGGGCGAACAGCCCAACCCTTGGGACCGACTCCAGCCCCAGGATGCGACGAGCCGACATCGAGGTGCCAAACCATCCCGTCGATATGGACTCTTGGGGAAGATCAGCCTGTTATCCCCGGGGTACCTTTTATCCGTTGAGCGACGGCGCTTCCACAAGCCACCGCCGGATCACTAGTCCCGACTTTCGTCCCTGCTCGACCCGTCGGTCTCACAGTCAAGCTCCCTTGTGCACTTACACTCAACACCTGATTGCCAACCAGGCTGAGGGAACCTTTGGGCGCCTCCGTTACCCTTTGGGAGGCAACCGCCCCAGTTAAACTACCCATCAGACACTGTCCCTGATCCGGATCACGGACCGAGGTTAGACATCCAGCACGACCAGAGTGGTATTTCAACGGCGACTCCACCATGACTGGCGTCACGGCTTCAAAGTCTCCCACCTATCCTACACAAGCCGAACCGAACACCAATATCAAACTGTAGTAAAGGTCCCGGGGTCTTTCCGTCCTGCTGCGCGAAACGAGCATCTTTACTCGTAGTGCAATTTCACCGGGCCTATGGTTGAGACAGTCGAGAAGTCGTTACGCCATTCGTGCAGGTCGGAACTTACCCGACAAGGAATTTCGCTACCTTAGGATGGTTATAGTTACCACCGCCGTTTACTGGCGCTTAAGTTCTCAGCTTCGCCCTGTCGAAACAGAGCTAACCGGTCCCCTTAACGTTCCAGCACCGGGCAGGCGTCAGTCCGTATACATCGCCTTACGGCTTCGCACGGACCTGTGTTTTTAGTAAACAGTCGCTTCTCGCTGGTCTCTGCGGCCACCCCCAGCTCACGGAGTAAATCCGATCACCAGACGTGGCCCCCCTTCTCCCGAAGTTACGGGGGCATTTTGCCGAGTTCCTTAACCATAGTTCACCCGAACGCCTCGGTATTCTCTACCTGACCACCTGAGTCGGTTTAGGGTACGGGCCGCCATGAAACTCGCTAGAGGCTTTTCTCGACAGCATAGGATCATCCACTTCACCACAATCGGCTCGGCATCAGGTCTCAGCCTTAATGTGTGACGGATTTGCCTATCACACGGCCTACACCCTTACCCCGGGACTACCACCGCCCGGGTTGGACTACCTTCCTGCGTCACCCCATCGCTTACCTACTACCACCTTGGGTCAGCGGCTCCACCACTTTCCTTTCCCCGAAGGGTCCGGAACGGCTTCACGGCCTTAGCATTAATGGGCTCGATACTGGGCGTTTCAAAGCGGGTACCGGAATATCAACCGGTTGTCCATCGACTACGCCTGTCGGCCTCGCCTTAGGTCCCGACTTACCCTGGGCAGATCAGCTTGACCCAGGAACCCTTAGTCAATCGGCGCACACGTTTCTCACGTGTGTATCGCTACTCATGCCTGCATTCTCACTCGTGAACCGTCCACAACTCGCTTCCGCGGCTGCTTCACCCGGCACACGACGCTCCCCTACCCATCACAGCGGGCGTTGGCCCTCATGCTGCAATGACACGACTTCGGCGGTACGCTTGAGCCCCGCTACATTGTCGGCGCGGAATCACTTGACCAGTGAGCTATTACGCACTCTTTCAAGGGTGGCTGCTTCTAAGCCAACCTCCTGGTTGTCTCTGCGACTCCACATCCTTTCCCACTTAGCGTACGCTTAGGGGCCTTAGTCGATGCTCTGGGCTGTTTCCCTCTCGACCATGGAGCTTATCCCCCACAGTCTCACTGCCGTGCTCTCACTTACCGGCATTCGGAGTTTGGCTAAGGTCAGTAACCCGGTAGGGCCCATCGCCTATCCAGTGCTCTACCTCCGGCAAGAAACACACGACGCTGCACCTAAATGCATTTCGGGGAGAACCAGCTATCACGGAGTTTGATTGGCCTTTCACCCCTAACCACAGGTCATCCCCCAGGTTTTCAACCCTGGTGGGTTCGGTCCTCCACGAAGTCTTACCTCCGCTTCAACCTGCCCATGGCTAGATCACTCCGCTTCGGGTCTTGAGCGCGCTACTGAATCGCCCTGTTC